>NZ_JAAEDI010000067.1 GCF_018129025.1 Neoroseomonas terrae | reverse complement strand
CCGCGCCGCCTTCGAGAAGGCCGAGGCCATGCGCGCCTGGGCGGCCGCCGC
The DNA here is from genome assembly GCF_018129025.1 of Neoroseomonas terrae. Taxonomy (GTDB): domain Bacteria; phylum Pseudomonadota; class Alphaproteobacteria; order Acetobacterales; family Acetobacteraceae; genus Neoroseomonas; species Neoroseomonas terrae. The sequence continues at coordinate 607 of NZ_JAAEDI010000067.1, read as the reverse complement.
CCATGCCGAGGCCGGCCGCGCCGCGACGGCCGCGAGCGGCGAACGCGCCCGCGCCGCCGCCGAGGTCGATGCGCTGAAGGCGGTGCTGTCCTCCCGCGAGCCGGGGGCGGCGGCACCGATCCTGGATCAGGTCGGCGTCCCGGCGGGCCTGGAAGCGGCGCTCGGTGCCGCGCTGGGCGAAGCGCTGGAAAGCCCGTCCGACGAGGCCTCCCCCCGCCATTGGCGCAACCTGCCGCCGCTCGACACGCCCGCCCCGCTGCCGGAAGGCGCGGTGCCGCTGTCGCGGCTGGTCGAGGCGCCGGCCGCGCTCTCCCGCGCCCTCGCCCAGATCGGGTTGCTGCCACGGGGCACTGACGGCGCGCCCTTGCAGGCCGCGCTCAAGCCCGGCCAGTCGTTGGTCACGGAGGAAGGCGCGCTGTGGCGTTGGGACGGCCACACCACCCGGGCCGGCGCGCCGACGCCCGGCGCGGTGCGCCTCGCCCAGCGCAACGCCCTGCGCGCGGCCGAATCCCGGCTCGACAAGGCCGAGGCCGAGGCCGCCACCACCGACGCCGCCCGCGCCGAAGCCGCCCGGCAGGAGGAGGAAGCCCGCCGCACCGAGGCCGCC
>NZ_JAAEDI010000066.1 GCF_018129025.1 Neoroseomonas terrae | reverse complement strand
GGGGTCGGGACCAGCAGGTTGGTCTCGCCGAAGCCGCGGGCGGTGATCTGGTTGCGGGGGATGCCCAGGCGAACCAGCTCGGCAGCCACGTTGTTCGCGCGGCGGATCGACAGGCCCATGTTGTACTGCGCCGAACCCGAGGTGTCGGTGTAGCCATTGACCTCGAGGCGGGTGACCTGCTGCGTGCGCGACGCCTGCGCCGCTTCCGCGATGATCTGGCGGGCGCGGTCCGTCAGGTTGTCGCGGTTCCAGTCGAAGAACACCAGGAAGGTGCGGGCCGGGGCCGGGGCCGGCTGCGCGACCACGACCGGGGCGGCGGCGCGGCCGAAGTTGTAGCGAACGCCGAACAGGATCGACCAGTTGTAGTTGTCGGTCTGGAACTTGATCGCTTCGCGCTCGTTGATCGTCACGCCGTTGATCGTGCCGTTGGCATTGGCGCGGCCATCGATGTCGTCGCCCGTCGTGCCCATGAAGCGGCCTTCGACGGCCAGCGTCAGGCCGGGGACCGCGTCGATCGGGAAGCCGACGCCGAGGATGGCCTGGTAGCCGAAGGAGCCGTTGGTGCCGCCGGCGGTGACCTGGCCGGCATTACCGTTGCTGGCGCGGTAGTTGAAGCCAACGCTGTCGTAGTCGTTCCAGATGTAGCCGGCGCCGACGCCGACATAGGGAACCACCGGGCCGAGCACGAAGTCATACAGCACGTTGGCCATCAGGCCGTAGCTGCGGACGGTGCCGGTCGTGCGGGG
>NZ_JAAEDI010000065.1 GCF_018129025.1 Neoroseomonas terrae | reverse complement strand
AGGCCGAACCACTGAAGGATGGCGCCGACGCGGCCTTCGTCAATGCTCAGACGGTATTGGCCGAGCTGAACGCCGCATGGGCGCAGGTCGATGCGGTCCTTGGCCCGGCGGAGGCGCGCGAAGAACGCGAGAAGAGCCTCGACGGGGCGCTGCATGTTTTGCAGCAAGCTGCTTCCGAGGCCGCTGACCGCTCGCTTCGCTTATCAGCCGAAGCCGCCGACGTGCAATCCGCCGAGGGAGCCCTGAAGCGCGCGCGCTCCGTGGAGCTGGCGGCGCAGAACGAGACGAATGCGCTGCGTGAGAAGATTGCCGGCCTCAATGCCGAGATCCGCACCAGATCGGACGACGCCGTGGAGGAGATGCATCGCGAGGCCGTCGAAGCGCTTTCGGCCGCTGAGGCAAGGGAAGCCGCATTCGCCGCCGAGGTGGCGACGCTGCAGCGTTTGTCTGGCGCCCTGGAGGCGGCCCGATCCGACGCTCGCGAGCTGTATCTCCGGCCAGTCATCACCGAACTCAGGCCGCTGCTTCGGCTGCTGTTCGACGACATCTCGATCGTCTTCGACGAGAAGACGCTGCTGCCGCACAGGATCCTGAGAAACGGGCAGGACGAAGAGGTCGATCGCCTCAGCGGCGGCATGCGCGAGCAGCTCTCCGTCCTGACCCGGCTCGCCTTCGCACGGCTCTTGGCGAAGGACTCCCGGCCAACACCCGTCATTCTCGACGACGCCCTGGTCTACTCAGACGATGACCGCATCGAGAAAATGTTCGACGCGCTCCATCGGCAAGCGA
>NZ_JAAEDI010000064.1 GCF_018129025.1 Neoroseomonas terrae | reverse complement strand
TAGATGTTTGGTCCCGGCATTTCGTGGTGTGGATTTGCTGTGAATCTATGCGGCTCTGCGGCCCATGAGCGGCAGATGAATTCGTAGGGCGTGAGACCCTTCAGGGTCTTGAGGCGCCGGGCGTAGTTGTAGGCATCGAGGAACAGGGCGAGGTGTCCGCGGAGTTCGTCGTGGCTGCTGTAGTGGTAGCGCTGGACGGTGGCTTCCTTGAGCGTCCTGTTCATCCTCTCGACCTGGCCATTCGTCCACGGGTGGTAGGGCTTGGTCAGCCGGTGCTCGATGCGGTTTTGGGCACAGGCGAGTTCGAAGGAGTGGGCGCGGAAGATCTCACCGCGGTCCATGGCCTCACGGATGAGCGGCGCGGCCGAGGCGATGTTGCCGGGGGTGGTGAAGTGCTGGCCGTTGTCGGTGAGCACGGTGTGCACGCGATAGGGCACGGCCAGCAGCAGGGCGCGCAGGAAGTCAGAGGCGATCCGCGTGGTGGCACGCTCGTGCAGTTGGGCAAAGGCGAACTTCGAGGTCCGGTCGATGGCCACGAAGAGGTGGAGTTTGCCCTGCTCGGTCCTGACCTCGGCGATATCGATGTGGAAGTAGCCGATCGGGTAAGCCTTGAAGCGCTTGCGAGCGGGCTTGTCGCCGGCGGTCTCGGGCAGGCGCGAGATGCCGTGGCGCTTGAGGCACCGATGCAGAGCCGAGCGCGTCAGGTGCGGGATAGTGGGCTGCAGGGCGTAGAGGCAGTCGTCGAGCGGTAGCAAGGTGTGGCGGCGGAAGGCGACGACGATCGCTTCCTCCTCGGCTGAGAGGGTGGTGGAGCGTGGCTCAGCCGGCCCGGTCCGCCGATCGGCGACATCGGCTCGCGCCCGCCACTTGGCGATCGTCTTCGGGTTCACGCCATGGCGGCGAGCCAGGGCCCTTAGGCTCTCTTGACTATGCTGGATCGCGCGACGGACCGCCTCTGTCGTGCGGGCGCAGCCGTGGAGAACCTGGCCCATAGCGCATCCCTCCATGCCGGCGAGAAGACTGCACCATCAAAGCCCGGGACCAAACA
>NZ_JAAEDI010000063.1 GCF_018129025.1 Neoroseomonas terrae | reverse complement strand
TTACTTCGTGATCGACGCGACGACGCCGGCGCCGACGGTGCGGCCGCCTTCGCGGATGGCGAAGCGCAGCCCCTCGTCCATCGCGATCGGCGCGATCAGTTCCACGTCCATCGACACGTTGTCGCCCGGCATCACCATCTCCACCCCTTCCGGCAGAGACACCACGCCCGTCACGTCCGTCGTGCGGAAGTAGAACTGCGGACGGTAGTTCGTGAAGAACGGCGTGTGGCGGCCGCCTTCCTCCTTCGTCAGCACGTAGGCTTCCGCCTTGAACTTCGTGTGCGGCGTGATCGAACCAGGCGCGGCCAGCACCTGCCCACGCTCCACATCCTCACGCTTCGTGCCGCGCAGCAGCGCGCCGATGTTGTCGCCCGCCTGGCCCTGGTCCAGCAGCTTGCGGAACATCTCAACGCCCGTGACCGTCGTCTTCACCGTGTCCTTCAGGCCCACGATCTCGACTTCCTCACCGACCTTGACGATCCCGCGCTCAACGCGCCCCGTCACCACGGTACCGCGGCCCGAGATCGAGAACACGTCCTCGACCGGCATCAGGAACGGCTTGTCGACCTCGCGCGCCGGCTGCGGGATGTACGCATCCACCGCCGCCATCAGCTCCAGCACCGCCTGCTCACCGAGCTCCGGCGACTTGTCCTCGAGCGCCATCAGCGCCGAGCCCTTGATGATCGGGATGTCGTCGCCCGGGAACTGGTAGGACGACAGCAGCTCGCGCACTTCCATCTCGACCAGCTCGAGCAGGTCGGGGTCCGCCATGTCGCACTTGTTCAGGAACACCACCAGCGCCGGAACGCCCACCTGGCGCGCCAGCAGGATGTGCTCGCGCGTCTGCGGCATCGGGCCGTCGGCCGCCGACACCACCAGGATCGCGCCGTCCATCTGCGCCGCACCCGTGATCATGTTCTTCACGTAGTCGGCATGGCCCGGGCAATCGACATGCGCATAGTGCCGGTTCGGCGTCTCGTACTCGACATGCGCCGTCGAGATCGTGATGCCGCGAGCACGCTCCTCCGGCGCCTTGTCGATCTGGTCATACGCCGTGAACGACGCACCACCGGTCTTCGCCAGGACCTTGGTGATCGCCGCCGTCAGCGACGTCTTGCCATGATCCACATGCCCGATCGTGCCAATGTTGCAGTGCGGCTTGTTCCGCTCAAACTTTGCCTTCGCCAT
>NZ_JAAEDI010000062.1 GCF_018129025.1 Neoroseomonas terrae | reverse complement strand
GGCCCGCTGCGGCGGCGGTTCCGCCACCACCGCGCGCTGCGGCGACACCCGTGCCGATGCCGCCGGCGGCGCCGGCTGCCGCGGTGACCGCGCCGACCGGCGCGCGCACCGTGTCCTCCGCCTGGAACTGGTGGCTGCTGCCGGTTGGCGTCCTCGTGGCGCTGATCTTCCTCGGCCTCGGCTTCTGGCTCGGCTGGCAGCTCATCTCGGACCGCATCGCCGCGCAGCGACTGGTGGCACCCGTGGCCGATGCCAGCCGCATCGACGAACAGGTGGCGCGCCAGCGCCAGACCAATGAGGCGCTGCAGCGGGAAATCGAGCAGGCGCGTCAGGCCATGCAGGGCGATGTCTGTCGGCCGGAAGGCTTCGGCCAGTCGCCGCTGACGCCGCCGCAGATCACGCCCATCCAGCCCTCCGCCCTGCCGCCGACGCCGCAGGGGCAGCAGGCGTTCCAGGGCACGCTGATCGAATTGCTGGACCAGGCGACCGTGCTCGTGCTCGGGCCGCTGGCGAACGGGCAGGGGGTCGGCACCGGCACCGGCTTCGTCGTCGCGCCTGGCCTCGTCATCACCAATGCGCATGTGGTCGCGCCGCTCGATCCGGCGCGGACCTATGTGGTGAACCGACGGCTTGGCCGGCCCTATACGGTGCAGGTGGTGGCGCAGACGCCGGACCCGGCCCCGGGCCGTGCCGACTTCGCCTTGTTGCGCCTGCCCGGGAACGTGCCGCCGCTGTCGCCGCTCGGCCTGACGCGGGTGGCGAGCCGGCTCGACCCGGTGATCGCCGCGGGCTTCCCGCAGGCGATCATGCAGACGGACGCCAATTTCCAGGCGCTGCTGGACGGCAATATCCGCGCCATCCCGGAGCTCGCAGTGACGGATGGCCTGATCAGCGCGGTGCAGAACCTGCCGTCCGGGCTGGTGGTGATGCCGCACACGGCGGCGATCAGCCGCGGCAATTCGGGCGGGCCGCTGGTCGATCGCTGCGGGCGCGTCGTCGGCGTCAACACCTTCGGCTTCTTCAATGCAGAGCAGGGGGAACGGGTCTCCTACGCGCAGAAGGAGGATTCGCTGCTGGCGTTCCTCACGGCGAACAACGTGCCGGTGGCGGAGCTAATGGGGGCGTGCCAGCCGGCCGCTCCCGCCCCGCAGCCGCCGACGGCGTCCGCGACGCCGCCGGCCGGCCCCGCCGCCAC
>NZ_JAAEDI010000061.1 GCF_018129025.1 Neoroseomonas terrae | reverse complement strand
GGATCGAAACCGCGCTCGCGGTGCATGCGCTGACCGGCCTGCCGGTGTGGGCCTGCATCGCGGCGGAGATCCTCGCCGCGCTGCATCTTCCTTTCGAGGTCTCGGCGCTGACGATCTTCGCTGATCGCGACAAGCCGAAGCCGCCGCGCCACCCGGAGGGGCATGGCGTGCACGCCGCGCGCGCGTTGGTGCAGCGCCAGCGCCCGATGGCGGTGCGATGCGAGATCCGCGTGCCGAACCCGCCATTCAAGGATTACGCCGACGTGCTGGAAGCGAGGGCTGAGTGACTGTGTCGCCTGGCGCCGATCGGCCCGCTGATGCGACGGAGACCGTCATCAAGCGCTGGATCATTGTCCATGAGCCTGGGATGGTCCCTGAGAAGAAGCGGCCGCATCCACAGACGAGTGAAGGTGCGGAGGATTTCCTGATCCAGCTCGCTCTCTGCCGTCCGCCCGGCACACGCTACACGCTGGCTTGCCTCACCTGGGATCACGACCTTTGGGTCTGCTCCGGCGAGGAAGCTCTCTCGATGTCGTTTCTCGCGCGGCCGCGCATCTTCGCGAAACGTGTTCAGCGCATCGCTGCGGACAATGCCGCATGGCTCAAGGCGACGCCGGAACGCATCCGGGCCGTCGCGAGAGGTGATCTGCCGTGAGTGAACCGACGAAGGCGCTCTCCATCATGCAGCCTTGGGCCTGGCTGATCGTCGCCGGGCACAAGGATGTCGAGAACCGCAGCTGGCCCACGCGCTTCAGAGGCCCGGTGCTGATCCACGCCGGCAAGCGCTTCGACTTCGATCCGCAGGAATGGGACTGGCCCGACATCGAACAACCCTGCGACTTCGATCTCGGCGGGATTGTCGGTGAGGCGGAGATCGTCGACTGCGTCAGCGCCAGCCGATCGCGCTGGTTCTTCGGGCCGTACGGCTTCGTCATCCGCAACGCGCGCCCGCTGCCGTTCCGTCCGTGCCACGGCATGCTGGGCTTCTTCACGCCGGACTTCTCCCCGCCCGCAACGAGGCCTGCCCCGCTTGCGCGCCAGGGTGCTCTCTTCTCGTGAGCGGATCCAACGTGATCCCCCTCCGCGCCGGCGACGACGACGCCGACTTCGACGCGCCGCTCTCCCCCGAGCCCCCTGACGACAAGGGCGGAAAGCGCCGCGGCGGCGGGGGTGGCGAGAACCGTTCCGACGATGGCGGTGAGCGCTTCGGTGCCGTGGTGCCCCTCGGCGTACGCACCCGGCGCGGCTGCACCTGCTATGTCTTCCTCGACGCTGCCGGCCTCGAGACGACGCTGTCCGCGAAGGACATGCACAGCGCCGCCATCATCGAAGG
>NZ_JAAEDI010000060.1 GCF_018129025.1 Neoroseomonas terrae | reverse complement strand
CGCGTCGCGTTGCTGGCGACCGCGCCGCCGGCGACGGGCGAGCGCATCGCCACCACTGCGCTGATGCCTGCGGAGGAAGCGGGGGCGCGGCTCGCCGCGCTCCGCCCGCGCGCCTGGGCACCGGACCGCGCCGCCGCGCTCGAAGCGCTGGCGGCCTTCCGGCGCGCCAATCCGGGTCCCTTCGCCACGCTCTACGTGGCCGACGGCGTGGAACACGCCGCGGAGGGCGATGCCTTCACGCCCTTCGCCACCGCGCTGGGCGAGGCCGGACCGATGACCCTGGCTCGCGCCGAGGCGCACCCGGCGCGGGTATTGCCGCCGCCGCGCGCCGAGGCCGACCGGCTGATCGTGAATGTCCTGCAGACGCCGGTCGGCGCGCCCACCGAAGCCACGGTGCTGGCGCGCACCGGGGACGGCCGCGCCATCGCCTCCGCCACCGTGGCGATCCCGGCCGAGGCGACCCGCGCGGAGGCGGCGATCGACCTGCCGATCGAGATCCGCAACCAGGTGGTCCGCCTCGACCTCGAACCCGAGGCCGGCGCGGCAGGGACCGTCCTGCTGGACGAGCGTTTCCGCCGGCGGCCGGTCGGGCTGTCCTCGGCGCTCGACACCGCCGCCGATGCCCCGCTGACCGGCGACCTGTTCTATCTGGAACGCGCCCTTGCGCCCTATGCCGAGATCCGGCGTGGCACGCCGGAACAATTGCTGTCGCGGCAGATCGCCGTGCTGGTCCTGGCCGACCGCGACGTGCCCGAGGGGCGTGAGCGGGAAGCTCTGACGCGCTGGGTCGAGCAGGGCGGCATGCTGATCCGCTTCGCCGGGCCGCGCCTCGCGGAACGGCCGGACCCGCTGCTGCCGGTGGCGCTGCGGGCGGGCGAGCGGCAGCTTGGCGGCGCGCTGTCGTGGGATCGCCCCCAGGCCCTGGCGCCTTTCCCCGAAGGCTCGCCCTTCGTCGGCCTGACGCCACCGGCCGAGGTGACGGTGGAACGCCAGGTGCTTGCCGAACCGTCCGCGCGGCTGACCGACCGGTCCTGGGCGCGGCTCGCGGACGGCACGCCGCTGGTGACGTCGGAGGCCCGCGGCCAGGGGCGCATCGTGCTGTTCCACGTCACTGCCAATGCCGAATGGTCGAATTTGCCGCTCTCCGGCCTGTTCGTGGACATGCTGCGGCGGTTGGTGGCGCTGTCCTCGGGCGTCCAGGGCTCGGACGGCGAGGCGCCGCTGGCGCCGCTCGAGATCCTCGACGGCTTCGGGCGGCTCGGCGCACCCTCCCCTGCCGCCGCACCGCTGCCGGCGAACCGGGTGGAGGAGACGGCGGCCTCGCCGCGCCATCCGCCGGGCTGGTACGGCTCGGCGGGCCGCGCCGAGGATGCGGCGTGGGGGCGGGCGCTGAACCTGTCCGCGCATCTGCCGCCGCCCCGCG
>NZ_JAAEDI010000059.1 GCF_018129025.1 Neoroseomonas terrae | reverse complement strand
CCTTCGATGATGGCGGCGCTGTGCATGTCCTTCGCGGACAGCGTCGTCTCGAGGCCGGCAGCGTCGAGGAAGACATAGCAGGTGCTGCCGCGCCGGGTGCGTACGCCGAGGGGCACGACGGCGCCGAAGCGGTCCCCGCCATCGTCGGAACGCTTCTCACCACCCCCGCCGCCGCGGCGCTTTCCGCCCTTGTCATCAGGGGGCTCGGGGGAGAGCGGCGCGTCGAAGTCCGCTTCGTCCTCACCGGCGCGGAGGGGGACGACGTTGGAGACTGTCATCCTTGCCCTCCCGCAAGGGCGACAGGCACCCACACGCCACGACGAACGCGGCCGTGCCAGCCGCATTCGTGACAGCCCGAGCCGCGATCAGGCGGGCAGTAGTTGTCGGAGCATCCCGAGCACCGCTGAACCCAGACGGCTAAGACGCACAACTGCGGCGCGCCGTCATCGCCAGGCAGGATGCCGTAGCAGCGGCGTCGATCGACGCGATGCGTCGCAAGGGCGTCGGCATCGGACCAGGTCGCGCGCCGGTCGTCGTGGTGGATGAAGCCGGTCGGATCAACGCTTGTTCCGTACCGTCGGATCACCGACCCGGCCATCACTCGCCGCCTCCCTGCGCGGGCGCGGCGGTGCGGGTAACACCGACCTGAAGTATCTGGGCGAAGGCGAGAGCCTGTTGCTCACTGATGACGAACACACGCATCCGGCCGGCAAATATCTGCGCGAGTAGCATCCCAGGATGACCGTTCGCGGCGGCTTCGTTGAGTTGATCGATCTCGGGACCGAGCATCAGCATCTGCTCTGCATCCAAAGGCACAGTGGTGGCTTTCACGACGCCCCGCCCTCCCCAGCCCCTGCATGGAAGGCGGCTTCGTCATCGGCTTCCTTCATAGCTTTATGAAGGTTGGCCACCTTCTCGGCATCAGTCAGAAAGCGACCGCGGCGAACGTTTCGCGCGGCGATGGCGAGCACCACGCGTTCCCCTGTCTGCTTGCGCTCAGCGACCATGGCTTCGACGAGCCGTGCGAGGCGGGCGCGCTCCGCCTCGATCATCGCCGCCAGCGCGGATGCGGAGGGGAGGGGGAGGGCTTCGATAACGACGCGGCAGATTTCCGCGCCTGCCGCGGCGAAGGCGTGAGGTTCCTTAATGTGCGGCGCCACTCCGGCGGCGTCCTGCTGCTCGTCGCGCTCAGCTTCGCAAGCCTTCGCACACGCCTCCCGCATCGCCGCTGCCGACGCAGCGCGCTCGGCTGCGATGGCGTCGGGGGTGAGCATGTCCCCGACGAAATCCCACATGCGCGCGGCTTCCGCCGGCGCGACCATGGGCCAGCGAACCCCGACGCCCGCATGCCAGCCGTCGCGCTCCCAATAGCGCGGCACGATGGCGCCGTTGCCTTTGTGGCGAACGATCCGCCATCCATCCCGCTCCGGCTCCACGGGCTCGCCGGGTCGGCCGGGCCAGGGAATGGGGGTGTCTGTCACGCGGCCCTCGCTTCCAGCACGTCGGCGTAATCCTTGAATGGCGGGTTCGGCACGCGGATCTCGCAGCGCACCGCCATCGGGCGCTGGCGCTGCACCAGCGCACGCGCGGCGTGCACGCCATGCCCTTCCGGGTGGCGCGGCGGCTTCGGCTTGTCCCGATCGGCGAAGATCGTCAGCGCAGAGACTTCGAAAGGCAGCTGCAGCGCGGCGAGGATCTCCGCCGCGATGCAGGCCCACACCGGCAGGCCGGTCAGCGCATGCACCGCGAGCGCGGTTTCGATCC
>NZ_JAAEDI010000058.1 GCF_018129025.1 Neoroseomonas terrae | reverse complement strand
GAGGTCGTGGTGAACGTCGACCGCATGACCTATGCGGCGAGCCCCGAGAGCCTGGGAACTTGGCTGCGCCATCCGCGCCACATCCATGTCCAGGCCGACATCTGCGACGCCGGCGCGATGCGCGAGGTGATCGCGACGCACCGTCCGTCCCGCATCATGCATCTCGCTGCCGAATCCCATGTCGATCGCTCGATCGACGGCCCGGCGGAGTTCATCCGCACCAATGTCGTCGGCACCCAGGTCCTGCTGGAAGCCGCGCGCGAACACTGGGCGGCGCTGGGCAACGAAGCGAAGGCCGACTTCCGCTTCCACCACGTCTCGACGGACGAGGTCTTCGGCTCGCTCGAGAGCAGCGACGACCAGCCCTTCGACGCCTATACACGCTACGATCCGCGCAGCCCCTACTCGGCGTCCAAGGCGGCGTCGGACCATCTCGTCCGCGCCTGGCACCACACCTATGGCATGCCGTGCTTCGTCTCGAACACGACGAACAACTACGGTCCCTGGCAGTTCCCCGAGAAGCTGATCCCGCTCGTCACGCTGAACGCGCTCGAACTGAAGACGCTGCCCGTCTATGGCGACGGTTCCAACATACGCGACTGGATCCATGTCGAGGACCATGCCGAGGCGCTGGTGCTCGCTCTGTTCCGCGGGCGGCCGGGCGCGACCTATTGCCTCGGGCCACGGCAGGAACGCAGCAACCTCGACGTGGTGCGCGCGATCTGCGCGACGCTCGACCGGCTGCGTCCCGACCCCGCAGGGCCGCGCGAGCGGTTGATCACCTTCGTGAAGGACCGCCCGGGGCACGATTTCCGCTACGCGATGGATCCTTCGGCCGCCGAGAGCGAACTCGCCTGGCGCGCGCAGCACGATTTCGAATCCGGCTTGTCGCAGACCATCGCCTGGTATCTCGACAACGAGGCTTGGTGGCGGTCGATCCGCGACAAGCACTACGCCGGGCAGCGCCTCGGCGGGGTGAGCGCATGAAGGGCATCCTGCTCGCCGGCGGTTCCGGCACACGGCTGCATCCGATGACGCTCGCGGCGTCGAAGCAGCTCCTGCCGGTCTACGACAAGCCGATGGTCTACTATCCGCTCGGCACGCTGATGCTCGCCGGCATTCGCGACATCCTGCTGATCTCCACCCCCGCCGACCTGCCATCGTTCCAGCGGCTGCTCGGCGACGGCAGCCAGTTCGGCGTGGCGATCACCTATGCCGAGCAGGCGAAGCCCGAAGGCATCGCCCAGGCCTTCCACATCGGCGCCGACTGGATCGATGGGCAGCCCTGCGCGCTCGCGCTCGGCGACAACATCATCTACGGGGATGGGCTGCCGGCGCAGCTCCAGTCCGCCGCGCGACGCGCGGGGGCCGGCGACTCCACCATCTTCGGCTACCGCGTCGCCGACCCGGAACGCTATGGCGTCGCGGAGTTCGACGGCGACGGCCGCGTACTGTCCATCGAGGAGAAGCCACAGGCGCCGAAATCCGACTGGGCGGTGATCGGGCTGTATTTCTACGACAGCCGCGTCACCCGGCTCGCCGCGGAGCTGGCCCCCTCGGCGCGCGGAGAGCTCGAGATCACCGATCTCAACAAGGTCTATCTGGAAGACGGTTCGCTGCGCGCTGAGCAGCTTGGTCGCGGCTGCGCCTGGCTCGATGCTGGCACGCCGGGTTCGCTGCTGCAGGCCGCGCTGTTCGTGCAGACCGTGCAGGAACGCCAGGGGCTGCAGGTGGGCTGTCCGGAGGAGATCGCCTATCGCATGGGC
>NZ_JAAEDI010000057.1 GCF_018129025.1 Neoroseomonas terrae | reverse complement strand
GCGGGCAGCCGGCGCCGCACTCGGCGCCGGGGCCAGGCCAGGAATGCCGCGGCCGTTCATCGGCATGGCGATGGCCCGGGTAATCTCGGGTGTCGCCGGTTCCGGCAGCATGCCGAGAATGGGGGCGATGCGGGAGATGACCATCCCGGCGGCCGGCGCGGCGACCCAGCCCGCGGTCGCGAAGCCGTGGCTGCGCGCATTCGGCTTCGGCTCGTCCACCATGACGTAGACCGCGTAGCGCGGAGCATACATCGGGAAGGCGCCGACGAAGGCGGCGATGCGCCGGTCGGCGAGGTACCCGCCGCGCGGGCCGGTCTTCTGCGCCGTGCCCGTCTTGCCGCCGACGAAGTAGCCCGGCACCTCGGCCGAGCGCCCCGAGCCGTCGGTGACGACGAGACGCATCATCCGGCGCATGATGTCGGAGGTGCGCTCGCTGATCACGCGCACGCCCTCGCGCGGCACGCCCGGTTCCTGCGCAAGGATGGTCGGCTGGCGCAGGATGCCGCCATTCACGATCGTGGCCCCGGCGGTCGCGACGTGTAGCGGCGTCACCGACATGCCATGGCCGAAGCCGATGGTCATGGTGTTCAGCTCGCGCCAGGACCGCTGCGGCGGCACGAGCGGCAGCGCCGTCTCCGGGATCTCGATGCGCAGGCGGGATGTCATGCCCATGCGCTGCATGAATTCGCGGTGGCGGCTCACGCCCACGGCCGCCGCCATGTGGGCGGAAGCGAGGTTCGACGAGTAGGCGAGGATCTCGGGCAATGCGAGCCAGCGCCCCTTGCCGCGATAATCGTTGATGGTGAAGCGCCCGACCCTGATCGGGCGCGAGGCGTCGTAGCCGCCCCAGGGGTGCACCGTGCCGTAGTCCAGCGCCATCGAGGCCGTCAGCAGCTTGAAGGTCGAGCCCGGTTCATAGACTCCGACGGTGACGCGGTTGAAGCGCTGGTCGGTGGTGGCCGCGCCGACGTCGTTCGCGTCGTAGTCCGGTAGGGAGACCATGGCGAGCACCTCGCCGGTCTGCACGTCCATCACCACGCCGGCGCCGCCGATGCCGTTGAACTCCGTGATGCCGCGCTGCACGGCGTCGCGCAGGGCAAGCTGCACCCGGATGTCGAGCGACAGCCGCAGCCGTTCATTCGCCTGGTCGCGCAGGCGGGCGTCGTGGAAGCGCTCGACGCCGGCGATGCCGTGGCCGTCCACGTCGACGCCGCCGATGATGTGCGCGGCGGTCCGGCCCTGCGGGAAATAGCGGCGCTCCGCTTCCTCGAAATACAGGCCCGGGATGCCGAGGGCATTGACCTGCGACATCTCCCGCGGCGTGAGCGCGCGTGCGATGTAGGCGAACTGCCGGTCGCCGGACATGCGCTGGATCAGCCGTTCGCGGTCGAGGTTCGGCAGCACGGTGCGCAGCCGGTCGGCGGCCTCGGCGGCGTTCGCGATCTGCCGCGGATTGGCATAGAGCGCGGTAAGCGGCAGGGACACCGCGAGGATCTCGCCGTTGCGGTCCACGACGGTGGCGCGCGCGACCGGCGCCTCGGCCGCGGGTGCCGGCGGGCGGGAGAGTGCGACGGCGCGGCGCGCCTCGATCGGGTTCAGCACGGTCGCGAGCGCAAGCTTGATCGCCACCACCCCGAAGATGCCGGAGAAGCCGAGTGCCGCGATGACCAACCGGCCGCGCGAGCGTTCCAGGATCGCCCGACGCATCAGGTCCGGCTGCGTTACCCGCACCAGCGCCCGCGGCGCGGGTTCCGCCGCGGCCGGCCGGCGCAGGCCATAGGTGCTGGCCGGGGCGGAGTGCGGCGCGGGCGGCCGGACCACTTCGATGGGCGGGGGGTGGGTCATCGGTATGTGGCCCTAGCGCGGCAGCGTGGCCGCCGCGGCGCGGGCGATCGGCACCGGCGGCGCGAGCGAGGGCATGCCGCCGCCGCCGAGCGCGGAGAAACCGAGCGAGGAGGCGGGTGCCGGCGGCGGGACGTTGGCGGCGACGGTCTGCCGCTGCGCGGTCCGCGGACGCTGGCGTTCCACATGCATCGCCTGCT
>NZ_JAAEDI010000056.1 GCF_018129025.1 Neoroseomonas terrae | reverse complement strand
GCACCTGCTATGTCTTCCTCGACGCTGCCGGCCTCGAGACGACGCTGTCCGCGAAGGACATGCACAGCGCCGCCATCATCGAAGGCCTGTTCGGCGGCCGCTTCGCGCACCGATTCCTGTTCGAGCGCTGGCCGCACATGGTGCCGATGCGCGACGAGAAGGGCCGGCCGATCCTCGACGACGAGAAGATACCGGTCAAAGTCGCCGCCGGCTGGTCGGCGCGGGAGTGCGGCGCCGACCTGATCTCCGCCTGCACCCGCATCGGTGCCGCCGATGATGCCGAGCTGCGCCGCGATGGCGTGTGGTCGGATGGCAAGGGCGGCCTGGTCGTGCATTGCGGCCAGCGGATCTTTGCCGACGAAAAGGAACACCGCCCCGGCCTCCGCCAGGGCAAGGCCATCTACATCGCCGCGCCGCGGCGTGAGGCGCCGTCGGCTAAACCGGCGACCGCAGCGGAATGCCGGCAGATCGAGGACGATCTCCGCCTTTGGACCTATGCGCCGGCGATCGCCGACCAGGCGCCGCACCTGGTGCTCGGCATGATCGCCTGCGGCATCCTCTCGGCCGCGCTGGAATGGCGGCCGCACATGGCGACGTGGGGCCCGGCCGGCTCGGGCAAGTCCACGCTGGTGAACTACGCGGCCCGATGCTGCGGGCTCGAGGAAGCGTCCGACGACGTGTCCGAACCCGGCGTGCGCCGACTGTTCAATGCGCGGGCCGGCCTGATCCCGCTCGATGAGAACGAAGCCGCCGTCGCGCAGACCGCGGCCGTGCTGAACCTGATGCGTGGCGCAAGCTCGGGCAAAGGCGCGATCGTCGTGCGCGCGGGGGAAGGCTCGGGCGTCGACGTCTTCCGCATCGCCGGCAGCTTCTTCCTCGCCGCGATCAACCCGCCGCACCTGTCGCTTGCCGATGCGTCCCGCATCACGCTCATTCTGCTGCGCCGGGGCGAGACGTCGGAGGACAAGAAGCGCCGGCTCGATGAAGCCATGGCGCGGGCGAAGGACATCTATCCCCGCCTGCTGACGCGCCTGGTGCTGGGCTTCGATCGCTTCCGGGAGAACCTGGCGCAGCTGCGCTCCGCCGCGATCCGCGCGCAGGCCACGGCGCGCAGCGCGGACCAGCTGGCCTCGCTGCTCGCCGGTTGGCAGACGCTGACGCAGGACGATCCGGTGACGCCCGCCGAGGCCGATATGCTGATCGAGCCCCTCGGCGCCTTCACGACCTCCGCCGAGGATGCGGAGGAGGAGGATTCCGGGCGCCAGGCCCTGCGGCACCTGCTCGGGTCGCTGGTGCAGGTCGGGCGCGATCGGACCACGGTCGCGGAGGTCATCGGTGAATCGCAGCGCGCGGCGAAGCGATGGGCAGCGTCGGTCGGGCGGGAGGACGAAGCCGAGCGCGGGTCGGAGAAGGAACGATGGTGGCGACGCATGGGCGCCATCGGCCTCCGCTACCATGAGACCCCACGCCCCGGGATCCTGGTGGCGAACGGGGCGCCGGTGATCGATGCGGCCTTCCAGGGCACGCCCTGGGCCAACAAGGCCTGGCAGCGACCGTTGCGGGAGCTCCCTGGCGCGGCGGAGCCCAAGAACCCCGTGAAGTTCCGAGGCAACGCGAAGGCGCGCTGCGTCTACCTCCCGATGGAGTTGCTCGGCCTCGATGATGACGACTGATCCTGTTCCCGTCCCCGCATCTGTCCACCCCCGTGTTCCCGATAAGCCATTGAAAAGGCTGGAGGGGGACAAGGGGACACGCATGCGCGCGCGTATAGGGCCAACCGGAGGGGGCTCGCCTTATCTGGGGCCCATAGAGAGGCCGTTTCTGTCTGTCCCCTTGTCCTCTTTCAATTCTTTCAAAGGGTTAGAGGGAACAGAAAGGTGGACAAAGGCGGGGACGGGAACAAACCCATGGCTGGAGGGAAGACGATGATGGGAGAGCGGACGATGGACCGGACGGCCAGCTACTCGCCCGCCGAATGGGCGGCCTATCGGCGTGGCATCCAGGACGCGATGGGTGCCGCCAGCCGCGTCGATATCGAGGCTTTCAGCCGCGAGCGTCAGCAGGTGCTGTACGCGGGCGCTGTCGCGGCACGGCAGATGATCGTTCACACGCTGGCCACGCGCTGGGTCTGGGTGGGCAATCAGGCGAAGGCTGCGGCTTCGGCCGAGCCCCCTTCGGCGTGAAGGGGCGGAAGCCGATGGATGGGATGCTGACCGAGGTCGTCGGCCAGATCGACCTGGCGAAGGGCCCGCGCCCCTTCATCACGCCCTATGGGCTGGTGATGCAGGCGACGGGCGGGGAGCCGCCCGACCCGCATCGTTCGGTCCTCGATGCCGAGCGCCTGGCGAGCCGGCGTCGCCTGCAGCAGGACCGCGTCGTGCGGCTGGCCGAGGCGCGCCGCATCACGCTCGCCGAGGCCTGGGCCGCCTCCGACCTGCGCGACGTCGCCGAATGGCGGGAGGGCGCGCATGCCGCCATGGCCCGTGCGCAGTTCGGGGAGCGCCAGACGTCGGGCGTCTATGAGGCGGGGGAGGAGGCGCGCTGGTTCTCGCTGCTCGAGGCGGAGCACACGCGCTTCATCCCATGGCTGGACTGGGCGCGAGAGCAGTCGATCTCCGCGCGTCGCGTCACGCTTGCCGAGCTGACCGTCGCGGTGGTGGTGCACGGGTTAGGGCTGTCGCAGGCGGGGCGGGATTTGCGGCTGCGGAAGGACTGGAACGTGCTCGACCTGCTCCGCCGCAGTCTGCACCACTATGCGGTGCTGGCGGGTCGGCAGGCCGCCGGCGGCAATCCGCCGCCGATCGAAGGCACTTGACGACGTGCGGGCATTTCGGCGACACATTCACCTAGATGTGCGATTCGCGCCCGGCCGGGACCACCCCGCCGGGCGCGTTTCGTTTCGGCCCACTAGGGCTAGGGGCGTAGCGCCTCGGTCACTTGGGCTGGTGGCCCCTAGGGCTAGTGGTCGGCGCCCTCCGCCCCTAGGGCTAGTAGGTCGTGGGTCCTTCCCCGGCTCCGCCACCACCGCGGTAATTCGAGCCGCGACAACACGCTGAATTTTTTAACGATAACAACGGCTTCTGTTGTTGTTCCTGTTTCTGTCCGCGCCGGCGCCGCAGCGGGGGTCGCATGGTCACCGTGAATCTGGAGGAGATGGCGGACAAGCTCCGCATCTC
>NZ_JAAEDI010000055.1 GCF_018129025.1 Neoroseomonas terrae | reverse complement strand
GCGCCGTCTCGGGTCCGGAGGAGGCCGGGGACGCCGCCGCGATGCTGGGCTTCCCGGTGGTCCTGAAGATCCTGAGCCCCGACCTGCTGGTTTCGCTCGGTCAGCGCGGGCTGGTCGGCCGGCAATGGTCGCGTCGCGGGACACGCGCGGCGGCGGTCGCCGCCCTCCTGCTCCTCGGCACGCCGGCGCAGGCGCAGCAGGAAGGTCCCGGCGCGGCGGCCGTCGCGACCCGCCTCGCCTATGTCGCCACCGGCGATGCGCAGGTGGATGAGACATCCCGCCTGGGCCTCGTCGGCCTGTCGGACTTCATGAACCGCCGCACGGCGGCCGCCCTCGCCGACCCGATGGCGGTGGTGCCCGGGCGCGACGATCTCTCCTTCTTCCCGCTGCTCTACTGGCCCGTGCTGCCGGAGGCGACGCAGCCCGATGCTGCGGCCGTCGAGGCGCTCAACACCTTCATGCGCAATGGCGGGATCATCCTGCTCGATACGCGGGACGAAGGCTCGGGCGAGGGCATGAACCAGGGGGCGCGGGCGGCGCTGCGGCGGGTGACGCGCGACCTGTCGATCCCGCCGCTGGCGCCGGTCGCCGAGGACCACGTGCTGCGCCGTGCCTTCTACCTGCTGCAGGAACTGCCGGGCCGCTACGCCGGCGGGCAGGTCTGGGCGGCACGCGACCAGGACCGGGCGAATGACAGCGTCTCCCCGGTCATCATCGGCGGACATGACTGGGCGGCGGCCTGGGCGATGGATGGGCGGGGGCAGAACCCCTACGCCACCATCCCCGGCGGCGCGCGGCAGCGCGTGCTGGCCTATCGCTTCGGGACGAACCTCGTGATGTACGCGCTGACCGGCAACTACAAGGGCGACCAGGTCCATGTGCCGGCCATCCTGGAAAGGCTCGGCAATTGAACGACGCCGCCTCCCCCCCGCGTGACGGGGCCGCCGGATGAGCCAATCTGTCGCCGGCATCGACTTCGCCCCGGTCCTGCCATTGTGGCTGCTCGGCATCGCGGTCGCGCTGGCCCTGCTGGCGCTGGCGCCCGCCATCTGGCGCGGCGCGCGCGGCGTCGTCTGGCGCGGCGTGACGTTCGCGCTGATCCTGTTGGCGCTGGCCAACCCGCGCCTCGTCGAGGAATCGCGCGAGACGCGCGCCGACATCGCCCTGCTGGTGGTGGACCAGAGCGATTCCGCCCGGATCGGCACCCGCGCCGAGCAGATCGAAGCCGCGCGGCGCGAGATCGAGGCGCGCGCCGGCCGGCTGCCCGACCTGGAACTGCGCACCGTCGAGGTGCCGGAGGCCGGCAACCAGGGCACGCGCCTGTTCAGCGCCGTCGAACGCGCCCTGGCCGAGGTTCCCCGCGCGCGCCTCGCCGGCGTGATCGCGCTGACGGACGGGCAGGCGCACGACATCCCGGCGGAATCGCCGATCGACGCACCCTTCCACGCCCTGATGCCCGGCCGCGCCGGGGAGACCGACCGCCGCCTACGCGTCATCGAGGCGCCGGGGTTCGGCATCGTGGGGCGGGAGGTCGAGATCCGCGTCGCGGTGGATGATCTCGGCGTGCCGAACGCGACGGGCGCCGCGCGGCTGACCATCCGCCGCGACGGCGAGGCGCCGCGCAGCGAGAGCGTGCCGGTCGGCCGCGACCACCGCATCGTCGTGCCGATCCAGCGTGGCGGCCCCACGGTCGTGGAGATCGAGGCGGAGACGCGGCCCGGCGAAGTCTCCACGCTCAACAACCGGCAGGTCGTGACCATCAACGGCGTGCGCGACCGCTTGCGCGTGCTGCTGGTCTCCGGCGAACCACATGCCGGGGAGCGCACCTGGCGGCGGCTGCTGAAGGCCGACCCGAATGTGGACCTGGTGCACTTCACCATTCTCCGCCCGCCCGAGAAGGACGACCTGACGCCGCTGAACGAGCTGGCGCTGATCGCCTTCCCGGTGCGCGAGCTGTTCCAGGTGAAGCTGCGCGACTTCGACCTGATCGTGTTCGACCGCTTCAGCAACCGCGGCATCCTGCCGGCGGCGTATCTGCGCAACATCGCCGACTATGTCCGCGGCGGCGGCGCGCTGCTGATGTCGACCGGGCCGGAGTTCAGCGGGCCGATGTCGCTGGCGCTGACGCCGCTCGGTGGCGTGCTGCCGGCGCGCCCGGCCGGGCGGCAGAATATCGTCGGCGAGGGTGCCTTCCGGCCGCGCGTGTCGGAACTGGGCTTCCGCCATCCGGTCACCGAGGGCCTTCCCGGCGCCAATACCGAACAGGCCGAGGCGGAATGGGGCCGCTGGTATCGCTGGCTGCGCGCCGACCAGCGTGGCGGCAGCGCCATCATGGAAGGGCCGGACGGCGCGCCGCTGCTGGTGCTCGACCGCGTCGGAGAAGGCCGCGTGGCGCTGCTGCTGTCCGACCACATCTGGCTGTGGTCGCGCGGCCATGACGGCGGCGGGCCGCAGCAGGAAGTGCTGCGCCGCGTCGCCCACTGGCTGATGCGCGAGACGGAACTGGAAGAAGAGGACCTGACCGCGCGGATCGAGGCCAGCCGGCTGACCGTGACGCGCCGCAGCCTCGAATCCGGCGCGCCGCCCGAGATCACCGTGACTGCCCCCGATGGCACCGTGACGCGCGCGATGCCGGAAGCCGCCGGCGGCGGGCGGTCCGTGCTGACGGTCCCGGCAACCCAGCCCGGCGTGTGGAACGCGACGGATGGCCGGCGGACCGCCTTCGCCGCCGCCGCAGCCGCCAACCCCATGGAAGTCGCCGACCTGCGCGCGGACCCGGAGAAGCTGCGACCGCTGCTGACGGGAACCGGCGGCGTGGCCCGCTATCTGGGCGACGCCACCGCGCCCGCCGTGCCGGACCTGCGGCGCGTGGCGCCCGGCCGCGACGTCGCCGGGCCGGGATGGATCGGGCTGCGCCGCAACGGCGACCATACCGTGACTGGCATCAGCGCCATCCCGCTGCTGCCGCCGTGGCTCGCGCTGACCCTCGTGTTGGGCGCGGCGATGGTGGCCTGGCGGCGGGAGGGGCGGTAACCACGCCATCGCGTTGTTTCCCGCGAGGGGCAAACTGCTTTAAACGGAGCGCCATGCGACGCATCCTCCTGGTGGCGCCCCTCGCGCTGACGCTCCTGCCGGACGGGCCGGCGCTGGCCCAGTTCTCCGGCCCCGCACCGGACGCCCAGCGCGCCGCCCCGCGGCCGCCGCCGGCGCTGCCCGGCATCGCCGCCCGCCGCGCGCCGGAACCGATCCCGGCCGACCCGAACGCCAACCTCGCCCCCACCGAGGCCCTGTTCGACGCGATCAACCGCGGCGACCTGGCATCCGCGCGCGACGCGGTGAATCGCGGCGCCAGCCTGCAGGAACGCAACGTGCTCGGCCTGACGCCAATCGACGCGGCGGTGGACCAGGGGCGCAACGAGATCCTGTTCTTCCTGCTTTCCGCCCGCGGCGCCACCCGGCCGTCCCAGGTACCGCCTGAAGCCTCGATGAGCCCCGCCCAGCGCACCGCGCGCGAGCGGGCCGCAGCGGCCGAAGCGGAGC
>NZ_JAAEDI010000054.1 GCF_018129025.1 Neoroseomonas terrae | reverse complement strand
GGATGTGGCGCGGATGGCGCAGCCAAGTTCCCAGGCTCTCGGGGCTCGCCGCATAGGTCATGCGGTCGACGTTCACCACGACCTCGTCGGTCGTCGTCAGCAGTCGGCGGAGCACCGCCGAACCGATGAAGCCAAAGCCGCCGGTCACGAGAATAGGCATGGTCGAAAGCACTCCACGCAGATCGGGATAGCCCAATCGAATACAACCAAAAGTCTATGTGCAGCGCAGCATCAGCGGCAATGACAGGTGGATGAAGGCGCGGCGGCTTGCCCTCCGTCGATTGCTTGAAAGTCGCCAGAAACGCCAGGTTTCTCCTGCGCCGAAGACGTCAATCCGGAATCGAATCGTGACACAAAATACCACTTATGCGTGTGTAACGTCTGGCTTAGCGTCCAATGCGTTTCCACCCACGGAACCTGAACGATGACCCAAACGCTCGGCCTTGGCCTGCTCGGCACGGCGACGCAATGGTACCTGCCGGGAACGGACACGGCACTGCTGCCGCTGCCCCTCGCCGACGCACCGCCGCTGTTGCACGCCATCACAGAGACGAACTTTTCTGATCCGCCGCCCGAAGGGCTGCTCTTCGGCGGCCTCGTGCAGGCCAGCCGCAGCACCGCCGGCCTGCTGGTCGATGTGTTGGGCGCCTGGAACAGCGTGAAGAATGCCGTCATCCTGTCGGATGCGGCGGACCGCGTGACGCTGTCCGGCTTCGTGCATGCCGACGTCACGCTCGGCGGGGGCGGCGATTCCTTCGTGGCGCTGATCGGCGCGAAACGCGGCAACGTCATCACCGGCGCGGGCGACGACGTCATCACCATCCAGGTCGCGGACAACGCGCTCGGCTGGGTCGGCACCTTTCGCGTCACGACGGGAGAAGGCGACGACATCGTGACGGTCGGCGCGCTCGACATCGCGGCGCAGGTTGCGGCGGGAGATGCGACCTTCGCAGCCACGGCCCATGGCGCCGGCGGCTTCACCGGCCGGGACGCCGGCACGCAGACCATCATCGATCTCGGCGCGGGCGACGATCGCTTCGTCGGCCTCGGCGAAAGCCGCGACCAGGTGTTCGGCGGCGATGGTCAGGACATCATTGCCGCCGGGCGCGGCGACGACGTCCTGACCGGCGGGGCCGACGCCGATATCTTCCGCTTCGCTGCCGGCGATGGTGCCGACCAAGTGCTCGATTTCACGCCCGGCGAGGACAGGCTGCAATTCGTCGGCCTGTCGGTGCCGGATCTTGAGGCGATGCTCGACGCCGCGCTGGCGCAGGATGGCGGCCTGCTGCTGGCCTATGGCGCGGACAGCGTCTTTCTCGCCGGCATCGCGCCCGGCGCGCTGTCGCTCAGCGACCTGATCTGACACGCACGACTCCGCTCAGCGCCGTTGCAACAGTAGCAGGTTGCGCATGCCGGATAGCGCAGCCTCCCGGAGGTCGAGCAGGGCGAAGGCGCCGCCCCAGCGGGCTTCGACATGCGCCCTGGCGCGCAGGCGCCGGCGCCCGGGCGGCGCTTCCGGCGCCTGTGCCGTGCCATGACGCTGCCAATGCAGCAGCCGCGCAACGCCACCTGCGCCGCCGATCAGCGCGGCGGCGCCCGGCGTGCCGAACAGCAGCAGCCCGCCCGGTGCCAGCGTGGCCGCCAGCCCCTCCACAAGCGCCGCCTCGTCTTCGGCTTCGATGCCCGACAGCGCCATGGCCAGCGTCACCGGCCCCGCGGGAGCCTCGACAGGGCCCGAGGGCGACAGTTCGAGCGGCGATTGGAAGGAGGCCAGGGAGCGCCCGGTCGCTGCCATGATGCACGCCGCGGCTGCGGCTTCGTCGCCGCGAGGGGGTGGTAGCAGCCCCTCATGCGGCGCCCACTGCCGGTCCGCCGCGAGGCCCAGCCGCCACGGCCCGCCCCGCGCTGCCAGCCTCGCCGGAACCTCGACGCCGTAGTGGGGCCGCATCGTTCCCGGCACGAATCCCAGTGCCGCATCCAATTCGGCGTCTCCGCCGTCCAGCGACTGCAACGGGATGCGCCCGCCGCCCAGGTAGAGCGACGGCGGTGCGATCGGCGGGGAACCGCGTGGCGGTACGGCCCAAACCCGCGCCCGCCACCCCCCATCGTCCTGCCGCATGACGGCGTCGATGCGCCACAGCCCGTCGCGCAGCGCCTCGCAACGCCAGGCTCGCGCGAGTTCCTCGGCCGGATCGGCGAGCAACAGCGCGGGGCGCGCCAGGAGCGGCAGCGCCTCCGGTCCCGCGAGGAGCCGCACGTCGCGCAGCGGCCGGCCGACGAGATGCGGCGGCACGGCCAGGACGAAGCCAGCCGCGGCGTTCGCCGGCGGGCCGTCAGGCGGGGCTGCGCGCAGCATCTCCCCCGCGCCGCCTTCAGCCACCACTTCGCCGCCGATCTCGAGCCGCAGCCCCGGCGCCATGCCTGCCGCGGCGTCCCAGGCCCAGCCGCGAATGGCGCCGCCCGCAATGGCCTGTACGGCGCCCCGGGTACCGATCGCCGCCGGCACGGCGCCGCGGCGGCGCGCGATCACCAGATCCTGATAGTCGAACGGCTCCACGCCGCGCCGGCACCAGGCGCCGGGGCGCCACTCCGCGTCGAAGCCGGCGGCATCGAGCAGGGCGATCACCTCATCAGCGTCATAGGCGACGGCATCCTCGGGGACCGCCGGATTCCCGAGCCGGGCGATGCCGTGAGCGGCCGGAAAGTCGCGGTCGGCCTGGCCGGCCTCGATCGCCGCCCGTGTCGCGGTGTCGAGCAGGAAGAAGGTCGCCACCAACACCCCGCCCGGGCGGCACAGCCGCGCAGCCTCCGCGAAGTACCGGACCATGGCGTCCGGCAGCAGGTGCGTGAACAGTGAAAAGGCCGCGATCCGGTCGAACCGTTCCTCCCAAGGCAGCAATACGGCGTCGCGCGCCGCAATGCTGCCGCGCGGATTGGCGTAGCTGTTGCGGATGTCCGCGTGGTGGAAACGGAAGCGGGCATCGGCCTCTCCCACGTTGCGGCGACACCAGGCGATCGCTTCTGCCGCCGCGTCCATGCCGAGGTAACGGCCGCGGGAGGACAACGCCGGGGCGAGGGGCATGGCGAGCCGTCCCCAGCCGCAGCCGATGTCGAACACGGCATCGTCCGGATGCAACCCGCCGGCATCCTCGAGCGCTGAACGAAGCAGCAGGCCGGTGGCGAGGAAGTCCTCCGCATCGGTTGAGCCGACCCGTCGCAGGGCGATGCGGTCCGGCACCGGGAAACCCGGCGAGGCAAGGAACGCGCGTGCGGCAGGCTGCCCGAGGAGTCGGGCGGCGCGGGTGGGGTTTTCCCCTATTGCGAGCATATTGCGATGCATCAATGGCCTCTAAGATGTGATCTAAACGTATCAATACTCGCTATGGTTGTGCTTCGTGAAATGCTTGTATCCGGCCGCTATGCTGGATACGAGCCCCTCAGGAGCCTCACGGCTCATCATCCTCGCTACGGAAGGGGACGGCGCCCGCCCCTTCGTTGAGGGCCTGACGCGCGGCGGCATCGCCGTGCAGATGGCGCCAACCCCTGAAGTGCTGATGCTCAGCCTCTCTGCAGAGGGCGCCGATGTCGTGCTGGTGCTGTCCGCGCAGCTCGCGCCCGCCGGCACCGGCGGCGCCATGCGCCTGATGCGCAGCGTGCCACGCGTCCTTTGTGTTTTGGTCGCCGCGCCTGGTGACGGGCCGGAGGAACGCGCGGCTGCGCTTGAGGCGGGCGCGGCGGAGGTCCTGCACGGCGGGATCCCGCTGCCCGAGGCGATCGCGCGCATCCGCGCCGTGCTGCGGCGCGCGCCGCCACGGGGTGCCGATGCCGGCCCCTGGCGGCTCACAAGCAGCGGGCGGCGCCTGGTTTCCCCCACCAATGACACCCTGAAGCTGACGACGGCCGAATTCGGCCTGATTGCCTTGCTCGCCACCGCCGCAGGCGAGCCGGTGGACCGCGAGGAGGTGTGCCGCGCCGTGTTCCGCCGTCCCTGGCGGCCCGACGATCGTGCGGTGGACAGTCTTGTGAAGCGGCTGCGCCCCAAACTCCCGACAGATGCGATCCAGTCGGTGCGGGGGGTCGGCTACGCGCTGACCCTGCCGGTCCGGCAGGCCCAGAGGCGTGTGTAAAATTGTGCACTGCACAGCATCGAGACTCAATCTGCCACATTCCACAACCTAAAGTAGTCCTCGCTCGAACGGGACAACCTGTCCCCAGCATGGGAGAGTAGTGACCATGGCGGATTTTGCGACGCTTCCCGGCGGTGTTGGGCTCGGCGGCAACGGCCCGGACCTCATCAACGCGGATAGTGACATCCCCGGCACCTTCGACAACCTGATCGCCACCTTCGGCGGTGCCGACACAATCAACGCCGGCGCCGGGGACGACATCGTCTTCACCGGCAACGGCGGCGACGTGGCCTTCGGCGATGCGGGTGACGACTTCATCTTCGGCGGCAACGGCGATGATGCGCTCGATGGCGGTGCCGGCAGCGACTTCGTCGATGGCGGCAGGGGCAACGATCTCGTCTCCGGTGGTGCCGGCGAGGACGTGCTGTTCGGCGGCAGCGGGAGCGACACCGTCCTTGGCGGTGACGGCAACGATCTGGCCAGCGGCGGCGACGGGGATGACCTGGTCGATGGCGGCGCGGGCAACGATCGCGTGATGGGCGATGACGGGCAGGACACGCTGTTCGGCGGCGCGGGCGACGACTGGGTGGCCGGCGGCAAGGGTGCCGACCTGCTGTTCGGCGGCACCGGCAATGACACGCTGGTCGGCGGTGCCGGCAGCGACACGATGACGGGTGGTGCTGGTTCCGACACCTTCTACTTCGAGAGCGGCTTCGGCCGTGACGTGGTGCTGGACTTCCGTCCGGGCGACGATGTCATCGCCATCAAGGCGAACATCAACGGCACGGGCATCACCAGTGCCGAGGATCTGGCCGGCCGCGTCAGCAGCGACGACACCGGCACGGTCATCAATCTCGGCGGCGGTGATCAGGTGAAGCTGGTCGGCGTCTCCAGCGAGGATCTGCTGAACAACCTCGACAGCTACGTCCGGATCGTGTGAGGCGATCCTGGACGCGCGTCCTGATGTCGCGGTGCCGGCGGGGGAGGTCCTGGACCTCCCCTTCGCAGCCGATGCTGCGGCAGCCGGCACCGTTTCCTTGCCACGGGCCTTGCTGAGCCCGGAGGGCATCCTGCTCGTCGACGTGACGCTGGGCGCGGCGCCGCCGGATGCGGCGGCGCGCCTGTTCATCGAGGGCGAGCCGCTTTCCCCGCCCAGCGCCACCGCGCTGCCGGGGGAGCGGCGCGCCGTCCATGCGGCCCGACCGCGGCGTCCGCTGCGGCCGGGCATGGCGGTAGAGCTGCGCTTCGGCACCCATGCGGCGGCCCATTTCCCGCTGCCCCCCCTGCTGTCGGCCGCCGCCTTCGCCGAGGGCTTCGCCGCGGCCGAGCGGGAGGCGCTGCTGCGCTTCCTGGCCGCCACCTGCGCGCCGATGCTGCGCGCCGGCGGCGACCAGGATCTTGCTTTGCTCTGCCGCAACCTCGCGGCGCCACGCGGCGTCGCGCGTCGCCTCGCGCGGCCTGAGGCCGGCTTCTCCGCCTGGCAGGTGCCGGCGGCGCCGGCGGGCGTTTGGCGGCTGGTGACGCCGTCGGGGATCGCCTCCGCCGGCGTGCCGGCGGCGGGCGTGCTTCTGTTGGATGGAGCGCCACCCCCGGGCAGCCTGCTGCTGCCCCCCGCTCCCCTGCCGGCATTACGCTTGGCCGTGCCGGCGGAACAGCCCGGGCTGCGCGCCACGATCCGCGCCGCCCTGGCCGGGCGCCGCGGCACGCCCC
>NZ_JAAEDI010000053.1:2500-5970 GCF_018129025.1 Neoroseomonas terrae | reverse complement strand
TTGCCCGCATTCTGCGAGTTGTGTTGGCCGTTGCTGCTTTGGTTGGAGGTGCGCGCAAAGTGCAAAACCCCCGGGCCGTGGGCCGGGGGGGTCTGGAAGGCGTTGGTTTATGATTAGAGCTGGATGCGGGGACAGGATTTGAACCTGTGACCTTCAGGTTATGAGCCTGACGAGCTACCGGGCTGCTCCACCCCGCGGGGGTGTGTGGGTATTCCAGAGGATCCGGCCTGGTGGCCTGGCGGCGACCGACTCTCCCGCGCCTTAAGACGCAGTACCATGGGCGCTGGGGTGTTTCACGGCCGTGTTCGGGATGGGAACGGGTGTATCAACCCCGCGATGGCCACCAGGCCACCGGGCCGGATCCTCTGGATGATGGTGTGATGATCAGGTGGTGCGTGTGTTGCGTGGATTGGCGCTGTGCGCGGGTGGGTTGGAGACCAACCCATGCGGTGGTGTGTGGATATGGAGTTCTATCGGGTGATTAGGATCGCTCGGCTGCACTCCTTACGGAGCTTCCACCTGCGACCTATCGACGTGGTGGTCTACCACGGCCCTTAGGGAGACCTCGTCTTGAGGCTGGTTTCCCGCTTAGATGCCTTCAGCGGTTATCCATTCCGCACTTGGCTACCCAGCTATGCCACTGGCGTGACAACTGGTGCACCAGAGGTGCGTCCTTCCCGGTCCTCTCGTACTAGGGAAAGATCCTCTCAAGTCTCCAACACCCACGGCAGATAGGGACCGAACTGTCTCACGACGTTCTAAACCCAGCTCACGTACCGCTTTAATCGGCGAACAGCCGAACCCTTGGGACCTGCTCCAGCCCCGGGATGCGATGAGCCGACATCGAGGTGCCAAACCTCCCCGTCGATGTGGACTCTTGGGGGAGATCAGCCTGTTATCCCTAGAGTACCTTTTATCCGTTGAGCGATGGCCCTTCCATGCGGGACCACCGGATCACTAAGGCCGACTTTCGTCCCTGCTCGTGCTGTCGCACTCGCAGTCAGGCGGGCTTGTGCCTTTGCACTCAACAGCCGATGTCCGACCGGCTTGAGCCCACCATCGCGCGCCTCCGTTACCTTTTGGGAGGCGACCGCCCCAGTCAAACTGCCCACCAGGCAGGGTCCCGACCCCGGATGACGGGGTTCGGTTAGACGCCAGAAAGGCACAGGGTGGTATTTCAAGGTTGGCTCCACCAAGGCTGGCGCCCCGGCTTCAAAGCCTCCCACCTATCCTACACAGTCCCTTCCTGGCGCCACTGCCAAGCTGCAGTAAAGGTTCATAGGGTCTTTCCGTCTGACCGCGGGTACCCCGCATCTTCACGGGGAATTCAATTTCACTGAGCCCATGCTGGAGACAGTGGGGAGGTCGTTACGCCATTCGTGCAGGTCGGAACTTACCCGACAAGGAATTTCGCTACCTTAGGACCGTTATAGTTACGGCCGCCGTTTACCGGGGCTTCAATTCGGAGCTTGCACTCCTCCTTTTAACCTTCCGGCACCGGGCAGGCGTCAGACCCTATACGTCATCTCTCGATTTCGCAGAGCCCTGTGTTTTTACTAAACAGTCGCCACCCCCTGGTCTGTGCCACCCGCCCATGGTTGCCCATTGACGGGTCCCGCTTATCGCTAACTTACGCGGGCAATTTGCCTAGTTCCTTCAGCATGGTTCTCTCAAGCGCCTTGGAATACTCATCCAGTCCACCTGTGTCGGTTTCGGGTACGGTCCATATGCCAGAGCTATTTCCCGGACCGATCCAACTGCCACCCCAATCCGATAAGGAATGACAGAACTTCACGGCCGTCACTTCTGGCGGGCCCAGGAATATTCACCTGGTTCCCATCGGCTACGGCTTTCGCCCTCGCCTTAGGGGCCGGCTCACCCTGCGCGGATTAACCTTGCGCAGGAACCCTTGGACTTTCGGCGACAGAGTTTCTCACTCTGTTTGTCGTTACTCATGTCCGCATTCGCACTTCCGATACCTCCACGGCCCGTCACCGGTACCGCTTCGCAGGCCTACGGAACGCTCCGCTACCGCGCACTTTCGTGCACCCACAGCTTCGGCAGATGGCTTGAGCCCCGGTACATTTTCGCCGCAAGACAGCTTGTTTAGACCAGTGAGCTATTACGCTTTCTTTAAAGGATGGCTGCTTCTAAGCCAACCTCCTGGTTGTTTTGGCCGTCTCACATGCTTTCCCACTTAGCCATCATTTGGGGGCCTTAGCTGGTGGTCTGGGTTGTTTCCCTCTCGACAATGGACCTTAGCACCCACTGTCTGTCTGCCCGCCTGCACTCATCGGCATTCGGAGTTCGGTAGGGTTTGGTAGGGCTTTGGGCCCCCCTAGCCCTTCCGGTGCTCTACCTCCGACGGTGATCGACGGACGATCTACCTCAATAGATTTCGCGGAGAACCAGCTATTTCCTGGTTTGATTGGCCTTTCACCCCTAACCACAGATCATCCCCGACTTTTTCAACAGGCGTGGGTTCGGTCCTCCAGTGGGTGTTACCCCACCTTCAACCTGTCCATGGCTAGATCACCAGGTTTCGGGTCTCATGCCGGCAACTATGCGCCCTATTCAGACTCGCTTTCGCTGCGCCTACACCTCTCGGCTTAAGCTTGCTGCCAACACGAACTCGCGGACCCATTATACAAAAGGTACGCCGTCACTCTTGCGAGCTCCGACTGCTTGTAGGCATCCGGTTTCAGGTCTCTTTCACTCCCCTCGTCGGGGTGCTTTTCACCTTTCCCTCACGGTACTTGTGCACTATCGGTCGCCAAGGAGTATTTAGGCTTGGAGGATGGTCCCCCCATGTTCAGACAGGGTTTCACGTGCCCCGCCCTACTCAAGGATCTATCAGAACACTACGCCTACGGGGCTATCACCCGCTGCGGCCAGCCTTTCCAGACTGTTCGGCTTCTTTCTGACAGACCACTGGCCTGGTCCCCGTTCGCTCGCCACTACTAGGGGAATCTCTGTTGATGTCTTTTCCTCCGGGTACTGAGATGTTTCAGTTCCCCGGGTTCGCCTCCCAACCCTATGTATTCAGGTTGGGATACCCCAAAGGGGTGGGTTTCCCCATTCGGACATCCGCGGATCAACGATCGCTCGCATCTCCCCGCGGCTTTTCGCAGCGTGCCACGTCCTTCATCGCCTCTTGGCGCCAAGGCATCCACCGAATGCCCTTCTCTCACTCCGTATCAACACCACCGCCCGCGCACAGGGCCAAACCACGCCCCATGCAACTACTACCATTATCGGGCGGCAGCGCCCGCAGCATCCCCAGGGCGCGGTCAAGGCTTGCCCCGAACGATGTGCGTCACTCACACACACAACAACTGATCATCTTCACCATGTGAAAGAACATGCCGCTCCGCAGGCCATCCGGTTCCCTCTCGAGGATCCCGGACCGCCACCGCGGAACGAAACAGGTTTTGGAAGTGCCGCCACCCAAGGGGCAGCGCACCAAGCAT
>NZ_JAAEDI010000052.1 GCF_018129025.1 Neoroseomonas terrae | reverse complement strand
CTGCGCGAGGTCGCGGCGGCCTGGGGGGCGGCGCCGGGCTGCCAGGCGGCCGCCCAGCCCCTCCCCGTCCGTGGCGCCATCCAGGTGGACCGCTTCGCGTGCGGCGGCGCGCAGGCGGTGCTCTGGACCATCCCCGCAACGGCACCGGGTTGGCCCGCCACCCCGCCCGCGCCTGACGTGACGCGGGAAATCTGGCGCTTCTTCGCTTCGATCAGAGCCGATTAGCCGACCCCTCGGCCGATGCCCTGCATCGGGTCGGGAGCACATGGCGCGAAAGCCGGCCCGCCGGATGGCAGCGCCGGCAGCTTGCGCGGCGGCCGGGGAATCCGGCCGCCAGCGTCAACCAACCAGCGACCAGAACATCTTCAGGCTGGTGACCAGCAGGAACGCCGCGAAGGCCCGCTTCAGCCACAGCGGCGGGATGGTGTGCGCCAGATGCACGCCCCAGGGCGTCGCCAGGATCGAGGTCGGCGCGATCAGCGCGAAACCGATCAGGTTGACGTAGCCGAGCGACCAGGGCGGCGTCAGCGGGTCGTTCCACCCGCCCCAGATGAAGCCGATCGTCGCCGGGATCGAGATGATCAGCCCGAAGGCCGAGGCGGTGGCGACGGCCGAGCGGATCGGCGCGCCGAACATCGACAGCAGCGGCACGCCGAGCGTCCCGCCGCCGATGCCCATCATCGCGCTGACCGACCCGATGCCGATGCCGAGCGCCGCGCGCGGCGGTCCCGCGGGCACGCTGTCGGTAATTTTGAAGTCGACGCCGGTGAAGCCCATGTTCAGCGCCACCATCAGCGCGACCACGGCGAACACCGCCGTCAGCCCCTCCCCCCGCACATAGACGGCCAGGAAGGTGCCGAGCATCACGCCCGCAAGCATCGACGGCCAGATGGACCGCAGCAGCGCGATGTCCATCGCCCCCTTCGCGTAGTGCTTTCGCGCGGACTGGATCGAGGTGGGGATGATGGTGGCGAGCGAGGTCGCCACCGCCAGCTTCATCTGGATGCTTTCCGGGATGCCGAACAGCGGGAAGACGGCGAACAGGAGCGGTACGATGACGATGCCGCCGCCGACGCCGAGCAGCCCCGCCAGCGTGCCCGAGACGAGCCCCGTCGCCGCCATCGCGGCCGCGAGCCCGAGAAGCCACATGGGGTCGTTCAGATGTTCCATGGGAGTGCCGATCCAGGATGGGCGGGAAAACGAGATTGTGGCATACACGCTGACCCTTTCAGCGTCACCCTGCCTTGCCGTTCCTGACCGATCCCTGGTTCTATGCCTTGGCCATTCCTGCCGTGCTGATCACCGGCATCAGCAAGGGCGGGTTCGCCGGCGGCGCGGGGAATCTCCTGGTGCCGCTAATGGCGCTGAGTGTCCCGGCCCCGATCGCCGCCGGCATCGCCCTGCCGCTGCTCTGCGCCATGGACGTGTCTGGTCTGAAAGCCTGGTGGGGCCGCTGGGACAAGCGCGAGATGCGCGTGCTGATCCCCGGCGCGCTGGTCGGCATCCTCGTCGGCGGGCTGGCCTTCAGCCTGTTCTCGGACCGCGCGATCAAGGCGATGGTGGGGATCACCACGCTGGTCTTCCTCGCACGCACGCTGTGGCTGGCGCGGCACCGCTCGGCGTCGGCGTCGGCGCCGCATGATCCCGTGAAGGGCGCGGTCTGCGCCGCGGCATCCGGCTTCACCAGCACCATCGCCCATGCCGGCACGCCGCCGCTCGCGATCTACCTCTATCCGCGACGGCTCGACCGGCAGGTGATGGCGGCGACCAGCGTCGTGTTCTTCGGCATCGTCAACTACGTGAAGCTGGTTCCGTATTTCCTGCTGGGGAACCTTTCGGCGACGAACCTGTCGACCGCACTGGTGCTGCTGCCGCTCGCACCCGTCGGCGTCTACCTTGGCATCTGGCTGCAGAAGCACGTGTCGGATGCGCTGTTCTACAAGCTGCTCTATGCGTTGCTGCTGCTGACCGGCGTGAAGCTGACCTGGGATGGGGTGTTCGCATGAACAATGGGCGCGTGCTCGGCGTGCTGGGCGGGATGGGGCCGCTTGCCGGGGCGACCTTCATGCAGCGGCTGACGCTCCTGACGCCGGTGGATCGGGACCAGGACCACATCCCGTCCATCCTGTGGTCCGACCCCCGCGTGCCGGACCGCACCGCGGCGCGGCTGTCGGGCGGGGAGGACCCGCTGCCCTGGCTGCTGCGCGGCATCGCCGGGCTGGAGACCGCCGGCTGCGGCGCCATCGTCATCCCCTGCAACACCGCGCATGGCTGGTTCGAGGGGATGCAGGCCGTGACGCGCCTGCCCATCCTGCACATCGTCCATGCGGCCGGCGACGAGCTGCTGCGCCTGCACGTCCCCGCAGGGCCGATCGGGCTGATGGCGACCACCGGCACGCTGGCGATGCGGCTGTACCAGGACCGGCTCGCCGCCCGCGGCTATGACTGCCTCATCCCGTCCGAGGAAGAACAGGCGCGCATCGTCATGCCGGCGATCGATCTGGTGAAGGCGAACCGCATCGCCGAATCCTACGCGCCGCTTGCCGAGGTCGCGCGGCGGCTGATCGAACGCGGCGCGCGCGGCGTGATCCTCGGCTGCACCGAGATCCCGCTCGGCATCGCCGCCGGCCCGCCGCTGCCGTTCCCCGTCGCGGACACGATCGACGCGCTGGCGCGTGCGGCGATCGCCTGGGCACGGCCGGCTGGCTGACGCAGCCCTATGGCAGCCAGCGCATCATCAGCCCCACCACCCGCTTGACCGGCGCGGAAAGCAGCTTCGGCGTGTAGAACTCGGCCGCCGCCCGCCGCGCGGCCTCCGACACGGTCGGATAGGGCAGCGGCGCGTCGGTCAGCGTCGTGAGCTTCGTACCGATCAACGGCACGAACAGTGCCGCCATCTCGTCCACTCCCGGCCCGACCAGCGACGCGCCAAGCAACCGCCCCTTGCTGTCTGCCACGAGCTTAACCAGCCCCTCGGCGCGGCCCTCGACGACCAGCCGGTCATTGTCCGCGAGCGGCCAGCGCAGGACGACCAGGCCGCTGCGGCCGGCGGCGCGAAGCTCCGCCTCTGTCGGGCCGATCTGCACGATCCCCGGATCGGTGAAGACGACGCGCGGGAAGGCGTCGTAGGACAGGCGCGCCGGCAGGCGGAACAGCATCGATTTCGCGACGATCCCGACATGCTGCATGCCGGCATGGGTGAAGCCGCGCGGCCCGAGCCCCTGCGGATCGGCGATGTCGCCCGCCGCCCAGACCCGCCGGTTGGAGACCGACCGCAGCGCCCGGTCCGTTGTCACGCCGCGCGGCGTGAAGGCGATCCCCGCCGCGGCGAGGTCGAGACCCGCCAGCCGTGGCGCCCGGCCCACGGCGATCAGCAGATGCGTCCCGGTCAGTTGCTCATCGTCCTCGAGACGAAGCGCGACGCCATCCTCATGCGGTTCGGCGGCGACCACCCTGCTGCCCTCGCGCAGTACGACGCCATCCGCGGCGAGCGCCCGGCGCAGCGGCGCCAGGCATTCGGGGTCCTCCCGCCCGGCAATGGCAGCGGCTTCGACCACCGTCACCCGGCAGCCCAGCCGCGCATGGGCCTGCGCCAATTCCAGGCCGATCGGCCCACCGCCGAGGATCAGCAGGTGGCCCGGCCGTTCCTCCAGGCCGAACAGCGTGTCCGTCGTCAGGAACGGCACCTCCGACAGGCCGGGAATGGACGGCACGACCGGCGACGACCCGGCCGCCACCACGGCCCGCCGGAAGCGGTAGCGCCGCCCGCCGGCATCGATGACGTCCCGGCCGGCGAAGCGGGCGGCCGCGCGCACGACGGTCGCGCCCATCGCGCGGAAGCGCTCCTCGGCATGGTTCGGCGCGAGGGCCGCCGCCGCCTGGCCCACATGCGCCCGCACCCCCGGCCAGTCGATCGCAGGTTCCGCGATGCGAATGCCGAAGCGATGTGCCCGGCGCGCGTCGGCGGCGGCGCGCGCCGCCGCCAGGAGTGCCTTCGACGGCACGCAGCCGGCATTGAGCCCGCTGCCGCCGATCGCGCCACGCTCGAACAGCGCGACCTTCAGCCCCAGCCCGGCCGAGATCGCCGCGATCGAGGCCCCTGCCGCCCCGCCGCCGATCACCGCCACATCGACATCAGGCATCGCGCTCCCCCTCTCCGCCCCGGCCGCCGGGGGCGGGCATAGGCGAGGATGCGCCGATGGACCAGGGCGGCGCGGCGCGGGTCAGCGCAAGGTCAGCTCGACCCGGCCCAGCGTGTCGAACTCCACCACCGCCGTGCAGGGCCCGTCGAGCCAGATCGGCGGCGTGACCGAACCCAGGAACACCACCTGCCCCGCGCGCAGCCCGCCGAAGGCCGCCGCGCCGGGGGAGGCAGCGAGCCAGGCCAGCGCCTCGAAGGGGTGGCCGAGCAGATCGGCGCCGATGCCCTCCGCCTTCACCTCCCCATTCACCGACAGCCGTCCCCGCGTGGCGCCGAGATCGATCGACCGCCAATCCGCCACCGGTGTGCCGAGCACGCCGCCGGCGTGGAACACCTGGTCGGCGATCAGCGTCGGCGTGCCCAGCACGGCGAGGTCGCCATAGCGGCGATCGACGATCTCCATGGCGGCGAAGACTTCACCGACAGCGGCCTCGGCGTCCGCGCGGGTACAGGGCCCGGGGGCGATATCGCGCGCGAGGCGCAGCGCGACCTCGCATTCCACGCCGGGATCGACGTAGTCGGCATGGCGCGCCGTGGCTGGCGAGGCGCGCAGCCCGGCCTTGGGCACGAAGCCGGCAGCCGGGCCGGTGAGGCCGAGATAGCTCTGCATCTGCCTCGTCGTCGCGCCGATCTTGAAGCCGGCGGGCGGCACGCCGCCGAGCCGGAGCGCGATCTCCTTCTGCACGGCGTAGCCTGCCTCGACCGTCTGCGGCGCGGCGGCGCCAAGCGGGGCCAGGATGCGCCGGCTGCGGCGCGCTTCGATGATGGCCTCGGCGGCGTCGGATGCCATGGCAGGGTTCCTCCGTATTGCCGTCATGGTCGCCGCGCCGCCGATGCCGGGCAAGACCGGCACGGCGTCGCGGCGCCGCCGGCTTCAGCGTCGCACGATCTCGTAGAGTGCGACCGCCGCCGCCGTCGAGACGTTCAGGCTCTCCACACCCTCGGCCATCGGCAGGCGGACCAGCTCGTCGCAGGTCTCGCGCTGCAGCCGGCGCAGGCCGGCCTCCTCGCCACCCAGCACCAGTGCCACGCGGCGGTCCCGTGGCACGGCCTCGGCCAGCGTGCGCTTCCCCTCCCCCGCCAGGCCGAGCACCCAGAACCCGGCCTTCTGGAGCGTCGCGATCGCGCGGGACAGGTTCACCTCCCGCACCACCGGCACGATATCGAGCGTGCCGGATGCGGCGCGGGCCAGCGTGCCGGTCTCATGCGGCGCGTGACGGTCCTGCATCACCACCGCGGCCGCCCCGAACGCCGCCGCGGCACGCAGGGCGGCACCGACGTTGCGCGGGTCGGTGACCTGATCGAGCAGCAGCACCGGCCCCTCGGATGCGGCAATCGCGTCCTCGAGGTCGAACGCCTCCAGCGGCTCGGCGAGCAGGGCGATGCCCTGGTGCACCGCATCCTCGGTAAGGAAGGTCTGGAAGCGGGCGCGGTCGGCACGTTCGGGGGTGACGCGCCACGGCCCGTCGAAGCTGTCCCGCAGGGCGATCTCGGCATCCGTCGTGGTGAGCAGCCGGCGCGGCTTGCGGCGTGGGTTGGACAGCGCCGCCAGCACCGCGTGATGGCCGTAGATCCAGTAAGCGCCGGAGCCAGCGCCCGCGCCGGGGCGCGGCGGCTCGGGAGCCAGCTCGGGGGGTGCGGGAACGGGCTCGGCGCGGCCCTGGGCGGAACGGCGCGGCTCCTCGCCGCGGCGGTCCGGGCGCCCCCTGCCCGATCTGGGCGGTGCATCAGCGTTCCGGTCGAGCCGGGGACGGGCAGGCTTACGCGCATCATCGGCAAAGCGTTCGGCGCGGCCGCGGGCGGGCTTGGCCGGGGCGTCGGCGCCGCGTTCACTGCGCGCGGGCTTGCGGGTGGCCTCGCCGATCCGCTCCGCGCGACCGCGAGCCGGCCGGCGCGGCTCCTCCGCCTCTCGCTCGGCGCGGCCGCGGGCCGGTTTGCGCGCATCCTCCCCGCTGTGACCAGAGCGTGACGCAGGGCCGCGCGAGGCGGCGGTTCCGGCGGACCGGGCGGGCTTGCGGCCATCAGGCCGCTTCGGGGGGCGTCGCATGCCGCGCATCCTCACCACCCCCGCCGGCGACGCAAGCGCGAAGCGAGATGCGCCGCCCTCCGTTGACAGCGGGTGGGCAAAGCGGATAGTCCGCGCGCTCCCGTCGGCCCGGCTGGGCAGGGCGGCTGCGGAGGGGTGCCCGAGTGGCTAAAGGGGACGGACTGTAAATCCGTTGGCTTGCGCCTACGTTGGTTCGAATCCAACCCCCTCCATATCGCCCGCCGCCGGCTGACGGGACCTTCTCCCCGGCCAGCAGCAGCGGAAAACTTGGTTGGTCGATGCCTCGCGGCGCGGGTGTAGCTCAATGGTAGAGCCCCAGCCTTCCAAGCTGGTTGTGCGGGTTCGATTCCCGTCACCCGCTCC
The DNA here is from genome assembly GCF_018129025.1 of Neoroseomonas terrae. Lineage (GTDB taxonomy): Bacteria > Pseudomonadota > Alphaproteobacteria > Acetobacterales > Acetobacteraceae > Neoroseomonas > Neoroseomonas terrae. The sequence continues at coordinate 172 of NZ_JAAEDI010000052.1, read as the reverse complement.
AGCGAAGCGCGGTCGAATGGTCGCTCCGCAGGCGCGGCGTGGCTGGGGTCGTCAGAAACGGTTCGAACGAGGTAGCGGGACAGGGCCATGGCGAAGGCAAAGTTTGAGCGGAACAAGCCGCACTGCAACATTGGCACGATCGGGCATGTGGATCATGGCAAGACGTCGCTGA
>NZ_JAAEDI010000051.1 GCF_018129025.1 Neoroseomonas terrae | reverse complement strand
GCCCTCGACCCCCCGCCCTTCGCGCTGCCGCCACCCTCGGTGCTCGGCCTCGATCCGGGTGCCGGTGCCGTCGCGGCACCGGCACCGCCGCCGCCCGCCGTGGCCCCGCGGCGGCAGGTGACGCGCACGCTGCGGCAGCTCGGCCTGGCCGGGCCGATGCGGCTGCGCGGCGTCTCGCCCCTCCAGGGCGTGCAGTTCGGCGTCCGCGCGGATGAGGTCGTGACGGAGGCGCGGCTCGTCGTCTCCGGCGCCGCCTCCCCCGCGCTGGTGCCGGAAACCAGCCAGCTCACCATCACGCTGAACGACCAGCTGCTCGGCGTGGTGCAGCCCGATCCGGCGCGGCCGTCCTTCGGCCCGATCGAGTACCCGATCAGCCCGGCCTTCTTCACCGAGATGAACCGGCTGAACTTCGCGTTCACCGGCCGCTACCGCTCGGAATGCATCGATCCGCTCTCGGACCTGTTGTGGATGACGGTGGCCGACGGTTCCTCGATCCAGATGACGCTCGAACGGCTGCCGCTGCCGCCCGATCTCGCGCGCCTGCCGGAGCCCTTCTTCGATCCGCGCCTGCTGCGCCAGGCCCTGGTGCTGCCCTTCGTCCTGCCTGAGGCGGCGGGCAATGAATTGCTGCGCGGCGCGGCCGTCGCGGCATCCTGGTTCGCCTTGCAGGCGGAGTATCGCGGGGCGCGCTTCCCGGTCTCCGCGTCGCTGCCGAACAGCGGCAATGCGGTCGTCGTGGCGACGCCGCAGGAATTGCCGGAGGGGCTGACCCTGCCGGCGATGAACGGGCCGACCGTCGCGCTGGTGGAGAACCCGCACGACCCGGCCGGCCTGATCCTGTTGATCGCCGGGCGCAACCCGGCCGAGGCGGCGACCGCGGCGATGGCGCTGTCCCTCGCGCCGCAATTGCTGTCGGGCGTCACCGCCACCGTCTCCCTGCCACGCCCGCCGCAGCGCCAGCCTTATGAAGCCCCGCGCTGGCTGCCGACGAACCGTCCTGTCAGCATCGGCGAGCTGGTCGAGCGCAGTGAGCTCCAGGTCAATGGCTATGCCCCGGGTCCGATTGCGGTACCGCTGCGCACCGCCCCGGACCTCGCGACCTGGCGCCAGCACGGTTTCCCGGTCGATCTGCGCTTCCGGGCGCCGCCGGGGCCGATCCTCGATGTCGAGGTGTCGCGCATCGACGTTTCGGTCAGCGGCAGCTACCTGCGCTCCATCCCGCTGCGCGAGCAGGAGACCTGGCCCTGGTCCTGGATGCTCAGCCAGGTCGGCCTGAATCAGCAGCCGCGGCAGGCCTCGGCGCGCGTGCCGCCGTGGCTCGTCACCGGCCGCAACGAGTTGCAGCTTCAGTTCGACATGCGGCCGATGAACCGTGGCGACTGTGTCGCCGTGCCGGCTGACGTCCAGGCCTCGGTCGATCCGGGCAGCACGATCGACCTGTCGCGTGCCTACCGGTTCGCGACGCTGCCGAACCTCGCCTACTTCGCCAGCGCGGGCTTCCCCTTCACCCGGCTCGCCGACCTGTCGGAGACGGCTGTCGTGATGCCGGACCGGCCCTCCCCGGTCGAGGTCAGCGCCTTCCTCGGCATGGTGGGTGGACTGTCCAACATCGTCGGCGTGCCGGCGTCGGGGCTGGCGGTCGTCCGCCCCGGGCAGTTGCAGCAGGTGGCCGATCGCGACCTGATCGTGATCGGCACCGTGCAACGCCAGCCGGCGCTCGCGACGCTGCTGCAGAATACGCCGCTGCGTGTCGACGGCAGCGCGCTGGCCATGACGCTGCCTGACGCGATGGAAGGATACGCACGGCTGATCTGGGAAGGGCCGCCGCCTGAGGAGCGCATCCGGGCCGCCGCGGTGCTGGCCGCGCCGGCCGAGGGCCTCGGCTTCGTCGCTGGCGGGGAATCGCCGTTGCGTGCCGGGCGATCGGTGGTGGCGATCGGCGCGCCGACGCCGACAGCGGTGGAGGCGATGGCCGAGGCGCTGCGCGACCCCACGCGCATCCCGCGCGTGCAGGGCGACCTGGTGCTGCTGACGGGCAACGGCATCGAGGCCTTCCGCACCGCACCGTCCTACGGCGTCGGGTCGCTGCCATTCTGGCTCTGGCCGAACTACTACCTGGGAGCACAGCCATGGGTGCTGCTGCTGATGATGATCGGCGCCAGCCTCCTGATCGGCCTTCCGGTCCTGGTGGCGCTGCGGCGCCGCGCGGTGCGGCGGCTGCGGGGGCGGCAGTCGTGACCGGGCATCGCGCGCTGCGCGTCGCGCTGCTCGGCGCCGTGGCGCTCGTCGGGCTGGCGGGGGCGGCGTCGGCGCAGGCGCCCGCACCCGCCAACGGCGCCGTCGGCGTGCTGCTGCAACAGGCGCGGTACTGGCAGCAGCAGAACCGCCCGGACCTGGCGCTGAGTTCCTTCGAGCGCGTGCTCGCCGCCGATCCGCGCAATGCGGACGCGCTGGCCGGCGCGGCCGAGGCGCAGGCGGCGATGGGCAACCGTGCGGCGGCGGAGGCATTGCTCGGGCGCCTGCGTGCCGTGGCGCCGTCCGCGCCTGCGGTCGCGGGAACGCAGGAAGCGCTGCGCGGCGCGTCCGTCAGCCGGGACGCCATCGAGGAAGCGCGGCGGCTGTCGCGTGACGGTCGCGTGCCGGAGGCATTGACGCGCTATCGCGATGCCTTCGCCGGCGGCACGCCGCCCGATCTCTACGCGGTGGAATACTGGCTCACTTTGGCCGGGACGGAAGGCGGGTGGGAGGAAGCGCGGCGCCAGCTCGCCGCGCTCGCCGCGCGCAGGCCGAATGATGCGCGGGCGCGCGTCGCCGCCGCGCAGGTGCTGACCTGGCGCGAGGCGACACGGGCGCAGGGCATCACCGAGCTCGCCGCCCTGGCGCGCGACCCGGCCACGGCGCCGCAGGCGATCCAGGCGTGGCGGCAGGCGTTGCTGTGGCTCGGCACCGGGCCTTCGGCCGAGGGGCCGCTCGAAGCCTTCCTCGCCGTTCGACCCGGGGATACGGCGATCGAACGGCGCCTGGCCGAGGTGCGCGACCCGACGCGGCGCGCCGCCGAGGCCGGGGCGGCGACGCGGCAGGAAGGATTCGAGCAGCTCGACGCCAACCGGTTGCGCGAGGCGGCCCGGTCCTTCGAGGCATCGCTCGCACGCAATCCACAGGATGCGGATGCGCTGGGCGGGCTTGGCGTCGTGCGGTTGCGCGAAGGCCGTGCCGAGGAAGCACGTGGCCTGCTGGAGCGCGCGATCGCGGCCGATCCGTCGCGTGCTGCGAACTGGCGCAACGCGTTGGACGGCGCGTCCTACAGCGTCGAGCTGGCGGAAGGGCGCGCGCAGTTCCGTCGCGGCGAGATCGACGCCGCCGAGGCCACGTTGCGCCGCGCCGTCGCGCGCAATGCCGCCGACCGCACGGATGCGGAGGTCCTGCTCGGTGACATCGCGCTGCGCCGCAACGATGCGGCGACGGCGGAGGAACGGTTCCGCGCTGCCCTGGCACGCCGGCCGAACTTCCAGCCGGCGATGGCGGGGCTGGAGCGCGCGCTGCGGCAACAGGGCCGCACCGCCGAGGCCGAGGCGCTGGCGCGGCAACTGCGTGTCGCCTCGCCGGGCAGTGGTGCCGGCGGCGGCGGTGCGGGATCCCGCCTGCGGGCGGAGGCGGCCCGGGCGCCGGATGCGGCGGCCGCGTCTGCATTGCTGCGCGCCGCGCTGGCGGAGGCGCCGAACGATCCGTGGATCCGGCTCGACCTGGCCCGATCCCTGGCACGCCAGGGGCAGGGCAGTGAGGCGCGCGCCATCATCGAGGCGCCGCTCGGCGATGGCCGGTCGGGATCGGATTCGCTGTTCGCCGCGGCGTTGTTCGCCGAGGAGCAGGGCCGGCTGGGCGATGCCGCGTCGCTGATCGCGCGCGTGCCGCCGGCCCGGCGTTCCCCCGACATGGCGCGGCTGGCGCAGCGCACGCGCGTCGCGGCGGAGGTGGATGAGGCCGCCGCCATCGGCGGGTTCGAAGGACGGCAGCGGCTGCTCGCCATCGCCGCGCGACAGGACGCGACCGGGGCGACCCCCGCCGCGGTCGTGCGCGCCTTCGGGCGTATCGGCGATACGCGCGGCGCGGAGGAAGCCGCGCGCGTCGCCATGGCGGTGAACCGCACGCCATCGGCCGCGGCGCGGCTTGCGATCGGCGGGGCGCTGCTGGAAGCGGGGCTGGAACCGCAGGCCGCGGCGATGGTGCGCGGCGTGACCACCGGCGCCGGCGCGACGGCCGAGACCCGCCGGCAGGCCGAAGCGCTGCAGGCCGGGATCGCCGTGCGGGCGTCGGATCGTGCCAATGAGGCCGGCGACCAGGCGGCCGGCTTCGACCGGCTGCGCCCGGTGCTGGCGCAGTCGCCCGACGACCCGGCGGCGAACCTGGCGCTGGCGCGGCTGTACCAGGGCGCTCGGCGGCCCGAGGACGCGCAGCGCATCGCCGAGGCCGTGCTGGCCCGCGACCCGACCAACCTGACGGCGCGCGCCGGGGCGGTGGATGCGGCGATTGCGGCGCGCAACTGGCGGCAGGCGCAGGCGCTGATCGACGAAGGCCGGGCGCTGGCGCCGAACGAGGCGCGCGTTTCCCTGATGCAGGCGCGGCTGTCGCGTGCGCAGGGGGATGGCCGGGGCGCGTTGCGGGCGGCGCAGCTCGCCGCGGAGCAGCGCCAGTCGCAGATCGGCGAGGTGGTGCCGATGTCGTTCATGCCGGGGACCGCGATCGACAGCAATCCGTTCCGCAGCGCCGGGATGACGGTGGGCGCGCCGATTGCGCGCGACCCGCTCTCCGCCGAGATCGCGACCGAGATCGAGGCCGCACGCGAGCAGACGGCGACGCGCTTCACGGCGTCGCCGTTTGTGCGGGGGCGGTCGGGCACGCAGGGGCTCGACCGGCTCAGCGAGGTGGCGATGCCGATCGAGGGATCGATCGGCGTGGGTGGCATCGGTGGGCGGCTGGCGGCGACCGTCACGCCGGTCTCGATCAGTTCAGGGAACTTGCCGTCGGATCTGGTGTCGATGCAGTCCTTCGGCGCCAACCCGATCGCCTATCCGGGCGGCATGCTGGCGCCGCGGGGTGACACGGCATCGGGCGTCGCGCTGAACCTGGCCTACCAGCGGGAGAATTTCCGCGTGGATGTCGGCTCCACGCCGCTCGGCTTCCGGGAGAACAACATCGTCGGCGGCATCGAAGTCGCGCCGTCGCTCGGCGGCGGCTGGCGCATCCGCGCGGCGGGTGAACGGCGGGCGATCACGGACAGCCTGCTGTCCTGGGCCGGCCAGCGCGACACCCTGACGGGCGAGGCCTGGGGCGGCGTCGTGCGCACCGGCGGGCGCGTGCAGGTGGAGTACGCGCAGGGCGCCGGCAGTCTTTATGCCGGCGGCGGCTATGCGGTGCTGGACGGCACGGGCGTCGAGGACAATTCGCGCATCGAGGCGGGCGCGGGCGGGTCCTATGCCGTGATGCGGCGGCAGGACGAATCGGTGACGGTCGGGCTCGACCTCGTCTACTTCGCCTATGACAAGAACCTGCGGTTCTTCACGCTGGGCCATGGCGGGTATTTCAGCCCGCAGAGTTACACCGCGATGAATATCCCGGTGGATTGGCGAGCGCGGTCGGGCGACTGGTCCTGGCGGCTCGGCGGCTCGGTCGGCTATGCGGTGTGGTCGGAGGATTCGTCGCCGGTTTTCCCGTCGAATCCGTCGCTGCAATCGCAGCTCGTCGCGCAATCGGCCACCAATCCGCTGGTTTTCTCGATGTATCCGTCGCAGAGCGAGAGCGGCGTGATCGGGAGCCTCCGCGGCGACCTGGAATACGCGATGACGCGCGACCTCGCGCTGGGGGCGATGGTCCGATACGACCGGGCGGCGAACTGGAACGAAGGGCGCGCGGGCGTTTATGTGAGATACCGGCTGCCGGAGTAGAGCCTGGGCTGGGGACGGAGAGGGGCTCCGCGCATCTCCGGCATCCTGCCAACGGCCGGAGGGCCTTTGGAAACCCTGCCTGGCGCCGGGCGGCAGAACGCCCGGTATCGCCACGGCGCAAAGGGCGGACCACTGCGATCCGGCAACGCGAGGTGCATCACAATCCGCACCTCGTGATCGTCTCCATTTGCAAGCTGCGGCTCCGGCGCCGTGACAGGCTGCGCATGCCACCGCATAATCCGCTGCGACACCGTTAGGATCCGGCTCGCGAGCGAGTGGTCGGCAGGGAGCGCAGGACGAATGAGTCGACGCCGCGACGCACTGCTTGTTGCCTTGGCCTTGCTGGCCTGCCTGCTCGCGTTGCCGCGCATCGCGCTGGCCCAGGGCCCCGCCGGCGCGGTCATTCCCCCGCAGGGCACCCGCGTGCCCGAGATCGCACCGACGCAGCCGCCGCGCGTCGGGCCCGGCACCGCGCCCGGCGCGGTCACGCCATCGGCCGACCCGGCGCTCGCCCGCACCGTCACCATCACCTCGGTCGCGGTCGAAGGCGCGACGGCGTTCCCGCGGGATCGGCTCGAAGCCACGATCGGGCCGATCGCGGGCGTCGTGCCGCTGCAGCGCGTCGAAGACGCCCGGGTTGCGATCCTCAACCTGTACCGGGAAGCGGGCTACGTCTTCACGGTGGTCGATGCCGCGGTCGAGCGCGACGGCCGGCTACGGCTCACGGTGGGCGAGGCCGAGATCGTCGAGGTGCGGCTGGATGGCGACATCGGGCCGGCCGGCGCGCTGGTGCTGAACTTCCTCGAGAACCTGCGCGGCGTGCGGCCGATCGACACGGCGACGCTCGAACGGTGGCTGCTGCTCGCCGAGGACATCCCGGGCGTCACGATGCGCGCGGTGCTGCGCCCCGCCGGCACGGTGCCGGGGGCGCTGAGCTTGGTTGCGCAGGTCGGGCGGCAGGCGGTGACGGGCTATGTCGCCGCGGACAACCGCGCCTATCGGCTGACCGGCCCGCAGCAGGGCATCGCGGCGGTGCAGTTGAATTCCTTCACCTCGCTCGGCGAACAGACCGAGTTGCAGCTGTACTACGCCAATGGCGCGACCTCGCTGTATGGGCAGGCCTCGACCGAGTTCTTCATCGGCAGCCAGGGCGTGCGGATGCGGCTCTACGCCGGCACGGGCGAGACGACGCCGTCCTCGCCGCTGCGGGACATCGGCTACCAGGGCACGACGACGGTCGCCGGCATGGCGGTCGCCTATCCGCTGATCCGGCAGCGGCAGCAGACGCTGACGCTCGCCGCCGCCTTCGATCTGATCGAGACGGAGATCAAGCTGGAGGACAGCCCCTTCGGCGATCAGGTGTTGAGCCAGGATTCGCTCCGGGTGCTGCGCGTCGGCGGGCAATGGGCTGTCTTCGACCAGTTGCTCGGCGATCAACGCTCCGCCGTCAACTCGCTCTCGCTGCGGGTGCATCAGGGGCTGTCGGGCCTCGGGGCCAGTGCGAGCGACAGCCCGCTGCTCAGCCGCGCCGGGGCGCAGACCGACTTCACCAAGATCACCTTCGAGGCCAGCCGCACCCAGGCGCTGTTTTCGCCCTGGACCGGTGCGAACCTCGCGCTGATGGGCATCGTCGCGGGGCAGTGGTCGAACGACATCCTGCCGCAGGCCGAGAAGTTCTACCTCGGCGGCGCGCGGCTCGGACGCGGCTACTATGCCGGTCAGGTCACGGGCGACAGCGCGCTGGCCGCGACGGCGGAACTGCAGCTGTCGATCGCCTATGAGGCCACGCTGTTCGGGCAGGTGATGCGTATCGATCCGATGCTCTACGCCTTCTACGACTGGGGCGAGACCTGGGAGAACCAGCCGCTCGATCCGAACCGGCAGATCTCCTCGGCCGGCATCGGCGCGCGCTTCGGCGTGACGCAGTACGCCGAATTCCAGGTGGAAGGCGTGCGACGCTTCGACCGTCGGCCGAATGGCGATGCCGGCGAGGAACTCAAGGCCGACGCGTTCTACTGGCGCCTGTTGCTGCGCTTCTGACGGGGATGACGATGATGCCGAGGCTGCACCGCTTCCGTTCCGCCCTCCTCGCCGGTACCGCGCTTGTGCTGCCTGTCGCGGCCGCTGCGCAGGCGCCGAATGCCGCGCCGGTGCTCGATCGTGTCGTGGCCGGCAGTATCACGGTGCATCAGGATGCGGCGCAGACCACGGTGCAGCAGGCTCAGCAGCGCGGCATCGTCGATTGGCGCAGCTTCAACATCGGGCGCGACCACACGGTCCGCTTCCAGCAGCCCGGCGCGTCCTCCATCACGCTGAACCGCGTGACGACGCCCGATCCGTCCACCATCGCGGGGCGCATCAGCGCCAATGGTCAGGTCGCGATCGTCAACCAATCGGGCGTGGTCTTCACGCAGGGTGCGCAGGTGGATGCGGCGGGGCTGATCGTGTCCTCCGCCAATATCAGCAACGAGAACTTCATGGCCGGCCGGATGGTGTTCGACCAGCCAGGACGGCCCGATGCGCGCATCGAGAATGCCGGCACCATCACCATCCGCGAGGCCGGCCTCGCGGCGCTGGTGGCGCCGCAGGTCGCGAACCGGGGCACGATCGCGGCGCGGATGGGGCGCGTCGCACTGGCTGGTGCCGAGACCCACGTCATCGACCTGTATGGCGACGGGCTGCTGTCCATCGAGGTCACGGGCGGAGTGCGGCAGGCCCCGGGCAATGGCGGCGCGCTCGTCACGAATACCGGGGTGATCGAGGCGCAGGGGGGAACCGTGCTGCTGACCGCCGCGGCGGCGGACGGCATCGTGCAGGATCTGGTGCGCGCCGGCGGCACCATCTCGGCGGACACTGACGCTGCGACCGGCCGCACCGGCCGCATCGCCATCAACGGCACCGGCGGCGCCGTGCGGATCGAGGGCGAGGTGCGCGCGACCGGCACCGCCGCCGGCACGCGCGGCGGGCAGGTGGAGATCGTCGCGGATCGCGTGCTGGTCGACCAGGGTGCGCGCGTCGATGCCTCCGGCCGCGCCGGCGGCGGCGAGGTTGCGATCGGCACGACGGTGCGGGGTGCTGCCAATCCGCGGCTCGCGCGGCGCGCCGGCATCGTGCAGGGCGCGACGGTCCGCGCCGATGCGACCGAACGCGGCAATGGCGGCACCGTCATCGTCAATTCGCAGGACTATACCGGCCACGCCGGCAGCATCTCCGCGCGCGGCGGGCCGCAGGGCGGAAATGGTGGGTTCATCGAGGTGTCGGGGCAGGCCGGGCTGCTCGTGCTCGGCACGATCGATGCGGGCGCGCCGGCCGGCGACCCGGGGACCATCCTGATCGACCCGGTCAACCTGACGATCGTGGGCGAGGGCGATTCCATCCCTGGCGCGGGCCAGGCCGAGATGACCGGCAACATCCTCGGCGAGGCCGCCCCGCCGGACGAAGCCTATATCTGGCCGTCGCAATTCCAGACCCTCGACGGCGACGTACTGCTTCAGGCGTCCAACGACATCACGGTTAATGCGACGATCACGCGCGGCGGCAATTTTCCTACCAGCCTGACGCTGGACGCGGGGCGCGACATCATCGTCAACGCGCCGATCAATGGCGGCGGCGCCCTGGCGCTTGCCGCCGGCCGCGATATCACGACCAATGCGGCGATCCAGCTTGCCGGTGACATCACGATCGATGCCGGCCGGAACCTCGTGATCGACGGCCCGCTGACGGCGCTGGGAACGGGGGCGGCCGTCGAACTCTTCGCCCGTGCCGGCACCATCAGCTTCACGACCGGCCAGATCACCGGCAATGGCGGCACCTTCGCCGCGACGGCCGCGACCGGGATCACCAGCACGACCTTCGTCACCGGCTTCGGCAGCATCTCGCTGACCGCGCAGACCGGCAACGTGGTGCTGACCGCCGAAGCCGCGCTGAACACAGGCATCGAGGCCGACGGCGTCAGCATCGTCGCGGGCAACGCGATCAGCCTGGGCGGCGGCGATCGCTCGGAAGGTCGGGTCATCTCGACCGAGGGGCTGGTGGACCTTCAGGCGGGCGCCGGCGGCATCACCCAGACCGCGTCGATCCGCGGGGGCACGCTGCAGGTCCGCAGCGCCGGTGACGCGATCCTCGATTTGACGCCGACCGTGCCCGGCCGGGACGTCAACCGGGTGGACGTCCTGGGCGCATCGGACGTCGCGGGGAACTTCTCCTTCCGCGCTTCGGAAATCGGCGACAGCGCGGCACCGCTCATCATCGACGGCGTGGTGCGGGTGGGGGGGCGCTTCAGCCTCGAATCCCTGGTCGGGGTCACGCAGAACGAATCGTCAGCCATCATTACGCCGGATCTGACGGTGACCGCCTTCGGCGATATCCTGCTGCCGGGCGACAACGCCATCACGACGATTTCCGGCATGACGACCGACTTCGCCAACCTCATCACGATCCGCAACACCACGGATCTTACCATCGCGGGGCCGGTGACGCTCGAATCGCCGAACCTTTTCACCACCATCCGCATCGATGTGGAGGGTGGCAATTTGACGGTCGCGGCGCCGGTCACCGCGATATCGCAGGAAGGGATCGGCCTTCTCACCATGACGGCGTCGGGCGACCTCACCGTGACGGCCGCCGGCAGCGTGACCGCGGAAGGTCCTCTCACCTCCTCCATCACCCTGCTGGCCGCCGTGGATGGCGGCAGCTCGAGCGAATTCCTGCCCGGCACCCTGACCCTCGCCGGCAACGTCACCGCGGCGGGCGAGGTCTCGCTCGGCGCGGGAACGGGCGGCATCGTGCAGACCGGGGGCGGCATCACGACCGGGGACCTGTTCGTGACCTCGGGAGGCGACGCGCTCCTCTCAAGTCCCGGCAACGCGGTCGGGGCGCTGGTCTCCTTCTTTGTGGACGGCACCTTCGTGCTCGACAACGGCACGAACGACCTCATCGTCAGGTCGGGTCCGCCGTCGGAGAGCAACGGCACGGCCGGTTCGATCGGCCTGCGGACCGCTGGCACGGTCACGCTCGTCGACGGCGCGTTGATGGAGGCCATCGCGGAGGATGGCCGGATCTCCCTCCGCGTCGGGGGGCTGATCGCCGAAGCCGACGCGACCATCGCGGCGAACCTGATCGAACTCGCGCCCTTCAGCCCGACGCCGATGCGCCTGCCGGTCGCCGAGGCCGTTCCCGGCCAGTTCAGCATCACGCCGGAGACCTTCGCGAGCTTCGAGTTCCAGTCGCTGCGTCTTGGCGCCACGACCTTCGACGGGGTGATGACCACGACGGCCAGCGAGCTAAGCCTCGCCGCCACGGTCTTCATCCCGGCGGCGGGCCCCGTCGTCGCCCTCGCTGCGGTGACCGTGCCGGGCTTCCTCGACCTGCGGAGCCTCGGCGGGATCGCGCAGGATGCCGGCGCCGGCATCGTTGCCGGGACCCTGACGGGTGCCTCCGGCGGCAGCACCGTACTGACCGACCCGGACAATGTCATCGCGACGCTCGGGGGCTTCACGGCCGGCGGCGACTTCAACCTGTTCAGCCAGGGGCCGTTGCTGACCGTACCCGGCGGCAACCTCGTGACCGCCGGCGGCGCGCTGACGATCGAGGTCGGCGGTGGCAGCCTGCTGGTGAACGGCACGGTGCAGGGCGGCACCACCTCCCTGATCACCGATGAGGCGCTGACGGTGAACGGCTTCTCGGCCATCGCGCTGAACGGTGCGCTGCTGCTGCAGGCGCCGGTCGTGACGCTCAACGGCCTGGCGCAGGCGGCAGGGGACATCCTGGTGCAGGCCGGCACGAGCGCTAGCCTGACCGGCATCGCCCGCACGCCGGGCGCCCTGTCCATCACCAGCCCGACCGTGACCTTCGGCGGGCTCGACGCGACCACGGCGGATGTGCGGATCAACCTGGGATCGGCGGGATTTGCCTCCGGCGCGCTCGATGCCGGCGGGCTGCTGGTGCAAGGCGGGCGCGGCGCGGCGCTGACGGGAACCATCGCCGGCATTGCCGGGCGGCCCGCCGCCGCCGCGGGGCGGCGTGCCACCGCGGGCGGCGTGCTGCTGCCCGATCCGCCACCCGACATGGACAGCTACACCTTCAACGACTGCCCCATCGGCGCATCGTTGTGTGCCGCCGTTCCGCCGCCCCCGGAGCCGCCGCCCCCGGAACCGCCGCCGCCCGTGGTGCCGCCTGATGAGGGATGCGTGATCGACGGCATTGCCTGCGCCGCCCTGCCGGAACTGGCGCTGCTGAACCCCTTCGCGGTGACCGCGGTGCTGAACCCGGCGCTGATCCTCGCGGCCGTGGACCAGCTTCGGCCGCCGACCCCGGAGCTCTCGCTCCAGCCGACGCGGGACCCGACCGAGGACAGCGAACTGGCCCCGCCCGACATCCGCGGCGGAGACTATTGATGCGCCTCCCCCTTCGTCCGATCGCGCTGGCCCTGCTGCTCGCGGGCTGCGTCGCGCCCCCGCCCGAAGCCTATGTTCCCGGCGGCAGCGCCGCCACCGCCGCCGAAGCCGTCCCGATCGGCAACAATGCACGCGGCGAGGCCTGCCGCATGCTCCGCAGCGGCGACAGCGCCGAGGTGTTCTGCGGCGAATGGGGCTCGCCCTCGGCGCGCATCCGTCAGGTGGCCGCCGCGCCGATCCCGGCGATGGCGGCGCAGACCGCGGCCGGCCAGGCGGCGCGGATGCAATGCGAGGCGCCGGCCTCGACCGCGGTGCTGGGCGGCCAGCCCGCCGCGCTGATGAACTGCCGCCGCCACAATGGCGGGTGGCCCGCCTTCGCGCTGGTGACGACCGCCGGGGGCAAGGGCTATGAGGCCGAAGGCGTGCTGCCCGCCCTGCCCGCCGCGGAACGGGCGATCGGCGTGCTTTCAGGGCTGGCGAGCCCGACAGGCACGCTGCCGCCCTCCGCCGCGCTCGACATGATGGCGGCGCGGTTGTCGCGTCAGAGCTTCGGCGTGAATGACCTCGCGCAATACGAACAGCTGATGACGCTCGGGCGGCAGGCCAACCAGGCGGAACGCTTCGTCGCCGCGGAGACGGCGTATCGCGGCGCGCTCGCGGCGCAGGAGCGGATGCTCGGCGCCGGCTCGCCCGACACCTTCGGACCGATGATCCGGCTCGCGCTGCAATTGTCGAACCAGGGGCGGTATCCGGAGGCGGAGGCCCTGTTCGCCCGCGCCACGCCGCTCGCTACCCGCACATCCGACCCGCTGGCGCGTGCGCAACTGGCCCATTACCGCGGGCTGCACGAGGCGAACCGGCGCCAGGCCGATGCGGCCCTGGCCGATTTCGGCCGGGCGGAGACACTCTATGCGGCAGAGGTGCCGCCGGAGCTGCGGGCCGGTGGGGCCGGGGCGCGGGCCGGCGCCTTCCAGGCGGGCGGCGCCGTGGTGGATCCGCTCGCGGCGCGGGCCGTGGTCGGGCTGGTCGAAGTGCAGCGCAACCGCGCCGCCGTGCTGCGCAGCGCGGGGCGGGTGCAGGAAGCGGAGGCCGCCGCGGCCGCGG
>NZ_JAAEDI010000050.1 GCF_018129025.1 Neoroseomonas terrae | reverse complement strand
CCGCTGCCGACCCGGGCTGCGGTTGCCCTGCGTGCGGCGGTAGCGCGCGGCGTGGGCGCGCGGCTGGCTGCGCGGGCGGCGCCGACCACGCCAGCGCCCGCAACCATGAGGCTGGAGGGCGGCCGCGGCGCCACCCCGACCCGCGCAAAGCCCTGGTCGAGTAGCGAACCCATGTGCCGGTCGCGCTCGACCCACGAAGAGCCACCCATGGTCACGCCGACCAGCCGCACCCCGTCTCGCATCGCGGAGGTCACGATGTTGAAGCCGGAATCCCGGATGAAGCCGGTCTTGATGCCGTCCGCCCCGTCATAGTCACCGAGCATGCGGTTGTGGTTGCGGATCGTCTGCCGCCCCCAGGCGAAATGCACGGTGCTGAAGTAACGGTAGCGGTCCGGGAAATCGCGAACCAACCGCAGCCCCAGCACCGCCATGTCCCGCGCCGTGGTGACGTTGTCGGGGTCGGGCAGGCCCGAGGCGTTGCGAAACGTCGTGCGCGTCATGCCAAGCGCGCGCGCGCGCAACGTCATGACCTGGCCGAAGCGCTCCTCGGTGCCGGCCAGATGCTCCCCGACCGCCGCGGCGACGTCGTTCGCGCTTTTGGTGACCAGCGCGAAGATCGCCTGCTCGACCGTCAGCGTCCTGCCCGCCGGCAGACCGAGCTTGGAGGGCGGGCGCGAGGCCGCCTCCTCGCTCATCCGGATCGGCGTCTCCAACTGAACGCGGCCTTCCCGCAGGGCCTCGAACAGCATGTACAGCGTCATCATCTTGGTAAGGGAGGCGGGGTAGCGCTGCTCATCGGCATTCGCGGCGAGCAGGACATTACCATTGCGGGCATCGACGACGATCGCGGCGTAACGGTCGCTGCCGATCTGCGCCGAGGCAGGGGCCGTGGACAACCACATGGCGAAGCCCGCCACGGCCGCGGCCAGAACACGCCATAAGGCGCAGGCCGGGCGCGGCTGGGCGCTCGATAACGTCATGCGGAATCCCCCTCCGTCCGGCGCGCGCGGGCCACAGCCGGTGACAACGTCTTGAAGATAGCCTCCGTCCGACGCACCGTCCACTTCAAATCTCATGGAGTTCGTTGCGGGGCAAAGGGTTACAAAACCTTCTTGCCGAGCTCTGTTACCGAGCCGATGCGTTACCATTCCAGTTCATTATTGTGCACCGCAAAAAATCCTTGCGTATCGAATGGCACACCGCCTAAACGGGCACCATGTTGCAGCGCAGCAAGACGACCCGGAGAGCCGGGTCAAACCGGCAGAACGGGGCCATGACGGTTCCCGCGACCGAGATCGAGAGGACTGACGACATGGCCGACGTGAAGGCTGACGTGAAGCGCATCGGCGCCGAGGGCACCGCCCAGGCCCAGCAGATCATGACCGAAGGCGCCGATAAGGCTCGCGCCACAATGGAGAAGAGCATGGAACAGATCACCAAGGGCGCCGAGGGCTTCATGAAGGCTGCCGAGCAGGCGACCGAGTTCGGCCGCGGCAATGTCGAGGCCTTCACGAAGGCCGCCCAGACCTGGGCCGCCGGCACGCAGGACCTCGCCCGCCAGGCGATGGCGCTCGCGCAGGGCATGACGGACCACACCCTGGAAGGTGCGAAGGCCCTCGCCGGGGTGAAGAGCCTGAATGAGGCCGCCGAGATCCAGACGCGCTACACGAAGGCCGCCATCGAGAAGGCCGTCGCCGAGTCCGCGAAGCTCCAGGAAGCCGTCTTCAAGCTGGCCGAGCAGGCCGCGGCGCCGATCAGCGCCCGCATGACGGTCGCCATGGAGAAGCTGGCGAAGCCGCTCGCCGCCTGATCCCGACGGGACTAAGGCCGCCCCGCCTCCAACTCCCCCCTCTTCCCGGAGCGGGGCGGCTGCACGAAGGGCCCGGCGCACGGACCCCCACCGCTCAGGCGGAGGGGGCCGGGGCCGGGCCCTTCCGCGTTGGAGATGCTGCGAACCCGTTCGCAGACTGTAACCGTTCCGGGATGGACAATGTGCGCCGACGATGCGGTCGGCCCTTCACCTCGCGCCGTGCCGTCCGATATCCTGCCATGCGGCGGAGACCGTTGTCGCAGCCGCCTAGGGAAACCACTTCTGCAGCCATGAGCGATCCGGACAAGCGTACGGGCAATGGGCAAGGCAACGACGGGTCGCAGACCGGCGTCGTCGTCAAGGCGCGGCCGCGCACGAAGAAGCCTGCCATGTACAAGGTGCTGATGCTGAACGACGATTACACGCCGATGGAGTTCGTCGTGCACGTCCTCGAGCGCTTCTTTCAGAAGAACCGGGAGGAAGCGACGCGCATCATGCTGCACGTCCACCGCCGCGGCGTGGGCGTCTGCGGCGTCTTCACTTACGAGGTCGCCGAGACGAAGGTGACCCAGGTGATGGATCTCGCGCGGCAGAACCAGCACCCTTTGCAGTGCACGATCGAGAAGGAATAGGGGAAGGGGTCGCAGAACCCCTGGGGGAAGCCCACATCACGACTGGATATCCGGTGCCGCCCGTTCACAGTGAGGCCGGCGCACCATCGACAGGGGAGCGTCACTGACATGCTGTCCCGCAACCTCGAGCAGACGCTCCACCGGGCACTGGCGCTGGCCAGTGAACGGCGACACGAATACGCCACTCTCGAACACCTGCTTCTGGCCCTCGGCGACGACCAGGACGCGGCCACCGTGCTGCGCGCCTGCGGCGTCGACCTCGACCGGCTGAAGCGCGACCTGACGGAATTCCTCGACAAGGATCTGGCGGGCCTGGTGACGGAACGCGCCGGCGACCCGAAGCCGACGGCCGGCTTCCAACGCGTCGTGCAGCGCGCTGCCATCCACGTGCAGTCGTCGGGCCGCGACGAGGTGACCGGCGCCAACGTGCTGGTCGCTTTGTTCAGCGAGCGCGAGTCGCATGCCGTGTACTTCCTGCAACTGCAGGACATGACCCGGCTGGATGCAGTCAATTTCATCAGCCACGGCATTGCGAAGGCACCGGGTCGGTCGCAGCCGCGCCCGGTTCAGGGTCAGGCGAATCCGCCTTCCGGGTCGAACAACGAAGAGAACCCTGAGAAGGAGGAGAAGCCGCGCGGCGGCCGCGGGCAGGACGCGCTGTCCAACTACTGCGTCAACCTCAACAAGAAGGCGCAGGCGGGCAAGATAGACCCGTTGATCGGCCGCGACTCCGAGATCGAGCGTACGATCCAGATCCTCTGCCGCCGCACCAAGAACAACCCGCTCTATGTGGGTGATCCGGGCGTCGGTAAGACAGCGATCGCCGAAGGGCTCGCGAAGCGCATCGTCGAGGGCGACGTGCCCGAGGTGCTGCTCAAGTCGACCATTTTCGCGCTCGACATGGGCTCGCTGCTGGCCGGCACGCGCTATCGCGGCGATTTCGAGGAGCGGCTGAAAGCCGTGGTGCAGGAACTGGAGAACCAGGCCGGCTCCATCCTCTTCATCGACGAGATCCATACGGTGATCGGCGCTGGCGCCACGTCCGGCGGCGCCATGGATGCGTCGAATCTGCTGAAGCCGGCGCTCGCCCAGGGCACGCTGCGCTGCATCGGTTCGACCACCTACAAGGAATACCGCAACTACTTCGAGAAGGACCGGGCCTTGGTCCGGCGCTTCCAGAAGATCGACGTCAACGAGCCGACGGTCGAGGATGCGGTGAAGATACTCCAGGGTCTGAAGACCAACTACGAAAAGCACCACAAGGTGCGCTACACGCCCGAGGCGATCCGCGCCGCGGTCGAGCTATCCGCGAAGTACATCCATGACCGGAAGCTGCCGGACAAGGCGATCGACGTGATCGACGAGGTCGGCGCATCCCGGATGCTGTTGCCGGAAGGCAAGCGGCGAAAGACGGTCACGCTGAAGGATGTCGAGGACATCGTCGCGAAGATCGCGCGCATCCCGCCGAAATCGGTTTCGACCGATGATCGGGAGCAGCTGCGCAATCTCGAACGCGATCTGAAGGCCATGGTCTTCGGCCAGGACAAGGCGATCGATGCACTCTCCGCCGCGATCAAGCTGGCCCGCGCCGGCTTGCGCGATCCGGAGAAGCCGATCGGCAACTACCTGTTCTCCGGCCCGACCGGCGTCGGCAAGACCGAGGTCGCGAAGCAACTCGCGAAGACGCTCGGCATCGAGCTGATCCGCTTCGACATGTCGGAATACATGGAGCGGCACAGCGTCAGCCGGCTGATCGGCGCGCCGCCAGGGTATGTCGGCTTCGATCAGGGCGGGTTGCTGACCGATTCCATCGACCAGCACCCGCATGCGGTGCTGCTCCTCGATGAGATCGAGAAGGCTCACCAGGATCTCTACAATATCCTGTTGCAGGTGATGGACCACGGAAAGCTGACGGACCACAACGGCAAGACCGTCGACTTCCGCAACGTCATCCTGATCATGACGACCAATGCTGGCGCTGCGGACATGGCAAAGCCAACGATCGGGTTCGAACGCGAGACGCGGATCGGCGAGGATGAGGAGGCGATCAAGCGCCTCTTCACCCCGGAGTTCCGCAATCGCCTCGACGCCATCGTTCCGTTCTCGGGCCTGACGCCCGAGATCGTCGGCCGCGTGGTCGAGAAGTTCGTCATGCAGCTCGAGGCGCAGCTCGCCGACCGCAACGTGACGATCGAGCTGTCGTCCGCCGCGAAGGAGTGGCTGGCGGAGCGGGGCTACGAACCCCTGTATGGCGCACGGCCCCTGGCCCGCATCATCCAGGAATACGTGAAGAAGCCGCTGGCGGAGGAGCTGCTGTTCGGCAAGCTCGCCAAGGGCGGCGCGGTGAAAGTCGGCCTCAAGGACGGTGCGCTGACCTTCGACATCGTCGAAGCCACGCCCCCTGCCCTGCCCAAGCCAGAGGAAGGCGAAGGGGATGCGGAGCGGGAGCCCGAGCAGGTCGAGTAAAAAGGTACTGGAGGGGGCTTTGCCCTCTCCAGACCACCCCCTCCAGACGCCGAACTGCCTTTGGAAACCTTGACTTGATGTCTTGTGCCGCCGGCGCAGGCGATAGCCGCATAAGGCGCCACGCCACATGAATCAGCCCACCCTTCTGATCGTCGATGTGCAGCGGGATTTCTGCCCGGGCGGCGCGCTTGCCGTACCGGGCGGTCACGAGGTCGTGCCGCTGATCAACAGCATTGCGCGGCACTATCGCCAGGTCGTGCTGACGCAGGACTGGCATTCGGCCGACCATTCCTCCTTCGCATCCCAGCATGATGGATGCGTGCCCTTCCAGACGAAGGAGAAGCACTACGGTTACCAGGTGCTGTGGCCCGACCACTGCCTGCAGGGCACTGACGGCGCGGCGCTGCATCCGGACCTCGACGTGCCGCACGCGCAGCTCATCCTGCGCAAGGGCATCCATCGTCATGTCGATTCCTACTCGACCTTCCTGGAAGCCGATCGTGTCACGCGCACGGGGCTCGATGGCTGGCTGACGTCACACGGCGTCTCCGAGGTGCACATATGCGGCCTGGCGACGGATTTCTGCGTCGCCTGGACCGCGATGGATGCGCGGCGCTTCGGCTTCGGCGCGACGGTCATCGAGGATGCCTGTCGCGCCATCGACCTCGACGGCAGCCTGGCCCGCGCCTGGGCGGCGATGGCGGCTGCGGGGGTGCGGCGCGCGCGTCTCGCGGATATCCTGCCCGTCTGACGGCGCACTCCCGCGCCGCGATGACGGGAAGCGCCAGGATGAGTGCGATCAAGGATTGGAAGGCCTATTCCGAGGCGCTGCGCGGTCGCGGCAAGGAACTCGGGCAACTCCACCCGGAGATCGTGAAGGGCTTCGTCGCGCTGAACAACGGCGCGGCGAAAGCGGCGCATCTGGACGCCAAGATGCGGGAATTCATCTCACTCGCGGTCGCTGTCACGACGCGCTGCGACGGCTGCATCGACGCGCATACGCGCAAGGCGCTCGCCGCCGGCGCGACGAAGGAGGAGATCGCGGAGGTGATGGGCGTGGCCATCGCGGTGAATGCCGGTGCGGCCTTCACCTATGCCCTGCATGCTCTCGATCGCGCCAACGAGTGACGGACCACCTGCGAGCAGCGGAATCGAGCGGCGGCTGACCTACCCTTACCTCGGACCCGCGGGCATTCGCGGGTTGCCGGCATGTCTTCGTCGTGGCGGAAGACTTAGTCCAAAGCGTTCCGCGCGACCTCCAGCGCCGCCTTCTGCGCCTTCGTCACTTTGGGATAGTGCAGGTCTAATTCCTCCAGGGCCTTCACGATCGCAGCGACGACGACAAGCCGCGTGAACCACTTCGTATCGGCAGGCACGACATACCATGGCGCGTGCTTCGCCGCGGTCCCCCGGATCGCCGCCTGGTAGGCATCCATATAGGCGTCCCAATGCCCCCGCTCCGCCACGTCGCCGGCGGAGAACTTCCAGTTCTTCTCGGGTTCCGAGATGCGCGAAAGGAAGCGCTTCTTCTGCTCCGCCTTGCTGACGTTGAGGAAGAACTTCAGCACCACCGTTCCCTGCCGCGCGAGGTAGCGCTCATAGGCGGCAATATCCTCGAGCCGTTCTTCCCAGATGTCCTTGCCAACCAGCCGCGGCGGTAGCTTCTGGCCGGCCAGGTACTCGGCATGGACCTTCACCACCAGCACTTCCTCGTACCAGGACCGGTTGTGGATGCCGATGCGCCCGCGCTCGGGCAGCGACGTCGAATGGCGCCACAGGAAATCGTGGTCGAGTTCCATGGCATTCGGCGCCTTGAAGGAATGCACCTGGCAGCCCTGCGGATTGACCCCGGAGAAGACGTGCTTGATCGCCCCGTCCTTCCCCGCCGCATCCATCGCCTGGAAGATGCACAGCACCGACCAGCGATCCTGCGCGTAGAGCATGTCCTGCAACTCGGCGAGCCGCACGACGCCCTGCTTCAGCAATTCCCCGGCATGATCCTTTTCGAGTTCGAGGCCCGCCATATCGTCCGGAGCGAAGTCCTTAAGGCGGAACCCCTTGCCGGAGGTGACGCTGAACCGGTCAAGGACCGTCGCGACGCGACTGCTGATCATGGAACCTCCCCTTCGGTGCCACCACGATCCACAGAGCGGAGATCATCTGCAACAGGAACGTCAAGGACAGCGCCGCCGCATAGCCGGCGCGATCCCACCCGCCATCCGCCTGACGCGGCCAGAGATCGAGGATCGCGCCAATGCCCGTCTGCAACGCGAAGACCAGCACCAGCATCGCGAAATTGATCGCGGTCGCCACGCGCCCCTGCAGTTCCGGCGGAAACCCCTGCCCCATTGCGGCATAGCCCGAGACGCCCACCGACCCGCAGAAGGAGAACAGGAACCACACGGCGGACACGCCCCAGAAGCCGGACGGAGTCGCCAGCACCAGCACCGCCTGCGCGGCCAGCGTGCCGCCGATGCCGAGATAGGGCACGAACATCGGGGAGAAGCCGCGCGCCTGCGCGAAGGATGCCGCCTGCCCCGTCGCCAGGCTGCCTGTCACGAGGCCGAGCGCGAAGATCAGCAACGCCGCCGCCCGCGGGGCATCCGCCAGGCCGCCCACATCGCGCAGCCACGGACCGGCCCATAGGCCCTGGAAGGTGAAGTTCAACGCCGACAGCACCATCACCGCAGGCAGGAATCGCAGGAAGCTCGGATCACGGAAGATGCGGCCGAACTCGGCGATCTCATGCGTCAGGCTGCGCCGTTGCGGCATCATGGCGCCGGGCGGCCGATCCGGCACCGCCACACGGATCCACGCCGCGGCGGCCAGCGACAGCACGGCCAGCATGACGAAGATGCCGCGCCAGCCCAGCAGCGGCAGCGCCCATTGCACCGGCACCGTGGCCGACACGCCGCCCAGCCCCGCGAGGAACAGGCCCGCCCCCGTCACCGCGGCTACGCGGTGTCTCGGGTACCACTGGGTATTGGCCTTCAGCATGGCCATCAGCCCGGCGGCCAGGCCGAATCCGCAAACCATGCGCCCCACTGCCAGCACCACCACGTCCGGCGCCGCCGCACAGATCACGAAGCCAGCGGCGGAGACGAGTGCCAGCGTGCTCTGGACCTTGCGCGGCCCGTGCAGGTCGAGCGCCACCCCAATGGGCAGTTGTGCCACGGCATAGGCACCGAAGAAGCAGGCGGCGAGCAGGCCGAGCTCGGCCGCGGACAGGCCGAACTCTATGGCGAGCAGAGGCCCGATCGTCGCGACCAGCGCCCGGTTGCCCTGGTTGAGGAAGTTGATCGCCGCCAGCGGCAGGGTGATGCGGGCGAAGCCGGGCGTGGCGGTCATCGGCGGGGATCGATCCGTACGCTGATCGGGCAGTGGTCGGACAGGCGATCGCGTAGCGCACCGTCGCGCTCGGTGAAGAGAAGGACGCGGAAGCTGTCGCGCACGAGCCAGTCGCGCGCGGGGCCGCCGAGCAGGATGTGGTCGATGAAGGGCGGCGACCGCCCTTGCTGGGACCAGCAGGGGTTGGAGAAGCCCTGCGTTGCGCGGACCAGTGGCGCGGCCTCGATGAGCGTGGCGATGAACTCGTCATCACGCTCCATGCGCCGGTTGAAGTCACCGAGGATGGCGAAGGCAATACCCTCGCGCTGGCGCTCGGCCACCCAGCCCCGCAGGATCGCTGCCTGGCGCCCGAGATTCTGGCAATCGCGCGAATTCGGCTGGCGGATCGGATCCCAGGCGCAGCCGCCGTCGAGATGGACCGACAGCAGTCGGATCGGCGGCCCTTCGCCGTCCCGCACCGTGATGTCGGCGCCTCGGCGCAACGAGAAGCGCGCCGTTGGCGCGAGGTCGAGCGCCATCAGGTCCGGGTTGCGCGTGACAGCCAGCCCGCGGCGCCACGCGAAGCCGGCACGCTGCGTGTCCGTCTCGGCGGGGAAGTGGAATTCGTAGCGCGTGGCGTCGAACACGCGCGCGGCGGCGAGCGGCCCGTCCACCTCCTGCAGCGCGACCACATCGGCGGCAAGCCGCTCGGCATAGCCGCGCAGCCGGTCGAGATCTGCCGCCTCGCGGGTCCGCAGGGACCGCGGCAGGTCGGGGTGTCCAGCAGGCTTCATCGTCAACCAGGCGATGTTCCAGGCCGCGATCTTGAGTTCACCCGCAGTCGCGGGCACGGCAAGCAGGACCAGCAAGGCGATCAGCAATCGGCGCATGGCGCGCTTCATAGCAGCGTCGGCACCGTTGCGCGCGCGGCCAGGGCCGGCGTCGCCGCCAGGTCTCGCGCACCGCAGGCCCGCAGGAAGTCCACGACCGCGTCCATCTCGACCGCATCACGCGTCGCATCGTGGAACGGATCGTCGGCGGCGCTGCCGCGCGGCACCCAGATGATCGTCTCGTAGCGCGCGCGGGTCAGCAGGACGCGGTAGGTATTGATGATGAAGCGGCGCTCCTCGGCACCGCGCACCTGCAACCACTGATGCCCGGCGAAGCGCCTCGGTCGCCAGCCTTCCACGGCGCGCACCATGTCGCCGCCCCAGGCGAGCCCCACCAGATCCAGTTCCAGCCCCTGGCAGTCATACTCGGTCGCGAAGGTCTCGAGGGCCTCGGAGGACCGGATATCGGGCCAGCGATTCAAGAACCAGTTGGCCACCTCCGGCACCTGCACGCCGAGCCCCTCGGCGCGCAACCGTCGCGCGCCGGCCGCAGCGACCAGGCCGGTACGCCGCAGGCCGCGGCCGAAGCAGCGCAACCCGTCTCGCATCGCGGCGATGTCGCGCGTCAGAAAGAACGGCACCCCACCCGCCTCGGCCACGATGGCAGCAGCCTCCGGCGCGTCGCCACGTAGCACGGCGTCGACCCAGGGGCTGCCCGCGGCATCCCGCACGCTGCGCATGGGAACCGTCAGATCGAGGTCAGGATCGAAGGTCAGCCACGGCCGCCGACCATTCGCCAGTCGTTGCGCCGGATCCTCCGCGGCGATCACCCGCGGCGCCGCAACGGCCCGCCAGCGCGGGTCCGCCTCAATGACGCGCCCCCATTCGGCGAGGCCGGCCTCGCCTGTGTTGATCTCCTGCCCGCCCCCGATCAGGGCGATGATCACGGACCATTCGTCGTGGCGCCCCATGATCTCCAGCGCGTGGGCGGGCTCGCTCATCGTCAGCCGGCTGACGCGACGCTGGGTGTCGCGCGTGGCCTGCGCTGCATCCCAGGCGCGCTGCGCCTCGTCGAAGACGATCACGCGTTCCTGCGGCACGTGGTCCGCGTGAATGACATGATGTTCGAGGAAGCGATGGACGTTCTGCAGCGCGGTCTGTGCCCGCCGGCGCGCCGCCACCAGGGCGCGCCCCCGGTCAGGCGCAGCATCGCGCGCCAGCGCCTCCCGCAGCACCGTGACGAGCGGCACGTTGCCAGACAGGAAGGCGGCGCCGTGCGAACGCAACGCACCGAACACGACGTTCAGCCCGCACAATGTCTTGCCCGCGCCTGGAATGCCCGTGACGAAGACCACGACATGCGCCCGCTCGGCCTCCGCCTGCACGATGGCACGGGTGATGGCCTCCGCCGTTCGCGTCAGGTTCGGCGCATCGGCCCGTGCCGCGGCAATCTCCGCGACCGAGTTGCGCCGATACAGGAGCGTCGCCGCTTCAAGCACCGTCGGCACGGGCCGATATGCGGCAGCCTCCCACCGAGCAGCGTCCAGCCGCGCACGGGGGGCAGCGATGCCAGCCTGAACCGCGCCGATTACCGCGCCGAGCTGGGCGCCGTTGCTGCACAAGACCGGCGCCACGCCGTGCCAGAACAGCGGCGCGGCGAACCGCGCCGGCGCCGCATCCGTCGCCACCAGCACCGGCACGACCGGATGCGCGCGACTGCCCGCATGGAAGTCGTGCAGATCGAGCGCATAATCCTCCGCCTGACGCAGATCCTGCCCGGCATAGCGGCCGGCGCCGTGCTTGAACTCCAGCACCAGGATCGCGCGGTCCGTCAGGATCACCACATCGGCGCGCTTCTCCAGCCGCAGCAGGTCGTATTCGAACAACACGCGCCAGGACGGATCGGCATCGCGCAGCGCGTCGTGCAGCAGCATCGCCGCTGCTTCCCAGGCATGACGCTGCGTCAGCTCCAGCGTCGCGTGGCGGGACGCCTGCGCGTGGCGGGACGCCTGCGCGTGGGCGAGGCGTGCGGCAACATCGCGCGCCGACATCGCCGAGAATTCCGTGACGGACAGCGACAGCCAGGCCCTCACCGCGCGACGCGCCCCGGCCAGGTCGCCACCGCCACGCTTCCCATCATCAGCATGAACCCCGCCGCATGAGTCACGGTGAACGCCTCACCCAACAGCGTCACCGCCACCAGCGCCGCCGTGCCCGGCAGGAAGGCCGTGAACACCCCGGCCATCCCCGCCGGCACCCGCCGCAAACCGGCGTACCACAGCAACAGGCACAGCACGCTCGCGGTCAGCGAGTGGAACACCAGCAGCCCCGCAATGGAAGGTGAGGCCAACGCCGCTGCGGTACCGATATCCGGCAGCGCGAACGCTGCGAGCACCAGCGCCGAGAATCCCTGCATCCACAGGCTCGCCGTGATCACCGGCACGCGCCCCGCGACGCGGCGGGCGAGCAGCACATAAGCCGCCTCCCCCAGAACCGCGAGGAAGACCAGCAGGTTGCCGAGGCCCGATCCGCCCACTCCGCCAGCCGCCTGCGCCACGGTGATGGCCGCCATCCCGCCCGCGGCCAGCCCCACCGCCGTCCATTGGCGAGCCGGCAACCGCTCGCGCAGCAGCACCGCCCCGCCGATCGCCACCACGGCCGGCAGCGTCGCCAGCACGAGGCCGCCTTCCAGCGCCGTCGTCAGCCGCAGCCCGGCAAGAAGTCCCGCGTTGTAGATCGCCGTGCCGAACACGGCCTGCAGCGCCAGGTTGCGCAACACCGCCGGCGGCACATGAACCGTCCCATCGAGCCGCCGCGCCAGCGGCCACAACACCGCCGTCGCCAGCAGGCAGCGCAGGAAGGCAATCATGGCGATCGGCAGCGCCTCGGCGAGCAGCTTCGCCACGGCGACATTGGCGCCCACCAGCGCCATCGACAAAGCGAGTTGCAGATAAGCGAGGCGCACGGCGCCGGACCCTACCGCGGCCCGGCGGCCCCCGCCATCACCCGACCCGCTTCTCCATGAAGACGCTGAGCGGATCGGGCGCGTAGCCCTCGAAGGCGTCGATCTCGACGAAGCCGGCACGACGATACAGCGCCAGCGCGGCATCGCTGCGGACGCCGGTCTCCAACCGCAGCACCTCCACCCCGCGCGTCCGCGCCGCGGCCTCAAGCGCCAGCAGAACCTGCGCGGCGACGCCGCGGCCTCGGGCGGTCGGGTCGGTCCACATGCGCTTCACCTCGGCCCAGCCGCCCTTCAGCACGATGGCACCGGTGCCGACGGCTCTCCCACCGGCATCCCGCGCGACATGGAAGAACACGCCATCGACGCGCAGCGCATCAAGGGGCAGGTGATGGTTGCTCTCCGCCGGATAGAGCGCGGCGCTGTTCGCCTCGCCGGCCGCCAGCATGCGGCGGACTTCCGGCTGATCGGGATCCTCGACATCAACGACGATCACGACGGCTCCTCCTGCCGAAACGGCGACAGGGTCGCCAGCATCTCCATCTCGCGCATCATGGCGGGCCGCTCGCGCGCGAGAAACTCCTCCACCGCGCCCGACAATCCACGATGCGCGATCCAATGGGCCGAGTAGGTCGGCACCGGCAGGTAGCCGCGCTGGATCTTGTGCTCGCCCTGCGCGCCGGCCTCGACGCGGCCGATGCCATGCTCGATCGCGAAATCCATCGCCATGTAGTAGCAGAGCTCGAAATGCAGGAAGGGCACGTCGATAGCCGCGCCCCAGTTCCGCCCATAGATCGCATCGCGCCCGACAAGGTTCAGCGCGCCGGCCACCGGCACGCCGTCCTGCTCGGCCATCATCAGCACGACCGCATCGCCGAGCCGCTCCCCCAGCATCGGCCAAAAGCGCCTGGTCAGGTATGCGCTGCGGCCCCACTTCCGGTCGGTGGTGCTGCGATAGAAGCGATGGAAAGCATCCCAATGGCGCTCGGTGATTTCGACGCCGCGCAGGCAGCGTAGAGTCAGCCCGCTCGTCTGCACGTCGCGCCGCTCCCGCCTCAGCACCTTGCGCTTGCGGGAGGCCAAGCCGCCCAGGAAGTCGTCGAAGCAGCCATAGCCCGGATTGGACCAATGGAACTGAGTGCCTATGCGCTGTAGCCAGCCGGCCTCGCCGAGGGCCGTCCATTCCTCGGCAGTGCAGAAGGTAGCGTGGACCGACGACGCTCCCACCGCCTGGCACGCTTGCACCAACGCCTGCGCCAGCGCGCCCGCCGGCACGCCGGCATCCGACCGCGTCAGCAGGCGGGGACCCGGCACGGGGCTGAACGGTACGCAGACCTGCAGCTTTGGGTAGTACCGCCCGCCTGCCCGCTCCAGCGCGTCGGCCCAGGCATGGTCGAACACATACTCGCCCTGGGAATGCGACTTGGCGTAGCAGGGCGCGCACCCCACCAAGGTGCCGGCCTCATCTCGCAGCGCAGCGTGCTGCGGCAGCCAGCCGCGCTCCGGCACTGCGCTGCCGCTATCCTCCAGAGCCGAGAGGAAGGCATGGCTGACGAAGGGATTGCCGTCGCCGGCACAGGCATCCCATTCCGCCGAGGGTATCTCGGCGATGCGCCGGTGCAGGGAAAGCGAAAGCGGGGCGGGTCCGTCGGCCATCCCGCCCAATGTCGCTCAGCCGCGTCGGGGCGCAAGGACCTGCGGTCGGCCGGCGGATCAGGCGTCGTGCGCCTTGTAGATGCTGATGGCGCCCAGGAGCATCGTCAGCGCCCCGCAACCGATCATGAATAGACCCACCACGCCGGATTCCGCCGCAGGCAGCCCCAGCGGCAAACTCATCAGGCGCGAAGGGCCGCCGAGCCCGACATAGGCCCCTCCCGCCGCAGCCGCGAGCCCCAGAAGCAGCGCTACTACGCCCATCGCCATCGCCCAGCGCCCGGCCGAGGAGAGCTCGACATGCGGGACGAGCGGATTGTCCCGCGGGTCGCGCAGCCCGAAATCCGACATGGTCATGTCTCATCCACAATCGTGGGTAGACATCACCACGCCGTGAGGAGCGCGCGCAATGCTCGGCCGCGCATTCCGCGGCCACCGTTGCAACTAGGCAACAGAGCCCGGTCGCCACTCACAACCCAGTCCGCCTCTGGGCCCGGTGCCAGAGCCCAATTTCGAGATTCGGCCCGCAGATTGGCGGGGGGGATAGCTCAGCCGATCTCGAACATCCCTTCCACTTCCACCGCCGCATCCGCCGGCAGGGACGGCACGCCGATCGTCGAGCGCGCATGCCGGCCGACATCGCCGAACACCTCCACTGCCAGGTCCGATGCACCGTTCATGACCGCGGCGTGCTGGGTGAACGAGGACGGCGCAGCGATGAAGCCGCCGAGTCGCAACACCCGTACCACCCGGTCGAGATCGCCCGTCGCGGCCTTCACCTGCGCCAGCACGTTGATGAAGCACAGCCGGGCCGCGAGCTTCGCGTCGTCGAGGCTCACCTCCGCGCCGACCTTCCCGGCATAGGCAACGGCACCATCCTTAAGCGGGATCTGCCCCGACACCACCAGCAGCGATCCGGAGATGGTGAAGGGCACATAGTTCGCAATCGGCACCGCCGGCGTGGGCAGGGTGATGCCAAGCGTAGCGATCCGCTGCTCGATGCGTCCAGCCATGGGTTCGGTATCCTTCGTGTCGGGCGGTCAGGCGGCGCGGCGCAGCGCGCGGCCCCGGCGCGGCGCCGGCTGCGCCGGCAGGTCGAGCGGCAGAAGCGGCGGCTGCACGAGCAGCGCCGGCGCAGGCAGTTCCTCAATCGTCGGGTCGGGCAGGTCGGCGCGGCCGAGATACTCGATGGCGAGGCGCCGGAATGCCCAGTCGAGCACGGAGGTGGCCCGCCGGATGGCCGCATCGCCCTCCACCTCGCCGCCGGTGCCGGGCGCATAGGCATAGGAATCGACGAAGGCATCAAGCGGCACGCCACTGGCAAGACCCAGCGAAACCGCCTGCGCCAATGCCTCGAGCAGCGCCCGTGCTGCCACGGTTTCGCGCGGCGCGCTGAAGGCGACCTCGCGCGGGAGCCCGCAGGAATCTTCCGCCACACGGAGGGCGATACGGGCGCCGCCGATGGCCACGCGCCAGGTGCGCGCCGCCGCTGCGCCGACGGGGCGGGGCGCGGCCCGGCGCGGCGCCTGC
>NZ_JAAEDI010000049.1 GCF_018129025.1 Neoroseomonas terrae | reverse complement strand
CCGGGTTGTTCGTCGCTTCGTGCTGCGCTTGGCGCAGGGCAAACAGCGCGGCGCGATGCCCGTAGCGCCACCCCTCGACGGCGCGATCCGCGTCGGTCTCGGCAGCGGACTGCGCAGCGGCACTCATGATGCAAGTCCGCGAAGGACACCGCCGGCCACCACGGCGAGGCAGGCAATGGCGGTGAGGAGGATCGCTTGCCGCTCGCTCATACGCGGCGCGCGCCTTCGATCGGCGTTGGCCATTCCTTCACCTGGCGCTGCGCTTCCGCCTTCGCGTCCTCGACATCGGCGAAGGTGGCCTGCCCGACGACCTGCGGCTCGATATCGCCGGGCAGCATGTCGACTATCCAGGCCCACTGGCGGCGGAAGGGAACGACGCGGACGATGCCCTGCTGTTCCTCGCCGCAGAAGGCGCGCCAGCCATGGGCGTCGCGTTTCCAGGAAAGGGTCATGGGGCGCGGAACACCTTGAAGGGGCCGCGCACACCGGCGGAGAATGATTCTGCGACGGCGAGCGCGTCTCGACAGACCGCCAATGCCGAGTAGTTCGGCCGCCGTGTCAGGACGCGGAGCGCGCCGAGCGCATAGTTCTCGCCGCATCCGATCGCAGCGTAAGGAACGTCAGCGACCGCGACCTGGTAGTCGCTCTCAACCGTGAAGATCTCGCCGTTCACCACGACAATGAACCGGCCTGCAGCCTCGACGTCGTGCTCCTTTCGCGCGAAGCCGCCCTGCTGGAGGCAGGCACGCACAGCGTCGACGAAGGCGTTGACCATCCACCGATAGAGCTCACCCTTGCGGGCCGGCGGCTCCGGCACATCGAGGCTATGGAGCAGTAGCTGCCCCATGCGGAAGGACGTGGTGAAGCCGATTGCGCACGGGCCAACACGACCGACCTTCGGGTCGCGACGGATGGTCAAATTCAGACCGCCTACGGCAGCGCTGTCACCGCCGATCCAGACGCCCTCAGCGGATCTCACCGCCACGACGCAGGTCATGCCCGCCCTGCCGCCGGCATATCCAACAGCGCCGATTTCTCGCGCGCGATGGTCCTGGCGATGGACAGCGAGCTGCCCGTCAGGCACGCCATGAATGCCAGCGCGCGCTGCGGATCCGGCACATGCACGGCGACGATGGAGATGGCCGCCTCCGTCAGGATCAGCACCTGTTCCGCCGGCGTCAGCGCGCGGTGCTTCAGCACAGCGAAGATGTGGTCGGCAATGTCGGACAGGCGGGAGGCATCCTCCGGCGTGTCGCCAATCGCGCCGAGTTCCGGCGGCACCGGTACCATCATGATCTTCCCCCCTTCCCGCCCTGCCTGCCGTCACTCGGTTTCGTCGGCAGTGACCAACACGCCGAGCGCGGCTTCGACCGCGGCGGCGAGCTCGGCGAGTTCCGTGATGATCGCGGCGCGCTCGGCAGCGGTGACGCGCCCGTCCTCAGTCGCGCGCGCATAGGCGGCGCCGACGTCCGACGCGCCGGCCAGCACCTGCGCCACGCTGCGGCCCATACGGCCCTGCGCCGCGACCAGGGAGACGAGGCGGTGCCCCTGCAGGCGGGCGAGTTCCGCCGTGACGCGCGGGGTGCCGCCGACGCGCTCGAGATCCGCGATGACGTCGATCGGCGCGAGGGTCGTATCGAACTGCCGGTCATAGGCGCGGGCGATGTGGGCGCCACTGACGCGCGTGGCGCTGGCGGCCGCGGCCAGGTCGCCGACGTCCTGGACCAGCAGGCGCGTCGCGGTTTTCAGCGCGGCAATGTCGACAGGCTGCATCATCCGCATGCGGCGGACCTCCGGCGTGACGGGTTCACGGTGCGGTGAGACAGAGATCGCGACAGGGTGCCGACATGACGATGCGCAGAGACGCTGAGGCGACCGGCATGGGCGGAGAAGCGATGGCGCCGCCTCCCCGGCTTCGCCACCATGGGGAGTGCCAACCAACCCGTGGAGGAAACGATGAGCGGCACCCCATCGCTTGCGTCCCAGATCGCAGGCGTCCTCACCTGCTTCGAGGCGATCGTGGATGCACTCATCGCGCGGGACCCCGCGATGGCGATCGCGATCGAGGAGCGCCTCGAGGAGGCTGTTGCGCTCCTGGAGCAGCGCTCGGATCTGGACCCGAAATCGGCCGTGCCGCCGCGAAGCCTTCTGCGGATCCTTCGCATGCGACGCGAGGGCGCGCAGCAAGAGAGTTGAGGACGGCCCACTCATACTCGAGTGGCGCCGCACTCCCGGGCCGCGCCCCATCCAAGAACCACCCGAGCAGGCGGCCGATCAGCGCGCGCATCAGCCCTCCCCCCAAGCGCGCATCCGCGCGATGCTGCATGCCTTGGAATGGAGAAAGCGATGCGACAGATGGGCATAGTCGCCGCGGTCGTCGGCGTGCTGGTCGCGATCGTCGGAGTGTTCACGCTGCTCGGCAGCTTCGGCGAGACCAACGCGCTGCGCGGCGCGGTACAGTTCAACAGCGGGCTTTCGGCGATCGGCGGCGCACTCGGGCTGCTGTTCGTCGCGGCCTTGCTGATTGGCCTGGACGACATGCGCGACGAGCTGCGGCAGATCAACGCAGGGCTGGCCTTGCTGTTGTCGTCGGCCAAAGCGGAGCCCGCCCGTCCCGTTTACCAGACGAGTGCACCGCCGCCCCCACGCCCGGCGGTTGCAAGCCGCGCGGAGCTGCCGCCACCCGCCCCCCGACCGGACGACCCGGATCCCCTGATGCCGCGCGCCGAGATGATCGCGAAGTACGGGGAGCAGCTGGGCGGCTCCGCGTGGGATCTCATGCGGCTGGGCCGCACGGCAGGGCTGCGAATCCCGGAGGCGGACGCTGTCGCCAAGGTGAAAGCGGAAACCGCAAAGCCCCCGAGCTACGACTAGCGCACGGCCAGTTCCGGCTTCCTGAGTCGCTCGGAACTGCGCAATCCTGCATGCCGGGGCATGGAGGGAACGATGCTGGTAAGAAGACTGGCTGCGGGGGTGGGCGCTGCGTTGACAATCGGCGGGATCGCCGCGGCGCAGCCGGCCCCCGCGCAGCGCCCGGCACACTGGCCTCCCGAAGGACGGATTGGCATCGCCGCCATGGTTCAGTCTCGGGCCGGCGGCTGCCGGCTTTCTTTCCTCGCGCTGAACAACACCCCACAGTCGCTGCGCGATCTCCGGCTGACGATCATCATCGAAGGTCAAGGCGGGCCTGGCGAAGTGACGGATGTCGTCTTCCGACTCCTCGACGCCGGCGGAGCTCGCGAAGGCCCGGCTTGGGCCTCGCGCAGATGTCCGCGAAATCCACGGGTCGAGGTGCGCGAAGCGCAGTGCGCGACGGCGCCGCTCAACGGCAGGGGATGCCTGGACATCATTCAGACATTCACCCCGCCGCCACAGCGCGACCGAGAGCTCGCCCGCATCAGCATTGTCGCACCGCCGTAGCATCAGGCCACCCTCGCCGGCGGAAGTCCCGGCGCGCGGAGCTTGTCGCGCAGGTCTTCCGCACCCGGCGGCGTCCAATCAATGCCCGCGTCCAGAGCCATCATCCACACGCGATTTCGGTGCTCGGCGGCAATCTCGCCGCGCCGAACCCACATCGTGACCGCGGTCCGACGCAGCCCGAGGCGCTCGGCCACAACGGCATGACCACCTAATTCGCTAAGGAGCTCTGCGAGCGTCATGCGCAATTGTAGCCACAAATCGTGACAATCTGTCAAGCGAGCCATGTCACGAATTATGACGTGCCCTTGCTGCGGCGCAGCGTCACGCTCCGCGACGTGCCCCGCCCGGTTAAGCCAGCACCGCGAGTTTTCGAGCCTGCCAGTGAAGCGAAGCGCCAGGCCGGTCTTCGGCTGAAGGCGGCGCGGCTGGCGCTCGGGCTCAGCGCGGAGAAGTTGGCCGAGGCAATCGGCGTCACGCGCGGCGCTCTGACGGCCTATGAGAACGGCCAGAACATGGCCGACCCCATCGCCATGGCCCGGCTCATGCGACGGTTCGGTATATCAATGGAGTGGATCTACGCCGGCGAGATCCGGCACGTTCGCGACTATGAATTCCAGGAGCTGGTCTTAGGTCACGCTGCGGCCGTAGGAGCCGTCGTCGGCGCCCCTTTCGCCGAGTTCCCGATGCAGGTTGACGTGGGCGTGCGCCCACCAGCGAAGGCGCCAACGAAGCGCCGCGCGCCAGGAGCGACGATCCATGAAAGCCAAGACCCTTTCGGCGAGGTTACGGGCAACCGCCGGTAGCCTACTTTTCCTCGGGGCGGGCTGTGCAGCCGCGCCGCCGGCGGGTCCATTAACGTCGGCAGCGCCGACTGCCGCGCCGGCCGCCTTCTACGACGGGGCCCCGGGCGCGCCACCCCCAGCCAGACCCGCATCGGTCGGGAGGGATCAGGCAGTGCCCAGCGCGCCGCCGCCTCCCTCCGCATGGGCAAGCACTGCAACCCCAATAGCTCAGCCGGCCGCGCCGGCCCGAACAACGCCGCCCGCCACTGCACCGTATCGGACGCCAACAACCACTGTCCGGCCATACGTCCCGCCGGCCCCTGCGCCGACTTACCTGGGCGGTTGCACGCCCACCAATCCCTGCGTCGGTCCCCGCGGCGGTCTCTATTACATCACAGCGTCAGGCAATCGAGTGTATCTTCGTCGGCGTTAGGTTGCCACGTAACGTGACATTCCTCCTTGCATGATGTCACGAAATATAACTACGCTGCTGCCGTCATTCGACGGAGCCGCCTTCCATGCCCGAAATACCTGCCCATCCCGACGGCCCGTTCGACGGCCGCGGATCCGGCTACTCGGCACCCGCCGAGCAAACGACCCATCCCCCCACCGTCGCCGAGCTCTTCGCCCGCATCGAAGACCTGCCGATGGGTCTGTCGGGCCTTGCGCGCAGCCTGCTGAACACCCCCGGCCTCACCGCCGACCATGTGCTGATCTGGGCTGAAGCCGCCGACAAGGGCGTCGAGGAACTGCGCCTGTTGTTCCCGACAGGGTCGTTCGAAGGGGAGAAGTGGACGGCCTTCGCCGCCATCCTCCGCGATGCCGCCCCGCGCTTTCCGCACCCGCCCCGCCTGCCCGCCTCGGCGCGCGAGCGGGACGATGCGATGCGCGTGTGCGCCGCCGCGGCCGGCCTCGCCACCGCGGCGGGAGTGCCCGGCCGATGACCCGCCACCCGCATGCCATGTCGCGCCCGGCGCGGACCTGGCTCGCCTGGACGCAGGACATCGTCGGCGCCGCCTGCCTGATCGCGATCTTCGGCGTGCTGCTGTTCGCCGGCGTGGGCTTCGGCGCATGAGCCCGCGCGTCGCAACCCAGGCGGAAGCGCCGCGCATACCCGCGCTGGTGTGGTTCGCAGGGATCGGCGCCGCCAGCCTCACCCTGTGGGCGCTGATCATCGCCGGCATCCAGCAACTCGTCCTGCAGATCATGGAGATCTGGCCGTGAATGCCGTGACCATCACCGCCGCAGGCCTGCGCGCGGCCCTCGCCGGATTGCGCGACCGCGCGGCCGATCCCGACCGCGAGCAGCCCGCGGATTACCTCACCGGGGGGATCGACCTGCTGGTCGCGTTGCTGCCGGAGGAGGACGCGCCGGCGCTGCCGCCCTCCATCCTCGACGGGACGCGCGCCATCATCGCGCCGGACGCGGATCACACCACCACCATCGTGAGCCTCGGGGAGCGGACCGTGGTGACAAGCGGCCCGCGCACAACCCCGGCGTCGTCAATCGCCGAGCAGGTCGCCGCCGCATTCGCGACGAAGGCCGCCGAGGACGACGCCGACCCGGACCCGCCGGTACCGGTGCTGGGGCGATGGGCCCTGCCCGATGGCGGCTATGCCTGCGCCACGTTGGATGACCTGCTGCCGGACGGCCCCGACTTCACGCCCCGCCAGGTGGTCAACCTGGAAGACGGCAAGCTGCTGTGGGTCGTGCGCCACGGCGAGGCGAATGTCGCCGACCACGAATGGGTGAGCTGCGGCACCGAGGCCGACGCCGCCGCCTACTGCACCATCTTCCGCCCTTCGGCCGACACTACCGCGGAGCCGACTGCCTCCCTGGCATCCGCACCGGCCGAGGAGGCGCCGCCGACCCCTGAATCGGCGACGCCCTCGCCCCCTCCGGCCGCGGCCACGGCGGAGGGGGCGACCCTTATCGAGGCCGGGCCCGACAATGCCCCCGGTGACGCCCCCGCGGCGGAGCTCCTGCCGAAGTCGCTCGCTGACGCGGCGGCGCGGTCAGCCCCCGCCGCTAGCAGTTCCGCCACCGATGAACGCCTGTCACTGCTGCGGACACTTTGGGTGGATCCGTCGTGCAGCGTGTCGGAGATCTTCCGTCGCTGGAACGCGCTGCCGGGCAAGCCGCTGGTCACCAGCAATGCGCTCTACGGCCACGCCAAGAAGCTCGGCCTTTCGACGCAGCGCCCGGTGACGATGCCCACGCGATCGACCGATGCGCCGGCCGTCGCGCCGCCGCAGGCCGAACCGCGCATGAAGCAGGCCTGGCGCAAGCCGGAGACGCCGCTGCCCGCACCGAATGCCGCCGAGGCATCGCGCAGCTTCGATCCGAAGTCGCTGGACCCCGAGGACAACGGGCTGAAGGAATCGCGCGAGGTCACCACGGCGCGGGGTCTGCTCGGCGAGGGTTACGACGAATCCTACGTCGCTCGCCTCTCGCGCCTCGCGCGCTGGCTCGATCGGAGGGATGACACCCATGGGCGCTGACACCCTGATCGAATGGGCCGACCACACCTTCAACCCGTGGACCGGCTGCCAGGCCGTCAGCCCAGCCTGCGACCACTGCTATGCCGAGGCGCAGGCGAAGCGCTCGCCGAAGACGTTCGGCGGATGGGGTCCGCACGCGGAGCGCAAGCGCACCAGCGAGAGCTACTGGCGCCAGCCGCTGAAATGGAACAGCGAGGCGCGCAAAATCGGCACACGGCCGCGCGTCTTCTGCGCCTCCATGGCCGACATCATGGACAAGGCGGCGCCGATCGAATGGTTCCTCGACGCGCTCGACGTCGTTCGAATCACACCGCACCTGATCTGGCTGCTGCTGACGAAGCGGCCGCAGATGATCCGCACCCGCCTCGAGGCAGCTTTGCAGCACCTGTCGCAAGGGGTGGACCGCGGCGACCTGTTGGAATGGATCGCCGGTTGGCTGCACGGGCGCGCGCCGGCGAACGTCTGGCTCGGCACGACGGTTGAGAACCAGGCGGAGGCCGTTCGGCGCATCCCGCATCTGCTCTCGGTGCCGGCGGTGAAGCGGTTCCTGTCGTGTGAGCCGCTGCTCGGCCCAGTCGACCTATCGCCGTGGTGGAAGGAGAACCCGCCGTGCAGCGCATACTGGCACGGCAACGGGCTGCACTGGATCATCGCCGGCGGCGAGAGCGGCCCGAAGGCGCGGCCGTCGCACCCCGACTGGTTCCGGAGCCTGCGCGACCAGTGCCAGGCTGCGGGCGTGCCGTTCTTCTTCAAGCAGTGGGGGGAATGGAAGCACACGCCGGAGCGGGCGCATTTCAAGGAGGCATACCCGGAGCCCTGGCAGCGAACGGAATCGCTGCGCGACGGCGTCCGCCCCGCACTCACGTTCCGCATCGGCAAGAAGGCCGCCGGCGCCACCCTCGACGGCCGCGAATGGCGGGAGGTGCCGGGTGCCTAAGACGTTCTCAGAGAAAACGCGCGGCAGGAACTTGGCGCCGCACTTCTTCCCAGGACAGCCGAGGCGGGTGAGGGGTACCGAGCAACACACCGTTCTCCTCAACCCACTGATTGATGAAGTCGATCACATCAGGGTGCAGAACAACGCGCTCCATTGCCTCGTCAGGAGGCAGAGCAACAGATGCCATTTCGAGATGAGCGTACACCAATCCAGCCGTTACTTGAAAGAGGTCGCCAACTGGCCCAATCGGAATAATCTCCACTTCCTTGCTCAGCATGAGTGCCCTCCACGCGAAGCATTTGCCGATTTTATCCCTGGAAGTGGTTGGAGCAGCACACAAGTTCGCGAGCACCTCTGGCCGACGGTCGATGCCTGACCCCACCCGCATCCAACGCCGACGGGAGCGGGGCTGGCGCATGCCGGCCGGCGCAGTCTACGTCGGCCGCCTCAGTGCCTGGGGAAACCCGTGGCGAGCCGAGGTGGTCGACGGCGTCGGCTGGTGCTGCACCGACACGCGCACCGGCACCATCGATCCGGCCAGCACGGCCGCCGAAGCGCATTCCGTGGCTGTCGAGCACTACCGTGCCTGGCTGGCGCGGCACCCTGACCTGACGGCCGAGGCTGCACGCGCCCAGCTGCGCGGCAAGCCGCTCTGCTGCTGGTGCCCGGAACACCTGCCCTGCCACGCCGACCTGCTGCTGACGATCGCCAATGCCTGACGGCAGCGCCCTGCCCGGCTGGCCTCTTCTCATGGACCTTGCGACCGCGGCCCAATTTACGTCCTACTCCCAGCGGGAGTTCCGGGCCCTGGTCGCCATGCGGCTGATGCCGCCGCCGCGTGATCCCCTCGCGGCGAAGCCCCGCTGGCACCGGCAGGAGATCGAGGACGCGGCCCGGCGCCTGTTTGACCTGGAGGGAACCGTTTCGGATGAGCAAGCGCGAACCGATGCGCGGCGCGCGCTCGATTCTTTCGACCCGACAGCGGTACGTCTGGGAGGTCGTGGGCGCCGGCGGGCAGAGATACCTCTACTATCGCCGGGGAAGCCATAGGATCCCGCTGCGCGGGCCGGAAGGCTCGACGGCGTTCATCGAGGACTACAACCGCGCCGACGCGCTGTTCGAAGGCGCCCCGCGCCGCGCGAAGCACTCGGTGGATGAGGCGATCACGGCCTACCTCGGCAGCTCCGACTTCAAGGAGCTTCAATCGAGCACGCAAAGCGACTACCGACGCACCCTCGACCTGTTCCGCGAGAGCTTCGGGCCGCTGCAGGTGGTAGCCCTCGACGAAGCCTGGCTCGAGCGACTGAGAGACCGATACGCCGGCGCCCCGATCACCTGGAATCACCTGCGCTCCCGCATGATCATGGTGATGCGGAAGTACCGGAAGTTGCACCCTGGACTGCTACCGGCGAACTTTTGGGAATCGACCGAGCGGCTGCGGGCCGCCAAGAGCCGCATGCACCGCCGATGGCCGACCGAGGTGCTGATCGCAGTCCTGCGCGCCGCGACGCCCGAGTTCCGCTGCCTGATCATCGGCTACCTGCTGACCGCGCAGCGGGGCAGCGACGTCACGAAGTTCTCGCCGGCGCAGTGGGATGCCGCGGCGGCCACGCTCGACATCCGCCAGCAGAAGACGGACGAGCCGCAGCTGATCCACGTTCCGCCGAGCCTGGCGCGCGCCTTCACGGCGATGGCCGGCCGGCACCCGCTGCGGCTTTTCGTGACACCGCGTGGCAAGGCCTGGACCACCGGCAACGCGCAGGAGACGTTGGCGCGCCTGGTCGCGCAGCTGGATCTCGATCACTACACGCTGCACGGCCTGCGGAAGACGGGTCCAAGCGCATTGAAGATGCTGGGCTTCGAGAATCGCGCGATCCGCAGCCTGACGGGCCACACCAGCGACAAGAACCTCGAGCTCTACCTCGACGGCGTCCAGCACCTGCCCTTGGCGAAGGCAGCACAGGAAGCGCTCGAACAGACGTTCGGCGACATTATTGCGGCAGCGGAGGATGGCGGCAACGAGCGCCGGTTCAGCGGCATCACCGGCCGTGCAGCCCGCAAGGCGAACGCTGTAAACAGCGTGAAAACAGGTAAACAGGCTGATGGGTCGGAAGAGCCGGAAACCTAGGTTCTTCTAGGTGGCGTCCCCTACGGGATTCGAACCCGTGTCGCCGCCGTGAAAGGGCGGTGTCCTAGGCCTCTAGACGAAGGGGACCGGCCGTGGCGCGGGGTTAAAGCCCGCCACTCGCGCGGTCAATCCCCCAATCGTCATCAGACCGGCGCGGCGTCGACCACCTGCAGCGACGCCGTCACCTGACCGTTCCAATGTTCCGCACGCAAATGCCCGCACAGATGCATGGGCACCCGGTCGGCGGCCAGCAGCGCCTGGGCCAGCGGACCATCCTTCGCACGGAAGCAGATGGTCTTCAGCCGCCCGCCATCCTCGCCTTCGACAATGGCGCGCACCGTGGCGCCATCCTTGCCGACGCGATCCCCTTTCACCACGCGGGCCCGCTGCACGGCGAAGATCGGCTCCTCATTCCCCGGTCCGAAGGGCGCGAGTCGCGCGACATCCTGCGCCAACGCCGGCTGCGCCGCGACGACGTTCAGCATGCCTTCCACCAGCAGGTCCGCCGCGGCGGGCAACAGCGATGCATGACGCAGGCGCTCCTCGAGGAAGGCGTGCACCTCCGCCTCCCGCCCCGCACGAAAGGAAAAGCCGGCTGCCATGGCGTGCCCACCGCCGGTCTCCAGCAAGCCGGCCTGGCGCGCCGCGATCACGGCCGAGCCAAGATCCACCCCGGGCATCGATCGCCCCGACCCCTTCGCCAGCCCATCCGCCACGCCGGCAACGCAAGCCGGCCGGTTGTATCGTTCCTTCATCCGCCCGGCGACGATGCCGACAACGCCAGGATGCCAGCCCTCGGCCGCCAGCAGCAGCACGGCATGGCCGGCCTCGACCTGGCGCTCGGCCATGGCGAAGGCAGCAGACAGCACCTCGCCTTCCACTTCCTGGCGCCGGCGATTCACGGCGTCCAGCTTTTCGGCCATGGCGCGGGCCTCGATCGGGTCCTCGCACAGCAGCAGCCGCAGCCCGAGGTCAGGCTCGCCGATCCTTCCGGAGGCGTTGATGCGCGGCCCCAAAAGGAACCCCAGCGTATGGGCGGAAGGCGCATCGCGCGCGCCGGTCACGTCCAGCAGTGCGGCGATCCCTGCCCTGCCGCGCCGCGCCATCACCTTCAGCCCCTGCGCTACCAATGCGCGGTTGAAGCCGGTCAGCGGCATGACATCGCAGACCGTCGCCAGCGCCACGAGGTCGAGCAGCCCGAGCAGATCGGGCTCCGGCCGCCGCGTGAACCAGCCGGCGCGGCGCAACACGCGCACGGTCGCCGCACCGGCCAGAAAGGCCACGGCCGCCGCGCAGACGTGATGCAGCCCCGAGCCGCAATCGAGCCGGTTGGGGTTCACCGCCGCCAGGACCTGCGGCACCGGCCCTTCGGCCTTGTGGTGGTCCAGCACGACGACGTCGGCGCGGCCCTCCGCGACCGCCAGCGCCTCGGCCGCCGCGATGCCGCAATCGACGCAGACGATCAGGGAGGCGCCACGATCGCACAGGGACGCGATGGCCGCTGCGTTCGGGCCATAGCCTTCCTTCAGACGATCGGGGACGTAGGGCGAGACCTCGCAGCCCAGGTCGCGCAGCAGCCGCGACATCACCGCGCCCGCGCAGGCGCCGTCCACGTCGTAGTCGCCGAAAACCGCGACGTGTTCCCCGCTGCGCACCGCAGCGGCCAGGCGGTCCGCCGCCGCATCCATGTCCATCAGGGCGGACGGATCGGGCATCAGCGCCCGCAGAGTCGGGTCGAGGTAGTCCGCCGCGACATCCAGTCCGACGCCGCGCGCCGCGAGCAGCCGCCCCACCATCTCCGGCAGGCCGAGTCGCTGCGCGATGCCGAGTCCGGTGCGCGCATCGGTGGGCCGCCACACCCAGCGGCGGCCTGTCACGCTTCGCGCGATGCCGAGGACCGGGGCGTCCGTGTCCGGCCCGTCCATGCCGGGCCTCAGGCCACGAAGGCCGACGGCTTGCGGTCGAAGTTGTGGTGCCCTTCCACGTAGCGGACGGTGCCGGACTTGGACCGCATGACGATGGAATGGGTGTAGGCCCCGCCCGCGAAGCGCCGGACACCGCGCAGCATCGCGCCCGAGGTCACGCCGGTCGCAGCGAACATCACGTCGCCCTTCGCCATGTCCTCGATGGTGTAGATGCGCTTGGGGTCGGTCACGCCCATGGTGGCGGCGCGGGCGACCTGCTCGTCATTCTCGAACATCAGCCGGCCCTGCATCTGACCACCGATGCAGCGCAGCGCCGCGGCCGCCAGCACGCCTTCCGGCGCGCCGCCCGAGCCCATGTAGATGTCGATGCCCGCATCGCGCTGGCTGACGTTGATGACGCCCGCGACATCGCCGTCGCCGATCAGGGTGATGCGCGCGCCGACGGCACGGCAGGCCTTGATCATCTCCTTGTGGCGGTCGCGGTCGAGCGTGCAGACCATCAGGTCGCTGATCGAGCACTTCCGCGCCTTGGCCAGTTCCCTGAGGTTCTCCTCAGGGCTGGCGTCGAGGTTCACCACCCCGTCCGGCAAGCCGGGCCCGACCGCGATCTTGTCCATGTAGATGTCCGGGGCGTGCAGGAAGCCGCCCTTCTCCGCCAGGGCGACCGTGGCAATCGCGTTCGGGCCGCCCTTGGCGGTGATCGAGGTGCCTTCCAGCGGATCGACCGCGATGTCGACCTCCGGCCCGCCGCCCGTGCGTGCGTAGAGGCCGACCTTCTCGCCGATATAGAGCATCGGCGCCTCATCCATCTCGCCCTCGCCGATCACGACGGTGCCGGTGATGGCGACGGTGTCGAACGCCTTGCGCATCGCCTCAACAGCCGCGCCGTCGGCCGCGTTCTTGTCGCCGCGGCCGATCCAGCGTGACGCGGCGAGAGCCGCCGCCTCCGTCACGCGCACCAGTTCAAGCGCCAGGTTGCGGTCGACAACCACACCCGGCTCGGGGGTCGTACCCGCCATGGACCATCCTCCGAATCGAAGCCTCAGGAGCCGGCGAACCGGCCCGTTCCCACGCCCATAGCCGGAATCGCGGCCCGCGTCAGCGGAGCGAGATCACCGGCTCGCCACGGCGGCAGGCCTCGGCGGCCGGCGGCCCCGGCGCGCGGTCCACCTGGAAGGTAGCGCAGAAGGGGCCGTGGACCTGGCCCTCGATCCGGTCGCCCCCCGGCGAAAGCTGCCCGGAAAGGTCGACCATGACGTAGTTGGGCGGCTTCAGCACCCAGCGCCGCTGGTTGAGGACC
Organism: Neoroseomonas terrae; assembly: GCF_018129025.1. GTDB lineage: Bacteria > Pseudomonadota > Alphaproteobacteria > Acetobacterales > Acetobacteraceae > Neoroseomonas > Neoroseomonas terrae. The sequence goes on along the minus strand of NZ_JAAEDI010000049.1, from coordinate 3,513 downwards.
ATCTGACGGGTGGTCGGGTCGAAGCGGCCCTGCATTTCGTAGCAGCCGGTCGGCACGCCGGGATTGTCGCTCGGCGCCTCGAAATGAAAGAAGGCGGAGAAGGTGCCGGGCTTGTCCGGCTCGATGGTCAGGGCGAGGGCCGTGTGGCCCTGGGCGCAGACGTAGCTGCCGCGCCAGGTGCCGCGCAGCTGCTCCTGCGCCACGGCGGGCGTAGCGAGCAGGACCAGCAGCGCGGCGAGCCGCCTCACAGCGATTCGATCCGGATCAGTGCAGGCTTTTCCACGACGGCATCGAGCGAGGCGATGCGCGCCAGCGCCGCCCGCACGGACGATTCGCGCGTCTCATGCGTGGTCAGCACGACCGGCACCGCCTCGCCCGGCGCACGCCCGCGCTGGAGCATGGATTCGAGGCTGATCGCATTGTCCCGCAGCACGCCGGTCACGTCGGCGATCACGCCCGGCCGGTCCACGACCATGAGCCGCAGATAATAGGCCCCGACATGCCGATCCATCGGCAGCGAGGCCTCCGGCGCCAGCGCGGCCGACGCAGCACCCCAGACCGGCGTGAAGCGTCCGCGGGCGATGTCGACCAGGTCCGCGACAACGGCCGAGGCGGTCGGTCCGGCCCCCGCCCCGCGCCCTTCCATCATCACGCGCCCGACGGCATCGCCTTCCGCGACCACGGCGTTGAACACGCCGTCCACGCGAGCGATCGGCGCATTCACCGGCACCATGCAGGGATGTACGCGGGTCGAGATGCCGCCTTCCTCCCGCTTCGCGATGCCGAGCAACTTGATGCGGTAGCCGAGTTCCTCGGCCAGCGAGATGTCGAGCGCTGACACCTCGCGGATGCCTTCCACGTGCACGGCCGGAAAATCGACCGGCCTACCGAAGGCGAGCGCCGCCAGGATCGCGAGCTTGTGTGCCGCATCGATGCCGTCGATGTCGAAGGACGGATCGGCCTCGGCGTAGCCGAGCTTCTGCGCCTCGGCCAGCACCTCGGCGAATTCGCGCTTCTGCTCGCGCATGGTCGTCAGGATGTAGTTGCAGGTGCCGTTCAGGATGCCGGCGACGCGCTGGATGCGGTTCGCGGCGAGGCCCTCGCGTACCGCCTTGATCGCGGGAATGCCGCCGGCGACCGATGCCTCGAAGGCGAGCGCTGTGCCCTTCGCCTCGGCGGCTTCCGCGAGCGCTGCGCCGTGCACCGCGAGCAGTGCCTTGTTCGCCGTCACCACATGCTTGCCGGCGGCGATCGCGGCCTCGACCAGCGCCTTGGCCGGGCCATCGGAGCCACCGATGCATTCGACGACGACATCGACCTGCGGATCGGCGGCGAGCGCCACCGGGTCCTCGTACCAGCGCAGCCCGCCCAGCGGGATGCCGCGGTCGCGCGCGCGGTCGCGGGCGGAAACCGCGGTCACGGCAATCGGACGCCCGGCGCGTGCCGCGATCAGGTCGGCATTGGCGCGCAGCAGGTTGACCGTGCCGGCACCGACAGTGCCGAGACCCGCAATGGCGATGGCGAGCGGGCGCGTCATGCCACGCTCTCCGGGTTCGAAGCCTTGGCCTGTCCTGTCGCCATCGCGCCCATCATCTGTCCTCGTAGCCATCCGTCGCGTTGAACTGCGTGCCCTCGGCCAGAACGCCGGCGCCGGGCACGTGATTGACCTCGAGCCGGATGCCATCCGGGTCCTCGAACAGCACCGAGTAATAGCCCGGCGCCCATTGCCCTTCGACCGGCGCGCGGATGATGGTCGCGCCGATCTCTCGCAGCAGCGCGGCGACGCGGTCCACATCCTCCCGCGTGCGGGCGCGCAGGCAAAGATGATGCAGCCCGACCCGGCCCTGGTCGAAGCGCTGCCCGGCATGGGCCGGGTCGCAGGGCTCGATGCCGATCGCCGTGCGGGCGCCGACGCAGTAGAAGAACTTCGGCCCGTCGAAGACCGGCTTCATGCCGAGCCGCGGCAGCAGCCGCGCGTAGAAGGCCCGGCATTCGGCGAAGCGGCTGACCGTCAGCACGACATGCGCCATGCCGTTGATGCCGATCTCCTCCATTGGTCAGGCCGCGGTTTCGCTTTCCGCCGGCGCCGCATTGTCGCCGGCGAGGAAGCCGCGGATGCCGCGCAGCGCCTGGCGGATGCGGTGGTTGTTCTCGACCAGCGCGATGCGGACATGCTCGTCGCCATGCTCGCCGAAGCCGAGGCCAGGGGCGACCGCGACCTTCGCCTTTTCGAGCAGCAGCTTCGAGAAGCCGACCGAACCGAGATGGCGGAAGCGTTCCGGGATCGGCGCCCAGAGGAACATCGACGCCTCCGGCGCCGGCACCTCCCACCCTGCGGCTTTCAGCCCCTTCACCAGCACCTCGCGACGGTCCTTGTACAGGACCCGCATCTCCTCGATGCAGTCCTGCGGGCCGTTCAGCGCGGCGGTCGCCGCCACCTGGATCGGCGTGAAGGCGCCGTAGTCGAGATAGGACTTCACCCGCGCCAGCGCCGCGATCAGCCGCGGATTGCCCGCGGCAAAGCCCATCCGCCAGCCGGGCATGTTGTAGGTCTTGGACATCGAGGTGAATTCCACCGTGATGTCCTTCGCCCCCGGCACCTCCAGCACCGACGGCGGCGGCACGTCGCCGTAGTACAGCTCGGCATAGGCGAGATCGGAGAGAATGAAGAGGTCGTGCTTGCGGCAAAGCGCGACCAGTTCTCGGTAGAACTCGATCGTCGCGACCAGCGCTGTCGGGTTGGACGGGAAGTTCACGATGACGGCCGTCGGCGCGGGCACCGAATGGCGCACCGCTCGGTCGATGGCGGCCAGCATCGAATCATCCGGCGTATAGGGAATGGACCGAACCGAGGCGCCCGCGATGATGAAGCCGAACTGATGGATCGGATAGGACGGGTTCGGCACCAGGATGGTGTCGCCCGGGCTCGCGATCGCCTGGGCCAGGTTGGCGAGGCCCTCCTTCGACCCGAGCGTCGCGACGACCTCGGTCTCAGGATCGAGCTTCACGCCGAAGCGGCGCGCGTAGTAGCCGGCGAGCGCGCGGCGGAGCCCCGGGATGCCCTTGGACTGGGAATAGCGATGGGTCCGCGGGTCCTGTACCGCCTCGATCAGCTTGGCGACGATGTGCGGCGGCGTCGGGCTGTCCGGGTTGCCCATGCCGAGATCGACCACATCCTCCGCGGCCGCGCGTGCCTTGGCCTTCGCCGCGTTCACCTCGGCGAACACGTACGGGGGCAGGCGGCGGATGCGGTGGAAGTCCTCGGTCATGGCGGCGTTTCCGTGGAGAAGGGCCGCGACCTATAGAGCAAGCGCCGCGGCCTGTGTATGGCCGCGGCGCTCGGTGCCTCACCGCGGCGCGAGCAGGTTCGCCGGCGGCGGAGGCGGCGGGCCCGAAGGCGTCAGAAGGTCAGCCGGCGGCGGCGGCGGCGGCGCGGTGCCCATCTCGGGCGGTGCTGGCCGGGGCGTCGGCGGCGCAGCCGTCGGCCCCGGTCCGGGCGCCGATGGAACGGCC
>NZ_JAAEDI010000048.1 GCF_018129025.1 Neoroseomonas terrae | reverse complement strand
CGCCGCGCCCTGTGGCGCGTCCGGCCGGCGCCCCCGCGGCCCCGGTCGCCCGCAAGCCCGAGGGCGACAGCCCTGCGGCACGGCTGACGCTGAAGGCGCGCTCGCCCGAGGACGAGGACGAACGCCGCCCCGCCGTGCGCCGCCCCGGTGGCCCGCCGGGCGCGCCCGGCCGTCGCCCGATGCCGGTGCCGGTCAAGAAGGCCGCCCCGACCACCGACCGCCGCCGCGAAGGCCGCATCGACGTGCAGGCCGCGATCGAGGGCGAGGATGAGCGCAGCCGCTCCATCGCGTCCCTCCGCCGCGCCCGCGACCGCGAGCGCCGGCAGCAGGAGCTCGCCCGCCTCCGTTCGGGCGGCGAGCGCGTGGTGCGCGACGTCGTCGTGCCGGAAGCGATCACGGTCCAGGAACTCGCCAACCGCATGGCCGCCCGTGGCGGCGAGGTGGTGAAGGCGTTGTTCCGCATGGGCGTGATGGCGACGCTGACCCAGTCGATCGACGCTGACACCGCCGAGCTGGTGGTGCAGGAATTCGGCCACCGCGTGAAGCGCGTGAGCGAGTCCGACGTCGAGATTGGCCTGGAAGGCGCGCAGGACATCGACACCGACCTGCAGGCGCGTCCGCCGGTCGTGACCATCATGGGGCATGTCGACCACGGCAAGACCTCGCTGCTCGACGCTTTGCGCAAGACCGACGTGGTCGCGCATGAGGCGGGCGGCATCACCCAGCATATCGGCGCCTATCAGATCACGGTGCCGGACGGGTCGAAGGTCACCTTCATCGACACGCCGGGCCACGAGGCCTTCACCGCCATGCGGGCGCGCGGTGCCTCCGTGACCGACATGGTCGTGCTGGTGGTTGCGGCCGATGACGGCGTGATGCCCCAGACGGTCGAGGCGATCCGCCACGCCAAGGCGGCGGGCGTGCCGATCATCGTGGCGGTCAACAAGATCGACAAGCCGGGCGTGAAGCCGGAGCGCGTGAAGCAGGAACTGCTGCAGCACGAGATCGTCGTGGAATCGCTCGGCGGCGACACGCAGGAGATCGAGGTCTCCGCGACGCAGCGCATCAACCTCGACAAGCTGCTGGAAGCCATCTCGCTGCAGGCCGAGGTGCTGGACCTGAAGGCCAATCCGAACCGCGCGGCGGAAGGCACGGTGATCGAGTCCAAGCTCGATCGCGGCCGTGGCCCCGTGGCGACCGTGCTGGTGCAGAAGGGTACGCTGAAGCAGGGCGACATCGTCGTGGCCGGCGCCGAATGGGGCCGCGTGCGCGCGATGCTGGACGACAAGGGGCGCCAGCTCAAGGACGCCATGCCGTCCCTGCCGGTCGAGATCCTCGGCCTGTCGGGCGTGCCGTCGGCCGGTGAGAACTTCATTGCCGTCGAGAACGAGAACCGCGCCCGCGAAGTCTCCGAGTTCCGCCAGCGGCGGGCGCGCGAGAAGGCCAATGCGGCCGCCGGCGCGCGCGGCAGCCTGAACGACATGCTGGCGCGCATCCAGGCGGGCGAGCAGAAGGAAGTCGCCGTCGTCGTGAAGGCCGACGTGCAGGGTTCCGCCGAAGCGATCGGCGTCACCCTGGGCAAGCTCGGCAACGACGAGGTGAAGGTTCGCGTGCTGCATTCCGCGGTCGGCCAGATCACGGAATCCGACATCCAGCTCGCCAAGGCCTCCAGCGCCGTCATCGTCGCCTTCAACGTCCGGGCGACGTCCCAGGCGCGTGACCTGGCGGCGAAGGAAGGCGTGGACATCCGCTACTACTCGATCATCTACGAAGTCGCGGACGACATCGAGAAGCTCTACAAGGGCAAGCTTGCCCCGGTGCAGCGCGAGAAGTTCCTCGGCTACGCGCAGATCCTGCAGGTCTTCGAGGTCAAGCGGATGGGCAAGATCGCCGGTTGCCGCGTGACGGAAGGCATCGTGAAGCGCGGCGCCGGCGTGCGCCTGCTGCGCGACGGCGTGGTGATCCACCAGGGCGAACTTTCCACGCTGCGGCGCTTCAAGGACGACGTGCGCGAGGTGAACAACGGCCTCGAATGCGGCATGTCCTTCGCGAACTACGACGACATCCGCGTGGACGACCAGATCGAGTGCTACGAGGTGGAGACCGTCGCGGCGGCCTGATGCTGGAGGGGCTCTGCCCCTCCAGGCCACCCCGCCAAAGGCCGAAAGGCCTCTGGACACCTTTGATTTGGCGCCGGGCGCGATGTGCGCCCGGCGTTTTCGCTGTGGCTCTCGTGCCCGGCACCAACTAATGGTTTGCAAAGGCCTCGGGCCTTTGCCGGGGTGGTGCGGAGGGGCAGCGCCCCTCCGCGTCCCACCGCGGAGGATAGAGAGATGAAACACACCAAATCCGGCGCCCCATCCCAGCGCATGCTCCGCGTCGCCGAGGAGATCCGCCACGCTCTCTCGGCCGTCTTCACGCGGGCAGAGTTTCGCGACCCCGACCTGCACGGTGTGCACGTCACTGTCACCGAGGTTCGCGCTTCTCCTGACCTCAAGCATGTGACGGCCTTCGTCTCGGCTCTCGGCAAGGACCTGACGAAGGAGCAACTCGCCGGGCTGAAGCGCGTCTCCCCCTTCCTGCGTCGGGAGGTGGCGCATGCCGTGCGCCTGAAGTACGCGCCGGACCTGCATTTCCAGCCCGACACCGCGCTCGGCTACGCCATGCACATCAACGAGGTGATGCACCGGCCCGAGGTGCAGCGCGACCTCGAGACGGACAAGGACGAACCGTGACCCTGCCTGATGAAGCGCCGCAGATTCGCGTCATCGCCATGCCGGCCGACGCCAACCCGGCCGGAGACATCTTCGGCGGTTGGCTGATGGCGCATATGGACCAGGCGGGCGCCTCCGTCGCGTCCCGCGCGGCGCATGGGCGCATCGCGACCGTCGCGGTGGAGGCAATGACCTTCCATCGGCCGGTGCATATCGGCGATGAGGTCAGCCTCTACGGCCGTCTCCTCGGCGTCGGGCGGACGTCGATCCGCGTGCATGTCGAGGCCTGGCGCCGGGATCGTACGTCCGAGGAAGCATGGCGCGTCACCGAGGCGACCTTCACCTTCGTGGCGCTGGATGCGGCGGGCAAGCCGCGCCCGGTCCAGGTCTAGATCAGGAGACGCAGGAAAACACCTGGAAGACGACGAGGATTGCGGCCATCGCCCGCGGCGCGGCGAAGCCCAGCAGCCCGACCGGCGAGGCCAGGATCGAGCCCCACAGCGCGCCGGTCCAGCTTTCCGCGATCAGCCAGCCCGCGCAGGCGCCCATGAACAGGACGGCCAGGCCGATCGCGACACGCCCCCAGAACGGGTACTCCTTGTCTTCTTCCTCATATTCGTCCACCGGCAGCCTCCTCAGCTGACCCCCTTGCGCCGGCGAGCCTCGCGCCGCCGGCATCGACCCGCTACGGAACGTTTCATGGCCCAGCATCGCCAACGCCACCGCAAGCCGAAGGGCCGCCCGCTCGACGGCTGGCTGATCATCGACAAGCCGACCGCGATCGGCTCGACCGACGTGGTCGCCATCTGCAAGCGCAGCTTCCAGGCGCAGAAATGCGGCCATGGCGGCACGCTGGACCCTCTGGCGACGGGCGTGCTGCCGATCGCCTTCGGCGCGGCGACCAAGACCGTCCCCTATGTGATGGACGGCACGAAGCAGTACCGCTTCACGCTCAAGCTGGGCGAGGCGCGGGATTCCGACGACGCCGACGGCAATGTCATCGAGACCAGCGACGTCCGCCCGACCGATGACCAAATCCGCGCAGCGCTGCCGGCCTTCATCGGCGATATCATGCAGGTGCCGCCGATCTATTCCGCCATCAAGGTCGCCGGCGAGCGGGCGTATGACCTCGCACGCGCCGGTGAAATCGTGGAACTGGCGCCGCGCCCCGCGCGCGTCGATCGTTTCGAACTGATCGAGCGGCCCGACGCCGACACCGCCGTGTTCTTCGTGGAATCGGGCAAGGGCGTGTACATGCGTTCCCTCGCGCGCGACATCGCGCGGGCCTGCGGGGCGGTCGGGCACATTGCGGCGCTGCGGCGCATGCGGGTGGGGCCGTTCCTCGAGAAGGACGCAGTTCCGCTGGACAAGATCGCCGTTTCGGGCGATACGCCGCCCCCTTCCCCGGACCTTCTTCTTCCGGTGACGACCGCGCTGGCCGACATCCCGGCACTGGCCCTCACCGAAGCTGAAGTCGCCCGCCTGTCCTTCGGCCAGCCCATCCCGCTGGTTGAGCTGATGGGCCGGGTACCGCGCGAGGCCAACCCCGATGGGGGCTTGGCCAGGGCGATGGCGGGGGGGCGCCTGATGGGTCTCGCCCGCTTCGAGGAAGGCTTGCTGAAGCCGGAGCGGTGGCTGGGCCAGGGCGGTTCCTGATGTCGTCCGATGACCGGAACGCCGCAGGCGTGAAGGTCTGAATCGGCCGACTGAAACGCTGACGCACAAGGATACAGACGATGTCGATCACTGCCGAACGCCGCCAGGCGGTCATCAAGGACTATGCGACCGGCCCGAACGACACGGGCAGCCCGGAAGTCCAGGTCGCGATCCTGTCCGAGCGCATCTCGAACCTGACCGAGCACCTCAAGACCCACGCGAAGGACTTCCACTCGCGTCGTGGCCTGCTCGTGCTGGTCGGCCAGCGCCGTGGCCTGCTGGATTACCTGAAGCGCAAGGACCAGAAGCGCTACGAGACGCTGATCGGGCGACTGAACCTGCGCCGCTGAACGCAGGGAAGCCGGAGGGGCCCTGCCCCTCCGGACCACCCCGCCAGGTGGCTGGGCCACCTGGACCGCAAGCTTTCGGCGCCGGGCCCGACGGGTCATTCCGCCGGATTGCGGACTTGGCCGGGCACCACCGCTCCACAAGGCGACCATGATCGAAACGGCCTGCGCTTCATGCGCGGGCCGTTTCGCGTTTCGGCCGCGCGCTTGACCCTTCCGCTTCCGTCGCATAGTAACCGCTTGGTTACTGCCGGGGGAAACGAGGCGTGGGTCTCAAGCGACAGGACTGGCCCGCAGGCATCGCCGAGCGCCTGACCGCCGGCTGCGCCATTCCGGCACATCCGCTGGCGCTGAATGCGGCGCGCGAGCTCGACCCCAAGCGCCAGAGGGCGCTGTCGCGCTACTACCTCGATGCCGGTTCCGGTGGCCTCGCCGTCGGCGTCCACACCACGCAATTCGCGATCCGCGAGCGCGGCCTCTACGAGACCGTCCTGCGCATTGCCGCCGAAGCCGCATCCGAACGGCGCGACACTCCGATCCTCGTCGGCGGTGCCATTGGCCGCACCGCGCAGGCCGTGAAGGAAGCGCAGGTCGCGCGCGGCCTCGGCTACCACGCCATCCTGCTGTCGCTGGCCGCCTGGAAGGGCGCGTCGGAGGACGAGATCATCGCCCATTGCGAGGCAGTGGCTGCCGAGATGCCTCTGTTCGGCTTCTACCTCCAGCCGGCGGTGGGTGGCGTGAAGCTGCCGCTGTCCTTCTGGCGCCGCTTCGCCGCCATCGAGAACGTCGTCGCCATCAAGATGGCGCCCTTCAATCGCTATGCGACGCTCGACGTGATCCGCGGCGTACTGGAAGCGGGCGCGCAGGACCGCATCGCGCTCTACACCGGGAATGACGACCATATCGTCGCGGATCTGCTGACGCCGTTCACCCTGTCGCATCAGGGTCGCGCCGTGACGCTGCGCATCGTCGGCGGGCTGCTCGGCCATTGGTCCGTCTGGACGCGGGGCGCCGTGGAATTGCAGCGCCGCTGCGCCGCCGTGCGGGGCGGCGCCATCCCGGCGGAACTGCTGGAGCTGGATGCCGCCGTCACCGAGATGAATGCCGCGGTCTTCGACGTCGCGAACGACTTTCACGGCGTCATCGCCGGCTGCCATGAGGTGCTGCGTCGCCAGGGCCTGCTCGAAGGCATCTGGTGCCTCGACGATCATGAATCGCTCTCGCCGGGCCAGGCGGAGCTGCTGACCGCCGTCGCCGAACGCTATCCGACGCTGACGGATGACGCCTTCGTCGCGGCCAATCTCCATCGCTGGCTGTCGTAACCAAAGGAATCCGGGAACCATGGCGGAACGCCGCATCGGCCTCATCATGAACGGCGTCACAGGCCGGATGGGGATGAACCAGCACCTGATACGCTCCATCGCGGCCATCCGCGCCGATGGCGGCGTGAAGCTCGCCAATGGCGACACGATCATGCCGGACCCCATCATCGTCGGGCGCAACAGGGCGAAGCTGGAGGCGCTGGCGAAGGCGCATAACATCAGCCGCGTCAGCACCGACCTCGACGCCTGCTTGGCCGACCCCAAGGACGAGATTTTCTTCGACGCCGCGACGACGCAGATGCGCGCCGGGCTGCTGCGCAAGGCAATCGCGGCCGGCAAGCACACCTACAGCGAGAAGCCGACCGCCGATACGCTGGAGGATGCGCTCGACGTGGCGCGCCTCGCGAAGGCCGCCGGCATCAAGAACGGCGTGGTGCAGGACAAGCTGTTCCTGCCCGGCCTGCGCAAGCTGAAGATGGTGATCGACAGCGGCTTCCTCGGCCGCATCTGCTCGGTGAAGGGCGAGTTCGGCTACTGGGTGTTCGAGGGCGATCTCCAGCCCGCGCAGCGCCCGTCCTGGAACTACAAGAAGGCCGAGGGCGGCGGCATCATCCTCGATATGCTCTGCCACTGGCGCTACGTGCTGGACAATCTGTTCGGCAATGTTGAGGCGGTGTCCTGCCTCGGCGCCGTGCACATCCCCGAACGCATCGGGGAGGATGGCAAGCCCTACAAGGCCGATGCGGACGATGCGGCCTATGCGACCTTCCAGCTCGAAGGCGGCGTGATCGCGCACATCAATTCGTCCTGGGTGACGCGCGTGCGCCGCGACGACCTCGTGACCTTCCAGGTGGACGGCACGCATGGATCGGCGATCTGCGGCCTGCACAAATGCTGGACGCAGTCGCGCGTCGCGACGCCGAAGCCCGTCTGGAATCCCGACCAGCCGCAAACCATCGACTTCTTCGCCGGCTGGCAGGAAGTGCCGACGACGCAGGATTTCCCCAACGGCTTCCGCGTGCAGTGGGAGGAATTCCTGAAGCACGTCGCCGGCGAGCGCGCCGATTATCCGTGGGACCTGCTGGCCGGGGCGAAGGGCGTGCAACTCGCCGAGGCGGGGCTGAAGTCCTGGGCGGAACGCCGTTGGATCGACATGCCGAAGCTGGCGGTGTGAAGGGCAGGGGGAAGGAGAACCTTCCCCCGCACCCCTATCCCTTTTTCTGTCAATTGGCGCCGGTCCTCAGGGCGCGCGGAAAGGACACAGGATGCCGACGATCAACCTGCCGAACGGCAACGTCATCGAGGGCTTCACCACCTCGCCGCCGCGCGACTTCCCGAAGGCGACGCCGCCCTTCCCGCGCGTGGCCCTCGCCGCAGCGCATGTCGTCGCCGACACGCGCGCCGAGCAGGACCCCTGGCTCGACGTGAAGATCGATTGGGACCGCACCATCGCGTTCCGCAAGCATCTGTGGTCGCTCGGCCTGGGCGTGGCGGAGGCGATGGACACGGCGCAGCGCGGCATGGGTCTCGACTGGGTCGGCGCGCAGGAACTCATCCGGCGTTCCCTGGACACGATGAAGGACCACCCCGGCGCCGTGATGGCATCGGGCGCCGGCACAGACCACCTGACGCCGGGCCCGGACGTCACGGTGGACGACGTGATCCGCGCCTATGAGGAACAATGCGAAGCCGTCGAGGCGATGGGCGGCCGCATCATCCTGATGGCGTCCCGCGCCTTGGCGAAGGCCGCGAAGTCCCCAGCCGACTATGAGCGCGTCTATGGCCGCATCCTGTCGCAGGTGAAGCAGCCCGTGGTCATCCACTGGCTCGGCGAGATGTTCGACCCGGCCCTTGAGGGCTACTGGGGCAATCACGACCACATGGCCGCCATGGAGACGGCGCTCGCCGTCATCCACGCGCATGCCGACAAGGTCGACGGCGTGAAGATCTCCCTGCTGGATGACCAGAAGGAGATCGTGATGCGCCGCCGTCTGCCGCGCGGCGTCCGCATGTATACCGGCGACGACTTCAACTACGCGGAACTGATCGCGGGCGACGAGCAGGGGCATTCGGATGCGCTGCTCGGCATCTTCGACCCGATCGCGCCGGCGGTGGGCGGGGCGCTGGCCGCGCTGTCGCGCAACGACCTGTCGACCTTCCACGACATCCTGGCCCCGACGGTCCCGCTGAGCCGGCACATCTTCAAGGCGCCGACGCGGTTCTACAAAACCGGTGTCGTGTTCATGGCCTGGCTGAACGGCCACCAGGACCATTTCGTGATGGTCGGCGGCCAGCAATCGACACGGTCGATCCAGCATTTCTCCGAATTGTTCCGTCTCGCCGACAAGGCCGGGCTTCTCCGCGATCCGGAGATGGCTGTGGCGCGGATGAAGACGCTGCTCGCGCTGCATGGGGTCGCGTGATGGGTGGGCGCGCATGGAGGGGGCGCCGCCCCCTCCAAACCTCCCCCGCCAAAGGCCGAAGGGCCTTTGGAAACCGGTATCTGGTGCTGGGCAGGGGAGGCGCGGCAGCAGGTCAAGGCCGCTCTCATGCCCGGTGCCCGGCAGATGGCCCCGGCGATGCACACGGCGCACCCTTCAAGATGCCGCAAGCCTGCATTGTTCGATACCAAGTCAAGGTTTCCAAAGGCCTTTCGGCCTTTGGTGGGGAGAGGTTCGGAGAGGGGCAAAGCCCCTCTCTGACCGTGCCGCGCCCATGACCGCTCCCGGCCCGCTCAGCCTCAACACCATCACGGTCAAGGCGCTGACCCTCCCGCAGGTCATCGAGGCCTGCGCCCGTCACGGCATCACCGCGATTTCCCCCTGGCGCGACGTGCTCAACGCCGCCGGCGTGGATGCCGCAGCGAAGCAAATCCGCGACGCTGGCCTGAAGGTCACGGGCCTGTGCCGCGGCGGCATGTTCCCCGCCGCCGACGCCGCCGGCCGCGCTGCCGCCATCGAGGACAATCGCCGCGCGATCGCCGAGGCTCACGCGATCGGCGCCGATTGCCTCGTCGTGCTCGGCGGCGGCCTGCCCAAGGGCTCCAAGGACCTGCCGGGCGCGCGGGAGATGATGCGCGACGGCCTGCACGCCATCCTGCCCGACGCCCGCGCCGCCGGCGTGACGCTCGCGCTGGAACCGCTGCATCCGATGACCTGTGCCGATCGTTCGGTGCTGTCCACGCTCGGCCAGGCGCTCGATCTTTGCGAGGAACTCGGCGAGGGCACGGGCATCGCGCTCGATGTCTATCACGTCTGGTGGGATCCGGATCTTGCGCGGCAGATGCAGCGTGCGAAGGGGCGCATTGCCGGCTTCCACGTCTGCGACTGGAAGGTGCCGACCGTTGATACCGTCTTCGACCGCGGCATGCCGGGGGAGGGCGTCATCGACATTCCCGCCATTCGCGCCATGGCCGAGGCCGCCGGCTGGGCCGGCGGCGTCGAGGTTGAGATCCTGTCCAACCGCTGGTGGGCGGAAGACCCAGAGGCGGTGATCCAGGCCGCGAAGGCCGGCCACGCCTTCTGCTGAACAACGCAACAACGTCCGGGACAAAGCCATGATCGCCACACGCCGAGCCCTGCTCGCCACCGCCCTCGCCGCACCGGTCGCCGCCCACGCGCAGGCAGCATGGACGCCGACGCGCCCGATCCGTTTCGTCGTGCCGTTTCCCGCCGGCGGCGCGACGGACGTCGTGGCGCGCGTCCTCGCCGAGCGCCTCCAGGAAACCCTGGGCCAGCCTGTGGTGGTGGAGAACCGCACCGGCGCCGGCGGCAACATCGGTGTCGAGGCCGTGGTACGCAGCCCGGCCGACGGCACGACGCTGCTGATGGGCACCACCGGCACGCTGACGGTGAACCCGCACCTCTACAGCAATCTGGGCTTCGACCCGCTGCGTGACCTGACGCCCATCTCCATGGCCTTCACCACGGACCACGTGCTGATCGTGAATCCGCAGGTGCCCGCGCAGACGGCGCAGGAACTCCTGGCGCTCATCCGCGCACGACCGGGGGCGCTGTCCTACGGCTCGGCCGGGTCGGGTTCCTCGACGCATACGGTGCCGGAGCTGTTCAAGCTCGCCGCGCAGGTGGACATCGCGCATGTCCCGTACCGAGGCAGCGCGCCGGCGCTGAACGACGTCGTCGCCGGCAGTGTCCAGATGATGCTGGACCAGATCCCATCCGCGATCGGGCAGATCCAGGGCGGCCGTGTGCGGGCGCTGGCGGTGACCGGCGCACGCCGCTCCTCGCTGCTGCCGGACGTGCCCACCGTCGCCGAGATCGGCCTGCCGGACGCTCAGGCGACATCGTGGGGCGCCGTGATGGCACCGGGCGGCACGGCGGCGCCGATCGTGCTGCGCGTCAACGCGGCGATCCGCGAAGCCCTGGCGCAGCCCGCGGTGCGCGAACGCCTGGCGGCAGCGGGCGCCGATGGGGTTTGGTCCACGCCGGAGGAACTGGCGACGTTCCTGCGGGATGAGTCCGCCAAGTGGGCACGGGTGGTGCGCGAGGCGCGGATTACGGTGAACTGAGCGCGTTGGAGAGGGGCGCTGCCCCTCTCCAAACCTCTCCCGCCAAAGGCCGAAGGGCCTTTGGAAACCTCGACTTGGCACCTGGCGTCGGGGTCAGCCCCGGGTCCACTGAAGCTCCGGTGAGCCTGGCCAGGCATCTACGCGAGTGATGCCGTGAACCAAGCGAAGCCCCTGGTGCCGGGCACCGCACACGGACATTGCGAACCCCGCGTCTCGCGCAGCGCAAAGGTCAAGGTTTCCAAAGGCCCTTCGGCCTTTGGTGGGGTGGGGTCCGGGGAGGGGCAACGCCCATCCCCGTCTCCCTCACTCAGCCGGCGCCACTCCCCGAAGCGGCTTCCGCCGTGACGTCGCCAACCGTTCCAGCGCCAGGTACACCACCGGCGTCGTGTACAGGGTCAGCACCTGCGACAGGATCATCCCGCCGATGATGGTGATGCCGAGTGGCGAGCGCAGCTCCGCCCCCGGCCCTGTCGCGAAGGCCAGCGGAACCGCGCCGAACAGCGCCGCCAGCGTCGTCATCAGGATCGGCCGGAAGCGTTCGCGGCAGGCTTCCAGGATCGCCTGCATGCCGCCTTCGCCACCCTCGCGTTCGTGCTCCAGCGCGAAATCCACCATCATGATGGCGTTCTTCTTCACGATGCCCATCAGCAGGATGACGCCGATCAGCGCGATCACCGTGAAGGACAGCCCGGTCGCCAGCAGCGCGAGCAGCGCCCCGATCCCCGCAGTGGGCAGGGTGGACAGGATGGTCAGCGGGTGGATCAGGCTTTCGTACAGCACGCCGAGCACGATGTAGATCGCGAGCACCGCCGCCAGGATCAGCAATGGCAGCCCGGCCTGGAAATTCTGGAAGGCGCGCGCATTGCCGGCGAATTCGCCGCGGATCGTCGCCGGCATCTGGATGTCGAGCGCCGCCTTCTCGATCGCCGCCGCCGCTTCACCGAGCGACACGCCGGCCGCCAGGTTGAAGGTGATGGTCGAGGCGGGGAACAGCCCCTGATGGGTAATGGATCGCGGCGAGATGCCGCGTTCGAGCTTCACCACCGCACCGAGCGGCACCGGCCCGTCGCGACCGGGCAGGAAGATGCGTTCCAGATCCTCGGGCGCCTGGGTCAGCGTCGGGTCCACTTCGAAGACCACGCGGTATTGATTGCGCGTGCGGTAGATGGTCGAGACCTGGCGCTGCGCGAAGGCGTTGTTCAGCGCAGCGTCGAGCGAGTTCACCGGAATGCCCAGCCGCGCCGCCGCATCGCGATCCACGACGAGGCGCGTGACGAGGCCGGTCCGCTGCTGGTCGCTCGACACGTCCTCGATCTGCGGGACGGTGCGGAGCTGCCGGACGAGCGCCTCGCTCCAGGTGAACAGATCCTCGATGCTGGGTGTCAGAAGGACATACTGGTAGGACGCATTGCCCTGCCGCCCGCCGACGACGATGTCGGAGACGGGGCGCATGAAGGTCTGCGTGCCGGTCACGGTCGATAGCGGGCGGCGCAGCCGGTTGATGACGTCGTTCGCGGTCAGGCCGGGCCGCTGGTCCTGCGGCACCAGCGTCAGCTGCAGCCGTACCGATGCTCCCCCACCGAACAGCCCGCCACCGCCGACGGCAGCGGAGACGTTCTCCACCGCCGGATCGGCGCGGATCACGTCCATGACTTGCTGCTGATAGACGGTCATCTGCTGGAAGGAGGTATCGGGCTGCGCCTGGACCGAACCGAAGATCAGCCCGCTGTCCTGGTCGGGGAAGAAGCCGCGCGGCACGACGGTGTAGAGCCAGACGGTCACGCCGACGAGCGCGATGGTCAGCGCGATCATCGATCGCCGCCAGCGCAACGCGACCGCCAGGCTGCGCATGTAGCCGGCGATGAGGCGGTCCATCAGCGCCTCGAAGGTCCGGCCGAACCAGCCGGGTGGGCGGGGCGCGCGGCTGGCGAGATGCGCCGCCAGCATCGGCGTGACTGTCAGCGAGATCAGCGCCGAGATCGCGACCGCGATGGACAGCGTAGCGGCGAACTCTCGGAACATCCGCCCGACGATGCCGCCCATGAACAGCAGCGGAATGAACACCGCGATCAGCGACAGGCTGATCGAGACCACGGTGAAGCCGATCTGCTTCGCGCCCTCAAGCGCCGCTTCCATCGGCTTCAGGCCGCGTTCGGTGAAGCGGGCCATGTTCTCGATCATCACGATGGCATCGTCCACGACGAAGCCGACCGAGATGGTCAGCGCCATCAGCGTGAAGTTGTTGAGCGAGAAGCCGGCCAGCCACATGCAGCCGATGGTGCCGAGCAGCGACAGCGGAACCGCGATGCCGGCAGCGAAGATCGCCGACTTCCGCCGCAGGAAGGCCGCGACGACCAGCACGACGAGCACGATGCTGATCAGCAGCGCGTGCTCGACCTCATACACGCTGGCGCGGATGGTCTCCGACCGGTCGCGCATGATGGTGACGTTGATACCCGCCGGCATCCAGCGTTGCAGGTCGGGCAGCAGCTCGCGGATGTTGTCCACGACCTCCAGCACATTGGCATCCGCCTGCTTGAAGACCGAGACGATGACGGCGGGGCGGCCGTTGTAGAGCCCGGCCTGGCGGCGATCCCGCGGCCCGTCCTCGACCGTCGCGACGCCATCCAGCCGCACCAGCGCATCGCCGGACCGGCGGATGATGATGGAACCGAAGTCGGCCGCGCTCGACAGCCGGTCATTGACGATGATGGCCGCGGATTGCTCCGGCCCGTCGATGAAACCTGTCGCCTGCGTGACGTTCGCGGCGGTGATGGACCGCCGGATATCGTCCATCGACACGCCCGCCGCGGCGGCGGCGGCGGGGTCGACCGAAACACGAATCGCCGGCTGTTCGGCGCCGGCGAGGCTCACCTGCGCCGTACCCGGCACCTGCGCGATGCGTGGCCCGAGGATGCTGTCGGCCGCATCGTAGATGACGCCGGGTGCTACGGTGTCGGAGGTCAACGCCAGGATCAGCACCGGCGCGTCCGCCGGGTTCAGCTTGCGGAAGGATGGCGGCGAGGTCAGCCCGGACGGCAGGTCCGGCCCCGCCGCATTGATTGCTGCCTGCACGTCCCGCGCGGCAGATTCGATCGACCGCGACAGATCGAACTGCACGATGACGTTGGTCGAGCCGAGGCTCGAGGACGACGTCATCTCGGTGACGCCCGGTATCTCGCCAAGCCGCCGTTCCAGCGGTGCGGCCACCGAGGCCGCCATGATGACGGGGTCCGCGCCCGGCTGGCTGGCGGAGACGGCGATGGTCGGGAAATCCACCCGCGGCAGCGGCGCGACCGGCAGGTTGAAATAGGCGACGAAACCGGCGAGGGCGAGGCCGATCGCCAGCAGCGAGGTGCCGATCGGGCGCGCGATGAAGGGGGCGGAGATCGACATCGCGCTATTCCGCCGGCATCGCCCGCGGCCGGTGCGTGAAGCCGGCGACGCGCGCCCGGATCGCCTCCATCGCCAGGTAGATGACCGGCGTGGTGTAGAGCGTGATCACCTGGCTCAGCAGCAGCCCGCCGATGACGGAGATGCCGAGCGGCAGGCGCAGCTCACTGCCCGCACCGTGCCCCAGCACCAGCGGCACGGCGCCCAGGATGGCGGCGAGCGTCGTCATCATGATCGGGCGGAAGCGCAGCAGGCAGGCCTCGGTGATGGCCTCGCGCGGGGACATGCCGTGGTCGCGCTGCGCCTCGATCGCGAAGTCGATCATCATGATCGCGTTCTTCTTCACGATGCCCATCAGCAGCACGATGCCGATCAGCCCGACGACGTTGAGGTCGAGCCCGAACAGGTCGAGCGCCACCAGCGCGCCGATGCCGGCCGAGGGCAGCGTGGACAGGATCGTGATCGGATGGATCACGCTCTCATACAGCACGCCCAGCACGATGTAGATGACGATGATCGCGGCCAGGATCAGCCAGCCCTGGCCGGCGAGCGAGCGCTGGAACTCCGCCGCGTCGCCGCCGTAGGAGCCCACCATCGTGTCGGGCATGCCGAGGCTGCGCTCGGCCTGCGCGATCGCCGTCATCGCCTCACCCAGCGCGACGCCCGGCGCGAGGTTGAAGCTCAGCGTCACCGCCGGGAATTGATCCTGCCGCGTGACGGTCAGCGGGCCCGGTACGCGGGTGATGGTCGCCAGCTCCGCGAGGGGCACCTGTCCCGCCACCGTCGTGGTCGTGCCATTGGTGGTGACGGAACTGCTGCCGGCCACCCGAAGCTCACCGATCGCCTCGGGATTGGCTGCCTGGGCGGGGTCGATCTCCAGCACCACGCGGTACTGGTTCGCCTGGCCGTAGATCGTGCTGATCTGCCGCTGCCCGAAGGCGTTGTACAGCGTGTCGTCGATCGCCTGCATCGTCACGCCGAGCCGCGCCGCGCGCGCACGATCCACGTTCAAGGCGATGCGCAGCCCGTCCTCGCGCTGGTCGGTCGCGACGTCCCGCAGCTCCGGCAGGGCGCGCAGCGCGTCGAGCAGCCGCGGCGCCCAGGTGTTGAGCTCGACGGCCGAGGAATCCATCACCGTGTACTGGTACTGGGTGCTCGATTGCCGCGTGCCGATCTGGATGTCCTGGACCTGCTGCGGATAGGCGATGATGCCCGGCAGCGCCGCGAGCTGCGGTGCCAGCCGGTCCAGCACCGCCCGCGTCTCGTCCTGGCGTTCGCCGCGCGGGCGCAGGACGACGGTTAGCCGGCCGGTGTTCTGCGCCTGGTTGATCGTGCCGGCGCCGACCACCGAGGTGACGGCCGCCACCTCCGGGTCGCGCGCGACGATCTCGGCGACGCTCGCCTGCAGCGCCGACATGCGACGAAACGATACGTCCTGCGGCGCCTCGGTCGTGATGGTGATGATCCCGGTATCCTGCAGGGGCAGGAAGCCCTTGGGCATCACGACGTAGAGCCAGACGGTCCCGCCCAGCGTCAGCAGGGCGAGCAGCAGCATCAGTCCTTCCCGCCGCAGCGCCCAAGCGAGCGTCACGGCATAGCCGCGGCGCATCCATTCGAAGCCGGCCTCAAAGGCGCGGTTGACGATGCCGGGACGTTCCTCCTCCGCCGGGCGCAGCAGATACGCGCACATCATCGGCGTCAGCGTCAGCGACACCACCATCGACACGAGCACCGACACCGACAGCACGATCGCGAACTCGCGGAACAGGCGGCCGACCACGCCCTCCATGAACAGCAGCGGGATGAACACCGCGATCAGCGAGACGGTCAGGGAGACGATGGTGAAGCCGATCTGCTTCGCACCCTCATACGCCGCCTGGAGCGGCGGCATCCCCTTCTCCACGAAGCGCACGACGTTCTCGATCATCACGATGGCGTCGTCGACGATGAAGCCCGTGGCGATGACCAGCGCCATCAGAGACAGGTTGTCGATGGTGAAGCCGAACAGCGCCATGACGCCGAAGGTGCCGACGATCGACAGCGGCAGGGCAATGCCCGGCACGATGGTGGCCCGCACCGTGCGCAGGAACAGGAAGATCACCAGCACCACCAGGACGATGGCGACGACGAGGGTGAGCTGCACTTCCTCGACCGAGGCGCGGATCATCTCCGTCCGGTCGGACACGATGGAAAGCTGCGTACCCGCGGGCAGCGCGCGTTCCAGTGACTGCAACTGCGCGCGCAGCGCGGCGACGGTCGCGACGATGTTCGCCCCCGGCTGGCGCTGCACATCCACCAGGATCGCCGGGCGGCCATTGAACCAGGCGGCGGTCAGCGTGTTCTCGAGGCCCTCTACCGCCGTGCCGACGTCCCGCAGGCGCACCGGCGCCTCCCCGCGCCAGGCGACGATCAGATCGGCAAAGGCGGCGGGTGAACTGAGCTGGTCGTTCGCCATCACGGCGGAGGCCTGCTGAGGTCCATCCACCGACCCCTTCGGCCCCGCAACATTCGCGGCGGCAACGGCGGTCCGCACATCCTCGAGGCTGAGATTGTAGGCCGCGAGCCGCCGCGGATCGATCTGCAGCCGCACGGCCGGCCGCATGTTGCCCTGCACGGCCACCCGTCCGACACCGCCCACCTGCGCCAGCCGCTGCGCGAGCAGCGTATCCACCACATCCGACAGCCGCGCGACCGGCAGCGTGTCCGAGGTCAGCGCCAGCGTCAGGATCGGCGGATCGGCCGGGTTCACCTTCTGATAGGTCGGCGGGTAGGGCAGGGTGGACGGCAGCGTGCCGCGCGCCGCGTTGATCGCCGCCTGCACGTCCTGCGCCGCATCGTCGATGTCGCGGCCGAGGTTGAATTGCAGCGTGATGCGGCTGACCCCGGGGCCACTGACGGACACGACCTCGTTGAGCCCCGAGATCTGCGCCAGTTGCCGTTCGAGCGACGCGGTGACCAGCACCGCGATGGTGTCAGGGGAAGCGCCCGGGAGCTGCGTCGTCACCTGGATGGTCGGGAAATCGACCTCCGGCAGCGACGACACGGGCAACCGCAGATAGCCGTAGATACCCGCCAGCAGCATCGCGATCGCGAGCAGCGAGGTGGCGATCGGCCGGGCGATGAAGGGGGCCGAGATGTTCATCGGGTGGCGTCAGCGCGGCGCGGCGGCCGGCGCCGCGCCCGGCGTCTCGCCCGGCACGGTGTTCTCGCGTGGGCCGGGCTGGCCGCCCTGCCGGCCGGCGCCACGGCCAGTCGGCGCGACCTCG
>NZ_JAAEDI010000047.1 GCF_018129025.1 Neoroseomonas terrae | reverse complement strand
ACGAATTCATCTGCCGCTCATGGGCCGCAGAGCCGCATAGATTCACAGCAAATCCACACCACGAAATGCCGGGACCAAACATCTAGTACGGCCAAGAGCTGTCCAAACGCTTGGGCGGCGAGGTCCGTGTAAAAGAGCCGATCTATCCGGGAGCGGTGAGGCGAAGAACGCACGATCGAGCCGCTAAACTCCTTCTCCAGAACCCGGCGGCTTTTTCTTAAATTTGGCCGATCCATGACCGAAGTGATCAGAAAGTTTCTCCGAGACGCTGTGTATTACTGCGCCGGTCTCCTCCGTGACATGCTCTCGGTAGGTGTTGTTATCTCGATCTATTTCGCGCTCTTTATAGACGTAGTCACCTTTGCTAACCCGTACGTCAAAACCTTGAATCGACTCCTTCCGGACCTTCTTCCTTCTCGGGAATGAGTCGTTCTTGACCTTCATCTCCATCCGGTCCCGTACCTTGATGAGAACCTGATCATAGAAAGTCAAATGAACGGTTTGCTGTGTCGATCCGCAATGCGGGCATGGGTCTGTCGACACGACCGCGCCAGCCGCAACGCCGACCTCCAAAACGGTCCCGCAATCAGTGCACTTAAGTTCCACGCTATCTGTCATGGCGATCTCACTACTGGGCTTGCCGGCGGTTTGGTGTCTACCCACCTCGGCCGTTTTGGCCCAGGCAGGCCCGTCCGCCGGCAGGAAGATCACGACGCCATTTCGATGGTCAGTATGGGGGCTGGGCGGACCAGCAGAGGCCGGCCGAAAGTCGCCGGTCGGCTGCGAGGTAACCGTCAAGTCGAAGCGTGCGGGAGCATTCCGAGATGGCCCGTCATCCAGACCTCATCCTGAGCTCACGGCGCTCGAGCCGGTGCCCGGCCTCAAAAACGGACGGCCGAGTCAGCCCGGATTGAAGTACCGCGACTGAGAGCTCATTTAACCCGGGTCACAGGTTGAGATGATGTTTCCAGAAATCTCGATCGTCGGCCTCAAACGGTACATCGTCCTCCTGCATACCGACGAACTCCGCACCGTCCGAACTATCCAAAAATTTGTCAATTGCCGACAATGCCTTTCCAAGCCTACTCAGCTTCTGTCCGCTCCACACCACGGCGCCGTCGTCAAGGGCGAACAGGTTTCGCTCGAGCGCATCCTGGAAATCGGAGTTATTCCAGTCGATTTTGGCTGCCTTCCCGTAGTGATCCATGACGATGTGCCTACGGACGGCATTGCTGGTGTCTTTTGGAAAACTCGCTTTCACCTCCGCCAAAAGCTGGTTGAACGTGTCTTCAAGGCCATTGTCCCCCGACGTTTCCCGCATGATAGCTTTAACTTCAACCGCATCCTTGGCGTTTTTCAGCTTTTCGATCGTCTCTGAGGCCGTATCTAGCTGGCTCTCGAGGTCACGAGCATCCGCCTTGACTTGATCGAGTTCAGCAAGAACGACCTCATGTTCACTCATCGACACGGACGTCACCCCTTTTAGCTTGTCGATGGTCTTCTTAGATCTTTGCCTCCACTCAGTGCGCTTCCGGTCCCAGTCCTGTTCGGTACGATTTTCAAGGTTGATCCCGGTGTCACGCACCGCCGCCCGAAATTCCACGAGCCCAGCATGGTTCGTAATATCCCAGGCCTGAACGAGCCCGAGTGTTTTCGTCACCGTGCTGAATGCGACAGGCGGGACGACGATCGGCAGTGTTCGATGCGACTTCGCCCAAGCTGCGCCGAGCTCCATCATGCAGAATGGGCTCTCCAAATACGAGGGCGTCATCAGCAGAATTACCAGCTTGGGATTCTGAATTCTGTCCTTCATGTAGGCGTTGAAGTCCACTGTTAGTGGAATGCCATGGCCAGGAACGCTCGAGCAGAAGATCGCATCGGACGGAACCCCGATCGCTTCCTTCAGAAAATCGGTGAACAGCGTAGCTAAAGCCTCGTCAGCAACGGCATGGCTGATGAAAACGGCAGACATTCAGGGTTCCCTCAAACACACAAGCAGCAAGGTTCCGATCATATCGCGGTTCTGCTCCTTAGCCATGCTGCGAGAATGTAGAGTGGACTCCTGGACGTCTGCATCAAAGCTGGATTTATCGAGGGAGTGTAGAGCGGAGTTTCGAGTTGACACCCTACGGCCGCGTTCCACGCGCCCGATCGGGCAGGACCGAGTGCGCTTTGTCCGCTTCCGGGAGGCCGGCCGCAACGAGCTGACAACCGACAGGGGCGCAAGGCGGACATCGCCGTGAGTGACTACGCATACTCCGTCCCCGCCAGCTGATTCTTGAGCACCGCCGTGATCATGCGCGTCGCCGTGGCGTTGTAGGCCGCGCGGAACTCGAAGCTCGCCTCGATCCCTCCCGGCCCTTCGACCGGCGTCTTGGCGAGCGCCAGATACACCTCGTGCAGCGTGAAGGTCAGGCTGCGGTTCGCGTCGATCGTGTAGCTGAAGGCGAACTCTGCCGGCGTGTTGTCCTGCGCCTGGGTCAGCAGCGTGGTGTCGGCGAAGCGCGCAGTGATCTGGCCGGTGGCACGTGCGATGCCGGGATCCACCCCCTCCACCTTCCGGTCGGCGCGGATGGTACGCACCATCTCCATGCCGTTCGCGTAGGTGAGCCGCGCGCCAGTGACCTGCGCGAGCGCGGCACCGTTCCGGCTGATCGCCCCCTGCGCCTTGTTGAAGGCGGTGTAGGCGGCGCTGGTCGGCGTGCCGCCCGAACTCGAGGCGCCGCGCGTGGAGCCCTGCCCCATCAGCCCGAAGGTCGCGGTGGCGGGGCCGGTCGGCGAGAAGTCGATCTCCAGCGTGTCGGCCCGGACGCCGGTGCAGAGATCGTAGTTCGGCACGTCCGGATAGCCGATCTCGATGCTGTTCGACGGCAACGCCGCGGCGCCCGAGCCGAAGCTGTGGATGAAATTCGGGCTGGTGCCGGTGGTGGTCGGCGGGCCGAGCAGCAGGCGCAGCCAGTGGCCGATGTTGTTGAGGTCCACCGGCACCACCGCCTGGCCCTGCACGGTAACGGTGTCGAGGAAGGGTGCCGCCGGATCGCGGCTGCTGCCGACGCCGATCACGTCGGCATCGAGCAAGGGCTGCTCGGCGCCGAGATCGCAGGAGAGGAAGGGCATGCGCAGCCAGTCGCCCGCGGGCGCGGTGCCGTAGGTCGCCTCGGGAATCATGAGCAGACGGCAATTGGCGCCGATGGCACGGGGCATCGGAGATCTCCGGGATCAGCGGGAGGGAGAAGCGTCAGACCAGCGGCGAGCCGGTGACGGTGAAGAACAGCGTGACGGGGACGGAGGCAGCGCGGGCGGCGGCGGCGCCCTCGAATTCGACGTCCTCGAAGTCGGGCGCGCCAGGCTGGACCCACTCCACTGCGCCACCGAGGGTGCGGTCGGCGGTGATAGCGGCGGCGATGTCCACGAGCAGGGCGTCGAGCAGCGCGGTGCGCGCGGCCGGCGTCGCCCCGGCCACGGTGACCTCGATCTCGGCGCGGTGCTCGATGGCCCAGGCCAGCGGCGAGAGGATTGCCGTCTCCTCGACCGTCTCACCGTCGCGGATGACGACCAGCCCACCGGGCGGCAGGCGCTGCGGCACGGTGTCGCCGCGTAGGACCAAGGGTGCAGGATTTCTCGCTGCCAGCGCCGCCGCCAGCAGGCCGTGCAGCGCCGCGATCGCGGTCTCGCGCATGCTCATGGCGCCGCCCTCCCGCTCTCACGCTCCCAGGCCGCCACGAAGCGCCCGGGCAGCCGGCGCAGGCCGCGCTCGGCGGCACCCTTCACATCGAGCCGCTTGGCGAGCTTCACCTGCGGCAGCAGCAGGAACATCGGCACCATGCCGCGCGCGAGCATGCCCCGCGCCCAGGCCTCGCGACCCTTGCGGTTGCCAGTACCGATCTCCGTGAGGCCCCCGGCGATTAGCCGGGTGCGGCGGCGCCGGCCGGTCTGCTCCCCCTGGCGCAGTGGCAGGCACCACACGAAGCCCCGGCCGGACTTGAAGGGGCGGAGGAAGCCCTGCCCCGAGGCGACCATCTGCGCCGGCGTCACGCGCATGCCTTTTTCTCCGCGGCCCCGGCGTCCGCGCGCTGCGTTGAAGCCGGTCGGGATCGCCAGGAATTTCCGCCCGCCCTTGGCGCGGATCAATGCGCCGCGCTCGAAGGCGTCGATCACGTTCGGCACCTTGGTCCAGACCAGCCCGGCAGGACGCAGCGACTGCCCCGCGCGGGGAAACACCTGCGAGCGCCAGGCATTGGCGATCCCCCGCGCGTTGCCGCCGAAGCTGCTGGTCACCTGCCGCCGCAGCTCCTGCTTCACCTGCTCGGTCTCGGCGCGGATCGCCGTCATCGCCGCGCGCTCGCCGGCGCGGACCTCGGCGGCGAGAAGCTGCCGCAGGTCGCCGACGATGCGGGCGCCGAGCCTCACGGCGTGCCGCCGCCAGGCGGCAAGCCGGTGCGGTGGCGGATGATCGCCACCGCCAGGTCATGCAGTGCCGCCTGGCCGAGGTAGCCGAACACGAAGGCGAAGAGAAACCGGCCGTATTCGTTGAACTCGAGGAAGCCGCCGAGGGCATAGCCGGCACTGCCGACCAGCGCGGCGGAGGGCACCTCCCAAGCGAGGCACCAGCCAAAGCGCCGGCGTTCCGGGTTGTTCCAGCGCACGAAGCCGCCGGCGAGGCCGGCCGCCGCGCCGAGCAGCAGGTCACGCAGGATCTCCAGCAGGGTGAGGGCGTTCTGCGGCATGGCGGCAACTCCTATCGCTGGCAGAGCACGCGCCAGGCGGTGCCGGAGGCATCGCGCTCGGCGTGGGTGACGGTGAGCAGGTCGGGGCCGAGGGCGAAGCTGTCGCCGGCGGCGAGATCGGGCAGGACGGCGATGGCAACGGAGAGGATGTCGGTGGCCGAGAGGATCTCGGTGCCGAAGGCATCAGCCACGCGATCCGGCGAGGATCGCAGCACCCGCAGGACAACCGGGGCGTCGGTCCCTCCCTGGCGGTAGACGGCATCGGCCCCGAGGTTCGGATCGGCGACCAGGGCCGCCATCGCGTCGGCGAAGGCGCTCATCGCCCGCAGGCTCCGCGGATCCGCGCGCGCAGGTCGCCATAGTCGTCGATCATGCGCGCCACCACCCTGCCGGCGGGCAGCGCCGCGAGTTCCTCCGCCGCCTGTTGCTGGGTCCGGGCGTCATACGGCACCAGCGCGACGCAGGTCGGCTCAGTACCGGCCGGAGCGCAGGCGCCCAGCAGCGCCATCAGCGCGATACTCGGCAGATGCCGCATCGGCTCTCTCCCTGGCGTCCAGGCTGTCTTGGGCGGTCTGGCGCTCGACCTCCGCGCGGCCCTGCCGCCGGCCCATGGCCAGCAGGGCCAGGACCGCGCCGGCGCCCGCGAAGGCGGCCGCGACCCAGCCGCCGATGCGGGACCTGAGGCTGGCGAACAGCGCGGTCATGCCGGCTGCCGCAGGCGCCAAAGCAGGACACCGAGGACGGCGGCGAGGATCACGGCGATGGCGACCATCGGCGCCAGGCCGCCGAGCGCCTGGATGGCGGGTGCCGCCTGGGCGGCGACGGTCGCCATGCCGGCCGCACCCACCGCCACCGCGCCACGGCCGGTGCCAGTGGTGGTGGCGACCTGCCGGATGCTGGAAGGTGGCGGCGGCGGCACGCCGGCCATCGTCAGGGCGCGGTCGATCACCGCGGCCGGATAGGCCAGCCCGGCGCATTCATGGGCGATGATGGCCTCGACCATGGGACGGAGCTGGGCGTGCCGGTGCAGGTCGACCGGATCGTCGGCGCCGACACCCATGCGCCGCGCCACCACCGCGACATAGGCGCCGGTGTCGTTCTCGCCCGGCGGGGCCCAGCGGCCGATGATGCCGCGCACCGTCCGCAGGCCGTGGCGATCCTGGTAGGTGGTGAGCAGGGCCGCCAGGGCGCGGATGCCATGTTCGTGGCTCACGAAGCGGCAGAAGCGCCCGTCCGACGCTGGCTGCGCCAGCCCCTGCCATTTGTTGGCGGGGACATGCTCGATGTTGCCGGGATTGCGGTTGCGGTAGCCCCGCGTGGCCTTGGGATCGACGCGGTTCATGCGCCGCTCGCCGGCACGCGGGCCAGCATCACCCGAACCGCGGCATCGGCCGCGAGTGCAGCGACGGTGCAGACACCGACCTGGAAGTTGCCAGTCGCGGTGGTGGTGATACGGCGGTTGGTGTTGTCCCAGAACACCCGCGCACCCTGGCTGATGGCGAGCGCGGGCTCCTTAGTCAGTTCGAACTCGCCGCGCGTCTCGCAGTCGACGCTGGCGTTCTGCGCGGCGTCGGAGGCCGCCACCCCGAAGAAGGCACCGACCAGCATGCCCTGGCCGGAGAGGATCCCCCCGGCATAGGGCACCACCATCGGGATGGAGCGCGCGTCGGGGCGGATGCAATTGCGCATGGGAGGGTCTCCTGAAACGCCGAAGGCGCCCGGTGGGGCGCCCTCGACGAAGCTGCTGCGGTGGTGGGAAGGATCAGGTGCCCGGATTGAACCAGGCGCCACGCCAGTCGATGGCGCCGACGCCGAAGTCGAAGATCACGCTGACCTCGACGCCGTCCGCGCCCTGCACCGGGCCGGTGGCGACCTGCGGCCCCTCGGCGCCGTTGAGGTAGCCGTAGACATAGACCGGTGCAGCGACCGGGTCGGAGAACAGGTACCAGCGGTTCGCCTGGATCAGCGGCTCGATCACCGGCTGCACGAAGCCGGCAAAGACGTTGGCCTTGCCGATCTCGCTCGCCTGCACGACCACCGTCGCCTGCCGCGCGGCGAGTTCGAGGTTCGGTCCGACCAGCAGGCGCATGGTCTGCCCCATGGAGATCGGCAGCCCATCCAGCGTGCGCTGCTTCATGATGGCGGTGCGGCCGGCGCCGATGGTCGTGGTGTCGAGCACGGTGCCGGTGCTGGCCTTGTTGGCGCGCGTGGCGCCGGTGGCGAACACGGTGGCGCTGCCGGTGCTCAGCGTCGGGCCGTCGCCAGTGGCGCTGTTCAGCAGGTTGTAGGCGGTGGCGTTCTCGAACTCGGCGACGCGGCGGCCGATGGCGGCGGCGAAGTCGGTGAAGGCGCCGAGGTCGTCGTTGACCAGCATCGGCCGGGTGACGCGGATGCGCCGAGCGAAGGTCTGCAGGAGCACGATCTCCTGGCTCTCGGACATGGTGCCGACCTGGATCTCGCCGTTCTCGGCGAGCGGCAGCAGGGTCGGAAAGTCGCCGATGCGCAGGTGCCGGTGCGGCTTGAAGTCGCGGAAGTCGCGCCGGAGGAAGATTTGGCGGTAGGTGGGCTGCGCCGGCTGGTAGGCGGCGAGCAGCATCTTGTTGGCCGCGGCGGCCAGCAGCAGCGGGAAGTCGGAGCTGGTGTGGAAGGCGCGCTCGGCGAGCAGGGTCGGGTTGCGGGGCACGCTCCGCTCGCCGCGGGCGCGTAGCAGCTCACCGATCATGTCGGAGGGGCGCCAGCCCATGAACTCGGCGTGGCGGCCGGTCCGAGCATTCTCCCCCTGGGGCTGGTAGCCGGGCATGGCGCGGGCGGCGAGCGCCTCGGCCATGGCGTCGAGGATCTGTGCCGGATCATCGTGGCCGGGACCGGTTTCGGGGCGGGCGGGGATGGAGGGACGCGGGCCGTGCGCGACGAGGGCGTCGAACAAGGCGCGGCGGGCCTGGTCTCCGGTCCAGCCCTGGGCGATGGCCTCGGCACGCACCGGGGTGATGCGGTCCGCCGGCAGCAGGGCGCGGGCGGCCTCCACGGCGGCGTCGATGCCGGCGATGCGCTCGCGCTCGGCGCGCTGAGCCTCGGCGCGGACCGCGTCGAGGTCCGGTGCTGCGCGGGTCGGCTCGGGCGCCGGGATGGCGGGCGCGGGGCTGGGCGTGGTGGTCACGGTGGTCTCCTGGGGCGGGGTGGGCGGCGCGGACGGCGCGGGAACGTCCCGGGCGGCCGGCGCGGCCGGGGTCTCCGGCGTCGTCTCGGGCATGGGTGAATCCTCGTCAGGCAGGGCAGGTTCGATCGCCGGCGCGGGGAGGCCCTGTTCCCCCTGCGCGCGGACTGCCGCATCGCGGTCCACTGGGACCGGCACGACGGAGATCTCGAAGGGCTCCCAATCCACCGCGCGGTGGACGGTCTCGCCCGATGCCGCATCGGGCCGCGGCTCGTAGCGGTGCACGCGATAGCCGACGCTCACCGCGCGGAGCGTGCCGTCGGCGATGCGCTGCCAGACAGGCTCGACGTCGGCGGCAGTGCTGAACTGCAGCGTGGCATAGCCGCGGCCGCGATCGAGGCGGGCGGCGGTGACGCGGCCGAGCACGTCACGCGCGCCGCCGCGGCGATGGGTATCGAGCACCGGGGCGCGGCCGGAGCGCAGCGCCTCCATGCGCACCGCGTTCGGCGACATCTCCAGCTCCTCGGTGATCAGGCCGAGGGCGGGGACGAAGTTGCGGGCGCGGGCGCCGGTGGACCACACCACCTCGACGGTTCGCGCCGCACGATCGACGGTGGCGGGCGCGGTGATAGCGCGCTGCGCGACGATCGACTGCCCGGCGGTGGGCATTCGATCCAAGGCAGCAGCAGGCTCCGGTGCGGGGTCTCCCCCGCCCGGTTCGATGATGTCCGTCATGGTTAGCCCTCTGCTGGGGTCTCGCGCGGCGGTGCCGCAGCACCGGTGGCGGCGATCTCGACCGCGGCCATCTGCGCCGCGTCCTGCGCCGCACCGGACTTCGCGACACGGCGCGGATCGGTGTCGAGCGAGATGCCGGCCTCGTCGAGCAGGGCGTTGGCCTCGCGGATCATCTCCACCGCGGCGCGGAAGTCGTAGCCGAAGGCACCGGCGGCCTCGGGCTGCGGCACGAAGCCGGCACGCACCTGCGCGATCAGCGCCGTGGTGTCTTTCAGCGGATCGATCATCTCGTGCGCCGGAGGCACGTGCGACACGCCATCTGGCATCTCGGCGCACCACAGCCCAAGCAGCGCGCCCTGGGCGTGGAAGCGGTCCGCGATGGGACGGACCAGCATCGGGATCAGCATGCCGTACTGCACCTGCTCGCAGAGCCGGCGGAACTCAATCTTGCCCGCGCGGAGCGAGGAGTAGTTCGCCTGGGTGAGATCGCCCGAGACCTGGTCGTAGGTCAGGCCGGCGCCGACCGCGGCGGCCTCGAGCGCGCGGCGGGCGAAGGCTGCATGCGATCCGCCGCCGGAGGGGTTCACCACCTCCACGCTGCCCATGCCGCGTCTATACAGGATCATCCCAGGTTCGAAGCTCTCGACCGTCCGGCCCTGCGCATCCCGTAGCAGGCCGGCGGCGGCGCCAGTCAGCGCCTCGTCGCCCTCCTCCGTCACCACGGCGGCGAGGCAGGCCTCGATCTTGGCCTTCATGAGCAGCGCGGCCTCGTAGTCGCCGAGGTCGCGCAGGCGCAGCAGCACCGGGGCGAGCCAGGAGACGTCGCGCAGCTGGCCGGGCCGGCGCTTGCGGTAGACGTGCAGCACCTCGCTGGCCGGAATGCGCTCGCTGCTGAGCCAGGTCGCGCCCGGCAGGATCCAGGCGGCGCCGGGATGCACGCGATGCAGCCAGTAGCCGACCGGCTCGCCGGCCTCGCCGAGGGCGATGCCCTGGATGGTCGGCGCACCCTCCACCATGCCGTTGCGCGCGGTGTCGAGATGGTCGCTCTCCAGCACCTGCAGCCGCAGCCCGATCGGATTGGCCGCCGAGGGCGGCACCATCAAGAAGCGCACGAAACACTCGCCGCTTTCGACCACCGCACGCATGACCAGCGCCTGCAGACCGTACAGATCGAGCCGCCCCTCGGCATCAGAGGCCGGGCTCTCCGCCCAACGCTGCCAGGCGCGGCCGTGGGCGTCTTCGGGCCAGCGGGTGGTAATGCCGGCGCCGACGGCGTTGCCGGTCCACAGATCGACGATGCGGCTGGCGTAGGGATCGTTGCGGACGGCATCGCGGGCCCGCCGCGCCACGATGGCCGCCGCCATGCCCACCTCCGCATTGGCGCTGCCGCCCGAGGGCGCCCAGGCGGAGGCGCGGTGGTCCTGCGCCGCGGCATAGCCGCGCAGCGCCTGCCATGCATCGCGGAGGCGTCGGATCACCCGGTTCTCTCCCGCGAGAAGCTGGCAAGTGTCACGGAGGGACGGCGCGTTGCGCTCATCTCCGCGCCGCGCAGTACAGCGAGCGCGCGGCCGAGATCGTCGAGGCCGCGATACTCCACGGTGCGCCCATCGAAGGTGACGCGCGTGGTGCCGCCGGTGTACGCAGCAGCAAGAGCGGCAGCGCGGCTGCCGGAAGGCTGCGCCAGCGCCCAGGCAAGAACAGCGGGGTCCATCACGCCGCCCGGAGCGTTGGCAGCGGCGTCGCCGCGTTGACGAGGTAGGACAGCCCGGTGGGCGGGTTCGGCATGATCGGCACGCCGGCCTGCCAGGTCAGCGACGCGAAGAAACCATTCTCGCTGCCGGTGCCGCCGCCGGCGCCACCATCCGCCGCGGCCGAGCCGAGCAGCAGCGTGTTGCCGCCGCTGAACGCTTGGGTGCTGGTGCCACGCACCGAGGGCGCGCCGGAGAAGCACAGCAGCAGCCACCAGACCCCGGCCGGGATCCAGCGCGGCTGCGCGAAGGCACAAATGGCGCTGCCGACCGCGGCGGTGTCGGCGTCCGCCACCGGCTCCTCGATGAGGTGCCCCGGATGCCCAGTGCCATCGTCGGCAGCCAACGCCATGCGCAGGAGGCCCGCGGCGCCGGTCGTCACGCTGACGGCCATGGCCGAGAACAAGCCCGGCCGCGCGAGGACATAGGGCACGCAGTACAGCCGGTTCGCCGTCATCGCGACCGCGCCGCCGACCGCGCGCGCATGCTGCGAGGCGTAGAAGCGGCTCGAGACGTAGGGCAACATCGCCGGCGCGGGCGGCAGGTAGTGCTGGAACAGCGCGGTCATGCCAGCGGCCGGATACCGAGAGTGATCAGGCGTTCCGCCGCCTGGTTCACCGGCGCAGCGGCCAGGCCCGAGCGCAGGCGCAGCCAGCGCCAACCGAGCAGCAGCGTCGGCGGCAGGGTAAGCGCACGGCCGGCGGCGACCGCCAGCACCACCTCGTTGCCGAGATGGTCGTAGAGATCCGCCCAGGCCGCGGGCTCGCCCTCGTCGAGCGAGCCCTGCAGGGTGAGCTGGGCGTCGGTCCAGGTGGCTGGCAACAGCAGCAGGCACACGCCGTAGCCGACGCTGGCGACGGGCCCGCTCAGCGCCTGGCCGGCGGCGATGCTGGTGCGCACGGGCACGATCGCGGTCATCAGAATCTCCAGTGTCAGCGCAGCCAGCCCTGGCGCGGGGCGAGCCAACCACGCGGGCGATGGGCGCTGGGTGGTGTTGCGGGCGCCGCCAGTTCGGCCTGCGGTGACGCCGGTGGGTGGGCGACATTCCCGGCGACGGGAAGCTCACTCGGCCGCAGCGGGGCATCGGCGATCTGGTCCCGCAGCTGCTGCCAGAAGCGCTCGCCGTAGCGGTCGGCACCGACCAGCCACAGGGCGGCGCGCGCGAGCACCGCGCAGTCCAGCGCTTCGTTCCGTTCCCTGAGCTTCGCCCATTCCTGCCGGGCGAAGCCGCGGCGATCCTTGGCGGTGCGCAGTTGCTCCGCAACCAGCTGCTTGACCCACTCAGCCTCGATGCCCCGCGGCAGATGCACCCAGCCGGGGGGGAATTCCTCCGCGTCACCGCGGCCGAGCCAGAGCCGGCGGTACAGGTCGGCCTTCCAGGTCGAGACCGATACTGTCCAGAGCTTGAGGCCGCGGCGCAGCTTGCGGCCGTCGACCAGCGCGTCCACCGGCGTCGGGCCCTGCACGGGCTGCGCCCGGTTCCAGCCATCGACGCCCTTGGTCGGCGCGATGCGCGGATCGCGCAGCCGACGCAGATGGCCATAGACGGCGGCGGTGTCGCGGCCGCCGGTGTCGATGCAGAGCCGGGCGATGCGCATCGCGCCGCCGCCCTGCCGGGGCCAGTCCCGCGCGAGCAGCTTCGCCAGATCGTCCCAGGGCGCGCGGTCCCGCGGGCTGCCCTGGATCACCACGTGGTCCACCAACCAGGAGGAAAAGCCCTCGGCCCAGCCCCAGACGTCGCATTCCAGCCGATCATCCTGCACGTCGATGCCCGCGGTCAGCACCAGCGCGCCGGAAGGCACCACGTCCATGGCGAAATCCTCGCGGCGCTCGACCAGGCGCTCCCAATCCGGCGCCTCGCCCTGCTCATGCCAGGTCTCGCCGAGCACCGTGTTCCGAAAGGTCTTGATGTCCTCGGGCTTGCCTTGCGCGGCCTCCCAATCGCGGGCGATCTGCGCCCAGGAGAGCCAGCCGACTGGCGAGTACAGCGCCGAGATGTGGAAGCCGATGGTGTGCGGATCCTGGCCCTCGGCCGTCGCCCGCCATTCCCCGCCACCGAGCATGGCGGTCTTGTCGTGCTCCTGCATCGGATGGTCGCAGGCGATGCAGTGATAACGCGCCGTCTCCGGTGCACCCTTCTCCCAAATCAGCCGCTCGAAGCGCAGCCACTGCATCTCGCCGCATTCGGGGCATGGCACGAAGTACCGCTGCTGGTCGGAGGCCTGGTACTCCCGCTCGATGCGGCTGCGGCCGGCGATGGTCGGCGTGCTGACCAGGAAAGCCTTGCGGCGCCAGCCGAATGTGCGGGCGCGGGCCTCGGCGAGGGCGATGGGGTCGCCCTCGCCGGCGACGTCGCCGGGATAGGCGTCCACCTCGTCGAGGAACAGGAACCGCGCCGTCATCGAGCGCAGCCCGACTGCGCTGTTGGCCCCGGTCAGCACCAGGATGCCGCCGGGGAATTCCTTCGACAGCATCGTGTTGCCGCTGTCGCGAGCCCGCGCCGGGGCAACCCGCTCCCGCAGCGCGGGCGTTTCCTCCAGCAGCGGGTCGATGCGCTGGCGCGAGAAGCGCTTGGCCAGTTCCACGGTCGGCTGCACCGCCAGCGCCGGTGCTGGCACATGGTGCATGATGTAGCCGAGCCAATTGTTGCCGCTTTCCGTGGCGCCGACCTGGGCGCCCTTCATGAAGACGACGCGGCGGGCGGGATGCACCGCCGACAGCGCATCCATCACATCCTTCAGATAGGGCGTGCGGCTGGTGCGCCACGGCCCCGGCTCCGCCGAGGCGCGGCTGCCGAGCATGCGATGCCGCTCGGCCCATTGCGAGACGGTGAGCTGCGGCGGTGGCCGGAGCATGGCGCCGACACGCCGGCGCACATGCTCACGGCTACGGAGGCTGGTCCCCTCCGAGGCCTGCGGGATCGAAGCGATCGGCCGCCTCCGTCAGCAGGTCGTTGATGTGGCTCTGCAGGATGGTCTGCAGCAGATGCGGGTCGACGCTGATCTCGGCGGCGATCAGGCCGGAGACACGGGCCGGCCAGTTCAGCAGCGCGTCCCGCATGGTGCTGCCGATCTCATCGAGGGCAGCGTTCGCCTCGGTGACATCGAGCAGGCGGCGCTTGGTCTCATCCAGCGAGAGGCGCTGCGCCTCCACCTTCAGGGCAAGCTGCGCGACCTTCAGCCGGGCGAAGGGCGTGCCCTCGGCGCCGGCGCCGTTGGCCAGCGGCGAGCGCGCGGGATCAGCGGTCTCCACCAGGCGGCGGCGGGTCTTGTCGATGTCCCACTGGCCGTCCGGCTCGCGGGCAATCCGGCCAGCCCGTTCGGCCTTGTGGATGGCGGTGTCGCTGACGCCGAGGGGACGGGCGGCCTCGCGCGTGGAGGCGGTCAGCTCGGGCATGGCGGCGACCTCCCGCCGCGCGTGATGGTCATCACGAGCAAGGGCCCGCTACCGTCCAGCGGCGGGCCCTCGACGTGTCCGGCTCCGTGGTCAGGCCGGCAGGTGATAGACCGTGTAGGAGCCGCGGGCGCCCTCCTTGTTCGGGCCGACCTGGCGGACGCGCTCCAGCACCTGGACCTCGATCCCTTGGCGCTTCTTCAGGCCGGCGAAGAAGCCGCGCACCGTGTGATGCGCCCAGCCGGTGGCCTCGGCAATCTGCGCCACCGTCGCCCCCTCGGGGCGGCGGAGCATCGCCAGCACCTGCTCCTGCTTCGTCCCCTCGCGCGCCTTGCGCGGGCCGGCGGGTTCGCGCGGCGTGCGGGCGGCCTTTCCGGCGAGAAGGGTGCGCAGGGCTTCCATCGGCGCGTCCAGGGCGCCGATCATGTCGCCCTCGCGGTTCGCTTCGTCGTCCCAGGCAGCGAGGATCGCTGCGGTGGCGTCGCGCAGGCTGGTGCGCGGTGTGGTGGCGCGTGTCGCGAGGGCCTGATCGAGCAGGGCGATCTCCTCCGCCAGGGGCGCGGCCTGGGCGGCTTCGGGCGTCGGGGCGTCCTGTGTGGCGGGCTCCACGGCCGGCGCCACCGTGGGCGCCGTGTCGGACACGCTGCCTTCGATGCCCGAGCAGTCGGGCTCCCCGCCCCCCGCGTCGCCCTCATTCGGGTCGATGCCGATGGCGCGCAGCCCGTCGTCGGTGATGCGCGCCACGATCCAGGTGCCGTCGTCATCCTGGCGCCAGCCGAGCCCGACATGCTCCCGCGGCGCGTTGATTTCGGTCAGCAGGTTGTTCTTGATCAGGCTGCGGAACACCGCATTGCGGGCGGCGGCCGGCAGCGTCTTCGGCGCGCGGGCAAAGCCCATCTCGTGCTGGGCGGCGGCGCTGAGGATCACGCGCTGGGTGTCGGAAAGATGCGTCATCGTGCTCGTCTCCGGTTTCGGGTGCCGGTCATCGGCCCCTACTGCCGGGAGCCCCGCCGGCCTCGCCGGTCGGGGCGATGCGGGAGTAACCCGCGTCAGGCTGCGTATTCACCGCGGCGGAAATGCTGGTCCGCGATGTCCTTCAGCTTCGCGGTGGCGTCGGAAAGCCAGGCTGCCTCGCCCCAGAGCACCGTCTCGGGGTCCGCGCCGAAATGGTCCTCGCTGGCCTGCGTGAGTTCCGCGAGGAGGGCATCGAATTCGGCCTTCTTCGCGAGGAAGGCGGCCAGGCTGCGTTCCTGATTGCGGGCGGCGCGGGCTTCGCGGTCGGTCATCATCGTCTCCGTCGTGGTGCAGGGCATCCCCTGCGTGTGACGGACCATTCGCGCTGTGCCGCGCACCAGCCAAGCAAGATGCAGCGGCGTGGGATTGCTATGTTTCGGCGGTCTGGATCACATCATGATCCTGCTGATCGGCGGGCCGGGCGCCTGCTCGGATCGCCTCCCGGCGCACATGATTCTTGCCAATTTTTGCCAAGCCGGAGTATTGTCTCGGCCATGACCACCATGAACGTTTCCCTGCCGGATGGGCTGAAATCCTTCGTGGATGAGCAGGTCGCCACGCGCGGCTACAGCACCAGCAGCGAGTATGTCCGCGAACTGATCCGTAAGGACCAGGAGCGCGAGCACCTGCGTGGCCTGCTGCTGGATGGCGCCGCCTCGGCCCCGACGGCGCCAGCGGATGACGCCTATTTCAACGCGCTCCGCCGCCGCGTTCGCCAACCGCGGGCGTGACCGCCAAGCCGGTCATTCCGCGGGAGGCCGCACAGCGGGACATCGACCAAGCCACCGCCCACTACGCGGCGGAGGCGGGCGAGCCGGTCGCGTTGGCCTTCATTGACGCGTTGGAGCAGGCCTTCCGGCGGATCGCGCAGCATCCGGCGGTGGGCTCGCCACGCTTTGCCTTCGAGCTGCGGCTGGAAGGCCTCCGCGCCTGGCCGCTGCGGCGCTACCCGTATCTGGTGTTCTACGTCGAGCGGGAGGACCACCTCGACGTCTGGCGTGTGCTGCATGCGCAGCGGGACATTCCAGCCTGGATGCAGGAGCCCGAAGGGCTGTAGCTCCTGGTCTACCCTGATCCAGGACCACAGTATGGCCTGGCGTTGTCGTCGCGTGCCGCGGCGACATCGGCAAAGATGCGATCATCACCCTCAAGCACGGCGGCCTCGCCGGTTGTCTCCTGCCAGCGCCGCACGATGACATCGGCATAGGCGGGATCGATCTCCAACAGCACGGCGCGCCGCCCCGTGCGCTCCGCCGCGATCATGGTGGTGCCCGACCCGCCGAAGCAGTCCAGCACCGTGTCGCGCGGCTTGCTGCTATTGCGGATGGCACGCTCGACCAGCGCCACGGGCTTCATCGTCGGGTGCAGGTCGTTACGCGCCGGCTTGTCGAAGTGCCAGACGTTCCCCTGGTCACGCGCGCCGCACCAGTAGTGCTGCGCGCCGGCCTTCCAGCCGTAGAGCATCGCCTCGAACTGCTGATGGTAGTCGGCGCGGCCGAGGGCGAAGGTGTTCTTCGCCCAGATGATCGTGCTCGACCACTTCCCGCCGGCCTCCTGCCAGACGCGATGCAGCGTCGGCCATTCGGAGGAGGACATGCAGACGTAGCAGGCGCCCTTCGTGACCGAGAGCAGGTTGGCCAGTGCAGGGCGGAGGAACTCGGGAAAGCCACCGCCGAGCGCATCATTGGCGATCGTCATCTTGGCGGCGGTACCGCCCTCATAGGCCACATTGTAGGGCGGATCGACGAAGCCCATATCGGCCAGGTGGCCCGCACCGAGCGCGCGCTGGACGTCGACCAGCTTCGTCGCGTCGCCGCAGACAAGGCGGTGGTCGCCGCAGCGCCAGAGATCGCCGGCACGGGTGACCGGCACCACCGGCGGTGGAGGCGCCTCGTCAGCATCCTCGCCGAGGCCGGCATCGGCCGCGGCTAACAGCCGGTCCAGCTCCATGGCGGAGAAGCCCAGCACGTCCAGGTCGACCAATGCCTCGTCGCGGATGCGGGCGATCTCCGCCGCGAGCAGTGCCTCGTCCCAGCCGGAGTTCAGCGCAATCTGATTGTCCGCCAGGCGCAGGGCACGCGCCTGCGCCGGGGACAGATGGCCGAGCCGCAACACCGGCACGGAGGCCAGCCCGAGCTGCTTCGCGGCCATGACGCGCCCGTGGCCGGCGATCAGCACGCCCTCGGCGTCGACCAGCACCGGGTTCACGAAGCCGAATTCGGTGATGGAGGCGGCGATCTGCGCCACCTGCGCCGGGGAATGCGTGCGGGCGTTCTCGGCGTAGGGCACGAGGGATGCGACCGGCAGGGTGGAGACCACGAGGTCAGGCTGCATTGGCGGTGACCTCCTGCCTCGCCGCGGCCACGGCGTCGTAGTCGCGGCCGTCGTCCGCCAGCGTCACCGGCAGGTCGGGATGCAGCATGCGCCACCGCGCCACGGCCAGGTCGACATAGGCTGGCGCAAGCTCGACCGCGCGCACGCGGCGGCCGGTGCGCTGGCCAGCGAGGATGGTAGTGCCGGAGCCACCGAAGGGCTCGAACACGACGTCGCCATCGTCCGTGTAGGTGCGCATGAGGAATTCCGGCAGCACGACCGGGAACACCGCGGGGTGCTCGGTCTCGATGCCGCGCCCCTTGTGGCGGGTCAGGCGCAGCACGTTGTCGGGGATGCGGAAGTCCTGCACCGGCAGGCCCGCGTGCTGATACTCCGAGATCGTCCCGTCGGCGGCGCGCAGGCCGCTGCCCTTGTTCGGCGTGCCGGCCCATTTGCAGGGCACGATCTTGTTCGCCTGGCGGGACTGGCGGTTGAAATGGAAGACGAACTCGAAGGCCGGTGCGAGCCGCCCGTTCCAGTCACCGGGCAGGCCGGGCCCCTGGTCCCAGGTGTAGAGGCCGAACCGGCGCCAACCACGGGCACGCATCCAGTCAAGCCAGCCCGACCAATAGGGCTGCCATTCATTGTCGCGATGGATGAGGCCGAGGTTCACCAGCACCTGGCCGTCCGGCCGCATGGCCGCGTCGAGATGCTCGAACACGCCCTGCATCAGGGCATCCCAATCGGTGCCGCCGCCGGTGGTGTAGTCGCGCTGGTTGCCGTAGGGCGGCGAGGTGAACAGCAGCGCCGCACGGTCCTCGCCCATCACGCGCATCACGGTGGCGGCGTCGGTGCTGTCGCCGCAGAGCAGGCGATGCTCGCCCAGCAGCCAGAGATCACCAGGGCGGGTCACGGCCTGACGCGGCGGAACCGGATCGGCATCGGCGGGGTCCTCCGCCAGCGTGTCCTCCGCATCCCCCGCGCCAGGCGCGCCACCTTCCTCGGCGTCGGCCGCGGACAGAGCCTCGGGCGCGTCGCCGTCGGACACGGCATCTCCAGCCGCCGCGAGGATGTCCGCGAGCTCATCCGCCGAGAAGCCGAGTGCCGCGAGGTCGAGATCGGGCGCCGCCTGCACTGCGGCCAACGCGTCGCGCAGCAGTGCCTGGTCCCAGGTCGCGTTCTCCGCGATACGATTGTCGGCGAGCCGCAGCGCTTCCTTCTGCGCCGCGGACAGGTGCCGCAGCACGATCACCGGCACCTTGACCATGCCGAGCGCCGTCGCCGCCTCGAGCCGGCCGTGGCCGGCGATCAGCACACCGTCCTCATCGACCAGCAGCGGGTTCGTGAAGCCGAAGGCCAGCATGCTGGCCTTGATCTGCTCCAGCTGCTCGGCGCTGTGCACGCGGGCGTTGCCGGAATGCGGGCGCAGCTCCGCCACCGGACGCAGCAGGATCTTCGCTGCCATCCAGGGGAGCGTCATGATGCCATCCGGTTTGCAGGTGGTTTGCAGGGCAGAGGCCCGGCCTTGGTTTGCAGCTAACGATCTGAAGCCGCGCGGAAAGGCTGCAAACCGCAAACCATATCTCCGGCCTGGCGCTAGCGATCTTGCGCGCTTCCGCCCCCCGCATACGCCGGGCCCAGGAAGGACCCTGCGGCTCGCGAGCCACTGTCTCGATTGAGCGACGCTGTGGCTGGCGAGCCGCGGTGCAGAAGGCTGCACCCGCAATTCGTCATCGTGGGGAGAGTCTACGAGATGCGGATTCCGCTCCGCCAGCGGGTGAATTGTAACAGCGCGGACCGGCCGCGCGTCGCTGTCTCAGCCCTTCGCAGCCTTGCGCTTGGCCTTCTTGAAGCCACCCAGCGCCGCCGTCTTCAGGGCCGGGCTTGCCTTGAACTTTACCGTCGCACCCGCCTTCACGGGCACCTTCTCACCCGTGCGGGGGTTCAGCGCCGTGCGCTTCGGCGTCTCGCGCACAACGAAGGCGCCGAAATCCGGAATCGTGAAACGGCCGCTCGCGACGATCTCGCCCTTGATCGCCTCGATGATGTCGCCGGCCAGCTTGGTCGCCGCGACGCCGGACAAATCGGTGGAGTTTGCGATGACGTCGGTCAGGAACTTCTTCGACACAGACTGGATCTCCGTTGCAGAGCGCGTGCCATAGCGAAGCCGAGGCGGACTGTCAGCAGCGATCGCGGCGTCCGCATGCTGACCCCGCCGCTCACAGCGCGTTGCGCGCCCGCTCAACCGCATCCCGCGTTGCGACCAATGCCGCCAAGGTGACGCCAGCCTGCTTCACCGCGGCTGCTTCGTCGGGATCGACATAGGACACCTGCTCCTCGGCATCGACGACACCGGACGCCAACTGCTCGTGCAGTTCGTCCAGCCTGGTCTTCACGTCAGCCGGATCGGCATCCGCCTCACCAAGCCATTCACCGACGATGATCTCGACTTCGCGCGCCATGCGGGTCGGCTGGACACCACGCGCCGCCATCGTCTGCAGGCGCACCAGCGCCGCATCGAGAGGGCGTATCGCTGCCCGGCGACGTGCTGCCATGACCATCCTCCGTTCGGAGCGGGAAGGCTAACATGTTCTTGTATTGTTCTCATAGGGGCGATATGCGTCCGCATGCCCGATGGCAAGCCACCCCGCCTTCCTCCGCCGTGGCTGAGCGTGTCGACGCTGGCCGCCGCGCGGGCTGCACGGCGACCTCCCGATCCCTTCACCGGGGTCGACACCAGCAAGGCGGTGCACGACGCCATCCTCGCCCATCATCCGGCCCTGCCCTTCACGCTGATCGGCGAGGCCGCCGCCTTCGTGCTTGGCATGGAGTGACCAACTCACGCAGCTCGGCGGACCGGCACCAGGCCATAGACCGCCGCCAGGACGCCGAGTGCGGCGACAAGCATGCCCTGCGCCTGCGCGTGGCCAACGCTGCGCCCACCCCAGCCCTGGCGCAGCGCCCATTCCCGCACCGAGCACTCCAGCCCGACCACGTGCCAGACGCAGGAGCCGGCGGCGCTTTCGAAGCCGCCCAGCGCCATGACTGCGCGCGCGACCTGCTCCCGGGCAGCGATCTGGCGATCGGTGAGGGAATCGCCGGAGCCGCCTGGAATGCGCATCAGAGGCATGGCGCGCAGCTGATCCAGCGCCGCGACGCGGAACTGACGGCGGAACACGGCACCGGCATCGTGCATCTCCTGCGTGATGGTGCCGTTGGCCAGCATCTGGCCGAGGGTGTCGACGGTGCGACGGTGCACGACCGGCAGGCCAGTCTCGGGATCGGCCTCACGGATCGGCTCCGAGATCCCGCCATGCTGCATCCGCCACTTCGACGGTCCGAGCGCCTCGTCCCGCTTCGAGGCCTTTGCCTTCCGCTTACCGGCCATGAGTCTTCTCCTGCTGCCGTGGGCCCCAACGGCGCACGGCTTCGTTCTGAATTGCCTGGCGCAGCCAGGGATCGGTGATGTCCTCGAGGTGCAGCGAGACGACGCCCTGCTGCTGCCAGACGCGGCGGCGCAGCATTTCCATCTCGGGCACGGTGGTTGCGCTGCGGCTTCCGCGGTCGAGGGACGAGCGGGGCGGCAAGGGCGCGCCAGGCATGCTCACGCCTGCCTCCCCTGACCGCGCTCTTGAAGAGTGGTGAAGAGTCGAGGGGGTGGGAGAGGCCTAAGTATCTGATCAATATAATTATTCAATTCTTCAAACTCTTCAATGGGTCTCTCTCCCCCGCGCCCCCGCCCGAACGTCTGCATACGCCCGCGTGAAAAGTTGAATTGTTGAAGAGTCCCGTTTTCCGCGGGTTTGCGCGCGTCATGCAGCATCACTCTTCAAGCCCTCCTGTGGTTCGGTCGCGATGATCCAGCTGGTGCCGGGGCCGGAGGCGTTCTGCGTGATCTCGATCGCGATCTGCTTGCTGTCGAGCAGCGTGGCGATGGCGTCCTCCCGCTCGGCCTTCGAGAGGAACTGCGTCTTCCGGACGAAGGCGCTGCGGCTGATTCGGCCGGCCTTGCGGATCACCTCGAAGACCTTCTTGATGCGGGAATGCGCCGGCGTGTCGGCGACGAGACGCTCGGCCTCGCGCAGCAGCGTGCCGATGCAGTGCTCGACGAGGCTGGATGCCCAGGCGACGTCGCGGGCCTCCGTGACCGGCCGGGCCGGGTCGCGACTGACCGCGGCGATCATCGCCAGCTTCGCCGCGTTCTCGGCGTATCGGCCGAACAGTGCGGTGGCGTAGGTGCCACGGTGCGACCGCAGGAGCTCGGTGGCCTCCCGACGCACACGCGCCATCGCGGTCTCCGCGTCGGGGCTGAGCGGCACCGTGTAGGCGTGGATCGGCGCCGAGGACTCCATGGCATCGGCGATGTTCCCGCCATGGCTGTGGCCGGGCACGCCGCGAGCGATCCCCTGGAGGGCGGACACCAGCGCCGCCGGCGGATCCATCGGCCCCGGCGTCTCATTGCGCTCCGGGTAGTCGTCGTCCGTCAGGAAAACCAGGAAGCGCGCGATGGAGCCGTCCGCCAGCGCGCCACCTTCCAGCGCCGTCCACAGCGGGCCCGGGACGGTGACGCCCCAGATGCAGGCGCAGGGCTGCTCGATGGTGACGCGCGGCCGCGCCTTCTGGTCGGCGTATTCGGCGCCGATGTAGGGCTCGGCCGCCGAGGTGTAGAGCTTCGTCAGCTCCGACCAAATCGCGGACTTATGCGCCGGCGCGCGCTGGTTCAGGACCAGCTTCAGGAACTGGCCGAATTCGTCCACCTGGAACAGGCGGGCGGGATGGCGCTGCAGCGACGTGAGCAGCCCCGCCGACGATGCGAGATCCTCGCCGCCGAGGTAGCGATCGAGGCCCGCGGCATAGATCGCCCGCTTCGCGCATCGTCGGGCATGGTCTTTCCCGCCGCCACTGTCGGCGATGCCGATGGCGTAGACGTTGCTGCGCAGGTCAGTCGGCGTGCGATACCGGCGGCCGGCAATGGCGCCGACGAGGCAAATGGCGGCACCGAGCGAGAGGAACGGCTGCGGGCTGACGGCGCTGGCTGTGGCATAGTCCATGAACATGCGCAGCGTGCCATCCACCTGCAGCAGATCGGGCGGGACGCGATAGGGCTTCGGCGGCGGCGCGATCGGCAGCGGCGCGACCGCGACCTTCGCCAGCAGCGCCGCCGCGGGGTGGGGCTGTGTAGCCTGCTCTGCCGCCGTGCCGTTCAGGGTCAGGGCGGGATCCGGCACCCAGCCGCGCTGCTCGGCCAGCCAGTAGATTTTCCCCGCGCCGACGCTGTGTGGCCGGAGCGAGGCCCAGCGCCGCTCGGGGGTATCGGATCGACCCGACTGGCCCGATTTCCCGGACCGCCGCGACCAATCGAGCCAGAGGTCGCGCCCCTCCTCGCCGATCGCAGCTTTGATGGCGGCGCCGACGGTGATCCACTCGTTGCCCGGCAGGTCGTCATTCGGCAGCCAGGTCAGCGCCGCGGCGATGGCATCGCGTGTCCCCTTCGGGTCGCTGGGGCCGCGCCAGGTACTGGTCGGTGCGTCCGCCAGGATCGAATTGACCCGAACCTCGTCGGGGACGAGCTGCCAGGCAGCGTCCAGGAAGGCCGTGCAGCCGGCCTCGTCCACGACCGGCAGCCGGGACAGCGGCAGCTCCACCAGGCTGTCCTCCGGCCACTCGTAGGGGCGACCGGTGTCCGGGTGCACGGCATAGGCAACGAATTGCTGGCCGCGCGCCAGCAGCTCGAGGGGATGGCGCTTGCGGCCCGCGAAGGGGGTGGCCGCGCGATAGACGAGCAGCCGCTTCGGGGCGCGGCCGATGCGCAGGCAGGGCGTGTCACCGAGCATCGACGTAGCGAGCTCGGCGATCTGGATGGCCAGCGCGCCGTCCACGATATCGATGTCGATGCCCACAACGGCGCCGGTGGCGATGCCGACGCCGCAGCCGGGCCAGCGGCGCCAGATGTCCACCTCGAAGGACTTCGTCGGCCGGTCGCAGTGACGCGCCCAGTCGGGATAGGGCGACCACTCCCCGCCGGTGAAGCGCCCCGGCACCTTGGTG
The DNA here is from genome assembly GCF_018129025.1 of Neoroseomonas terrae. Taxonomy (GTDB): domain Bacteria; phylum Pseudomonadota; class Alphaproteobacteria; order Acetobacterales; family Acetobacteraceae; genus Neoroseomonas; species Neoroseomonas terrae. Next base: position 3,647 of record NZ_JAAEDI010000047.1, on the reverse strand, counting down.
CCCGGCATGATCGGGATGACGGAATAGCCGTTGTCGACGAGGCGCTCGCCGTAGTCGGCCATGAAGGAGGGAGCATCCGTCATTCGCCACCTCCTTCCTGCGCGGCAATGGCCGCGTCGCAGGCACGCTCCAGGCGCAGGATTTCGGGATAGAGGGCGGCCATCTGGCGGGCGGCGCGTTCGAGCGCCTGGCGCGCCCGCTCCAGCTCGGCGTGGATCCCGCGTGCGGAACCGCGAATGTCCGATGCCAGCTCGCCGAGGTGGTGCGCCGCCCTGGCCCAGGGCGGCTGCTTGGCGCGTGGACGACACGGCTTGCGCGGCGCCGGAGCGCTCTTGGTCGCGAGCCCGGCCCGGACCTTGTCGATGTCCCACGCGCCATTCGGCTCACGCGCGATCCGTCCGGCGCGTTCAGCCTTCTGCATCGCGGTGTGCGAGATGCCGAGCCGGCGCGCGACCTCTCGGGCGGAGGTAACGCCGCTCATGGGCGGCCACCGGCGGCGAGCGGCGGCGCGGAATGCCGGCCCGCATCCAGCCGGCGCGCAAGCTCGTCCTGGTAGCCGGTGATCACCACCTCCAGCAGCGTCAGCCACTCGGCCTCGGTCAGGATCGCGAGATCGGTCTTCCCAATGCTCTCCAGGTACTCGCCGGCCATGGGGCTGGCCGCCGCGATCGCGGCAATCTCGTGCTCGTCGGGATCAACCACGCCCCACCTCCGGCAGAGAGCGTTCATGCAGCGCATGGAGCAGGCCGGCAACGGCTCGCTGGTCCTCACGCGCGGATCGAACCAGCCGAAGCCGCGGGCGGTGCGGAGACGACAGGCGGCGCATCTCACACGAACCTCGCGGCGGCGATCTCGGTGTATTGGCCGGCCGGCCGCACCTGGATCGCGATGGGACGGCGCAGCTGGTCCACCCGACCCAGCGCCTCGTCGACCGTCGAAGGGGGCGGCAGATTGCCGGCACGCCGCCGCCACCAGCCCACCGCCTTGTCCCGTGGGAAACCGGTATGCTCGAAGCAGACCCACTCGCTATGCCGCGCGAGGCCGCATTCGTATGTGACGCGCAGCGAGGCCGGCTTGCCGGGCTTGTCGTGCCGGGCATAGGTGATGCCGGTCACGTCGCACCAGGCCGCCTGGATCTGTGTCGAGAGCAGCGCATTCGACGCCGCCTGAGGCGCCACCTTCACGACCGGCGGCGGGAACTCGTGGTCGCATTCGATGCAGTGCCGTGCGCTGGCGTGATTGATGGTCTGGCATTCCGGACAGACCTTGATCGGTGCCTCGCCGTCCCCGGCGGGTTCCTTCTTCCGGCCATCCACGGTGTCGATCGGGCCGTGCCGGGCCGTGTTGCCGGCGAAATCCAGCACCAGGCAGTCATCCTTGCCCTCGGCGAGGCGCGTGCCGCGGCCGACCATCTGGACATAGAGGCCGACGCTCTTCGTCGGACGCAGCAGCGCGATGAGATCGGTGCCGGGCGCGTCGAAGCCGGTGGTCAGGACATTGGCGTTGGTGACGCACCGCAGCCGGCCGGCCTTGAACGCCGCCAGGATGCTGTCCCGCTCCGGCCCCGGCGTGTCGCCGCTCACCGTTTCCGCGGAGATGCCACGCTCGCGGATGGCATCGCGAACGTGTCGGGCGTGCGCCACGCCGGAGCAGAACACCAGCCAGGAGCCGCGGCCCTCGCCATGCTGCACGATCTCGCCCACCGCGGCGCGCGTGACCTCGTCGCGGTCAACCGCCGCCTCGAGATCCTTGGCGATGAATTCGCCGCCTCGGGTACCGACGCCGCCGACGTCGAGCTGCGTCGAGGTCTGCTTGGGGACGACCGGGCAGAGATAGCCCTGCTGGATCATCTCCAGTACCGGTACCTGGAAGGCGATGTCGGTGAACAGCCGGTCCTTGCCCTCGTGGAGCATGCCGCTGTCGAGCCGATAGGGCGTGGCGGTGAAGCCCACGACCTTCAGCAGGCCGGCGTTGATCTCGTTCAGCTGGGAGAGGAAGGAGCGGTACATGCCGCTGTCGCCGCGGCCGAGCAGGTGTGCTTCGTCGATCAGCACCAGGTCGCAGCGCTGTACCTGCCGCGCGTGGCGGTGGATCGACTGGATGCCGGCGAACAGGATCTGCGCGTGGATGTCGCGCCGCGACAGGCCGGCCGAGTAGATGCCGGCCGGCGCCTCCGGCCAGGCGCGGAGCAGCGCCATGAAGTTCTGCTGGATGAGTTCCTTCACGTGAGTGAGGATCAGCACGCGGGTATCGCCGTAGGCGGCGATCGCCTCGCGCGTGAAGCCGGCGATGCACAGGCTCTTGCCCGTGCCGGTCGGCATCACGACCAGCGGGTTTCCGCTGCTGGCCGAGAAGTAGTCGTAGAGCGCCTCGATGGCGGCGCGCTGATAGGGGCGGAGCGAGAGGGTCATGCCGCCACCCCCATCGCCACGGCGTCGGCCTTGCTGAGCCAGCGCCCGCCAGTCTCGCAGCCGGTGCAGATCAGCTCGGCGATGTGCGGCCCCTTGCCAGGCCCGACGCGATAGATCGTGTTGTGGCAGATGCGGCACGGCAGGTGGGAGGCCACCTCGGGCGGCGCCGCGGCTGGCACGCCATCACGCCACGTGGTGCCGTCCGGCAGCCGATAGCTGACCCAATCGTCGCCGGCGTCGATCTGCTCGGCGGCCACGAAGTCGGGCAGGTAGAGATGCGCCGCGCAGCCCGCCTCCTGATCGCGCCGGTCCAGCGGGGCTGCGTGCCTGGCGCAGTGCCAGTCGCCACCCTGCACGGGCGAGGCATGCAGGCAGGAGCGGCAATGCCGCTCCGGCGCCGCGCCAGCATGACAGACGGCATGGTGGTCGCAGAAGCGGCACTGCCACCACGCGGGATCCTGGCTGATGCGAGCCGGCGGCCGGGGGATGCCGATGATGCGCTCGGCCTTGGCCAGAATGCGCAGCCCGGCCTCGGCATCATGCCGGATGCGCTCCTGGAAGAGCTCGTCCGTGTCCTTGCAGACCGCCAGGTAGAAAGCCCGATCGAGGCCGGCGAGCTGCATGTAGGCCTGCATCTGCGCCCAGTGCAGCGGCTTGGAGGCCGCCACGCCCTCGGCCTTCAGCTTGGCGAAGGACTTCGCGCTGTGGGTCTTGAACTCGCAGACGTGCCAGGTCGCCGGCGCCTCGGGCAAGCCGATCGCCACCGCGTCCATGCTGCCGCCGAAGTGGCCGGAGGCATCGCGCAGGTTCCACTGGCGCCCCGTCGCGGGATCCAGGTCCAGGACGGTGACGCCGATGCGGCGCAGGTCGGCGACAAAGCGAGCCTCGGCCAGATTGCCGGTGTCGAACAGCCGCAGCAGCCGGCCGGTGTGCCGGGCGCGGGTGGCCCAGCGGAAGGAATACCAGATGGCCCGCTCGCATTCGGTGCCGATCAGTGAGGCGCCGAGATGCGCGCGATAGCCGCTATCCGCCGCCGCCTCATAGGCCGCGTAGATGGCGGTGACGGTGGGACATGCGGGCGGAGGAAGGGCGGCCATGACCTGATCCTGGTTCGAGGGAGTGAGGCCGGCAGGCGGGCGGCCTGCCGGCTGGTGATCAGGCATTGCGGCGCCAGGGCGGGGTCGCCGCCGCGCCGGTGCGGGCGGCCGGCGGAGGCGCCGCGGCGGCCGGACGGGG
>NZ_JAAEDI010000046.1 GCF_018129025.1 Neoroseomonas terrae | reverse complement strand
GGCCTCGGTGCGGGCTTCCTGCGGGACGCGGGCGCGGGCGGCCGTGTCGCGATCGGCGGCGAGGCGCGCATGGCCTTCCTGGGCGCGCTTGAGTCGGGCCTCGGCGGCGGTGCGGGCCTCGGCGGCGGCTTGCACGCGGGCGGCGGCCTCGGCGGCCTGCTCGGTGGCGGCCTGGGCGGCCTGTTCCGCAGCCAGGGCAGTCTGTTCCGCCTCGGCCAGCGCCGCCTCGGCGGCCTGCTGGCGGGCGGGCAGGGACGTCTCGACGGCGCGCAGCGCCTCGGCTTCCTGGGTCAGCCGTTCGCGGGCCGAATCGGCGTCGCGCAGCACGCCCTCGGCATGGGTCAGGTCGCGCTTGAGTTGGGCGAGGCGGGCCTCGGCGCCGCTCAGCGCCTCGCGCGCGCGGCGTTCCTCGGCTTCCAGGCCCTCGGATTCGACGCGGCGGCGTTCCAGGGCTGTGCGGGCCGTGGCCTCGGCGGCACGCGGGGCGGGGATGGCCTGCTCGGCCTCGAAGGCGGCGATGGTGGCGCGTTCCGCCTCGGCCTCGGCGGCGCGGACGGCGGCGCGGGCCTCGTCGAACTGCGCTTTCGCGAGGCGGGCAGCGGTCTCGGCACGGGCGGCCAGGATCGCCAGCCACTCGCCCTCGGCCTGCCGCACCAGCCCCGACAGGTTGCGGTACCGGTTCGCCTGCCGCGCCTGCCGCTGCAGCCCCTGCCGCTGGGTGTCGAGCTGGCCGAGCAGGTCCTCGGCACGGCCGAGATTGGTTTCCGCCTGGCGCAGCTTCAGCTCCGCCTCATGCTTGCGGGCGCGCAGCCCGGCGATGCCGGCGGCCTCCTCCAGCACCTGGCGGCGATCCTCAGGCTTTGCCTGGATCAGCGTCGAGACGCGGCCCTGGCTGACCATGGCGGAAGCGCGTGCGCCGGAGCCGATATCCGCGAACATGGTCTGCACGTCGCGGGCGCGGATCTCCTTGCCGTTGACGCGGAAGTTGGACCCCTCGCCGCGATTGATGCGGCGCATGATCTCCAGTTCCGGCTGGTCTTGGTTCGGCGGCGGGGCGAGGCCCTCGGCATCCTCCAGGGACAGCGTGACTTCCGCGAGGTTGCGCCCGGGGCGCGTCGCGGTGCCGGCGAAGATGACGTCGTCCATCTCCCCGCCGCGCATCGCCTTGGCGGAGGTCTCGCCCATCGCCCAGCGCAGGGCCTCCACCACGTTGGACTTGCCGCAGCCATTGGGCCCGACGATGCCCGTCAGGCCCGGGCGGACCTCGACGGTCGTCGCCTCGGCGAAGGATTTGAAGCCGGCGATCCGGATGCGGGCGAGCGTCGCCCGCACGGAAGCGAGGCGCTGGGCCTCGCTGCGCGGGGTGCCGTCATCCTCTTCCTCCGGGGCGGAGGGGATCGCCTGGCCGTCCATCAGCCCCGCGCCACTTCCTGCTGGAAGCGGTCGAAGGGCAGGGCGCCGGAGACGACGCGGCTGCCGAAGACGAAGGTCGGGGTCGCCTGGATGTTGTACTGGCGCTCGGCCTGCTGGCGTTGCTCCAGGATGCCGCGGGCTGTGGCGTCGTCGGTCCAGGCGGTCTCGAAGGTCGCGGCCGACATGCCGGCGACGGCGGCGATGCGCGCGATCTCGGCCTTGTGGTCCACGCCGCGGGCGAAGGCCCAGCGGTCCTGGGTGCGGAACAGCGCCTCGATGAAGGGCTCATAGGCCGCGACCGGCATGTAGCGGGCGACGACGGCGGCGCGGAGCGCGATCTGGTCCAGCGGGAAGTCGCGCCACACGAAGCGGATCTTGCCGGTATCGACCAGCTCGGCCTTCACCTGCGGCCAGACGTCGCGGCCGAAGGTGCCGCAATGGGAGCAGGTGAGGGAGAAGAATTCCTGCACCACCAGCGGGGCCGAGGCCTGGCCCATCGAGCGTTCGGACAGGCGCGGGTTGTCGGCGGCGGGGGCCGGGGCAGGCGCCTGCGCGGCGGCCGGCCGCGTCAGCGCGACGGCGCCGACGGCCAGCAGGCCGGCGGAGCGGGTCAGGAGAAGGCGGCGGTCGTGGAGCATCGGGGCTTCCCGTCTGTGGCGGGCCGTCCGACCCGGCGAGGCCGGGGGGGGCGGCGGATCAACGTGTCCGATAGACGCCGCGGCCCAAACTTGCCAGCGCCGCGCGCAGCTCGGGGGATGAGACCCCCGCGAGGGCCGATTCGACCGCCTCCGGGAGAGGTTTCGGGGCCGATTCGCGGGGTTTTCGGGGGGGCGCGCCGGACGGGGCGCGCTGGACGAATCGGAATCGTTCCACCGCCACGCGGCCCAGCGCGGCATTGATCCGCGAGGCGAGTTGCGGGCCGAGGTGCTGCATCTCCATCGCCACCGGGCCGGCGCAGGCCAGGGTCAGCGTGCCCTGCGTCAGCCGCAGCGGTTGCGTGACGGCGGCGATGGCCGGCCCGACCAGCGCCGGCCAGTCGGCCATGATCTGGGCGCCCGCCGGGCTCTTGCGCTTGAAGGCCGGGCGTGTGAGCGCTGGCACCAGGGCGCCGACCGGCCTTGGTCCGCCCAGGAACCGCTTCTGCTCCTCATCCCGTGCCGCCATCCGACCTGCCCTCCGCCGCCGATCTTCTCGCCTGGTATGACCGGCATCGCCGGGTGCTGCCCTGGCGCGCCGGCCCGGGCGAGAGCCGCGACCCATACCGCATATGGCTGTCCGAGGTGATGTTGCAGCAGACCACCGTGGCGACGGTGGGGCCGCGATATGCCCGGTTCCTCGACCGCTTCCCGACCGTGAACGCCCTGGCGGAGGCCGACTGGGCCAAGGTCGCGGAGGAATGGGCGGGGCTCGGCTACTACGCCCGGGCGCGGAACCTGCATGCTTGTGCGAAGGCCGTCGTGGCGCGCGGTGGGTTTCCGCCTGACGCGCCCGGGCTGGAGGAACTGCCGGGGATCGGGCGCTACACCGCCTCGGCCGTCGCGGCGATCGCCTTCGACCAGCCGATGGTCCCGGTGGATGGGAATGTGGAGCGCGTGACGGCGCGCCTCGCGGCGGTCGAGGAACCGTTGCCGGGCGCGAAGCCGCGCCTGACGGCGCTGGCGGCGCGGTTCATGGAAGACCCGGCGGCGCGGGCACGTCCGGGGGATTTCGCGCAGGCGCTGTTCGACCTCGGGGCCACGATCTGCACGCCGCGCAGCCCGGCGTGCGCGTTGTGCCCCTGGTGCGAGGGCTGCGCGGCGCGGCGGGCGGGCATCGCGGCCGCGCTGCCCCGCAAATCACCCAAGGCGGCGCGGCCGCTGCGACACGGCGCGCATTTCCTGCTGACCGACGCACAGGGCCGCATCCTGCTGCGGCGGCGCCCGGAGAAGGGGCTGCTGGGTGGCATGCTGGAAGTGCCGGGGACGCCCTGGCGCGTTGGTGCCTGGGATGCGGCCGAAGCGCTGGCGCATGCGCCGGCCGCAGCGCCGTGGCGGTTGCTGCCGGGCACTGCCCGCCACGGCTTCACGCATTTCGAGTTGGAGATGGTGCTTTACGCCGCCCCGTTGCCGAGCGGCTTAGTACCGGAGGGCGAATGGCACGCCGCGGCCGCGGCGCGCGGTGCAGTGCCGACCGTGATGCGGCGACTGATCGACCTTGCGCGGCTGCCGGATTCGGCGTGACTCGGCTTCATTGCCCAACGACCGGTGCGTGCCCCGGAACGTCCTCAGAAGCCAACTGTTGGTCATGGTGGTCGGTCCCGGCGCTTCCCGCGAGCCGCCACGCCGCGCGTCGGTCCCACCTCGGCTGCGCTCAACCTCTGGGCCCGGCACCAATGGATTGCGGTCCAGGATGCCCAGCATCCTGGCGGGGTGGTTTGGAGGGGCGGTGCCCCTCCAATGCCATCAGTCGCCGCCGGCCGCCGCCCCACCCTGCACCCGCGCCCGAGCATAAATGAACGCCGCCCCGATCAGCACCACGGCGCCGCCCACGAGCACCAGCATCAGCGCCGATTGCTGCGCGATCGCGACCCCCGGCACGGACAGCGCGAGGACCGCGCCGACCAGAATGATCCGCCACGATCCCGCATGCACGCCGGCGACGAAGGTGCCGAGGCCGAGCAGCAGCAGCAGGCCGATCTCGGTCGCGTTGTCGTTCACCACGCCGCGCACGGAGGGCAGGAACAGCATGAGCATCGCCACCAGGAAGGCGATCCAATGCGCCGCCTGGGTCCAGATCAGCCGCATGCGTTGCCCGCGCCCGGCAGCGGCGTTCCAGCCGGCGGCGATGCACAGCAGGCCGAAGACCGGGGCGAGGATCTGCCAGTAGAGCAGGTTCCGCGTTTCGGCCGCGCCGGTGTAGGCCACGCCCCCGAAGCCGGCGAGCAGCATGAGGAGATAGGGCGCCTCGGCCAGCGCGGCGCGGCCCCAGGAACGGGCGGCGGGCGGTCCGGCGGGCGGGGTTGCGGGCGCCGGTTCGAAGGCGGCGGTGCTGTCGCTCATCGTCAGGGCTCCTTACGCGCCGCGCGCCACGGTCTCGCGCAGTTCGTCGATCACGCGCAGCCGCCCGTCGCGGCCTTCGAGATGCCAGAACAGCCAGCCATTGCAGGACGGGGCTTCCTGCACCGCTGCGCCGACCTTGTGGATCGATCCCGTCGCCAGCCCGCAACGCAGCGTGCCATCCGCACCCACCACCGCTTCCCAGCGCTTCTGCCGGTCGAACAGCTTCGCACCCGCCGGCACCAGGCCGCGCTCGACCAGCGAGCCGAAGGGGATGCGCGGCTGTTCCTTCTTCGACGGCAGCGCGGCGGCGGCGTCCTCGGGGGCGGGCTCCACGGCGTCGATGCGGCGCTGGGCGGCGTCGGCGTAGCCCTGCTCGCGCTCGATCCCGATGAATCGGCGGCCGAGGCGCTTCGCGACCGCCCCCGTCGTGCCCGACCCGAAGAAGGGGTCGAGGATGACCTCGCCGGGCGAGGTGCAGGACAGGATCACGCGATGCAGCAGCGCCTCCGGCTTCTGCGTCGGATGCAGCTTGCCACCGGTCTCGTCGCGGAGCCGCTCCCCGCCCGTGCAGAGCGGGATCAGCCAGTCGCTGCGCATCTGCAGGTCGTCGTTCAGCGACTTCATCGCCGCGTAGTTGAAGCGGTAGCGGGATTCGGGGCCGCGCGACGCCCAGACCAGCGTCTCATGCGCATTGGTGAAGCGGCGGCCGCGGAAGTTCGGCATCGGGTTCGACTTCCGCCAGATCACGTCGTTCAGGATCCAGTAGCCGAGATCCTGTAGCGCCGAGCCGAGCCGGAAGACGTTGTGATACGCGCCCATCACCCAGATGGTGCCGTCCTTGCGCAGCACGCGGCGGCATTCGGTGAGCCATTCGCGCGTGAAGGCATCGTAGGCGCCGAGGTCGGCGAAGCGGTCCCACTCGTCATCCACGCCATCGACCAGCGAATCGTCCGGACGGCGCAGCGTGCCCTTGAGCTGGAGGTTGTAGGGCGGGTCCGCGAAGATGGCGTGCACCGAGGCCGGCGGCAGGTGCCGCAGCCACGCGATGCAGTCCCCGACCAGTATCTGGTCGAGCGGCGTGTCGATCTGCGTACCCACTCGCGAAACCCCGTCCCCCGACGCGAAGGCCGCAGAATCGCTTGGGCGACTCGGCAGGTCAAGCAAACCGGACGGCGTGTCGTGGCGCGGGCCGCATTTCGCGCCGTTCAGTGGCCGCGAACGACGTCCCCGCAATTCGCGCAGACGATCTGCGTCGTCCTCGTGATCCCGGTCTCGCGCGTCACCCGGAAGGTCGTCGGGCAGTAATCCACGCGGAAGTCACCGTCCGCGTCGTCCGGGTCCTTGCCCTCCGCGACCGAGACCCGCGCATCCGCCAGGATCCAACAGAGCTGGCAGACGAGTTTGATGGTGAAGCGATCGCGATCCGGCATGCCCGCAAGCATGGCATGCAGCCGCCGGGGACGGGACCCTACGCGGAGGCCGCCTCGGGCCGCGGTGCCGTCCAGAGGAACGCGGCCTGGTCCACCGGGCGGAAGCCGCGCCGATGGTGCGGGCTGGGGCCGAGCTGCTCCAGCGCGGCCAGATGCGCCGCCGTGGGATAGCCCGCATGGCGCGCGAAACCATAGCCCGGCCAGCGCGGATCGAGCCGGGTCATGGCACGGTCGCGAACGACCTTGGCGAGGATCGAGGCAGCGGCGATCGACAGCGACAGCGCATCGCCGCCGATCACGCAGCGCACCTCGCAGGGCAGGCGCGGCGGCTGGTTGCCGTCCACCAGCGCGAGGTCGGGCGGCGTCTTCAGCCGTGCGACGGCGCGCGCCATGGCGAGATGCGTGGCGCGCAGAATGTTGAGCGCGCCGATCTCGGCTGCGGAGGCCGCGCCGACCGCGCAATCGAGCAGCCCCGTCGTTGCCGCGGCGCGGATCGCGACGAAGGCGGCGTCGCGCTGTTCCGGCTTCAGCGCCTTCGAATCGTCGATCAGCGCGGCGAGCGCGGCCGGCGGCCGGCGATGGAACACGACGGCGGCGGCGAGCACCGGACCGGCGAGCGGCCCGCGACCCGCCTCATCCACCCCCGCGACGCGGCCGGCGCCGGCTTCGAGGCGGAGGGTTGGACGTGGACGGCGGATTGCGATGGCAGGCGGCATGCGGCAGGAGAATCGGCAATCAGGAGGAACGACGCATGATCCCTACCACGGCGAAGGCGCGCGCGACTGCCTTCTGCGAACGCTTCGGCCTGCGCCTGCCGATCCTGCTCGCCCCCATGGCTGGGGCGAGCCCCGCGCGACTCGCCGCGGCGGTCGCGAGCGCTGGCGGCATGGGCGCCCTCGGTGCGCTGAACACCACGCCGGAAGGCATCGCTGACTGGGCGCGCGCCGTCCGTGCGCAGTCCAACGGTGCCTTCCAGATCAACCTGTGGATCCCCGACCCGCCGCCCGTGCGGGACGCGGCGCGGGAAGGCGCGATGGCCGAGTTCCTGTCCGGCTACGGCCCGCGGCCGCCGATTCCTGACGGACCGCTGCTGCCCAACTTCGCCGAGCAATGCCACGCGATGATCGAGGCCGGGCCGGCCGTCATATCCTCCATCATGGGCATCTTCCCGGCCGATGTCGTCGAGGCGGCGAAGGCGCGCGGCATCGCCTGGTTCGCGACCGCCACGACCGTCGCCGAGGCCCGCGAGGCCGTCGCTGCCGGGGCGGATGCCGTGGTCGCGCAGGGTGCGGAGGCCGGCGGTCACCGCGGCGCCTTCGACCATGCCACGGCCGAGCACCAGCTCGTCGGCGGCTTGGCGCTGATCCCGCGTTTCGCGGATGCGCTGGACGTGCCGGTGATCGCCACGGGTGGCATCGGCGATGCGCGCGGCATCGCGGCGGCGCTGACGCTCGGCGCCAGCGCGGTGCAGATCGGGACCGGGTATCTGCGCTGCCCCGAAGCGGCCGTGCACCCGGCCTGGTCGGCGGCGATCGCGGCGTCGGAGCCGGAAGGGACGATGACGACGCGGGTGTTCTCGGGGCGGCTCGGGCGGGGGATCGCGAACGAGGTGGCGCGGACGGCACCGCCCGCGGCGGCCTATCCGATCCAGCGCGGGCTGTTCGCGCCGATCCGCGCGGCGGCGGAGAAGGCGAACAACCCGGAGGCCATGCAGATGTGGGCCGGGCAGTCGGCGCGGCTGGCGACGGAGGAGCCGGCGGGCGCGTTGACCGAGCGGCTGTGGCGGGAGGCGGCGGCGCTGTTGCCTTGAGCGGCGAGGGGGCGCTGCTCATTCGCGCGACGTTGGTGGCGACGGGAGGATCAGGAAGGGGCTCTGCCCCTTCCCGAACCCTACCCCGGCAAAGGCCGAAGGGCCTTTGCAAACCTCCACCTGGCATTGTGCGCTGAGCGTCGGACCTTCGTCGTCCTGCGGCTCTGCGCACGGACTGGTTTGAAATCAGAAGAACGGAATTTGCGCCCGGCGCCAGGTGATGGCGGTCCAGGCCATCCATGGCCTGGCGGGGTGGGGTTCGGGGAGGGGCAGAGCCCCTCCCTGATCTTGCCGCCGCATGCCGGGGCTTTGCCTCTCGAGGCCAGCGCGCTGCGTGGCCGTTGGAAGCGGGGCTCACTACCGGGTTCGTCTCGAGTTCGCCGCGCTACGGCACCGCATAGCGGTTTCCGGAGAAGCTCGGCCGGGCAGGATTCGGAGAGCCCGCTCTCCGAATTGCCCTCAGCGCAGTTTTAGAACCGGCAATTATACGCCTGCATCGACTGCGCCATCTGCTGGCGCATCTGCGTGCATTGCGGGCCGAGGGCCGCGCGGGATTGCGGGTTCTGCGCTGCCTGGCGCCAGGCGTCGCGCATCTGGTTGATGGACGCGCCGACCTGGGCGCGCTGCGCCTGCGGCACGTTGTTGTTCAGGCATTGGTCGTAGGCGGTCAAGAAACTGTCGCATTCCGGCACGCCGACCGGCGCCGGCGTCTGGGCAAAAGCGGGGGTGGCCGCGAACGCGGTGAGAAGACCGAAAACAGCAGCCATGTGAAGGCGCATCAGGATTGTCCTCTGTTCTACTCTATCTGTGCGCGCAGAGTTGTCTGGCGCGCCGCGACGGTAGCGAGGATTTCCTGTCGTCGAGAGAGCATGCCTATTCAAGGTTTTGTGGGGGCGGCGCCGCGCGGCAGCAGCACCCAGCCCGCAAGCCCGGCGGCCAGGGCGGCACCCAGCACCGCGAAGCCCGCGCGGTAGGCAGCTTCAGGCCGCACGCCGCCTGCTTCGGGGAACAGGCCGACAACGGCGCCGACCAGCATGGGCAGCAGCGCCGATCCCAGTACCTGGGCGAGATTGACGGTCGTCGCCCCGCGCCCGACGAGGTGGTCGGGGAACAGCGACCGGCCTTCGGCCACCACGAGAACCGGGAAGGCCGAGAACAGCACCAGCAGCACCAGCAGCGTCAGGGCGGCGGCCAAGGGCGCGCCGGGCCATAGCGCCAGCGCGAACAGCGTGCCGGCCGCGAGGGCCGCCGCTGCCGTTACGATACCGCGCCGCCCGCCGACGCGCCGTTCCAGCGGGCCCATCGCCAGCAGCCCGACCGGCATCGCGACACCCATCGCTGCCAGGGCCCAGCCGCGACCCGTCGCATCGAGGCCGTAGACATCGGCGAGGTACGGCCCCGCCCACAGCCCGATCACCGTCGCGGCGGCGGCGTAGCCGACCAGGTGGATCGTCAGCACGCGCGCAAGGCCCGGCAGGCGCCAGATCGAGACCTGGCCGAGCAGCGCCTCCTTCAGCGTCTCGGGCTGACGGAAGACCGGGGGCCGGTCGGGTGGGTCGTCCCGCACCAGCCGCCACCACAGCAGCAGGCAGGCCGCCGTCAGCACCGCCGAGGCGCCCAGCGCCCCGCGCCAGCCGAGCAGGCCCGATGCCGCGGCGAGCGGCGCGCCGGCCAGCAGGATGCCCATCTGCGACAGGGCGAAGACGCGCGACAGGGCCAGCGTCATCGCCGCGCCGCTGTACCAGCGCGCGCACAGCACCACCGCCGCCATGAAGGACGCGCCGCAGCCGAGGCCGAGCAGGAGCCGCGCCGCGAGCAGCGTCGGCCCATCTGTCGCGAAGGCCTGGAAGCCGGCGCCGGCCACGGCGAGCCCGGTCAGCGTCGCGACCGTCCGCCGCGGCCCGGCGCGGTCCAGCGCGATGCCGACCGGCACCTGCGCAACCAGCAGCGCGGCGAAGAACACCCCGTTCGCAGCGCCCAGCATGGCCGGCGTCAGCGCCAGATCCACGGTCAGGTCGGGCGCGATGACGCCGAGGGCGGCGCGATGGAACTGGCTCAACCCGGTCATCGCCGTCAGCGCGACCAGCAGGCCGGCGGCAGCGCTCATGCGGCGTCGAGGCCGAGGCCCTCGCGCAGGCCGCGCCGCCCCGCCGGCGTCAGCGCGACGCGGCGGCGCGCCAGCACGTCGCGATCGCCATCGCCCGGCAGCCGGCGCAGCCAGCCGCGATCGAGCCAGGCGGTCGCGATCTCCCTGCCCAACCCGCCGGCGAGGTGCGCGCGCCGTTCCGACCAGTCCATGCAGTCGCAGGCGAAGCGCGGGGCGGCCATCGCACGGTCGAGATCGACGCCCGTGGCCGCCAGCCGCGTGCGGCCTTCATCCGACGCTGTCCAGCCGCCCGGTACCGGCGTCAGCCAGCCGGTGCCGTTGGTCAGCCTTTCATGCAGCGCGACGCCGAGGCGGCCGGCCAGGTGGTTCCAGCACAGCCGCGCCTCGCGCGCCGCATCGCCATGCTTCCACGGGCGCGGGGCGAGGCGGGCGGACAGGCCGCCGAGGGTTTCCAGCACGGCGGCTACTTCCTCGGAGGCCAGGCGGTGATAGCGGTGCCGGCCCTGGGCGTGCACGGCGACGAGCCCGCCTTCGACGAGGCGCGAGAGGTGGCCGCTGGCCGTCGCCGGCACCACGCCGGCGATGCGGGCGAGCTCGCCGGCCGTCAGCGCTTCCCCGCCCATCATCGCGGCGAGCATCCGCGCGCGGGCAGGGTCGGCCATCAGGGCGGCGGTGGCGGCGAGGGGGCCGGGGGCGGTTGGGTCTGACATGGTGCCGGATGCTATCGCGCTTACGCGCATGATGCTTCGGCCGCCGCCGAAGCATAGCCCCATGCGACGATGCGACAGAAGGCGGGGAGGAGGCAGCATGATCGCCATCATCTTCGAGGTGGAGCCGGCCGAGGGGCGGATGGACGACTACCTGACCATCGCCGCGGCGATGCGGGCGGAGCTGGAGAAACAGCCCGGCTTCATCGCGGTGGAGCGCTTCCGCAGCCTGACCAATCCGCAGAAGCTGCTGTCCCTGTCCTTCTGGGAGGATGAGGCGGCGGTGCGCAACTGGCGCTGCCACGCCGCGCATCGCGGGGCGCAGGCGGCGGGGCGCGGCGGGGTCTTTGCCGGGTATCGACTGCGCGTGGCCGGCGTGATCCGCGACTACGGAATGAGCGAGCGGCGGGACGAGGCACCGGCGGACAGCAATGCGGCGTGGGGGTTGTGAGCGGGTGTGTGGGGCCGGCGCATGAAAGAGTGGAGGGGCGCCGCCCCTCCAAACCACCCCGCCAGGTGCTTGGAGCACCTGGACCGCAATCTGTTGGTGCCCGGCATGGCGGGCTTGTTGCCCTCTCCGCCATCCTTCGTGCGCAAAGGGCGGGTTCCGGCGTCCGTCCTGCCCGTGTCGCCCGGCGCCAAAATGAGGTTTGCAAAGGCCCTTCGGCCTTTGCCGGGGTGGCTTGGAGGGGCGGCGCCCCTCCAATTCCGACATCGGGATGGTCAGGCCGGACCGTCGCGGAATAGACGCGAGAAGGCGTCGCCTTTCCGGGGTTCTACCTGGCGTGCACCCGTCAGCGCCCCAGCCAACCCGCGAGCCGTGCCGGCACGTCGGTCATCTCCGCTTCCGCCCCGCAATAGGAGAAGCGGAGGAAGCGCGACCCCCGATCGCGGTCGAAGTCGAGGCCCGTGGTCGCGGCGATGCCGGCCTTGTCCAGCATCTCGGCGCAGAACGCAGCGCTGTCGTTGGTCAGGTGGCCGACATCGCACCACAGGTAGAAGGCGCCATCCGCCGCGGCGATGCTGGTGAAGCCCGCCTTCGGCAGCCCCTCCAGCAGGGCGGCGCGGCTGCGGGCATAGGCGGCCTTGTTCGCCTCCAGCTCCTCCACGCAGTCCATCGCTGCCTCGGCCGCCACCTGCGCGATGTGAGGCGCGCTGATGAACATGTTCTGCGCGAGGCATTCGACCGGGCGGACCAGGTCCTCCGGCAGCAGCAGCCAGCCGATGCGCCAGCCGGTCATCGACCAGTATTTCGAGAAGGAATTCACCACCACGGCGCTGTCGCTGAAGCCCGCCGCGGTGCTTTCGGCGACCGTGCCCCAGGTCAGGCCGTGATAGATCTCGTCGCTGACCAGCCGGACGTCGTTCGCGTGGCACCAGCGCGCGATGGCGGCCAGTTCCTCCGGCGAGAGCATCGTTCCGGCCGGGTTGCAGGGGCTCGCGACGATCAGCCCCTGCGGGCGCGGGTCCATGCGCTCCAGCATGGCGATGGTGGGCTGGAAGCGCGTCGATGCGTCGCAGGGCAGCAGCACCGGCTGCATGCCGAGGGCGGTCAGGATGTTCGCATAGGGCGGGTAGAAGGGCGCGGCCATCGCCACCCGGTCGCCCGGGTCGAACGCCGCGAGGAAGGCCAACGGGAAAGCCCCCGACGCACCGACCGTCACCGCGATCCGCGCTTCGTCCACGTCCACGCCGTAGCGCTCGCGATAGTGCTGCGCGATGCGGGCGCGCAAGGAGCGCAGGCCGAAGGCCTCCGTGTAGCCCATCGGCGCGCCGGCCTGCAGGGCACGGATTGCCGCCTCGGCCGCGCCGCGCGGGGCGCCGGTGCCGGGCTGGCCGACCTCCATGCGGATGATGCCCGGCGCGCCGGGCGGCAGGCTCGCGGCGCGCGCATTGGCCGCCGCGATCACGTCCATCACCAGGAAGGGCGGGGCATTCCCCGCCCGCCCGACCTTCATGGCGCGAAGGAGCCGGCCGCGACGCCTCCGCCGCGCGGATCGGCCGCCGCGACGCAGCTCGCATTGCCGCCCGGCATATAGGCCGGGCAGGACATCGCGAGACCGCGGCCCGGTTCCGGGATTGCGGCGAAGCCGTTCTCGAGAGGCTGGCGGCCGAAGGCGGTGGCCAGCATCGTGGCGGCGGCGATTCCGGCCGCCTGCTGTCCGGTCCCCGCCGTCGCGGCGCGGAAGGCGCGCAGTTCGCGGTTGGTCGCCATCGTCACCGCGAGCGGCGCCGCCGGCACCGACCCCATCCCTGGCGCGGCGGCGAGCAGGATGCCTGTCCCCTCCGCAATGCGCCCCGTGCCGAACAGGTTGTTCATCGAGAAGGCGCAGGAGACCGCATTGCCCTCCGCATCCATCGTGACGAGCCCGGCGCTCGCACCGGACAGCCCGCCGCCGCTCGGCGGGGCGCTGCCGGCCTGGATCGCCTGGAAGGCGGCCTGGGTGCCGGCGGCGCCGTCGCCGACCGCGGGCAGGAAGAAGGCGACGTCCTGTCCGACCGGCACGCGCACCGGCTCCACCACCTCGGCGAGGGTTTCCCGCAGTTCCGACGCCGTCAGCCCGCCGCCGGCAAGCAGTGAGGCATCCTCGAGCCGCTGCGACAGCGGGCCCTGGTACAATTCGCCGACGCCGCCCGAGCGGAGCTGCGCAAGCGTCGCGCCGAGGTCGAGCTGTACGAGGCGCTCGCCCCCGCGCAGCGGCCCGCCGCCGGGCGCGCCGAAGACGCGCCGCGACTGCGGGTCGTTCAGCAGCGGCGCGGCGACGACGGCGAGGTCCTCCGACAGCGCGGCGCTGACCTCGGTGCCGAAGCGGGCAAGGTCCTCGGCCGGGCGGACGAGCTGTTCGAAGCGCAGCCGGCCGCCCCGGGTGTGCATCAGGAACAGGCCGCGCGCCATCAGCGGCACGGCGGCCGGGCGGTCGGTGCCCGGCGGCAGCGCCGCGCGCCGTCCGGCGGGGAAGGAGACCGTGATGACGTTGCGCAGGCGCGCATTGTAGACGAGGCAGGCGCCGCCGCCGCCCAGCCCGGCGCGGGACGGGAGCGTCACGCCCATGGCGAAGGCGCCGGCGATCGCCGCATCCACCGCCGTGCCGCCGGCGGAGAGAATCTCGCGCGAGACCAGCGCGGCGCGCGGCTCATCGGCGATCGCGCCGCCCAGGAAGCCGCGCACATGGCCCGGCGTGCCCATCGGCACGGAGGGCGTGCTGCTGCCGCCGAACCAGGAGCAGCCCGACAGCAGCGCGGCGGCGCCGAGCAGCCAGGCGGCGGCGCGGCGGGACGCGTGGTTGGCGCTGATGGTCTTCGGTGTCCTGGTGCTCATGCCCCTGACGCTCACTTCCCCTGTCGCGCGGCCCATCAGGCCGGTTCCGGACTGAATCAGACGATGTCACAGATGCCGGGCCATAGACGCCTTCGCCATAAGCGGCAACCGCCGTGCTCGGTTGCGGGGCGGCGGCGGGGGCTCGACCGGTGTCCAGGCCTTACCGCGTCGGCGGCTTGGGGGTGCGTGATTGCACCGATACGGTTGGAGGGGCGTTGCCCCTCCAAGCCACCCCAGCAAAGGCCGAAGGGCCTTTGCAATCCTCCATTTGGCGCCGCGCAACGCGGCAGGAACGACGCCGAAACCCGCTCCTGCGCACGAAGCGTGCGGGGAGGGGCCGGCGTGCCTCTTGTGCGCGGCGCCAACAGATTGCGGTCCAGGCGGTCCAACCCCCTGGCGGGGTGGTTCGGAGGGGCAGCGCCCCTCCGATCGCCGCCAGCCCGCTGCATACGCCGCGCCTCCCGCATGGTATGGCGCCGCCCCATATCGACACCGCCGACGTCGGGAGCTTGAGCATGAGACGGACCTTCCTGTTTGCTGCGGCCGGCACGATTCTCGGCGGTCGCGCCTGGGCGCAGTCCTTCACCGAGGCGCAGCGCGCCGAGATCGTCGGCATCATGCGCGATGCGCTGCGTCGCGATCCGACGATCCTGCGTGAGGCGTTCGGCGCCATCCAGGCGGCCGAGGAGCGTGAGCGGGAGGACGCGCAGCGCGGCGCGATCGAGGCGCATCGGCAGGAGATATTCGGCGTCGCCAACGATCCGGTGCGAGGCAACCCGCGCGGCAACGTGACGATCGTCGAGTTCTTCGACGTCCGCTGCCCCTACTGCAAGCGGCTGCACGCCGAGATGAAGCCGCTGCTTGAGCGCGACCGGAGCATCCGCGTCGTGATGAAGGACCTTCCGATCCTTGGGCCGCAATCCGTCGTGGCATCGCGCGCGCTGCTCGCCGCCCAGCGGCAGGGCAAGTACGGCGAGTTGTACGACGCGCTGATGGGCCTGCGGGGGGAACCGACCGACGCGCTGATCCGCAGCGAGGCGGAGCGGGTCGGCCTCGACTACGGCCGGCTGCGGGGGGACATGGATGATCCGGCGATCCAGCGGCGGCTCGATGCCAATATCGCGCTGGCGCGTTCGCTGCGGATCGAGGGCACGCCAGCGCTGATCATCGGCGACACGCTGGTGCCGGGCGCGCTGCCGGCCTCGCAGATCGAGCAGATGGTCGCGGCCGAGCGGCAGCAGCGGCGGTGAGCGCGACGGCCTTCATCTGCGCGACCTGCGGCACGCAGCATGCGCCATCCGCAGCACCGCCCGCTTCCTGCGCGATCTGCGAGGACCCACGGCAATGGGTGCCGGCGTCCGGGCAGCAATGGACGACGATGGAGGCGCTGGCCCGCCGCCACGTGATCGGCTTCCGGGAGGTTGCGCCGGACATGCTCGGCCTCGGCATGTTCCCCGATTTCGCGATCGCGCAGCGTGCGCTGCTGCTGCGCACGCCGGCAGGCAACGTGCTGTGGGACTGCGTGGCGCTGCTCGACCCCGCGACGGTCGCGATCGTGAAGGCGCTGGGCGGCATCGCCGCCATCGCAATCAGCCATCCGCACTACTACACGAGCATGGTGGAGTGGGCGCAGGCCTTCGACTGCCCGGTGCTGCTGCATGCCGCGGACCGGCGCTGGGTCATGCGTCCCGACCCGGCGCTCCGCTATTGGGATGGTGAGCGGCGCGAGGTTCTGCCCGGCGTCACCCTGCATCGCCTCGGCGGGCATTACGCCGGGGGCACCATCCTGCACTCGGCGGCTGGCAAAGGGTCGATCCTGACCGGCGACATCGCCTCGGTGGCGCCGGACCGGCAGCACGTATCCTTCATGTGGTCCTTCCCGAACTGGGTACCGCTGCCGGCCGCCGAGGTCTCGCGCATGGGCGCGGTGCTCGATGCTCTCGATTTCGATGCCGTCTACGGGGCCTGGTGGGACCGCGTGATCCCCGAGGGTGGCAAGGCGGCGGTGCGACGGAGCGTCGATCGCTATGTCGCAGCGGTGACCGGGCCCGGGCCGCTCGGCGACTGACGATCGGCGGGATGGCCCCCCCAAAGGGGCGCCGGAAGCCGGCAGGGCTCATGACGGGGCCGGGCCGCCGCCTTGCGCTGGCAGGGCGCCGATGCGGAGGATCGGTCCGGCCACGAGGGACCGCGGCTCACGGCAGCTGCCGGCCCTGTCGGTTTCGTGATCTGGATCACAGGGCGGAAGGGCCGCCTCGTCGGCGATGCAGCGCAGCCCCGCGGAACCGTGCTCCGCGCCGCTCCCGTCCGCCTGGCGGTCGCCGGGCACGGATGGACGGAGGTAACTGCCCGTATACACTGTATCCGTGCATCGCTCGCCGATCCTCGCCCGTCGCGTGACAAACCGCTCGGTCACGGCGCGCGCGTGTGGCGGTTGCCTTACGTTATGAACGGAACGGCCGGGCTGACCTCATGGGCAGCCGTGCCCTCGGCGGCACAGGTGGCGATTCCGCCGCCGGAGCTTCGGCGGTGGCTGCCGGGCAATGCCGGCATCCCGGGCGTCTGGTCCTTCGAGGCGGAGCGGCCCGGCCCGCACCTCGCCGTCACGGCCATCATGCATGGCAATGAGTTTGCGGGCGCCGTCGTGCTCGACCGCTGGCTGCAGGCGGGCATTCGCCCGGCGCGCGGGCGACTGAGCCTGGTCTTCTGCAACCTCGACGCTTTCGCGCGGTTCGACCGGGACGACCCGACTGCCTCCCGCTACGTCGATGAGGACATGAACCGGGTGTGGGACCGCGCGGTGCTCGAGGGGCCGCGCCGGTCCTGTGAGCTGCGGCGCGCGCGGGCGCTGCGGCCGGTGATCGACACAGTGGACCTGCTGGTCGACCTCCATTCGATGCCATGGGCGTCCGATGCGCTGATCCTGACGGGCGAGACCGAGAAGGCGGGACAGTTCGGCATGGCGATCGGCGTGCCGCCGCTCGTGGTGGCCGATGCGGGGCATCTCGGCGGGCGGCGGATGATCGACTACGAACGCTTCACCGATCCGGCGACAAGTTCGGCGGGGGTGCTCGTTGAAGCCGGGCATCACTGGGAAGCGGCGACCGTCATTCAGATGGAGCGCGCCGCCGCGCAGGCGCTGCGCCATGCCGGGATGGCGCGGACGGACCAGCCGCTGCCGGCGGAGCCTACGCCGCCACGACCGCGCATGGCCCGGGTTACGCGAACCGTGACGGCGCGCAGCCGGTCCTTCGCCTTCGTGCGGGAATTCCGCGGTGGGGAAGTGATCGCGGCGCGCAACACGCTGATCGCAATGGACGGGGAGGAGGAGATCCGCACGCCGCATGATGACTGCCTGCTGGTGATGCCGACGCCCTTCGTGCACCACGGGCATACGGCGGTGCGGCTGGCGCAGTTCGTGGATTGAAGGGGTGCGGCGTGGCGGTGGAGTTGGAGGGGCTTTGCCCCTCCAAACCACCCCAGCAAAGGCCGAAGGGCCTTTGCAAACCTCCACCTGGCGCTGGGCACGACAGGCGGGAAGCGGTGCCGAGACACCCGCACTTGTTGTAGCGCGCCGCGCGATTTCGGACAGATTGACGGCTGGTTTCGGACACGCGGAGATGGAATAGACCGAGCGCCGAACGATCGTTTCCGGCCGGCCTTTTCGCCCGTTGCGCGCGTCGCCTAACGTTCGCTCAGGAAGCGCCATCCATTGATCACCACCTGTAGCGCGTTTTGGCATAGCCGCCTCGGCAGAGCAGCAGCCAGCCGCTGTCTGCGTTGCAGACCCAGAAAACGGCCGTTGCGACGGACCCGAAAGGCTCGCGACGTTACCCGCCATCCGCTAGGCTCGACCACATGGAGCGCTGGGTCTTCTGGCTCTACGTCGCGGCCGTTGCTGTGGGCTCCGCCGCGGCGGCGGTGGTCGTTTTCACATGGCGGTAGTCCGGCTGCTGACTGGGCGCCACGCCGCCTCGGCCGACCAATCCGCGCCGGCGACCGAGTAAGTAAATCCGACCGCCGTCCCCTTCGCAGCAGGTCGTTGCGCGCCACGATTTCCTGATTGGCGCTGGCGACGGGAAAAGCCCTATCACGCGCTCCGTTGAGCCGTGCCGTGCCCGCCCACAGGATCGAGCTGGTGGTCGACATGCGGACGATACCGTTCTGGCTGCTCACCGCAGCATTCGCGTTGATGGTCCTGGCTCTCGGCATCAACGAACTCCCCGACTGGCCTCCCTGATCAGCAGCTCGGCCGCCTTCCCACCGTTCGCCCGCATCCCGCCGGCGATGGAATAGGTGGTCTCGACGGTCTCGATTGACGCCCAGGCGAACAGGCGGCGGATCTCCGGGTGGTCGTTGATGGACAGCAGGAAGCGCCCCTGCAGGCCGCGGAGCTGCTCCGCCAGCTGCTCGAAGTCGGCCCGGCTGAACATCCCGGGTCCATAGTCCCCTTCCGAGCCCCAATAGGGCGGGTCCAGGTAGAACAGGGTCTCCGGCCGATCGTAACGCCGCAGCAGTTCGGCATAGGGCAGGCACTCGATCACTACCCCAGCTAGGCGGCTATGAACCTCCTCCAGAATGGCGCCGACACGGTTCACGTCGAATCGGGCGGGGGCGTCGACCTTCACCCCGAAATTGCGGCCGCTGACCTTTCCGCCCCAAGCATTGCGCTGGAGGTAGAGGAACCGCGCCGACCGCTCCAGGTCGGTCAGGGTGTCTGGATCCTCAGCCGCCAGGCGCTCGAACTCGGCCCGGCCGGTCAGTCGCCAGCGGATCATCCCCAGGAACTCGGGATAGTGCCGCTGCAAGATCCGGAACAACGTCGAGACGTCGCGGCTCAGGTCGTTGATGACCTCCGCCCGCGCCTTGAACGGCCGTCGGAAGAACACGCCGCCCTGGCCCACGAAGGGCTCGACATAGGTGGCGTGGGGAATGGCGGCAAGGCGCTCGATGATGCGCGTGGCGAGGCGACGCTTGCCGCCAATCCAGGGCGCGACAGGCGCCGCCGGACGGGCGGGAAGTAGGGCAGGACTCGACTCCATGGGCTTTCACACTCGATAGTACCCGTGCCTCGGCCGAGGTGGCGGGGCGGTTTTCCGTGCGAGGCTGATTCCCTCGCGGCTTGGCCGTTCGAGCGGCCGAGCCCCCGCCTTTCGGCGGAAGGGCAATCACAGCGTCGCGGCCAGCACGAACAGGCTGTCCGCCTCGGCTTCCGTCACCAGCTCCGCCGCGATCATGGCGCCAATCAGGGGATGGGCGCGTTCCACCTCGATCATCGTCGCGAAGGTGATCCGTGCGGCCAGAGCGTCCGCATCCGGCAGCGCCGCGAACACCGCGTCGATCGCCGCGGGTACGGCGCCGACGGTGGCAGCTTCCCATGCCTCCGCGGCAGTGATGACCTCACCCGCCACCAGCGCCAGCAGCATCTGCCGGCGGGATATCGTGGCAGGCACGACCGGAGCGACCGGCTCGGGCGGTGGCGGCGGCGCGAACGCCTCGCCATCCCACGTCCAGCCCTCGGCGACCTCGCTGCCTTCCGGCAACGCCACCATCGTCGCCACAAAATCCGGGTGGAACAGCTCGGCCAGCGGTGGCCCCTCGGCCTCGATCTCCACCAGCTCGGCGACTAGGCCGCCGGCGACGCGCGCATAGACCGTCATGCTCACCACTCCACCACGACGAGGCCGGCCGCGCCGGCACCGCTGCCCGAGGCGCCGGTGCCGCCCGATCCGCCACCGCCCGGATACGTGCCAGGATTGCCGTTTAGGCTGCTCGCCGCCACACCGACGCCGCGCACCGGGGAACTGCCGTATGCGGCGCCGCCGTTGCCGCCCTCGACCGTGCCGCCAGCCGCGCCGTAGTAGATGCCGCCGGAACCGTTGGCGCCGGGCACCGAGATCTGCGCGCCGGACACCGCGCCGCCCGCGCCGCCGGCGCCGACGCCGCCCGCCGAGCCGGGCACACCGAACTGGCCGCCGCTCGCCGTGAGCAGTGAGCCGAACGACGAGCTGCCGCCATTGCCGCCGACCCCGCCGGCGCCGCGGGTCACCGTGATGCTGCTGCCGGGCGTCACGTTGTAGACGCCCTCGCCATATCCACCCGACCCGCCGCCACCGCCCGGATAGTTGCCGCTGCTGCTGCTGGCCCCCGCCCCACCGCCGCCCCAGACGCGGCACCTGATGCGATAGACCCCGGCCGGCACAACGAAGGTGCCGTTGGCCGTGAAGGCTTGCATGCGCCCCTGCGCGAACAGCCTGCATGCCGCCTCCAGCACCTGCGCGACGTTCGCGGCGTCCGGGGTGATGCCGGCCGCTACAAGGAACGAGTACAGCTCGCCTTGAATACCATTGTACCACTCGTACCCCGGCACCGTTGCCGGCACGCCACCCACAGGGTCCGGCCGTGCGAACCATCCCGGCGAGCCGGGCGACGCCGGCGGCTGCGGCATGACGGGCACCGCCGTCGATCGGGTGACGAGCTGCATTACGCAGTCCTCCGCAGTGACAGGGATTTCAGGTGACGCTCGCCGGCGGCGATTGCGGCCGGCGGGAGCACGACGCGCAGGCCCTCGCCGAGCACCGCAGTAGCCGAGGCCGAATAGACGGTGCCCGCCGGATCAGCGGTGCCGCAGGTCAGCGCGACGTCGTAGTTGCCGTCCGGCACGGCGATGTGGAGTTGGTCCTCGGCACGCGTGGCCGCTGCGCCTGCCGTGGCGACGAACGAGGAAGTTCCTGGCCCTTCCTCGACCATCCGGCCCCAGGCGCGTAGTTGCAACCCGGTCCCGGCGTAGGTGTTCGAGCGCGAAGCGGTTGCTGTGGGGATGAGCGCACAATAGGCCGATCCGCTGCCTGTGCCCGTCGCAGCAACGGTGAAGGAGCAGCGATACCAGCCGCCGGGATATGGCTCTATGGCGGCCGCCCCGCCGCTGACGCTACCCAGGGCACCCGCGACCAGGTCGAAGTTGGCGCGCTGCCCGGTTCCGAACTGCGCCGAGCCGAAAGACAGCTGCACAAAGCGCCGCGACACGTCCTGGAAGAAGCAAGACGCGGTATAGAACGCGCCAGCAGTCGTCGCGAAGTTTTCCCAGACAGACGTGTGCGCAACGACGCCCGTCACCCCCTCATCGAGCAAAGAAGCCACGAGAGCACCGGTGGGCGCCGGAGCCGCCGCATCGGTAACGGTAAGATTGCTCAGCGTCGTGCCCACGAAGCCTTGTGAATTCGGCAGAAGGTTCGTCGCCGCATCCTCGATCAAGACCCCCTGGAGGCCGTACTGCGGCACGCCGTTGATGCGCTCGGCGAGGCGCGCCACCGGGACCGTGTCGGTGAGATACACACCCGTACCCGGCGACATGATCGGGAAGCTGATGCGCACCTTGACCAGCACGACATCGCCGATGGTGTGCCCCTGGAGAAGCAGCCCGCAGGTCGCGCAATAGGACGCTGCGTTGTCCATGCTGTCGGTGGCGCGATAGCGGGCGTGCGGCGCCCCCAGCGGGACAGGCGCCCCCGTCGTCAGGCCGGCATTCGGAAAGGTGCTGGCGCCCCCCACATAGGGACGGACGACCAGCGGATTGCCGAGGCTGCTGGACAGCGCGAGCACTTCAACGCCGACTTCAAACGAGTAGTCATCGCCGAGGTTGATCGGGACAGGCGCGCCGGGTCCGATCGGTACGAAAAGGGCACTGACGTTATTGGCGGCCGTCGCGGTGCCGGACAGCTCTATCTCGACGTGCTGCGTGCCATCGGCAAGCATTCCCTTCGCGAGCATCTTGCTCGTCAGTCCGGCGCCGCTCCATGACCAATCGGTCGGCAGCGCGCCGCCGATAACCCCGCCGTCGCCCCAGGGATTGGGAACAACGTTATAGGTCCGGGCGTCGTCGTAATCGAACCGCGCCACATCGGCGACCTCCCCGACCAACCGGCCACGATAGTCCGTATGCGCGCCGGGGCTGGCGCGGCGCAGCGTTGCACCCACCGGCAAACTACCGGCGAAATCCCATTCGGCCTTGTAGGTGCCGAACCGCACCAGCGTGTGCGCGGGCGCCATGCGCCGCACCGCGCATTCATGGGCGCCGACTGGCCACACCTCCAGCGGCGTTTCGGTATCGTCCTCGGTGGTCAGCTCCAGCCGCAGGATCTCCGGGGCGAGCATGTCCCAGACATAGGCCCAGGGTTCGTCAGTGATCGCGCCTTCCGTGTCGTGCTCGGTGGTGTGCGCGCGATGCTCGATGATCGAGGCATCAACACCCAGCGTCGCCGCCAGCGATACGAAGGCCGCCGGCGTCGGGCTGCGCAGCTCCGTCAGGCGCGCGACGACGGCCGCGCGCCGCGCCTCCAGCAGCGTGACGCCGGCGCTGCATTCATCGGGAAGGCCAAGCTCGGCCTCCCATTCCTCCAACAGCTCCGCAGCGCGGCGCGGGTCCGCTTCGGTCACCATGTCCAGAACGCGCTGATCGACGTGCGCCAGCTCACCGCCAAAGAGCTGCGCCAGGCGGTGCAGCGCGGTGCCCGGCTCTCGCGGCCAAGCGTCGCCCTGCGGGAAGTGCTGCAACACGGACGCCGCGTAGGCGTCCAGCCCGCGCGCCATCAAAGCCATGTCATGGCTCCCCGCCGCGCGATCTGGCCAGGCGCCGACACGATGGCCCCGGATGGCGAAGACATGACGTGGCTGTCCTCGCCGGCGGCGGCCGAAATGGCGGCGGCGATGCGGCTCAATGGCAGCGTTCCGCCCGGCACCGCCTCGCGACGGAACAGGTCGTCAATCTCCGCTTCCACCGCCATGCGGGTGACCAGCGTGTCGGGCGTCAGGGCGATGGTGAAAGGCACCAGGTGCGCGACCGGCGCCACCACCTGCACGCCGGTGGCGGTCACCGGCCGGCGCGCCTCGATTGCTGCCGCCACATCCGCAACCGTGCCCGAGCTGGGAATCGAGCCATCCGGCATCAGGAACATGACGGACACCCAGCCCGGCGCCGGGGTGTAGGGCCGCACCCAAACGCGGGTTTCACCGACAGCGGCCTTCACCCACGCTTCATAGTCGTGCGTCGCGCCGCCGGCCGGCGGCTGCTGAATGCGCTGGAGCGCGCGAGCGCGCAGGCTTCCCAGCCCTTCGATATCCAGCCCGCCGCCAAGGCCGCCCGCGGCCACCACGGCATTGCTTTGAACGCCTGCGATCGGCTCGATCAGCGCCAGCGCCGTTCCCGCCGCCGCATTGCCGGCGGCGCCGGGCGTCACGGCGCGCACCTGCCCGACAGCGGTGCCGCCTACCCCAATGGCGGTATCCGCCACCACAGCATAGATGGCGTTATCCGCCCGGCGCAGCTCGGCCCCGGCCGGAATCACAACACCCTGCGTCCCCGACATGGTCAGCGGCCCCCATGCCGCGACAGCGTCATTCCGCGTGATGCCCCACACGGCCGCGCGTTCCGGCACCGCGTCCAGGTCGCAGGTGGCGATGTGCATCTGCCGCGCCGCCCAACCGATGTGGCCGTGCATTTCGTGGCTGACCAGCGCCAGCACGCGCGTCATCACGCCTTCGACCGATCGGCGCCGGCGCGGATCGGCGCCAACGAACAGCACATCGAATTCAGCGGCGACGCGGTCGCGAAGCTCGGCAGGCGTGGGGCGCTCATAGGGCATGTCACGCCACCGTCAGGGTGGTGACGATCGGCGGCACCGTGGCGCCGCCATCCAGGGTCACGCGCAGGCCCAGCACGGACGGCCGCACCCACGCCGCCTCAAGCTCGATCGCCGCAACCAGGCCGTCATTCAGCAGCCAGGCCAGCGCCTCGGCGGCGTACTCCTCCGCCCGCGCCCGCGTCTCTTCCGTTTGCTTCTCGCGCTTCAGCAGCCACAGGCGGCTGCCGATGCGGTCGCCTTCCACCTCCGCCAGCATGTCGCCCACCCAGCCGCGCCGCTCCGCCGGCGGCAGGCCGTCATCCGCGGTCGCGCGACGGTCGGTAAACAGGCTGATCAACACGCATGTGCCGAGGCCCTGATCGTCCACGAAGCCGGCATCGAACGGGATGAACCCGCCCTGCGCGTCGTTGTCCCAGCCAAGCGCGATCATGGCGCCATCGGGGGCGTCGGCCCCGCCCCGCCGTGGTGGTGCGCGTTGTAGTCCGCGCGCATGCCGTGCATCGTCATGCCGCCGGCGCCCGCGCGGTCCTGCACTTCGCCCGTCACGTTCAGCGCCGGCGTCTGGACGGTCAGCCCCGCCATGCCCTCGGCCGAGGCGACCGCGCCCGTCAGCTCCACCAGCGGCGTTTCCATGCGGACCTTGGTGGCCGCCTTGATGGTCAGCGCCTGGCACTCGATCTCGGCATCGCCGCCGGGCTTCATCTCCAGGCGGTGGCCCTCGGTGGTGGTGATCACCAGGCCACCGTCTTCGCGCAGATGAACGCGCTGGCCGTGGCCGGACCAAACCATGACTTCGCCGGCGGCAAGGTTCGTCGGCCGGGCATCCGGATTGTCGGCGCCGATGATGATGGGATGATCGCGCTGCCCGCCGACATTCAGCACCACGACGTGCGAGCCGGCCGGCGCGTGCGACGTGAGGCCGTATGGCTGGATGCGATCCGCGGCATCGCGCGTCTCGCCATCCAACAGCGTGACTTGCATGCGCTGCGTGCCGCGGCCGTCATCCGTGCGCGACAACACGCCACGGCCGACCATCAGCATGATGCGGCGATAGACCGGGCCAAGAGTGCGGTTAAGATCGACCATCCCTTTGGGGGGTAGCCCAAGGCGCGGTCCAGTGGAGGGAGGAAGCACTTCCGCCCTCCGCTCCTTCGGCGCCTTCCGGGATCAGGCGGTAAGCGTCGCGATGCGTCACTTCGATTTCGGTCAAGGTGCCGGCTTCCGTCAACCGCATCCTTGTTGCGGCGATGATCAGCTCGACATCATCAAACCCGGCGAAGCGGTCGGTGATGCGCACCAGCGTGTTGGGCTGCCAGTGCTTTTCGCCCGCGCGCCAGTCCTGCACCGTGTAGTTGCCGCGCACGGCCTTGCCCACGGCCACAGCCCGCTGCCATTCCGCGCGCTGCGCAAGCGTCAGGCCGGTGCCCTGCATCTCCGCCAGCACGATGGTCGGCCGATATCGCGTGACGGCGGGGTCGCGGAGGCGCGCCGATGGTGACGACGCCGGGCGTTCGGGTCGATCGCTGGCGCCAGGCGCGAAGATGTCCATGGCGCTGCTGGATGCCTGCTGCCCCATCACGACGTACTCGCTGAACAGCTCCTTTGCTGACAGCGTCATCTGGCCGGCGAGGATGTTCCCGCCATCACCGCCGAGGCGGAGCGGCGCGGCTGCGGCACCCGCTTCACCGGCGCGGGTCAGCAGCAGCCCGCCTTTGCCGTCCGGCATGGGCAGCACGGCGCGCTGGCGGCAACCGCGCTCGATCGCCTCCCACACCGTCTCGCCCGGCTGGATCGCAAAGCGGCCGAAGGGTCGCCCCATGTCCACCTGCGCGGTTACGGGGATGTTGAACGGCTGGCAAAGCCGCTGCGCGATGGCGTCCAGCTTGAGGCCGAGCATTTCAAACGGCCGGTGGACCGCCGCGCAATCGAACAGGTCACCGGTGCGGTCGCGACCCCGCACCAGCAAGTTGCGCTCTTGGTGGTCGTAGGATGGCTCGACATCGTCAATCCAACCGGTGATCAGCACTTCGCCGTCAACCGCGACCGTGCAGGATTCGCCGGGCCTGATCGGCCGGCGCTCCGCCTGGCCAACCCAGCGATCCGTCAGGCCGAGCGCGAAGCCGCCGGCGACGCGCTCGATCGACCGCATGATCTCCAGCTCCGTCCAGCCCGACCATTCCGTTCCGTTGACCGTTAGCACCACGCGCATGTTGGGTTCGCGCGGCGGCCGGGCGTTCCACCACGACACCTCAGCCATCGGTCAGCACCTCCAGCGCCGCACCGCCCGGCAGGAAGCCGGGATGCGCCACGCGGTTCCGCCGGACGATGTCGGCGGCCCGGTCCTCCAGCGTCACCAGCGTGTTCCCGTCGATCTGGTAGGCCAGCAGCAGCGACGACGTGGTTTCCGCCGGCGTCGCGCTGGTGACGCGCGGGAGCGGCGCGGCGGTTCGCGTGATGTGCGTGACCGTGGCGGCCCGAAGGTCCATCAGGCCGCGCCAGCTCGCATCCCACCCCATGGCGCCGGCCAGGTCGGCGGCATCGTCAATCGCGGCGGTTACCTGGTCGCGGTACGCCAGTGCTGAATCGCGGCTGCTGAAGTCCACGACGGCCGCGCTCCGCGCCGCCTCGGCCGCCGCCGTGCCGCGCACCAGCATGTCCAGCGCCTGCGCGTTGGACAGCGCGGCGCGCTTACTCGGCGTGTCGCTCGCGATGGCAGGCGCCGGCACGCCGGCCGCCGCAACGCGCAGAAGGGCGTCCGGCGTGCTGCCCGCGACGCTTGCCACGCCCAGCGCGGCGATGGCTTCCGTGACGACGGCGGCAGAAGTGCCGGGGTCGCTGCCCGTGTCGATCCAGGAGAGCAGGCCGGCCACGGCGCTGCGCACTTGCTGCGCGAAGCCATAGACGGCGGCGATGTCGCCGATGCCGATGCCGAGGCCGCCGAGCTGCGCGCCGAGCTGGCTGGTCACGAAGTCCTGCAACCCGTCCAGGGTCAGCAGGCTGGAATACTCATCCACCAGCGCCGCAATGGACGAAAGGCCCAGGCGATCGACCAGCGATCCGCTGTTCACCTGGCCGGCCGGCTGCGGCGCCGGCGGGTCGTACTGTTCGCAGGTGATGCTGATCTGCGCCAGGTCGCGCGCTTCGGACCAGGCCACCTTGGCGGCCGTCACGACCACATCAAGCGACCCGTAGTGCGGATGCACCAGGCGCCCCGCCCCCTGTGTCTCCAGGGCCGCTTCCAGGCGCTTGAGGCGGGTGATCAGATCGGCGCCGACCAGGAACGCTTCGACCGTGAAGCTCCGCTCAAGGCGCCCCATATCCTCATGCGTGACCGTGTCGCGCAGCGGAAAGCGATGCGTGACGATGCGGCGGCCGAGCGCCTTGCCGCCGCCGCGCACCCCGAACGGAATGCCGCGGAACGACGCGGGGCGGAGCTGGCCCAGCAGGCCCGAGATGGCGGTGGTGACAAAGCCGCTCATGCTGGCGCACCCATGTAAGGGGCGGTGCCGCCCGTGGCGTCATAGCTGATGCGGCGATCGTTCGGCCGCCCTTCAACGCGGGTCACCTGCCCGTCCTGGTTGACGTGGATGTCGATCCGCCCGCCGGCATCCACGCGCTGCGCGCCGGGGCCGGCTGCCCGCGTCCGCTGTACGGGCTGCACCGGGGGCGCGGAGGGC
>NZ_JAAEDI010000045.1 GCF_018129025.1 Neoroseomonas terrae | reverse complement strand
CGGCGCGCGCCGCGGCGGGCACCGCGGCCGCCGGCGTCGGCGGCGTGGCGGCGGCCGAGGTGCTGGGCACGATGGCGCCGCATCTCGGCAGCGCGGCGGAGGTGGTGCGCGCGCTTGGGCCTTGGGTAGCGGCGGCGCTGATCGTCGCGGCGGCGGCCTGGTTCATCTGGCAGCGCAGCCGCCGCCCGGCATGACCTGGCTGACGAACTCGTATCGGTGGGGGGGCGCCATCCCCGAGAACGCTTACTGGCGCGTGGTCCCGCTCGCCACAGCCTATGCCGGCACGCCTTGGCCGCGGATCGGGGAAATCATCATGGCGGCCGGCGTAGGCGGGGCCCAGCTGGCGTCCGGCGGGACTATCATCGGCGCACCAACAGGCTTCGATATCTCCGCGGGCTTCGCGCGAGCGTTCGACGGATCTGCCGTGACGGACGTCCGCGGCGTCGCCCCGCTAGCTGCGCCGAGCCTTTGGTGCGGCTATCAATTCCCGGCGCCTGTGAAGCTTGGCGCGATCGGCATCCAAGCACCGGCGAGCAATCAGGCGGAGACTGTCGCTGGGATCGCCATCCAGTACTCGGCAGATGGCATCGTTTGGGGGACCTGCGAGCCATCGGGCCCGCTGCGCTCACTGAGCGCATCCGAAGTGAGATGGGTGCCTGTGAAGCCTGTGAAGGCCAACAGCAGGGACAAGGCCCGCATCTGGCGGATCGCGAACATGTCCCGCGGCGGCGGGACCGTGAGCATTGGTCAGGTGTACTTCCGCGCCACCCCCGGCGGCGCAAACCTGTGCGTCGGGGGGGCACACTGGGGATCTAACGGCACCAATCAGAGCGTTGGCCCCTCTGAGGCATTCGATGGATCGCTGACGCAGGGCTTCTACGGGGGCGCCAATCTGTCGTTCCTGCAGTACCTCTGGGAGGAGCCGCCCAACCCGTCGTACGTCGCGTTGCAACGGGCGACGGGAGGCAACAATGGGCTGGAGCCCACTGCCTTCGACGTGCAGTGGTCCTGCGACGGCGTGAACTTCACCACGGCCCTATCGGTGTCCGGTCTCTCTGGGTGGACATCCGGTCAGTTGCGGGAATGGGCCATCCCATGAGCGCGCTTTGGTCCCAGGCGAAGGTCTGGCTTTGGGCGGTCCTCGCCGGCATCGCCGTCGCCCTGCTCGCCGCCGCCTATGCCTTCGGTCGCCGCAGCGAAGAAGCCCAGCAGATGCGCCGGCGGATGCGCGGCGCGACGGAGAGAGCCCATGCGGACATTGAGGCTGCTCGCGCTGACGATCCCGTTGGCGAGTTGCAGCGCGGCGGCTGGGTGCGAGACGTGGCGTCCGATCGTGATCCGCTCGGACGATAGGGTGTCCGACGACACGGCCCGGCAAATCCTCGCCCACAACCTGACCGGCCGCCGGCTGTGCGGATGGTGACGGAATGAGCGTTCCTGAAATCACCCTGGCGTCCGCCGCGCTGCGCCTGCTCGGCGAGGTTTCGATCGCCGCCCTCGACGAGGGCAGCGACCTTGCCGAGACGGTGCAGCGCCTGCAGGAGGATACGGTGAAGGCGCTGCTCATCGAGCACCCCTGGCGCTTCACGATGCGCAAGGCGCAGCTGGCGCGCGTGTCCGACGACCCGATCAACGAATGGACCTATGCCCATGGGCTGCCGGTGCCGCGCCTTGGCATCCGCGCCATGCGGTCGTCCGCCGGCCCAGGCGACAGCCTGGTGCGGCAGTACGAGGTGTTCGACAACCGGGTCTATAGCCACTCGCCGAACCTGTGGTGCGACTATCAGACGGAGGTGCCGCCGGGCGCCTGGCCGCCGTACTTCTACAACCTGGTGCGCAACGCCCTGGCCAGCGACTTCGCGGTGCCCGTCGGCGCCGGCACCTCGGCGGCCGAGATGTACCATCGCCGCGCCTTCGGCACGCCCAGCGAGAACCGCAACGGCGGGCTGATGGGCGTCGCGAAGCGCCTGGACAGCCAGCAGCAGCCACCGCAGCAGGTGACGGATTTCCCGCTGCTGGCGGCGCGCTTCGGCGGGCGGCCGTACTGACATGGTGATGGTCCGCGCCAACCAGGTGAGCTTCACCGCGGGGGAGATCGGCCCCGACCTGGCCGCGCGCATCGAGGTGTCCCGCTACTACAGCGGGGCGAAGCTGCTGCGGAACGTGTTGGTGAAGCCGCAGGGTGGCATCAAGCGCCGGCCGGGCACCGCGCATCTGCACGACTTCACGGGCGGCGAGGGCATGGGCGGCGTGCGCTGCATCCCCTTCGCCTTCAATACCGAGCAGACCTACTGCATCGTGCTGACCGGCGGGCAGTTCCATGTCTGGCGGTCGGACGGGCTGTACCTCGCGACCGTCGGCAGCTGCCCCTGGTCCGCCGGCATCGCCGCGCAGGCGAACCACGCACAGAGCGCCGACACGCTGCTGCTGTTCCACCCCGACATGCGGACGCAGCGGCTGCGCCGTGGCGGGGTCGAGACCAGCTGGACCATCGAAGACGTCACCTGGTCGAACGTCCCGCAGTTCAACTTCGGCGATGGCGACGAGGACATGATCAGCGATGCGCGCGGCTGGCCGGAATGCGGCACCTTCCATCAGGGGCGCCTGTGGCTCGGCGGCCCGCGCAGCCGGCCGGCGACCTTCATCGCGAGCAAGATCGGCGACTTCTTCAACCTGGATAAGGGCACGACGCTGGACGACGAGGCGATCGTCGGCACCATCGATAGCGACCAGGTGAACGCCATCCACCAGATGGTGTCCGGCCGGGCGCTGCAGATATTCACCTCCGGCGCCGAGCACGTCATCACCGGCGACCCGCTGACGCCCAAGACGATCGGCGTGGCCGAGCAGACCCGCCGCGGCATCAAGCGCTTCACCCGCACGGTTGAGGTGGATGGCGCGACGCTGTTCGCCCAGCGGGGCGGCGCGGCACTGCGGCAGTTCCTGTTCGTCGATACCGAGCAGGCCTGGCGCGCCGACATCGCGAGCCTGCTGGCGCCGCACCTGGTGCTGGACCCGATCGACATGGCGGCGCGGAAGACGGCGCGGCAGGACGATGCCGACCGGGTGCTGATGGTGAATGCCAATGGCAGCGTCACCGTGCTGACCACCCTGCGGTCCCAGGAAGTCACGGCCTTCTCGCGATGGGAGACGGACGGAATCGTGCGCAGTGCCGCCGCGCTGCTGTCCGGTGAGGTGTTCTTCGCGGTCGAGCGCGGCGGGCGCATCCATGTCGAGCTGTGGGCGGAGATGCGGCTGCTGGACGTCAGCAAGCGCCGGACGGAGGTGAGCCCGTTCAAGGTGGTTCCGGGCCTCAGCCATCTGGAAGGGCGCCAGGTAGTGGCGGTCGCCGACGGCGCCTTCTTCGGGCCGTTCACCGTCAGCGGCTATTCCATCACGCTGCCGCGCCAGGTGCGCGATGCGGAGGTGGGGCTGTTCTTCCCCGTGGAGGCGGAGACGCTGCCAATCGAGCCGCGGCATCCCTCCGGCGCGGTGATCGGCCGCCGGACGCGCATCGCGACCATCACGGCGCGGGTGCGGAATACCGGGCACTTCCGGTTGAACAACCACAACATGGTGGTGCGCGGCGTCGGCGGCCCGCCGGTCGCGCCACTGGACAGCCCGCCGCCGGTTTTCACCGGCGACATCACCGTGCGCGGCCTGGTCGGGTACCGCCTGCAGAACACCATCCGCATCGACCAGCCGACGCCGCAGCCCTTCGAGCTGCTGGGGCTGGCCTATGAGGTGAGGATCGACAGCTGATGCTGATGCTCGACACCGCCCGGGAAAGGCATCTGGACGGGTTCACCATCGATGCGCGGCAGGCATCGCTGTTCCAGGGCGATGCCTTCGACACGCTGCACCGCCTGGTGACGGGCGGCGCGGCGATCGCCGCGCGCTGGCACGGCCAGGTGATCGGCTTCGGGGGGCTGGCGCAGTACTGGCAGGGCCGCGCGGCCGCCTGGTGCTTCCTGCGCAGCGATATCCCGCGCAAGGCCTGGGTGCCGCTGACGCGCGCCGTGCGCGAGAGCCTGGCGGCATCCGGCATCGTTCGCATCGAGGCCGACATTCGCCACGGCATCGAGCCGGCGCATCGATGGGCGCGCCTGCTGGGCTTCGAGCACGAGGGCAAGATGCCCCACTTCTGGAGCGACGGGGCGACCTATCACCGCTATGCCCGCCTGAAGCCGTGGGTGCCGCTGGAGGCCGCGGCATGAAGGGGCCTTCACCCTGGCAGTGCATCGGCCTGGCGGCCGTGTGCCGCGAGCCTATCAGTGCCATCGCGGCCGTGACGACGGCCGTCGCCGCGATCGGCGGCACCGTCATGCAGGTGGCGGGGTCGCAGCAGCAGGCGGCCGCGATGCGCGGCCAAGCCCGGCAGGCGGAGTTCGACGCGGAGAGCGAGCGCATCCGTGGCCAGGTGCAGAGCAACCAGCTGCGCGAGAGCCTGCTGCGCACGCTGTCGGCGCAGCGCAGCCGGTATGCGGCTTCCGGCCTGATTGCCGATGAGGGCAGCGGCCTGACCCTGCAGGAGGAAACGGCGGCCCTGGCCG
The DNA here is from genome assembly GCF_018129025.1 of Neoroseomonas terrae. GTDB lineage: Bacteria > Pseudomonadota > Alphaproteobacteria > Acetobacterales > Acetobacteraceae > Neoroseomonas > Neoroseomonas terrae. The sequence goes on along the minus strand of NZ_JAAEDI010000045.1, from coordinate 23,970 downwards.
ACCGCGAGCTGACCATGCAGACCGGCAACACCACGATCCGCAGGGAGCAGCGGCGCGGCCAGGCCAGCCTGCTGAACGACAGCGCGGATTGGACCGAGACCGCCGGCTATGCCCGCGCCGGCATCAACCTGTTTGAGCAGGTTGGCAGCTACGCGGGGCGCCAGGCCGGCACAGCGAAAGGACCGGGCTGATGAGCGGCACCCGAGGCCGGGGCGCCGCCCCGGAACTGACCACGTCCCGCGTCCTGCCCGAGGTGGTGCCCGCCGCCGGCGCCGGCGCCGCGATGGTTGCGGGCCAGCAGATGGAGGGGATCGGCGACCGCATCATGCGCCTGGTCGACCGGCGCAATGCGCGGGAGGACGCGGCTGCGCAGGAGGATGCTGCGGCGGCCGGTGCGGCCGCCGGCGATGCGGCACCTGGCACGGAGATGGAGGGCGGCGGGGAACTGTATCGCCGGGCCTACAACCGGGCAGCGATGGAGAGCGGCAGCCGGCGTCTGGAGATCACGGCGCGGACGGAGCTGGAGCGGATCGCGCGGGAACACCCGGCCGACCCTGTGGGCTTTCAGCGGGCGGCGGCGGCGTGGCGCGATGGCGTGCTGGAGCCGATGCCCGAGGCCTTCCGCACCCGTGCTGCGCCAGCCCTGGATGGCATGACGGGCCGCTATGTGCGGGAAGCGCAGAACGCCAATGACCGCGCCGTCGCGGATGAGCGGGGCGCCAGCTTCACGGCGGCCCTGCCGGGACGCATGGCGTCGGTCGAGCAGCTGGGGCTGAGCCTCGCGACGACACCAGCCGCACGCGCCGAGCTGGAGCGCGAACAGACCGCCTTGCGCGATGACCTGGTGGCGATGGGGCCGCGCAGCGCCTTCACCTTCGAAGGAACGCAGTACCCAGCCGACCCCACGCGCGCCGGCCGGTACTCGCTGGAGCAGATGGCGGAGATCCGCCGGCATGCGCAGGACGCCGAGGTGGTCGCCGTGGCGCGCGGTGCCTTCCGCACAGGGCCCCAGACGCTGGAGGCCGTGGAGGCATGGGAACGCCGCGCGGAAGCCGGCGAGATACCCGGCCTTCGGCCCGACCAGGCGCGCAACATCGCGGCGACCCTGAGGCGGGACATCGCGCAGGACCGCGCCGCCCGAACCGAAGGCCAGCGCGAAGCGCGCACGGCCTTGCAGCCGCGCCTCGAGGCGGACCGTGTTGCGATCGCCGAGCGGGGCGAACCGGTCTCCGGTCTGTTGGACAGCGAGCTGACGGCTGCCGGCATCAACGTCGGCGAATACCGTGCGCAGGAACGCGCCCGCATGGCGGGCTGGCAGGCGCAGCAGGATCTCCGCGGCATCGACACGCCGCAGCGCGCACAGGAAATCGCCGACCGCTTCGCGCCAGGCTCCCCGCTGTTCATGGCGGACCCGGCCAATGCGGCGCGCGTGCTGAACCTGGCCCGAGAGCGTGGCGCGCAGGTGAACGCGGCAGCGTTGCAGGACGCGATCCGGGACCGCAGCGCGACGCTGACGACGAATGCCGCGGCAGCGGTGCGCCACGCGAACGCCGTGCCCCAGGAATGGCGGCCGATCGTGAGCGCCGCCGCCGCCCAGCACGGCGTGCCTGAGTTCCTTGGGCTGGCCTTGCTGGGGCGCGAGAGCGGCGGCCGCGCCGGCGCGGTCAGCCCGGCCGGCGCCGTCGGGCCAGCGCAGATCATGCCGGCGACGGCGGCCGACCCCGGCTTCGGCATGCAGCCGCTGCCCCGCGAGGCCCTGACCGATCCGGCGCGGGCCATCCCGTGGGCCTTCCAGTACTACCGCCGGCTGCTAGATGCCTTCGGCGGGAACCATGAGCACGCGCTGATGGCCTATAACTGGGGCCATCAGAACGTGCGGCGCTGGATCGACGGCGGTCGCTCGGGGACGGTACCGGACGAAACCCGCCGCTATGTCGAGGCGCTGCTGCCCGCCACGGGCGGCGATCCATCGCGGGTCGGTACCCGCCTGCCCGCCATCGTTTCGGCTGAGGAAGCCGCTGCCGCAGGACAGACGCCAGAATGGGCGGCGCGCGTCTCGGGAGAGGCGTCGCAAGCCGCGATGCAGGCGGCGCTGCGCGTGCGCGCGGCGACGGCCTCGCCCGAGGAACGCCGCCTGGTCGAACTCGAACTGGCGCAGGCCGGCGGAGACAATGCGGCCGAGGCTGCGCGGTTGAGCGCAGCGTGGCGCGAGGCGCTGGATCACCGCGACCGAGGCATCGCTGAAGACCCGGCCGGCTACGTCGCGCAAGTCAGCCCGGCCCTGCAGGCGCTGCAACAGCGTGTCGTCGCCGGCGACATGGAAGCGCTGCCTTCGCTGATCGACGGCCTGGCCGCGGAGCAGCAGCGCCAGGGCGTGCCGGAGCCGCAGCGGCGCGTGCTGCCGCAGGCCCTGGTCACGGCCCTGTCCGATAGCGTCGTGCAGGCGCCGACCCCGCAGCAGGGGCTGGAGCGGCTGCGCGGGCTGCATGCAGCCGTCGGGCAGGATCGCCTGGTGCAGGTGATGCAGCAGGCGCGGCTGACCGGCGGCGACCAGGACACGCGGCGCGACGTGGCGATCATGGCGGCGACGCGCGTCGGCAGCGATCCGACGCTGGCCGGTCAGATCCTGCAGGGCTTGCAGGTGCTGCGCGACAGCCCGCCGTCGAACATGCCGCAGCCGCGCATGAGCGCCGATGCGGACAGCGAGCTGGGCGAAGCCTTCGCCGCGTCCCCGGCGGCGCGCGATGGCGTGTTGGCCGCGGCCCGCGCCATCTATGCCGCCGAACTCTCCGCCGCCGGCGAGCTGGGCCGCACCTATGACAGCAGCCGCTTCCGCGCGGCGATTGCCCGCGTCGCGCCGACGACGAGCTACAACGGGGCACGGACGCGGCTGCCCTCCGGCGTGGATGGGGATGCCTTCCATCGCACGCTCGATCGCCTGCCCGAGAGCGCCATGGCCGATGCCGCGGCCGGCGGCAGGCGCTTCACCGGGGACATGCTGCAGCACGGGGCGGCGCGGTTGGTGGCCGTCGGCGATGGCCGGTACCAGGTGCTCTACAACGGCATGTCGGTGATGAGCGCGAGCCGGCCTGGCGCGCCCTTCATCCTGGACATGCGCGGCGTCGCACCCACGCCGCCGCCGCCGACGGGGCGTGATCGGCTGCAGCCAGCCGCGACGGGCGCCCGCCGCATCGACGGCTGGGATGATCCCGACCCCGCGACTGACCCTGCGGGCATGGTCCAGCGGGGCAACATCGACCTGACGAACCGCCCCGTGGTCCGCAACGATGACGGCACGATCAGCACCGTGCGCACCATCTCCATCGGCACGGATAGCGGCGAGGTGGTGATACCGACCGTCAGCGACGACGGCCGGATCATGAGCGAAGGGGAAGCCATCGAGCAGTTCGACCGCACGGGCCGTCACTTCGGCATCTTTCGTACGGTCGAGCAGGCAACCGCCTTCGCGGAGCGACTGCATGAGGACCAAGCCGAGCAGTATGACGACAGCGGCAATCCTGCACGTCGCAACTGGCGGTCCGGTCGCAGCCAGATCGGCAACGAACCCGTCGGGTCGCGGCTGTTCGGCCGATGAGCGAGCTGGATATCTGGGGCGGCGAGCAGCAGCGCCCCATCGGCATTCCGCTGCCAACGGTGCCCCGCACCAATGCCGAACGCTTCGACCTCGAATACGAGAACATGCTTGCGACAGGCATGCTCGCTTCCCGCGAGCGGAACCTGTTTCGCGAGATCGACCGCGTCGCCGATGAAGCGCGGCAGGCCGGCCTGACCGACGTGCCCGCAAACTGGCGTCGTCGTGGCGGTTGGAACAGCGAAGGCAGCTACATCGGCGCCCCGGCCCTGGAAAGCCGCGGCACGCTGGACGCTGCCGAGCAGGGACGCCTCGCCTGGGATGAATGGGTGGAGCGCATCGCGCGCGGCACCGGGGGCATGCGCGGCGACCTGCCCGGGTACATGCCGCCCACCTCGGCGGAGATCCAGCAGCGCGCCAGTCAGCGCGCGGCTGCCACCTATCGGGAGGCCGAGGCCGCGAGGCTGGTCGGGGGCGGCGGGTTCGGCGGGCTGACCGGTGCGATCTTCGGCGCGTTCTCTGACCCCGTGCAGCTCGCCACCCTGCCGATCGGCGCGCCGGCGCGCCTGCTGCGCATCGCCGAGCTAAGCGCCGTGACGGTTGGCGGCCGGGCCGCCGCGCGCATCGGCGCCACGGCAGCAGGTGAGGGGGCGGTCGCTGCGGCCGTGCAGACGGGCGTCGAGTTCCGTGCCGCCCCGTACCGCGTCGAGATCGGGCTGCCCGACACCTTCGGCGAGAACGTGGCCGAGGCGGCGATCGGCGGCGCTGTGCTCGGCGGCGGGCTGCGCGGCCTGGTCGAAGGCTGGCGCGCCTTTCGGGGCCGCCTGCCGGCGCCGGACGCCGCCACGGCGCGGGCCGAACAGGATGCCGCGAGCCTGGCGCAGGAACAGATCATCGCCGACGGCTACCGCCCCGGCGGCGCCGAGATACACAATGCCCATGCGGCGGCGGCAGACAGCGCCACGGTTGCGGTCACCGCCGGCATGCTGCCGCCGCAGACGACGGCGCCCGTGCGCGCGCCGCGCGTGCCCGTGGTGGATGTGAACGCCGGCGACGCCGCCGCCACCATCGCGCAGTACCTGTCGGGGCCGCCGGTCAGCGTCGCGCTGCGCTTCGGGGTGGTGGACGATGCACTGGCCGCCCGCATCCGTCAGGCCGCGCCCGAGCTGGATATCGCCGGCTACGAGCACGTGATGCAGACGGATGAGATGCGGCACGCCTGGCGGCGCCATGGGCCTGACGGCCAGGCCGTGGCCATCCGGCCGGTCACGGAACAGGACCTGGGCAGTGTGGGCGAATGGCTGGCGACGGCCGATCGCTATGAACACCAGGGCTACAATCGCCAGGGCCTTCCGGTGCTGCGTGCCTACAAGCAGCTGCCGGACGGCACGATGGTGATCATCGAGGAAGTCCGCGCCACCCGTCAGCGGCTGGCGTTCAAGACCATGTACTTCGAGCGCGGGTCGGAAACAGGTGGCGGTCCTGGAACGGTTGGATCTAGGCCCGAAGGCCCGCCCCTACCTCCACGTCCGGAACGGGAACCAGGTGCCGCCGCCCAGAACTTAAGCCCGGGCCTGACCCGTTTCAACGCTTTCACGCCGGCTGGCCGGCCGGTGCTGCTGGAACCGCAGATCGTCGAGATCGACAGCCTGGTCGCGTCGCACCTGCGTGACGGCCGCCCCAACCCGGCCTTCCCGCATGATGAGGGCGTGCAGCCCCGCGACCGCGGCGCGGCGCCGTCCCGCGACCAGGTGCGCAAGATCGCCGCCGAGTTCATTCCCGACCGGCTGCTGCCGAACCGCGAGGCGGGCTTCGGTGCGCCGATCGTCGCCGGCGACCAGGTGGTGGAAAGCGGCAACGGCCGTGTCATGGCGCTGCGTTCCATCTTCCGGAACCCGCAGCACGAGGTGCAACGGCAGGCGTATCTGACCACCCTGCGCGAGGCCGGGTACGACGTCGCCGGATATCGCCAGCCGGTGCTGATCTCCCGCCGCATCTCTGGCCTATCGCCATCCGAGCGCAGCGCCTTCGTGCGGGAAGCCAATGGCCGGGCGACGCTGGAGGCCGGCGCTGCCGAGACGGCCGCCCGCGATGCCGAGCGCATGGATGCCGCCCTGCCGCTGTGGCGCGGCGGCGATATCGACAGCGCGGCCAATGCCGACTTCGTCCGCCGCTTCCTGCAGGACCTGACGGCGGAGGAACGGGGCGGCTTCCTGACCCGCGAGGGGCAGCTTTCCGCCCAGGGCCGCGCGCGCATTGCGGCCGCACTGTTTGCCCGGGCCTATGGCGACGAGCTGGGGGCGCTGCTGCCCCGCTTCCTGGAGACTAGCCATGCCGGCTTCCGGGAAGTCGCCGGCGCGCTGCAGGACGTCGCCGGCGATTGGGCCCGCATGCGGTCGCTTGCCGCCGACGGCCGCATCGACCCGGCGGCCGACGCCACGGCCGACCTGGCCGGCGCCGTGCGCGCGCTGGACGAAGCGCGGCGGAAGAACCTGCGCGTCGAGGACCTGGTGCTGCAGGCGGACTTCGACCGCGTGCCGCTGACGCAAGGCGGCCTTGGCTTCCTGGCAGCGCTGCACCGCGAGCCCGGCGTGACGGGACCGCTGGCGAGCCGGAAGGCGATCCGCGAGCGCCTGCAGGGCTACATCGTCGAGGCCGAGGCGCGGCAATCCGGTCCCGACCTGTTCGGCATGGGGCCGCCGCCGGCCGGCGATGCCATGGCTGCCACGGCCCGCCGCGTGGCGGATGACGCGCCGGCGCCGCGCGCCGAGGACGAAGCGCCGCCGGCGCCCGAGGATGCCGCGCCGACCTTCAGCTTCGAGCCGGAGATGCGCGCGCCGCCGCCGCGCCCCGATGCACCGCCGGCCCGTGCTGACGCAACAGAACCGCCGGCCGATGCAACGCCGCCGCCCGTTGATCCGCAGCTCGTCCTGCGCGAACGCATCGTTGAAGCCTCCCGCGAGGCGGAGGCCACCCGTGCGGCGAAGGCAGTGCCGGATGCCGAGCTGGCGGAGGCGCAGCGCATCGCCGCCCAGGCTGACATCCCGGTGCCGCGGCTTGAGGGCGAGGCACCTGGCGCCATCGGCGCGCGCCAGCTCCTCGAGGACGCGGACGATGCGGTGAAGGACGCGGCCGAGGCGGCCGCCTGCATGGTCGGAAGGGCGACATGAGCGGCAACCTGACGATCGCGCAGTGCCTGACGAACGCCGTTGCCGCAGGCCGGCTGACGCAGGCCGGCGCCGAGGATGCGCAGCGGCGGCTGCAGGAGCGCATGGAGCGCGACGGCATCGAGCCCGGCACGGCCGCCGCCCGGGTGGCGGAGGAGATGGCGCTTGCCGCCGCTGCGGCGCGGCGCCAGGCGGCGCAGCGCATCATCGCGGCGGAGAGCAGCGTGCGCATCGCCGGAAGCCATCAGCGGGGCTTCGCGGCGGGCGTGGCGGCGCTGTTCGCGCGCGATGTGTGGGGCCAGCTCGGCGGCGTCGGCATCGAGGGCCGGATGCGCGCCGTCATGGGGGAGGCGCATAGCCGCTTCCTGGCGGGGCTGGACGCCTTCCGATCGCGCAACCTTGGCCTGACGCGGGACTTGCCCGGGCTGCGCGACCTGGTGCGCGAGCACTATGCCGCCGGCAGCACCGGCAACCAGGTGGCGCGCGGCGCCGCGGATGCCTGGCGCGAGACGGAAGGCTTCCTGACGACGCGCTTCAACCATGCGGGCGGGAACCTGCCGCCGCGCGCCAACTACTTCCCGCAGCAGTGGGACCATGCGCGCGTCGCGGCCGACGGGCAGCAGGCCTTCACGCGCTGGATGCGGGGCGAGTTCGATGCCGGCCGCCTCACCATCCGCAGCTTCGAGACCAGCGAGCGCATGCAGCGCGACCTGGCCTATGGGATCATCGACGATGCGTGGCAGCGCATCAGCACCAATGGCCTGTCTGACCTGGTGCCGGGCCAGTTCCAGGGCAGTGCGAACCTCGCCAACCGCCACAACCATGCCCGCGTCTTCGAATGGACCAGCAGCGATGCCTGGCTCGGCTTCAACGACCGCTACGGCGTCGGCGACGCCGGCATCTATGACCTGCTGACGGGGCACATCAGCGGCCGGTCGCGCGAGATCGCGATGATGGAGGTGCTGGGGCCGAACCACGGGCAGATGGCGCGCATGCTGATCGACACCGCGCGGCAGCGGGGCACCACGCCCTTCGTCGCGCGGCGGCTTGAGGCGATCTGGGACCAGGTGAGCGGCGCCGCCCACAGCCCCGTGTCCGAATGGATGGCGACATCCATGCGGGGCGTGCGGTCCTGGCTTTCCGCCGCGAAGCTGGGCAGCGCGACCCTGTCCGCGGTGACGGACTTCGCCACCATCCGGCAGACCGCCGCCTGGAACGGCATGCACACCACGGGCGTGATGCGCCGGTACCTGTCCCTGCTGAACCCCGCCAATGCCGATGACCGGCAGCTGGCGGTGCGGCTGGGGCTGATCGCCGATGGCTGGGCACAGCGTGCCTCGGCCGGCATGCGCGACCAGGTGGAGGTGGGGTTCAGCGACCTGGCCGGCCGCGTGACCGACACCGTGCTGCGCGCCTCCGGCCTGTCGGCGCACACGCAGGCGGGCAAATGGGCCTTCGGCATGGAGATGCTGGGGTACCTGGCGGACAATGCCGGGCGCACCCTCGATCAGCTGGACCCCCGCCTGCAGCGTGCCTTCCGCAGCTATGGCATCGACGCGGCCGCGTGGGATCGGGTGCGCACGGCCGGCCTGTTCGAGGAAGACGGCGCGCGCTTCATCTTCCCGGAGCAGGCGGTGCGCGCACTGCCGGCCGATGCGCCGCCGGCCGACGTCGCCGCGACCCGCCAGGCGGCATCCCGCGTGCTGGAGATGGTCCAGACCGAGACGAACTTCGCCGTCGTCGAGCCGGGCGCGCTTGAGCGCGCCATGATCCTCGGCAACTACCGCGCCGGCACGCTGGCGGGCGAGTTCATCCGCAGCACCATGCAGTTCAAGACCTTCCCCGTGTCGATGATGACGCGGCACCTGATGCGCGGCGCCGAGGCCATCCGCGCCGGCGATCGGGGCCGGTACATGGCGGCGACCGGCGTCTCCCTGACGGTGATGGGGGCGCTGGCCATGCAGTTGAAGGCCGTCGCCCAGGGGAAAGACCCGCGCGACACCACGGATCCGCGCTTCTGGGGCGCGGCCTTCATGCAAGGCGGCGGGTCGGGCTTGTTCGGCGACTTCCTGTTCAGCGCCGTGTCGCGCGCCGACCGCGGCTTCTGGATGGCGACCTTCGGCGGGCCCACGGCCGGCCTGGTCGATGACTTCGCCCGGCTGACCGGCGGCAACATCCAGGGCCTGGCCGAGCAGAAGAACACCAATGTGGGGCGCGAGCTGGCGCGCTTCATTCAGTTCAACACGCCGGGCAGCTCGCTCTGGTACGCGCGCCTCGCCCTCGATCGGCTCGTCTGGGACCAGATGCAGATGCACCTGGACCCCGACTATCCGACGCGGTTCCGCCGGATGGAGGACCGCGCCCGCCGGGACTTCGGTCAGGAGTTCTTCTGGCGGCCCGGCACCAGCAGCCCCGACCGCGCCCCTTCCATCGCCGCCGCGATCGGCGGCCGCCCCGATTGAGGACCCGCCATGACGATCAACACCATCCCGGAGAATGACCGTCGCGAGCGCTTCATCGCCTCGGGCGGGCAGACGGCCTTCCCCTTCGACTTCCCGGTGTACGAGCCGCAGCACGTCGCGGTGTTCCGCCTGCGCGGCAGCACCGAGACTGAGCTGCAGTACGGCACCCACTACACGGTAACCGGCGCCGGCGATCAGGGCGGCGGCACCGTCAACCTGCTGACGGGCGCCGAGGCGGCCGATGTCATCGTGCTGATCAGCGACCAGCCGACGGCGCGGACCAGCAGCTATGCCAACGGCGGCGACCTGACGGCCGAGGCGCTGAACAGCGACGGCAACCGCGTCTACATCACCTTCCAGCAGCTGGAGGATCGGCTTTCCCGAACCATCCGCATCCCGCAGGGCGACCCGCCGGGCGGGCTGGTGCTGCCGGCGGCACCGGTCCGCGCGGACAGCATCTTTGCCTTCGATAGCGACGGCAATCCGGTGATGCTGCAGCCCGATATCTCCGGCAGCGGCGTCGATCGGGCCTATGTGCAGCTGCTGGTCACGAACGCCGTCAACCGGGCACTGCCGCGGACCATCATCAACATCTACACCGGCTCGCTGCTCGACATTCCCGACGGCTGGCAGCTGGCCGACGGCACCAACGGCACGCCGAACATGACCGATCGGTTCGTCGTCGGCTTCGGCCCGGTGTTCCCCTACCTGTCGACGGGCGGCAACACCTCGGCGACCACCAGCCCGAATGGTGGGCACGCCCATGGGGGGAAGACGGGCGAGCGTGCCCTGACCGTCCCGCAGCTGCCGCCGCACAAGCACGGCCAGGGCTCCAACCTGGTGAGCAAGGGCGCAGGCGGCGGCGTCATCACCAGCACGGGGGACTATGCCGACCGGCCCAGCGAGAGCGAGAGCACCGGCGAGGGCCTGCCGCACGACCACGACATCACGCCTGCCGACAACCACCAGCATGATGTAGCGACGATCCCGCCCTTCTTCGCCGTGGCCTTCATCGCGCGGACGGGCTTCTTCGTGCCGCCGCCGGACATCGGCGAGATCCCCGACGTCACCGAGGCGGCCCTGCGCGCCGACATGACCATCGCCTGCGGGGATGAGACGACGGAGCTGGAAGCGGGCGCCGCCAAGGTCAGCTTCCGCATGCTGCGCCGGCGCGTGCTGGAGGGGCTGCGGGTCACGCTGAATGGCGCGTCAACCTCCGGCGTCGTCACCGTCGATGTGAATGTCGATGGCGCAACGATCCTCAGCACCAAGCTGACGATCGACCAGGGGGAGCTGACCAGCCGCACGGCCGCGGTGCCGGCAGTTCTGACCGCCGAGGCGATCGAGGATGATGCCCTGGTGACGATCGATATCGACGGCGCCGGCGCGGACGCGACGGGGCTGAAGATCCATTTCATGATGCGTTATTCGACCTGAGGGCAGCGGCCGGAAGTTCAGAAGGCCGTTGATATTATTGATGTGCAGAACTCACTCTTAATCAGCGGGTCCAAGGTTCGAGTCCTTGTGCGCCCACCATCGCTTTTCCCGGTTATCCACAAGGCGATTTTCCCTCGCGGACCCCACGCGGACCCGGCGGGCTTCATCTCGATTTGTTTTGACGTTGCGCTACCCTCGTCAGCAATTGCCGGGGGGTGATGAAGGTTGCCGTTTTCGCGGGTGCGCTTGCAGTCGCGGCATGTGGCGTTACCAACCATCATCCCCCTGTGGGGTTCATGGATGCGCCGGCCATAGAGTTCAGGAATGCCGAAGGCGTCGGCCGCTGGTGTCCGCAGGGGAGCGGCCCATTCGACGTCGCGCAGGTCCGAGCCTGCCGGGAGCGCCTCCTCGCCGAAGGCTACGGCGAGGCCGGCCCATGGTGCGGAGGTGCCGCGCCGACAGCTGGTGAGGTCGGAGCGGCGGCGGTACTCGGCGGGATGTCGGGCGTCGCCACCACACAGGCGAGGGCCGCGCACCAGCAGGGGTGCCAGTCGCGTCAGATATTTGCTCGGTAGCCAGTTGGTTATCCGCGGGCCCACCGCCGCGTGAACCTCTGCCCTGCCGCTATCAGTTGAAAGTCCGCACGAGGATCCCATCTTCGCCATCGTCCGTCGGTCGGCCGATACGGCGCTGGTATCGCTACCAGCGCCGCAAGGCGCTTACCGGCGTTCGGGGTAGGTGAAGGCCGGGCGCGCCTTCAGGCTGTCGACCGTTGCGCCGGGCAGCATCCAGCGCTCCCGATCGTTGTTCCAGCGGAGCTCGCTGAGCGGAATCGCAACGTACCGCTCGCCGATGCCCAGGAATCCGCCGACGGACAGAACGGCGATCGTCGCGCCGCCGGCCGTGTCGACCATCAGATCGTGCACCTCACCGACACCGCGGTTCTCATCGTTGATGATGTTCGCACCGATGATCTGGCTGGCACGGCGGGCGCTTGCCGCAGGCGTAGGAGTGGTCACCGTCGTCGCGGGCGGCGAGGCCACCGGCGGCGTGGCGGGCCGGGTGGTCGCCGGCGCCTGTGCCAGAGCGAAACCAGGGATGGTGAGGACGGCGGCCGTCAGGAGACCACGCCGCAGAGATGAATTGGTCATTGCGTTCTTCCCTCTCGAAGCAGCGATGATCCCAACGCGAGACGCGCGGCTTGGTTCCACATTACGGAGAAGCTCCCTGCGGACCTTGTCCTGCGCCGTTGCAAAAGCGGCGATGCGCAGCGACGGCTTCGGATCATCACGATACCTGCCGTAGCGCGAGCCCGGAAACCTCGTCTTGAAGATGGTGGTTAAGTTCAGAAATGATTTGCCAGGCTGCGGGCAGCGCTCAATACGCATGCTGCCCGCGCGCTGAATCCCGCAGTTATCGCGGCGTGGGCATTGGATTCCGAGCGACGCCATCGCTCAGCTGGACGTTACCGCCCGCGTCGATGATTGCTTCGCCATCCACGCCTTGAGATGAGGTCACCTGCGCACGCCAAGTCCCATCGCTGCGCCGCGTCAGGTCGCGAATATTCCGCAGCCCCGCCGCCTGAAGGCGGCTCTGCGCCACCGCCTCCGAGATGTCGCCTCTCGGCAGCGGCCCCGGCTGGGTGGTGTTCTGGTTCGGCACGGGCGTTTGTGCCCCGACCTGCGGGGCAATTGCCGTCGCTGAGGCGAGCATCACCGCCAGTGTAAGTACCCACTTCATCAGCTTAATCCCTTCACTCATTGCCCGCCTTGAACAGCAGGCGCGGGGGAAGGTTTCAGACCGGCTATGACGTGCGGGGGGGGGCGGAGGCTCCCAGGCAAACCGTCTTGCCCTCGCCCGATGCGCCTCAGTCAGCGCAAAGGGCGGCCGACATCTAGAAGCGCCTCGCCGCCACACTTCCGCGAGCCTCAAACCCGTTAGGCGGCTGAAGCGTTGCGGGTTCTCCACAGCGAGGCCACACATCATGAGCGACACAGCCACCAACCCAGTGGACAGCGTGCAGGCGGCTGCCGACGCCGCTCATGACGGCATTACGGCCGCTGAGCGCTGGGCTATCCGGTGCGTGCACAGAATTCAGGAGCGGCCGGTCCAGTCGGTAATCTACGCAATGTTCTCTGGCGTCCTGGTCGGGTTGTGGCTGAGACGATGACGCCATCCCGCGCCGGCCTCGCTGGCCAGGCAATTCGTCATCTCGAGGAAGCGAGAGAACTGCCGCTTTTTCAATGCATTCCTCGCTAGAATCCCCGGCGGCAATCAGGAAGACCTGACATGATGGTAGGCAGTCAACCGCGCGGGCGATCCAGCGGATCGACGGCCGGGTCCGGCTCGAGGTCGCTGGGCGGGCGCAGCGCTAGGTGATCGGTTAGACCCGCGGAAGCCCGCCAGGTTCTCGAAAGGCGGCGGACTGGTCGTCGAGATCGCCGCCCATTTCCTCCATCGCCGCCGGAAGGATACGCCGAGGGCGCGGGACAGAATCCCTGCGGGGAGGCGGCGCACCGCATCTGCTTTCGATCTTGCGCAGGCGTCAGCCGCGAAGAGCAAGAGAGGCTGGGGCGTCCAGGTTATGGGCGTCCAAGGACGTCACATTGCCCATCATAGTCGTGCCCGCGACTAAGAGTAGAAGGGCAGCTGATGCAAGCAAGGCGCTCAGGATGATGCCGGGAAATCGCTTCATGGTTGTACGGTAACGGCCGCGCGAGCTTTGTGAAGACAGAGATTGCTCACGGCGCGATCAACAATGCACGTTATCCACCGTCTCATCCACGGAACTATTACGCGGGTGTGCAACCAAAACGCGGCGAGGAGGTGCATCGCTCACTCAACCTGCCAGCACTCTGCCTCATCGGCTCGGCGTGCTTTTTGGTTGCTGCGCCGGCACGGCCTGGGGCGGTGTTGAGCTGGCGTCTTCCTGGCGATGCGACGGATCGCCCAACCCGCAGTCGGCTTCCTCGGGCGGCGGTGTGACGACCCATCCTCTCAACCGAAGTCTTTGCACGACGGCCTTCTCGAACTTGGTCAGCTGGGGGAGGGGCAATCCAGCCCACGCGGCGATTTCCGCCACCGTATTGGTCCCCACGTACTCCAGGTCGCGGAGCGCGCTAAGGACCTCGCTCGTGACCTGGTCGCGCCTTGTGATTCGGACACGCGCCAGCGCATTTCGGGCGCGAGAACGCAACCCTCGAAGAGAGTCCCCGCTGTTGTCGTTCGGCCCCATCGCGCCCCCACGTCCTGCGCCTCATCACGTTAGTTGCGAGTCGCTCGCATATAGTGGCAAGCAACTCTTGGCCCTCAATTGCGGCTGTCGCTGCCCGGTGGATAGTCTCCGCAAGGCGGCCTGACCCGCCCGCGTTCTTCCGCCATGCCCAAGCCCCCGCATCGAAGACCCCGACCTCGAGCGGGCAGCGCGCGACTTGGCGGCCGTGATGGCGCGCCTGAATTACAGGGAAGCGGGCTTCGCTTCGAGATCCAACGCATCGGCCAGACGCGCGAGCTCCGCTGCTACATCGGCCACCAGTTGGGAACGCTGGGGCAGATTGAAGGGACGACGGTGGCGGCGGGGGTGAAGGTCGGGGGCCGGCCGCGATCAGAGGAAAGGTCATGGTGCGCTGCATCTAAACCTCATGCCGGCGCGTACAGCTGGTATGTCATGGTTTGAAATCGCTCTATTCTTCCTGTCGATCGCGACGGGCGCTCTGCTGTTGGGAGCCGTACTCCTTCTTGGTTACCTAGTGAGTGACCCAGCTTTGATACCGACGCCTCCGGCCATTTAACCTAGGTTAATGCGCCGCGCACACAGCTCCGTTACATGGCGCCTGGCACGTTCGCTGGGTGAGGCGGGCCGCTAGCCCGGCCGTCACCCGCGGAGCATGTCGTGCGATTCTGGTTGTACCTCGCTGCGGTCGTCGTGGCGGCATTGGCCGCAGCCGCGTGCGTCCTGCCTTGGTGACCGGCGCCGTTACGCGCGGACCCCCGTCGCTAGCGGCGTTACATCAGCAGCGGATGCGATCTGATCAAGGATCAGCGTGCCCGCGACCACCAGTAGTATCAGGGCGGCAGATGCAAGCACTGCGGCTATCAGGAGTCCCGATACGCGCCTCATAGGTTCGAGCGTACGCCTGCTGCGCCACGATGGAAGCGGTTTTTTCGCTCACAACGCGATCAAATCTGCACGTCATCACCCGTTTGTCCTGCAACTATTGCGTATGGACTGTAACCAAATCGCGGTGAGCGTGCAGCGGGGCGCGCCCGCGCTCGTTGAAGGCGCATGCGTCTTCCGCTCGAGTTCTGGCTGCTGATCTGGTCCGCCGCCATCGCCGTGGTGCTTTGGGCGCCGGTGTGGATGGGGTAAGGGGGGCGGGCAGCTTCGCTATGCTGCCGGCCTCTTCTTCGGCGCAACGACCTCCTTCGCGGTGCGCTCCTTCCAAGCTTCAAGTTCCCGGGCTGCGTGCGCGTGCGCGCGATCGCGAAGGAAGTCCTTGTATGCTCCGAAGACCTCGTGTCCCTGGAATTTAAGCAGCTCGTCGAATTTCACAGCGAGCTGCGCCATGGTCATCTTCCGGGCACGGATCGCAGCGGATTCAATCAGCCATTGCTCGCAGAGGATGTGCAGCTGATACAGTTCTTCGCCATCCAAGTAGTTCTTGCCGATCTTCGCTTCGGCCAGCGTAGGTTTGTCCCCTTTGAGGCTTTGCAGCCCCATGTTCGCCTCGAGGCTATCTGCGCGGACCAGCCCGGTGGCTTCTGCTGTAAATCCCTCGTTCCCAGCGCGTTGCTCAAGCAGGCTGTGAAGCAGCATTAGCCTGGCGATAGACGGCCGATCCGCGTCGCGCCTCACCCGATGTCGCCGAAGCCCGCCATCTCCACCGCCGCGGTGCCACCCCCCCCGACCGTCGGCAACCCGGCCGCCGGGCTTGCGTTTTCCGCCCGGACAAATGCCATCTCGGCATGCACGCTACGGGCAGGAGGACATGAAGGATTCCGACGGCGACACTGCGGCCCACGCGCTCACAGGCATCGGGGGGCTCGATGACGTGCTCGCCGGCGGGCTCTCGCCCGGCCATGTGTACCTTCTGGAAGGGAATCCCGGCACCGGTAAGACCACGATCGGTCTCAGCTTCCTGCTCGCCGGGGCACTCGCCGGGGAACGTGGCCTCTACATCACCCTGTCGGAGACCGCCGCTGAACTGCGCGACAGCGCGCGTTCACACGGCTGGACGATCGACCCATCGGTCGAGATCTTCGAACTCGCCCCCCCCGAGAGCCTGCTCGACGAGCAACAGCAGCAGAGCCTGCTCTATTCGTCCGATCTTGAACTCGGTGAAACCATCCGCATGATCTTCGCGGCGGTCGAACGCTGCCAGCCGAAGCGCATCGTGCTCGACAGCCTCTCCGAGATCCGCCTGCTGGCGCAGAGCTCCCTGCGCTATCGCCGGCAGGTGCTGGCGATGAAGCACTACTTCGCGCGTCGGAACGTGACGGTGCTCCTGCTGGACGACCTGACCTCCGACGCGCTCGACAAGACCGTCCACAGCGTCGTCCATGGTGTCATCAAGCTGGAGGAACTGGCCCCCGACTACGGAGCCGAGCGTCGGCGGCTGCGCGTGATGAAGTATCGCGGGCGCGCCTTTCGCGGCGGCTACCACGACTTCGCCATCCGCAGGGGCGGCGTCGCGGTCTTCCCGCGCCTCGTCGCCTCCGAGCATCGGTCCAGCTACGACCGGCGGCTGGTGACGAGTGGCGTCGCGGAACTCGACGGGTTGCTGGGCGGCGGTATCGAGAGCGGGTCCAGTACGCTCGTCCTTGGTCCGGCCGGTACGGGCAAGAGCACCTTCGCCCTCCAGTTCGTCGCGGCTGCCGTCCGACGCGGCGAACGGGCGGCAGTCTTCGCGTTCGATGAGGAGCTCGGCCTGCTGTTTGCCCGCGCGCGGACACTGGGCTTCGATCTGGAGGCGATGCGCGACAGCGGCGCGCTGCACATCGAGCAGCTCGATGCAGCCGAGCTCGCCCCCGGCGAATTCGCCCATCGTGTCCGCGACAAGGTCGACCGTGCTAAGGTCAAGACCGTCGTGATCGACAGCCTGAACGGCTATCAGGCGGCGATGCCGCATGAAAACGCGCTCGTGCTGCATATGCATGAACTGCTTCAGTATCTGAACCGCCAGGGCGCTTCGACCTTCCTGACCGTCTCCCAGCATGGCCTGGTAGGGGACATGCGGTCGCCGGTGGACATCACCTATCTCGCCGATACCGTCGTGCTCCTGCGATACTTCGAGGCATTGGGCGAGGTGCGGCGGGCCGTCTCGATCATCAAGAAGCGCACGGGTAACCACGAAGCCACGATCCGGGAGTTTCGGATCGGCCCAAACGGGCTCACCCTGGGCGAGCCCCTCAGTGGGTTCCAGGGCGTGCTGCGCGGTGTGCCCACCTTCGTCGGCGACCGCGCCCCCTTGCTGAACCGGAAGGGGGATTGACGTCATTCCGAGTTCCAGAACATCGATTGTCGCCGTGCTCGCGCCCATCGGTCGTGATGTGGCGATCATCGACGGGCTGATGCGCGAGGCGGGGCTGGCAATGACGATCCTGCCCCACCCCGACGCCGCGGCGCTCGTCCGATCGCTCAACGGCGAAATCGGCTTCGTCGTGGCGACGGAGGAGGCGCTGTCGCGGACCGACCTTCGCCCCCTCGCCACCTGGGTCCAGGCGCAGCCCGCCTGGTCGGACCTGCCCTTCGTCATCCTGACCGCACACGGCGGCGGGCCGGAGCGCAATCCCGAGGCGACCCGGATGTCGGAGTTGCTCGGAAACGTCACCTTCCTCGAACGTCCCTTCCATCCCACGACCTTCGTCTCGGTCGCCCGCACCGCCATTCGCGGGCGCAGCCGCCAGTTCGAGGCCAAGGCCCGCATCGAGGAACTGCGCGACAACGAGGAAAAGCTGCGCCACCTGAACGAGACGCTGGAGGAGCGCGTCGCGCAGCGCACGGGCGCCCTGAACGCGGCGCACAAGACCGTGCTGCAGGAGATGACGCAGCGCCAGCGCGCCGAGGACCAGCTTCGGCAGTCGCAGAAGATGGAGGCAATCGGCCAGATCACCGGCGGCGTGGCGCACGACTTCAACAACCTGCTGCTCGCCGTGCTCGCCAACCTGGACTTGCTGCGCCATCGCGTGGCGGCTGCGGACGCCGAGGCCATGCAGATGATCGAGGGCGCGGTGCAGGCCGCCAATCGCGGCACGTCGCTCACCCAGCGGCTGCTGGCCTTCGGCCGCCGGCAGACGCTGCGCGTCGAGCCAACCGACCTGTTGGGCCTGGTCAGCGGCATGATGGGACTGATCGAGCGATCGCTCGGGTCGGGTTGCGAACTGGAACTCAAGCTGCGGCCCGGCCTGCCGCGGGCGATGGTCGATGCCAACCAGCTCGAGCTCGCGCTGCTCAATCTGCTGGTCAATGCGCGCGATGCCATGCCGGATGGCGGCACGGTGACCGTCGAGCTCGCGCAGTGCGTCGCGGCGGATGAGGGCGACCTCGTCGCCGGCGACTATCTCTGCCTGTCGGTGACCGATACGGGGCATGGGATGGATGCCCAGACCCTCCGGCGGGCCGTCGACCCCTTCTTCTCCACCAAGGAACCGGGCAAGGGTACGGGGCTTGGCCTGTCGATGATCGACGGGCTGGCGAAGCAGCTCCATGGCCGGCTGTCGTTGACCAGCCAGCCGGGACGAGGCACCCGCGCCGAATTGTGGCTGCCGGCGAGCCGCGCGGCCGGCGCCCCGGCCGCGGAGCCGCCACTGTCCCCGCCAGTGCCGGCCGCGCCCGTCACCCAGCTCGCGGTGCTGTTCGTCGAAGATGATGTCCTGATCGCCATGGCGACGAGTTCCATGCTCAAGAAGCTCGGCCACCGCGTGACGGAGGCGCGGTCAGGTCAGCAGGCCCTCGCGGCGATCGAGAAGGGCACGCATTTCGACCTCATGATCACCGATTACTCGATGCCGAAGATGACGGGCATGCAGTTGGCGGAGGCGGTGCGCCGCCTGCGGCCGACCCTGCCCATCGTCCTGGCGACGGGCTACGCGGAGCTGCCGTCCGAGGCGACGCTCGACCTTCCGCGCCTCGACAAGCCCTACATGCTCAAGGAACTGGCGGCGATGATCGGCAGCGTCGTCCGCCCAAAGACAGGCTGACATCACGAACGGCGCATGGGGCGATCAGCCGCCCAAGCATTCCGACGCGGCCCAGGACGACGGCGCGGTGCAGCGACTGCGCCACCCCTTGATCGATTGCGAGAGCGCGCCCAAAAATCGCCGTTGCACAAGCCACCGAATGGAGCGGATGGCTCGCTACAGAGCAGGGGCATCATGGAAAAGATCGACGCCAAGATTTTGGGGATGGTGGCGGTTACGCTGGTGACGCGGCTCGCGGCGCATCTGGAACGCAGCGGGGCGCTGCCTCTGGGATGGACCGCTGAAGAACTGCGAAGCGCGGCAACGACGGCTGACAACAATGTCAGGAACGGGAGCGACCCGCTTCTCCACACCGATTTCGCCGCCGCGCTTCGTCGGGTTGCGGCGCTTAGCCTCCAGGCTCCGTCGGACGCCGGCGCCGACCCCCCTCCGACCACCGGCGCCAGCTTGGCGTAGAGTGGGCTTCCGTACCGCGGGTCGTCCTCTGGCGGGCCCCCACAGGCTGCGGATGAGCGCGGTTCCCCGCGGCGTGAGCGGCGTCAGCCGCAGTCCACGTAGCGCTTCGGCCCATCCGCCCGGCGGGCGCTGCTTTCCAGCACAAAAAGGCGCCCGCCGCAGGGAGTACGGCGGGCGTAGGTTGATGGGTGTTGGAATGCCCACGAGGGGCAATGCGAGAACCGCGCCGGGCTGCTGAAGTTTCGCAACGGCGCTCGGCCCGGCTGCGTTCTCCCGATGTGGGAGAGGAGCCCGACCGATGACGAAGCCGAAAATCCCAGGCAGTTCGCGCGATGGCGCGATCGACGCACGCAGCGGCAACGCCAGCGGCAAGCAGGCCGACGAGGTCAGGTCGCATGCCGAGCGCGCGCAGGAGGACAAACCCGCCACCGGTCGCGGCAAGGGTGAGGTTCCGGGCGCCCTGAAGGACCAAACGGAGCGCTAGAGCCATTCGATCGGAGGACTACCGATGCCCTACATCGAGACACGCGACGGGACGAGCCTGTATCTGAAGGACTGGAACGGGGGCGGCCGTACCGTTGTCCTGCTCCATGGCTGGCCGCTGTCCGCGGATAGCTGGGATGACCAGGCCGTTGCATTGGCCGAAGCCGGCTATCGCGTCGTCGCCTATGACCGGCGCGGCTTCGGACGATCCGACCAACCCTGGGTCGGGTACGAGTACGACACCCTGGCCGATGACCTGGCGGACGTGCTGGCCGCCATCGGCGCGTCGGATGCGACCGTCGTGGGCTTCTCCATGGGCGGCGGCGAAGTTGCTCGCTACATGTCGCGACATGGCGGGAAGGGGCTGCGGCAGGCTGCGCTCGTCTCATCCGTCGTGCCCTACATGTTGCAGACCCCGGACAACCCGGAGGGCGTGCCGCAGTCGCAGTTTGACGACATGGCCCAGCAGATGCGGGCCGACCGCGCCGGCTTCTTCACGACATTCTTCAAGCAGTTCTACGGCTCCGGCCTGCTGTTCGACGCGGTAAGCGATGAGGTGGAGACCTGGTCGCGGCAGGTTGCCCTCATGGCCGGCCTGAGGCCGACGCTCGCTTGCGCGCAGGCTTTCGCGACCACGGATTTCCGGCCGGACCTTTCCGCCTTTCGGGTACCGACGCTGATCATCCACGGCACGGGTGACAAGACCGTTCCGATCGACGCTTCGGCGCGGCCTGCTGCGAAAGGGATCGCGAACGCTACTCTGCGTGAGTACGAAGGTGCTCCTCACGGGCTGAACGTCACGCACAAGAAAGAGCTTTCGCAGGACCTGCTGACGTTCCTGGCCCGTTGACGCTCCTGCAGCCCGTTGAATTGCATGCGATGCAGCGCCTCGGCTGGATCCGCCGCTTGATCGTTGTCATTGGTTCCGGTATCGCACCGGACGAACAGCGCCGTTCACACCGCTCATGCAACCCGGCTCCTGCGCATCGCGTTGGCGCCAACGGCAAGGGAGGCATCGATCATGCAGCCGCTAGTCGCCAGCAACGCGTCGCCGCCGAACTCCGGGGCGCAGGTGGAAGCCTACTGGAAAGCCTGTGCGGAGATCCGCAGGGGCGAACTCGCCATCGGAATCGCGGATCTGCTGCCGCTCGCCTGGTCACGCTTGCCGACGCTGCGCGCTTGCGTGCGCAAGGAACTCGCCAGGCACGGCGCCGCCATCCATTAGCCATGCTCCTGTCCTCCCGCCCGTCCGGGAAGCCGTGCTAAGTCGCCCCGGGCCCGCAGGCCCCTCCACGGGCGAACGGGCAGCCGAATGAGCCACTCCCAACAGGCAACCGACAACAGGCACCATGTCGTCGTGGTCGGCGGCGGCTTCGGTGGGCTGGCCACGGTGCTGGGGCTGAAGAACGACCGGGTGCGCATCACGCTGATCGACCAGCGGAACCACCACCTGTTTCAGCCGCTCCTCTATCAGGTCGCCACCGCTTCGCTTGCGACGTCGGACATCGCGTGGCCGATCCGCTGGCTGTTCCGTGGGCGGGAGGAAGTGGCGACGCTGCTGGGCACCGTCACCGGCGTGGACGCCGCCGAACGCCGCGTCCTGCTGTCGGACGGGCAGGCCATCGCCTACGACACGCTCGTCATCGCGACCGGCGCGCGGCATGCCTATTTCGGGCATGACGAGTGGGAACCCTTCGCGCCGGGTCTGAAGACGCTCGAGGACGCGACCACCATTCGCCGCCGCATCCTGATGGCCTTCGAACGCGCGGAGCGGGAGGACGACCCGCTTCGCCGCGCGGCACTGACCACGTTCGTCATCGTCGGCGGCGGCCCGACCGGCGTGGAACTTGCCGGCACCATCGCCGAGCTGGCTCATCACACGCTGCGCGGCGAGTTCCGCCGCATCGATCCGAAGGCGACGCGCGTCGTGCTCGTCGAGGCCGGGCCGCGCATCCTGCCGGGGTTCCGGCCCGATCTCTCCGACTACGCGAAGGCCGCGCTGGAACGGCTGGGCGTCGAGATCTCGCTAGGGGAAGCGGTGACCGCCTGCACGGCCGAGGGCGCGACCTTCGGCGGCACGCTACTGCCGGCATCGACGATCATCTGGGCGGCGGGCGTGCAGTCCTCGCCGGCGGCCGCGTGGCTCGGCGCACCGGCGGACCGCGCCGGGCGCCTCAAGGTGGAACCGGACCTCTCCGTTCCCGGCCATCCCGAGATCTTTGTCATCGGGGATGCCGCGGCGGTGGCGGCGCCGGACGGATCGCCCGTACCCGGCGTCGCCCCGGCGGCGAAGCAGCAGGGACGGCATGTCGCGCGCACGATCCGCGCCCGCCTCGCCGGGCAGCCCACGGCGCGCCCCTTCCGTTACCGCAGCGCCGGGAGCCTTGCGACCATCGGCAAGCGGGAGGCCATCGTCGACTTCGGCTGGCTCAGGCTGCGTGGGCGGCTGGCGTGGTGGCTCTGGGGCATCGCGCATGTCTACTTCCTGATCGGCGCCCGCAACCGGCTGATGGTGTCGCTCAACTGGGTGTGGATCTATCTGCGCGACCAGCGCAGCGCGCGGCTGATCACGCAGGGTCAGGCGGCGCCGAAGGCGCCTGCGCGCGAGGCGACCTGACGCGCCCGGCTTGCCGGGCGGTCCCTTCCGACGCAGGCTGCGAGCCGCAAGGCGCCGCGATGCCGCCGGCAGGAGGAAACCCATGGATCTCAAAGGCGCCGTCGCTCTGGTGACGGGCGGCAATGGCGGGCTTGGCCAGCGCATCTGCCACGCTCTGGCACGCGAGGGCGCGACCATCGCCGTCATGTACGCCGCCAGCCGCGACCAGGCCGAGGCGGTGGCGAGCGACCTCGCCGCGACCCATGGCGTGGAGGCCGCCGCCTTCGCCTGCGACATCACCGATGCCGCGGCGGTGACGCGGCTGGTGGACGAGGTCAAGGCCCGCTTCGGCCGGCTCGACATCCTCGTCAACGACGCCGCCTTCAACAAATCGATCCCGTTCCCCGACCTCGATGCGATGACCGAGGAACTGTGGGAGAAGATCATGGCGGTGAACCTCACGGGCCCGATGCGCCTGACCAAGGCGGTCGCGCCGGTCATGAAGGCGCAGGGCAGGGGGCGGATCGTGAATATCGCCTCGGTCGCCGGGCTGGGGCCCAGCGGCTCCTCGATCGCCTATGCGGTGTCGAAGGCCGGGTTGATCCATCTGACGAAATGCATGGCGGTCGCCCTCGCGCCCGAGACG
Source organism: Neoroseomonas terrae (assembly GCF_018129025.1). GTDB lineage: Bacteria > Pseudomonadota > Alphaproteobacteria > Acetobacterales > Acetobacteraceae > Neoroseomonas > Neoroseomonas terrae. The sequence continues at coordinate 932 of NZ_JAAEDI010000045.1, read as the reverse complement.
CTGGTGAACTGCGTCGCCCCCGGCCTGCTGGAAGGCACGCGGGCCACCGCCAATCTGCGGCCCGAGCAGGTGGCCAGTTCGGCCACCGCGTCGCTGCTGAAGAAGCCGGCCGACAAGGACGACTGTGCCGACATGGTGGTGACGATGTGCCGGACCGAGACGATGACCGGCCAGACCATCGTCATCGACGCCGGCCGGGTCTTTCACTGAGCCGGTCCCCCGCCTGACGCATGCCAGACCTAGCTCGCGGACCGCTTTCCCGCGCGGCCGGTCTGGCCGAGAAATTTCTCCATGAGCGCGCCCGAACAGCCGAATCCATCCCTGGACCGCCGCACCCAGGCCAATCTCTTCCTTCTGGCGGTCTGTCAGGCGCTGGGGCAGGCGAGCAACACCATGATGGTTGCGGCGACTGCGCTGTCGATCGTTACCTTCTTTCCGAACCGCGACCTGGCCACGCTGCCGGCGACGCTGACCCATCTCGGCGTGATGCTGTCGGTCTTTCCCGCGGCGCTGTTGATGCAGCGGCGCGGGCGGCGGCTCGGCTTCCGCGTCGGGTCCAGCTTCGGCATGGCCGGCGCGACCGTGATCGGTACCGGACTTTACCTGGCGAATTTCTGGGTGATGTGCTTCGGCGGGCTGCTGCTCGGCTATGCCGTCGCATGCCTGCATCAGTATCGCTTCGCCGCGGTCGAACTGGTGCCCGGCCATTGGCGCGCCCGCGCCATCTCCTGGGTAACGGCTGGTGGCGTAGTGGCGGGCATCCTGGGGCCATCGCTGGTGCGGCTGACCTTCGATGCCTGGATGCCGGTCTATCTCGCCACTTACGCGGCCATGTTCGGTCTGCACGCGCTGGTGTTCACCGTCGTCTCGTTCATCCGCTTTCCGTCGCAGCCCGTCGGCAGCGCCCCGGCGCCCGGCGCGTCGGCGGCGCC
>NZ_JAAEDI010000044.1 GCF_018129025.1 Neoroseomonas terrae | reverse complement strand
CTGCCGAGCTGGTTCGCCTGGGCATCCCCCGCAACCAGATCACCGCCCGCGGCTTCGGCGAGACCAACCTGCTGGTCCCGACCCCGGACAACACCCGCGAGCCGCAGAACCGCCGCGTGGAAATCATCCTCCGCTGATCGCACGCATCAGCGTCGGATACCAGGAAGGGGCGCCGAAAGGCGCCCCTTTCTGCATTGGAGGTCCGACGATTGGCCGATGAGGAAAGGGGCGACGCCAACGGCTTCGCGCCAATCACAGCCTTGCCGGCCAAGCCTACCCGGATGCGCCGGCTTCCATCCTGACCGCAGATAAGCAGCTTCTGCTCCCATCCGCTCGAGACGCTTGGAGCACATGCCGGCAAGGCCGGCGGCGTCGCCGTCCCTCGCGGATCCAGGCTTTCAAGGCTTCTGGGAAACCAACGAACGGTGCCGAAGACGCTGGTTCAGCGCGGGACTTGGACATGGTGCCGCACCCACGCATGCCGCGGAGCACGTTCCCGCTTCGACGTTCTGGCGCGCCGATTGTGCTCGGCGCCGGGTAATGGTTTGCAAAGGCCCTTCGGCCTTTGCTGGGGAGAGGTTCGGAGAGGGGCAAAGCCCCTCTCCGGTTATCAGCGGCGCCTACGGTTGCGCGAACCGGGCGGCGATCCTCTCAGCTCGTGACACCAGCCTGGATCGGCCCGGCGCTCCGTCACTCCGAGGCCGCTGCCGGCGCCGGCGCCGGCTCCGCCGGGTGCCGTCCGTCGCCCTTCTCCAGCACCAGCTTCTGGTGCGGATACGGAATCTCGATCCCCAGCTCGTCGAACTTCTTGTTGATCCGCCGGTTCATCTCGCGCGCCACGCCCCAGCGCTGGGACGGGTCGGTCTTCAGCCGCACGCGGATGACGACGCCCGAATCCGCGAAGCGCTCGACGCCCTGGATGTCCAGGTCGTCGCGGATCACCGGGCGCCACTTCACATCCTCGCGCAGATCCTTGGCGATGTCCTTGAGCACGTCCAGCACCCGGTCGGTGTCCTGGCCGTAGGCGACGGACACGTCGATCACCGCGAAGGCGAAGTCCCGGGTCTGGTTGGTCACGGTCGTCACGGCGCTGAACGGGATGATGTGCAGGCTGCCATCCAGTGCGCGCAGCTTGATGGAGCGGATCGACAATTGTTCCACCACGCCGCCCAGGCCGCCAACCTGCACCACGTCCCCCACCGCCATCGCGTCCTCGAACAGCAGGAAGATGCCGGTGATGACATCCCGGACCAGGGTTTGCGACCCGAAGCCGATGGCGATGCCGACGACACCGGCACCGGCGATGAGCGGGGCGACGTTCACCCCGATCTCGGTCAGGAAGATGAAGGCGACGACGACCAGGATCGTGATCATCAGCGCCGTGCGCAGCATCGGCAGCAAGGTACGGACCCGCGCACTGCGTGCCGCCTTGGCGTCACGCGACAGCCGCGACAGGTGGCGTTCGATGGCGGCGTTCGCCGCCTCCCACGCCGCCATTGCCACCAGGATTGTCAGGCCCATGGAGGCGATGGAGCCGACCAGCCTGCTGCCGAGCTTGCCCTGCCCGAACCAGGAGAAGGACTCGAGGCCCCAGACCTCGAGCAGCAGCAGCAGCGCGATGCCGCCGATGAAGAAGGAAAAGGCACCCTTCAGCACCGGCAGGTACCGGTTTGCCCGCGGTTCCAGCCCCGGATAGCGGAGGGCGAGGTCGGGCGTGATGCGGAAAGCGCGCTGGATCAGCCGCCTGACCGCCATATCGACCAGCCGGGCACCGCCCAGCACCACCAGCGTCATCAGCGAAACGCGGATCAGCCGCCAGAAGCCGCCCTGTACCTCAAGCGCCCAGACGCCCCAGGCGGCGATCAGCCAGGCGATGGCGATGAAGTGCCAGATCTCCGCGGCGCGGTCACGAACTGCGCGCAGCATGCGCCGCGTTGGTTCCGGTTCGGTCCCTTCCGGCAGCGGAGGGGCGCGCAGGACCTCGGAAACGGCCGCCCGGTTCTGCAGGATGACGATGACGAGGAACATCGTCACCAGCAGCATGCAGACCCGCAGGATGGAATCGTAGGCGCTCCAGGGCAGGCCGAATTGCAGGCCCGCTTCCGCCACCGCGTAGCCGACCACGATCACCACGGTGATCCGGCGCAGCCAGATGGTGATGTAGGCCGCCGTCTCATCCGCCACCGGCAGCAGCCGCAGCATGGGTGAAGCCGGGGAGAGCAGCATGCGCGACGCCACCATCACGGCGCGGGACGCCATGTAGGCATTGTTGATCGTCAGCATGACGAGTTCGGTCGTCACCACCGGCTGCACGGCGCCGATCAGCCCGTAGGAGACGACGGCGAAGGCTGCGATGGGCAGCAGGTCGAGCCCGAGCCGCGCCACGACCAGCGGCACCTTGCGGAGCCAGGAATAGGCGACGCCCTCCTCCGGCGCGAGGGAATCTAGCCGGTCGCGCGCGCGTGTCAGCGCCCGAGACATGGCCCATTCGCACAACAGGCCGAGGCCGAGCACGAGGATCAGCTTCCAGGCGGCGTCCCGGACCCGGTACTGCGTCACCGGGTCCCGCGCCATGGAGGAGAACCAAGCGACGACCGAGGGCAAGTCGGCGACGGCGCGGACAGTCCCGACCATCTGCTCGGACAGCGCCGAGAGCCGCTGCGAGGCGCCCTGGAGAAGCTGCGCGCCCAGCGTATTGGGCGCGAGGATCGCCTCCTCGGCCGGCGGTGGAGTCGCCGCCGCCTGGCCTTCCGGTGTTGTCGGCGGGGTGCCGGTGGCCGGCGGGGCGGCCGCGCCGGTAGGTGCCGGCGCCGCTCCGCCGGTCGCGGCGCTCAGGGCGCGCAGGGTCCGGAGCAACTCGCCCCGCTGCGCATCGTCCTGGAGAAGATGGAGAAGGCGTTGCGCCTCCCCGGCGGATAGCGCGTCCGGCGCGGCCGCCGTCGCGGTCGCCGGTGCGGCGGGCCTGGTTGCGGCGTTGCGCGGTGGGGTCGGCTGTCGCACCGGCCTCTGCGCGGCAGGTGGCGGCGATGGGGCTTCCACCGCGGGCAAGGGCTGGGGTTCCTCGACCTGCGCGGCCACGCGGGTGGCTGGCAGCAGGGCAAGCAGGCACAGGAATGTGAGGAGGAGTTGCCGGGCGCCGTTCATGCCGGCAGGGACCCCATCCCGGCGGCAGCGGTCAAGTCGCCCCCCCATGCCACCTGCGTGAGAAGGCACAGGCATGCGGCGCCGCAGCGGCCCGATGCCCGCAAAGACGTCACGACCCGCCGCATTCCGCCATTCCGGCGTGCCACCCCCGGTTGTCGGGCGGTCATCGCCGGTCCAGCATCGCGTTGCAGCATGACACACTCCCCTTCCGTCTGGACCGTGATGCTTGCCCTGCTCGGCGTGCATCTCGCCGGCATGGGCGTGTTCCTCGCCGTGCCGGTGCTGGCCCCGGCGATAGCTGCCGAAGCTGGCATTCCTGCGGCACTGGCCGGGGTCCATACGGCGCTGGTCTATTGCGGGGCGTTGGTGTCGGGGCCGCTGGCCGGCGCGTTCATCCATCGCTACGGCGGCATCCGGGTGTTGCAGGCGGGGCTGGCCTTCTGCGGATTCGCGCTGGCGCTGTCGATGCTGGCGCATCCGGTGGCGCTCGCGCTGTCGGCTTTCGCCTGCGGGCTCGGCCACGGGCCGGTGACGCCGGCGGGCAGCCACCTGCTGGCTCAGAAGGCGCCGGCCAACCGCCGCTCGCTGATCTTCAGCCTCAAGCAATGCGGCGTGCCGGCCGGGGCGATGCTGATCGCCGCCGCGACGCCGGTGATCGCCGAGGCCTTCGGCTGGCGGGCGGGCATTCTTGCCGTGGCCGGCTTTCTCGTCGCTGCCGGCCTGGCACTGCAGCCCCTGCGCCGTCCCCTGGATGCCGAGCGCGACCGCAGCGCCAGGCTGGGGAACCTGCGCGCCGCCTGGGGGGCGGCACTGGGCAGCCTCGCCATCCTGCGGGAGGTACCGGTGCTGCGCCGGCTGACCCTCATGTCGGCGCTCTATGGCATTTCGCAGTTCTGCTTCTCCTCCTTCTTCGTCGTGTTCCAGGTCGAGGCGCTGGGGGTGCCGCTGACCGAGGCCGGCTTCCGCCTCGCCCTCGCCCAGGCGGCCGGGGTAGCGGGGCGCGTCGGGTGGGGGCTGCTGGCCGACCGGGTGGGGGCGCCGCCCGTACTGGCCGGGCTCGGATTGGCGACGGCGGGCTCGGGGATCGCCCTGCTGCTGGCCGGGCCCGACTGGCCCGGGGCGCTGGTGGCACTGGCGGGCATGGCGATGGGCGCGACCGCGATAGGCTGGAACGGCGTGTTCCTGGCCGAGACCGCGCGGCTTGCGCCGGTGGGCCGGGTGGGGGCGACCACCGCGGCGGCGGGCTTCGTCTTCGGGACATGCATGCTCATCGGCCCGCCTGCCTTCTCGGCGCTGGTCCAGGCATCGGGCGGCTATGGCCTCGGCTTCGCGCTCTGTGCCGCGACGGCCCTGATAGGCGCCTGGCTGGCCCGGGGCCGAGGGGTCGCCACCCGGTAGCAAGGTTGTTAAGCGCGGCCGTTGTTAAGGAGGGCTGTTGCGAAACCGTGAAACGGGTCTAGGAAGGGGCCGAACGGATTCAGGTAGAGGACCATGATCACCTTCCTCTCGATCCTGGTCGGGCTTGCCATGCTGGCAACGCTCGGGGTGTTGTTCGCCGGCGTGTTGGGCATGGCCGGCGGCGAGGGCAATTCGCGTCGCTCCAACATGCTGATGCGATGGCGCATCGGGCTGCAGTTCCTGGCGGTCGTGCTGTTCGCCATCCTGATGCTGCTGTTGAAGCGGTAGCCGCGCGCGACCTTGCCCTGAGGGGGTCCCCCCCGTATTTTCCGGCCCAACCGCGCGGTCGGTTTCCGCGCTCTTTCCAAGAAGGCACACGGTCGAAGATGAAAGTCCTCGTCCCCGTCAAGCGGGTGGTCGACTACAACGTGAAGGTTCGCGTGAAGGCGGACGGCACGGGCGTCGAGACGGCGAACGTCAAGATGTCCATGAACCCCTTCGACGAGATCGCGGTGGAAGAAGCCGTGCGCCTCAAGGAGAAGGGCGTTGCGACCGAGATCATCGCGATCTCCGCCGGCCCCTCGGCCGCGCAGGAGCAGATCCGCACCGCGCTCGCCATGGGCGCGGACCGTGGCATCCTCGTCGAGCATGACGGCGTGCTGGAGCCGCTCGCCGTCGCCAAGATCCTGAAGGCGATCGTCGAGAAGGAGGGCCCCACGCTGGTCATCCTCGGCAAGCAGGCGATCGACGACGACATGAACGCGACGGGCCAGATGCTGGCCGCTCTCCTCGGCTGGGGCCAGGGCACGTTCGCGTCCAAGGTCGAGAAGGACGGCGACAACCTGAAGGTGACGCGCGAGGTCGATGGCGGGCTCGAGACCGTGCAGCTCAAGCTGCCGGCGATCGTGACGACGGACCTGCGGCTGAACGAGCCGCGCTACGCTTCGCTGCCGAACATCATGAAGGCGCGAAAGAAGCCGATCGAGACGGTGAAGCCTGCCGATCTCGGCGTGGATGCGGCGCCGCGCCTGACCGTGATCAAGGTCGAGGAACCGGCGAAGCGCCAGGCCGGCAAGAAGGTCGGTTCCGTGCAGGAACTGGTCGAGAAGCTGCGCACCGAAGCGAAGGTGATCTGACCATGGCCGTCCTCGTTCTCGCCGACCACAAGGATGGCGCCGTCACCCAGCCGACGCGCTCCGCCGTCGCTGCCGCGCAGAAGCTGGGCGACGTGCATGTGCTCGTCGCCGGCGACGGTGCTGCCGCCGGTGCCGCCGCCGCCGCGAAGCTGCCGGGCGTGGCGAAGGTTCTGACCGGGCCGGAAGGGCCGGTGCTGGCCGAGCCGCTTGCCGCACTGCTGGTCGCGCTCGCGCCGGGCTATTCGCATCTGCTCGCCCCCGCCTCGGCGGCTGGCAAGAACGTGATGCCGCGCGTCGCCGCCCTGCTCGACGTGCAGATCATCTCGGACATCGCCGGCGTCGTGGATGCCGACACCTTCGTCCGGCCGATCTATGCCGGCAACGCGATGGCCACGGTGAAGTCGGCCGATGCGAAGAAGGTGATCACCGTCCGCGCCGCCTCCTTTGACCCGGTTGCCGCCGAGGGCGGTTCCGCGCCGGTCGAGGCCGCGCCCGCCGCCGCCGATCCGGGCCTGTCGAGCTTCGTCGGCGCAGAGATCGTGAAGTCCGAGCGCCCGGAACTGACCGCCGCTCGCATCGTCATCTCCGGCGGCCGCGCGATGCAGAACGCCGAGAACTTCAAGATCCTGGAAGCCGTCGCCGACAAGCTCGGCGCCGCTGTTGGCGCCTCCCGCGCCGCGGTCGATGCGGGCTATGCGCCGAACGACATGCAGGTCGGCCAGACCGGCAAGATCGTGGCGCCGGAGCTATACATCGCCGTCGGCATCTCGGGCGCCATCCAGCACCTGGCCGGCATGAAGGACAGTAAGGTCATCGTCGCGATCAACAAGGACGAGGAGGCGCCGATCTTCCAGGTGGCCGACTACGGCTTGGTCGGCGACCTGTTCAAGGTCGTGCCGGAACTCGAAGCCGAACTGTCCAAGTGATTTCTTGAAGACCGGCTATCCTGGCCGGTCTCCAGATGCCAAAGAGACGATCGGAACGGGGGGAGAAGGTGCCTTCTCCCCCCGTTTTTCATGTTCCTTCGAGGAGGTCCCATGGCTGAAATCGCAAAGGTCGGCGTGATCGGCGCCGGTCTGATGGGTAACGGCATTGCCCATGTCTCTGCCCTTGCCGGCCTTCCGGTGGTGCTGATGGACCTGCAGCAGGCTGCCCTCGACAAGGCGCTCGCCACCATGGCCGGCAACATGGACCGGCAGGTGAAGAAGTCCGCCATCACCGCCGCGGACAAGGATGCTGCGCTCGGCCGCATCACCACCACGACGACCAATGACGCGTTTGGCGACTGCGACATCGTCATCGAGGCCGCGACCGAGAATGAAGGGCTGAAGCGCAAGATCTACGACGCGCTGCTGCCGAAGCTGAAGGCGGATGCGATCCTCGCTTCCAACACCTCCTCCATCCCCATCACGCGCCTTGCCGCCGCGACCGACCGGCCAGGCCGCTTCATCGGCATGCACTTCTTCAACCCCGTGCCGATGATGAAGCTGGTCGAGATCATCCGCGGCCTCGCGACCGACGACGCGACCTATGCGGCCGTCGAGGCGCTGGCGAGGAAGCTCGGCAAGACGCCCGTGCTCGCGCAGGACTGGCCCGGCTTTGTCGTGAACCGCGTGCTGTGCCCGATGCTGAACGAGGCGATCCAGGCGCTGATGGAAGGCGTTGGCGACGTCCGCGCGATCGACGAGGGCATGAAGCTCGGGGCTAACCATCCGATGGGTCCGCTGGAGCTCGCGGATTTCGTCGGGCTCGACACGCTGCTGAGCGTGATGAAGGTGCTGCACGAAGGCATCGGCGACCCGAAGTACCGGCCGTCGCCGTTGCTCGCGAAGTATGTCGAGGCCGGATGGCTCGGGCGGAAGTCTGGGCGCGGATTCTACGACTACTCGACCACGCCTCCGACGCCGACACGGTAAGGGCAGCGGCGGCCCGGGGGTTGGATCCTCCGAGAGCGACGCTGCCCCATTGGAGGGAGCGGTTGGATCAGGAAGGGGCTCTGCCCCTTCCCGAACCCTACCCCGGCAAAGGCCGAAAGGCCTTTGCAAACCTCCGCCCGGCACTGCGCGCGCAGGGTCGGACCATCGTCATCAGACAGCTCTGCGCATGGCAGGGTCTTGCGATCAGGAGGAAGGGCTTCGCGCCCGGTGCCAAGTGATGGCGGTCCAGGCCATCCATGGCCTGGCGGGGTGAGGTTCGGAGAGGGGCAGAGCCCCTCTCTGATCTAACCTGCGCGCATACGGGGCGGCGCCCCTCCCGCCTTCCGTCAGGCCGCGCTGGTCGCCCGTACCGCCGCGCGGGTTGCTGCGGGCTTGTTGATCCGTTCCCGCAACTCCTTGCCAGGCTTGAAATACGGCACGGACTTCGCCGTCACGGCCACCGACTCACCGGTGCGCGGGTTGCGCCCGGTGCGCGGGTCCCGCGTTTTCGTCGAGAAGGCGCCGAAGCCGCGCAGCTCCACCCGGTCCCCGCGCGACAGGGCGACGGTGATCTCGGTGAAGATAGTCGCGACGATCAGTTCCACGTCCGGCAACCGCAGATGCGGATTCGCGCCGGAGAGATGCGCAATCAGCTCGGATTTCGTCATCCCTGGCCTTCCATGCCGCGCCGGGATCGGCGCACGCCCCCATTCGGTTCAGCGCGGAGGCTGCCAAACGGCACGGGGGGCGTCAACGCCAAGCCATTCCGACAAAAGGCTTTTCGTGACAGATTCGGTCACCGAGGACAGCAGCCGCTCCGCCCGGCTGCGGGTCTCGATGTCACGCAGGGGGAGCGACGCGGGCACCTCCCGTTCCGCCGCGAGCCAGGTGCGGGCTTCGCGTTCACCGCCGATGGCATCGATCAACCCGGCCTCCAGCGCCTGCCGGCCGGTCATGACGCGGCCGTCCGCCAGCGGGCGGACGCGCTCCACATCCATGTGCCGGCCCGCCGCGACCATGGCGACGAACTGCGCCTGCAGGTCGTTGATCACGCGCTCAAGCGCGGCGCGGCCCTCCTCGGTCAGCGGGCGGAACAGGCTCGGCTGGTCCTTCAACGGGCCGGAAGCGATGACCTGGGGGCGGATGCCCCAGCGCTCCAGCAGTTGCGACAGCTCGACGGTTTGCAGGAGCACGCCGATCGAGCCCGTCACCGTGGCCTCCCGCGCGAAGACGCGCTGCGCCGGCAGGGCGATCATGTAGCCGGCCGAGGCTGCCGTCGCGCCCATCACGGCCACCACCGGCTTGCGCGCGGCGATGCGGGCCAGCGCCGCATGCAGCGATTCGCCGCCCGCCATCGTGCCGCCGGGGCTGTCGATGGACACGATGACGGCGCGCACGTTGTCATCCGTCGCGGCGCGGTCCAGCACCTCCAGAACACGGCGATCCTCGGTGATCACGCCGGAGACCGGCAGGCGCAGGACATGCTGCACGCCCGGTAGTCCCTCCGGTGCCCGGGAAGCCACGACGAAGGCGATGGCACCGAAGATCGCGAGCAGCGCCAGGCCGCGCCAGAGCGTCAGACGCCGGCGCAGGCGGCGGCGGTCGGCCAGGAGGTCAGGGTCGAGCGACATGCCGCCTTGAATGGCGCCGGGAGGGGGTGGCGGCAAGGGAAGATTGGAGAGAGGGTCGCCCCCCCTCTCTCACGCAATCAGTGCCGGAAGTGGCGCATGCCGGTGAACACCATCGCAAGTCCGGCCTTGTCGGCCGCGGCGATCACCTCGGCGTCGCGGATCGACCCGCCCGGCTGGATCACGGCAGTTGCGCCGGCCGAGGCGGCGATTTCCAGCCCGTCCGCGAAGGGGAAGAAGGCGTCGGACGCCACCACCGATCCTTCGGCCAGCGGCCGGTCCAGCCCGGCTGCCTTCGCCGCGGCATCGGACTTCCATGCGGCGATGCGGCTGCTCTCCGCGCGGTTCATCTGTCCGGCGCCGATACCGGTGGTGGCCCCGCCCTTCGCGTAGACGATGGCGTTCGACTTCACATGCTTGCAGACGCGGAAGGCGAAGAGCAGGTCGGCCATCTCCTGGTCAGTCGGCGCACGCTGCGTCACCACCTTCAGCGTCCCGGCACTGACCTGACCGGCATCGCGCGATTGCGCGAGGAAGCCGCCCGAGACTGACTTGAAGGTCGTGCCCGGCGAGGTAGCGTCCGGCAGGCCGCCGGTCAGCAGCAGGCGCAGGTTCTTCTTCTTCGCGAAGATGGCGCGCGCGGCCTCGTCGGCATCCGGCGCGATGACAACCTCGGTGAAGATGGCGGCGATCTTCTCGGCCGCGGCGGCGTCCAGCACGCGGTTCGCGGCGACGATGCCGCCGAAGGGGGAGACCGGGTCGCAGAGGAAGGCGCGATCCCAGGCCGTGATCAGGTCATCCGCGACGGCGACGCCGCAGGGGTTGGCGTGCTTGACGATGACGATCGCCGGGCGGTCGAATTCCGCGACGCATTCATACGCCGCGTCGGTGTCGTTGATGTTGTTGTAGGACAGTTCCTTGCCCTGGACCTGCGTGGCGGTCGCGACGCCCGGCCGCGCGCTGCCGTCGACATAGAAGGCCGCCTGCTGGTGCGGGTTCTCGCCATAGCGCAACGACTGGCGCAGCACGCCCGCAAAGGCGAGGCGCGGCGGGAAGTCCTGCTTCTCCTGCCTGGTGAACCAGCCGGAGATCGCGGCATCATAGGCGGCGGTGCGGGCATAGGCCGCGGCGGCGAGCCGCCGACGCGTCGCGAGCGTGGTGCCGCCCTGCGCCTCGATCTCGGCCTGGATCTCGGCGAAATGGGCGGGTTCGGTCAGGACCGCAACGCCGGCGTGGTTCTTGGCCGCGCTGCGGATCATCGCCGGGCCGCCGATATCGATGTTCTCGATGCAGTCGTCGAAACCGGCACCCTTCGCGACCGTCGCCTCGAAGGGGTAGAGGTTCACTGCGACCAGGTCGATCGGCGCGATGCCGTGCTTGTCCATCTGCGCCAGGTGCTCGGGCAGGTCGCGGCGGCCGAGGATGCCGCCATGCACCTGCGGCACCAGCGTCTTCACCCGGCCGTCGAGGATCTCGGGGAAGCCGGTGTGGTCCGACACGTCCTTCACCGGCACGCCGGCGTCCCGCAGGGCCTTGGCCGTGCCGCCGGTCGACAGGATCTCGACCCCCTTGGCGGCGAGGAAGCGGCCGAAATCGAGAAGCCCGGTCTTGTCCGAGACGGAGATCAGGGCGCGGCGGATGGGGAGGAGGTCGCTCATGGGCCGGGCGCATAGACCCGGGGGGCCGGCGCTGCAACCGGCCCCGTCAGGCCGGCCGCACCTCCGAGGGCATCGGGGCGAGGCGCAGGACCAGCCAACCGAGCGACCCGGCGGCCAAAGACCCGGCCAGGATGCCGATCTTCGCTTCCGCCTGCAGCAGTGGGTAGTCGGCGAAGGCGAGCAGACCGATGAACAGGCTCATCGTGAAGCCGATGCCGCAGAGCAGGGCGACGCCTAGCATATGCGTCCAGGATGCCCTGAACGGCAGGGATGCGATGCCCAGCCGGATGGCGAGCGCCGAGGCGCCGAGAACCCCGACCAGCTTGCCCAGCAGCAACCCTAGCGCGACGCCGAGGGTGAGGGGCTGGGTCGCCGTGTCCAGGCTCAGCCCCGCGAAGGACACGCCCGCATTGGCGAAGCCGAAGATCGGCACGACCAGGAAGGCGACCGGCTTCTGCAGCGCATGTTCCAGCTGATGCAGCAGCGAATGGACCAGGTCGTCCGGGGCGGCGGGCGCCGGCCGCAGCGGGATGGTCAGCGCCAGCAGCACGCCGGCGATCGTGGCATGAACGCCGGACCGCAACACGAAGAACCAAAGCACGACGCCGACCAGCAGGAAGGGCGACAGTCGGGCGACCCCGGTACGGTTCATGCCGATCAGCACCGCCAGCGCGGTGGCGGCGAAGCCGAGGTCGAGCATCGAAAGCTGCCCGCTGTAGAACAGCGCGATGATGACGACGGCGCCGAGGTCGTCGATGATCGCGAGCGCCGCGAGAAACACCTTCAGCGCCGCCGGCACGCGTGGGCCGAGCAGCGACATGACGCCAAGCGCGAAGGCGATGTCGGTCGCCGTCGGGATCGCCCAGCCGCGCGCCATCTCGGCCGAGCCGGCGTTGAAAGCGAGGTAGACCAGCGCCGGCACCAGCATGCCGCCGGCCGCCGCGATGCCGGGCAGGGCGCGGTTCGACCAGGAGGCGAGCTGGCCGTCCAGCATCTCGCGCTTGATCTCGAGTCCGACGAGCAGGAAGAACACTGCCATCAGGCCGTCATTGATCCAGTGGCCGATGCTCATCGGCCCGACATAGGCGCCGAGCGCCGCGAAATAGGCGGGCGCCAGCGCCGAGTTGGCGATGACCAGCGCGGAGGCCGCGGCTGCCATCAGGACCAGCCCGCCAGCCGCTGCGTTGTCGAGGAAGCTGCGGAGGACGGAGATCGGCCGCAGGCCGCGGCGCTGCGGCGCGTCAGCCATGGTGCGGCACGGTCAACAGGACGAAGGACATCGCGGGCGGAAGGGCCATGGGCGTGGTTCTCCGATACCGGCGGCCCGACCGGCATACGACCCTGCCCGGCTGCATCACGCAGCCTGACACCCGAGGACAGTGTCGCATCCCGGGCCGCGATCCGCAAACCCGGCCGGCAGCGTCAGTGGCGCACCGCCCGCGCCGCCTCCGCATAGCCCACGCGCCGATCCGGCGGCACCGGATGGCGCCCGGCGACCCGTTCCAGCAGCAGCCGCGCATCCTCCTGCATTCCCGCCTTCATCGCGGCATCGAGGAAAAGCTGCTCCAGCACGTCCTGCTGCGCGTGGCTGCCGCCCATGCGGTGCATCACGCCGATCGCGGGCCGCATGGCCGCGACGGCGCCGGCGTGGTCCCCCTGCGCATGGGCGAGCACGGCCTCGCAGACCGGGATTGCCGCGTCGCGCAGAATAGGCGCGATGGTGCCCGGCCGCGCCGCGGCTTCCCGCATCGCATCGAGCATGCGCGATGCCGCCTGGGTGCGCCCCGTCGCCGCCAGCGCCATCATCCAGTGGGGCAGGGTGAAGGTGGACAGGCAATCGCCGATCCGCGCCTCGGCCTTGTCCGCGATCTCGATCCAGCGGTCGCCGACATCAACGCCATGACGTTGCAGCCGGAACAGCATGGACGCCGCGTTTTGCACGTCGATGTAGAGATCGGGCATGGCCTGGACCAGCGCGCTGCCATGGTCGCGGAAGCCGCGGTCGTACAGGCCGAGCACCTCGTCATGCTCGCCGCGTTCCAGGTGATACATGGCGCGGTGCCACCACAGATGATGCAGCAGGTTCGACCCGCCGTCCCAATGCTGCTCCAGCCCCTTGAGCCAGGTGATGCCTTCTCCGCGCCGGCCCTGCATCTCCAGGATGTGGGCGACGCCGTGGGTGGCCCAGAGATCGCCGGGATCGAGCGCGACGGCCGCGCGGCCGGCTTCCTCCGCGACGGTGTAGTTGCCGCATTCCTCATTGGCGAAGCAGCGGCAGGCGAGGATGGACCCGTAGCCAGGAATCGCCGCCGACCAGTGCGGCGAGACGCCATCGACGGCGCGCAGCATCTGCCCCACGCGCCCCAGCCAGAAGGCGCAGAAATGATGCAGCCGGAAGGCGAGGACATCGTGAGGATGCGTGGCCATGATCGCTTCCCACGCGGCGAGCGCGGCATCCACCTCGCCATCCGCCCAGAGCGTCAGGGCCGCGGCATGCGCGCGTTCGCGTCCCGTTCCGGCATGCCGCGCGGCGGCCGCGGCGGCTTCCCGCGCGCGGGGCACCATGGCGGCGTTGTAGGCGAGCATGGCGAAGGTACCCTGCAGCACCAGCCCCATCGGCATCCCGGGGTCCAGCGCCATCGCCGCCTTCAGCCGCTGCCCCGCATCGGCACGATACTTCAGGTAGCCCTCGACCACGCGGTCATAGGCGGCGGCGGCCTCGTCCGAGGCGGCGGTGAGCGTCAGTCCCTGCGCATCGACGGCCATGAAGCATCCTCCTTGCGCCGCCTCACGCCCGGGCGGCTTCTAGCTTCCGGTAGACCCGAATCCGCCGCTGCCGCGTGTGGTGTCGGGCAGTTCGGCGACCTCCCGCCAGCGCGCGCGCACCACCGGGGCGATGACCGCCTGGGCGATGCGCATCCCGCGCTCGATGGTGAACAGCGCGTCACCGGCATTCATGATGATGACGCCAAGCTCGCCCCGGTAATCCTCGTCGATCGTGCCGGGGCTGTTCGGCAGCACGATCCCGTTCTTCAGCGCCAGCCCTGACCGCGGCCGCACCTGCAGCTCGTATCCGGGCGGGATGGCGATGCGCAGCCCGGTCGGCACCAGCATCCGCGCGCCGGGCGCGAGCGTCATGGAGGACATGACGGCCGCGAGCAGATCCATCCCGGCTGCGCCCTCGGTCGCATAGGATGGCAGCGGCAGGTCCGCCGCATGCGGCAGACGGACGACGTCAATGATCGGGTGGCTCATGCCAGTGCCTCCGCAATGCGCGCGGCGAGGCGCCGGGCGACGTCCTCCTTCGCCATGCGCGGCCAATCCTCGATGCCGGACCCGGTCACCAGATGCACCGCGTTCTCCGCCCCGCCCATCACGTCACCCGACACATCATTCGCCACGATCCAGTCGCACCCTTTCCTGGCGCGCTTGGCGACGGCGTTGTCGACGACATGCTCCGTCTCCGCTGCGAAGCCGACGACGAGGCGTGGCCGGTGCGGACCGGCAGCCGCCAGCGTCGCCAGGATGTCGGGGTTCAGCGCGAGTTCGAGCGGCGGCGGCGCCGCGCCCGGCACCTTCTTCATCTTCTGGTCCGCCTCGCGCGCCGTGCGCCAATCGGCCACGGCGGCGGCGCAGACCGCAGCGTCGGCGGGCAGCGCGGCCTCGCAGGCGGCGAGCATCTCGCGCGCGCTTTCGATCCGCGTCACCGTCACGCCGGGCGGATCGGGCTGGTTCACCGGCCCGCTGACCAGGGTGACGCGGGCACCCAGCGCCGCGAGGGCCGTGGCGATGGCGTGGCCCTGCTTGCCGGAGGATCGGTTGGCGATGTAGCGCACCGGGTCGATCGGCTCGTGCGTTGGCCCGCTGGTGACGAGGATGTGCCTGCCCGTCAGGGGCCCGGCCGACAGCGCGGCACGGATTGTCTCAAACAGCTCCACCGGCTCCAGCAGGCGGCCAGGCCCGCTCTCCGGTTCCGCCATCGCGCCGTCCGCCGGGCCGGCGATGCGGACGCCGCGTTCGCGCAGCGTGGCGATGTTCGAAATGGTCGCCGGGTGGCTCCACATGGCGGGGTTCATCGCCGGTGCAACCATCACCGGCGCGCGCGTCGCGAGCAGCACGCAGGTGGCAAGGTCGTCCGTGAGCCCGTTCGCCATCTTCGCGATGAGGTCGGCCGACCCCGGCACGACGGCGATCAGGTCGGGCCAGCGGGCGAGGCGGATATGGCCGATCTCGGCCTCCGCCGCCCAGAGGTCGTCATGCACGCGCTCGGCGGTGATCGCTGCCAGCGCTTCCTTCGTCACGAACCGCGCGCCGCCGGCCGTCAGGATGGACATGACCTGCGCGCCGTCCTTGCGCAGCAGGCGGGTCAGTTCCAGCGCCTTGTAGGCGGCGACCGAGCCCGAGACGATCAACAGGATGCGGCGGCCGGCGAGCATCGGACGCTACAGCCGCCAGCCCGTATGGATGGCGACGATGCCGCCCGAGAGGTTGCGGTGTTCCACCCGCTCCATCCCCGCATCGCGCATCATCTGCGCCAGGGTTTCCTGGTCGGGGAACATGCGGATGCTTTCCGCGAGGTATTCATAGCTTTCGCGATCCTTCGCCACGCGCGCGCCGATCTCGGGCAACGCCTTGAAGGACCAGGCATCGTAGAGCGGCATGAGCGCCGCGACTTCCAGCTTCGAGAATTCCAGGCAGTGGAACCGTCCGCCGGGGCGCAGCACGCGCCGCGCCTCCCTCAGCACCGCGTCCTTGTCGGTACAGTTGCGAAGGCCGAAAGCGATCGAGATCTTCTCCACGCTGCGGTCGGGCAGCGGGATGTGCTCGGCATCCACCACCATGAAGTCGAGCCCGGCGGCGAGGCCGCGATCGAGCGCGCGCTTGCGCCCGACTTCCAACATGGCCGGATTGACGTCCGTTAGGATCACATGGCCGGCGCCGCGTTCCTTGGCGAGGAAGGAGATGTCGCCCGTGCCGCCGGCGAGGTCGAGCAGCGTCTCCCGCGCCGAGCAGCCGATCGCGTTGACGAAGATGCGCTTCCACACGCGATGGACGCCGAGCGACATCAGGTCGTTCATCACGTCGTAGCGTGGGGCCACGCTTTCGAAGACCTCGCGGACCATGGACGCCTTCTCGGCGCGGGGCACGCTGCGGAAGCCGAAATCGGCGCTGTCCTGGGGGCTGTCGCTCATCGTGGGACCACCATAGAGCGTTTTCCGCTCACGCGGAATTCGGCACCGGCCCGCACCCCCCCGGCCACCCAGTCCAGGATACTGTCGTTGGGTGGCCGGGTGGGGGTGCGGGCCGGTGCCGTCCGATTGGAAAACGCCCTAATCTGCCGGGCGCGAGGAAGGGAGGCATCATGCCCGAATTGCCCGAGGTCGAAACCGTCATGCGCGGCCTCGCCGCCGTGCTGGAAGGCCATCGGATCGTCGAGGTGGCGCAGCGCCGGCCCGATCTGCGCTTTCCCTTCCCGGAGAACCTCGTTCGTCGGGTGGAGGGTCATCGCATGCTGTCCTTCCGCCGGCGGGCCAAATACATGCTAGCGCGGCTGGACAGCGGGGAGAGCCTGCTGATCCACCTCGGCATGTCGGGGCGCATGGTGGCGCGGCAGGCCGGCGCCCCGGTGGTCGCCCGGCTGGCGCCGCAGGGCCTTGCTTCCGATGCGCGCGGGCACAACGCCCCGCCGGAGGCCCACGAGCATCTGGTGCTGACGACCGACCATGGCTGGCGGGTCGGCTTCGTCGATCCGAGGCGTTTCGGGAGCATCGACCTGGTCGCGACCGGCCGGGAAGACGAACACCGGCTGCTGCGCGGCCTCGGCCCCGAGCCGCTGGATGACGCCTTCACCGATGACGTGCTGTCCGCCGCGCTGGTCGGCAGGCACACGCCCATCAAGGCGGCGCTGCTGGACCAGGGCGTCGTGGCCGGGCTCGGCAACATCTATGTGTGCGAGGCGCTGTACCGCGCGGGCATCTCCCCGCGGCGGCTGGCCGCGAGCGTCGCGGGCGCGCGCGCGGCGCGGCTGGTGCCGGCGATCAAGGCGGTACTGGCCGAGGCCATCGGGGCAGGTGGCTCGTCCCTGCGGGATTACGTCCGGGCGGATGGGGAGGTCGGGCGTTTCCAGGACCATTTCGCCGTCTACGGGCGGGAGGGGGAGCAATGCCCGCATTGTGGCCCGGCCTGCCCGGGCATCGGCCGCATCGTGCAGGCCGGCCGGTCCACCTTCTTCTGCCCACGCCGGCAGCGTTGAGGGGCCCGGCCGCCTGGGCTACAGGCGAAGTACCATTCGAGGGCGAGGAACACGGCGCATGGCCTATGAAATGATCCTGACCGAGACGCAGGGAAAGGTCGCCATCATCCGGCTGAACCGCCCCCAGGCGCTGAATGCCCTGTGCGACCAGCTGATGACCGAACTGGGCGACGCGCTGCGCGGCTATGACAAGGACCCTGCCATTGCCGCCATCGTCGTGACCGGCAGCGAGCGCGCCTTCGCCGCCGGCGCCGACATCAAGGAGATGAAGGACCGCACCTATCCGGCCGTGTACTTCAACGATTTCATCGGTGAACGCTGGGAGACGCTGCTCGAGATCCAGAAGCCGGTGATCGCCGCGGTGGCGGGCTTCGCGCTCGGCGGCGGCTGCGAGCTCGCCATGATGTGCGACCTGATCATCGCCGCCGACACGGCGAAGTTCGGCCAGCCGGAGATCAACCTCGGGATCATTCCGGGTGCCGGTGGGTCCCAGCGCCTGACCCGCGCGGTCGGCAAGTCCAAGTCCATGGAGATGATCCTGACCGGCCGCATGATGGATGCGGCGGAGGCGGAACGGTCGAACCTCGTCTGCCGTGTGGTGCCCGCCGCCGGGCTGGTGGCCGAGGCGGTGAAGATCGGCGAGAAGATCGGCGCGCTGTCCGCACCATCGGTCGCCATGGCCAAGGAAGCGGTGAACGCCGCCTTCGAGAGCGGCCTGCGCGAAGGCGTGCGCACCGAGCGGCGGCTGTTCCTGAGCCTGTTCTCGACCGAGGACCAGAAGGAGGGCATGTCGGCCTTCGCTGAGAAGCGCAAGCCAACCTTCCACAACCGGTAGCTGTGTCGCGGGTGTGCCGTGCACCCCTTGCATTGCCGCAATGCAAGGGGCGCAACGATGTGCCCTTCGTCTAAGTTGTTGTTGTCGCCGGTATCCCCGCGCAGCATGCGGCGAACGACCGGATGCGGCCCGTCCCTGCCGCGGTGTTCATGGACGTCCCGCAAGGCCATGCTTGACGCCGCAAGCCGGCCGGCATTAGAAACCCGGCCTCCAGTGCAGCGGCCCGCAGGTCGCAGCCCGATAAAACCATTCAGTCAGATGTGAACCGGAAGCCCCATGGCGAACACCGACTCTGCGCGCAAGCGCATCCGCCAGACCGAGAAGCGTACCGCGCGCAACAAGGCGCGGAAGTCTCGCGTGCGCACCTTCGTGCGCAAGCTGGAAGAGGCGATCGCCAGCGGGGACAAGGCCGTCGCGCAGGAAGCGTTCCGTGCCGCGCAGCCCGAGATGCAGCGCGCCGTGACGAAGGGCACCCTGCACGCCAACACGGTTGCCCGTAAGATCTCGCGCATGTCCGCGCGCGTGAAGGCCCTGGGCGCCGCCCAGGCCTGATCCGCATCGCCTGCGGGCGATGCGGCTTACCGTACCGAATACCTGTAGTCCGTCCTCCCGCGGCGCAGCCTCTGCGCGCGCGTGAGGCGTGTTGACGCCTGTGATTCATCGCTGGTGCCAGCACGACTTTGTCGCTTGCGACAGGCATGTGACGCGGTAGTCTTCACGGCCTGGGGGTCGAATTCTCTTTCAACACGCCGCCTGCGTTTCGGGTGGCAGGCTTCAGTAGCAAGCCGCGTGAAGGAGTAGCTGGGGGATGGCCATGGAGAAGCAGCTCGGGTCCGATGCCGCGCGCTCCGCAGCATCCCTTCAGGAATCCTGGGCCCGCATCCGCGGCCGCCTGCGCGAAGAAGTGGGCGAGGTCGAATACCGCACCTGGCTGCGCCAGATGACCCTGGTGGGCATCGAGGCCGACGAGATCATCGTTCATCTGCCGACGCGCTTCCTGCGCGATTGGGTCCGCAGCCACTACGGCGACCGTCTGCGCGCGCTGTGGCAGCAGGAGATAGCGGAGCTTTGCCGCGTCGACGTGCGCGTCGGCCCACAGCCGCGCGTTGCCGCCCCTGCCGGCGAGGAAGACAATGCCGGTGCGGCGCCGGCGCCGCAGCCCGGCCTTGCGGAGGCGCTGACGTCGCGGGCGCCGCGCGCCAATGGCGCCGACCCCCGCAGCGAATGGTCCGCGCCGCTCGACCCCCGTTTCAGCTTCGACAGCTTCGTCGTCGGCAAGCCGAACGAATTCGCCTATGCCTGCGCGCGCCGCGTGGCCGAGAAGCCGGCCTTCCCGGGCTTCAACCCGCTGTTCCTCTATGGCGGCGTCGGCCTCGGCAAGACGCATCTGATGCACGCGGTCGCCTGGGCGATCCGCGGCGGCGCGCAGTCGCGCAACGTCGCCTACATGTCGGCCGAGAAGTTCATGTACCGCTTCATCTCGGCCCTGCGCAGCCAATCGACGATGGAATTCAAGGAGAGCCTGCGTTCGGTCGACGTGCTGATGGTCGACGACCTGCAGTTCCTGATCGGCAAGGACAACACGCAGGAAGAATTCTTCCACACCTTCAACGCGCTGATCGACGCCGGCAAGCAGATCATCATCAGCGCGGACAAGTCGCCTTCGGACCTCAACGGCCTGGAGGACCGACTTCGCACCCGCCTCGGCTGCGGCATGGTCGCCGATCTTCATGCCACCACCTACGAACTGCGGATCTCGATCCTGCAGGCGAAGGCGATGGCGGCCGGTGTCAACGTACCGAAGAACGTCCACGAATTCCTCGCGCACAAGATCACGTCGAATGTCCGGGAGCTGGAAGGCGCGCTGAACCGCCTGATCGCGCATGCGAACCTGTTCGGCCGCGCCGTCACGCTGGAATCCGCGCAGGACGTGCTGCATGACCTGCTGCGCGCGCATGACCGCCGCGTCACGATCGAGGAGATCCAGCGCAAGGTCGCCGAGCACTACAACATCCGCTTGACCGACATGTCCTCCGCCCGCCGCGCGCGCAATGTGGCGCGCCCGCGGCAGGTCGCGATGTATCTCGCGAAGCAGCTTACGTCCCGTTCCCTGCCCGAGATCGGGCGCCGCTTCGGCAACCGCGACCACACGACGGTGATGCACGCAGTGTCGCGCATCTCGGAACTGATGCAGGCGGACAGCGCATTCGCGGAGGATGTCGAACTGCTGCGGCGGATGCTGGAGACTTGAGGACAGTCCGCTAGGCACGGGCGGACCGGAAAGGGGCTTTGCCCCTCTCCGGACCACACCCCACCAAAGGCCCGAGGCCTTTGGAAACCGATTCCTGCGTGGCTGGCTGGTCGCCAGAACGCGGACGGCGCGGCGCGAGATGCCAAGGATGTTTGCAGGTATCGACACCGCGTTCCTCGGTGCCGACTGGCGCCCGGTCGCCAAGCAGAACCTTCTGCGCTCATCGCGCACTGCCTTTCTGCAAGGGCGGCCAAAGGTTTCCAAAGGCCTCGGGCCTTTGGCGGGGAGAGTCCGAGAGGGGCGGCGCCCCTATCGGTCCAGTCCGCCGCCCAATCAACCCCACCGCCTTTCCCGCCTTTCCCCCTCTGAATCGCGCTGATATGGTGCGGCCCCCTCGGTATCCGGCCTTGCGGGCCGATTCGGCCTTGGCCGGGGGCTGCTGGGGACAGGGGAGATTGGCGGCCCTGCCCCGGCCCGTGCCGGGCCTGGCGGTGGCTGCCACAAGGATCGGGGCGTCGGGCTGCGATGAAGTTTACGGTGGACAGGGCAGTGCTGCTCAAGGCTCTGGCGCATGTGCAGAGCGTGGTCGAGCGCCGCAACACCATCCCTATCCTCGCGAATGTGCTGCTGGATGCGAAGACCGAGGGCAGCCTGACGCTGACCGCGACCGACATGGAGATCGCGGTGGTCGAGGAGATCGCCGGCGTGACCGTGCCGCGCGGCGGCCGCACGACGGCGCCGGCGGCGACGCTGTACGAGATCGTCCGCAAGTTGCCTGACGGCGCGCGGGTCGAACTCGACCACGGAGGCGGTGACGGACCGCTGACGCTGCGGGCTGGGAAGTTCAACACGTCGCTGGCGGTGCTGCCGGTCGATGATTTTCCGTCGATGACGGAAGGCAAGCTGCCGACGAAGTTCAGCGTGAAGGCCGGCGTGCTGCGGGACCTGATCGACCGGACGCGCTTCGCGATCAGCACCGAGGAAACGCGCTACTACC
Source organism: Neoroseomonas terrae (assembly GCF_018129025.1). Taxonomy (GTDB): domain Bacteria; phylum Pseudomonadota; class Alphaproteobacteria; order Acetobacterales; family Acetobacteraceae; genus Neoroseomonas; species Neoroseomonas terrae. The sequence goes on along the minus strand of NZ_JAAEDI010000044.1, from coordinate 15,292 downwards.
TCAACGGCATCTACCTGCATGCCGCGGAGGCGGAGGGTGCGTCGGTGCTGCGCGCCGTGGCGACCGACGGGCATCGCCTGGCGCGCGTTGAGGAGCCGCTGCCGGACGGTGCCAAGGGCATGCCCGGCGTGATCGTGCCGCGCAAGACGGTGCAGGAAGTCCGCAAGCTGGCCGACGAGACGCAGGACGAGATCGAGATCCGCCTGTCGGACACCAAGATCCGGTTCGGCATCGGTACTGTCGCGCTGACCTCGAAGCTGATCGACGGCACCTTTCCGGAATACGAGCGCGTCATCCCGCGCGGCAACGACAAGAAGCTGACCGTGCCGAAGAAGGATTTCGAGGAAGCGGTGGCGCGCGTGGCGGCCATTTCCTCGGAGCGTTCGCGACCGGTGAAGCTGTCGATCTCGCGCAACAACCTGTTGCTCTCGGCGGCGAGCCCTGACCAGGGGCAGGCGCAGGAGGAATTGGACAGCGATACCGTCAGCTATGAGAGCAGCCCGCTCGAGATCGGCTTCCAGGCGCGATACCTCACGGACATCACGGCGCAGATCGGCGAGAAGATGGAGTTCCTTTTCGCCGACGGCGCCGCGCCGACCATCGTGAAGGATGAAGCGAAGCCCGAGGCGCTGTACGTGCTGATGCCGATGCGCGTGTAGCAACGACGGGGCGGCGCGGGCCCGTCGGACGCGCCATATAGGGTCCATGCTGCGCCTGACCCGCCTTCGCCTGACCGACTTCCGGTCCTGGGCCTCGATCGAGGTTCATTTCGCCGCGCCGATCGTCGCCATTGCCGGCGAGAACGGCGCGGGAAAGACCAACCTGCTGGAGGCGATCTCGTTGCTCGGGCCGGGCCGCGGGCTGCGCGGGGCGCGGATGAGCGAGCTCGGCCGCCGCGGCGACGGCGGCTCGCGCCCCTGGGCCGCGGCGGGCCGCTTCGCGACGCCACACGGCGCCTTCGACATCGGCACCGGGGCCGACGCCGAGGCGGCAACCGACCGCCGCGTCTTCCGCCTCGACGGCAACCCGGTCCGTACCCAGTCCGACCTCGCCGATCGCATCGCCGCCGTCTGGCTCACCCCGCAGATGGACCGGCTGTTCCAGGAGAGCGCCTCGGGCCGGCGTCGCTTCCTCGACCGCCTTGCCTGGGCGCTGGAACCCACCCATGCGCGGGAGGTCGCCGCACACGACAACGCGATGGCCCAGCGCAACCGCCTGCTCGCGGGCGGGCGCGCCGACGCGGCCTGGCTGGCGGGGCTCGAGGATGCGATGGCGCGGCACGCCGTCGCCGCTTCCGCCGCACGGCGTGCGCTGGCAGCGCGGCTGAACGCCGTGATGGCCGCCGGCACCACCACGGGCGCCTTTCCGGCGGCGCGGATGGACCTGGTCTGCCCCATAGCCACGGCGCTGGCCGAACAACCCGCCCTGGCTGTCGAGGACGCTTTGCGTGGCGCCCTGGCGGCTGATCGCCGGCGTGATGCCGCTGCCGGTGGGGCTGCGCGAGGTGCCCACCGCGCCGACATGGCGCTGGTCCACCTGCCAAAGGACCAGCCGGCGGAATTGTGCTCGACCGGCGAGCAGAAGGCGCTGCTGATCTCGACCGTGCTGGCCCACGCATCGCTGATCGCCGAGGCACGCGGCTTCGCGCCGCTGCTGCTGCTGGACGAGGTCGCGGCGCATCTCGATTCCGCGCGCCGGACGGCGTTGTTCGCGGCCCTCGCGACCCTGCCTGCGCAATCCTTCCTGACCGGCACGGATGCCGAGGTTTTCAGCCCGCTTGCGGGCATCGCGGACCGCTTCCGCGCCACCCCGGGAAACCTCGCGCCGGAGGGCGATAGCGGGTCGCCTTGAGGGGCAGGAAGCCCTATATTGCAACTGACATCAAATACCCCCTTCCAAGTAGGAGCTAGCGCGTCGCATGAGCGAGCCCGCGCGTCCCGAATCAGACGCCTACGACAGCGCCTCCATCACCGTCCTTCGGGGCCTCGAAGCCGTGCGGAAGCGGCCGGGGATGTATATCGGTGACACCGACGACGGATCTGGCCTGCACCACATGGCCTTCGAGATCATCGACAACGCCGTTGATGAGGCACAGGCGGGCTTCGCGACGGCGTGCCATGTCACGCTGAACGGCGACGGCTCGGTCACGGTTCGCGACGACGGGCGCGGCATCCCGACCGATATCCATGCCGAGGAAGGGATTTCCGCCGCGGAGGTGGTGCTGACGCGCCTGCATGCGGGGGGCAAGTTCAACCAGAATTCCTACAAGGTCTCGGGCGGCTTGCACGGCGTCGGGGCGGCGGTGGTGAACGCGTTGTCCGAGTGGATGGAAGTCCGCATCTTGCGTGAAGGCCGTGACCATCGGCTGCGCTTCGAACACGGCGACACTGTCGTGCCCTGCGAGGTGGTCGGCACCGCCGTTGACGGCCAGACGGGCACGCAGGTCACCTTCAAGCCCTCGGCGCTGACCTTCACGAAGACCGAATTCGACTTCGCGGTGCTGGAGCGCCGGCTGCGCGAACTCGCCTTCCTCAATTCCGGGCTGGCCATCACGCTGCGTGACGAACGTCATGCCGAGGTGCAGGAGACCGCCTTCAAATTCGATGGCGGCCTCGTTGCCTTCGTCGAATGGCTCGACAAGGGCAAGAATCCTGTCTTCGCCCAGCCGATCAGCGTGGTCTCGAAGGAACAGGACGGCATCCGCGTCGAGCTCGCACTGCGCTGGAACGACAGCTACCACGAGACGATGCTGTGCTTCACGAACAACATCCCGCAGCGGGATGGCGGCACGCATCTGGCCGGCTTCCGACAGGCGCTGACGCGCGTGCTGGGCAAGGTGGCCGACAGCCTGTCCAGCAAGAAGGACAAGGTCGCGCTGGCCGGCGAGGACATGCGCGAAGGCATCACCGCCGTACTCTCGGTGAAGGTGCCCGATCCGAAGTTCTCGAGCCAGACCAAGGAAAAACTCGTTTCCTCGGAAGTGCAGCCGATCGTCCAGATGGCCGTCGCCGACGCGCTGACCCATTGGTTCGAGACGCATCCGAAGGAATCGAAGGAAGTCGTCGGTAAGATCATGGATGCCGCGGCGGCGCGCGAGGCCGCGCGCAAGGCCCGTGAGCTGACGCGGCGCAAGGGCGTGCTGGATGTTTCCTCCCTGCCCGGGAAGCTCGCCGACTGCCAGGAACGCGACCCGAGCAAGTGCGAGCTGTTCCTCGTCGAGGGTGACTCGGCCGGCGGTTCCGCGAAGCAGGGGCGTGACCGCGCCTTCCAGGCGATCCTGCCGCTGAAGGGCAAGATCCTGAATGTCGAGCGCGCGCGCTTCGACCGCATGCTCGGCAGTGCGGAGATCGGCACGCTGATCACCGCCCTCGGCACCGGCATCGGCCGCGGCGAGGTCAGCGAGGGCGGCTTCGACGCCGGTAAGCTGCGCTATCACCGCATCGTCATCATGACCGACGCCGATGTCGACGGCTCGCATATCCGCACGCTGCTGCTGACCTTCTTCTTCCGGCAGATGCCGGAACTGATTACGCGCGGGCACCTCTACATCGCGCAGCCGCCGCTCTACCGCGCGAAGCGCGGCAATGAGGAGCGCTACCTGAAGGATGACCGCGCGCTCGAGGACTTCCTGATCGAGAAGGCGCTGTCCGGCGCCGCGCTGCGCTTCTTTGACGGCCGCCTGCTGACGGCGGATGACCTGAAGGCCGAGCAGGAGTTCCATCGCCAGGCGACGCAGCGCATCCGCCGCCTGTCCGGCGTGGTGCCGGCCGAGATCGTGGAACAGGCTGCGGTGGCCGGGGCGCTGACGCTGGATGCGGACCGCGCCACGGCAGCGGCGCAGGCGCTGGCCGCGCGGCTGAATGATCTGGCACCCGCGAGCGAGCGCGGCTGGGTCGTCACCAGCGGTGAGGCTGGGCTGACGCTGGCGCGCACCGTCCGCGGCGTGACCGAGCGCCACACGCTGGACGCCACGGCGCTGCGCAGCGCGGAGGCACGCTGGCTCGACGAGCGTCGCGATCGACTGGCGCGCGACTTTGCCGGTGGTCCCGCGGTGCTGGTGCTCGGTTCGCATGAGCACCCCGTGCACGGACCGATGCAGGCTTTCGACCGGCTGATCGCGGAAGGCCGCAAGGGCCTTGCCATCCAGCGCTTCAAGGGGCTGGGCGAGATGAACCCGGACCAGCTGTGGAAGACCACGCTGGACCCCGCCGCGCGCACGCTGCTGAGGGTGCGCGTCGAGGATGTCGAGGACGCCGAGCAGGTCTTCTCGACGCTGATGGGCGATCTGGTGGAGCCGCGCCGCGACTTCATCGTGGGCAACGCGCTGAAGGTCGCGAATCTCGACGTCTGATGGCTGCGCTCGTGCCCGCTGCCCGTCAGCGGGCAGGGTCTTCCGTGAGCAGGTCCAGCATCGAGCGTACCGCAGTGGCATAGCCGCGGGCCCCGAGGCCGGCGATGACCGCTGTGGCGACGGGGGAGATCAGCGAGTGGTGGTAGATCGGGTCCCGCTTGTGGATGTTCGAGATGTGCAGCTCGATGATCGGGCCGCTGAACATCTTCAACGCATCCAGCAGCGGGATGGAGCGGAAGGTCAGCCCCGCCGGGTTGATCACGATGCCGGATGCTTCGGTATCGATCGCCTCATGGATCCAGTCCACGAGCTGGCCTTCCCAGTTGGTCTGGCGAAAGAGCACGGCTTCCGCACCGGCTTCGGCGTGACACATCGCCTCGATCTCCTCGAGCGTCGTGCGGCCGTAGATTGACGGCTCCCGCTTGCCGAGGCGGTTGAGGTTCGGTCCGTTCAGCACATGGATGATCTGGGGCATGGCGGGATTCTCCTCAGCCCTGGTAGCCGAGGTGGCGTGGCAGCCAGAGCACCAGTTCCGGCACATAGGTGATCAGGAACAGCGAAGCGGCCATTGCGATCAGGAAGGGAAGCGTGTCGCGCACCACCGCCATCAGCGGCTGGTTCGAGAGTTTGGCGACGATGAACAGGAGCAGCCCGTAGGGCGGCGTGACCAGGCCGATCATGATGTTCACCACGACCATCACGCCGAAATGCACCATGTCGACGCCGAGCGCCTGTGCCGTCGGCACCAGCACCGGCACCACGACCAGCAGGATGGTGCTGCCCTCGATCAGGCAGCCGAGCACGAGCAGGATGAGGTTTACCACCAGCAGGAACTGCCATTGCGACATCTCCCAGCCCGCGAGGATGTTTCGCACGGTGCCCGGTACGTTCTCGCTGGTGATGACGTAGTTGAACGCCAGCGCGCCGGCGATGAGCATGCCGATCGCGGCGGTCGATCGCGCGCTCTCCCGCACCGCTTGCCATGTCTGCGCGAGCGTCAGGCTGCGGTAGAAGACCGCGGCGATCAGCCAGGCATAGGCGGCGGCGACGGCGGCGGCCTCGGTCGGCGTCATGACGCCGCCATAGATTCCACCCAGCAGGATCACCGGCATCAGCAGCGCCGGGAAGGCTTGCAGCGTCAGTCGCGGGAACTCGCGCAGCGGCACGCGCTCCGCAACGGGGAAGTTGTGGCGGTGCGCCATCCAGCTGTTGATGGCCATCTGGGCGATGGCCATGATGAAGCCGGGGATGACGCCGCCGAGAAAGAGGTAGCCGATCGAGGCATCGGCGACGAGCGCGTAGAGCACCATCGGGATGGAGGGCGGGATGATCGGCCCGAGCACCGCAGTCACTGCCGTCAGCGCGGCAGCGTAGCTGGGCGTGTAGGCGCCGTCCTTCGTCATCATGTCGATCTGGATCTTGCCGCTGCCCGCGGCATCGGCGATCGCGGATCCGGACATGCCGGAGAAGATCACGCTCTGCACGACGTTGACGTGCCCAAGCCCGCCGCGGAAGCGCCCGACCAACAGGTTGCAGAAGCGCAGCAGCCGGTCCGTCAGGCTGCCCGCATTCATCAGCCCGGCGGAGAAGATGAAGAGCGGCACGGCCAGCAGCACATAGCTGCCGTTGAGCCCGTTCAGCACCTGCTCGGCGGCGACCGACATGTCCTGCCCGGACAGGCCGAGATAGACGACGCTGGCGGTGATCATCGCCAGCCCGATCGGCAGCCCCATCAGGGACAGGCCTATCAACGCGACCATCGCGAGGGTGAAGGGATCGTGCAGGTTCACGCGCTCACCCACAGGCGGCGGCCCGTCATCGCGCGCCAGACGATGGCGCCGTGGCGGACGATCATGGCGACGGCGAAGATCAGATAGACCGAGTAGAGAAGATCAAAGCGGATGCCGAGATAGGCGCTGCGCTCCACCTTCATGAAGGTGACGTAGTCCACCATCGCCGGCAGCGACCAGGTGAAGACGATCACCACGACGCCGCTGCTGATCCCGTCGCAGATCCGCCGCACCGGGCCCGACATCAGCGCGTAGATGACGTCGAAGCGGATCTCCTCCTCATCGCGCAGCACGAGTCCGGCGCCCCATAGGATGCCCCACACCCAGGCCAGGGTGGACATCTCGGCCGTCCAGCTCAGCGGCGCGTTCAGCACGTAGCGCGTGACGATCTGCAGCATGAAGGCGACGAACATCGCCAGCAGCAGCGCGGAGAGCACGTCCTCCGCGCGGCGGCCGAACCAAGCGATCATGGACGGGATCAGCGGATCGCGCTGATGCGGTCGAGGATCCCCGCCGGCCAGCTCTGTGACTGGCTGGAAGCGAGGTAGCGCCGCTGTGCCTCCGCCCGGAAGGCATCGACATTCGGCACATAGACCTCTAGGCCCTGCGCCTTGAAGAAATCGACGATCTCCTGCTCCTGCGCGAGATGGCGCTGCGTGCTCTCCGCGATCGCCTTGTCGGCAGCGGCCTGGATCGCGCTGCGCTGTGCCGGCGTCAGCCCATCCCAGAAGCGGGCGGAGACGGAGAGCAGGTCATAGGCGACAAGGTGGCTGGTCAGCACGAACTGCGTCGTCACTTCGTAGAAGCGCATCGTGCGACTGGCCGGCAGCGGATTGTCCTGCCCATCCACCGTGCCGGATTGCAGCGCTGTGTAGAGCTCGGCGAAGGCGACGGGTGTCGGGTTGGCACCGAGCGCTTCGCCCAGGAATTGCCACGCCTCGCCGGGCGGCATGCGCAGCTTGATGCCGGCCATGTCGGCCGGCGTGCTGATGCGCCGGCGCGGCTTCAGGTTCACATGCCGCGTGCCGAAATAGAGCGGGCCGAGGATGTGCACGTTGAGCTGGTCGCGCACCATCTTCTTGAATTCCTCGCCGACCGGACTGGCGAAGACCTTGTTCATGTGATCGACGTCGCGGAACAGATAAGCCGAGGCCATCACCGACCAGGCAGGAATCTGGCGCGAGAAGTCCTGCGGGGCGAGGTTCGCCATCTCCACATTGCCGCGCTGGATTGCAACCAGCTCCGTGCCCTGGCGGAACAGGGTCGCGTTCAGGTGCAGCTCGACCTCGAACTCGGAAGCGAGGTCGCGCTGGAAGCCACGCATCGCCTCCGCCCGGATGTCCTGGTCCGAGAAGACGGCGGTGAAGCGCAGGCGCCGGCGGGTCTGCGCCCAGGCCGATAGCGACGGCGCCGCCAGCACCGCCGCCGTCAGCAGCGAGCGGCGTCCGAGATGCGATTGCATGGGCGTTTCCTTCCCTGGACTTTGTCCTGGCCGCTTGCTGCGGCTTGGCTCGACGCTACGGATCGGTATGACCCGAATCAACATGGTTTGGGCCGGCGACGGGTTCTGACGGGACTCACGAGGATGCCTCACGCCGCTGCGCCGCCATGCGGACGGATGCATTGGCCGCGCCGAAGCCCGTGTAGCCCGCGCCGCGCTCGACCACCTCCAGGAAGATGCGGTCGCGGAACTGCCGCGTATAGGCATGCCGGAACTCGCGGCCCTCCGCATCGCGGTCGTACAGGATGTGGTGAGCTTCAAGCCGCGCCAGCTCATCCCCGTCGAGACCGAAGCGCGCGTTCAGGTCCTCGTAGTAGTTTGCGGGAATGTCGAGCAGCGCGGCATGTCGTTCCCCCGCGCCATCCAGCACGCGCGTGACGTCGGAGGCCGCGAAGGCGAGGTGATGCACGCCCGCACCGGCCAGCGCGGAGATGAAGCGGCCGGTGCCCGTGCGCGAACTCTCCGAGACGTTCAGCGGCAGGCGCACCGATCCGTCGCGTGAGGTGAACGCCCGCGATCGGACGAGGCCGTAAGGGTCCGGCAGCTCCCACGGCGTCTCCGGCTCCAGCCCGAACAGGGCACGGTAGAACAGCACGAAGGTTCCCATGACGCCGGGTGCGACGGCCTGCGCCGCGTGGTCGATGCCGAGCAGGGGCGCCGGCTCAGCGGCCGCAGTCTCGAGGATGAAGTCGTCTTCCCAGATCGGTCTTTCGCTGTGCGCAGGGTCCGCGACCAGATAGATCAGCGTGCCGTCGGGCACGCGCACCGCAGGGATGCGGCGTTCGCCCTCGCCGATGCGCTCGCGCCACACCGGGTACTGCAGCGCCTCCGCCCGTCCAACGAGGCGGTCGGGATCGTCCACGCGAAAGGCGAGGGCGCAGACGGCGGGACCAAGCTGCTCGAAGCGTTCCGAGGCGGCGCTGTCGGGCTCGGCATTCAGCACCAGGTTGGCGCCGCCGCTGCGCCATAGATCGACATCCTTCGAACGGTGCCGGCCCGCATGCCGGAAGCCGAGTCCGCCGAGATAGCGGCCAAGTTCCTGGCGTGCTGCCGCATCGACGGCGAACTCCGCAAACTCGATGCCCGAGAAGTCCGGCAATGCGGGCAGGGGGGCGAGGCCGGCCTGCTCCATCAGCCAAATCAGGCTGCGCTGGCCGTCACGTGCGATGCGCCGCGACGGTGCGGCCCGGAACTCGTCGTTGAACACCTCGAGCGACAGCAGCCCCGCCCACCCCGTCGCGAGGAGATCCGACAGGAACTGCGCGACCGGCAATTCTCCCTGCCCGGGGAAGAGGCGGTGATGACGGCTCCAGGACAGCACGTCCATCGACAGGCGTGGCGCGTCGGCGAGCTGAAGGAAGAAGATCCGTTCGGCGGGAACCGCGCCGGCAAGCCCGGAAAGATCGTCGTCGAGCGCCAACGTATGGAAGCTGTCGAGGCAGAGGCCGAGCGCGGGATGGTCGGCGGCCCGCACGATCTCCCAGGCCTGGCGCCATCGGCTCACATGCCGGCCCCAGGCCAGGGCTTCGTAGCAGACGCGCAGACCGTGGCGGTCGGCGCGTTCGGCCATCTCCCGCAGGTCGGCCGCCGCGCGGGCGGGGTCGTCGATCGCTGCGGGCTGTACGTTGGAACAGACCAGCACGAGGTCGGTGCCGAGGGCCTGCATCGTGTCGAACTTGCGTTCCGCGCGGTCGAGGTTGCGGGCCCGCTGAGGCTCCGGCATCGCCTCGAAGTCGCGGAAAGGTTGAAAGATCGCGATGCGAAGGCCGAGGTCCGAGCACATGCGCCGCACCTCGGCCGGGCTACCGTTGAAGGTAAGCAGATCGTTCTCGAACATCTCGATGGCGTCGAAGCCGGCCGCCGCCGCGGCTTCGAGCTTGTCCGGCAGCGTGCCCGACAGGCAGACGGTGGCGATCGATGTCGGCAGGCGGCGCGCCGCGTCCATGGAGATCTCCGTCCGCTGTCGAGGAAGGACCACAGGCCGGTATCGACATCCCAGCCTGTAGCTGGCCTGGATGTTGACGTGTATGTACTGGTTAGTTAATTAAAGCGTCAAGCATGTTCGTCGGGCGCCAGAGAGTCGCCGGTCGCCCCCGCCATGGCCGGTGACCGGTCAGGAGGAATGCGATGGGGTCTGCGGACGCATCCCCAGCCGTGCTGGCGGGCCTGATCGGCCAGGACATCGCCGCGTCCAGCACGCCCGCCATGCATGAACATGAGGGGGCCGCGCAGGGATTGCGGCTGATATACCGCCGCATCGACCTGGCCGTGCTCCGGCTGGGCACCGAGGCGCTGCCTGATCTGCTGCGGGCGGCGGAGTGGATGGGCTTCGCCGGGTTGAACGTCACCTATCCCTGCAAGCAAACGGTTGTCCCGCTGCTCGACGAACTGTCGGGCGATGCGCGGGCGCTGGGCGCGGTGAATACCGTCGTGCTGCGGGGCGGGCGGCGCATCGGCCATAACACCGATTGCTCCGGCTTCGCGGAAAGCTTCCGCCGCGGCATGCAGGGTGTCGCGCGCCTGCGGGTCGTCCTGCTGGGTGCCGGCGGCGCCGGCGCCGCGGTGGCGCACGCGCTGCTCGGCGACGGCATCGGGGAGATCGCGATCGCCGATACCGAGGCAGCCCGCGCGGAAGCGCTTGTCGATGGGCTGCGCGCACGGTTTGGGCGCGAACGCGCTGCGGTCTGCGCGGACCTCTCCGCAGCGGTGGCGAAAGCCGACGGGCTGGTGAACTGCACGCCGGTCGGCATGGCGAAACTGCCCGGCACGCCGCTGCCGGTGGCCCTGCTGCATCCCGGCCTGTGGGTTGCGGACGTCGTCTACTTCCCGCGCGAAACCGCGTTGCTGCGCGCCGCCCGGGCGCGCGGGTGCCGCATCCTCGACGGTGGGGGGATGGCAGTCTTCCAGGCGGTGGGCGCGTTCCGGCTGTTCACGGGCCTTGAGCCCGACGCGGAACGCATGCTGCGGCACTTCGTGGACATGTCGGCGTCCGGTGACGCGTCAAGCTCCTACGGCTGCACGTAGCGCAGCACCGCCTCCTCGATCATGCGGCGATGGCGGCGTGCAGCGTCCGCGTTCGCCTGGTCGCGGCCAAAGATCGCGCGCAACGTGTGGCGGTTGGACACGCGGTAGAAGCAGAAGCCGCTGATCAGCATGTGCAGGTCAAGCGCATCGAGGCCGGGACGAAACGCGCCGGACGCCTCGCCGCGTGCGATCAGGTCCCGCAGCGTGCCAATGACCGCCGCGTTTCGTGCACGAATGGTGGGGGACGCCGCGACGATCCGCGCTTCGTGAATGTTCTCCACGCTGACCAGCCGGACGAACTCGGGATGCGCGGCGTGATGATCGAAGGTGACCTCCACCAGGCGCCGCAGCGCCTCGACCGGCGGCAGCGCATCAAGGTGAAGCGCCTGCTCCGCATCGCGCATGGCGCCATAAAGGTGTTCGAGCACCGCGGCATAGAGCTGCGTCTTGCCGCCGAAATAGTAATAGATCATGCGCTTGGTTGTGCGCATGCGTGCCGCGATATCGTCCACGCGCCCGCCCGAGAAGCCCTTCTCGCTGAACTCCGCGATCGCCGCTTCCAGGATCTCCCTGCGGGTTTCGTCGGCGTCACGGCGGCGGGGGGTCTCGCGCGGCGATCCCGCCGGGGCATCGGTATCTGGCATGCGGCGCGTCGGCCCCTATCCTTCCGCACCCAATGTCGCACAGGCGGGCAGGGTGCGCAGCGTTGCCGAGGCGGGGCGCCGCCCGGTAGCGTCTGGCGCGCGTTACCCGCCGCCGCGCTGCCGCAGGAAGGCGCCGGCCGATGCCAGCGCCTGCCGGCCTTCGGTAAGCCTCGCCGCCCACAGCGCCCAGGCATGGATCATGCGCGGCCATATCTCGAGCCGCACGGGCACCTCGGCAGCACCGAGCCGGCCGGCGATGCGCACCGCGTCATCCAGCAGCGTCTCGGCCGAACCCACCTGCACGAGCACCGGCGGCAGCCCGTGCAGATCGGCATGCAGGGGCGAGACCAGCGGATCGGCTGCCGGGGTGCTGCCGCGATAGGCGGCGGCCAGTTCTTCCAGATAGCCGCGATGGATCAGCGGATCTTCCGCATCCTTGCTGTCCATGCTCCCGCCCGCCATCGCCAGGTCCACCCATGGCGAGGTGAGCCACGCGCAGCCGGGCAAGGGCCGGCCGCCGTCGCGCAGCGACATCATCAGCGCGAGCGTCAGCCCACCGCCGGCGCTGTCGCCGCCCACTGCGATATCCGCCGGCGCGATGCCCTGCGCCAACAGTGCCTCATATGCCGCGCGCGCATCCTCGAGCGCGGCGGGGAAAGGATGCTCCGGTGCCAGCCGGTATTGCAGCGCCAGTGCGCGCATGCCGCCCGCCTGGCCGGCGCGTGACGCCATGGTGCGATGGCTGACGATGGAGCCGGAGCAGTAGCCGCCGCCGTGCAGGAACAGCAGCACGCGCCTCGTATCCACGCCCGGCGCTTCGGACCATTCGGCCGGAACGCCTGCGATGGTGGTGGCCGTGAAAGCGATGTCGGTGGGCGGCGCATCCACTGCCGCCACCTCATCGATCCGCGCGCGGCGCTCCGCCCAGCCGACCGGGCGGGGGCGGCCGGTCAGCAATGCACGGACGCCGTCGATCTCCGATGCCATCGGCTTAGCCCCCTTCCCGTCGATCAGCCACTGCCCCGGCGCGCCGCCGGGGCGGCGCGCATGCCACGGATGATGTCGTCCTGCAGGCCGCGCGCCAAGCCGGCGCGGCGGCCGCAGCCCATCAGAGCGCCTGCATCGGCACCGCCACCGTCCTGTCCATCTCTAGCTTCGCCAGCGTGTTCCAGCCGCGCTCGTATTGCGGCGGGATCGCCAGCGTCGGCGTGCGGCCGAGTTCCACCGCCGCACGCAGCGGCCAGTATGGTTCGCGCAGCAGCACGCGCGCCAGCAGGATCAGGTCGGCCTTGCCTTCCGTCAGGATCGCCTGCGCCTGCGCCGGCTCCGTGATCAGCCCGACCGCGGCGACGGGGATGTCGGCACCTTGCCTGACTGCCGCCGCGCCCGGCACTTGATACCCCGGCCCAAGCAAGATCTTCTGCCCGGCATCGAGCCCGCCCGAGGACACGTCGATGACATCGACGCCGAGCGCCTTTACCCGCCGCGCGAGCTCGACGCTCTCCTCCGTCGTCCAGCCACCCTCCACCCAGTCGGTGTGGGAGATCCGGAGCGCCAGCACGACATCCTCCGGGATCGCGGCGCGGACCGCCGTGGCGACTTCGCGCACGAAGCGCGTACGGCCCTCGAAGTCGCCGCCCCATGCGTCGTTGCGGCGGTTCGAGATCGGGCTGCAGAACTGGTGTGCCAGATAGCCGTGCGCGCCGTGGATCTCGATGAACCGGTAGCCGGCCTGCACGGACCGCTTCGCCGCCGCGACGAAGGCCGCGATCGTGGCGGCGATCTCAGCCTCGGTCATGGCGTGCGGGACGGCGAAGCCCTCGAACGCCTCCGCGGACGGCGCCATGCAGGTCCAGGACGGCACGGCCGGCCCATGCACCCACGGCGCCGCGCGCGAGGCCTTGCGCCCGGCATGGGCGATCTGGATGCCGGCGACCGATCCGGTCGCATGCACCGCCGCGACGATACGCGCATGCGCTTCCATCTGCGCGTCGTTCCAGATGCCGACATCGGCGGGCGTGATGCGCCCCTCCGGCACCACGGCCGAGGCTTCGGTGATCACGAGTCCCGCGCCGCCAACGGAACGTGAGACGAGGTGCTGCATGTGCCAGTCGGTCGGCACGCCGTCATCGCGGCAGGAGTACATGCACATCGGCGAGACGCCGATGCGATTCTTCAGCGTGACGCCACGCAGCGTGAAAGGTGAGAAGAGATCGTTCACGAGGATGGACTCTCATTGTGGGATGGCGAGGACCACGGGGGCAGGCGCCCCAGCCGGTTCTCCAGGACGGCGAACCATGTGGGTTGCCCCGCCGGCCTGGGAAGAAGGCGGCCTGTCGCATCGGCTCGGAAGCTGGACAGGGTCACGGCGTCACGGATGTTGCCGCCGACCGCCTCGACCACGCCCGGCGCCACCCGCACGACGATGTCGCAATGCATCGGCCGGAAGCGGCCCGCTTCCTGCAGCCGGTCGCGCCAGCCCGGCAGCGGCCGCGATGATCGGTCCGCGCAGACCAGATCGCCCACCTGCGGGGCCCGTTCCGTCACGTTGTAGGGAACGAACGGCGCCATCGTCGGGAAGCGCATCGCATCGGCGATCAGCGCGTCAAGGTAGAAGGCATGCGAGGCCGACGGCCTGAACTCCCGCGCATCCACGCCCGCGCTGCGCATGACGAAGGAGATGAAGGCCGCCGACCAGGCCGGTTCCCGCCACAGGGCCGCGCTGCCCTGCCGGTACAGGGCGCGGTTGCGCGCAATCGGATCCACGCCCTCGGGCACGGCACGCCAGTAGGCGAGCACGCGCGGGAAGTTCGCCGGGTCGGACTCCAGCGCCGGCGGCACGGCGGTGTCGTACTGGCGGCCCCAGTCCTCCCACTCCGCGGTCGCAATGCGCAGCATGCGGTCGCGCGCGGCCGGCGGGTAGGTCAGCGGGGGTTCCAGGGACGGCGGGGGCGGCGCGGTACAGGCGGCGAGGGTGAGAAGAATGGCGGCGGTGGCTGCGGAGAGGGGCTTTGCCCCTCTCCGGACCTCACCCCACCAAAGGCCGAAGGGCCTTTGGAAACCAATACCTGGCGCCGAAGCGCCCGGGCGTGCCGTGGCGGCGCCGGGGCCATGGCCCAGCATGGCCCGCATCTGCGCCAGGGTGCGGGCGCATGCGGCAAGCCAATTCCTGTTACCCGACGCGTCGTGGCTTCGCGCCGCGCCCTTCCCGCTCAACACCCGGTATTGGTTTCCAAAGGCCCTTCGGCCTTTGGCGGGGTGGTTTGGAGGGGCGGAGCCCCTCCGATCTTCCGTCCCTCTCATCGCCCCATCGCCCCTTCGGGCGGCACCAGTGCCGCCAGTGCCGCGACCTGTGCCGACAATGGTCCGTCCACGATCAGAGCGTCTCCTTCCGGTCTTATCCGCGCCTGCAGGAAGCGCAGCGCGAGGTCGGCAAGGAAGGCCAGCCGTCGCGCCTCCGCCTCCGATAGGGCCAGCACGCCGGTTGCCCGGGCGGTCTGGGCCGCACGCAGGGCACGCAGCAGCAGCGCCAGTTCCTCGGTGCCCGCGGCCGGTGCTGCGGGCAAGGTAATGGTATCCACCGGGCCGGGGAGGGTGATCAGCGCCAGGGCGTCGATGCCACGCCGAACCGCCTCTCCGGCTTGACCGCCGAAGGGCAGGCTCCGCGCCAGCGCCAGCAGGGCGACGGCGTGCTCGGCGACGAAGGCCATCGCCCCGGTCTCGCGGAACACGCCGTCATCGGCCTGGGTGGCGCAGAGTCGCGTGGCGAGTGCCTCGGCCTGCGCGCGGTCTTCCTCGCTGTGGGAGGCATGGAAGAGCGATCCGGCCGTCATCAGCGCCTGGGCCAGCTCGGCCGGTGCGGTCTCGGTGTCCGGCAGCGCGGCAAGATTGAGCCGCGCGGCTGCCGTCATTTCCGCGGCGCGCGCCGGGTCGCCGAGCAGCGCCTGGGTGGCGAGCGCCGCGGCGATGCGCTGGCGGGGCG
>NZ_JAAEDI010000043.1 GCF_018129025.1 Neoroseomonas terrae | reverse complement strand
GGCGGCCGAGGCGCTCGGCGGTGTCGCGCCGCATCTCGGCAGCGCGGCGGAGCTGGCCCGCGCGCTCGGGCCCTGGGTGGCCGCGGCGCTGATCGTCGCGGCTGCCGCCTGGTTCGTCTGGCAGCGCCGCCGGCGGGTGGCGTGAGCGCGCTCGGTGCGCTGGTCGCCGCGGCTTGGTCGCGTGCGGGCGGTTGGATCGCAGCGGCAGGGGCGGCGCTCGCGATGCTGCTCGCCGCCTATCTCACCGGCCGGCGCGACGGCCAGGCGGCTTCGAGGATGCAGACGCTGGAGCGCGCGGCCCGCGCGCGGGAGGTCAGGGATGAAGTGGACCGTGCCGTTGATCGCTCTGGCGATGCTGACGACGAGTTGCGCCGGGACTGGCGGCGCGGCATGTGAGGCGTGGCGCCCAATCCTGATCGTCAGGGAAGACGGGCTGACCCCCGGCACGGCGCGCCAGATCCTGGCGCATAACCGGACCGGGCGGCGCCTCTGCGGCTGGTGAGGCCGGGGGCATGGTCAGCTGCCCCCGTTTGACCGACCATGGGGCGCCGGAGAGGAATGCCATGACCGAGACTGATCGCCTTGACCCGCCGACCCTCGAGATCGAGGGGCGCCGCGCCACCATCCGCCTGCACCGTTCGCGCCACCGCAACCGGATCGAGCCCGGCGACATCATCCGGCTGATGGAGCATTTCGACACGGTCGATGCGAACCGCGACCTGCGCGTCCTCGTGCTGGCGGCGAGCGGCCCGGCCTTCAGCGCCGGCTTCCACCTGGGCGGCTTCGCCGAGGATCGCGAGGCGGCCGCACGCGCGCCAGCCTTCGACGTGATGGTCGACCGGTTCGAGAAGATCCGGGTGCCCACGATCTGCCGGCTGCAGGGCGGCGTCTATGGCGGTTCGACCGACCTTGCGCTGACAGCGGATTTCCGCATCGGCGTGACGGGGATGGAGATGTTCATGCCGGCCGGGCGGCTCGGCGTGCACTACTACCCCGGCGGTCTGCGGCGGTACGTGTCGCGGCTTGGGCTGAACAACGCGAAGCGGCTGTTCATGACGGCGGAGAAGCTCGGTGCGGAGGAGCTGCTGCGCATCGGCTACCTGACGCAGCTTGTCGCGCCGGGGGCGCTGGATGCGGCGGTGGACAAGCAGGCCGACACGCTGGCGGTGATGGCACCCATGGCCATCCAGGGCATGAAGCAGGCGCTGAACGAGATCGGCCACGGCGCGCTGGACGTCGAGGCCTGCGAGGCCCGCGCCAAAGCGTGCAAGGAAAGCGAAGACATTCAGGAAGGGCTCGCGGCGTTCCGCGAGAAGCGGGCGCCGGTTTTCGCGGGGCGCTGAGGCGGCCACCGGCGCACCTTGCCCGACAACGGCTGATCGGCAGGGAGCTGATGTCGGCGGCTAGGTTCGGCCGGTAGCGGCAGGTCTATGTGGAGTTTCGGCTCCGAACGACCTGCCGAATCCGGCTCGTCCACGATCGCGGCCAGCCCGGCGGCGGGATACGGTTCGGGCCGGGCGATGCGGGCGATCGTCGCGAATGGCGGTTCATTGAAATGCTGCTTGGACAGGGCGGCGAATTTGCCGAGATGCGTGAAGCCGAATGCTGTTGCGATCCCGGTGACAATCGCCGCGCTGCCTCGCGAGGCCAGAAGCGCGTCCCTGACCGCCACAAGCTGCATTCGCTCGTGGTGCTCGAGCGGCCCACGACCGAAGTAGGCTGGGAAATGCCGTTGCAGCGTGCTGCGACACGCCCGCTTGCATCCGCAAGTTCCGCCGCCGTCATGGCGCCCGATATCGACCGGCGCATATGTGCCACACCCCGGACAACGCTTCGGGGCATCGCAGCGGCACGCGGCGTCTCGGGCGTTCGGGAAACACTATCGGGCGCTATTGGGAACCTCGCCCAACCCAGTCTGCTCCGTGCCTCGGAGCCGTACCTGGGAGCCCGGCACCGTCAACCTGGCTGCATTTCGTTCCGACCGGCGTCGAATCTGGCCGTCCTCGGATAGTCCTGGCCGGATCTGGATAGCCGGCGCGCGGGCCGCATCCATACCTTTTGCCGATGCCGGACCATGCGGACGGTAGCGCCGACGCCCGTCTTCGCTGATCCGTCACGAGCTGTTACAAGGAGAGGGCGATGACCATGCGGCATTCGCATCGGCGCGACCTGGTGATCGGCAGTGCCGCCGCCGGCCTGTTCCTGCTGGCCCACGGCGACGGCATGGCCCAGGCGCAGGAAGGCGCCCGCGTCATTCCCTGGACGGACCAACCGCCACCCGTGCCGCCTCCATTGGCGAGTGTGGCCAGAAATCTGACCTCCTGGGAAAATCTCGACAGCTGGATCACGCCGACCGATCGATTTTTCGAGGTCGGTCATTACGGCTGGCCGGAAATCGATCCCGCAAGCTGGCAGCTCGCCATCGAGGGCCATGTCGACGCGCCGGACCGGCTCTCGTTGGCCGAGCTCAAGGCAAGACCACGCCAGGAAGTCACCTTCACCCTGGAGTGCTCAGGCAATCACGGCCTGCCGTTCCTCGTCAGCGCGATCGGGAATGCGCGATGGGCTGGGACATCCCTCGCCGAAGTCCTACGACAGGCGGGGATCCGCGACGGTGCGAAGGAGGTCGTCTTCTTCGGTGCGGACCGGAGCGAGGAAGTGCTGCGCGCCGGCACGCCGATCGAGCTGAGGTTTGAGACGAACTTTGCCCGCAGCATGTCGGTCGAGGATGCGATGAACCCGGCGAACATGCTGTGCTACGAGATGAACGGACAAACCTTGCCGTCGGCACATGGCGCGCCCGTGCGGCTGGTCGCGCCGGGCTGGTACGGCATCGCCAATGTAAAATGGCTGCAGCGCATCGTGGTGAGCGAGACGCGCTTCCTGAACCGCTTCATGGCGCGTGACTATGTCACGGTGCGGGAGCGGCGGCAGGGAGACCAGACAATGATTTCCGAGACCTCGGTCGGGCCTCAGTTGCTCAAATCCGCGCCTGCGCGCGTCCTGTCAGCCGCGGGCAGCCACAGGATCGAAGGCATGGCGTGGGGACCGACGCCGATCGCGGCGGTCGAGGTCCGCATTGATGATGGCCCTTGGATGCGGGCGGCCCTTGTCGGCGAGGACGGGGGCGCGTTCGCTTGGCGCTTCTGGCGCCTGGATTGGCAAGCCCAGCCAGGAGAGCACCGGATCACCTCGCGTGCGATCGATACGGAGGGCCATGTGCAGCCGGCGATGGACGATCCCGTCATTGCCGGCAAGAGGACCTACTGGGAGAGCAATGGCCAGGTGACGCGGGCCGTCCGCATTGGCTAGGTCGTGTCGGGCCGGCGCCTAGGAACTGGTCCTTAGGCCGCCAGACACGCACCGGCATGCATGGCCAGCAACTTGGTGGCGCGACGTCGGGTCGGTCAGGGAAATCCGCGCGCTGTATATGGTGCTGTTGGAGAGGATTGAACTCGGCCGGAAGTAGGTGAACGCTAGGTTTTCTGCGGGTTTCCGGGAGGTGGCGCTGCGGTAGATGTATCACCCGGATGGATCGGCGGGCAAGCGCAGGTTAGGCTAATAGGTCTGCGCCCGTTCGCGTATCCTCGTGCAATGAAAGACGATTTGCCTCCCCCCGCGTCGGCAATCAAACTTGCACTAGAGGCGGCTGCGGAAGCAGCCTACCAGTATCAGGTAAAGGCGGCTCAAAAAGAGCTGGCGGATCTTTCTTTTCCTCACAAGCAGATTGAGGAAACGCTGGAAGAAGTCCGCGACTGCGCTGATGATCGCGCGGCTGTAATCACCCTATTTGCGCTTGTAGATGATCTTACGATCAGCCTGATGCAACGAAATCTCGACCCATCAATACGCGGGGGCCTAGGCCGCCTTTTTGACGGTGGAGGGTTTGGCATCCTTGGCACATCAAGCGCCCGCTTCACTATGGCGGCGGCGCTCCGGTGGTTGCGCCCAGAGACCTAT
Organism: Neoroseomonas terrae; assembly: GCF_018129025.1. Lineage (GTDB taxonomy): Bacteria > Pseudomonadota > Alphaproteobacteria > Acetobacterales > Acetobacteraceae > Neoroseomonas > Neoroseomonas terrae. Next base: position 33,057 of record NZ_JAAEDI010000043.1, on the reverse strand, counting down.
AGTGATTTGGACTTGCTGCGGAAGATCAGGAACGCCTTCGCACATAAAGTGTCGGTCCGCACTCTGACGGACGAGCCTGTCAGGGGCCTGTTCGCCTCCATGACGCCCGCCGATGCCCACTTCCGTTCCCTGGTGGCCGATATCGCGGGTCCGGGCAAGGATTGGGTGCAGCGCCCGTTCGCGACGCTGACACCTCGGCAGCGCTTCTTGCTCACAGGGGCGGCCCTACTTCGCAGGATTATCTTTGAACTCCCCGCGCTGCCGGTTGCTGCCGCGCATAAGGTGTCGGCGCTAGACGCCATGGGTCGGTGGAAGCAAGCGCCGGAGGCGTTCCGTGAAGCGACGTTTGTGATCCTGGAGGCCGTGTGGTTTGTGCTGTTCCTGACCAACGAAGAAGCCGCCCAACAAGACTTGCTTGGCGGCACGCAGGAATAGGGACGGGAGGCGCAGTCTCCTGCGGTGCCCCTTTCCTGCCCCTGTCGCTGTCCACTGACGAGCGTTCTATTTCGCCCGTGCCTTGCCCCTGTCGTGTCCTTCCCTGCCCCCAGCGGCCGCCGGGAGGGTCGAGCGTGGTGCCCTTAGAGGAAAGGCACCGAGGCTTTCCCGCGAGGCCCCGTGGCGGGCACCTATAGCGCGACCATAGCGGCTCGCGCCGAGTGCGCTATGCGCGGGAGACCGCCCGCCGCCACGCCCATACGCGGGCCTTGTCGGTCTTCCTGACGATCCCCCACGAAAGGGTCACGGCGGCCGGGCCTGCCACCACCTCCATGCTCCAGCCTTCCTTCACCAGGGCCAGCCACGCCCAGCGCAGTCGCCGGGCCTCAATGCGGGCGAACACGCCCAGGCGCCCGATGGTGATGGACCGGTCCCGAAGGTTGCCCTCGATGCGGAAGCCCCGGCTCCGTGGGCGGTCCTCGGTGGTGGCGGTCATGGCGGCGTGCGTCTCCATTCCTAGTCCCCGGCCCTCCCGGGGTGCCCTCATGGTGCCCCGCCTGGTGCCCGTAACGGAAGCCGAGAAGCAACATAATCCGCAGCAATATCAGTTCCTTAATCGGGAGCAATATAGCCCTTGGGCGAGGCCGCAAGATGCCCCGATGCTCCCGGTATGGGGGCTTGTAGGCATCCCGGAGAGGCCCGTTGCGGGGCCTTGGCGGGCAGCGGGACGCGCCTCCTAGGGACCGGAATGGCTCGCGCATCAATGCATCCCATGCCGCAGATTAAGGACAATTATCCTAGATAGGCGGGATAGGATGCGCGGGTCAGGCGCAATGCGGCTTTCCGGCAAAGTGGACTGCACCGGAAATCAGCGGGACAGGGCTACCGTGACCCGGTGGCGGTGGCGCGAGGGGGCCAGATGTCGGCGGCTGTCGGCTGTCCCCACGGGATGGCCCCGGCGTAGTGCAGGACCAGGAAGGCGAAACCCGCCCAAAAGGCGATGCCGATGGCGCGGTCACGGCCTGGATGCTTGGACAGTACCAGGGCCTTCCGTCGCTCATCCGTCGTGGGGGCTACAGCCGGGGCCTTCGCGGGCACCGTGGCGGGCCCACGGCGGGCGGTGGTGGTGGGGCGCGGCGGGCGGCTCATCCTGCGGCTCCCTCGGCACGGGCCAGGGCGCGGCGAACAGCGGTGGCGGTCCATGTCCCGCCCCTCGGCGTGGGCAGGCCCATGGTGTTGAGACCATTGGCCAGAGCATGAAGCGACGTGGCGCCACCTTCCCGCAATTCCCTGATGGCGGGCATCACCCGGAACGCAGCGCGGTCGGCGGTCTCCATGCGGGCAGCGGCGGCGGCCTTCGCGTCGGGCGGTGCGGCGGGCCGGTTCCCACGATCCCCGCCGAGTTTCGTCCCCCGCGCCTTCGCTGCGGCGAGGGCCGCCTTGGTCCGGTCAGAGATTAACTCCCGCTCCCGCTGCGCCATGGCCGCATAGACCCGCAGCATCATGTCGTCAGCGTCGGGCATGTCGGCGGTGCGGGGCCTGATGCCTTCCTCCAACAGCCCCGAAAGGGCATGTGCCCGGCGGCTGATGCGGTCCAGTTTCGAGGCCACCAGGAAGGCCCCCATCCGGCGGCACTCGGCTAGTGCGGCGAGGAAGCCCGGCCGGTTGTCGGTCTTGCCGCTCGCCACGTCCTGATGCTCGGCTATCAGGCGCCATCCACGAGCCTCAGCAAAGGCCCTGACGGTGGCCTGCTGGGCCTCCAGGCCAAGGCCCGACTGGCCTTGCTCGGCGGTGCTGACCCGGTAGTAGGCCACCGCGAAAGCCTGCTGCTTGCCCCGGCCCATCGTCACTTCCCCTCGGTCCCGTCCTTGGTCGGCGGGGAGGATGGGCACGCGGCAAGACTGTGTCAACACAGATCATCGGTCGTTGTTCGATAATGATACGGTCTTGCCGCTACCTTCCACCCGCGCGACGGTCCCGAGGGGGCGCATGACGTGGCATGGAGGGTAGCCTAGGGTGAAGCCGGATTGGGGAAGCGTTGCGGCGGCGGCGGTGCTGGCGTTCATGGCGGGGTTGCTGGTGACCGATACGCTCGGTGGCAGGGGCCGATACCAGATCGTGGAGACAGGGAATGTCGTGGCCCGCCTCAACACCGCGACGGGCGAGGTTGTGGGTTGCCGGTCCAGCACCCAGGCGTGGCCCCAATTCGATTGCACGTCGCCCCTGGGATCGCGCTAGGGCGCCGCCCCGGCCGGGCCTCCCCCGCCCCCACGGGGGTATCCGCCGCAGCCCCGGAGGGGGGAGACCGCTCAGGCCCGTGACCCATTTTAGTCCGGGGGTCTCGGCGCGATTTGGGACACCTCGGCCACATTTCAGGCCACCGCCGGGAAACCCGCCGAATACCTCGGTTTCTGCTGGTCCTGGCCCGGCTGAAAACCCCGCTGTGTCGGCTAGAGGTGTCTAATTTTGACAGGCCATGCGGGTCCCTTGCCGGCGCCCCGTAGGAGACCGGGGCCTCCGGGCCCCTCCCCCGAAAGGGAAGAACGCGAAGGCCCCGTCACGGTGCCCGTCTAGAACTCCGCAGGGACCCAGGCGCGGGCCTCGCGTAACTCCCGAAGGGCCGCCTCGGCTTCACCGATTATGGCCCCGCGACGGGCCGGATCGGTCACCCCTCGGGCCGCTGCAAGGGCCTGTGCGATGGCCTCATGCGCTGCCCGTGCAAAGCCTTCCTGCGGGTCCTCCGGTGCGGGCGCCTCGGCGGGCACCTGCAATTCCCCGCCGTATTCGCGGGCGGTCTCGGGAAAGTCCTTCTGCATCCAGTTGCTCACTGTCTGATGCGTGACTAGCCCGCCAAGGGCCTTCGCGATGTCCCGGTAGGACAGCCTGCCGGGATCCTGCCCTTGCCTCGCGGGGATGCGGTGGCGGCGGGCCTTGATGAATGCCTGGAACGCGCCTCGCACCTCCCGCGCTTTCAGCGGCAGGCCATGGGTAAGGTTCGCTTCCGCTGCCAGCCATCGGGCTTCCTGCGCGGTGGCCTCGCTGATGATGGCTTGGACGTGCGTTGCGCCGATGGCCTGGTGCGCCGCGACGCGGTGCCATCCGTCCACCAGCACGGGCACCCCCGCGACCAGCGCCACGCGCACCGGAGGAAGCCGCGCCTCGGCCCTTAGGGCGTTGGCGTAGCGGTCCACCACCGCGCGGTTGATGGCGTGCCTGATCTGGAACCGGCTGTCCCTGTGAAGGTCCCGGACCGCGACCGTCACGGGTCCTTGCGGCTGCCCCGTCACGGGCTGCTACCGCCGCCGATGGTGAACTGCCGCCCGACCCATGCGCTCGCTTGGCCGATGGTCTGCTTCATGGTCTGCCCGCTGGCGCTGTTGTAGGCGTTCACGCCCGCCATGAAGCCATTGGCGAGACCACCGACAAGTTGCACCCCCGAGGGTGCCGCCACGGTCGCTTGCGGGTTCTGCACGGGCACCGGGCCGGGTGTCCTGATGGGCGCCTGTGGCGAGAATGTCCTGATGCCCGCTGCGATCTGCGAAAGGGCTTGATCGTGCTGCGCGTCTGCGGCCTGCGCCTCGCGTCCGATCTGCCGCATGGTGGCATCGCGATTGATGGCGACCATGGAGACCACATCACCTTCCTGCCGCATCACGTCGCCCAAGACGGCATCGACGCTGTTGCCCTCAACATTCCTGTCACGGGCAGCAAACTGTGCCCGTGCGGCTTGCCCCTGACGCTGTGCGCCCGTGACCTGGAAGGTTGCCGCTACGGTCTCCTCGATGCCCCGCACGGCCAGCGTGAAGGCGTCAGCGTCGCGGTTCCGCTCAACGGCCTGCATGGCGGTCGTGGCGAACGCGGCTTGCTTGTCGAACTCGGTGCGCGAGTAGGCCAGCACCTCCTCCGCATACTCCAAGTCCTGCTGCCACACGTCCATCTGGTGTTCCATCACGTCGCGTCGGTGTTCCCGGTTCGCGGCGTCGGTGGCGGCGGCGTAGGCGTTTTGCTTCTTTGCTGCTGCGGACTGGCCCTGATGGGAAGCGTAGGCTGACGCAGCGGTGACCGCGAGGGTGGCTGCGCCGAGTAGGAAGGCCATGGGTCTCAGCCTTCCGCCGCTTCGGGCGGGACGCTAGCGGTGCCCCCGGCGGTGTCCTTCCCGGTCACCCTCAGGTTGCCCCTGCGGAGGTTGCAGCGGTCCCCGTCGCGATACCGCACGGTGCCCCCGATGGCTTCCTCGGCAAGGATCAAGCGAGCGACGGTGACGGTGTTGCCTCGCGCCATCCCAGCCGAAGGTGGCGGGGCGCAGCGGACGTAGTCATGGCCCTTCCCGTTGCCCGCCATGAAGAACGCGGGGAGACCATCGGGATACAGGCTGATGAGGCGGGCGCGGTCCTCAAGGTCCATCGGCACCTCCCGCCCGCATGAGGTGCGAAGCCTGGCGGTGGTGGCAGAGGTGACCGGCGGAACGGGGCGGGCATAGTTGGCGCGGCGGCCCATGACGGGGCGGCCTGCGTTGGTGTCGAGACCGCGCCGCGCGAATGCGGCACGGATGCTAGCAAGGTCCATGAATGTCCTGGCAGACAGAGGTTGAAGGGAGGCCGTGGCGGTTGCTGACTGCACACACGGCGAGACAGCCCCGGCAGAGAGCGCAAGAGACCAACACAGCACGAGGGCGCATGAAACGGGAACGCATGACCAGTGCCGCTAAGGGCACTCAACGGTCATACGCGATGCTTCATGCGCCCCCGGCTGCGGTCTTTGCCTGCCAGGGCGAAAAGTCTGATTGGTGGGGAAGTGCAGGGTATTAGCCCGCCATCATCGCCCACCGCACAGAAGGGCGCCTTCGGCTTCCTGCTAACCCGCCAGCCAATCGAGGAGCGCCCGCTTTCCGGCGTAGAGCCAGATTTCGCGTTCACTCATGCTCGGCGTTGGGCAGCGGGGAGCCGAAGGCGGCCTTCGGTGCGGGTGGAGTTTGTCGAGAGCCGCGATCAGCTCCGGGGGGATAGTCGGAAGTGCCATGCGTGGAATGTTTGGCGAGTGGGGAACGACCCCCTATTAACCCGCCATCATCGCCTTCACGGCTTCCCTGCTGACGCGCACCGAAGGTCGCCTTCGGCTCTCAGCCACTTCCTTGGCGAAGGCGTCGGCGGTCCCGTGCGTGTTGTGGCACACGACATTGAAGGGCCGGTGTCCGGTGAAGTGAGGTTGACCGTTGCGATTTCCAAAAGGTTTGGCTTGTGGGGAGGGCCCCCGCAACTTCCATACCCCTTACGGCACCACCGCCGAACTTTGCTGAAACGTAGGTTTTTCCTGCCACCCAGCCCGATTACCCTCTCGTTTCCGCTTCGCCATCTGCCCCGGATGCATGGCGCCCGTGCGGCAATATCAAGGTCATTCCGTGGCGCCGCCGCTAACCTCTGGCGGGACCGGCGAGGGCACCCGCTCAAGGTCCTTCAACACCTCGTCCGGCATCCCTCGAAAGCCCTTGCCGTAGCCTGCGCCCGCGTTCCTCGGATTGTGCCTGCCAGTGATCGCGTCCTGCGCTTCCTGCGAGACCCGCGCGATCCGTAGCGCGTCCTCCATGCGGTGCCGCCACGAGTGCGCCGGGGCCTTCTTCGGGTCCTTGATGCCGACCACCTCCCGCATCCATCGCCCGTGCATCACCTGCGCGTTGGTGGTGCGCGTTCCGTCCTTCCTTGCAACAATGCTCGGGAACAGCGGCCCCGCCGGATTGCCTGGAAGCGCCGCGACGTAGCGAAGGAAGCCCTCGGCTATCAGCGCCGAGTGCAGCGGGATCATCCGTTGCATGGTCTCGTTCTTCCCTGCGCGAGCCTCGGTCGGGCGAATGTCGAGTATCGTCACGCCGCTGTCCTGCCGCACGTCGCAGCGCCGCGCCTCGACAATCTCGCCCAGCCTCGCCCCCGTGAAGCACAGGAGCCACGGAAGCCACCGCAGAGCGCCGGTCTCTTGCCGTGCTGCGGTGAGGATGCGCTGCGCTTCATCGTCGCTGTAGGGTTCACGCGGCGCAGGCCCCTTGCGGGACACCTTCGGGGCCTTCCTGGAAAACGGGTTCGAAGTGATCTTGAGGTTTTCAACGGCCCAATTGCAGACAGCACCCGCATTGAGAATGTCATCCGCGACGGTGCCGGTGCTTCGGCCCTCGCTAAGCCGGGCCTCCTTGAAGCGCACCACGTCGCCGGGGCTGATGCGGCGCACATCATCGAAGCCGAGAATGCGAGCAAGGTTGCGGAACGTGGCGCCATACTTCTTGAGCGTCGCAGGCGCGGGCCTCGCTTCTGCCGCCCATAGCGCCAGCAATGTGTCGCCCTTCAATGCTTCGGGCTGTGTGGTGGGAACGGGTGACTTCCCGGCGGTGGCCTCACCGGAGACGATGGGCGGGAAGGTCGGTGCGTGCGTATCCGGCGAGTAGTCACCTTCCGCCCTGCGCCGCAACGTATCGGCGGCCTTCATCCGGGTCGCGTAGAGGGCAACCGCAATTCGCTTTACGCTGTCAGCATCGGGCGTGAAGCCGTGCCGCCGCGCTAGGTCCTCGGCATCCTCCAAGTCGGGCGCGCTCGGTCCCCCGCCGGGCATCGCATTGTCCCATGCCCGCGCGTCCTGGAGTTGACCCGCGAACAGGTCCCACGCTTCCGCCGTGCCCGGATCATCCTCCCACTGCGCCACGGTCTCCCGATAGAGCGCACCGCAGAGGGCCACCACCTCGCGCTGCGACAGACGTTGCTCGGGGGCAAGCGCAGCACGCGCGGCGGCGAACTCCCGCGCGATCTGTTCCAGCGCCGCAGGGGCCTTCCGCAGCGCCTCAGCGGGGTCCTTGGTGCCAAGGCTGATGATGCGCTCGGCGGTCCCGATGATGGGCCGAATGTCCTTCGGCACCACCATGCGGATGCGATACACGCCTGACTTGGGATGCTTCGTCGGTCGGGTCATCGAAAGGGCCAAGATGTATCACCCGGATGTATCACCGGAGACACCACAAACCCTTGTTTCACCTGATTTCCTTGGCCGATCAACAGCCTAAGATGGTGCTGTTGGAGAGGATTGAACTCTCGACCTCTCCCTTACCAAGGGAGTGCTCTACCACTGAGCTACAACAGCGCCCGGCGCGAGCGCGGCGCCCTCTCTAAGCGGATGGCTGCGGCCACGCAACCCCGTTCCACGTATCCTTCCCCTGGGCGGCAGCGACCCTTCACACCGGTCGCGGCAGCAGGCCCGCGGCCTCCAGCGCCGGCAGCCGCCGCAGCACCTGGTCGCGCAGCGCCTCCAGCGCGGGCCCCTCGGCCAGCAGGCGGCGGCACAGGCCTTGCCCCTGCCGCAGCGTCGCAATCCGCAGGCCGTCCGCTACGACCATGTCGTGCTGCTCCATCTCGAACTGCACATAGCGGGTCCGGCCTGCAGCCCATTGCCGGGTGATGCTGCGGCCATTGACCAGCGCAGCCGCAGGCACCAGCCAGTCATCCAGGCCGATCAGGGTATGCGGGGCGACGACGGTGCAGCGACTCGGCGAAAACCGATCGATCGCGCCCTCGGTAATCAGCACCGGCGCTGCATCGGGGCGGAGCCCAAGATCCACCGTGGTATCAACGACCCGCAGTACCGGCCCATACCCCGGCCGGGCCATGACGATGACGACGTCGCCGGCCTCCACCGCATCGGCCGCCACCTCTCCGCCGATGCTCACGACCTTGGCGGTTGGGGCAAGGCCCGACAGCGCGGGATCGTCCGACGGGAGCCCCGGACTCGTGGGTAAGCTGTTCACCGCAACCTATGCCATTCGCTCATACGAGCCTCCAACAACGCCCAGATGGGGGTCGGCGGCTTTATAACCGCGCCGGTTGCACGACATCACCAAACATCAACTTGATCCCCGCCGCTCTTGCCGAGGCCCCGCGGCCGCCACACTCTGGCCGGCGATGACCAAGCAGGGTGACCCGCCACCGCGCCCAGGGAAGGCCGAGGACCGCACCGCCCGCCTCGCCGCCGCCCTCCGCGAGAATCTGAAGCGTCGAAAAGCGCAGCTCCGCGCACGCAGCGCCGAGGCGGAGGCCGCGCCCGATCCGCTCCAGGTTGCCCCCGAAAAGCCCATGGGCTAATCGGACGCCCCCGGCGCCGCGCGGGGGCCGCATCGCGCCGCGCCCCCGGCCCGCCCCCTTGCCGCAGGCCGAGACCTTATGCCCATCATGCCCGACAGCTGGATCCGCCGCATGGCGGCCGATCACGGCATGATCGACCCGTTCGTGGAGGCCCAGCGGAGGGAAGGCGTGATCTCCTATGGCCTGTCCTCCTACGGCTACGACGCGCGCGCCGCTGACGAGTTCAAGATTTTCACCAATGTCGACAACGCCCTGGTCGATCCGAAGTCCTTCAACGAGAACGGCTTCGTCACCCGCCAGGGCCCGGTCTGCATTATCCCGCCCAATTCCTTCGTGCTGACCCACACGGTCGAGTACTTCCGCATCCCGCGCGATGTCTTGGTCATCTGCCTGGGCAAGTCCACCTATGCGCGATGCGGGCTGATCGTGAACGTCACGCCCCTCGAACCGGAATGGGAGGGGCAGGTGACGATCGAGATCAGCAACACCACACCCCTGCCCGCCAAGGTCTATGCCAATGAAGGCGTGTGCCAGTTCCTGTTCCTCAAGGGCGATGCCCCGCCCGAGGTCAGCTACGCGGACCGCCGCGGCAAATACATGGGTCAGCGCGGCGTCGCGCTGCCCCGGCTCTGACCGGAAGGAAGGCTGACATGGACCGCATCCGCATCCGTGGTGGCCGCTCCCTCTCCGGCACGATTCCCATCTCGGGGGCGAAGAACGCCGCCCTGCCGCTGATGGCGACCGCCCTGCTGACCGACGGCCCGCTGACGCTGACCAATGCGCCGGACCTCGCGGACGTCGTCACCATGTCCGGCCTGCTGTCCCAGCACGGGCTGACGGTGGATCACGACAGGAAGGCGCGGACGATCACCCTCTCGGGCGCGGCGAACAACCTCGAAGCGCCCTATGACCTGGTGCGGAAGATGCGCGCCTCGGTGCTGGTGCTCGGCCCGCTGGTCGCCCGCTTCGGCCGGGCGCGCGTGTCCCTGCCCGGCGGCTGCGCCATCGGCACCCGTCCGGTCGACCTGCACCTGCAGGCGCTCGAGCAGATGGGCGCCACCATCGAGATCACCGCCGGCTATATCGAGGCGACCGCACCCGATGGCCTGAAGGGTGCGCGGGTCATCTTTCCGCAGGTCTCCGTGGGTGCGACCGAGAACATCCTGATGGCCGCGACGCTGGCTCAGGGCACGACCGAGATCGTGAACGCCGCCCGCGAACCCGAGATCACCGACCTCGCCGCCTGCCTGATGCGCCTCGGCGCGCGGATCGAGGGCATCGGCACCGACCGGCTGATCGTCGAGGGCGTCACCAGCCTCGGCCCCGCCGTCCATCCCATCATCCCGGACCGCATCGAGGCCGGCACCTATGCCTGCGCCGCCGCCATCACCGGCGGGCAGGTGCTGCTGGGCGGCGCGCGGCTCGACCACCTCGGCGCCGTCGTCCGCATCCTGCGCGATGCCGGCGTGGACGTGGCGGAGACCGAAGGCGGCCTGAAGGTGTCCCGCCTCAACGGCCTGCGCGGCACCGATGTGATGACCGAGCCCTTCCCCGGCTTCGCCACCGACATGCAGGCCCAGTTCATGGCCCTGATGTGCGTGGCCGAGGGTGCCGCGATGATCACCGAGACGATCTTCGAGAACCGTTTCATGCATGTGCCCGAGCTGACGCGCATGGGCGCCCGCATCAATTTCCACGGCCATTCGGCGATCGTCCGCGGCGTCTCCCGCCTGTCCGGCGCGCCGGTCATGGCGACCGACCTCCGCGCCTCGGTCTCGCTGATCCTCGCGGGCCTCGCGGCGCAGGGTGAGACGATCGTCAACCGCGTCTACCACCTCGATCGCGGCTATGAGCGCGTCGAGGAGAAGCTTGCCGCCATCGGCGCTGACATCGAACGTTTGCCGGGCTGAAACGGAATCGCGATGACACCGACACGGCCCGGCTTGGTGTAGACTCTCCCATGGATCACGCGCTCCCGACCCCGATCGCTCCCGCGACGCCCGAGGATGCTGGCCCGATCGTGCTGGCCCTGCCCAAGGGGCGGATCCTGTCGGAGCTTGGCCCCGTCCTCACTCGTGCGGGCGTCGTTCCTGCCGCGGATTACGCGGACGAAAGCAGCCGCCGCCTGCGCTTTCCCACCGAGGACCCAGCACTCGACGTCATCCGCGTCCGGTCGTTCGACGTGGCCACCTTCGTCGCCCATGGCGCCGCGCAGATCGGCATCTGCGGCGCCGATGTGCTGATGGAGTTCGACTACGCCGAGATCTACGCGCCGCTCGACCTCGGCATCGGCCGCTGCCGCGTCTCCATCGCCGAGCCGGTGGTGACCCAGCCGGACGATCCCACCCGCTGGTCGCGCGTCACGGTCGCGACGAAGTACCCGAATATCGCCCAGCGCCACTTCGCCACCCGCGGCGTGCAGGCGGAGATCGTCCATCTGAACGGCGCGATGGAACTCGCGCCATCCATGGGGCTGTCGCGTCTGATCGTGGACCTGGTGCAGACCGGATCGACGCTGAAGGCGAACGGCCTGCGGGAGACGGAGGTGATCGCCCACATCACCTCCCGCCTGGTGGTGAACCGCACGGCGCTCAAGACGCGGCCGGAGGCGATCGGGGCGTGGATCGCGCGGTTCCGGGCGGCGCTTGCCGGTCGCGACGCGCGGTGACGGACAGAAGAAGGTCGGGGGAGGAGAACCTCCCCCGAACCCCCGCCCTTTTTTTGACTTTTGGCGCCGGCCGCCGCTGTCAGTCTCCAACAGATAGAAAAAGGAGGGGGATCGGGGGAGTTCTCTCCCCCGACCTTTCGCCATGAAGCGTCTGAGCACCGCCGACCCGACCTTCGAATCCCACTTCACTGCCCTCCTGGACGAGGCGCGCGAGACAACGGCCCGGGTCGATGCTGCCGTCGCCGCCATCATCGCGGAAGTGCGGGAGCGTGGCGACGCCGCGCTGGTTGATTTCACTGCGCGTTTCGATCGCTGGACGCCGGTAGACGCCGCCGCGCTGCGGGTCACGCAAGCCGAGATCGACGCCGCCGACGCGTCCATCCGCCCGGAACTGCGCGACGCGCTGAACCTCGCCGCCGATCGGATCGAGGCGTTCCATCGCGCGCAGTTGCCGACTGACCTGGAGATGAAGGATGCGGCCGGGCTGACGCTCGGCATGCGCTGGGGCGCGATAGACGCGGTCGGGCTCTACGTGCCGGGTGGCAAGGCGGCGTATCCGTCCTCGGTGCTGATGAACGCGATCCCGGCACGGGCAGCGGGCGTGCCGCGCATCGCCATGTGCGTGCCGACCCCCGACGGGGTGCTGAACCCGCTGGTGCTCGCCGCGGCGAAGCGGGCCGGGGTGACGGAGGTGTTCCGCATCGGCGGTGCGCAGGCCGTCGCGGCGATGGCCTGGGGTACGGCGCAGATCATACCGGTGGACCGCATCGTCGGGCCGGGCAACGCCTATGTTGCGGAAGCCAAGCGGCAGGTCTTCGGGCGGGTGGGCATCGATTCCATCGCCGGGCCGTCCGAGGTGGTGGTGATCGCCGATGGGGCTTGCGATCCGCGGCATGTCGCCCTCGACCTGCTTGCCCAGGCCGAGCATGACGAAAGCGCTCAATCCATCCTGATCACGCCCGATGCGGCGCTGGCCGATGCGGTGGCCGCGGCGGTCGAGGCCGAGCTGCGCCACCTGCCGCGCGCGGCGATCGCCGGGGAATCCTGGCGCCGCCATGGTGCTGTGATCCTGGTGAAGGGCCTGGAGGAGGCCGCGGCGCTGACGAACCGACTGGCGCCCGAGCATCTGCAACTGATGGTGGATGATCCGCGCGCGCTGCTCGCCCAGGTGCGGCATGCCGGCGCGGCCTTCCTGGGCCGCTACACGCCAGAAGCGGTCGGCGACTATGTCGCGGGGCCGAACCACGTGCTGCCGACCGGCCGCACGGCGCGGTTCGCCTCTGGGCTGTCAGTGTTCGATTTCCTCAAGCGCACCACTTGGGTCGAGGCAGACAAGGCCGCGCTGGAGGCGGTGGGCCCGGCCGCGGTCGCGCTGGCGGATGCCGAGGGGCTCGGGGCGCACGGGCGCAGCATCGCCATCCGCCTCGGGCAGACCGGCCGGCCGTGAGCGCGCGGCGATCGCCCTGGCCGCAATCCGGCTGGGGGCGCTATTCGCTCGGCGGCTTCTTCGCGCTGATGGGGCTGATCGCGGGCGGCAGCGGCCTGTACCAGATCATCGACGAGGCGCAGTTCGCCGAGCGCGAGGACATGGCCTGGGCCCGGATCGACGACGTCCGGACTGTGCGCCAGAACCGCAGCACCGCTTACGTTGCCGATGTGCGCTTCGTGACGCGGGAGGGGCAGACGATCGAGACGTCCGTCCGCCGGCCGAATAGCTGGATGCGCCACGAACCGGGCGACACCGCCCTAATCCGCTACGACCCGCAGGACCCCGCGCGCACCCGGATCGAGCCGCTGTCCGTCCGCCTGATCGGCGCCGCCATCGCGCTGCCGGCGGGGATCGCCTTCGGCGCCGTCGGCTGGTTCATCGCGACGGGCCGCACGCGCAGCATCGTCCGGGGATTGGTGGCTGCCGGGGTCGGGCTTGTCCTTCTGCTCTGCCTCCTGCTGATCGCCAATGAGGTCGAGGACACGATCGAACTGCATCGCGACACGCTGCTGGCCGAGGGCGAGGTGATCGGTCACCGGCAGATGAGCCGCGGCCGATACGGCGCGCTGCATGCGCCACTGATCCGCTTCACCACCGCTGATGGACAGCAGGTCGTTGCCGAGCCGCCGGCCTGGAGCACCCTGCCGGAGCCCGTGCGCGGGACCTCGATAGCGCTGCGCTACAACCCCGATCGGCCGGAGGAGGCAGCGCTCGACCGGCCGATGACACGCTGGCTGCGGCTCGCCGCCGCGGGTGCCCTGCCGGTGGTGCTGGGCGGCGCCGCCTGGCTCCTGCTGCGGCGCTTCCGGCAGCGTGCGCAACCGCCCCGCGCGCGCCGCGCTTGACCCGGCGGGGTCGCAGGACCATGTTCCCGCGGCTTTTCACGGGCGCGCGCCCCTCGCGCGCCCATTTCTGAGTCGCGCCCGCGGGCGCCCGAACATGAGGCCCGATGTCAAAGGAAGACATGATCGAGTTCAGCGGCCAAGTCGTTGAACTTCTCCCCAACGCCATGTTCCGCGTAAAGCTGGACAACGACCACATGGTCCTCGCGCACACCTCCGGGAAGATGCGCAAGAATCGTATCCGCGTGCTCGCCGGCGACCGTGTGAATGTCGAGATGACGCCCTACGACCTGACCAAGGGCCGCATCACCTTCCGCTTCAAGTAACGCCCCGGTGCCCGACCCGCGCCCGCCGCTGGTGCTGGCGAGCGCCAGCCCAAGGCGCCTGGACCTCCTTGCCCGCCTCGGCATCGCGCCCGACCGGGTCATCGCCACGGACATCGACGAAACGCCGCTGAAGCGCGAGACGCCGCGCCCGCATGCGATGCGCTTGGCGCTCGCCAAGGCGGAGGCGGCGGCGACAGGTGCGCCGGATGCTCTGGTGCTGGCGGCCGATACGGTGGTCGGGGTGGGCCGTCGCATCCTGCCCAAGGCCGAGACCGAAGCCGAGGCGCGCGGCTGCCTGGACCTGCTGTCCGGCCGCCGCCATCGCGTGACCACGGCGGTGGTACTGGCGGTGCCCGACGGCCGGCGGCTGAAGCGTACGGTGGAAAGCGCCGTCACCTTCCAGCGCCTCACCGAACAGCAACTGGCCGACTACCTCGCCGGCGGCGAGTGGCGCGGGAAGGCCGGCGGCTACGCTATCCAGGGCCGCGCCGAGGCGTTCATCCGCTTCCTGTCCGGCAGCCATTCCAACGTCGTCGGCCTGCCGCTGTTCGAGACGGCACAGCTGCTCCGGGGCATCGGGTGGCTGCGGCCGTAATCATCGTCTCCGCCTCGCCTGGCGAGGTCCGGGCCGCACTGCTGGAAGGCGACGTGCTGACCGAGGCCTGGGTGGAGCGGCCCGCCCGCCCCGACGGCGTCGGCGACCTGCAACGCGGCCGAGTGACAGCCGTCGCACCCGCCATGGCCGGCGCCTTCGTCGCGCTGGCCGGCGGTGAGACCGGCTTCTTGCCGGAAAGCGAAGCGAGTGCGGAACGTCGCCCCATCGCAGCGGCGGTGAATGAGGGCATGATCCTGCCGTTGCGCATCGTCCGGGCCGCGCAGGGCGGCAAGGGGCCGCGCGTCACCGCCCGGCTGACGGATGCCGAGGTGGCGCGCGTGGCGGCTGCCCCAGCCGGCGCCCCCGTGCTGGCAGCGCGGGGGCCTGGTGTGGCCGAACGGCTCGCAGCACGCTTCCCGCGGGCGCAACTGCTGGTGGACAGCGCGGCGCTTGCAGCGGGCCTGCGCAGCCGCTTCGCCGGCCGCGTGCGCCTGGTACCTGCGCCCGCCTTCGACGAGACCCTCGAGGCCGAGTTCGACATCCTCGCCAGCAGCGAGGCGCCCCTGCCCGGCGGTGGCCGGCTGCTGATCTTCCCGACGCCTGCGCTGACTGCCATCGACATGGATGCCGGCAGCATCGCCGGCGCGCGTGGTGCCCAGGCCGTGGTGGGGTTGAACCGGGATGCGTTGCCGGAACTCGCGCGCCAGATCCGGGCCCGCAACCTGGCTGGCGCCATCCTGGTCGATTTCGCCGGGCTATCGCCGAAGCGGCGCGCGGCATTGGCCGAGCCGCTGCGCGAGGCGCTCGCGCCCGACCGGCACGCGCGGCTGCTCGGCTTCACGCATCTCGGTCTGGCAGAGATCGTGCGCGACCGGGTGCATCCCCCGCTGCACGAGGTGCTGGGGCGCCCCCCTTCCGCGCTGACACGGGGCCTGGCTGCATTGCGCCAGGCCGCGCGGGAAGCGGCGGCTCAGCCGGGCGCCCGATTCGCGCTGCGGGCGAAACCCGAGGTGATCGAAGCCGTTGAACGCCTGCCGGGCGCGCTCGATGCCTTTGCCGAACAGGCTGGCACGCTGCTCCAGTTGCGCCCCGATTCCGCCGCGGTGGAACCGTCGATCGAGGAGGCACGCCATGCCGACTGACAAGGTCCGCGCAACGACTCCGCGGTGCCCGATTTGCAGCCGGCCGGCGCAGCCGGCAACGCGGCCTTTCTGTTCGCCCCGCTGCGCGCAGGTGGATCTGAGCCGCTGGCTGACTGGCGGATACGCGATACCGAGCGAGGCCGAAGGACCACCGGAGAAGGACGAAGACGCCTGACCCGGCTGGACAGGCGGCGCGGCCTCCGCTATTTCCCGCCGCCTCGCCGGGTTCCTACGGGAACCTCATGGGCCCAGGTAGCTCAGTTGGTAGAGCATGCGACTGAAAATCGCAGTGTCGGTGGTTCGATTCCGCCCCTGGGCACCATTCAAACGATTAATTTAGAAATTTCGCCACGAGCCGCACCGCGCGCCCGGCGTCCTCGACGTCTGCCATCGTTGAGTCCAGAGCCCCCGGGGCCGCATCAGCTTTTTCAGCCAACGCGCCCGGGGGCCCGGCATTGCCGCGGGTTTTACCGCGGCGTGGGCATTGGGTTACGGGAAACGCCGTCACCCAGGCTGACGTTGCCATTCGCATCGACGGTCGCTTGGCCATCGACGCCCTGCGCCGACGTGACCTGAGCGCGCCAGCTTCCGTCGCTCTGGCGGGTGAGGTCACGGATATTCCTCAGCCCAGCCGCCTGGAGCCGGCTCTGCGCGGCCGCCTCGGGAATGCCGCCGCCAGGCAATTGGCCCGCGGTGGTGTTCTGGTTCGGAACCGGCGTCTGTGCCCAGCCCTGCGGCGCGACAGCTGCGCCGATACCAATCACCGCCGCGAACAAGAGCGATCGACTCATGGTCTTTCTCCTTCGTTGCTGTGACAAAACGCCAACATCATCGAAAGGTTTTCGAAGCCTCGGCTGGATTGGAGCCGCAAGATGTTCACTCCTTCGAGCGCGGACCGCCGTTGTCAGGAACGGCATTCCGGCTCGATCCTGCGGCCGGGCACTTTGCGAATCAGTCGAGGGAATGGCCTCCGTACTGGGGACCGCTGATCCTTGCGACACGCTGCTGGCCTGGCCGAGGCGCTTGAGCGCCACGCCGACATCACCGAGCGCGATCAGTCGTTGGCATCCCTCGGCGCCGAAGTCTTCGGCGGCATGCCTCTCCGTCCATTGCTGCGGCACTGATCAAGAGGCATGCATTGGCTCGTGGCTCCAGCAGCACAAGCACCGCCGCCGCAGAAACTGGCTGCTGAGAGCGACATCACCGGCATCGTGGATTTACCCCTCGCGTCAGCGCGATCTCGCTTCGCTCCGGCACACTTCCCAAGCATCTGAGCATCGGCGGAACGCCGCAGCCGTGACGGCCGCAGCATCGCGGCCCGATCCAGGCGCCTGCGCAGCCGCCGATCCCGCCCTCAGTTCCGCGGCAACCGCGCGACGCTCGGCGCATCCGGGTTCTGCGCCCGGTGCCGCAGCAGATGGTCAGCGAGCACGATCGCCAGCATCGCCTCTCCCACCGGAACCGCCCGGATGCCCACGCAAGGGTCGTGCCGACCCTTCGTCTGCACCTCGACCTCCCGTCCCTGCCGGTCCACCGCAGCGCGCGGCGTCAGGATCGAGCTCGTCGGCTTCACCGCGAATCGGGCGACGACGGGCTGTCCCGTGCTGATACCGCCCAGGATCCCGCCGGCGTGGTTCGATCCGAAGGCCACGGTGCCGTCGGCATTCATCCGCATCTCGTCGGCGTTCTCCGCCCCGGTCAGCGTGGCGGCGGCGAAGCCGTCGCCGATCTCCACCCCCTTCACCGCGTTGATCGACATCAGCGCGGCCGCCAACTCGGCATCCAGCTTGCCGTAGATCGGCGCGCCCAGCCCGGGCGGCAGGCCCTCGGCCACCACCTCGATCACCGCCCCGACCGAGTTACCAGACTTGCGCAACTCGAGCAGTTGCTGCTCCCACCGTGCCGCCGCTTCGCGATCCGGGCAGAAGAAGGCGTTCTCCTCGACGGCTCCCCAGTCCCAGGCCGCGCGATCCACGGTATCGGCGCCCACCTGGACCAGCGCCCCGCGGATGCGCACATCGGGCCCCAGCACCTTGCGCGCCACTGCACCGGCGGCCACGCGCATCGCCGTCTCCCGCGCACTCGACCGCCCGCCGCCGCGATAGTCGCGGATGCCGTATTTCAGCTCGTAGGTGACGTCGGCATGGCCGGGCCGGAACCGCTCGGCGATCTCGGAATAATCCTTCGACCGCTGGTCCGTGTTGTCGATGTGCAGCGCGATCGGGGTGCCCATCGTCTGCCCCTCGAAAACGCCGGACAGGATGCGGACCTGGTCGGCCTCCTGCCGCTGCGTCACGAACTTCGACTGGCCGGGCCGGCGCCGATCCAGGAAAGGCTGGATGTCAGCCTCGGTCAGGGCGAGGCGCGGCGGCACGCCATCCACCACGCAACCGATGGCTGGCCCGTGGGACTCGCCCCAGGTGGTGACGCGGAACAGGTGGCCGAAGGTGTTGTGGGACATCGCGCTCGGCACTTAGAGCAGATCGGGCGCGGGTGGAATTGCCCGGACAGCGTCCGCGCCCATCGCGGCAGCCGCGGCCCCGCCGATCGCCGCCACCGCCACAGCGACGCAGGCTGCCGGGTCCAGGCCGCTGTCCCGGGCCAGGCTCCGCCAGGCGGGGAAGCCGATCATCACGTGCAGCACCGCCCGCTGCGCCGGGCCGAGGCCCTCCCCCAACACCGCCCGCCAGCGCCGCTGTGGCGGACCAAGCCGCAGTTCGGTCACCTCCCGCGTCAGCGGATGGATCTCCGCATCGCGAAGGACACAGGCGGCGAGCGCCTCGTTGCGGCGGTACCAGCCATAGATCGCGTCGAGGCCGGCCGGCAGGCGGCCGGGACCTTCCGGCCAGGCATCCGCATCCGGCGGCGGATCGCGCTCGACGCCCAGGCCGGAGCAGGCGAGGAACAGGCTCCGCTCATTCGGGAAATGCGCATAGAGCGTGTGGCGCTGCACGCCCGCCCGCTCGGCGACCATGGTGAGTGTGGTGCGTGCCGGGCCGACGCTGCCATGCAGGCCGACGGCCGCTTCGACGATGCGCAGCCGGGTGTCGGCGAGCTGCTCGGCGCGGCGCTTCAGGACGTATGATCGGGCCATGTGATTTTCGTTACACGAGCGCGTGCATTCAATATCGATCGCGCGGGGATTTTGAGTGCACGCTGCCGTTCGGTCAATTGTATCATGCCCGGACGTATCGTCCGGCAGGCAAGGAGGACAGCATGCAAGCGAAGATCGACGAGGTCGGACCGAACATCTTCCGCCTCTCCGTCCACGTGCCGGAGATCGCCCCGCCGGCGGGCTTCACCTTCAACCACTTCCTCCTCCGCGGGGAGGAGCCGCTGCTGTTCCATACCGGGCTGCGGCGGATGTTCCCCATCCTGCGCGAAGCCGTAGGGAGGCTGATCCCGCCCGAAAGCCTGCGCTGGATCGCCTTTGGCCACTACGAGGCCGACGAGTGCGGCGCGATGAACGAATGGATCGCCGTCGCACCCCAGGCCCAGGTCGCGCATGGGCAGACCGGCTGCCTGGTCTCGCTGAACGACATGGCCGACCGCTCGCCTCGCATCCTCGAGGACGGCGCGGTGATCGAACTGGGTGGCGGCATGCGGGCCCGCTACCTCGACACGCCGCACATCCCGCATGGCTGGGACGCCGGCGTGCTGCATGAGGAAACCAGCGCACGCTGCTCTGCGGCGACCTGTTCACCCAGCTTGGCGATGGTCCGGCGGTGACTGGCGCCGACGTCGTCGGCCCCTCCATCGCCGCCGAGGACCTGTTCCGCTTCTCCAGCCTCAATCCCGGCATGGGCGCGACGATCCGCGGGCTGGCCCGACTCGCCCCGCGCCGGATGGCACTGATGCACGGGCCGACCTTCGAAGGAGATTGCGCGGAGGCACTGCACGCGCTGGCGGCGGATTACGATCGGCGTGTCGGCGAAGCGATGGCGGCGTGACGACTGGCGGCGGGCGAACGGCATCGGGTCGCACCCCCGCTGGCCATCCCATGCAAACAGTCTCGCCGGATGCCGGGGCGCGGCAGGGACGTCCCGACCGGGCGTCGACAGCGAATGCTCCGGGGTCTTCTCCGCTCCCCCTGAATCCCGGCCACGCCTCATGTTCCTGTTCGAGCGAACAGCATGACCCGCTCGGCCGATGCCCACCGGGTCGGGGAAAAGCTCTAACGATCGCCGCGCGGTGCGCCGCGATAGGTGCAGATCGCCATGGCAACGTCCACCGTGTCCTCCTCGTCACGCGGGCGCAGGCGGCGGGCTTCTGTGTGCTCGACGAGGAACGGCCGGCCCATGTCGCAGTACCGCGCGATCATCCCGCCGATCGGCCGCTCCAGATCGGTCAGCAGGACCAGCGCGTCGCCGGCCCGGCAGCGCAGGCGGAGCCGCTCCTCCGCCTCCCGCTCGGTCACGCGCATGGTCTCGGGGCCTGTGACGCGAACGGCAATCCAGCAGCGGGCATCGTCGCCCGAAACGCCCTGGGCGACGGCCGGTGGCGCGGCGGCCAGCGGCAGGGCGGCGAACAGCAGGAAGCGGAACGACACGGCCTTCATCGGCCACATGCGTAGACCGGCGCCGATGACGGCTTGACGTCCCCGCCGCGACAGATTGCCGCATGTGGCCTTATCGGTCGGGCCGCGGACCACCGCGATACGTGCAGGTCATCAGCCCAACCGGCGGCAGGTGCTGCTCATGCGGCTCCACGTCATGCGACCGCCAGTTCTCCGACCGCTCGATCAGCACCGGCCGCGTCATGTCGCAATACTGGGCGGCGGCGGGACCGAAGGGCTGCCCGGTATCGGTCAGGAACACCAGGATATCCCCCGGCCGGCAATGCACCCGCACGCGGGTCCGCGCCTCCTCCTCGGTCGTGCGCATCGCCTCGGGCCCCGACACGCGAAGCGCGACCCAGCACCGTCCCTCCTCATTCGGCTGGACCTGGGCGGCGACGGGCGCCGCAATGCCTAGCGCGACAGCGAGCACGGCCATGCGCAACAGGAAACGATCAGGCACAGGCTTCATCGGCTGTCTCGCTCGCGCACAAGAAGGCGCCTTGATTGATCGCCCCGGCAGGCAGGCCGCGGGCGCGGGTCGCAACCGCCTCCACCGCATCCGTGAGCAGCGCCCGACGGGAAAGCGAGGGCCACCGCCCCGCAGCACCGCCATCCACCACGCCACGGCGAAACAGCACGGGGTCCTAGCCAGCCCGGATCGGACGCGGGGCTGCCCCTGCAGCCGGCACAATCAGCCCTTCTCGACCGTGATGTCCGGGGCGTCGGGGTTCTTCATGCCAACGATGTGATAGCCGGAGTCGACGTGATGGACCTCACCGGTCACGCCCTGCGACAGGTCGGACAGCAGGTACAGGCCGGAGCCACCCACTTCCTCGATCGTCACGTTGCGGCGCAGCGGAGAATTGTATTGGTTCCAGCGCAGGATGTAGCGGAAGTCGCCGATCCCGCTCGCCGCCAGCGTCTTGATCGGCCCCGCCGAGACCGCGTTCACGCGGATGCCCCGCTCGCCGAGGTCCGTCGCCATGTAGCGCACCGAGGCCTCCAGCGCCGCCTTGGCCACGCCCATGACGTTGTAGTGCGGCGTCACCCGCTCGGCGCCGAGATAGGACAGCGTCAGCAGCGACCCGCCCGCCGACATCAGCGCCGCCGCCCGCTGCCCGACCGCAACGAAGGAGAAGCAGGAGATGTCCATCGCCTGCAGGAAGGCCGCCCGCGGCGTGTCGAGGTAGCGCCCCCGCAGGAACTGCTTGTCCGCATAGCCGATGGCGTGGACCAGGAAGTCGATCTTCCCCCACGCCTTGCCAATGGCGTCGAACGCCGCGTCCATCGAGGCGTCGTCCGCCACGTCGCAGGGCAGCACGAGCGTCGAGCCGATGCTGTCGGCCAGCGGCTTCACGCGCTTCTCCAGCGCCTCACCCTGATAGGTGAAGGCGATCTCACCGCCCTGGGCGGCCACGGCCCGCGCGATGCCCCAGGCGATCGAGCGGTCATTCGCCACGCCCATGATCACGCCGCGTTTGCCCTGCATCAGGGTGCCGGTGGCGATCCTGGGCTCTGGCACGGCATCGTTCATCACTGCTGGCGCTCGTCCGGTTGCTGGCTCTCCCGGTGGTGCCATGGCGGTGTGACAGGAGCAAGTGCTTCGCGCCCCTTGCAGTGTCCCGCCCCGGGCCGATACAGGCTGCTGCCCCCCGGGCAGCGCTGCGCGCTCCCGGACGCTTGCCAAGGAGTCGCCCCATGGACGGCAGCGCCACCACCGACGATCCGATCGCGATTTTCGCGACGTGGCTCGCCGAAGCCGAAGCCTCGGAACCCAATGACGCCAACGCCGTCTGCCTGGCTACCGCGTCACCGGAAGGCCTGCCCTCCGCCCGGATGGTGCTGCTCAAGGGCGTCGATCCGCGCGGCTTCGTGTTCTACACGAACCTGGAAAGCCGCAAGGGCGGGGAACTAGCCGCCAACCCGAACGCCGCGCTGTGCTTCCACTGGAAGTCGCTCGGGCGCTCCGTGCGGGTCGAAGGCGCGGTCGAGAGCGTCACCGGCGCCGAGGCCGATGCCTACTACGCCTCCCGCGCGCGGACCTCTCGTCTGGGCGCCTGGGCGTCGAAGCAGTCCCGACCGCTCGAATCGCGCTTCGCGCTGGAGAAGGCGGTGGCGGAGTACGGGCTGAAATACGCGATCGGGGAAATCCCTCGGCCGCCCTTCTGGTCCGGCTTCCGCGTGCTGCCGCGCCGAATCGAGCTGTGGCGCGACATGCCGTTCCGCCTGCATGAGCGGCGTGTGTTCCATCGCGACGGCGACGGCTGGCGGCTGGAGATCCTGTATCCATAGCGCGACGTGCGCCTGTGGAAGCCGGGACCGGGACGCCCGATGGCCTTCGTGGCCGGCTCGATACTTCCATTGTCGCCTTTGGAGGGGCTTTGCCCCTCCAAGCCACCCCAGCAAAGGCCGAAGGGCCTTTGCAAACCTCAATCTGGCACCGTGCATCGCTGGCTGGATTGATGCCGGCATCCGCGTTCGCGCATGCAACGCGCACCAGGGTCCGCCGCGTCCGACGTCAGCAGGTGCGATCCGGGTGCTCCAAGCATCTGGCGCGCTGGTCTGGATGGGCAGAGAGCCTTCGATCAGAAGGCTTCGATTCTGCCCTCCGCGCCGCTGGTGGGATGGCAGGGAGGGGCCAAGCGTCCCCACTCTCCACATCATGATCCCGACCGCCCAAGCCGAGACCGCCGAATTCCTTGCCCGCCTTTCCGGCGCCGTGCCAATCGAGACCCATGTCTCGGCCATCTTCGTCGGCCGCGACACGGCCTGGAAATTGAAGAAGGCCCTCGCCCTCGGCTTTCTCGACTTCACCCGCCTCGCCGATCGCGAACGCTTCTGCCGGCGCGAACTGGAACTGAACCAACCCCACGCGCCGGACATCTATCGCGACGTCGTCTCCATCACACGCGGGGAGGATGGCAGGCTGCGCGAGGGCGGCGACGGACCTGCCGTGGAATGGCTGCTGCGCATGGCACCGATCCCCCCGGAGGATTTTCTCGGCCGCGTCACCCCGGACGACGCGCTGCTCGATGCCACGGCTGATGCGGTGGCCGCGATGCACGCCTCCGCCCCCCTGGCCGAGGTGGACAGCCCAGCTGTGATGGGCGCCATCCTTGAAGGCAACCTGCCCTCCGCGCGCAACGCCGGCCTGCCAGCGGACCGCATCGAATCCTGGGCGACGGCGGCGCGGGCCGAACTCGGCCGCATCGCCCCGACGCTCGCGGCACGCGATGCGCAGGGCTTCGTGTGCCGCTGTCATGGCGACCTTCATCTCGGTAATCTCTGCCTCTGGCACGGGCGGCCCACCCTGTTCGACGCGCTGGAATTCGATGAGACGCTGGCGCGCATCGACGTCGGCTACGACCTGGCCTTCCTGCTGATGGATCTCGACCTGCGGCACGGACGGGCAGCGGCGAACCGGGTGCTGAACCGTTACGTCGCACGCACGGGCGATGCTGGAATCGTCGCCGGCCTGCCCCTCTGGCAGTCGATGCGGGCGATGATCCGCGCGCATGTCGAAGCCGCGCGCGGCCGCGACTGGCGCGCACTGCTGGATGCGGCCGACGCGCATCTGCGCCCTGCCCCGCCGCGACTGGTCGCGATCGGCGGCTTGCAGGGCACTGGCAAGTCGACACTAGCCCGCGCGCTGGCGCCAACCCTCGGCCGCGGCCCGGGCGCGCTGGTGCTGCGCACGGATGAGGCGCGCAAGCGTCGATTCGGCGTCGCCCCCGAGCACCGCCTGCCGCCGGACGCCTATACCGAGACAGTCAGCCGCGCCGTCCACGCGGAAGTCTTCGCCATGGCGCAGACCGCGCTCGCAGCCGGACAGGCCGTGGTGCTGGACGCCGTCTTCCTCGACTCCGCGCAGCGGGCTGCGGCGGAGCACCCGGCGCAGGCGACCGGGCAGCGCTTCGACGGCATCTGGCTGGAAGCCCCACTCGGCGTGTTGCAGGCGCGCATCCGCGCCCGTCGCGACGATGCGTCGGATGCGACGGAATCGGTCCTGCTGCGCGCCGCTGCCGTGGACCCGGGTCCGATCACCTGGCATCGCGTCGCCGCAGATAACGCAGCCGTCATGAACGCGCGTGCGAGCCTTGGCATGGATGGCGGTTCCGTGTGCTAGTGTCGTTACTCGGCTGACCGACTATTCGCAGCGACTAACGGGAGCTCCACAACATGGCCTATCGCCGCCTGCTGCTGCCGCTGACAGGAACCGCCGCCGGGGAAGCCGCGCTGGCGACCGCACTGATCGCCGCGCGGGTCTGGACCGCGCATGTCCACTGCCTGCACGTCCGCGTCGATGCGCGGGACGTCGCCCCCCTCGCGGGCGAGGGCCTGTCGGGCGCGATGATCGAGGAGATGATGGCGGCGACGGAACGCGAAAGCGGCGAGCGCGCCGACCGTGTCCGCGCGTTGTTCGAGCGCTTCACCTCGGGCCTCGGCGGCGTGACGCTCGCCGACAACCCGGACACCGCGGCGAAGTCCGGCGGCCCGACCCTGTCCTTCGAATCGATCGCCGGGCGGGAGGAAGACATCGTCGCCCAGCAGTCGCGCCTGTACGACATGGCCGTCGTCCCGCATCCGGAGGCCGGGGAGGATGTGTCGTCCTCCGATGCGCTCCACGCGATCCTGTTCGATTCCGGCCGCCCCGTGCTGATCGCGCCCCGCGTCGCGCCGATCGACATCGGCACGCGCGTCTGCGTTGCCTGGAACGGCACGGCGGAGAGCGCCGCGGCGGTGGCGGCGGCCCTGCCCTGGCTGCACAAGGCCTCTGCCGTGCAGATCCTCTGCTCCGACGAGTACCAGCGGCGTGGGCCGAAGGCGGAAGGCATCCAGGCTTATCTGCGCTGGCACTCCATCCCGGCCGAGATCGTGCCCTTCAAGCCTCAGACGCGGGAGGTGGGCGCCGGGCTGCTCGGCGCCGCGCGCGACTTCGGCGCGGACCTGCTGACGATGGGGGCGTATTCACATTCGCGGTTGCGCCAGCTCATCCTCGGCGGCGTGACGCGGCACGTGCTGGAGAATGCCGAGATCCCCGTGATGATGTGCCGGTGAGGCCCTACCGGAGAGGGGCATAGCCCCTCTCGGAAAGCGGAGAAGCACTCCCCACTCGCAATCACCACGGCGAATGCCCGCCATCACCACCGCTGCGTGGCGCCGGCCGCGGCCGCACGCCATCTTCCGTCCCGAACAGAAGCCCGCTGCGGCGGGCGCAGAGAGACGGAAGCAGACCCATGATCGACATCCGCCCCTTCTCCAGCCTCGGCAAGGCGAAGTTCGGCTGGCTTGATGCCAACCATCACTTCTCCTTCGGCCACTACCGCAACCCTGACCGCGACCAGTGGGGCCGCCTGCGCGTGTGGAATGACGACGAGATCGCGCCGGGCACCGGCTTCGACCCGCATCCGCATCGCGACATGGAAATCATCACCTATGTCCGCGAGGGCGCGATCACGCACAAGGACAACCTCGGCAACGAGGGCCGCACCGAGGCGGGCGATGTGCAGGTGATGAGCGCCGGCACCGGCGTCGTGCATGCCGAGTACAATATGGAACCGGCGAAGACGACGCTGTTCCAGATCTGGATCATGCCGGACCGGCGCGGCGTGAAGCCCTCCTGGGGAGCGAAGAAGTTCCCGAAGGAGAAGCGCGAGGCCGGGTTCGAGGTGCTCGCCTCCGGCCGTGCCGGTGACGCCGATACGGGTGCGCTGCCGATCAACGTCGACGGCGCGGTGATGGCGGCGACGCTGCAGAAGGGCCAGACCCTTGTCCAGCCGCTGGCTGCTGGTCGCGCTGCCTATCTCGTGCCCGCGAAGGGTACGGTGACGGTGAATGGCGCCGCGGCAAATGCCCGCGACGGCATCGCGATCCGCGACGAGGCCACGGTGACCATCACCGCGACCGAGGATGCGGAGTTGGTGATGGTCGAGGTCGCCGCCGACTGACCGGCGGCAGACCACTGAACGGTCGCAACGCGCGGCCGTTCAGTGGCACCATGGCACCGCCCCCTCGGGGAGGCCCACGGGCATGCGGCGCGGGCGGAAATGCCACCCCTCGGCATCGAGCCGCCGCGCCAGCCCGATCAGCGGCGGGTCGAGGAAGATCAGCGCCGGTTCGGCGACCATCTCGGCCAGCACCTGGGCGGGATGGTCAACGCCGCGCGAGGCCTCGGCCACCGCGTGCAGCAGCAGCATCTCGTCGCCGGTCAGGCCGGGGCATTTCGGGCAGCCGACCTCGACCATGCGGATCGCCTGCAGGGCAATGCCGTGCATCAGCGCATGGGCCGACAGGGCTGCCTCATGGGGGGCCCAGGCTTCCTCCATCGCCTCGACGACCGGCGGGAAGGGATCTTCCTTCAGCCGCGCAGCGGCGACCCAAGGGCGGATGCAGGCGCTGAGCACCAGGGCGGAAGCGGGTTCCAGCGCCTCGACCTGCTCCGGCCAGGGCGGTGCCAGGCGGGGGAAGGGCAGGATGTGACCCATGGGTGCGCGACCTCATTGCATCGGGGTGGCCTGTCTAACTCGAATTGCGAATGCTTCGCAATTGCGAATACGCTGTCACATACCTGTCGTTGTATCGGCCCGCCGAGCGCGGCATTGCTCCGGCGCCCGGCCTGGGTGGAACCATCCGGCCGGGCATGACGTTCGAACACCGGCTTGTCGGGCATCCGTGCGCCGGTGCGCATGCGGGCCGACCGGGCCTCCGGGGGACTGCATGGAATATTCGCGCCGCTTCAAGTTCCTGCTCTGCGCCCCGGCCTTCGACGAGGCCGGCGACCTGGAAGGCGAACGCCTGCACCACATCGTCCGGGAGATCGAGCAGGACGGCTACCAGGTGCTGCGCGCGCGGCGGGACGACGACGCGGAACTGGTCGTCCGCACCGACGCCGCGATCGGCTGCCTGATCGTCGACTGGGGCAAGAAGGGGTTGCAGGGCAAGGCGGCGCAGCTCATCTCGCTGACCCGCAAGCGCGGCCTTGATGTGCCTGTCATCCTGCTGGTCCGCCGCCACCGGCTGGAGGACATCCCGGTCGAGGTGCTGGACGATGTCGACGGCTTCGTCTTCCTGGCCGAGGAGACGCCGGACTTCATCGCCAAGAACCTCGTGTCGAAGCTGCGGCAATATGCCGAGAGCCTGAAGACCCCCTTCTTCGGCGCGCTGGTCGATTACGCCGAACAAGGCAACATGCTGTGGACCTGCCCCGGCCACAATGGCGGCGTCTTCTACCGTCGATCGCCGATCGGCCGCATCTTCGTCGAGCATCTGGGCGAGGCGGTGTTCCGCGACGATCTCGACAATTCTGTCCTGCAACTCGGCGACCTGCTGACGCATGAGGGGCCGGCCGCCGCGGCCGAACGCGAGGCGGCCGAGATCTTCGGCGCGGAGCGCACCTATTTCGTGCTGAACGGCACCTCGACATCCAACAAGGTCGTACTCTCCGCCCTGCTGGCGGAGGACGACTTGGTCCTGTTCGACCGCAACAACCACAAGGCCGCGCATCACGGCGCGCTGTTCCTCGGCCAGGCGATCCCGGTCTACATGGAGACGGACCGCAACCTGCACGGGCTCATCGGCCCGATTTGCCCCGAGGCGTTCGACGAGGCGCGCATCCGGCAGGCGATCCGCGACAACCCACTGGTCACGGACAAGTCCCGCGCCGACGCGCCGCGGCCTTTCCGCGCCGCGGTCGTCGAGCAGTGCACCTATGACGGCACGATCCTCTCGGCCGAGCAGATCGTCGAGCGCATCGGTCACCTGTGTGACTACATCCTGTTCGACGAGGCCTGGGCCGGCTTCATGAAGTTCCACCCGCTGTTCCGCGGACGCTTCGGCATGGGACTGAAGAATCTCGGCCCCGACAGCCCGGGCATCATCGTCACGCAATCCACGCACAAGCAGCTCGCCAGCTTTTCCCAGGCGTCGCAGATCCATGTGAAGGACAGCCATCTGGGCGACCAGCGCCGCCGCGTCGAACACCGCCGCTTCAACGAGTTCTTCCTGCTGCACGCCTCGACCAGCCCGTTCTATCCGCTGTTCGCCTCGCTCGATGTTGGCGCGCAGATGATGAAGGGGCGCTCGGGCGAGGTGCTGTGGGACGACACCATCCGCCTCGGCATCGAGCTGCGGAAGAAGATGCGCATGACGGCGCGCGACTTCGCCCACACCGAATCCGACCCGGACCGGCAGTGGTTCTTCGATCCCTTCGTGCCCGACACCGTCCGCATCGACGGGCGCGACGCGAAGTGGGAGGAGGTGCCGACCGACTTCCTCGCCGCCGACCCGTCGCTGTGGGAATTCCGCGAGGGCGAGACCTGGCACGGCTTCCGCCATGTCGCGCCGGGCTGGGCCATCACCGACCCGAACAAGCTGACAATCCTGACGCCGGGCTTCATCCGCGAGGCCGGCACCTATGCCGAGCACGGCATCCCCGCCCCGGTCGTTGCCGAGTACCTGCGGCAGAACCGCATCGTCTGCGAGAAGAACGACCTCAACTCGCTGCTGTTCCTGCTGACGCCCGGCGTCGAGAGCAGCAAGGCCGGCACGCTGCTGTCGCATCTCGTCACCTTCAAGAAGCTGCACGACCAGAACGCGCCGCTGGACGAGGTCATCCCCGACTTCGTCGCCCGCCGCCGCACGCGTTATGCCGGAATGCGGCTGCGCGATCTCTGCGCGGGGATGCACGCGCTGTATCGCGAAGCCGGTATCTCCGCGTTGCAGGGTGCCCAGTTTCGCGCCGAGCATCTGCCGGAGATCGCTGTGCCGCCGCATGCCGCCGTCCGCGCCCTGGCGCGCAATGCCGTGGACTACCTGCCGCTCGACGAACTCACCGACCGTGTCGCCACCACGCTCTGGGTCGTCTATCCGCCCGGTATCGCGACCATCGTGCCGGGTGAGCGACTGGGCGCGAAGGCGCAGCCGATGATCGACTACCTGCGCGCCTTCGAGCGCGCCGCCAACCGCTTCCCGGGCTTCGAGAGCGAGGTGCAGGGCCTGCACCGCGAGACCCAGCCGGACGGTACGGTGCGCTTCTACACCTACGTCATGCAGGAGTAGCCTGCCGACCGAACAGGAAGGAGACACCCGATGCCGATGCTGCCCGACGGCACCCCGGTTCCCGCCCTTGGCCAGGGCACCTGGCACATGGGCGAGAACGCCCGCGCCCGGACGGCGGAAGTCGACGCGCTGCGGCTCGGCATCGACCTCGGCATGACGCTGATCGACACCGCCGAGATGTACGCAGAAGGCGGATCGGAAGAAGTCGTCGGCGATGCCATCGAGGGCCGTCGCGACGGGGTGTTCCTCGTCTCCAAGGTCTATCCGCACAATGCGTCCCGACGCGGCGCCGTCGCCGCCTGCGAGCGCAGCCTGAAGCGGATGCGCGTCGAGACGATCGACCTCTATCTGCTGCACTGGCGCGGCTCCGTGCCGCTGTCGGAAACCGTCGAGGCCTTCGAGGCGCTGCGGAAGGCGGGCAAGATCCGCCATTGGGGCGTCTCGAACTGCGACGTGGACGATCTCGAGGAACTGGGCACCGCGCTCGCCGGGTGCGCGACGGACCAGGTGCTCTACAGCCTGGAGCACCGCGGCGTGGAATACGACCTGCTGCCCTTCTGCGAGCGGCGGCGCATGCCGGTCATGGCCTATTCCCCCGTCGGCCAGGGCGGCCGGATGCTGCGCCACAAGGCACTCGCCGAGGTCGCGGAGCGACACGGCGCGACGCCGGCGCAGATTGCCATCGCCTGGACGCTGCGCGGCGGCAACGTCATCAGCATCCCGAAGGCCGCCGACCCCGCGCATGTCCGGCAGAACGCCGCGGCGCGGGACATCGCCCTGCTGGCGGAGGACTTGGCGACGCTCGACGCCGGCTTCCCGCCGCCGGCGCGCAAGCGCAGCCTGGCGATGCTGTAGCCCTCGGGCTACGCCGCCTCGTCAGCCTCGTCCGACAGCATCGCGCGCGCCAGGGTCAGGCTGACGGCAAGGCCGCTCTCCCGCCACTCCCGCC
This sequence comes from Neoroseomonas terrae, assembly GCF_018129025.1. Taxonomy (GTDB): domain Bacteria; phylum Pseudomonadota; class Alphaproteobacteria; order Acetobacterales; family Acetobacteraceae; genus Neoroseomonas; species Neoroseomonas terrae. The sequence continues at coordinate 2,885 of NZ_JAAEDI010000043.1, read as the reverse complement.
GGAACGTGCCGTCGAACTGCGACTGCACCGTCTGCGTCATGAGCGTGGTGCCGAAGCTCTCGGATGCGGGCGGCCCGTCGATGCGCGGCCCGCCGCTCTCGACCCAGCTCAGCTCGACGGCATCCGGCATCGCTGACCAGGTGATATCGACACGCCCATGCGGCACCGACAGGGCGCCATACTTCACCGCATTGGTCGCCAATTCGTTGAAGACCAGCGCAATGCCGCTCACCGCCCGCTCGTCGCACAGAATGGCGGGGCCCGACAGCGAGATGCGCGAGGGGCCGCCCGGCCATGCGGCGTCGTGTGGCTCAAGCACCATGCGCAGCACCTCGCTCAACTCGGGCATGGCTGGCAACGGATGCGTCCCCGGATTGCGGCGGACCAGAGCGGTGGCGCGCGACAGCGCCTGAAACCGCCCGGACAGGGCGGTGGCCATGGCTTCCGGCGTCTCGGCGCCCATCGCGGTCATCCACACCATGCCGTCGGCGATGGCGATCACGTTCTTCAGGCGGTGGCTCATCTCGTGCAGCAGCGTCTGCTGCTCGGCGACGGCGCGCTGAAGCTTCATCTCGACATCCCGGATCCGCAGCCCGACCGTGATGAATGACGCGAGCTCGGTCATGGCCCGGGCATGGCCGCTGTCGAAATGGCCAACCTTGTCCGCGACGATCCACAACGTGCCCAGGAGCGTCGCCGGATCGGCGCGCAGCGGCACGAGCAGCACCTCGGGGACCTCGATGCTGGCCGCGGCGATCCAGTCATAGTAGCGCTCGGCGTGGACGGCGAGGATCGGTGCGCCGCGGTCGAGGGTGACGCCGCATGGGCTGTGGCCGCGCGGCGTGGTGACACCCTCGAAGGCGGCCAGCGACCCGCGCACATGATGCCAGCGGAAGACGCCGGGTTTCGGGTCCCGCTCGAACAGGCTGAGCCCGGCCGAAACGCCCCCGGTCAACTCGAGCGCAATGTCGACGAAGCGGGGCAGCAGCGCGTCGGGATGGTCCGCCATCAGCGCGGCGAGGTCGTAAACGGCAAGCTTCTCCCGCAGATGGTCGGGCCGGGCCGGCACGCGCCGGGCAAGTTCATCCGGCAAGAAGATGTCGTCGAGCGGGACCGCACAACCGGGCAACTGCATGCACGAATGATAGCGCAGCGCCCGCCGCTCAACCAGCGCCCCGGGGGCCTGAGAGCCGCCGGCAAGGCTTCCTTCACCGATCGTCGCGCTCACTGCGGCGATGCCCACTCCAGCGCGCCGCGACCCCCCGGCCGACGAACGCCCCTGGCAGGCTCAGGACGGCCTGCTGCGTCGCGTCGTGGCCACCGGAGCCCGGCTGCTTCGCGTCGGCGATGCCATCGAGGCGCCAGCCGACGTCGAGCCGCCTGCCGCCGCGCCAACCGACGCCGCGCCGGCATCGGCACCCGATCCGGCGCTCGCCCGCGCCGCCTGGTCGGACCGGCTCTGGGGCGACGGCATGACCCTGCCGGGCGGCGCGGAGGAAGTGCTGCGGCTCGCCGCTCTCCTGCCGCTGACCCCGGCGCATACGGTCCTGCTGGCCGGCCACGGGGCACGAGCGGCGGGCAGTGCGGTCGCGGCCGCACGCGGCTGCTTCGTCGCCACCCACGACCTGCGCGCCGCGTCCCCGGCCGCGCGTCAGCTGCCCAAGCGGGTCACGGCTGCTCCCCTTTCGCCCGATGCCCCCGCCTTCCGCGCACGCCATCACCACCATGCGATGATGCTCGAGCCTTTCCGCCGCGGCGGCGCGCCCGATGCCATGCTGCGCACCACAGCAACGGCGCTCCGCGATGGCGGAGAGGTCGTGCTGCTCGACCTCGCCGGCCGCGCGGGAGCGTCCGATGCGCGCTGGCTTGCTGTCGAGGACCGCCAGCCCCCGCCGTCCGAGGAAGCGATGGCGTCGGCCTTCGAACGGACGGGATTCCGCATCCATGTCGTCGAGGACGCGGGGCCACGGCAGCAGCGGGCGGCGCTGCTGGGCTGGGTATCCGTGCTGGAAGCGTTGCGAGGGCCGAGGCGCCCGGCGCCGGCGATGGCGGCAGCGCTGGTGGAGGAGGCGGAGGCCTGGCTGCTGCGCCTGCGGCTGCTGCGCGACGGTGAACTGCGTCTGCTGCGCTGGCACGCCACGCTCGCCCGGCGCCCGCCGTAGCGTCGTGCCGCCTGCGCTTCGTCGCACACCTGTTGCCCAGGGCGTGGCAGGCTGCGCCTCCGTTCCGGAGTCGCCGCCTTGCTGCGCCTGCTGCCGCTGCCCCTGCTCGCCCTGCTGCTGCTCCCCTCCACCCCCGTCGGGGCGCGGGAGAGGCCGCGCGGCTCCGCGGCGCCCGCGGTGGTCGACCCGCTGCCCGGTACCGAGCGGGTCGCCCTCGATATCGGCGGCACGACGCGGCGGTATCTTCTGCACGTACCGGGCGGTGCCGGCGCGCCGCGCCCGCTGGTCCTCGTCTTCCATGGCTCCGCAACCCAGGCCGCGGCGGTCGAACGACAATCCCGCTTCTCCACCCTGGCGGACGAGGCCGGCTTCGTCGTCGCCTATCCGGAGGGGGTGAACCGCGAATGGCAGGCGCAGCAGGACCCACGGAGCGAGATCACCTTCGTCCGCACCATCATCGAGGACATCGTCCGCCGTACCCCGGTCGACCGGCGTCGCATCTTCGCCGCCGGCGTCTCGAACGGCGCGCTGGTGGCCGGCGCCCTCGGCTGCTTCGCGCCGGATGTCGTCGCAGCCGTGGGGCTGGTCGCGGGCGCACACGTCTCGCCATGCCACAACCACCCCCGCGCCCCCGCCATCCTGTTCGGGCCGGCCGAGGGCCCGCCGCCGAGGGGCCGGCAGCGGCCGGCGCTGCCGCTGCGCGAGGTCGCGGCGGCCTGGGGG
>NZ_JAAEDI010000042.1 GCF_018129025.1 Neoroseomonas terrae | reverse complement strand
CGGGCGCAGCCGTGGAGAACCTGGCCCATAGCGCATCCCTCCATGCCGGCGAGAAGACTGCACCATCAAAGCCCGGGACCAAACAAGTAGAGCGGCATGGAGCACGGATGGGACTTCGCCTTTCTCCTTGAGCAGCGCGACTTCATCCTGCGCGGGCTGATGGGGACGCTGCGACTTGCCGCGACCTGCGTCGTGGCGGGTGTCGTGCTCGGCCTCCTCTTCGCGTCGGCGCAGCTCTCGCGCTTCGCGCCGCTGCGCCTGCTGGGCGTCGCCTATGTCGAGTTCTTCCGCAACATCCCGGTACTGGTGCAGATCTTCTGGTGCTACTTCACCCTGCCGATCCTGACGGGGATGCAGCCCAACGCCTTCAGCGCCGCTGCCGTCGCAATCTCGCTCTACGCCGGCGCCTACCTGGCGGAAATCTTCCGCTCCGGCATCCAGTCGATCGAGCGCGGCCAGTGGGAGGCCGCCCGCGCCATCGGCTTCGGCCATCTCGCGCTCATGCGCTGGGTCGTGCTGCCGCAGGCGGTTCGTGCTGTGGTTCCGCCGCTGACCAACCAGGTGATGGAGATCGTCAAGACCACCACGGTGGCGTCCACCATCGCCTATGGCGAGATCCTCTACTCCGCCAAGGTGCTGAGCGACCAGGAGTTCCGCCCGATCGAGAGCTACACCGCCGTCGGCATCTTCTTCATCGTCACGCTGACCTTCGTCAGCCTGCTGTCATCCTGGCTCGAACGGAGGCTGCGTCGTCATGTCTGAGGTCCTGCGTGTCGAGAACCTCCACAAGCGCTTCGGTCCTCTCCATGTCCTGCGCGGGATCAACCTGTCCGTTCGCAAGGGTGAGACCGCGGTCATCCTGGGCGCGTCCGGCTCGGGCAAGAGCACGCTGCTGCGCTGCCTGAACTTCCTGGAGATGCCGAACGAAGGCCGCATCACGGTGGAAGGCAAGCTCGTCGGACAGGTGACGACGAAGCCCGGCGTGATGGCCTACTCGAACGCCGAGCTGAACGCGCTGCGCGCACGCGTCGGGATGGTCTTCCAGCAGTTCAACCTGTTCCCGCATATGACGGTCGAGGGCAACGTCATGATCGGGCCGATGAAGCTCCGCGGCATGACGACCGAAGCCGCGCGCAAGCTTGCACATGACAATCTCCGCCGCGTCGGCATCCTCGAGAAGGCGGGCGAGTATCCCGCCCGCCTGTCCGGCGGGCAGCAGCAGCGTGTGGCCATCGCTAGAGCGCTTGCGATGGAACCCTCCATGATGCTGTTCGACGAGGCGACATCCGCCCTCGACCCGGAATTGGTCGGGGAAGTGCTGTTGACGATGCGACGCCTGTCCGAGGAAGGGATGACCATGCTGGTCGTCACGCATGAGCTCGGCTTCGCCTACAACGTCGCGCATCGCGTCATCTTCCTCGAAGGCGGGGAAGTCCACGAACAGGGTACGCCGCAGGAAGTCCTGCTGCATCCGAAGCGCGAGCGCACGCGCGACTTCCTGCGCAGCCACACGCTGTTCCGCCTGCCCGAGACGGGCGCCGAACAGCAAGCCTGAGGGAGTGTCGCGTCCATGCGGCGTATCGTCATCATCGGCGGCGGCATCATGGGTTCCGCCATCGCCTATTCGCTCGCGCGCGCCGGCATCGCTGCCGATGTCACTGTGGTCGAGCCGGACCCGACCTATGAGTTCGCGGCGACGCCGCGTGCCGTGGGGGGTGTTCGCCTGCAGCACGCTGTACCGGAGAACGTGCAGATGTCCCTGTACGGGGACACCGTCTACTCTGCCTTCGATCAGCACGTTACCGGCGGCAAGGTCACCTTCGACCCGCAGTTCCACCGCATCGGCTACCTCTTCCTCGTCGAGGGTGCGGAGGCGCGCGCCTCGCTGGAGGCCAATGTCCGCATGCAGCAGGCGCTGGGCGTCGAGGTCGAAGTCCATGACGTCGCCGAATTGCGACGGCGCTATCCTTCCTTCAGCTTCAAGGGCGCGGAGATCGGCGCCTTGTCGCCGGACGACGGGCAGATCGACCCGAATGCCGCGCTGATGGGATATCGGCGTGCGGCGGAGGGGCTCGGCATCACCTTTGTGAAGGATCGCGTGGTCGCACTGGAGATGCAGGGCAACCGGGTCACGCTGGCACGGCTGGAGTCCGGCGCGACGCTCCCGGTCGAGATCGTCATCAACACCGCCAATTGCTGGGCGGCGGATGTCTGCGCGATGGTCGGCGTGACGATCCCGATCGCCCCCATGCGGCGGCAGCAGTTCCATTTCCTGTCGCAGGATGCGGTCGAGACCTTCCCGGCCATGCGCTATCTCAACGGATTCGCCGTGCGACAGCATTCCGGCGTCTATCTCTGCGGCCACACCAATTTCGGCGAGCCTCCGGGCTTCAACTGGGACCTCCAGCACGAGGTGTTCGAGGAGCAGCTCTGGCCGCAACTCGCCGAGCAGTGTCAGGCCTTCGAGACCATCAAGCCACGTGGCGGCTGGGTCGGGCACTACGACATGAACCATCTCGACGGCAATCCCGTCATCGACTGGATCGGCGCCGTGCCGAACATGCTGCTTTGCGCCGGCTTCTCAGGTCACGGACTGCAGCACGCGCCGGCGGTCGGCCGGGCGGTCAAGGAACTGATCCTGGACGGCGGCTTCCGCAGCATCGACCTCTCGCGCTTCTCATGGCAGCGGATTGTCGACGGCACGCCGATCCAGGATGACGGGCCAAAGGCGTGAGCGCGCCTGTCGTCGTCATCGGCGGCGGCTTCATCGGCCTGTGCTCGGCACTGCAGATTCAGCGCCGGGGCCTGCCGGTGACGCTAGTCGATCCGGGCGATCCCGAGCGCGCAGCTTCCTTCGGCAATGCCGGGCAATTCGCCGTTGGCGAGGTCGTGCCGCTTTCCGGTCCCGACACGCCGGCCAAGGTGCCGCGCTGGCTGATGGACCCGCTCGGGCCGCTCGCCCTGAGGTGGCGCCATGTGCCGCGCCTGACGCCATGGCTAGTCAGGCTGCTGCGCGCGGGCCGGATGGATCGCGTCGCGGCCATCTCGGCGGCATTGGCGGCGCTGTCCGACCGCATCCACCTCGACTACCAGCCTCTGCTGGAAGCGACGGGCGCTCAGGCGCTGGTGCAGCCGGGGCCGCATCTGCGGCTTTATCCGTCACGCCAGCACTTCGACGCGGAGGGCTGGCGCTGGGATCTGCGTGTCAAGGCCGGGCTGAAATTCGAGCTGCTTGATCGCGAGGCGCTTCGCGCGCTTGAGCCGACTCTGTCGGACGACATCACCTTCGCCATCGCGTCCCCGGAGCGATCCTCGGTGATCGAGCCTCTCGCGCTGATGCGCGCCCTGGATACCGGCTTTCGCGCCGGCGGCGGTACGGTCGAGCATGGCACCGTCACGGGCTTCAGCCACGGAGGCGATGCCGTGCGTGGCGTCGCTTTGCAGGGCGGGCGACTCATCGCCGCGAGCCAGATCGTCATCGCCGCGGGCGCCTGGTCGCATCGCCTCACCGCACTGCTGGGCGATCGGCTGCCCTTGGAGAGTGAGCGCGGGTACCACGCCGTGCTGCCCAACCCAGGCGTCATGCCGCGGCATGCCATGTCCCATACCGAGCGTGGCTTCGCCGTTCTCCCAATGGGTGATCGGCTTCGTCTGGCGGGCACCGTGGAACTCGCCAGCGTCGACGCTCCGGCGAACTGGGATCGCGCGCGCCGCATCCTTGATGGGGGGCGGGCGCTCTTCCCAGGGTTGAACACCGAAGGCGCGAAGTTCTGGATGGGCCATCGCCCCGGGCTGCCGGACTCCCTTCCGGTCATCGATCGCGCGACGATCGCGCGGAATGTCATCTACGCCTTCGGGCACGGTCATATGGGCTTGTCCTTCGCGGCAACGACCGGCCGCCTGGTCGCGGACCTCGCCACCGACACGCCGAGCAACTTCGACATCACGCCGTTTCGCGCCACGCGATTCTCCGGACGCGCATGGGCATAGGAGCCTCGCCATGAAAGGCAGCCAGGACTTCGCGGCTGACCCGCGCAATGCGGCGGTCAAGATCTATTTGTCGGGCGCGCTGGTCCCGCGCGACGAGGCGCGTGTCTCCGTCTTCGATGCCGGCTTTGTGCTGGGCGACGGGGTGTGGGAAGGGCTGCGGCTGCACAAAGGGGCTCTGTGCTTCCTGGACCGTCATCTTGATCGTCTCTACGCGGGTGCGTCCGCCATCGACCTTGATATCGGCATGACGCGCGCCGAGCTGACCGCAGCGCTTTGGACCACGATCCACGCCAACGGCATGGAGGACGGCGTCCATATCCGTCTGATGGTCACGCGGGGCCTCAAGAAGGCACCGAACCAGGATCCGCGCCACACGATCGGCCCGGCGACGTTCGTCATCGTCGCTGAATGGAAGCAGCCGAGTCCGGAGATCGTGACGAAGGGGCTTTCGCTCGCAACCTCGTCGATCCGGTGCTCGCCGGCGGACATGTTCGACATGCGCCTGAATTCGCACAGCCGGCTTAACCTGATCACGGCGCTGCTCCAGGCGATCCGGGTAGGTGCAGATGAGGCACTGATGCTCGATCCGCATGGCTTCGTTTCTTCCTGCAACGCGACGAATTTCTTCTTCGTCCGCGATGGGGAGGTATGCACCTCGTCAGGGGACTATTGCTTCAACGGCGTCACGCGGGGAAACGTCATCGCGCTATGCCGTCGAAACGGCATCCCACTACGTCAGGGCAACTTCACGCTGTCGGACGTGTATGCGGCGGACGAGGCATTCGTAACCGGGACCTTCGGCGGACTGACGCCGGTTCGGTCGATAGACGGACGAACCCTGCGGTTCGCATTGCCCGGCCCGACTACTGCGAGCCTCCGCGCGTTCTACGATGAGCTGAAGGACCGCGAGGTCCCGGCTTCCATGCCATTTGGCGTAGCTTAGCTGCATTTGCAGACGCGCACTTGGAGGTATTGAACCGTCGACTGTGTCGGGCGACTCCGACTCCGGGCAAGCTTGAGCCGCCACGAGCCGCACGCCTCGCAGTCACCCACTGGACGCCTCGCCGGTCGGGCCCCTATAGCGCCACGTCCCGGTTAACGTCCTTGTAGAGCAGGTAGGCTGCCTCGTCCGGCCCGGTCGGATAGAACTGCTGCGGGCAGTACGCGCCCATCCAGATGAAGTCGTCGGCCCAGATCTCGTGCCACTCGGTGCCGAGCAGATAGAGCCCCTGGCCCTGCAGCATGTACAGGCCGTGCTCCATGATGTGGGTCTCGATCGCCGGGAAGAAGGTGCCAGGGCCGAACCACATCAGGTTCATCTCAAAGTCGAAAGCGAGGTCGCCGAACGGCAGCAGGTGCTGGAAGCCGCGTCCGGCCAGCCCGGTATGATTGGTGCGCGGCACGTCGCGCTGATGCGATAGGATGGCCGACGGCGGCGGTAGGCCGATGGCCTCGTAGCGCTTGCGCAGCCCCAGCACGCGGGCCGGCACCTGCCCCTGGTTGCGGATCTCGATGGGCATGCCGGGCGGCGCATACAGGAAGCCGCCGCGGTCCTTCTCCTCGGCGCGCCCGTCGACCTGCAGGATCGCCGAACCGGAGAGCACGAAATAGAAGTGCTGGATGCCGGGCTCGGCGATCGAGGCGCGGGTGCCGCCACCGGGCGCGATCTCCAATACGAACTGGGCGAAGCGCGCGCCGAGCGAAGGCGCAGCAAGGAAGCGCACATCGGTCGCCTCATACTGCGGCAGCCGGCTCTTGAGCACGCCTTCAGGCGGCAGAAAGGCGTAGTTCGGGCGGACCACCCCGCGGTTGTGGCCGACCGCTCCAGGTAGTAGCCGGCCCGGTGGCAGCGTGAGGTCGCGAGGATGCATGGCGTCGTCCTGAACTGGATCGTCAGCAAATCATGGAAACGCGGTGCCCGGCTACAGCAAGCCGAAGATGCTACCCTGCGGCAGCCCCGGCAGGTCGAGCGCCGCAAGCCCCCATATGCCGACCGACAGGAATCGATCACCGCGACGCCGAACTCCGCCTCGAGCGGCGCGACCACCGGCAGGCCCGGCATGTTGGTGCCCCAGATCAGCACTGCATCGGGCGCTCCGTCGTTGACGCAGCCGCGCACGGCGTCATCCAGCACGGCCGGCGCGACCTTGTCCGATCGGGGTGAACTCGATCGGCAATCGTGTGGGTGCGTGGTCACAATCAAACGTAGGAGCGCGACCGCAAGATCTGCGGACATGTTCGTTTCGCATTATCGCGTTTGAAGGTGACTGACAGCGGTCCGGCACTGCCGGTCGGCAATGCGCCCAATTCTGCCATTTAGACAGCAATGCGCCGTTCCCCTAAGCGGTCGTTGATACGACAGAGGCGAATCGCTTGGCCTGCAGCCGCAAGTGAACGGCAAGGGTTCTTTCATGGATGACGGCTGCCCCGTCTGCAACAGCGCCGCGCAGAGGGAACGACGCTACGATGAACGGTCGACCTGTAGGACTAGCGATGAAGGCTAGCGGCAGGCGGCAATGCTGCATTGTCCGCTGGACAGTTTCAAAAAACTCTCTTCCACGCGTTCCTTTTCCTTCGCGCGTGCTTCAAGGATCGAGCGGACACGCGCGGCGTTCGCAAACGTTGATCGCCTCACCGCGGTCCTCATCGCCGACGGGCCGCCGTCTTCCCGCGAGCGATCTCGAGCAATTGGTGATCGGCCGCATCCGACGGCTCCCTGCCGATGAGGTGGCCCTGTATGCAGTGCTGCAGTCCGCCGTGCCGGACGCGGCGGGGCGCCGCGAATCTGGGACCACATGCGTGTCCCGGGCAGGGTGCGAGAACGATATCGGCGCAAAGCCGCGGTATTTCTGGGCCTTACCGCGAGGGCCCATTCTGAAGGTAAAATGCTTCAATATCAACAATTTAGCATGGTTGTGTGGGCAGTCTTTCGCAAACCTGTCTCTGTCGCCTGCGGCCGAGTTTCCCTGTTGTTCAGGGAAAAAAACAGGGAAACTGGCGTTGACTCACGCATTTGGCGGGGGGCGCCGCCCGCCTGGAGAGCGCGGAAACCTGCCACTCCGGTGCAATTCCCTACACACCCGAGCAGGGAACATCAGAGGGCCCTGCAGGGAAAATGAAGCGGGTATCAGCGAAGCCGCAACAGCGACATGCGCTTACGCGGCCCTGCCGGACCCGCCTTCCACTTCGACCACACTGGCCACCCGTGCGATGTGTCGCTCCTCGGCCAGTTGCGCGGCGTCCAATCCGACCACCTAACTGTAGCGCACGATCGGCATAAGCTCTGCGCCGGCGACGTCCAACGAGCCGTTGCGGTGCAGCCCCCCAATAGGCCCGCTCGACTGCCGCGGCCGCCACCAGCAGCGCCGCCATCGGGAACGTCACCGGGGCGGCGCCGGCGGCGCCGCATGCCGCCACGCGCATGCCGGCCTTGCCACTGGCCTGCGAGACATTGGCCAGATGCGGCCCCCGCACCGACGCGACCCGGGCCCTTTCATGTCGTGAGGCTTCGTCCGCCTAGCTGGAGCGCGCGCTGCACTGCGGGAGCGAACAAACCGACCAGATGAAGCGCGTGGGGACTCAGCTTGTCGTGCCGGCGGACACCGACCTGGACGGGGGCGGTCCAGAACAGATGTCGCGCGTCCAAGGCCTCCAGGTCGGCGTCCATCTCGGAGTCGTATGCGATGTTGGAGATGATGCCGATCCCGAGGCCGGAGCGGACGTAGGTCTTCATGATGTCCGCATCGACGGCGCTCAGCACGAAATTCGGCCGTAACCCGCGCCGCTCCAGTTCGTGGCCCGCAACCTCCCACACCTGGAGGAGATGGTCGTAGGTGATGATCGGATACTGGACGAGGTCTTCGAGGGTGAGGCGCTTGCAGTTCGTCAACGGGTGCCCTTTTGGTGTCAGGACAACCCGGTGCACATCGTAGCAGTGGTGGAACTGCAAATCGGAGAACGCGCCTTCGGGCACACTGGAGAGCGAGAAATCGGCCTCACCACAGCTCAACCATCGAATGACGTCAGCGCGCGAACCTTGTCGTAGCCGGAGGCGAACCAGGGGGAAGTCCTGAACGAAGTTCGCGATCGGCCCTGGTAGAATGTATCTCGCATGCGCGTGCATGGTAGCGACGGTGATCTCACCGCTGGCACCCGTGGCATAGTCGCGCGCGACGCCCTGCATTTGGTGATGCGTGTCCAGCATGCGCTCCGCGAGCGGCATCAGGGCCCTTCCTGCCGGCGTCAGACCCGTAAGCCGACGCCCGCTGCGGGCAAAGATTGCCACGCCAAGGTCAGCTTCCAGCAACTGGATATGCCTTGTGATCCCCGGCTGCGATGCATTCAGCCGACGGGCCGCTCGGCCCAAGTTGAAGTCCTGCAGTGCGACTTCACGGGCGGATCGGAGCTGCGTCAGGTTCATCGGGGAGATCCATCAGGGTTCTGCATAGTTCAATAGGAATAAATCAGTATCCGCTATCTCATGCTGCCGCTACCGTTCCGCTACCCCTGAAGCACGACGGATGGGGAAGGAAGCGCGATGAACAAACCGGACGGTGGCCGTGCCGGCCAGCCGACGCTTGAGCGCCGAGCGTTACTCGGGGCCCTGGGACTTGCGGGAGGATCAGCCACTCTGAACCCCGCGTGGGGACAGCAGGCTCGCGATGCGAGCAGTTGGCCCAACCGACCAGTCAGATTGATGATCCCATTCGCGCCAGGTGGGGCCGCCGATGGTGGAGCCCGCGTGATTGCCGGCCTTCTCGGCCAGCGCATCGGTCAAAGCGTGGTGTCGGAGAATCGCGGTGGCGCAGGCGGCACACTTGCGGCCGCAGCCGTCGCGACCGCGCCCGCCGACGGATACACGCTTCTCTACGGCACGCCTGGTCAGCTCACCATCCTGCCGATCCTGATGAGCAACCTTCCCTACGACGCCGACCGCGACTTCGATCCCGTGAGCCTCGTATCGCGCGGGGCCTACGCCATCGCAGTTCATCCCAGCGTTCAGGCGCATACGCTTCCCGAGCTGATTGAATTGGCCAGGGCCACGCCTAGCGGGCTGCCTTATGCAACGGCCGGTATTGGCTCAGGACCTCATCTCGCCGCAGAGCTCCTGACCTTCATGGCGCAGATCCGGATGACGCATGTGCCCTATCGCGGCTCCGCTCTCGCGCTGAACGACGTAGTCGGCGGCCAGGTGCCGGTCTCGTTCGACAATTTCGGCAGCCAACTGCCACTTGTCCGCGCTGGCCAGCTGAGGGCACTTGCGATCACCACATCGACCCGCTCCGGATTGATGCCGGACTTGCCCACGATCAGCGACACACTGCCGGGCTATGAGGTGTCAGCATTCGGCTTCATCGCGGTTCGGTCCGGCACCCCCAAGCCCATCGTCGATCGCCTCAACGACGAGATCCAAATCGTGCTGCGCGATCCGGCGGTAGAGGCTCATGCGACACCTATGGGCGCCGTTCCGTCAGGCACTTCCTCGGAGGAGGCGCGCCGGATCCTGCGGGGTGAGTCCGTGAAATGGCGACAGGTCATCCAGCATGCCGGGATCCGGCTGTAGCTCAGGGAGCGTGTGCAGTGACGTCTGAAATTGTCAGGTTCGAGGTCTCCGATCACATCGCGCTCGTCACCCTCGATCGCCCGCCGGTCAACGCGGTCAATTGGGAGATGCGCGATCGGATCATTGAAGTCTTCGACCGCATCAACGACATGCCTGAGGTTCGCGTTGCGGTGCTCACTGGCGCGGGAAAGATCTTCAGCGCCGGAGCGGATCTGAAGCAACGCCCGGATCCGAACGACCCCGGGTCCCACTGGCGCCACAACCGCCTAGCGCGGGAGACCGGCAACGCCATCAAGGAGTGCTTCAAGCCGGTGATTGCCGCCGTAAATGGTGCTGCGCTCGGTGCCGGCTTCGGCCTGATGGCGTCATGCGACATCATGCTGGCCAGCGAGGAGGCGGTCTTCGGCATGCCCGAGATCAATGTCGGCCTCGCTGGCGGCGCGGCGATGCTGCGTGAGTTGTTCGGCAAGTCCCGTACCCGCCTGCTCATGTACACCGGTATGCGCATGCCGGCTGCCGAACTCTATCGGCTTGGCGTGATCGAGGCTTGCCTGCCGCCGGACAAGCTGCTGCCGGAGGCGATGCGCATCGCGGGCGACATCGCGGGAAAGAGCCCGCTGGGTATTAAGTACGCGAAGAACAGCTGCAATCTGGTCGAGTTGATGTCGCCCAAGGACGCCTATCGCTTCGAGCAAAACTTCACCTACGAACTCTCTCGGACCGAGGACGCCGCGGAGGCCCGCCGGGCGTCGCTCGAGAAGCGAGCCCCGAAGCTTACCGGACGATAGGCAGGGACGACCATGACCTTGGAACGTCGCACGATGCTCGGTGGGCTGCTCGTCGCGGCCTCCGGTGCCAGCTCGGCTCCGGCGCAGTCATCCGGGCTGGAGGCCTGGCCGACGCGCCCGGTCGAGATCGTGGTACCCTACGCGGCTGGTGGACCCGCCGATCGATATGCACGCGCCTTCGGCGTGCGTCTGGCTGAGGTCTGGAGGCAGCCGGTCGTGATTGTCGCTCGCCCTGGCGGCGCGGCGGCCATCGGGGCAGCGGCAGTGGCGAATGCTCCTCCCGATGGGCATTCGCTCCTGCTTGGCTCGACCGGCATGGTCACCAACCAATTGCTGTTGCGCAACATGCCTTATACGCCGGCGGCACTATCACCACTGGCGCTTGTGGCGTTCGGTGGCGGAATCTTCTTCGTGCATCCTTCCGTGCCCGCGCGCACAGCGAAGGAACTACAGGATTACGGCAAGGCCAACCCGGGTGCCCTGAAGTTCGGCTCGTCAGGGATCGGGGCAACGCCGCACTTGGCTGCGGAGCTTTTTGCCATGCGGGCAGGCATCGAGATCACCCACATTCCCTACCGCGGCACGGCACCTGCGCTTACCGACCTTCTCGCTGGCCACATCAACGCAATGTACGATTCCGCGACGTCGATCCGGCATGTTCAGGAAGGGAAGATACGGGCGATCGCGAGCAGCGGTCCCATACGAAATCGGGTTACGCCGGACGTTCCGACGATGATCGAGAGCGGCTTCGACGTGGAAATACGCACCTTTTACAGCTTCTTCTCGCCCACTGCCGCACCCGTAGCTTTGAGACGCAAGATCGAGGCTGACTTCCTCGCCGTCGCCAGCAGCGGCGAGATCCAGGAGATGTTCCTGCAGGACGGCCTCGATCCGGAAGCCATGACATCGGATGCCTTCGGCCGGTTCCTCACTGTCGAGCTGACAAAGTGGAGCGAGGTCTTCCGAGCCGCAAACATCGCCGCCCAGTGAAGTTGCTGACGTCGATGGAGCGCCGATTGGAGAGTGTGATGGATACCAGCGACAGCCTGGCGATCGACTACGAGGCCTTTCGCAATGAGGTCAGAGACTTCGCCATGACGCATTGTCCGGCCGAGCTGCGCCAGGCAGTCGTCGGTCTCAAGAAGCTCGGCCGGCACGAGATGCTGAGTTGGCAGACGATCCTCTATGCGAATGGCTGGGGCGCGCCGAATTGGCCGAAGGAATACGGCGGGACGGGCTGGGACCTACGCCGGCGGCACATCTTCGACGAGACGATGGCCGAGTGCGATTGCCCGACCCAGCCTTACCAAGCCTTGCGGCATATCGCGCCCGTGTTGATCGAGTTCGGTACTCATGACCAGAAGGCGCTCTATCTGCCTCCGATGCTGCGTGGCGAGGTGCATTGGTGCCAGGGCTACTCTGAGCCAGGTGCGGGCTCCGACCTTGCGTCGCTGAAGACGTCGGCAGTGCGCGAAGGCGACGAGTATGTCGTCAACGGCCAGAAGATATGGACGACCGGAGCCCATGAGGCGGACATGATGTACGCCCTGGTCCGAACATCGCGGGGGACCCGCAAGCAGGATGGAATCACCATGCTGCTGATCCCCATGAACTCGGCCGGCCTCACCGTGAGGCCCATCCGCACCATCGACGGCCTGCACAACGTCAACGAGGTGTTCTTCGACAACGTCCGCGTGCCGGTTGCCAATCGGATCGGGGAGGAAGGTAAGGCCTGGGCGTACGGGAAGTTCCTGCTGAGCCACGAACGCCTTGGCGGCGCCAATGTAGCGCCGCTGATCCGGTTGCTGGCGCGGACCCGGCGCATGGTCGCCGAGGAGTATCGTGATGAGCCCGGCAGTTCGCACTACGCCGATCTGGTGCGCCGGATCTTGCACGCTGAGGCTGAGATCCAGGGCGTTCGTGCACTCGGGCGCCATGCCATTGAGGACATCGTGCACAAGCGGCCGCTTGGCACCGTATCCTCGGTCATCAAGTTGCTATCCTCGAATCTCATGCAAACCCTCGATGAAATCGGCCTCGATGCCGTGGGCCGCCGGGTGGCCGGCCGGTTCCGCGCCGTCGGCGACGAGCGGACGAATGCGGGTGAGCAAGGCGTGGAATGGCTGCACAATTTCCTCCACGGCAGGGCGAGGACGATCTACGGCGGCAGCAGCGAAGTCCAGAAGAACCTCCTCGCGAAGAGCTTGTTCGGAGCCTGATGCCGTGTCCTTTGCCGCTGCTCCGATGGTTCCCGGCGATCTCTTCGATTCGGCGGCGCGCTTCGCCGCCGCCTATGATACCCGTTTGGCGCGCCTCGCCAGTCTTGAGGAGCGCGCCGAGCTGCTCGAGGAGGCATGGCGTGAGCTGACGGCCCTCGGGTGGCCATCCGTGGCGATACCGGAAGCTGCCGGTGGCGCAGGCGGCGGCCTAGGCGACGTCGCGGCCCTGGTCGAGGGAGCGGCGTGCAGTGCGGCCGCTCTCCCGCTTGCAAGCGTCATTGGGGTCGGCCCGATACTCTTGGCCGGTGCTGGAGATGCCGGGAGGCCACTGCTTGCTGGGATCGCCGCCGGCACGCATCGGGTCGCCGCCGGAATCGCGCCGATCCACACCAGTTCCGCCGGCTCGCCCATGACCGCGCAGTGGGTCGGCGACGTGCCACGACTGAGTGGAGGCATGATCGGGATCGAGTGCCCGCCCGATGCGACCCATGTCCTCGTCGGCTGCACAGTTGAAGGCGAAGCGGTGATGCTGCTGCTTTCTTCCAACGATGAGCGTGCGGCGTTCCGCCATCACGAACGCATCGACTGCCGTCCCACTCTCGACATTCAGTTCGGTGAGGCCCGGCTACTGAAGGGAACAATACTGGCGCGCGGCCGGGACGTCGGAGGGGCCATCGAGAGAGCGACGCAAGTTGGCGCGTTCCTCACTTGCGTTGAAGCCGTCGCGGCAATGGGCGCCCTGCTTGGACAGACCATCAGGTATCTCAACGAACGCGTGCAGTTCGATGCCCCGCTGTCGACTTTCCAGGTTCTGCGGCACAAGGTGGCAGATCTCTACGTCGTGTACGGGAACCTGCGCGCGATGGTAATGGACCTGCTGGATCGGATCGCATCCCCATCAGCATGGCCAGAGCGCGGGTTGGATCTTGCGAAGCTCCATATCGGCGCGGCGAGCCGCCGGTTTGCCGCGGCCACCATTCAGCTGCATGGCGGCATGGGCATGACCGAGGAGTTGCTCGCCTCCCGCCTCGCGAAGCGCCTGCTCATGGTTGAGTTCGAGTACGGCGGTGCTGCCTTTCACGAGGCACGGCTGATGGCGCGTGGAGATCGACCGGACGCAGCCGCATGAGCGACCGTTCGAATCATGCCCTCGAGAAAATGTTCCGACCGCGATCGCTCGCTGTGATCGGTGCCTCGAGCGATCCTGAGAAGCTTGGAGGACGGACGCTCCTGCATTTGAAGGAACTCGGCTACCAGGGGCGTCTCTTCCCCATCAATGTCAGTGGCAGAGATGTGCAGGGGCTCCAATCGTGGAAGAGCGTCGCGGACCTTCCCGAGACGCCCGACAGCGCGCTCATTCTGCTCCCAGCGCCGGCGGTGGCGACGGCACTGGAAGAGTGTGCTGCCAAGGGCATCATGCATGTACAGGTGATGTCCTCGGGCTTTGCGGAGGAGGGTGGCGAGGGGGTCATCATGCAGGACCGCCTGGCAGACACCGTTCGGCGCACGGGTCTTCGGATCACCGGCCCCAATTGTCTGGGCAGCATCAGTCCCCCTGATTCGCTCTTCGGGACGTTCTCGAGCCTGCTGGCGACAGCAAAGCCGCCGCCGGGCACGGTGGGTGTCGCGACGCAGAGTGGCGCCTTTGGTTCGCACATCTACGCCGTGGCGGGGTTCCGAGGCATCGGAATCAGCCGCGCCATCGCCACGGGCAACGAAGTCGATGTCGACGTTGCCTCCGCCATCGATTACCTGGCCGAGGATCCGGGGACGACGGTGATCTGCGCCTCACTGATGTCGGCGCGACAGCAGCAGCCACCCACACAGGATCGCTTGCCGGCGAAGATCGCGTCTTCGATGCAGTGTTTCGAGAGTGCGGTGCACTAAGGGTCTCGTCGATCGAGGAGATGCTCGACATTGCCTACGTCTGTTCCATCGGGCCGCGGCCGCCTTCCTCAGGTGTCGGTATCCTGAGCGTTTCGGGCGGGATCGGGGTGTTAATGGCCGACGCCTGTATCGAGGCCGGCCTCGATGTCCCCCCTATGCCGCCGGAAGCACTGACGCGCATCCGCGACATCCACCCCGTCGCCGGTGGGCGCAATCCGATCGACACGACGGCTCAGCTCGGTGGTCGGATGCACATCTTCGAGGGTGTCAGCCAGGCGATGATGCGGAGCGCAGATCTTGGCTCCATGGTGTTCTACCTCGCCCATCTCGGCCGCAACGCCGCGCGCTTTCCCCCGTTGGAGCACTCATTGACGGAACTCCGGCGCGTCTTCCCAGATCGCTTGGTCGTTGCCGTGATGACCCATGTGGACGAGATCCGGCTTCCGCTGGAGCGGGCCGGCATTCCCGTTTTTGAAGATCCGTCTCGAGCCATTCGGGCAATACGTGGGGCGGCGCAGATCCGTATCCTTCAGGCAGATGCCGACGCGCCACCCGATTTCGCACCCGGGCCTCCGCTGAACCTCTCGATCTCAAACGAGGCGGAAGCCAAGGCACGTCTTGCTCAGGCTGGTGTCCCCGTACTTCGAGAACGCGTCTGCGCAACCGCGGAAGAGGCCATCGCGGCGGCGACGGAACTCGGATACCCGGTGGCGCTGAAGATTCTCTCGGAAGACATTGCCCACAAGACGGAGGTGGGTGGCGTCCTGCTGAACCTTGGTGATGGCCGTGCGGTCGCGCACGGGTTCTCTGAGGTCATGGGTCGAGCCCGGGAGCGAATGCCCGCCGCGCGGCTCGATGGCGTTCTGATCGCGCCGATGGTGAAGGGCGGGGTCGAGACGATCGTCGGCGTGCAGCGTGACCCCGTTTTCGGCCCGATGGTGATGTTCGGTCTAGGCGGTGTCTCAGTCGAGCTGTTTCAGGATGTTGCCTTCGCGTCCGCGCCGCTGACGACGAAGCGGGCCGAGGTCCTGGTCAGAGACGTGCGCGCGGCGCGGCTTCTTGATCACTGGCGAGGGCGACCACCAATGGATGCTAGGTCATTGGTGGAAGCTCTCTGCCGCATCTCGGAATTCGGAGCCAGGCATCAGGACGAGATTGCAAGCATTGAGGTCAACCCCCTCTTGGTGTTCGAGGATGGGGTTGTCGCACTCGACGCGTTGATTCACGTGCGCGGGAGGCAACGCTGCTAGCTCGGGGGCAGCAGAGATCAAACTTTCTTTGAACCAGTCATCGTCACTTCCGGCAAGAAGATACTAGGTGCGTCTGGCTCGTGGCCTCTGTGCGCCCCGGCTAAGCGTGCGCGCCAGCGACGGCGCGAAGAGACTGATCAAGTCCAGCGCGTGGCGCGTCAACGCGTCGCCGCGCCGCACGCCTACATGCACCTGCGTCTGTGGGAACAGATGCCGACAGTCGAGTGCGCAGATGTCTATATCAACCTCTGCGTCGTAGGCGACGTGCGCGACGATGCCGATGCCGAGCCCCGAACGGACATACGTCTTCATCAGGTCTGCATCCATAGCGCCGAGGACAACATTTGCCGCCAATCCTGCGCGATCAAACGCCCTCCCGATTTCCGGCCATGCCCCGGCCGCGTGGTCGTATGTGATGAGAGGATAGCGCGCGATGTCCTTCAGCTGCACCGACCTGTAACCAGCCAGAGGATGGTCGTGCCGCGTCAGCAGCAGGCGGTGCACATTGTAACACGGATGGAAGGCGAGGTCCGGGAATGCCTCGGCCGGCGCTGAGGCGACGGAGAAATCGGCCTCACCACCGCTGACCCACGCGGCGACCTGCGCTCGCGTGCCCTGCAGCAAGCAGAGCCGCACTGCCGGATGATCGCGTACAAAATGCTCGATACTTCGCGGCAAGTAGTACCGCGCATGCGTATGTATCGTGGCAACCGTGACTTCACCTGCCATTCCTATTGCGTGGTCGCGGGCAACGCGCTGCAGGTCATCGGCCCCGCGGAGGATACGGTGAACGATTGGCATCAATGCCCGACCCGCCGCGGTCAACCCGACGATCCGCCGCCCACTGCGCACGAACAGCCCTACGCCGAGATCTCGTTCGAGCAGTTGGAGGTGCCGCGTTATGCCGGGCTGCGAAGTGTTCAGGCGCTCCGCCGCCCGCGTCATGTTGAGGCCTTGCGCCAAGATGGTCTGCGCGGAGCGGAGCTGATGGAGCTTCACTGTGTCGCCTCATGCACTTCTGACATTCTGATATCACACATTATCACTTCTCTGCATCAGTGACCTAAGTCTAAAGGTCGGATCAGGCGTGACACGGCAACCCAATGTCTGTGCCGCCAGGGAGAGGGACGGACATGGCGATTGCGCGCCGCGCGCTCGTGCAGAGCGCGAAAGGAATGCTTTTCACGTCGATGTTTGGTCTCGCGGCCAGCGGTGCGGCAGCGCAGGGCGCCTTTCCCACGCGGCCGATCCGAATCACCGTCCCCTTTGCGGCCGGATCCGCCACCGACATCATGATGCGTCACCTCTCGCAGCACATGCAGGAGGCATTGGGTCAGGCAATTGTCATCGAGAACCGCGCCGGCGGTGCCGGCGTGACAGGCAGCGAGCCCGTGGTACGTGCACCACCCGACGGCTACGCGCTCCTGATGGCCGCCGTATCCTCGCATGCTATCGCGCCAGCGCTAAGGGCAAACATGCCCTACGACGTGCTCCGCGACTTTACGCCAATTGGCCTGGCGTGCACTTCGACCAACTTCATTGTCGTGCATCCTTCAGTACCGGTGCACAGTTTGCAGGAACTCGTGGCCTACTCGAAGGAACTCCCGGGCGGCATGAGCTATGGCTCTGGTGGTGTGGGCGGCTCTAACCATCTGGCCGGGGAGTTGTTAAGGCTACGCACCGGCGCCAACCTTGTTCACGTGCCGTATGGGAACCAGGCGCAGGCTGTGAATGACGTGCTCGCCGGCCATGTTCCCATGCTGATTTACACCGTTGCGGTTCTGCCTCATGTGCAGGCAGGGCGGATGCGTGCGCTGGCCGTGACTTCGGAGAGACGGCAGCTACAAGCACCCGACGTGCCGACGGCAATCGAACAGGGTGCGGCGGGCGTCGTCGCAAATTCCTGGTTCGCGTTCTTTGGCCCCGCGCATCTGCCGGATGTCGTACGCGACAAGCTTTATGGCGCCATGCGCGATGCACTGAACGATCCCGGCGTCGCGCAGAAACTGGTCGACACCGGCCTGACGCCCGCGCCGATGGGGCCGGAAGAGTTCAGCGTCTTCCTGCAAGCCGAACTCGCCAAATGGACCGACGTCGGCCGCGCCGCCAATGTGCGGCTGTGATGGGCAACGGTCTTTCTGAAGCTTTGAACTTGGCGGATGTACGGGACTTTGCCCGCCGTCGGCTGCCACGCGGCATCTTCGAGTTCATCGATCGGGGCGCCGAGGATGACGTTGCCTCGGCGGAGAACCGCGAGGCCTTTCGGCGCATCAAGCTGACAACGCGGGGGCTGACCGATGTTTCCAAGCGCAGCGCTGCGACGACGCTGCTTGGCTCGCCCGTCTCGATGCCTGTCGCCATTGCGCCGACCGGCGCGGCGGGCCTGGTTTGGGTGCGTGGTGAGCTGGAATTGGCACGCGCGGCCGCGGCCGCGGGGGTTCCATTCACGCTCGCCACACGCTCAATGACATCAATCGAGGAGATTGCCGAGAAAGCCGGCGGCACGAACTGGTTCCAGCTCTATGTCTGGGCCGACCGGTCGATGTCCTGGGCGCTGGTGGATCGTGCGGCGGCGGCCGGCTTTCAGGCGCTGTTCGTCACAGTTGACGTGCCGGTGACGCCGAACCGCGAGTACAACAAGCGCAACGGCTTCTCACTGCCCTTCGACCCCGGCCCGAGGGCGATGCTCGACCTCGCACTGCATCCCCGTTGGTTGCTTGGGGTGATGGCGAAGTACCTCATCACCACCGGCATGCCGCGCTATGAGAACCAGCCCGGCGAAACGAAGCTGACCATCACCCAGGGTGGCCGCGAGAATCTGCCCTCCGCGCGCAACGACAACCTGACATGGGATGACATCCGGGAACTGCGCCGCCGCTGGCCGCGTGCGCTCGTCGTGAAGGGCATTCTGCGGCGGGAGGATGCGCTGCGTGCAATCGAATGCGGCGCCGATGGCGTTGTCGTCTCGAACCATGGCGGGCGCTGCCTGGATGCGGCGGTGGCGCCGATCGACGCGTTGCCGGCCATTGCCGAAGCAGTCGGCGGTCGTGCCACCGTGCTGATGGATGGCGGCGTGCGACGCGGCAGCGACGTCGTCAAGGCGCTGGCGCTCGGCGCCTCCGGCGTGCTGATGGGCCGGCCTGGCCTGTTCGGTACGGCGCTGGCCGGCGAGGCCGGGGCGCGTCATGTGCTCGACCTCCTGCAGCGCGAGTTGCTGACGGTGTTGGCGCAGATCGGTTGCCCCACCATCCCGGAGATCGGCCCGGACATCATCCACGGCCTGGCCCGCGCTGCGGCACTGCAAGTGGTCCGCGAATCCAGCTGAAGGGGAGAACGATCATGATCCACGTCGAACCAAATCACGGCGTGATGGGCGCCACCGTCACCGGCATCGACCTGCACCAGCCGCTGGCGGATACCGACTTCGCCGATGTTCTCAGAGCGCTCGGTCGACATTGCGTGCTGCGGTTCCCCGATCAGTTGCTGTCGGCGGCCGAGTTGCGCGACTTCTCCGCCCGCTTTGGCGCCTTGCAAAGCGGCCTGGGCACGTCCGAACCGGGCGTCCCGGAGGTCTCCATCCTCTCCAACGTGAAGGAGGGCGGCAAGCTCATCGGCATCCCCGATGCCGGCCAGGACTGGCACACGGACATGACCTACAACCGTACCCCCGGCTTCGTGAATGCGCTGGTCGCCTACAAGGTACCGGTGCGCGATGGCGTGGTGCTCGGTGCCACAGAATTCTGCGACACAGCCGCCGCGTACGAAGGCCTATCGGATGCGCTGAAGCAGCGCCTGGCCGATGCCAGCGCGACGCATGACCTGAACATGTACTGGGAGCATATGCGCCGCGAGAAGGGCAGTTCGCGCGCGCCGTTGACACCTGAGCAGCGTCGCGCCCGCCCGCCGGTGGAGCATCCGGTCTTCCTCACCCATCCGGTAAGCGGTCGCCGCATCATTTACGTGAACCCGGGCTTCACCGACTTCATCAATGGCGTCGAGCGGGCCGAGAGCGACGCGATACTGACGGAGCTCTTCACCCACATCATGCGACCGGAGTACCGTTACGTACACCGGTGGCAGCAGGACGACCTGCTTATTTGGGATCATCTGAGTAGCTGGCACTACGCCGTCCCAGACTATGGTCCGGACGAGCATCGTCTGATGAAGCGCTGTCAGGTGATGGCCGATAAGATCTTCGATCCCGACTTCATCAAGCGCGCACTCGGTACCCAACTAGCGGCGGGCCCGACATGACCTCCGTAGCGCGGCGTTATCTGCTCACTGCTGCCGTTAGCGTTGCGGTGGCGCCGGCCGACGCGGAAGCGCAAATGACGGAATGGCCGACGCGACCGATACGCGTGGTCGTGCCGTTTCAGGCGGGATCTGCCACCGACACGATGATGCGCGTGCTCGGGCCGCGCATGGCGCAGACGCTCGGCGAGGCCATCGTCATCGACAATCGGCCGGGCGCCGGCGGCGTCACAGGTAGCGAAATTGTCGCCCGCGCGCCGCGCGATGGCTACACGCTGCTGATGGCGGCGGCCTCGTCGCATGGCATCCTGCCGGCGATGATGCCGCGCATTCCCTATGACGCGGTGCAGGACTTCACGCCGATCGGTCTCGCCTGCAGCTCGACGAACTTCATCGTCGTGCATCCCTCGCTGCCGGTCCACAACCTGCAGGAGCTGATCGCCTATGCGAAGGCGCAGCCGCAAGGCCTGTCCTATGCCGCCGGCAGCCGCGGCAGTTCCAACGGCCTGGCCGGTGAGATACTCACGCTGCGGAGCGGCGCGCCGCTGACCCATATCCCCTACAACAACATCGCCCAGGGCGTGTCCGACACGCTGGCTGGGCATGTGAAGATGATGATCTACACGGTCGCCATCCTGCCGCATGTGCGGGAAGGCCGACTGCGCACCATAGCCGTCACCGCTGCCCGTCGCCAGGTGCAGGCACCCGACGTGCCGACGGCGGTGGAGCAGGGCGCCGAAGGCGTCATCGCCGATTCCTGGTTCGCGATGTTCGGCCCGGCCGGTCTGCCGGATGCGACCCGCGATCGTGCCTCGGGCGCGCTGCGCGAGGCGCTGGCCGATCCGCAGATCGCGCAGCGCCTGATCGAACAGGGCCTGACGCCCGCTTACCTCGGTCCTGACGAACTGCGCAGCTACGTCCAGGCAGAGATCGGGAAATGGACCGGCGTCTCTCGGGCCATCGGCCTGAGGCTCGACTGAGTTAAGGGATATCCAATGAAGCTTGCGACATTCGAGATCAATACACCGCTCGGTCCACAACGACGCGTTGGCGTCGTGATGGATGCCGGCATTGTCGACGCGACCGCAGCACGTAGTGCGCTGCTGGAGCGCCAGGTGCCCGCCGCCGCCGCCGCGCGTATCGGCGCCGCTCAGGTCCCGCCCGAGATGGTCGACTTGATTGGCATGGGCGAAACCGGCCTTGATTGGGTGCGTGAGGCGGTGGCCTATGTGCATTCGCGCGGCCAGGAGGCAACCGGTGTGGGCCAGCGTCTGGTCCACGCCATGGATGCCATCACCCTCCTGGCTCCCGTGCCGCGCCCCCCTGGTATCGCAAACTTCAGCTGCTGGCCGGCGCACGGCAAGGCCGGCGCGGAACGCGGATCCGTACTGAAGCCCGCCGAGGAGGGGGGCGGGATCCTGCCCTATTGGAAGGGCAATCCAGATTCCTATGTCGGCCCGGGGACCACGTTGCGGCCACCCTCCTATGGCCAGACTAGTGACCTGGATGTCGAATGCGAGTTTGTCGCCATCGTTGGCAGTGGCGGTCGCAACCTCGATCGCGACGCCGCGCGGCGCGCTATCATCGGCTTCACGATCGTCAATGATGGCAGCAGCCGCACGAGACAATTGATGGAGATGAAATCGGGCCGGGGCCCTGCCAAGGGCAAGGATTTTGATGGCGGTAACATCATGGGTCCCTGGATTGTCACGCATGACGAGATCGGCGACCTGCGCGACCAGCGCCTGTCGCTCTCGGTGAACGGCGAGGAACTGTCTAGCGCAAGCACCGCCGACATGAGTCGGGATTTTGAGGACATGCTCGGCTATCTATCGCTGGAGCAGACTATTCGTCCTGGCCATGTCATCAGCTCCGGATGTTACCACCGGGGCTGTGGCATGGACCTGAAGCGAAGTTGGCAGTCGGGCGAACGTGTCGAACTGCGTGTCAGCGGCATCGGCGCGTTAGTGACGATGATCGGGTAGTCAACGGCGCGATGGCCAGACTTCGTTCTTGGACCGGATGCTTGCTTGCCGTTTCAGATCTGTCCGTCTGCCGAGCTGACACCTTCCGTACCTCGGCCGACCCGCGACCGACGCGCCACGAACTGACGGATTCAATCCGATCGGGGCGCACCACCCTTGCCGAGGTACGGCTAGCTAGTCCGCCCCTCGAATCCCGGCGCGCCGGATGATTTCTGCCCAGCGTGTCAGGTCATTCTCCATCGTGGCCCGGAAGGCAGTCGGGCCAACGAAAAAGCTGTTGAATCCGGCGACCCGCAGTCGCTCTTGGAGATCAGGCTGCTGCATTGCGCCGCGAATCGCGCTCGATATCTCGGTCACCAACTCGGGCGGCAAGCCAGCCGGGCCAAGCACACCGTACCAAACATTCGCTTCGTAGCCGTTGAAGCCGGCTTCCGCGATGGTGGGAACGTCCGGGAGGTCGCGCCAGCGCTCCGCGCCGGTTGTGCCAAGCACGCGGAAGCGGCCATCACGGATCATCGGCAATGCGAGCAGCGGGTTCAGGAACATTGCATTCACCTCGCCCGTCATCACCGCCGTCTGGCCGTTGGAGGTGCCGGGATACTGCACATAGGTGAATTCGACGCCTGCACGTACTGCGAGCTGCGCCGCGGACAAATGCGGCGAGCTCCCGATCCCCGCGGTCGCAAATGTCACGCCTCCCGGTTGCTCCCTTGCGCGGCCGACAAACTCGACCAAGGTACGCGCGGCGAAGTCCGCATTCACGACGAGCAGCAATGGGTATGAGGCGATTTGTGCCAGCGGCGTGAAGTCATTGACTGTGTGGAAAGGCAAACGCGGCAATAGCGTCGGCGTTTGTACATGCGTCGAGGCAAGCAGGACGAGAGTGTAGCCATCGGGCGCGGAGCGGGCCACGGCGCCCGCCGCGAGCGTTCCGCTGGCCCCGGGCCGCGCTTCCACCACAACGGGCCGACCGCCCCAACCGATGCTCAGCTTGTCCGCCAGCACGCGCGCGATGAGATCGGTCGGACCACCTGCCGTGTAGCCTTGCATGATACGGACCGGACGATTTGGATATGCACCGCCAGCCTGGCCCAACGCGGCACCGGGAAGCAGGCTCGCGGCCGCTGCGGCGATGATGCGTCGGCGCGGGAGATGTTGGGCGTTCATCCTGGACCTTCCTCCACCACGTCGGGATCAGGTTGGCTCCTGAAGCGCCGACCGAGACTGATAATTACTGGCGCAGCCCCAATCCCCGCGCGATGGTGCTGCGCAAGATCTCCCGCGTGCCGCCGCGGATCGAATAGGACGGTGCGTTCTGCGTCACATCGGCCAGCGCCGCGGCGAGTTCGTCCTCGGCCTCGGGATCGCCCTCCACTGGCGCCAGTTGGCGCACCATGTCAGGCAGGGACTGTTCCAGCGTGGTGCCGAGGTCCTTGACCATGGCGCCCTGCAGCGCGGGATCCTGGCCCTGCTGCAGCATCGCCGCGACCGAGCGGGACATGCGTCGCAGCACCATCATGTGCGCGGCATGGCGGCCGAGTTCGAGGCGCGCGCGCTCGCCAGGGTCGGGACCAAGCTGCCCCACCAGCGTCCGAAACAGCTTGAAACCTGCAAGGAAGCGATCGGGTCCGCTGCGCTCCAACGCCAGTTCGCTGGTGAGCTGCTTCCAGGCATTGCCGGCCTTGCCGATGACCGCGCTGTCCGGCAGCAGCATGTCCTGGAACAACACTTCGTTGAAGTTGGTGTCGCCCGCGAGGTTGCGTATTGGATTGATCGTCAGGCCGGGCGTCTTCATGTCGACGAGGAACTGCGTGAAGCCTGCCTGGCGATCCTTCGGATCAGCGTCAGCACTCCGACAGAACAGAATCATGTAGTGGCTGCGCTCGGCGTAGGAGGTCCATATCTTGGTACCGTTGACGCGCCAACCGCCGTTGGTCTCAACGGCGCGCGTACGCACCGAGGCCAGGTCGGAGCCGCTATCAGGCTCACTCATGCCGATGCAGAAGTAGCATTCGCCGCGGGCGATGCGCGGCACCACCTCGTGCTTCTGGTCCTCATTGCCGAAGCGCAGCAGCAACGGGCCACTTTGCCGATCGGCGACGTAGTGCGCGTTGATGGGGGCGCCAGCGGCCAGCATTTCCTCGAGCACGACATAGCGCTCAAGCATGCTGCGCTCGTGGCCGCCGTACTGCTTCGGATACGTCATGCCGAGCCATCCGCGAGCACCGACCTTCCGGCTGAACTCGGGGTTGAAGCCGCCAAGGGTGCCGGAGCGGTCACGGCTCAGCCCAGGCTTGAGCTCCGCGCGGAGGAAGGTGCGAACCTCCTGGCGCAGCGCCTCCGCTTCCGGCGAGACCGGCGGGGCATCGAAACGCAGCAGGTCCATCACGCTGCCTCCGTGCCTGTCATTGCAGGCCAGATCCCGGCAGGCTCGCGGCCCGCGACGACGGCGCCGACGAGCGGGTACCACTCGGTCTCGTTGCCGAACTCGTCCCGCCAGGACCAGAGCCGGCGTGTTGCCCAGTTCAACGGGTACTCCCAGGTAAAGCCAATGGCGCCATGCGCCTGGTGCGCAATGGCAGCGCCGGCGCTGGCGGCTTCGGAAGCGCGGCCCTTGGCGGCGGCGATCATCAGCATGTCCGGCGTCGCGGACAGTGCTTCGGCTACCATGCCAGCGGCGGCGGCGGCGGCACCGGCCTGGCTCGCCAGCAGCGCGAGGTTGTGCTGGATCGCCTGAAACTTGCCGATGGCGCGGCCGAACTGCACGCGCTGGCCGGCATATGTGACGCTAAGCTCCAGCGCCCGTTCGAGCGCGCCGGCAATCTGCGCTGTGCGCATCGCGGCGCCGAATGCACGGAGCACGTCGTAGCCGAAGGGGCAACGGGCCACGGCGCCTACTGGCAACGCGGTGTCCACGATCAGCGTGTCGCGAGGCTCGAGCGCAGTGTTCCCGCCATGGATGATCGCGGCCGCATCGCGCGGCAGAAGAGCGACGTGGAGCGCGCCGTCGTCCGTTTCCGCCAGCACCGCGATGGATGTCGCATGGCGTCCCCAGGGTACGCGTGTGGCACGGCCCGCGAGATGCCAGCCATCGCCACGTCGCTCCAGTCGCAAGGTCTCGCCACGCACGACCGGCGCGATCGTCATCGGGCCGGTCGACACCTCGATACCGCAGTTTGCCATCATCCAGGCTGCGCAAAGCGTCTCAGCCAAGGGAACCGGTGCCGCATGCTGTGCGGCGATCTGCAACAGGCCCATGGCCTCGGGCAGCGACAGCCCGGCCTCAAGCGGCTGCGTGAGCCCGCTGTCCTCCAAGGCCTGCCAAAGGGCCGCCGGCCACTCACCCGCTTCGGCGGCGGCATGCACGGCCCTGTCGACGTGATCTGAGAACAGCCGCGCTGCGGTGTCCTCAAGCATGCGCGTGACGTCGTTCATCTCGTCCTCACTCGCCCCGGAAATGCGGGCGGCGTTCCTCGGCGAAGGCACGGGCCGCCTCGCCATGATCCCAGGTCATCGCTGTCAGCATCTCGAGCCCATGCGAGGCGTCGATGATCATGTTCAGCTGCTGCTTCAGCCACGCATTCACCGAAAGCTTCGTCCACCGCACCGCCCATTTCGGCTGGGATGCCAACTCCGTGGCGATCGCGCGTGCCATCGGGAGCACCTCATCCTTCGGCACCGCATGGTTCACCAGGCCGAAGGAGGCTGCCTCCGCGCCTGTGGCGATACGACTGCGCATCAGGAATTCCTTGGCGCGGTTCGGTCCGATCAACAGTGGCCAGAACACCGTGCCGCCATCGCCGGCAACCAGGCCAACCTTGACATGGCTGTCGCCGATCCGCGCCGCATCCGCCATCACCGAGACATCCGCGATCAGCGCCAGCGTCGCGCCGAGCCCCATCGCGTCGCCATTAACTGCAGCGATGATCGCCTGGGGTACATCGAGCATGTTCTGGCACATCCGCTTCGCGCGGCCGAACCCCTCGATGGCATGGCGCCGACCTTCCTCGGTGCCGGCGCGCGCCGCCATTGCCTTCACGTCGCCGCCGGCCGAGAAACTGTCGCCAGCACCCGTCAGCAGCACCACGTCGATATGCTCATCTGCGGCAATGTCGAGCCAGATGCGCTCGATCTCCGCGCGCATCACGGGGATCATGGCGTTGCGCGCTTCGGGACGATTCATGGTGACGGTCGCAACGCCTGCGTCGATCTCGACGCGCAACCATTGGTAACGCTCGGTCCAGCTCATGCGGGATCTCCGCCGCCGAGCACGATGAGTCCGTCGACAGCGACGACGCCCTCACCGTCGTGGCGCACGATCAGCGGGTTGATCTCCGCTTCCGCGACTTCCTCGAGATCAGCCAGTCGCGACAACGCCGCGACCGCCTCCGCGAGCGCGGCGACGTCGCCGCGTGGCAAGCCGCGATAGCCGCGGATCAGGGCAAGCGAGGCAACTTCCTGGATCATCTCCGTCGCCGCGGCGACGGTGACCGGTGCCATGCGCACCGCGGCATCGGCATGGATTTCCGCGAGCACGCCGCCCATGGCTAGTGTGACGATCGGACCGACATGCGGGTCGCGGCGATAGCCGAGCAGCACTTCGATCAGGCCGCGCGTCTCCATTCGCTGAACCAGGATGCCCTCAATCCGCGCGTCGGCCTTGTAATCGCGGACTCTTGCCAGGATACGTGAGGCAGCATCACGCAGCTCCTCCGGCGAGCCGATACGCAGCGCGACGCCCCCGGCCTCGGTCTTGTGGGGGACGTCCGGCGACAGGATCTTCGCGACCACCGGATAGCCGATGGAGGGCGGCTCGGCGTCCGGTTCCATCACCGCGGACTCCGCCGTCGCAATGCCGAGGGTGGCGAAGGCGACGAGTGACTGTCGCTCGTTGCGCGTTCCGTCGGCACTGCCGAGACCATCGCGCAGTGTCGCAGCCAGCTTCGGCGCCAGCGGTTCGCCGCGCACACCCGGCCCGGTCCAGCCGAGATAGGCAGCGATCGCATCGGCGCAGGATTCCGGCGTCCGGAATCCCGGCACGCCGGCCTCGGCCAACAGTTTCAGCGACTGCTCGGCGTTCGGCGCCAGGAACACTGCGCGCGGTTTGTCGCCCGTGGCATCGATGATGGGCCGCACCGTGAGGTCGCCCCGAAACTCGGCCGAGTTGCCGGTGACGGTGAGGACCAGCTCATTCTCCGGCGCGGCCTGCATGGTCTCCACCGCCGCACGCATCGCCTCATAGCGCGTGCCAGCCATGGTGAGGTCGAGCACCTGGCCCGGCTGCACCACGACGTCCTTGGTGTGCAACGCACTTAGCACCGCCGCGGAGGGTGGCGTCACCGTCACGCCGAGCGTGCCGAGCCGATCCACTACCAGCGCTGCGCCGCCGCCTGTCGTCGTCACCACGCCGACCGCGCCGCCGCGCCGCTTCGGCGGTCCGCGGCGGCCGATCAGCGCCGGCAGTTCGAACAGCGTCTCAATGTGATCGACCCGAACGATGCCGAGATGCTTCAGGAAGGCGTCAGCAGCGCGGTCGGAGCCGACGATCGCGCCTGTATGCGACACAGCCATCTGCCGCCCCGCCTCTGATCGCCCGAGCTTGAAGGCGAGGATCGGCTTGCCCTGGCGATGCGCCAGTTCGGCGAAGCGGGTCATAGCTGCGCGGTCGCGGATCGTCTCGATGAACAGCAGAAAGGCTTCGGTTTCGGGATCGTCGGCGAAGGCAGCGCCAATCTCGCCAACCGTGAGGTCGGATTCATTGCCGATCGATATGGCCTTGGAGAAGCCGATGCCGCGGGCATGGCCGCGCGAGATCAGCGTGCCCATCATGCTGCCGCTCTGGGAGATCACCATCAGGCGGCCGGGGATCATGTCAGCACGGATCAGCGCCGGCGTGGCCGTCAACGGCATGGCATTGTGGAAGTTCACGAGGCCGAGGCTGTTCGGCCCGACGATGCGCAGCCCGCCGGCACGTGCGGCTTCGGCAACCTGGCGCTGCTTCTCCAGCCCCTCTGGGCCCGCATCCGCGAAGCCGCCGGCCAGTAGGGTCGCCACGCGCACGCGGGCGCCGATGCAATTGCGCACGGCATCCAGCGCGTCATCGGTATTGAGCAGAATGTAAGCGTGGTCGACGGGACCAGGGATGTCGGCAAGCGACGCGTAGGCGCGTTCGCCCTGAACGGACTCGCGGCGCGAATTCACCGGATAGACGGGGCCCGCATAGCCATGCTTGCGAAGGTAGAATAGCGGGCCACCGCTGAGCCGCGAGGCATCGTTGGTGACGCCGATCAGGGCGATGCCGCGTGGCGTAAAGAGGGCCTGCTGCCACGTCGATGGCGCCATGTTCTCGTCGACAGCGCCGGTCGGCACATCATCGACATTTCCTCTCGTCACCGTTTCTCGTCCCCTAGGCGTCAACGTTGTGCGCCATATAAGACAAAAGTCTACTAATAGATCAAGCGCTCCTTGATCTTCGTGTCGCATGCGGGACGGGACGTCGGTGAATGAGATCTCCCGACGCTTCTTAACGCTGGGGGTTAGCCGCAGCGCTAGGCGGTCATCGGCAATCTACGGTGTGATCGATCGGGCTACCGGCGGTGACCACGTCTGGCGGAGTCGCTTTGGCCGGCGCGGACGCAGCTGAGCCGCCGTCGCGCATGTTGATACGCGGCCCGCCAAGGCGGCAATGACGGTTTGCGTTGGCGGCAACGCGCAACTCCGAGGATAAAGAAGGTTGGATGAGTATCCGCGAGTGCTGTTGGCCTGTGTATCTGCCGGCGCAACGGCCATAGCACCGTCACGCAAAACAGCCTGGTCGCAGCTTCAACGCCGATGCCGTGATTGCAAGGTTACGCCTAGTACTCAGCATGCAGTGAGGATATCGACCGGCCAACTAATCCCACGACTGAATCTCGCGGGTTGCTGCGATGAGCGCCTTCCCGAGCGTCGGAAGTCTAGCAACGGGGAGATCCTCTTTGCGTCCGAGAACGCAGACGGCGTACTGAGTCTGCCCAAGACGTGCTGGAATGGCACAGCCCGCCGCATTGACGTCGGTGGCATACTCTCCGATCGCAGTCGCATATCCATTGGCACGGATCATTGCGAGGCTCTTGAGCAATGCCGGTTGCCAATCCGAGGAACGGGGCTCATTCGGATCCGTCGCAATCGCTATCGCTTCGTCGTCCCCATTCAAGGCTAGAAATGCCCGTCCGAGAACCGGCGCTGTCATGGAGAAGACCTCGCCGATGGGAATCTGGACCTGTCCTAATCGGCGTTCGCCGATAAAGAGGCGATCGATGATTACAATACCCTTTCTGTCCAGGAGAAGTTGACCGACAACGCACAACAACCCTCGCGGATCGGCGATGACAGACTTCACGGCCAGTGGAATATTGGCACGAAACTCGGATCGGATCGGATAGCTTGTCCGGGCTGCATAGCCCAGCTGTACCAATCGCGGTCCAAGTTTCCAGATGGCGCGACGTTCTTCTTTGATAACGATGCTCTCAGCAAGCATCGTATTAAGGACATTGAAGCAAATACTTTTACCTAAGCCCAAAGACCGGGCGATTTCCGTAAGCCCTGCCCCTGAGGGATTTTTCGCCAGGTAGCTCAAAACGGCTATTGCGGTCGTAACGGCAGGCGCTTTCGGCTTTTTCGGGTCTACTGCGAGCGCGTTGGTGTCGGTCATTGTTCTCCTAATAAAATTCGTCCCGAAGAGCGTCAACGGCATCGATGTCAGGAGTACTCAGTCGCGTCCTGCGTACGCGGTCCGGCGGCGGCAATCGGCGCGTCAGCGCCTACACGTCACGGACACTGTCAGCGCGCGGCCGGCGCGCGCAACGCTACATCGGTGACGACGGCGGAATCTAGCGGGGTCAATCCAAGATTCGGTATTGCGAAGATTCTTCGCAGGGCCGAATATGTGGTATGGCAACGCCCTTCCTGACGAAAACAGGTGCTGATGCTGGTTACATTGCTGGTCGCTCGGCTGACTGTCGTCCGAGCTGCGATACCGGCCGCGCCTCGCTCGTCAAGCGACGGCGGGCGAGAGCCATCCCTTCGCGCAGCATCGAGCCCCGAGGCGCCGTGTGCTTCTTTGGCCGGCATGCGCCGATGCTCAGGCCTTGTTTCGCCGCGATGAATGGAAGCGGGCAAGGCGTGGCCAACCTCCAAACAAAACATTGCTCATGTGAGGAAACGCGCGATGACAGCATCACTGTCGCGTAGGCAATTGGCTTTCACCGCCGGTGCGGCCGCGTGGCCCGTGGCCGCCTCGGCGCAGGCCTATCCGAATGGTCCAATCCGGATGATCGTTCCCTACGTCGCTGGTGGGAACTCCGATGTCGTTGCGAGGCGCATCGCGGCAAAGCTCGGCGAGCGGCTCGGCGTACCGGTAGTGGTCGAAAATCGCACCGGAGCCGGCGGCGCGATCGGCACCGAGACTGTCGTGCGCGCCGCGCCGGACGGACAGACGCTGCTGTTCCACAGTGCCGCCGTCGCCATCGAACCATCGATGCGCAACGACCTTTCCTACAATGTCCGCGAAGACCTGGTCCCGATCACCCAGATCGCCGAGACGCCCTTCGCCTTCCTGGTCAACAACACTGTGCCAGCCCGCACGATCCCGGAGTTCATCGTCTACGCCAAGGCCAACCCGGGTAAGCTGAACTTCGGCACCCCTGGTGCGGCAAGCTCTGTGCACCTTTCCATCGAATGGTTCTGCAAAGTCGCAGGAATCGAGATGGTCCATGTGCCCTATCGCGGCGCGGCGCCAACCCTGCTGGCGCTTACTGCCAACGAGATCCAGCTCGTTCTCGATGCTGTCTCGACCGCTAAGCCGCACGCCACATCGGGCATGTCCCGGGCGCTGGCGGTGGCCTCGGCACAGCGATCCACCGCCTGGCCAGAACTTCCTACTGTAAAAGAAACCGGCGTCGACTACAGCATCAGCATTTGGCACGGCTTTTTCGCGCCAGCCCGCACCTCGCCGACCATCGCTGCGCGGCTTAACACCGAGATCCGCGGCGTGATGGAAGATGCCGAGATGAAGCGCTGGAGCGAGCAACTCGGGCTTCAAGTGACGACGTCGCCCGATCCAGCCGCGTTCCGTGCATTCTTCTTGAATGAAATCAATCGCTGGGCGGAGATCGTCCGCCAGACCGGCGTGCAAGGCTGAGAATACCGATGGCCGAGATGTTGCTCAACCCCCACCCTGAGATCAGGGAGGCGGTGAACCGGATCTGCGCGGGCTTCGACGTGAACTACTGGCGCCGATGCGAGGAAGAAGGTCGCGTCGCAACCGAGTTCTTCGAGGCGATCCGTGATGCCGGCTGGCTCGGCATCACCATGCCAGAGGAGTATGGCGGCGCGGGCTTGGGCATGACAGCCGCGGCGACGCTGATGCAAACCATATCGGAATGCGGGGCCGGCTGGACCGGCGCCACGGCCGTGCACGGCTTCATCTTCGGCCCACATGCGCTTGTCGTGCATGGTACGAAGGAACAGCGCGACCGCTTCCTCCCGCCTCTCGTGACTGGCGCTGAGCGGCCCTGTTTCGCAGTGACGGAACCGAACACCGGTCTCGACACCACGCGTGCGAAGACGCGCGCGGTCCGTGACGGCGGCATCTACAGGCTGTCTGGCGAGAAGGTTTGGATCACCGGCGCGGCCGTCGCGGACCGCATGTTGATCCTCGCCCGCACCACGCCGATCGAACAGACGGCACGTCCGATGGATGGTCTTAGTCTGTTCTACACAGCGATCGATCGCCGCTACATGGAGATCCGGCCCCTGCCGAAGCACGGGGTGAACAGCATGGCGTCGTGCCAGCTCTTCATCGATGATCTCCCGGTACCCGTCGAGGACCGGATCGGCGAGGAGGGCAAGGGCTTCCGTTACCTGCTCGACAGCATCAATCCCGAGCGCATCCTGGTCGCCGCTGAGGCGATCGGGCTCGGGCGCGCCGCCCTGTCCCGGGCCGCGACCTATGCGCGGGAGCGCATCGTGTTCGATCGGCCGATCGGCCAGAATCAGGCGATCCAGCACCCGCTCGCAAAGAACTGGATCGAGCTCGAGGCGGCCAACCTCATGACCTTCAAGGCCGCGGCACTCTACGATGCCGGCCAACCCTGCGGCGCCGAGGCCAATGCTGCGAAGTATCTGGCAGCCGAGGCCGGTCACGACGCGTGCCGCCAGGCGGTGATCACCCATGGCGGCTTTGGCTACTCTAAGGAGTTCCATGTCGAACGCATGCTGCGCGAGATTATGATCCCGGTGCTGGCACCAGTCGGGCAGCAGCTCGTTCTGTCCTATGTTGCCGAACGTGTCCTTAACCTGCCGAAGTCCTACTGATGTTGCCCAACGCCACCAAGTTGACGCCGATCCTGGACGCACGCCGCGTCGCCATCATTGGCGCGACCGCCGATACCACCAAGCTCGGCAGCCGGCCGCAGGAGTTCATGATCCGCCACGGCTACGCTGGATCGATAGTCCCGATCAATCCGCGGCGCAGTGAGATCAATGGCCTGCGTGCCTTTCCTTCACTGCGCGCGGTGGGCGAGCCGGTCGACCTCGCTCTGGTGCTAACGCCCGCCAACCAGGCACTGGATGCGCTGGAGGACGGCATCGCCGCCGGGACCCGCGCCTTCACCTTCTTTGCGGCTGGCTTCGCGGAGCAGGACGAGGCCGGTGCGGTACTGCAGCAGCGGATCATCGCGCGGGCAAGGGAGGCGGGCGTCGCGATCCTCGGTCCGAACTGCGTTGGCGCAATGAATGCACGCACACGGCTCTGCGCGACGATCAACTCCGTCGGCCTGGTCATGGCCATGCAACCGGGCCCCTTCTCCTTCGTCAGCCAAAGCGGCGCGATCGGCGGGTATTGGCTCGACAAGGTATTGAAAGCCGGACTTGGTTTCGCGCGCTGGATCACCTCCGGCAACGAGGCCGACATCACCATGGCGGACTGCATCGCGCATCTCGCGGAGGATGGCGATACGGAGGTAATCGGACTCTACCTAGAGGCGCTGCGCGATCCGGTGGCACTGCGCGCGGCGCTGCGTCTGGCGCAGGCCCGGGGCAAGCCGGTGCTCGCGCTTCGCTCGGGTCGCTCTACAGCGGGGGCGGAGGCGGTGCAGTCGCATACTGCGGCGATCGCCGGCAGCAATGAGGTGACCGCCGCCTTCCTCGCTCAGTACGGCGTTATCGAGGTCGCCTCGGTCAACGAGATGGTCGATGCGGCAAAGTTGCTGCTGTGGCAGCCACGCGGTGTCGTAAGGGCGCCGGCAATCGTTTCAGTCTCGGGCGGCGCTGGCGCCTTGCTGACCGATGCGGCGGCCAGCATCGGCGCCGAGATCCGTCAGCCGGACGCGCAGACACAGACAGCCATCGCCGACGCGCTGCCGAGTTTCGGCAAGCCCCGCCTGCCGCTCGACCTGACCGGGGCGGTCGGCACGGACCCGACGCTGCTGGGCAAGGTCCTGGGGCCGCTGGCGGCGAGCGGACTCTATGACGCGGCGCTGATCTTCATCGGACTGATGCACGACACAGCCCCGGTTCTGTCCAAGGCGATCACGGACTACGCCGCCACGGCATCGAGGCCGCCAATCGTCATCTGGATGTCGGCGCCGGATGGTGCGATCGAGGCGCTGCGGCAGGCCCGCATCCCGCTGTTCGATGATATCGTGGACATGGCGCGTGCGTTGGATCGCGCCAACCGCGTGGCGGCCGCCCTGGAGCGGCCGCTTTCAGCGGATCGCGAGGTGGCGCCAAGGCATACCGGTGCCGCACGGGCACTGTCGGAAGCGGGCGCACACGCTTTCCTCGCCGGCGATATCACCGTGTCGCTGCCCGATGAGGTATTGATACGCGACCCGGCGGAAGTTCCCGCTGCCACGGAACGTCTCGGCTTCCCGCTGGCCTTGAAGCTTCAGAGTCCGGCGATGCTGCACAAGACGGAACACGGTGCTGTTCTTCTTGGCGTCGACAGCGTCGATGCCGCCCTCGATGGCGCCAGGCGGCTGCTCGACATAGCCCGGCGCCTCGATATCCCGACGGAAGGCGTGCTGTTCCAGCGCATGGTGCCGCACCGTGAGGAGCTGATCCTCGGCCTGCGCGCTGATCCGCAGCTCGGCCCGTTGCTGATGGTCGGCCGCGGCGGTGTCGATGCGGAATTCGAGCGCGACGTGGCTATCCGCTTTCTCCCGGTCTCGATCGACGAGATCGAGCATGCGCTACGCAACCTGACGATGGCGCATCGGTTGACCGGATCGCGCGGGCGCGAGAGCTTCGACACCGCGGCGCTGTCGCGCGCCATCGCGGGCCTCTGCGCACTATACGAGAGCCGGCCCGAGATCCTTGAGATCGAGATCAACCCCCTCGCGCTGGTGCCGCCCGGCGACCTGGTCGCGCTCGACATGGTCGTGCACGTTGCCGGAGGACAGGCCGATGACTGAACCACAGGTCCGTTGCGTGGTGGCCGACTACGTTGCCACCGTCACGCTGGACCGCCCCCCCGTGAATGCGCTCAGCCCGCAGATGCAGGCCGAGATCATCGAAACCTTCGACCGCCTCTCCGACCGCGCGGATGTTCGTGCGGTCGTGCTGACCGGCGCCGGTCGCGTGTTCTGCGCTGGCGCCGACATCAAGGCACGAGCAGGCCGCAGCTTCGGCGAGGGCGAGCGCTGGTCGCACAACCGCAGCATTCGCGAAGCCTTTCACGCGATCGCCGAATGCCGCAAGCCGGTCGTGGCGGCGATCAACGGACCGGCGCTCGGCGGCGGGCTTTGCTTCGTGGCATCGTGCGATATTCTGGTTGCGGCGGAGGGGGGCAGCATCGGCCTGCCGGAGATCGATGTCGGTCTGCTCGGTGGCGGCCGGCATGCCATGCGGCTCTTCGGCCATTCGCTGACGCGCCGTATGATGATGCTCGGCTATCGTGTATCCGGGGCCGAGCTGTATCGTCTGGGCGTGGTCGAGGCCTGCGTGCCTGGGGCGGAGCTCATGACGGTGGCTGACGACTTCGCACGGGATCTTGCCTCGAAAAGCCCGGCTGCGTTGCATTTGGCCAAGCGAGGCCTGAATGCGATTGAGGAGATGAGCTTGCGGGATGGCTACCGCTTCGAACAGGACATGACAGCGGAACTCGGCAACCATCCGGACTCGCGCGAGGCAATGGCGGCCTTCGCTGAGCGCCGCCCACCACGCTTTATGGGATCCTGATGCCTCCGGACGGCATAGAGCCGCTAGAACCACCAGCACCTGACCGGCTGGTCGGCGCGCTCCAGTCAGGGTTGCGGGTGCTGCGCTATCTCTGCTCCCGCGACACGCCCGTCGGGGTGAACCAGATTGCCCGCGAGCTCGGAATCAATCCCAGCACCTGCTTTCAGCTTCTGAAGACGCTCGTGCATGAGCGGCTTGCGGTGTTCGATCCGAACTCAAAAATGTACGGTGCCAGCCTCGGTGTCGTGGAGCTGGCGCAGGGCCGCTTGACGCGCGACGCGTTCATTCCCCTGGCGCGTCCGTTCCTGGAATCGCTAGCGACCGGCTTCGGCGTCACCGCCGCGCTGTTCCGCCCGGTGCAGGGGCGTCGTGTCGTTCTGGTGGATTTCGCCGAGGCACGCAGTGCCGTTCGTATCCATATGCCGATCGGCCAGCGCATGCCGATGCTGTTGGGCGCATTTGGACGTTGCTTCGCGGCGAAGCTGAATCTTCCGCGACCGGAACTTCGTGCTGAGTTTCGTACCCTTCGCTGGCAAGATCCGCCAAGCTTCGAGACGTATTGCGCAGAGGTATCCGCTGCGCGTCGCGACGGTTTCGCGGTGGATCGCGGCAATTACGTGCGCGGTGTCTGCATTTCCGCGGCGCTGGTGGAGGGGGAGCGCGGCGAAGCCGTCGCGGCGATCAGCTGTGTCGGTTTGAGCGCGCAGCTGGACGAACCGCAGCTGCACGCGTTGACCGCCAACTTGCGGGATGCGGCACGCCAGGTCTCCCAAGCGTTGTCAGGTCGCTTCGGATGATCACTCATGAGAGCCTGGCCGTCGGCGTCGTCCTCGGCCGCCATGAGTATCGCTTCGACGGAGATGCATTGCGCCAGTGGCTATCGCTGTTTCCCACTGATGAAGATGGTGACGTAATGCCACCCGGAATGACGGCGGTCGTTGCCATGCGAGCATTCGGTGCTGTTTTGACGCCCAGAGCGCCGGGAAATGTTCATGCGAGCCAGAAGTTCGAGGTCGAGCGACTACCACTTCTCGGCGAGACACTGGTTACCGCCGTATCGTGCGTCGAGAAGTCACTTCGACACGACCGCCGTCGCGTGACCATCCTGACGGAGACCAGCGACACCTCGGGAGGCGTGTGCTTCCGCGGTACGATGGGTGTGATCTGGGCGTCATGAGCACTGAGATCTCGATGACGGTCGATAGGTCTGCGATTCTGGCCTACGCGGGCATCACGGATGATTTCAACCCGATCCATGTGGATCCCGTATTTGCGGCGACAACAAGCTTCGGCCGACCAATTGCTCACGGGATGCTCTCACTCAACTTGATCTGGCAGGCGCTACGCGCCGGACCCGGGCTAACAGATGGGGTCGAACTCGAGGTCCGATTCAAGCGACCAGTTGCCGAAGGCATGGTGATTTATGCAGGCTGCTGCCGTGCGGAACGCGGCGACGTCTTTGACGTCTGGGTGCGCGACCAGGATGGCGACCAACTCATCACGGGATCTGCGAGACCTCGCACCTTCAGGACCCATGGCGAGGTCGGCGCGGCTGGCCCTTTGCTGCCAGCGTAGGGCGATCCGGTCGAGACTGCACGACTGCAGGCATCCCGAATGCCTGGGCTGACCTTCCCGGCACGTGCGCCTGCTCGTGTCAGCACCGTCTCGACTTGAACACCTTCCTCGGGCGACGGATGCTTAGACACGTCGCCTGCACGCTATCCTAATAACGCCGCGGCCATGTCCCGCAACTTTGCGCGGTGAATCTTCGTGTTGTTCGCGCTCTCGATGACAGGAAACTCGTCAACACGAACAAAGCGGACGGGCACCTTGTACGTTGCCATCCGCGCGACGCAGAAATCCCGCAATGATTGCTCCGGCACGGACCCTCGGTCCTGCGCGATCACAAATGCGACCGCGTGGGCCTTGCCACCCTGCTCCACTGCGACAGTCTGGCACTGATTCACCATGGGATGCTCGAGGACGACGGCGTCAATCTCCGCAGGATTAACGAGAAAGCCATTGACGCGAAACGCCTCACCAAAGCGTGTCAAGTACGTGAAGCTTCCGTCAGCCTCGACGGTCCCGAGGTCGCCCGTGCGAAAGAAGCCGTCGGACGTGAAGGCGGTGGCGGTCGCTTCCTGATCGCCAAAATAGCCCATGGTCACGCTGGGACCCTGGATCTCGAGTTCGCCCGCTTCACCAGGAGCGCACAACTGCCCGGTGTCCGGATCACGGGCTCGAACCTGCGCCTCGGCGGAAACCGGTTGACCGCCACCGGCAGCCATTTCCAGGGTACTGCGACCGCTCTGTCGACGTGAAAACAGGGCCTGTACTTCTGACGATCCGTAGATGCCGGTGATCTTCAGATGATGCTCCTCCGCAACCGGCACGAGGCCCTGCGCGCGCGAGCCAATGATGACATTGAAGCCACGCGGCAAACTGGACGGCAGAGCGCAGATCCGCCGCACCATCTCATCGGTAAGTGCTGCACGCCGGATCCCATGTCTCGCGATAAGCATGCTCGCTACCTCTGCATCAAATGTGGCGTGCATCGCCAATGGTCGACCAGCGAGCAGATTCGCCATGGCCTGCGTGAACCCGTAGGTGCCGCAAAGCGGGAGCATCTGCAGCGTGCCGGCTGTGTCGTCAGCAAAGCCGAAACCCGACGCCACATCCGCCGCATGCGCCATGACAGACTCGTGCGTGTGCATGACCAGCTTGGGCCGCTTCGTGGTGCCTGAGGTCGTAAACAGAAGACAAGGCGCGTCCGCTGTCCCATCATTCCTGTCCATCGGCCGGCCGTCGAGCAGGAATTCGGTGTTCAAGACCGGTCGCCCCGGCAGTGCATCCGTCATGGCGCCGACCGCGATGATCGTCTGCAGATTCGGCAGATGCGGCAGGCACTCTTTGAGCACGCCGCTGAAGTCGATCGAGCGGAAGTCTGGCTGGTAGATGATCGTTCGCGCCTCTGTCCTGGCGAGAAGGTCGCCGATCTCAGCGCTACGGAACCGCGTGTTTGTCAGGAGAGCAATAGCGCCGAGCCTTGCCGAGCCAAAGAAGGCCCCCAGCCAGTCGGGCGTATTGGGCAGCCAGATTGCCATCCGGTCGCCGCGACGAATGCCGATACGTTCGAAGCCCGCGGCGTAGCGTCGAGCCAGTTCATCGAGCTCAGCGAATGTCATCGAGCCGCACGCAAAGTGCAGGGCCGGCGCATCCGGCATTCGATGAGCAATGCGCGCCAGCGCCGTCGACAGTGACACGGACATGCTCACGAATTCTCCTCTTCTTTTGTCGGAGCGGGGACGGCCGTGGGCTCCCGTTGGGCCGTCGTCGGATCGGGCGTCAGCTCGCCTCGGCTCCACTCGTCATTCAACGCCCTGGATACCCGCCGCCCGAATGACGTGCCCCCAGCGCTCGAAGTCTTCCTCAATGATCCGGCCAAACGCCGCGGGCCCTACATAAGACGGTTCGAAGCCGCTCGCCTGTAGGCGGGCCTGCACCTCAGGGATCTCCATGGCAGCCTGAATAGAATCGGCGATCCGCGCGAGGAGATCAGCCGGCAGACTTGCTGGGCCCAGAAATCCGTACCAGACCTTTGCTTCATAACCGGGGAAGCCGGCTTCCGCGATGGTCGGCACATCCGGCAGGTCCCGCCAGCGATGCGTGCCCGATGTACCAAGTGCGCGCAGACCATCGTCGCGCACCGCTGGAACGGCCAGTAGCGGATTCTGAAAGAGAGCATCCACCTCACCGCGGATGATGGCCGTTTGCGCGGTCGATGCGCCATTGTACGGCACGTAGGTAAACTGCACTCCGGCTTGCACAGCGAGCTGCGCGGCCGCCAGGTGGAAGGACGTGCCGACGCCGACGGTTCCCATCGTCAGTTCGCCGCGCCGTTGGCGCGCCAAGGCGATGAGTTCCTGGACCGTCCGCGCCGGAGAGCTTGGGTGGACAACGAGGATGAGGGGGTGAGACACCACCTGCGCGATGGGCGTGAAGTCACGCTGCACGCTGAACGGTAGGCGGGGGATGAGCAGCGGCGCCACCGCATGCGTAGAGGCAACAAGCCCTAGGGTGTAGCCATCCGGCGCTGCGCGCGCGACGACACCTGCCGCGATCGTGCCGCTCGCGCCGGGACGCGCCTCGACCACGACCGGCTGCTTCCACGCCACCGACAGGCGGTCGGCCAGCACGCGGGCGGTCAGGTCCGCTGGCCCGCCTGGTGCGTATCCCTGAATGATGCGGACGGGTCTGGATGGAAATGCCGATGTCTGGGCCTTCGCTTGTGAAGGCATTAGCCATGATGCGAGTGGCGCGACGAGTAACGCTCGTCTGCCCACGTCCCCTGTATCGATCATCAAGCTTTCCTCCTTTTTTTGGGCCGCCGAACCGGCAGTGTTTGCTGCGGGGGCAGGCTATTAGGTATATTGAGCGATGTTATCGTTCGCTCGATTTGCGGCGCGCCGCATGAGGGCCGGCCTGGACTGCGGTGGATCAGTAAGCGACGCGCTGC
This sequence comes from Neoroseomonas terrae, assembly GCF_018129025.1. Taxonomy (GTDB): domain Bacteria; phylum Pseudomonadota; class Alphaproteobacteria; order Acetobacterales; family Acetobacteraceae; genus Neoroseomonas; species Neoroseomonas terrae. Next base: position 4,994 of record NZ_JAAEDI010000042.1, on the reverse strand, counting down.
AGACACCGGCCAGCTGCTTTTGTGCGATGTTCCGAAGAACCTAAGCGAGGCGGCTGACACTCTTCGCTGCGGAAGGCCCATCGTCGGCATCTTTGCCGCGGGACAGGAATGAATTGATCCCATCCGTGGACCCGGCCGTGGACGAAAGGTCCACGGCATAGCGCTGGAACTCCTGGTACGATTGGAGCCAGGATCCGTGTTCCGCTTTGTTGGCCATGATTTTGGTCGTCCGAAGACCGCTTGATTTGTACTTGGCCATGCGCATGGCCAGCGCATGGGAAGCCGCCTTGACCTCGGCTCTCGGCACCACCTGGTTGAAGAAGCCGGAGGGAGCGAGCTGCTCGCCGCTGTAGGCATCGCCCGTGAACATCATCTCGCGCAGCAGGGCTTCCGGCATGCTCAGCCGATTGAAGAAGCCTGTGAGCCCGGCAGCCATGCCCCGCTGGATCTCCGGCAGACTGAATGTCGCTTCCTTGGCGCCGACACGCATGTCGCACAGGCTCGCCCAAACCATGCCAACGCCGATGACCGGCGCATCCAGGGCCCCGATAACGGGCAGAGGAATATTGTAGAACGCGAGCATGGCGGCATTGATGGCGGCGTAGCGCTCGGCCCTGTCATCGCCTGTCCTGCTTCGCAACTCCTTGAGGTCGGCGCCGGCGCACCAGGCCTTTGCCTCATCCGGGCACGTCACGACAAGCACCCGGATGTCGTCCCGGGTGGACAGCGATTCCGAGACCTCGCGAAGCTCCGCGTAGACCTCGTCGGACATGGCATTTACGGGCGGTCGCGCGAAGCGGAGTGTCGCAATGGCGTCGCTGTCTACCGTTACCTGGAAGAACTTCGGCATCGGGCGTACCTTCCTATGATGCTGCATTGAGTCGAATAGAGCCCTCACCGCCGCGATACGTCCCAGGTGGCGGGGCCACTTCCATGCCCAGCTTCTTCAGGCGAGCGTTCAGTCGAGGCAGGACCTCCTGACCGAACAGCGCCAGTTCCGGGAGGTAGTCGTAGAGCGTGAGGCAGAGTCCGTTAGGCCGGGACGCCGCGACGAACGCCGCAAGTTCATTGGCGACTTTATCGGGCCCGCCAACGAACGCCCCTTCGAACACGGCCTGCTCGATGTTCTCCCGCTTCGCTAACCACTGATCCGCTTCCTCTGCGGACCCCATGCCGCGCGCGATGAATTGCTTGCGCATGATCCCGAGATCGCAGTTCTCCGCGATCTCATCGCGGAGTGCCTCGGCTTCGGCGTCGGTCTCGCGAAGAAGGATCCGTTGCAAGGCGACGTAGCCGACCTTGCGACCGGAGGCGGCGACGATGCCGCGCCACTTCTCGGCGCGCTCGCTTCGGGTGAACAGGTAGTCCGCCTCGCGTGCCGCAAACGACATGCCGGTGAAGGACTGGCCGGCGTTGACGATCAGCGGCGCGGGTTTCTGGACGGGAAGGGGGCGCGCTGCGGCATCGCAGATCTTGAAGTACTCGCCCGTGAATGTGCAGCGGCCGGTTGCCCAGAGTTCACGAACGATCTGCAGCCATTCTTGGGTGTAAGCGTAGCGGTCTCGCCGGCCCTCCAGAAGGTCGATGTTCATCGAGCGGAACTCGTCCTCGTTCCAGCCGCTGACGACATTGAGGATGAGACGGCCGTTCGAGATCTGATCGAGTCCCGCGCAGATCTTCGCCGCCACGACGGGGTGAATGAGATTGGTGTGGATGGTCGTCATGAGCGCGATGCGCGACGTTGCCTCGGCCAATGCGCCAACGAGCGTCATCGTATCGAGGCTCGCACCCCAGAACTCAATCCGATCGCCCTGCATCCCCTTCCAGCGTGCCGGCGGAAGCACGAAGTGGAGCCCGATCTCCTCCGCGAGAACCGTGATCCTGCGATTGTAATCGTAGGTCCATTCGGATGTTGTTCGAGCCGTGGATGGCCATTGGCCCCACGACATCGTTGGCATGAACAGGCCGATGATGAGCCGCGGGTCCCCCGGATCCAGCACGGTAGGGCGGCAATGCTCCAACGGCCTGGTCGCTGGGTCCGCGCTAGGTTGGTAAGGATTCAGGTCGATTGGTTGCTTCATCGCTTCCTCTTCATTCTTATCCCGGCGGCGGCGCGACCAATACCAAGCGTCGCGATACCGACCCAGGCGCTTTGAATGCCGCGGTTCACCCGGCTGGCCGCCTTGATCGACGTCGCAGGCGCAGACCGCCGAGCCGACCGACCAAGGTCGGTGGCCGATGTCGCCCTGTGCGCCTTAGACTGGGAACGCCGCGGTCGCCTCATGTGCTACATATTGCACAGCAGTTTTTTAAGAGATCAAGTCCTGGAGGCAGGATTGGAGCGCGCCCCGTTTCGGCCGGGCGCGTGAAAACCGACGGCCTAGGCTGAGAGCCTGATCGAACTATCGATCTACAGACCTGCTGTCCGAATTAGAGGAGGTGGCACCAGCAGCTTCGGACTGTTCGGGTGCTGAAGCTCAGGTGGTGATCGGGGCGAGTTCACCCGAAGACGGACGAATGCCGCACCACCTCAGCATTTCGGCGTGCGCTATGGATTCGAAGCAGGTGCCAAGGTTCGAGGTGACGGTAGAGTCGGGCGTTTTGTCACCGCGGACCTTAGCGACGTCGATCCGTGCGGCCAGATTGCCCATGTCGTCGGCCTCATCGGAGATCACTCTGGGTCACACGCACCGAGCGACGCGAAGTGGCGCGCCCCATCGATGCCCAGGGGCGCCCGGATGGCGCGGCGATTGACTCGGAGGGCGGGTATTGGAGCGCGGGGGTCTCGGCGGGCCGGCTGAACCGGTGGCTTCCCGACGGTACGCTGGATCGCGTCATCGACCTGCCAGTGCGCTCCCCCACGATGCCCTGCTTCGGAGGGCCAGGTCTGCGCACGCTGTTCGTCACCAGCCTTCGCGCGCCTGGTGCTGGCGCAAACTGTGGCCGCCTCATCATGATGGACGTAGGCGTTGCAGGTGCACCAGTCGGTACCTTTGCCGACTAGAGGCTGCCGACAATACTAAGGAATTCACCGCCCTTAGCATTGCTTAAAGCAGCGTCACGCCGACTATTCCTCTCTCATGCCGCTCTCAAAGAGCTTCCTCATGAGACTGTCATACCGTCGGCTCTGCGCCCATTACGACGATCCGTGTGCTGCAGCCGGCTTCCGGAAAGCAGACGTAGGTGACGTCGTCATCGGTGGCCATTCTTCCCTCCCATCCGCGCCTCACGGTTAGCCGAAGGCCTGACCGCTCGGTTTGCCGATTGCGCCTCGTTCCATCAGCACGTTGCTCGCCAGGCGATGTCGCGATTATCAAACAAGAATGGGGAGGGGGCACCCGGCGGGGAGGCCGGGCCTATCTGGGTCACACGGCTTCCAGAGCGTCGGCAAGATCGGTGAAGTTGTCGACGCAGCAATCGAGCCAGTTCTCGGCCGAGACGTCCGGTCGCGCGTCGGGGCCGAACTCCAAAGGGCGCGCGACGAAAGCCGTGCGCATGCCGAATGCCCTCGCGGCCTTCAGGTCGTATTTGTGGCAAGCGACCATCAAGATCTGGGAGGGCCGGTAGCCGAGATAATCCACGGCCAGTTGATAGACCGCGGGCGCCGGTTTGTAGCTTCGTGCCAGCTCAGCGCTCATGATGGCATCGAACGGCAGTTTCGCATGTTTCACCACGGCGATCAGCGCCGCCATGCCGGCGTTGGACAAGGTCGTGATGACAAAGCGGCGCCGAAGGCGTGACAGCGCCTCCACGACATCCGGCCATGGTTCCAGCTGCGTCCATGCGGCGTTCAGGTCGTCACGCTCCTGCAGCGTGAGACGCTCGTCGAGCCCATGTTTCCTGAGCAGCATGTCAAGCGCTTCGCGATAGATCTGATCGACCCGCATCCACGGCCGCCTGCCGGCGATGACATCGTCCAACGTCACCCGGTAGAGCGCGCGCCATTCGGCTACCAGCTCCGCCCAGTCACTCGAAAGTCCCCTGCTTCGATTGATGGCGATCCCGGCGCGCAGCACCGGCTGATAGAAGTCAGCGCAGGTGCCCTGGACGTCGAAGGCGATGGCCTTCACCTCCGCGCGCCAATGGCCGGGCTGTTCAAAAGCGTCGAGCATTCCAGGTCTCCCAGACGAATGTTTGTGTATCGAACGGACCAGGCTGCCCGTCCGTGCCAGTGCGGCAGGGATCGTGTGCCTGTTCCGCCGGCGTCGAGATGCGGGTGGTGGCGCGCTCGTGCAGTTGGGCGAATGCGGAGTTTGCCCCGCTCGGTCCTGACCTCTGCGATGTTGATGTGGAAGTAGCCGATCGGTTAGGCCTTGAAGCGCTTGCGAGCTGGCTTGTCGCCGTCGGTCTCGGGCGGTAGCGAGATGCCGTGACGCTTGAGGCATCGATGCAAAGCCGAGCCCGTCAGCTGCGGGATGGTCGGCTGCAAGGCGTAGAGACAGTCGTCCAGCGGCAGCAGGGTGTGACGGCGGAAGCAACGACAATCGCCTCCTGCTCGGCCGAGAGCGTGGTGGAGCCCGGCTCGGCCGGCCCGGTGCGCCGATCGGCGACATCGGCTCGCGCTCGCCATTTGGCGATCGTCTTCGGGTTGACCCCGTGCCGCCGGGCCAGAGCCCTCAGGCTCTCTTGACTATGCTGGATCGCGCGAGGACCGCCTCTGTCGTGCGGGCGCAGCCGTGAAGAACCTGGCCCATAGCGCGTCCCTCCATGGCAGGGAGAAGACGCACCATCAAAGCCTGGGACCAAGCAGCCCTTGACAAGCGCGAAGCAGCCTCTCCCAAACGCCGTAGTATCTGTTCGGGCGCATCTTAAGCAGATCGTGGGCGCCAGTCGGACATCTGAAGGCTGTGCCCTCCCAGTCTCTGGAAAGCGCGTTGTCGGCAGGAGAATACGATGATCTGCTGATCCTTCGCTTGCCGATGGAGCGCGTCGAACATTTTCTCGATGCGGTCATCGTCTGAGTAGACCAGGGCGTCGTCGAGAATGACGGGTGT
>NZ_JAAEDI010000041.1 GCF_018129025.1 Neoroseomonas terrae | reverse complement strand
TGCCGCGCCGCCGGACAATTCGATCAGCGCCGCGCCGCGCGGCGCGGCCAGCACCGCGCCGACGGCGCGCGTCGCCGCCTCGCCCGCCGCCATCTGCCCGACCGAAAGCTGCACCTTCGTCACCGGAGCCATCATCGCCGCATGGTCAAAGTACTGATGCGTCGCGAATTCGCGCTCCGCCGGCGCGAAGCCATCGGCCAGCAGCACGACCGGTGCGCGGTCCAGCGCCGCATGCGCCATACCGTTCGCCGCATTCCCCACGCCGGGTCCTCGCGTGCACAGCGCGACGCCCGGCGAGCCCGACAGCTCCGCCTCCGTTGCGGCCATGATCACCGCCGAGGTCTCATGCCGGGCCAGCACGAAGTCGATGCCACGTACCTTCGCGGCGGCGATCAGGTCGAGGCTCGAACCACCGCCGGGCACGCCGTAGATCCGCTTGGTGCCGGCATCCGCGAAGGCGGCGGCAATCGAATCGGCAGCGGTCGTCGTGGCGGTGTCGTTCATGGCATTCCCCCGGCTCGTTGGACAGCGCCAGGATAGGGGCGCCGCCGCGTGCTGCCCATCCGGGGGACAGGTTTCGCCCGCTTCCTGGGCAGAACGAGGCTGGATGTTGCGCCGCGTCACCAACACAGGCTTGCGCCGCCCCCCGGCCCCGGCGAGGCTGGCGGCCGGAGGACTTCGCGCCGGTGACCACGACCACCCCCGCCTTCGACGAGATGACGGCCGACGGCCTCTTTCGCGGACCTTACGCCGAGATCGCCCGCTGGCTCGCGGCGACGCCGCGCGAGGCGCTGGAACGTCGCCGGCACGAGGCCGAGCTGCTGTTCAAGCGCATCGGCATCACCTTCGCCGTCTATGGCGAGGGCGGCGACCCGGAGCGGCTGATCCCCTTCGACATCATCCCGCGCATCCTGGCGCGCGCCGAATGGGAATCGCTCTCGCGCGGGCTGGTGCAGCGGGTGAAGGCGCTGAACCTCTTCCTGCTCGACATCTATGGCGCGCAGGAGATCCTGAAGGCCGGTCGCATCCCCGCCGCGCTGATCCGCCAGAACGAAGCCTTCCGTCCTGAGATGAAGGGATTCGTGCCCCCCGGAGGCGTCTACACCCATGTGGCCGGCATCGACGTGGTGCGCACCGGCACGAACGATTTCTGGGTGCTCGAGGACAATTGCCGTACGCCTTCCGGCGTCTCCTACATGCTGGAGGGGCGGGAGGCGATGCTCCGCCTCTTCCCGGGCCTCTGCGCCGCGCATCACGTCGCACCGGTGAGCCACTATCCCGAGGAACTGCTGGAGACGCTGAAATCGGTCGCGCCACCCAACTGCCCGGGTGCGCCGCGCGTCGCGATCCTCACCCCCGGCTCCTACAACAGCGCGTATTACGAGCATTGCTTCCTCGCGGACGAGATGGGGGTCGAGGTCCTGGAGGGCCCGGACCTCGTCGTTGAGAACGACGTCGTCTACATGCGCACCACGACCGGGCCGCAGCGCGTGGACGTGATCTACCGCCGCATCGACGACGACTACCTCGATCCGAAGGTCTTCCGTCCGGAAAGCGTGCTCGGCGTGCCGGGGCTGATGGCGGCCTACAAGGCCGGCAACGTCGCGCTCGCCAATGCGCCGGGTGCTGGCATCGCCGACGACAAGGCGATCTACCCCTATGTGCCCGAGATGGTGCGGTTCTATCTCGGTGAGGAACCGCTGCTCGCCAATGTCCCGACCTATCTCTGCGAGCGTGAGGACGACCGCGCCTATGTCCTCGACCACCTCGACGAGCTGGTGGTGAAGCTGACGCATGGGTCGGGCGGCTACGGCATGCTGGTCGGGCCGCACAGCACGGCGGAACAGCGCGCCGAATTCGCCGCGCGCATCAAGGCGAAGCCCGCCGAATACATCGCCCAGCCGACGCTCGCCCTGTCCACCGTGCCGACGCTGGTCGAGAAGGGCATCGCGCCCCGCCATGTCGACCTCCGCCCCTTCGTGCTCTGCGGCAAGGAGGTGCGCATCGTCCCCGGCGGGCTGACCCGCGTCGCGCTGCGCGAAGGCTCGCTCGTGGTGAATTCGTCTCAGGGTGGCGGCACCAAGGACACCTGGGTGCTGGAGGATGATCCGGCCGACGTGCCCCGCGTGCCGGCCACCTCCTCCCAATCTCAGGGCCAGTCGCAATGCTGAGCCGGACCGCCGACAGCCTCTACTGGCTCGGCCGCTACATGGAGCGCGCAGGCAACAATGCGCGCGGCCTTCAGGTCACGCTGCGCATGGCGAGCCTGACCGGCGCAGTGGACCGCCGCAACAACGCCTGGCGGGCGCTGCTCACCGTCTCCGGCGCCGCGCCGGGTTTCGCGACGACGGGGCAGGAACTCACGCAGGACGCCGTGGTGCGCTACCTCGCCGCCGAGGCGAAGAACCCGTCTTCCATCCGGTCCTGCATCGAGGCCGCCCGCAGCAACGCCCGCGCCGTGCGCACCGCGCTGACGGTCGACATGTGGGAAGCGGTGAACGAGACTTGGTCGGAAAGCCGCCGCAGCACCGACGACACATTCACCCCGGACCACCTGCCGGCCTTCCTCGACTGGGTGAAGTCCCGCACCGTCCTGTTCAACGGCGCCTATGCCGACACCATGCTGCGCGACGAGGCCTGGAGCTTTGTCCGCCTGGGCACGATGGTCGAGCGCGCCGACAACACCGCCCGTGTGCTGGACGTGCACCACCACGCGCTGATGGGGGCGGAGGAGGGTGGAACGCTCGCCCATTTCCAATGGCAGGCGATCCTGCGATCGGTCTCGGCGCTGCGCGCCTATCACTGGGTCTATCACGCGCGGCTCGATCCGCAGCGCATCGCCGAGCTGTTGATCCTGCGTCCCGAGCTGCCCCGCTCAATGGTCGCCTGCTACGCGCGGATCGAGGAGACGCTGGACGGCATCGCCACACTGCATGGCGGCCGGCGCGGGGAAGCACATCGCCTCGCCGGCGAGATGCACGCCCGGCTGCGCTTCGGGCGCATCGGGGACATCATGGAAGGCGGCCTGCACGAGTTCCTGACGGCGACGGTGAACCGGAACCTGGAACTGGGGCGGCAGATCCAGGGGTTTTATCTCCAGGCCTGATCCGGCCCGGCATGCATCACGCGCTGCCGCGAATGATCAGTTCGTAGCCGACGTCGACACGGGAGGTCGTCGCCCGGCCGGCAGCGCGTTCGACCACCAGGGACGCCGCCGCCCGCCCGATCTCATACCCCCGTGTCCGGACCGTCGTCAGGCCGGGAACGACCTCGGCCGCGATCTCGAAATCGCCATAGCCCGCGACGGCGAAGTCCCGCGGCACGGCAATGCCACGGCGCTGGCATTCAAACAGGGCACCGACCGCGAAGATGTCAGTCACGCAGAACAAGGCATCCAGACGCGGCTCCCGCGCACGCAGCTCGGTCATGGCGAGCCGGCCGCCCGCGAAGCCAACGGTTTCGTCCGCATGGAAGATCAGGTCGTCGCGCAGACCGGCCTGCCGCAAGGCGGATTGGAAGCCGCGTTGCCGTTCAAGGAAACGGCTGCGCTCGGCCGGCAGGTAGCCGGCAAAGCCGATATGCCGGTAGCCGCGGGAGACGAGGAACCGCGCCATCTCCCCCGCTGCGTCGCCCAGCGTGAAGCCGACGGCCATGTCCAGGATCGGTTCGCTCAGTATCCAGGTTTCGACGAGCGGCACGCCGGATTGCCGCAGCAGGCGGACGGTGTCCGGATGGTGCTCGTTCCCGGTCAGCACGATGCCGGCCGGACGGCGGGCAAGCACCGATTCCACCGCCTGGAACTCGCTGTCGGCGGTGTCCGCCACCGCGAGAAGAAGCTGGAAGCCGTGCTCGGACAAGGCGTCGCTCAGCCCCTGTATCGTGCGGGCGAAACTGGAATTGCGGATGGACGGCACCAGCACGGCGACAAGGTTGCTGCGCCCGGACGCCAGCATGCCGGCGATGCCATTCGGCACGTAGCCCAACCGCCGCGCGGCGCTGAGGATGCGCTCCCGCGTTTCCGGCAGAACGATCTCGGGCCGCTTGAAGGCGTTCGACACCGTCATCGGCGACACGCCGGCCTCGCGGGCGACGTCGCTCATCCGGACAGCGGGCGGGGGCAGGGGCGGGCCGGATGTCATGGCCGCGCTTACCATGGGGGTCGACGAGGGTCGAACGGCGATTTCCGCTTGATCTGGATAATTGTAGCGCTACAACGACCCCAATTGATGTCAAGAAGGCGGCACTACAATGACGTTTTCCCTGGCAGCCCTCGATCCGGCCACCGGCATGTTCGGGATTGCCTCATCCAGTTCCAGCATCGCGGTGGGCAATCGCTGCCCGTGGGCGCGCGCCGGCGTCGGTGCCGTCCTGACGCAGCACCGTACCGACACGCGCGCCGGCCCGCTGGGGCTGGACCTGCTGGCGCGCGGATACAGTGCCAAGGAAACGGTCGATCTCCTGGTCGCGGGCAGCGAGCACCCGGGCCAGCGGCAATTCGCGGCGCTCGACCGGGAGGGGCGCGCGGCCTTCTTCAATGGTCCGCAGATCGAATCGATCAACAGCGGCTGCATCGGCACCGGTTGCGTCGCCGCCGGCAACTTCCTGGCGACGGCGGATGTCTCCACGGCCATGGTGCAGGCCTTCGAGGCGTCGCCCGCCGGCGCCTTCGTCGAGCGCCTGCTCGCGGCCCTCGATGCCGGCGTCGCCGCGGGCGGCGAAACCCAGCCGGTCATGGCCGCGGCCCTGTTGGTCGTCGACCGCCACTCCTGGCCGCTCGTGGACCTCCGGGTCGATTTCGAGCCTGACCCGCATCTCACGCTGCGACGGCTTTGGCGAAGCTACGAACCTTTGGTCGATCGCTTCGTCACTCAGGTGCTCCGGCCGTACGAGCTGAAGCCCCTGATCAATTCCGCGCTGACCATCTGACGGCACGAAGGGACACCCGGATGACATCTGATGACATGAGCCGCCGCCTGGCGCTGCTTTCCCTCGCCGCGCCGTTCGCCGTCGCGACGCGGGCCGAAGCGCAGGCGCCGTCATTCCCGACGCGCCCGATCACGCTGGTCGTCGCCTTCCCCGCCGGCGGCAGCAGCGACGTCACGGCCCGCATTCTGGCCGATGGTATGTCACGCGATCTCGGCCAGCCCGTCGTCGTGGAGAACCGTCCCGGCGGTGCGACCGTCGTCGGGACCATGGCGGTCGTGCAGGCCCCCAAGGATGGCTACACGCTGCTCTTCGCCTCGACCTCGGCGCTGACGACGAACCCGCATCTGTACCAGAACCTGCCGTACAAGGTGTCGGACTTCCAGCCGGTCTCCCTCGTCGCCGTGGCACCTTGGATCATCGCCATCTCGCTGACCGTGCCGGCACGGAACCTGCGCGAGTTCGTGGATTATGCGCGGCAGCGACCGGGCCAGTTGAACTACCACACTTATGGCCCAGGCACCGGTGCGGATCTGTTCGCCTCGATGGTGCTCGCCTCGACCGGCATTCGGGCTGAGCCGATCGTCTATCGCGGCGAGGCGCCGGCGCTGACGGCGCTCAGCACGGGCGAGATCCAGTTCATGCCAGCCAGCATCAGCGGCGCGCTGATCGAGCAGCACAAGGCCGGCCGCATTCGCATCATCGCCGTGGCGGATGCCGCGCGCAGCCCGGCGGCGCCCGACCTGCCGACTTTCGCCGAACAGGGCTTCACGGGACTTGAAGCGAATTCCTGGTTCGGCATCGCCGCTCCGGCCGGCACGCCGGCACCAGTCGTCGCCCGGCTGCAGCGCGCCGTCGCCGCCGCGATCGCCATGCCGGAGGTCCGCAACCGCATCGATGCGACCGGCTTCACCGCGCAATCCTCTTCGACCGAGGAACTGGCCCGGATCATCGATGAGCATTCGCGCCTCTGGGGCGGGGTGATCTCGCGCCTCGGCATCCGGCTGCAGCTCTGATGCGCTACGGAGCCCGACGCGGCGCTGCGCGGTCTTGACGCTACAGCCTTGATCGCTGTCTCTCCGCCCCATCGGAGGCGCCACCCATGACCTACTGCGTCGGGCTCTATCTGAACCAGGGCCTGGTCCTGCTCTCGGACACCCGTACCAATGCGGGCGTCGACCACATCTCGACCTTCTCCAAGATGCATGTCGAGGAAGTGCCGGGCGAACGCGTAATCGCGATGCTCTCCTCGGGCAATCTCGCGATCAGCCAACAGGTCTGGTCGCGCCTGCAGGAAGGCGTCTGGCTGGATGGCGAGCGTCACACGCTGCGCGACATCCCGACGATGTTCCGCGCCGCCCAACTCGTCGGCGCCGCGGTTCGCGCGGTGTTCGAGGCGGACGGACCATCGCTCCGCGCCCAGGGCATCGGCTTCGACGTGGCGCTGCTGCTCGGCGGGCAGATCGTGGGGCAGGGGATGCGGCTGTTCATGATCTACGCCGCCGGCAATTTCATCGAGGCGACCGCCGACACGCCCTTCCTGCAGATCGGGGAGCACAAATACGGGAAGCCGATCCTCGACCGCGTCGTGACGCCCGACACCAGCCTGGTGGACGGCGTGAAGCTCGCGCTGATCAGCATGGATTCCACGCTGCGGTCCAACCTGACCGTGGGCATGCCGCTCGACCTGCTGGTCTATCGGGAGGGCGGCTGCACCGCGACGCTGCGGATGCGCATCTCCGAGGACGAACCCTATTTCCGCTCGGTCCGCGAGGGCTGGTCGAACAGCCTGCGCGACGCCTACCGCGCCATGCCGGTGCCGGACTGGGTGCCCGGCTGAACCCCACGCCGGCGTGATCAGGGGTTGCCTCACCGCCTCGCACGCCGCATCAAGGCTGCCTTCACACGGGAGAACGCCAATGATCCGACCGACCCGCCGCCTCGTGCTCGGCGCTGCCGCCGCCGTGCTCGCCGCGCCTGCCGTGCGCGCCCAGGGCAGCGCCATCCGCATCGTGGTTCCCTTCGCGCCGGGCGGGTCGACCGATGCGGTCGCACGGCTCGTCACCCCTGGGCTGACGCAGCGCCTCGGCGTGCCGGTGGTGGTGGAGAACCGCGGCGGTGCGGCCGGTTCCATCGGCACCGACGTCGTCGCCAAGGCACGCCCGGACGGTCAGACTTGGCTGCTGACCTTCGACAGCCACGCGACGCTCGCCGCGCTGATCCCGCAGCTTCCCTTCAACCCGGATCGCGACCTCGACCCGGTCATGCTGATCGGCGGTGCGCCGTATGTCCTGGCCAGCAAGCCGGACAAGCCGTTCCGCAACATCCAGGATGTGGTGGACCGCGCGAAGGCGCAGCCTGACGGTGTCTCCTTCGGGTCCACGGGCAATGGCACGATCGGTCACCTGACCATGGTGCTGTTGCAGGGCAAGACGAACACGCGCCTGACGCATCTGCCCTATCGCAGCGGTGGCCTTGCGGTGAACGACACCGTCGCCGGCCATGTGGACATGATGATCGGCTCGGCCGCGGTGGTGAATCCGCATGTGCAGGGCGGCACGCTGCGCACCTTCGCGCAGTTCGGGCCGGAACGACTGGCGGGCCTCTCCGGCATGCCGACGGTCTCCGAGGCGGGATTCCAGGGCCTCGAGGCCGAGGCGTGGTGGGGCGTCTTCGCCCCGCACGGCACGCCGCAGGATGCGGTGGCGCGGATGAACGCCGCGCTGAAGGAATCGCTGTCCGACGCACAGGTCCGCCGCACGATGGAGGAGACGCAGCAGGCGCGCCTCGTGATGTCCGACCCGGCGACGCTCGGCACCTTCGTGCAGCGGGAAGTCGCGAAGTGGGGCGCCGTGGTCCGGGAGAACAACATCCGCGCCGATTGACGCCGAATCGTCACGCGCGCCAGAAGCGGCGGGATGTTCCGCCGCCGCCGGACCCTGCCGCCCGAACTGCGTGACGCGCTCCGCTTCGCCGAGCGCGTCACGCCCCGGCGCGGCCGCTGGCGGCGGCACCTGGCGATGCTGCTGCCGGGCGCGCTGGTGCCGTCGATGCTGATCATCATCGGCTACTTCGTTCTGCGCGACCATTGGGTTCAACCTCAGGCGCCGCAGCGCATTGAGATGCCCCCTGCCGCCGCCCCCGCCCAGACCGCGCGGCCGGCGATGCCGCGGGTGATTTATGGCGGTTCCACGCAGGCACCGGCTGGACCATCCGCGACCGGCGGTACCTTCAGCATCCGCGCCACGGTCGTCGATGGCGACACGGTGTCCGCCGGCGGCGACAGGCTTCGCCTGAACGGGATCGACGCGCCGGAGATGGCCCAGGTCTGCGAGCGCGGCGGCAGCGGATACCAATGCGGGGAGCAAGCCCGCGTTGCGCTCGGCCGTCTGCTGGGCAGCGGTGCGCTCACCTGCGAGACGATCGGCACCGACCGCTACGACCGCCGGGTCGTCCGCTGCGTGAACGCCGAGGGCCAGGACATCGCCGCGGCCATGGTCGCCGGGGGCTGGGCCATGGCCTATCGCCAGTTCTCGATGGCCTATGTCCCGCAGGAGGATGAAGCGCGCGCCCGCGGCCGTGGCATCTGGGCCGGGCGGTTCGAACCGCCCTGGGAGTGGCGCCGCCGCCAAGGCCACTGATCCGCAGCGGCATTGTTCCGGAACAGAACATTACGCCGATTTCAAGCCCCCGCGGGTTGACGCTGTGATGCCCGTCACGGCCAATGCCGCCCGGCTTCACCAACGGGAGAATCCCCTTTCATGCGCAAGACGCGCCTGTCCTGCGGCCTGTCTTTGGCCGCGGGCATTGCCGCAGGTGCGGTCGCTGTCATGCCGGGCGCTGCGTATGCCGGCCCCTGTGACGGCTTGCTGCCCGTCGCCGGCGAGTATTCCTCGGGCTTCGGGGGTCGTGGCCGCGGGTTCCACCCGGGCGTCGATATCCGCGCTCCCAACGGTTCCCCGATCACCGCCGCCCGGTCGGGCCGCGTCGTCTTCGCCGGGCGCTACTACGCCTATGGCCTGATGGTGGATATCGAGCATGCGGACGGGTCGGTGGCGCGTTACGCGCATCTCTCCCGCATCGCACCGGGCGTTGCGGTCGGTGCGCAGATCGGCCCCAACGGCAGCATCGGCGCGGTCGGCCGCACCGGCCGGACCACCGGCGCGCATCTGCATATCGAGCTGCGGGTGGACGGCCGCCCGGTCAATCCGTGGCCCTGGCTGACGCAGACCGCCTGCCTCGAGGATCGCCAGGTCGCCGAGGCACCGCGCTGAGACTTCCCGCCATGGCGTGCGCGCCCAACGCCTTCCGCTGAGCTGAACGACCCGCCGCTGCGGCGCACTCGCGCCGATCGGTTCCGCCGGCCCCGTATCTGCGGCCGATCAAGGGCCCTTCGGCCGTGGGTGGGGAGAGGGGCAAAGACCCTCTCGGCTCCTACCCTCGCGCCCGCCGCAACGCCGCCTGCGCCATCGTGTCGAGCGCATTCAGGAAGCGCGACCTGTCCGCCGCCGCCATGGGTGCCGGCCCGCCGGTGATCGTGCCGACCTCGCGCAGGTGGCGCGACAATTCCCGACCGGCCAGCGCGCTGCCAATGTTGTCCTCCGTCCACGGCTTGCCCTTGAAGGACAGCGCAAAGGCACCCTTCGCCAAGCATCGCGCCGCGAGCGGGATATCCGCCGTCAGGCAGACATCGACCGGCGTCGCTTCATCGGCGATCCAGTCATCCGCCTTGTCCGCGCCTTCGGACACCACCACCAGCCGCACGAAGGGTACGCCGGGCGGGCGGATCGGGCGCGACCCGTTCGTCACCAGGACAACACTCAGGCCGAGCCGGCCCGCGACGCGGATGATTTCCTCGCGCACGGGGCAGGCATCGGCATCGACGAGGAAGCGGGGCAAATCGGTCATGGCTCAGGCGTAGCGCCTGGACGGCCGTGCCACCACCCGCCTTGGCTGTCGTCGCTGCCGGTGCGATACCCGCCCCGACGAGTGAGGAGACATCTCGACGATGACGAGCGCGACCGATGCGCCACCGACCACCTGGCACGCCATTCTGCGCCAGGCCCTGAAGGACAACGACGTCCGGCTGGTCACCTATGTTCCCGACAACGTGCTCCGGCCGCTGATCGACGGCATCCATGCCGACCCCTTCTTCACCGCCTTCCCCTGCGCGCGTGAGGAAGAAGCCGTCGGCATCGTCACCGGCGCGAGCATGGCCGGGATGCGCGGCATCGTGATGATGCAGACCTCGGGCTTCGCGACGCTGCCGAACGTTCTGGCCTCGCTGCCCGTCGCCTTCCAGGTGCCGGTGCTGATGGTGGTCTCCGAGCGCGGCACGATGGGCGAGTTCAACCCAGGCCAGGCGATCGTCTGCCGCACCATGCGGCCGATCCTCGATTCGATGGGCATCGAACACCACACCATGACGCGCCTCGATGAGGCCGCCTTCATGGCAGACCGCACCATCCGCCAGGCTTTCGCCACGCGCTGGCCGGCGTGCCTGATCATCTCCCCTCTGCTGAGCGGAGCGCGCAAGTGACCGACAACACCGACAACCTGCATGTGATGAACCGCGCGGCGCTGACGAAGCGCCTGGTCGGCAAGCTGACGAAGCGCGAAGCCGTGATCGGCGGCATCGGCAATTCCAACTGGGACCTCTGGGCCTCGGGCAAGGATCGCGGCGAGAACTTCTACATGCTGGGCAGCATGGGCCTGGCCGCGCCGATCGCCTTCGGCGTCGCCATCGCACAGCCGAACCGCCGGGTCTTCGCGCTCGAGGGCGACGGCTCGCTGCTGATGCAGCTTGGCTGCCTGTCCACCATCGCGGCGCAGAAGCCCAAGAACCTCACGATCATCATCTGGGACAACGGGATCTATCAGATCACCGGCAGCCAGGGGACGCCCTCGGCCAGTGCCGGGACGGACATGGTGGCGATCGCCCGTGCCTCCGGTCTCGCTTCCGCCGCCTGGGCGGCGGATGAGGCGGAGTTCGACGCGCTGGTGGGCAAGGCCCTGACGACCGACGGCCCGCACGTCATCGGCGTGAAGATCGACAGGGAGCCCGGCCGCGACCAGACCGATCGCGACCCGATCCGCTTCCGGGAGACGTTCTCGCGCGCGATGGCGCAGGCGGTCTGATTCAGGTGAGCCGGACATGCGCCGACCAACGCATGTCCGGAACCTGTCACCCTGCGCATGGCGCCGCGACGAAGGCGATGCACGCCAGCCTGCATGCGACGGCCCTTGGGCGGCCCATGCATCCGGCGCGGTTGCCTGGGACGGCGCGATGCCCGCATCTTCCGGCCGCCAACGGACCGGGACCTGATTGATGCGCGTGCTGCCGACGCTCTGCCTACTCCTCGCCACGACGATGCCCGTTGCGGCGCAGGATGCGCGACCGACGCCCGACACGCCGGTGACGCTCGGCACCGTCACCTGCGCGCAGGCGCGGGCCAGCCGGCTGACGCCGCGGCACCTCGCCGCCGCCGAACTCGGCGCCCAGGCTGCGCGGGCAGGGCGCTCGCGCTACTCCACCGCTGCGGTGGATGCGGCCGAAGCCGCGCTGCGCCGCGACTGCACGGGCGATGCCGCGGCCGAGCGCCGCGTCACCGACATCATCCGCGCGCTGCCGGCCACGGCAGCGGCGGCGACGGATATCGACCTCGCCACGATGACCTGCCAGAACCTCGCGCCTGTCTGGCGGGACGGCGCGCGCAACCTCGTGCCCTTCATGGTCGGCTGGCGCGACGGAGTCGCCGGCACGATCACCCGTGCGGCGCTGGACAAGGTGGGGGAGGGCGTGCCCCGCCTCTGCCGCGATCAGACCAACCAGGATCGCCGGATCAGCGAGGTGCTCGCCGAACTCCGCTGACCATCACCCCAGGCGCTGCACGTCCCCGTCGACGGACAGCGCCTGCCCGCTGATCGTCGCGCCGAAGGGCGAGCACAGATACAGCGCCATGTTGGTGATGTCGTGTTGCGTCACGTAGCTGCGCAGGGAGACGTCGCGCAGTAGCTCCGCCTCCTTCTCCTTGAAGGACACGCCCTGCGCCTGCGCCTTCGCCTCGATGACGCGGCGGATGCGGTCGCCGGCGACGAGGC
Organism: Neoroseomonas terrae; assembly: GCF_018129025.1. GTDB lineage: Bacteria > Pseudomonadota > Alphaproteobacteria > Acetobacterales > Acetobacteraceae > Neoroseomonas > Neoroseomonas terrae. Next base: position 35,010 of record NZ_JAAEDI010000041.1, on the reverse strand, counting down.
CCGGCAAAATCGCGTTCACCCGGATGCGGTCCGGCCCGAGTTCGATCGACAGCGACTTGGTGAACCCCACCACGCCCCATTTCGCCGCGGCATAGGGGCTGCGCAACGGAAAGCCGAAGCGGCCGGCGGCCGAGGACAGGTTCACGATCGACCCGCCACCGGCGTTGCGCAGATGCGGCACCGCACGCCGCGCGCAATGGAACATGGCGGCGAGGTCGATCCGCAGCGTCGCCTCCAGCGCCTCGGGCGTCACATCCTCGACGCGCGCCGTGGGCCCGGCGATCCCCGCATTGTTCACCAGCACATCGAGCCCGCCGAGCGTCGAAGCGGCGACATCGACGAATTCCTCGCAGGCGGCGGTGTCGCCCATGTCGGTGCGCATCCTGGGGTGCGGGCAGTCTGCCAGCGCCTCGTCATCCACGTCGCAGACGAAGACCTTGGCGCCGCGGCCGGCGAAGCTGTCGGCCATGACGCGGCCGATGCCGCCCGCCCCGGCGCTGATCGCGACCCTCAGCCCGGCAAGGTCCACCGTCAGCGGCTGGTTGCTGCCCTGCATGTCGTTCCCCCCTGTGAAAGGCTTCGGCCATGGTCGGGCCGGGACGCCCGGCGGGCAAGGGCGGCGTTCCGTCGCGCCGGGGTTCCGGTCTATGGTCGGCGCATGAACCAGATTGTGTCCCTGCCGACGATCGTCCTGATCGTCCTGCTGTTCCTGGCGGTGCTGACGGCGCTGCGGGGCATCCGCACCGTGCCGCAGGGCGAAGTCTGGACGGTCGAGCGATTCGGCGCCTTCACCCGGATGCTTACCCCGGGGCTCAACTTCATCATCCCGTTCATCGACGGCATCGGCCGCCGGGTGAACGTACAGGAGCAGGTGCTCGACATCCCCGAGCAGTCGGTCATCACGCGGGACAACGCCACCGTTGCGGTGGACGGCATCGTCTACTACCGCGTGATGGACCCGGCGAAGGCCGCCTATGCCGTGCAGAACCTCGGCTTCGCGCTGACCGCCCTGACCATGACCAACATCCGTGCAGTGATCGGCGAGATGGAGCTGGATGCGACGCTGTCCGGCCGCGAGCGCATCAACTCCTCGCTGCTCGCGATCCTGGACGGCGCGACGGAGCCCTGGGGCGTGAAGATCGCCCGCGTCGAGATCCGCAAGATCGAGCCGCCCGACAACCTGATCCGCGCGATGAACCTGCAGATGACCGCCGAGCGCGAGCGCCGTGCGACGGTCGCCAAGGCGGAAGGCGAGCGCGAGGCCGAGATCAAGCGCGCCGAGGGCGAGAAGCAGGCGCTGATCCTTTCGGCCGAGGGCCGCAAGGAAGCCGCCTTCCGCGACGCCGAGGCGCGCGAACGCCTCGCCGAGGCCGAGGCCAACGCGACCCGCTCGGTGGCCGAGGCAGCAACCGGCGCCGGCACCGACGCCCTGCGCTACTTCATCGCGGACAAGTACGTGAAGGCGTTCGAGGTGCTGGCCGGCAACAACGCACAGAAGCTGGTGATCGTGCCAATGGAGAGCAGCGCCCTGGCCGGCGGCATTACCCAGGCGATGGAACTGCTGCGAGGGCCCGATGGCACTGCGCCGCCGCGCATCCCGCCCCGCCCGCCGGCGGCATCGCCACTGCCGGAGGCACCGTCGCCATGGACCCCGCGCTGATCTGGATCCTTGCCGGGCTGGTGCTGCTCGGCGCGGAGACGATCCTGCCCGGCGTGTACCTGCTGTGGGTGGGGCTCGCGGCGCTCGGAACCGGGCTGATGCTGCTCGTGGCGGCACCGCCGTTCGCCGTGACCGTCACGGTCTTCATCATCCTCCTCGCTGCGGGGATCGCCGTCGCGCTGCGGCTGCGCCGCGCCGCGCCGGCCCGGCCGCAGGTGAACACGCCGGCCTCCGGCCTGGTGGGTCGGCCGGGCGTGATGATGGATCCGGGACCGACGGGGTTGCGCGTCCGCATCGGAGACTCAGACTGGGCCGCGCGGCTGCCGCGCGAGGTCGAACCTGTTCCGGTCGGCACGCGGGTGCGGGTCGAGGGCGTGGACGGCACGACCCTCGTCGTCCGTCCAGAATAAGGTTGCCCGTGCGGCAACGGCAGTGTCCCGGCACGCTCTAGTCACACCAAGGTGACCCCCGGAAATAAGCGTCAGGAACAATGCGCTGGCGCCTGTACTTCCGTCATGGTCGCTGCGGCGACGGTGAAATATCCCTGCCGGAGCATGATCGCGACTAAGGTAAGGATCGTCTGATAAGGCATCAGCCATGCTGAATCGCGTCATGGAGGTCTTGAGGGTCGGCCCCGACCGCCGGCTTTACCAGGTCAGCCTCGGCGAGAATTACGGTCTGGTCGAGATGGTCAGCGATGGAAGCATCCCGCTGCCTGACGACCGCGACCGGGCGTTGGGATCTCCCGATGTGCAGGCATTCCTGGAGGGGTGGCTCATGACGGATGGCGTGCTCCTCGGCAGCGCGCATCCGCCGCACCTTCGGTGGGACGATCTCTGCCGCTTCGTGCCCAGGGCCTGCAACGTCTGACAGGCCGGGGCGGACTGCCGCCGCCACGGAACCCTGGCGGCCTCTCCGCGTTGTCCGACGAGGAGGATCCAGCATGAGCAACACCTCGGCCCGCAACCATGCCCGCTGTCTGTTCGTCGTCGCCAACGGCAGCCGCGGTACCGCCTATCGGAAGCGGAGCGGTGAGAGTGGATACGATTCCGCCCTCGACTGGGATGAGCCGGACGCCCGCACCAAGGATGCCGACCAGGGCGAGGATCGTCCGGGCCGCGCCTTTCCCTCTGCCGGTTCCGGCGCCCGCAGCGGGATGGAACGCGACGGGCTGGACGATGGGCCGAAGGAACATGCCAAGCGCAATCTGGCGCGCCGCATAGCGGAGGATGTCTCCTTGGCGCTCCGGCAGGATGCCGCCGACAGTTTCGTGCTCATCGCCCCGCCGCCGGTAGCCGCGGCCGTGCTCGCCCACATGCCGGGCGACCAGCGTCGCGGCCTCGCTGCCGAGGATCATCACGACCTGACCTCGCTGCCAACCGACGCCCTGTTCCGGCGCCTTGACGACCTTCGCACGGCCGTTTGAGCGGATGCTGCTCGACCACATGGGATTCCGGGTGCGCGACTTGGTCAGCGCCCGCAGATTCTATGAGGCCGCCGCGCAGGCGGTCGGACTGGCCGTGATCGACAACAGCCCGACCTCATTCCTGGTGGTGCGTAGCGCGGGGGAGCCGATTCCCTTCCTGTGGATCGGCACCGACAAGCCGAGCTTCTGGGCGGCCGGGCACCAAGTCTCCGCAAGCCCGATTCATGTCGCCTTCCGCGCACCCGACCACGCTTCCGTCGATGCGTTCCACCGCGCCGCGCTTGCCGCCGGCGGCACGGACAATGGCGCCCCCGGCCCACGCGGGCCGGCTGAGATGGGCTATTATGGCGCTTATGTCCTCGATCCGGACGGCAACAACATCGAAGCCGGATACCGCGCTCCACGTCACGGATCGTAACGGCCCTTGATCCCGGCGCCGCGATGGGCCACGTCCTCAGGGCCATGAACACGCAGCACCGCCCCCCTGTCATCGACATGACCCCGGAAGGTGAGTTCCGCGACCCGGTGCCGCCAAAGCCGACAGGCACCTTCGACCGCCTGCTCGCCCGCATCGGCGGCATCGCGATGCTGGTGGCGCTCGGCGCAGCTGCGCTGGTATTCGCCGGCCTTGCAGTGCTCGCGATCGGCATCCTGCTTCCGGTGGCGCTGGTAGCCGGCGTGATCGGCGGCGGGTCCCTCTGGTGGCGCATGCGCCGCGCGGCGCGCAATGGCGCGCAGCCGATGCGCTTCGTGTTCATCCGCCGCTAGGACTCTGCCCGCGGCGTGGAGACTTGCGCCTAGGCTGCTTTGAGCCCGAATGTTTCCGCGAGCAGTGTATATGAATGCCGCCGCGCCGCCGGGTCGTGGCAATGGGTGATGACGGCGAACTCGGCGATTCCGCCATGCGCCGCCGACAGCGCCTCCAGCTTCGCCTTTACCTGTTCCGGCGCGCCGACCATCGCCGTTTCGCGCATCTTCTCGATCCGGGAGAGTTCGAGATCCGAGTAGGAATGCGCCTCGGCTTCCTCGACGCTGGGCAGGGGCAGATAGAGGCCGCGGTCGCGCTTGAGCCGCCATAGCTCGCGGGAGCGGAACAGTCGCTTCGCCTCCGCTTCCGTATCAGCCACAAGGCAGTAGACGCCGAGCGCCGGATGCGGCGCCGCCAGGCGCCCCGCCATGTCCGGCTTCGGCTGGAAGCTTTCCCGATACACCGCGATCGCCTGTTCCGAGCCACCGCCATCCGAGAAGAAATGCGCGAAGCAGTAGGGCAGGGCGAAATACCCCGCGACCTGGGCGCCGTAATCCGAGGATCCCAGGATCCACATCTCCGGCCTCGTCTCGACCGCCGGCTGCGCGACGATGGCGCGGAAGGGGTGGTTTTCCGGCAGCCCGTCACCCTGCCAGCCGAGCACTTCCATCACCTGCGCCGGAAAGCGGTCGGCCGCTTGATTGGCCGCGGGGTTCAGCGCGAAGGCGGTGCGGCCGTCGGACCCCGGCGCGCGGCCGACGCCGAGATCGACACGCCCCGGCGCGATCGCCTCGAGCACGCGGAACTGCTCCGCCACCTTCAATGACGCGTAGTGCGGCAGCATGATGCCCGCGCTGCCGATGCGGATGCGCTTCGTCGTGGCGCCGATCGCCGCGAGCAGCACCTCCGGCGCGGTGCCGGCATGCGAGGCGGAGTTGTGGTGCTCGGCGCACCAATAGCGGCGGAAGCCCAGCGCATCGCAATGCTGGGCGAGGGCGATGGTCTCCCGGATCGCCTCCCCGGGCGTGCGGCCTGAGGCGACGGAGGATTGGTCGAGCGCGGACAGCGTGAAGGCGGTCATGCGGCCGAGCCTACGCGCGCCGACCGGCCGCGGCGAGGGGCCCCGCCCCCGGGGTGAGGGGCGGGGATGCTGCCGTCAGAGACGGACCTGCAGGCCGAAGTAGAAGGTGCGGCCCTGTCCCGTGCCGTTCGTGCTGAGGAACGGCGTGTAGGCGACGTCGAACACGTTGGTCACGCGGGCATTGAGGTCGAGATTGTCGGTGACCCGCACGCTCGCGAAGAGATCGAACAGGTTGTAGGGCTTGCCGCCCTCGACCGCCGTCGCGCCCGTGAAGGTCGGGTTGAGCCCCGCGGTGAGCCCGCCGGAGACGTAGGTATACCGGGCACCAAGAGTCAGCCTTTCGTCGAACATGCGCCCGCCCGCCGTGACGGCGACGACGTGGTCCGGCGTGTACTGGCTGGCACCGAGCCCCGGCACCTGCGACGCAAGCTTGGAGTCCGTGTGGGTATAGTTGATGCTGCCGAAGGCTACGCGCGCATCGTAGTTCGCCTCGAACTCGAAGCCCTGGACGCGCGAGCTGCCCGGCACGTTCTGGTATTGGAAGGACCGCAGCGGCGCGACGTAGGTCGCGACGATGTAGTCCTCGACATTCATGATGAAGTAGTTGGCGCGGATGCGCAGGACGTCATTGTCGGTCAGCATCTGCCGGCCGCGAAGGTTCACGCCGAACTCCCAGCCCTGCTGGGTTTCGGGGCTCAGCTCCGGGTTCGGCAGGTAGGTGCCGCTGGTGGTGCCAGGGTGCGACCCGCCGAGCATCGTCTCCTGCAGGGTCGGCGCGCGCATGGAGCGGCTCCAGGTCACATAGGGCTGCAGCCAGTCGGTCGCCCGGATGGCGAGGGTGAGCCGCGGGTCAAGCGAGCCTTCGGAATTGTCGACGGTGTAGCGCCCGTACCGGATGTTCGGAATGCCGTCGCCGCTCAAGGAGTAGTAGTTGTAGCGAAGACCGGCCGTGAAATCGACGATGTTGTAGCTGAAGGTGGTGTCGGTGAAGATGCCGAGCAACTCGGAGTTGCCGTCCGCCGGATTGACACCGCTGTTGTTCGACGTAACCGAATCATGGAAGTACTCGACGCCGTTGTTGCTGACGACCTGGACCGGACCAAGTGCGAAGCGCGACAGGTTGGCAATGTCGAAGCCGATCCCTTCGTCCTCGATCGTGCGGTTGACGGCCGTTCCCGTACCGCCCGTGTATTTCATGGTCAGGTCGTTGTAGTAGGCGTTGGCCCGCAGATCGATCCACGGATTGCCGGGATTGTAGCGGTAGTTGGCCGTGTAGGTGCGGTTATTGACGGTCTGGTAATAGGAATTCGCGTAGAAGTCGTTGTCGTAGAGCACCATGCCGAAGCCCAGCGTGTGGCCTTCGCCGAGGTTGAAGTTGAGCCGCGCCAGGCCCGAGATCAGGTCCTGCCCGGTGCCCGGCACGCTTTGGCCATAGCCGTCGTGATAGTTGCGCGAGCTTCGGTGGCTGATCGCCGCCGCCACGCCAACCAGTTCGGTGCGCACGCCGGCCGCCGCCATTTCGGCGAAGTCGACGCCGTTGGAACCCCAGCCCAGCCGCGCGAGCGCGCCATAGGTCTGGCCCTCACGGACGATGTCATCGACGTTCAGCGTCCGGAAATTGGCGGTGCCGGCGAGGGCACCGCCGCCCGTCCCGATCACCGTGCCCCGCGTCACGTCGACGCCCGCGAGCAGCGCCGGGTCGACATAGGTGAAGCCACCGGCCTCGTGACCGGTGAAGCGGAAGTTCTGCCGCACGCCATCGACCGACATGTTCACGCGGCCCACGCCCTCGAACCCGCGGATGTTCACGGCAACGCCAGGCTGCTGTGCATTCTCACGCGTGAAGACGCCGGGCAGCGTCCGCAGCAGGTCGTCGACGCGGTTTCCGGCCTCGAGCCTCAGCATCTGGCCGTCGATCGTGCTCCTGTTCTCGGAGGCGCCCTGGCCCGTCACCTGGATGGGGTTCAGTTCGACCGCCGGTGGGGCAGCGGTCTGCGCCATCGTGGCTGTCGTGAGTGCGAGCGTCACCAATCCCATGGCGGAACCCGCCATGAGGGCATTGCGGGAACGGTACATATGCTTAACCCCCTGATCCTGTGGCCCGGAAAATCTGGCGGCCCGATGGAACGGCCGTGTTGCCGGCAGGCGACCGCCAGGGGCCGCTGTCGGAACGGCACTGTATTGGCGCCAGAATTATTCCGTTTCTTGCCTATGAGGACTGCGGCGGCGTGCCCGATTTCAAAGAGACTGACGAACTATTGGCCGAATCGTGCCATGGTCGGCAGTGATCTCCTTGGTGCCCCGGGCTCCTCGGTGGCGACCGCGATTTAATGATAATGAGAATCATTTGCAAGTGATGTGCGCGGGGCGGCGACGTCGGCGCTCCCCTTACGCGTCTGTCGCCCGTGCGCTCGTGGCGGAGAAGGCGGTTCGCCTTAGCTTGCCACCCGCCCGAACATCGCGCTCAGCAGCGCGAACAGAGCGCCGCCGGCGAGAAACCCGACCAGTGTCCCGTTGATCCGCACGTATTGAAGGTCGGCACCGACCCGCAACTCGATCTTCTCCGAGGCCGATTTCGCATCCCAATTGCCGACCACGCCCGCGATGAAGTCGGATAGCTGCGCCTGCGCGCTGGGCAGCAGCGTCATCAGCACGCGTTCCACCGCCTGGTTGAGCCGCTCGCGCGCACCGGGATCGTCGGCCAGCATCGCGCCGGCATTGGCGAAGACGCCCGACAGCAGCGCGACCGTACGCCCGTCGGGCCTCGCCGCATCGGCGACCAGCGCCGCCCGCAGCCGGCCCCACACATCCATCAGCCACATCGCGACGGAGGGATGGGCCAGGGCCTCCCGCAGCACGCGGCCGATCGCCTCGGCGCGTTCGGGGTCGGTCTCCAGCCGCTCGATCTCATGGCCCAGCCATTCCGCGAAGGCCGCGCGCAGCTCGGAATCCTCCGGCTCGACCTTGCCGAGCTCCGTGTTGATCGCGGCCAGGATGCGCTTCGCCACCGTGGCGCCGGCCAACCAGCCGATCACGGCGCCGCCCTCGGCGCGGATGCGCGCCTCGATCACGCCGCGCAGCGCCTCCTCACGCGCTGTCAGCAACACCTTCAGCTGGCCGATGGCAAGGCTGAACACTTCCTGGTGCCGGCCCGAGGCGACGAAGGCCCGCAGCACCCGCGACACCAGCCGCGCCCCGGCCGGCCCGGAAACGATGCGCGGCAGCAGCCGCACCAGCAGCCTGCGCGCGCGCCCGTCCTCCAGGCTCGCCACCAGCTTCGGCATGTTGCCGGCCAGCGCCTCCGCCGCGGGGCGCATCGCCGCCGGATCGGCGAGGAACCGCTGCACGATGCGCGCAAGGTCGAGCCGCCCGATCACCCGGCGCAGTTCTGCTTCCGTGAACACATGCGACGAGACGAAGCGCCCCAGCGCCCGCCCCAGACGTTCCTTCTGGTTCGGCACGATGGCGGTATGCGGGATGGGGATGCCGAGCGGGTGGCGGAACAGCGCCGTCACCGCGAACCAGTCGGCCAGCCCGCCGACCACGCCCGCCTTCGCCGAGGCCTGAAGCAGATCCGTCCAGTACCCCGGCGGCATCCAATAGGTCCCGACCAGCAGCCCCGCCATTCCGGCGAGCATTCCCGTCGCGAGAAATCGGTGGCGCCGCAGGCTGCGGCGAAGGTCGGCATCGGGGTCGGGTAGGAGAGGGCTGCCTTGCATCAGGCGCGGAGATAAGGCGCCGCGCCGCCCTTGCCCAGCACCGACCGTATGTTACATCATAACCTCATGACGTTCCGCCTGACCGATCCGCTCGCGCTGTCCGCCGGTGCCGCGTCGCGCCTGGTGCTGGCGGCTGGCGTGTCGGCGCTGCTGTGGGCGGCCGTGGCCTGGGCCATGGCGGCATGACCGGCCGGCGCGCACCGGCCGGGATCCGGCTCGACAATCTGACGCTCACCCATGGGGCGCGGGCGGCGGTGCACCATGTCTCCGGCCGCTTCGCGCCAGGCAGCCTGACGGCCGTGGTCGGGCCGAACGGGGCAGGGAAGACGACGCTGCTCCGGGCACTGGCCGGGCTGCACAAGCCGCAGGGCGGGGCCATCCTTCACGAAGGCACGGCCCGTATCGGCCTGCTGCCGCAGCTTGCTGCACTCGACCGCGCTTTTCCGATCGCCTGCCTCGACGTCGTGATGCAGGGGCTGTGGCCGCGCCTTGGCGCCTTCCGCGCCGCCTCCGCCGAGGACCGCGAGCGCGCCCGGCAAGCCCTCGCCGCCGTGGGCCTCTCTGGCTTCGAGCGGCGGCCCGTCGGCTCGCTTTCCGCCGGCCAGACACAGCGGCTGCTCTTTGCCCGGCTCCTCGTGCAGGACGCCGACATCCTGCTGCTCGACGAACCCTTCAATGCCGTGGATGCACGCACGGCCGCCGATCTGCTCCGGCTGGTGCGGGACTGGCACGGGGAGGGGCGAACCGTGGTGGCCGTGCTGCACGACCTCGACCTCGTGACGCGCGAATTCCCCGACACGCTGGTTCTCGCCCGCGACGCCATCGCCTGGGGGCCGACCGCTGATGCGCTGACGGCGGCGAACCGGATGAAGGCGCGGATGATGGCGGAGGCCTGGGCGGACGACGCCGCGGCCTGCGACCGCGCGGCGTGACGCGATGCGGGAGGGGCGCCGCCCCTCCCGGACCCTCCCCGCCAAAGGCCGAAGGGCCTTTGGAAACCTCGACTTGGCGCCCGGCGCCGCAGGCAGGACGAATGTTCCGACGCGCCTTCTGCCCGGTACCGGGTATTGGCCTCCGAAGGCCGCTTGGCTGATGCGGGCCTTGTCCGCGCCGGCGAGGCAGCCTGAGCGGGTGCTCATGGCCGGGTAGGGGACACCCTTTCCGGCCCGTTGCGACGATGCACGACCTTCTCATCGCCCCCTTCGCCGAATTCGGCTTCCTCCGGCGCGCCCTCGTCGGCTGCCTCGCGCTGTCCGTTTCCGCGCCTGTCCTCGGCGTCTTCCTCGTACTCCGGCGCATGAGCCTGACGGCAGACGTGCTGGCGCATGGCGCCCTGCCGGGCGTGGCGATCGCGTTCCTGCTCGCGGGCTTCTCCGCGCCGTTCCTGTGGTTCGGCGGGCTGGTCGCCGGCCTGGTGGTCGCCGTCGGCGCCGGGGCGCTGTCGCGCGCGACTGGCGGGCGGGAGGATGCGACGCTCGCGGCGCTCTACCTGCTCGCGCTCGGCGCGGGCGTCGCGATCATCTCCGTTGGCGGGGGTGGGGGCGCTGACATCACGCACATCCTGTTCGGCAGCGTGCTGGGCGTGGACGACCCGGCACTGTTGCTGATGGCCGGCGTCGCGACGCTGACGCTGCTGGTGCTGGCCTTCGCCTGGCGACCGCTGGTGCTGGAATGCTTCGACCCATCCTTCGCGGCGGCCGCCGGCGCGCGGGGCGGTGCGTGGCATCTGGTGTTCCAGGCGCTCGTGGTCCTGAACGTGATCTCGGCGTTCCAGGCGCTTGGCACCCTGATGGCGGTGGGGCTGATGATGCTGCCGGCGATCGCCGCCCGGCACTGGGCGCGGCAGGTCTCGGGCATGGCCTATGCGGCGGTGGGGATCGCGGTCGCGTCCTCCGTCGCGGGGCTGGTTCTGTCCTACCACGCGGATGTGCCGACCGGGCCGGCGATCGTGCTCATCGCCGGCGGCGCCTGGGCGGTGTCGGTGCTGGCGGGCCCGGTGGACGGGCTTCTGTCACGGCTGCTGCGGCGACGGCACCTCGCGGGCTGAGATCAATGCTCCGTCGGCCCGGCGCAAGGCCTCGCGCCGGGAGCGCATGGCACGACCGCGCCCGCGCCGTCATTGGCCCCGGCGCCGCGGGGATAGCATCCCCAACTGATCTCGACACGCCTTCGGCCTGGGCCGAGGCCGCGGGCCGCGAGCGCACAGCGCGACCGCGCCCAGACCGTCCCTAGTCCGCGGCGCCGGCCGTGCAGGGCGCGAAGGCAAGGCGGCCGGATGGCCGCCGCCCGCCGCTTGAGGGCCTATTAAAATGCCCGGCCTTCCCAGTGTGCCGCGCGCGCCTTCCCGTCGAGGTACTGGCTCGCCAGCAGGGCGGCGAGCACGATAGCGGGTGCCATCGCATGCCCGTAATCCGCGAAGACCAGCAGGGTCGTCAGCGCCCCCAGCATCACGACGGCCGCGATGGCACGGCCGAGTTCGCGGGTCCGCGGCATCGCGATCAGCCCGGAAGCGAGCAGTTCCAGCGTGCCGGTCACGAGGTGAAACCAGGCCGGATAGCCCCAGCGGGCATAGTCCTGCCGGATGGCGTCCGGCGGGAACAGGTTCAGCGTGCCGCCCACCAGGAAGAACACGGCCAGCAGGCCGTTCAGGGCAAAGCGCAGCAGGGATCGGGGCGAGCGGGAAGGGGTCATGTCGGCTCCGGCGAATGGGGGCGCGGCGCTTCCGCGCCCGGCCGACAGGGCTTATAGAACCTCAACCATGGTTGAGGTCAAGCGCACGAAGACGGGTCTGACGGTCGGGGAGGTCGCGTCGCGCAGCGGCGTGCCGGTCTCGACCGTGCATTTCTATGAGGCGCAGGGGCTGATCGCCGGCTGGCGCACCGCAGGCAATCAGCGGCGCTACGAACGTTCGGTGCTGCGGCGGATCGCCATCATCCAGGTCGCGCAGCGTGCGGGGCTGTCGCTGAAGGCGATGGCGGAGTTCCTCGTTGCTATGCCCGCCGGGCGCTCGCCCGCGGCGGATGACTGGCGGCGGCTCGCCGGGGCCTGGCAGTCGATGATCGACCAGCGGATCGAGACGCTGCGGCGCCTGCGCGACGAACTGGACAGTTGCATCGGCTGCGGCTGCCTTTCGCTGGCCGACTGCCCGCTACGCAATCCGGAGGACCGGCTGGCCCGCGACGGCGCCGGCCCGCGCATCCTGCTGCGGCGCTGACCGGAGCGCCGGGTTTCCATCGCCGCCCGACCCGTTCCATCCTGGCCGCAACCAATCGCCCCAGGAGGACGCCCCGCATGGGATCGCTGCTGTTCTCGCCGATGACGCTGCGTGGCCTGACCATCCCCAACCGTGCGGTGGTGCCGCCGCTGTGCCAGTACTCCGCGACCGAGGGCATGGCGAATGACTGGCACATGGTCCAGCTCGGCCGCTTCGCGGTGGGCGGTTTCGGCCTGGTCTTCTCCGAGGTCGTCTCCGTCCTGCGGGAGGGGCGGATCACCCATGGCGATCTCGGCCTCTGGTCCGACGACCACATCGCGCCGCTGAAGCGCATTGCGGATTTCATCAGGACCCAGGGTGCGGTGCCCGCGATCCAGCTTGGCCACGCCGGCCGGAAGGGCGCGATGCAGCGGCCATGGGAGGGCAACGGCCCGCTTGGCCCGGACCAGGTCGCGCGCGGCGAAACCACCTGGGACATCGTCTCTGCCGTGGCGAAGCCGATCGGCGACGGTTTCCTGACCCCCGCGGCGCTCGACGCCGCCGGCATGGCCCGCATCGTCGATGCCTTTGCGACCGGGGCGAAGCGCGCCCGCGCCGCAGGGTTCGAGGCGGTCGAGGTGCACTGCGCCCATGGCTACCTGCTGCACCAGTTCCTCTCTCCGATCTCCAACACCCGAAACGACAGCTTCGGCGGCGACCTCGCCGGCCGCATGCGATTCCCCCTGCAGGTCATCGAGGCCGTGCGCGCCGCCTGGCCGGAGGACCGCCCCGTCTTCGTCCGCATCTCGTCGGTGGATGGCGTGGATGGCGGATGGACGATGGAAGACAGCCTGGCCTTCGCCCATGCCATGAAGACGCTCGGCGTCGACGTGGTCGATTGCTCCTCGGGCGGCATCGGCGGTTCGGCGACAGGATCGAAGCGCGTGCCGCGCGGCTATGGCTTCCAACTGCCCTATGCGGCGGAGATCAGGCGGGAGACGGGCCTCGCCGCCATGGCCGTCGGCCTCATCATCGGCCCGCACCAGGCGGAGGCGGCGCTCGCCGCCGGTGAGGCCGACCTCATCGCCATCGGTCGCGAGGCGATGAACAACCCCAACTGGGCGCTGATGGCGCGCGGCGTGCTGGAGCCGGGCACGACGGAAGATGTCTTCGCGTGCTGGCCGCCCCAGCATGGCTGGTGGATGGAAAAGCGCGCCGCGGTGATCGAGGCCCTGGGTGCGCCGCCGGGATGACCGGCGCGCGGCGGCCCCGGATCACCCTTGCCGCTGCATACAATACGACCCTAGATTGATTATAAGTTAAGCGCAGGCGCATGGCTCTGCGCAAAAATGGGATAATTCTCATGAATTGGGGCGATCGGGAAGCGCTTCGCGTGGGCGCCGTCAGCATCTCCGCGCGCGGCTGGACGCAGAACCATGACGAGAATCCCGGCGACGACCTGACCCTCGTCTACAAGGTCGCGGCCGACAATGCCTACGACATCAACATCAGCAACGAGTTTCTCGAGACCTTCTACCAGTACTGGTACGTCTGGACGACGCCCTCGGGCATCGACCAGGACGACACGCTCTATACGGAGATCTACGGCACCTTCGGCACGGGCGAGGGCGACGACACGATCAGCATCGCCGTGCAGCCGCCGGCCATGCAGGACCAGTTCCAGTCGTCCTACATCCTGGCCGGCCCGGGCGACGACGTCATCTCCACGCCCGATCCCATCGATGACAACGCGCTCAACGCCTATGGCGGCTCGGGCAATGATTCCATCGTCGGCACCTGGCAGGACGACCTGCTGTATGGCGACGAGGCGGACTACTTCGTGCTCTGGCCGGGCACGACCGGCTTCACCCCGGCTGCCTATGATCCGTCGGGCGACGGCAACGACACGATCGATGGCCTCGACGGCAACGACACCATCCACGGTGGTGGCGGCGACGACATTCTCACGGGCGGGCAGGGCAACGACCTGATCTCAACCAGTTCGGGCAGCAACCAGCTGTTCGGCGGCGACGGGTCGGACACCATCACCGGCGGCACGGGGTCGGACTTCCTGTATGGCGGCCCGCGCGGCACCGGCTACCTCGACATCCTGACCGGCGGCGGCGGCGCCGACGTCTTCATGCTGAGCTACAGCGAGGAAGCGAATGACGGCGCTTCCTTCTGGGGCCAGTTCGTCGACAAGAACCTCGCCATCATCAACGGGGATGGTGTCCAGAGCGTCCTTGCCGATTTCTTCAAGGGCGAAGCGAAGGACCTCGCGACCGGCTTCATCTCCGCGGCCCTGGGCGGCATCGGCGACGCGCTGGTGGCGGATTTCTTCAGCTGGATCGCGAATCTCAGCCCGAGCGAGACGCCCGCCGAGGATGTCCTCGTCATTCGCGACTTCGATCCGAGCCAGGACATCCTGGTCCTCCCGGTGGCGGCCGGCGTGGATCTTGCGGAGACGGTCGTCTACTTCAACCCGGATGCCGGGGGCGACACCGGCTGGGGCATACAGTTCTATGACAATGCCAACCAGAAACTGTATGCCGAGGTAAGGCTGAGCGACGATTTCCTGGCCTCGGTCGGGCTCACGCAGAACGATGAAGACCAGATCAAGCTGCTCCTCAACATCGTCCTGTCGAACGCGACGAACATCGAGCATGACGGCAATTTCAGCTCGCTCTCGAACCTCAGCGGCTATCTCAGCGATGGTGGGTTCACGCCGCCATCCGGCGCCAACCTTCCCGCCGGCATGTCGGTCGAGATGTTCGGCGCCATCGGCGGGCTCATCTATCACAGCAGCCAGGACGACTACACCAACGCCTTCATCGTCGGCACGCAATATGCCGACGTCCTGACGATCAACCCGACGATCCTCCCGCCGGAATCGATGCAGGATCTCGACACCGTCTTCGCCGGGGTGCCATCCGAGGTGCATGGCCTCGGCGGCGACGACATCATTTACGGCTCCACCGATTCCGACATCCTGCACGGCGGCGACGGCAACGACCTGATCTACAGCTTCAGGGCAGGCAGCCTCGGCGAGGACATCACCGGCGGCACCGGCGACGACACGATCTATGGCGGCGGCAGCTCCGGCGCCTTCGACGGCGGTGATGGCACCGACACCTTCGGCGTGTTCTACGGCCAGTACATGGCGCCGATGCAGCTCTTCGTCGATCTGACGACCGGGCAGGCGGGCGAGCGCGCCGCGCCGTCCAGCACCACGGCGCCGGTCGGCAACGCCCCGCCCTTCACGCCCACCAACCTCTACACCCTCACGGGCTTCGAGAACGTCATCGGCGGTACGCTCAATGACTGGATCCGCATGACCGCGGGCGGCGTGGTCGAGGGCGGCGCCGGCGCCGACTACATCGACGCGACCGCCGGCGGCGTCACCTTCAGCTACGCCGGCTCGGCGCAGGGCGTCTCGGTCCAGCTTTTCAACACCGGCGCGAAGACCAGCGGCGGCGACGCGCAGGGCGATGTGCTGAACTACGCTGGCGGCTATCCGCTCGCACTGATCGGGTCCGCCAACGCCGACACACTCGGCGGCTTCTCCGCCGGCGAGTTCACCTTCACCGGCGGCGGCGGCACCGACCTGTTCCAGCTGGTGTCGGTCGTCCCGTCGGCCACCACCGTGACATATACGATCACCGACTTCTCATACCAGGACAACGACCTCATCGACCTGCGGCTGATCGGCGCCACACGGGCGCAGACGCAACTGCTCGGCGATCACCTCGTCATCCACAATCCGGGCGGCGTCGCCGCGACCATCAATGTCGTGCTGAAGGACTACAAGGGCTTCCTGCTCGACGACCAGGTGCTGTTCGCCGACAGCGTCTCCGGCAGCGGCCTCGCCGATCCCGGCGGCAGCGGCCTGTCCGGCGGCAGCGGCGACGATATCCTGGCGGGACAGGCGGGCAGGGACTTCCTGTTCGGCAATGCCGGCAGCGACACGATCGACGGCGGCGGTGGCGACGACATCCTCGATGGCGGCCGTGGGAACGACCGACTTCGCGGCGATGACGGCGACGACCGGCTGTCGGGCGGCCACGGCGACGACACGCTGCTCGGCGGCAGTGGCGACGACTTCGTGCATGGCGGCACCGGCCACGACGAGATCTGGGCGGGTGCCGGCGATGACCGCGTCCGGGCGGGGCCCGGCAACGACTTTGTCGCTGCCGGTGACGGCAACGACACCGCCACGGGCGGCTTTGGCGACGACACCGTCTGGGGCGGTGCCGGCGACGATTACCTGATGGCCGGCGCGGGTGACGATCTGATGGTGGGCAATGCCGGGGCCGACACCATCGCCGGCGGCGCCGGCCGCGACACCCTGTTCGGCGGCGACGGTGACGACCGGCTCTGGGGCGGGAATGGCGACGACCTGATCCGTGGCGGGGGCGGCGCAGACCGGCTCCTCGGCGGCAGCGGCCGAGACACCCTGTTCGGCGGCGACGGCAACGACAAGCTCTGGGGCGAGGACGGCGACGACCTGATCCTCGGCGGTCGCGGTGCGGACTGGATCCTCGGCGGCGCCGGCAGCGACACGATCGATGGCGGCGACGGTCGCGACGTCATCAATGGCGGCGCGGGCGCCGACGTGATGCGCGGCGGGGCCGGTGCCGACATCTTCCGGATGGTGTTCGGCGAGACGGAGGGCGACGCCATCCTCGACTTCAACGCCGGCGAGGGCGACCGCCTGGTGGTGGTGAGCACGCGCCCGGTCGCCGTCTCGGATCTGGGCGACGGGATGTTCTCGTTCACGGACGGATTCACGGCCGAGACGCTGCGCGTGACGGGGGCGACGCTCAGCGACTTTCATCTCATCGGATAGGTCACGCGCCTGGGGGACAGGCGTGCTGCCCTCCGGACCCCTCCTGATTGGCCCGATATCTCGGCTGTCGAATTGGAGGGGCGTTGCCCCTCCAAACCACCCCAGCAAAGGCCGAAAGGCCTTTGCAAACCTCAACCCGGTGCGGTGCGCCGCTGGCAGGAAGGGTGCCGCAACCCGCCCTTGCGCGCGAAGACCGCCGCGCCCCGCACCAACAGATTGCGGTCCAGGGGGTCCAACCCCCTGGCGGGTGGAGGTTCGGAGGGAGGGCAGAGCCCTCCTCTGACTTGCCGCCACCGGACATCGAGTAACCCCGCGCCGCTTCAATACTCGTATTCGAACGTCACCCCTAGCCGGTCGCCCGCGCTGCTGTTTCCACCCGTCTCCGCCTGCACCCGCACCCGCGGCAGCACGTCGACCTGCACGCCGACACGCGGGGGACCGCCATCGGCCCCCTGCCGCACGCCGACATAGACCCCATCCGCGACATACCGCCCGGTCTCCAGCGTCGCGCCCTGGCCGCGGCTGTCGCTGCCCTGGTTGCCGTCACTGCCCACCGCAAGGCGGTCGAGCGCCAGTGCCCGCCGGATGCGGTCGAGAATGCCGCCCGCACCGGGCACGTCGAGCCCCGCCGCGCCCGCCAGCACCTGGGCGAGCTGCGCAAGCTGGAACGGGCTCAGTTCGCTCGCCCGGCGGTCGAACAGCAGCCGCGACAGCACTTCGTCCTGCGGCAGTTCGGGGGTGGAGGAGAATTCCAGCTTCGGGTTGTTCGCCGGCCCGGTCACGGTCACGTTCGCCGTCACCTCCCGCGCCCGCGCCGTCGCCAGGAAGTCCAGCGAGGGCACCAGCGTGCCGGCATCGAAGGAGATGGTGCCGCGGCGGAAATCAAGCCGGCGGTCGAACACCGAGAACTCGCCCCGCCGCAGCGTCAGCCCCCCGGTAACGATCGGCGCGGCCGCGGTGCCGGCGAGGCCGAGCGTCCCGCCGAATT
Source organism: Neoroseomonas terrae (assembly GCF_018129025.1). Classification (GTDB taxonomy): domain Bacteria; phylum Pseudomonadota; class Alphaproteobacteria; order Acetobacterales; family Acetobacteraceae; genus Neoroseomonas; species Neoroseomonas terrae. The sequence continues at coordinate 17,349 of NZ_JAAEDI010000041.1, read as the reverse complement.
CCGCATCGATCCCGCGGCCGCGCACGAAGACGGCGCGCGGCGCGGCGATCTCGACCTCCAGCGCGATGGTCTGCCCGTTCCCGTTCGGATCGGTCCGCGGTGCGGGCGGCGCGAGCGGCGGGGTGCCTGCGGGCCGCTGCCCGGTCTCGCGCACGCCATCGAGCCGCTGCACACTGCGCGGCAGCCCCTCGGGCACGGTGATGTCGAGCCGCTTCACCGCGATGCGCCCGGTCAGCCGGGACTGTTCCAACAACTGCCCGGCCAGCCGCAGATCGGCATCGAACACGCCGGTCATCAGGTCCGACCGCAACGGCCGGGCATTGCGTGCCGTGACGGTGATCTCGGCCGGGAGGCCCGGCGCGGCCGGGGATATCGTGCCGGTCGCCCCCAGCGTCCCGCCGCCCGGCGTGCGACCGTCGAAACGCTCGATGGTCACCCGGTCGCCATCGCCACGAAGCTCGGCGGCGATGCCGGTCAGGGTGATGCCCTGGGCCAGGTCGCGGAAGGTCGCGTTCGCCACGCTGATCCGCCCACTCGCCTGCGGTGCGCCGACCGTGCCAGCCACATCCACCTGCAGCGTCGCCCGCCCCGTCACGCGCTGCGCCCCGGCCGCCAGCAGTGGCCCGCCCAGCGCCGCCAGGTCGGAATTCGCCTCCAGCCGCACGGCGAGCGGCGCATTCGCGGCGAAGCCGCCCGGCAGCCGCGCCGTGCCTGTCGCGCGCAGCGCCGTCCCGGCCGCCGCCTCCAGCCGCACATCGGCCGCCCGCGCCCCGGCCGTGCCCTCGACAACAACGCGACCGGCCGGCAGACCGCGCAGGGCGGGATCGGTGAAGCGCAGGCCGGTCGCCTCCACCCGGAAGCGCGCCGAAGGATCGGCGACCGGTCCGGTGACGCGCGCCTCAGCGCCGATCGTGCCTTCCGCCGGCGTGTCGGGGGACGCGAGCGCCATCAGCCCGGCGACCTGAAGCGCCGAGAGCGTGACGCGCAGATCGGCCTGTTCCGGACCCCACCGGCCTTCCGCGCGCAGCGTGCCGCCGCGGCTCGTGGTCAGCGTCAGCGCCTCGACCGCGACCGCGCCGTCGGCGGCCAGGAGGATGCGTGCCGGCGCCGTGGTCCGCAGGCTATCGGCCCCGCGGCGCAACAGCAGCTCCGGCACCTCGATGCGACGCGCCTCGCCATCCTGGGTCACCCTGGCGCGGGTGGTCAGCCGCGCATCCTGGGCGCGCCCTTCCAGCGAGGCTTCAAGCGCCGCCAGCGTCCCCGCCGCCTTCAGCGTGCCGCCGAGCGGCGTGCCGGCGACGGTGGCCTGCGGCACCTCGACCGTCACGTCGAAGCCCTGCACCCCGTCGCGCAGGTCGGCGACAGCCCGCATACCGACCCGTCCCGCCATCGGCGTTCCGGCCAGCGCGGCGAAGGGGGCCAGGTCCGGCACGTCGAGGTTCGCTTCACCCACGAAGGTCGCCGCCTGCGGATCGACCAGCCCCTGCGCGACGAGCCGCGCCGGGCCGAAGCCCGCGGTCAGCGCCTCGATGCGCAGCTTCTCGCCTTCCGGCAGGCCGCGCAGGTCGAGCGTCACGGGTAGCCCGGCATAGGTCGCGCGCAGGGTGCCATCCGCGCGCGGCGCCGAGAACGGCGTCGCGACCCGCAAGTCGAGCGCCAGCCCCTCGACGACCTGTCCCTGGCCTTCCAGCCGTTCCCCTTGCGCCGTCAGCGCCAGCGACGGATCGGTACGCGGCCCGGTGGCGCGCAGCTCCGCCTGCACCCCGCCGGCGAAGCCCGGGACCAGGGGCGCGAGGTCGGCGACGGTCGCGCGCAGCGTTGCATCCAGCGTCTCACCGACGCCGCCCTCGGCCGTGACGCGCAGCGCAGCGCCCTCCAGGGTCAGTGCCTCGATCCGGTCGGGCAGGGTGGCGCGCAGCGTCAACCGTGGCGCCGGTCCGAGGGCCGCGACCGCCTGCGGGATGCTGCTGCCGAAGCCTTCTGGCGCGACATCGAGCGCGACGGTCGGCGTTGCCATAGGCCCGGTCGCGCGCAGGTCGGCGCGCAGCGAGTCCCACCGCGCCGCCTCCGGCACCAGCTCCCCGAAGGCCGCGCTGCCGGCCAGCGCAACCCGCGCGCCGATATCCACCGTGCTGGCCGCCAGGTCGGCGCTGCCTTCCGCCGTCACCTCGCCGGCCGGCGCCCGCACCGTCAGCCCCCGCAACGCCACCCGCTGAGCGGCGTCGATCCCGGCATCGAGCGTCACGTCCAGCGGCATGGCGATGGGGCGCAGGTTTTCGGGCAGCAGCGGTGCCGCCTCCGCCCGAAGCGTCAGCCGCGCACCGGCCGCGCCGTCGGACGCGGCATGCACGTCGCCGCTCGCCGTCACGGTCAGGTCCGACCCCAGCGAGGCCCGCAGGTCCAGCTTCGCCCCGCTCGCCGGCCCGTCCAGCGTCAGCAGCGCCTCGGTGGCGCGATCCGGCAGGCCGAGCATGGTGGCGATCAGCCCGCCCGGGGGCTCTCGCGCTTCCACCCGCGCCTGCAGCCGGTCGGCGCCCGGCGCAAGATCGAGGTTCACCGTCACCTCGGCCGGCGCGTCGAGCCGCCGCGCCGCGATGCGCGCCGACAGCCGTCCGGCGGCGTAGACCAGCTCGCCCTCGGCCGACAGCACCGCGGCGACGCCTGCGACAGCTTCGCCGAGCTCGATCCGTTCCACCGCCAGGCGGTCGAGCCGTACCGAGACCGGCAACTCCGGCAAGGCCGGGATCAGCGGTGCGTTCGGGTCGGGGGGCGGCGGCGGTTCGCTCGACGGCGGCAGTCGGTGCAGGGCGACCCGCCGCGCCGAAAGAACGGTGATCCGCGCTTCCCGCCCGAGCAGCGCCGGCAGGTCGAGCGCGATCTCCGCCCCTTCCAGTTCCAGCCACGGTCCTTCGGCATCGGCCATCGCCAGTCGCGCCACGCCGATGCGGGAGGGCAGGGGGCCGGTCAGCCCCTCGATGCTCAGCCCCGGCACGAAGTCCCCGGCCAGCCGCGCGATCGTCGACCGCCCGCCCTCGGTATTCGCCCAGACCAGCGCGCCCGTCAGCAGCAGCAGGACCAGCAGCGGCAGGCCGACGATCACCAGGGTCGCGATTCGGAGGGTCCGCCGCATGTCAGAAAGCCTGCCCGATACCGACGTAAAGGCCATAGGCCGGATCGCCCTGCTGCGGGTTCAGCGGCACGCCCACATCGAGCCGGATCGGCCCGATCGAGGTGAGGTACCGGACGCCCGCACCGACGCCGACGCGTAGCGTTCCGCTTCCCGGCGTCTGTTCCTCGCTGACCGACCCGGCATCGACGAACGCGACTGCCCCCCAGGGGCCCGAGATCCGCTGCCGCCACTCGGCGGAAAGTTCGAGCAGGCTCGCCCCACCCAGCGGCCGGTTGCCCGCATCCCGCGGCCCGATCGACTGGTAGGTGTAGCCGCGCACCGACCCGCCGCCGCCCGAATAGAAGCGCTTGTCGAGGGTGATGTCGTCGAAGGTCGTCCCGACCACGGAACCGACCGAGGTGCGCAGCGCGAGCACACCCGCGCCGTTTCCGCTGAGATCGAGATAGGTGCTGCCGGTTGCCTGCATCCGCGTGAAGGTCGTGCCGTCCAGCAGCGAGTAGTAGGGCGTGACGTTGAGGTCGATGCGGTAGCCGCTGGTCGGGTTCAGCAGGCTGGTCGTGGTGTCGTAGCGCAGGCCCGTCACCAGCCCGAGCAGCGTGTAGTCGTCGAGCACGCCATAGCGGCCGATGCGTCCCGTCTCGAAACTCGGCCCGCCCTGGATCGTCAGCCGCTCCGTGAGCCGGTGCTGCGCGATGGCCGAGGCGACGATCGCCTCCCGGTCATAGGCTTCGAGATTCTCGTTCACCGCGCCGACGCGGGTGACGAGCTGGATGTCGCGTTGGAAGACCTCGGGCAGTGTCAGCGTCGCGAAGGCGCGGTAGGTGGCGTTGCCGAAGCTGCCGTCCGAGATACGTGAGGCTTCGGCTTCCAGCCGCAGACGCTCCGCGCCGCCGAACAGGTTCCGATGCTCCCAGAACAGGCTGACGGCGAGGCCGAAATTCGTCTCATAGGCGACCGAGCCACCGATCGCGCGCAGCGCCCGTTCGCTGACGACGAAGGCGATCGGCAGGGTGCCGTCAGGGCCGACGGATGTTCCCGCCTCGATCCGCACGCTGTCGAAGACGCCGAGGTTCATCAGCGCGCGCCGGGCGCGTTCGGCGCCGGCGGGGGAGTAGTCCTGCCCCTCGATCTGCCGGGCGGCGGTGCGCCGCAGCAGGCCGGTGTCGGTGCGCTGCTGGCCGCTCACCTCCGGTGACGCGAACCGCGCCCGGGGCCCGGGCGCGAGATGCCAGGTGATGTCCATGGCGCGTCGGTCATGGTCGACCGTGATCTCCCGGCCCGCCACGGCGGCGAGCGGATGGCCGCCATCGCGCAGCGCCGCCACCATCGCCCCTTCGGCCCCGGTCACGGTCTCCGCGCGCGCCGGGTCGCCTTCGGTCAGCCCCGCTTCCCGCGCCGCCGCCCGCACCGCGGCCGCATGCTCGGGCGGATCGGTCGTGACGGTCACCCGGCCGATGCCGTAGCGCGGGCCCGGGACCATGGTGATCACCACGGGCACGGGCGCGGTCGGGGCCTGCAGGCGGGCGGGCAAGGCCGGGTCGTCCGGCGCCAACCCGGCGATGGTCGCCGTCACCTGGCCGCCCCAGTAGCCCTCGGCCCGCAGCGCCTCCTGCAGCCGCGGCAGGTCGGCCCGCACGCGGCCGATCAGGCCGAAGGCGTCGGTCGGCGCGCGTTCCCGCAGCGCGACCGTCTGAGCCACGGCCTGGCCGAGCGTGGCGAGATCCTCATCTTCCCCCGCCGTGACCTCGGCCGTGTAGGGCAGCCCCGGCGGATCGGGCGGCGGGTCTTCGCCTGCCGGGGCGGGGGCGGGCGCCTGCGATGGCGACTCGGTCCGCGCGTCGCTTTCCTGTGCCCGGACGGGAACGAGAAGCAGCCAGGCACCGAACGCCGCGAGAGCGCCAAGGCCAGTGGTGAGTCGCAGCGCGGCGGGATAGGCTTTAGGAATCATGCACACCGATCTTGCCGCGACCCTTACATCCTGGCGCCGTCATCTGCACGCCAACCCGGGGCTGACACTTCACGAAGGAGAGACGGCGGCCTTCGTCGTCGCCCGGCTGAAGGAGATGGGACTCACCGATATCGCCGAGAACGTTGGCGGTCACGGCGTGGTTGCCACCATCCGGCGCGGCGGTGGTAACCGGTCGGTGGGCCTGCGCGGCGACATGGATGCGCTACCGATCCAGGAGCAGAACGAGGATCTCGCCTGGAAGTCCGCCAACCCTGGCGTGATGCATGCCTGCGGGCATGACGGGCACACCACCGCGCTGCTCGGCGCGGCGAAGCTGCTGATGGACGACCCGAACTGGACCGGCACTGTCCGGCTGGTGTTCCAGCCGGCGGAGGAAGGCGGTGGCGGCGCGCGCAAGATGATCGCGGACGGGCTGTTCGAGCGCTTCCCGATGGAGCGCATCTTCGGCTGGCACAATTGGCCGGGCCTGCCTGCCGGCACCATCGCCGTGCACGACCGCGCCGTGATGGCCGCCGGCGCGCGGTTCGAGATCACTTTCGATGGCCATGCCGGCCACGCCGCGCTGCCGCACCTGACGCGGGACCCGATGATCGCCGCAGGCCACGCCATCGTTGCGGTGCAGTCGATCGTCGCCCGCAACCTCGACCCGCTGAATGGCGGCGTCGTCTCGATCACCGTGGTCGAGGGCGGCGAGGCGCAGAACCAGATCACCGCCCGCGTCAGCCTCAAGGGCACCGCGCGCTGGCTGCGCGACGAAGATGGCGACACGATCCGCGCCGCGCTCGACCGCGTCGCCCAGGGTATCGCGGCGACCTTCGACGTGAAGGCGACCTTTGCCTTCAGGCAGGGCGTCGGCGTGACCGAGAACCATGAGGCCGAGCGCGATCTCGCCGCCGAGGCCGCGGCTGCCGTCACCACGGTGCGTCGCGACCTCGCACCGGCGATGACGGGGGAGGATTTCTCCTGGTTCCTTAAGGACGTTCCCGGCGCTTTCGTCTGGATCGGCAACGGCCCGGCGGAGAACGGCCGGGAACTGCACAATGCGCATTACGACTTCAACGACGATATCCTGCCGACGGCCGCGGGGTTCCTGGCCGAAACGGCGCGACGGGCGCTGGCCGGCCGATAGGTGATGCGGATGCTCCGTGCGCTGACGATCGGCCTCATCCTTGCCGGCCCGCTTCCCGCCCTGGCGCAACAGCCGGGCTGGGCCGGCACCTATGCCGCCACGGACGGAAGCGCGTTGGAGGCGACGCTGCGCGCCCCGCAGGGCGATCGTTATCCGATCGAGATCGGCACCGGAGACGGCGAAGGACGGTGCACCGGCGCGGTGGGTGGCGAGGTCGCCTTGGGTGCCGCGGGTAGCGGTGCGCTGCAGGTACCGAATGACAGCTTCGACCCGCAGAGCAGGATTCCCTGGCTGCGCGAGCGGTACTGCCGCATCGAGATCGCGATCTCAGGCCCGCGCATGACGCTGCGGGAGGGATTGGGGTGCCTTGGCTTCCACGGCGCCGCCTGCGGCTTCAGCGGCAGTCTCGAGCGCCGCTGAAGCCTCGAACGCCAGCCCGCGCCGCCGGGGCTCAAATCAGGTCGCGGGGTTGTGGAAGGGCCGGCCCGCCCAGCCTTCATGCAGCGGCGCGAGGAAATAGAAGGTGAGGCGGCGCGCCGCGAACCGCCACAGGCCGTCCTGCTTCACCATCTCATCGTCGTAATGTCCTGCCGAGATGTAGGACACCCCGTTCATCACCGAGAGATACTCCATCGATATCCGCCCCGTGGCACGGTCCCCGTTCAGCGCGACCGTGCCGTTCGAGCAGAAGTGCCAGAACTCCTCGGTCATGGCGGGGACCCGCTGCACGAAGAACTCGGTCAGCGCCGCCCGGCCGCGCACCGCCGACAGGCCTTCGAAGACACCGTCCTCGGTGAACAGATCGATGAAGGCCGGCCATTCCCGGCCATCCAGCAGGTGGCAGTACCGGGACCGCAGATCCGCAATGGCAAGCTGGTCCTCGATGGCGGTGAGCCGGCGTTCCAGGTCGGTCATGATCCGTCTGTCCTACCGATTGAATGATGGAGAGGGGCCCGCCGCCCGGGAGGTCCCGCTCAATCCGCCGCGATGTTTGCCTCCCGTGCGATCGCCTGCCAGCGCCCCGCGCTCGCGGCGATCCAGGCGTCGCTCTCGGCTGCCGGCACGCTCACCGGATCGACGAAGGCCCCACGGAGCCGCTCCACGGTCTGCGGCGCCATCGCCTTGCCCAGGGCCTCGCGCAGCTTCGCCACGGCCGGGGCGGGGGTGCGCTTCGCTACCGCCAGGTTGAACCAGATGCCGAGGTCGTAGCCCGGCAGCCCGGCCTCGGCCATCGTCGGCACATCCGGCAGGGCGCTCGCACGCGTCGTCGTCGTCACCGCCAGCGCACGGAAGGCGCCGGAGCGGATATGCGCCGTCGAGGTCGCCGAGGTGTCGAAGCCGAAATCCACATCCTTTGCCAGCATCGCCGCGACAAGCGGCGAGGACCCGCGGTAGGGCACGTGCGTCGCCTCGATGCCCGCCATCTTCATGAAGACGACGGCGGAGAGATGCGAGGACGACCCGTTGCCGACCGAACCAAAGACCATCGGCCGGCGCTTTGCCTCGGCGATGAAGCCGCGCAGGTCCGTCGCCTCGACCTTGCCGGGGATCACCGAGAGGATGTTCGCGACCTGCCCGAGCATGCCGAGGCTGGTCGTGTCGCGCACCGCATCGATGCCGGAACTGGCATAGACGATGGGATTAACCCCGAACAGCGCGGTGGTGCCGAGCAGGATGGTGTAGCCGTCCGCCTCCGACTGGAGGACGTGCTGCGTGCCGATATTGCCGCCGGCCCCCGCACGGTTCTCGACCACCACAGGCTGGCCGAGTTCGCGTGACAGCGGCTCGGCGACGATGCGGGCCACGATGTCGTTCACCCCGCCGGGCGGGTAGGTGACGACGATGCGCAGTGGGCGGGTCGGCTGCCAGGACTGGGCACGGACGGCAGGGGCCGCGAGCAGGGTGCCAAGGCCGGCAAGCGCGGCGCGGCGGGCGAACTGGGTCATGGGGACGGTCCCGTCTTCTTGGTGACATGTGGTTTCCTAACCGTTGCGCCGCGCCGCGACCAGGGCGGAGGCTCTCACGCCAGCACGCGCCGCAGCCAGGCCCCGGCCTCCGCCACCGCGCGATCCGATGCCTTCACATGGCCGAGCGCCCTCAGGAAGCCGTGCAGCACGCCGGGGAAGGTAGTGGCCTCCACCGTCACGCCGGCGTCTCGCAGGCGCTTCTCCATGGCGTGATTCTCGCCGGCCAGCACGTCGAGCTCCGCGACGTGCATCAGGCAGGGCGGCAGCGCGGCGAGTTCCGCCGGATCGGCGCGCAGCGGCGCAGCGAGGGGGTGCAGCCGGTCGGCCTCACGCGGGCAGTATTGTCGCCAGTAAAAGTCCATCTTCTCGCGGGTCAGGGTGTGGCCGGTGGCGAATTCGACATAGCTCGGCGTATCCAGCCGCGAATCATAGACGCCATAGTTCAGCAGCAGCCCCGCGAGCTTCAACTCGGGGTCCGTCTGCCGCAGCAGCAGCGCCGTCGCGATGGCCAGGTTGCCGCCGGCGGAATCCCCGCCGAGGACGATGCGCGACGGGTCGAGCCCCCATTCAGCCCCGTGCTTTGCCACCCAGCGCACCACCGCGGCGCATTCCTCCAGCGCCTGCGGGAAAGCGGCCTCGGGCGAGAGCGCGTAGTCCGGGCCCACCACCGCGCAATCGCCGGCCGCCGCATAGCCGCGCATGATGTGGTCGTGGGTGTCGATGCTGCCCCACACCCAGCCGCCCCCGTGGATGTAGACCATCACCGGCAGCGGCGCGTCGGTCCGCGGCTTGTGGACGCGGCATGCCAGCCGCCGCCCGCGCACCGACAGCCAGCGGTCGCCGCTCTCGGCGACCTTCGGGCCGCCCGCGGCGGCAAGCTGTAGCCCCGGCCCGTCATTGGACGCGCGTGCGGCGTCCAGGGGCGGGGTCATCACCACCGGCGGGAAGGCGCGTCCGCGCTCCTCCATCATGGCGGCAAAGGCGCGCATCTCGGGGTCCCAGCGGTCCTGGTTCATTCCATCATCCTTGCATGCCCTCGCAGTGGATGACGGCGGGGCGAAACGGGCAAGATGTCCGCGGTTGCGGCGCGGGCCGCAGCGGCCCATGTTGCAGTGCACAAATGCTGAATTCCCTCTCCCACGCGCCCCGAGGCGGCTTCCGGCCCGCAGCGTTGTTCCACCCCGGCAGCCTCGTGCTGGTCACGGCCGAGGGCAGCGCCGAGGCGCCGTTGCTGGCCCGCAACATCGCCGCAGGCGGCTTCCGTGGGCGGCTGATGGCGGTCGGCGGCAGCCCTGCGGGCTTCGAGGCCTTTCCCGACATCGCCTCACTGCCGGCTGCGCCCGACCTTGCCGCGCTCTGCGTGCCGCCTGAAGCGCTGGAACCCGCCATGGCGGCGCTTGCCGCGGCGGGCTGCCATGCGGCGGTGGTCCCGGGGCCTGCACCGGACCTATCCGGCATCGAGCAGCGCACAGGGGTGCGTGCGGTGGGTCAGGGCTCCTTCGGGATCGCGATCCCCACGATCGGCCTGAACGCCACCCTGTCCCACATCCCACCGGCCAAGGGGCGGCTCGCCCTGGTCACGCAATCCTCGGCGATCGCCCGCGCCGTACTGGATTGGGCGGCGGCCGAGGCGGTTGGCTTCAGCCACGTCATCGGCATCGGGGGGAACCAGGGGCAGGGCTTTGCCGGCGCGCTCGACTGGCTCGCGCGGGACCCTGGGACGGGGGCGATCCTGCTCGACATCCGGCGCATCAAGAACCGGCGGCTGTTCATCTCAGCCGCGCGCGCCGCGGCGCGCACCCGGCCGGTGGTCGCCATCCGCGCCGGCGGGCGGCTCGCCGATGCCTCCGGCCAGTCGGATGCGGTGATGGAAGCCGCATTGCGACGCGCCGGCGTGTTGCGCGTCGCGGGGCTCGATGACCTGCTCGCCGCCGCCGAGACGCTGGCGCGGGTGCGGGTCTCGCCCCGCCCGTCAGGCGGCGCCGGGGACCGGATCGCCGTGGTGACCAACGGCATCGGCCTCGGCAACCTCGCTTCCGACGCGACGCTTGCCGGCGGTGGTCGGCTTGCGGGTATTGATGATACGGCGCTTGCCGCCCTGTCCATCGGCCTGCCGGACGGCTGGAGCGGCAGGAATCCGCTCGCCCTCGGTCCCGGCTCCGGACCGCGCCTTGGCGAGGCCGCCGCCATGCTCGCGGCCCTGCCCGGCATCGATGCGGTCGTCGCCGTGCACGCGCCCGAGGCCGAGACAGACCCCGACCTGGTGCGCGAGGCCCTCGCCGCCGCGGTGAAGGCGAGCCGCGGCGCACCCATCCTGGTCGGCTGGCCGGGGCTGGCAACGGCCGGCATACAGCGCGCAAAGCTGGCCGAGGCCGGCGTCGCCTGCTTCCCCACCCCGGAGGGCGCCGTGCGCGGCGCGCTGCACCTGGCGCAGGACCGCCGCAACCGCGCCGTCGCCGCGGAGCTTCCGCCGCGGGCCGTGCTTGACCTCGCCCCCGACCGGGCGCGCGTCGCGCGGCTGTTTGCCGCGGCCCGTCTCGCCGGCCGGCGCGAACTGACCGAGGAGGAAGCGCTCGCCGTCCTCACCGCCTATGGCATCCCGACCGTACCGGGCCGCGCCGTCTCGGGTCCGGAGGAGGCCGGGGACGCCGCCGCGATGCTGGGCTTCCCGGTGGTCCTGAAGATCCTGAGCCCCGACCTCCCTCGCAAGACCGAGGTCGGCGGGGTGGCGCTGGGCCTCACCAGCCGCGCCGCCGTGCAAGCCGCGGCCGATGCGATGCAGGCACGGATCGTGGCCGCCCGCCCGGCGGCGCGGCTGACGGGGTTCCTGGCGCAGCGCCAGGCCCGCCGCGCAATGGAATTGCGCCTCCGCCTGGGTGACGATGCGATGTTCGGCCCCTGGATCGCCTTCGGCAGAGGCGGTACCGCCGCCGATATCGACCCCGACGAGGGCTTCGACCTGCCGCCGCTGAACCTGACGCTGGCCCATGCGCTGATCCGGCGGACACGGACGGCGCGGTTGCTGGAAGGCTGGCGCGACCACCCCGCCGCAAACGTCCCGGCCATCGCCGACGCGCTCGTCCGCCTGTCCCAGATCGCGGTCGATTTTCCGGAGATAGAATTCTTCGGAATCAATCCACTGACGGCTGATCCTGATGGTGTACTTGCATTGGATGCATCGCTGGTCCTGCGCCCGCCCGGCCAGATCTCGCTGCTCGCCATCCCGCCCTATCCGGCCGAACTCGCGCGGCCCTGGCGCGGGCGCGACGGCCGGGGCGTGCTGGTCCGGCCGATCCGCCCGGAGGATGCCGCCGCCCATGCCGAGGCCTTCCGCCGCCTGAGCGGCGAGGATGTCCGCTTCCGCTTCTTCTCCGCCATGACCGAGCTCAGTGCCGCGCAGATCGCCCGCATGACGCAGATCGACTACGACCGGGAGATGGCTTTCATCGCCGTGGAGCATGCCGAGAACGGGTCGGACCTGACTGTCGGCACCGCCCGCCTGATCCGCGAGCCCGGCGGCGAGAGCGGTGAGTTCGCCGTGGTCGTCGATCCGTCCTGGAAGGGGCAGGGGCTCGCGCGCCACTTGATGGAACGGCTGTTCGACTGGGGCCGCGCCGTCGGCATGAAGGAGATCGTCGGCCAGGTCCTGGCGGAAAACCGGCCGATGATGGGCTTCATGCGCGCGCTGGGCTTCTCCCTCCGCACCAGCCCGGAGGATGCGGAGGTGATGGAGGCGAAGAAGAGGCTGGTTTAGCCGCGGGCGCGGGACATCCGGGTGGCTTGGCCCGCGCCGTTCACTCCTTGATCGCGGCGGTGGCCGTCTCAGGCCGGCGCGTGCTGCCGGATCAGGTCGCGAAGCCGCGTGGCCGCCTCGGCACCCTTCAGCGCGTCGCGCCAGGCGGCTTCCGCCACGCGCTGATGCGTGCCGACCGCCTCATCCGCCGCGGTGATGAAGGCGACGCCGGCGGCGGCCGACGGATGCGCATCGGGGGCGAAGGCGCTGCCGACGACATGTGCCCGTTCCCGTCCACGCAGCACCATGAATGGCCCGGCGGGCTCGGTCCCGGCGATCAGGCCGAGCTGCAGCCCGATGGGCACGCTCTCCATCTGCTCGGCGATCGCCTCGGCCTCGGCGCGGGCGGCCAGCCGGCACCGCATGCGGGCCCGCTCGGACAGGGTCAGGCCGGCCGCGACGCCGTCGGTCAGCATCCGGGCGATGCTGCCTTCGCCAAGCAAGGCGATGATGTTCGGCCTGCGCGCCTGTTGCAGCTTCTTGCGTGCCGTCAGCAGGCCGAGCATCTGCTCGACCTGCGTTCGGGCGAGCAACCGGTCGGTGCTGGCATCCGCATGCTCGGTCCAGGCCTCGGCCACGGCACCGTCGAAAGCCTCGGTCGCGACGGGGTAGCAAAGGGCACCGCCCACCTGGAGGACCTGGTCGGCCTGCTCCTCGACCTGGCGCAGCCTCTCCTGGAAGGCGGCGGGCCGGCCGAAATACTCGACGCCGATGCCGAGCAGCGACAACGGCGAGATCTTGAGCAGCTCGGCCAACCGGCGGATGGTGTCGAGCTTGATGACTTCGCCCTTCTCGTACCGGTAGAGGGCGGCCCGGGAAACACCGAGACGTGCGGCAATTTCCTCGGCGCGGAGGCCGGATTCAAGGCGGTAGGCCCGCAACTGCTGGCCGATTTCGGCAAATCGCATTTCTACCCTCCCGTGGGGCGGCGCCGCCTCAGAATAGCGAAGGGCGCCACGCTTTCCGAGACGAAATCTCATGAGATCGGAAGCGGTGCGGTTTCCGGGGCCGGGTGATACCGCGTGAGCACCGCTTCGCGAGGCGAGGCGGCGGCGACCATGTGACGGTTCAGCGTCGGGGAAGTTGTTTATTATCAGGAGGTAAATAAGGTCGTCGCGCGTGTGGCGCCGATCATCCGCGGTGGCCGCGCGGCGCCTGGATCCTCGCGCGGTTGTGTCTGAACCGGCTATCCCGCCGCCGTTAGCGGTTGTGATGATCCGGGGGCGGACCTTCCAGCGCCCCCGCGATCCGGCCGAGTCGCGACAATCCCCACGCCACCACCAGCAGCGACAGCAGCACGGCGACGAGGGTCGGCCAGCGTAGGCCGAACAACTCCCCAAGCCCGCCCAGGATCAAGGCGCCCATCGCCGGGCAGGCACGAGTGATGAGGCCCCAAAGGCTCAGCACCCGCCCCCGCATGGCGGGATCGGAGGCGCTTTGCGCCAGCATCTGCACGCTGATCCCGTGCACCGACCCGGCCGCGCCCATCAGCGCCGCGCAGACCACCCCGAAGACGAACCAGCCTGTCGCGACGAACCCCGCCGTGGCGAGCGCCAGGGCCCCCACCCCGAGCACCGCGAGCCGCGTCGTGCCGTCCAGCCGGCCCCGTGCCGCGACGGCAAGGCCGGCGATCAGCGCCCCGACGCCGAACGCCGCCGTCAGCACCGCCAGCGATTCCGCCCCACGACCGAAGGTACGCTCGACGAAAGGGGGCAGGATCTCCTGCACGCCGCGCAGCAGGAGAGCGGCGACGGCGGCGAAGCCCAGGATCGGCCCGAGCCCCGGATGGCGCGCGGCATAACGCAGGCCGTCCACCATCTCCCCGAACAGGGAGGCGGTGGCGGCGTGGCCACGCCGGGCCGCGGCTTCAACCACCAGCATCGGCGTCGTCGCGGTCGCGAAGAAATAGGCCAGCGCGTTGCAGGCGATCGCCGGCCAGACCCCCGCGACGGCGATGATCGGCCCGGCCAGCGCCGGCCCGATGAAGCGCGCCACGTTGAAGGTCAGGGAATTCAGCGCCACCGCCGCCGGCAGGTCCGCGGGCGGCACCAGCCCCGGCATCAGCGATTGCCGCGCCGGCTGCGCGAAGGACGCGGCGATGCCGCCGATCACCTCGAAGACCAGCAGCACCCCGATCGTCATCTGGCCGGTCGCCACCAGCACGGCGATCAGCGCGCCGTTCAGCCCGATCGCCGCCTGGCTGATCATGGTCATCTGCAGCCGGTCGGCGCGGTCGGCCACCGCGCCCGCCAGCGGGCTGACGATGACCGCCGGCGCGAGGTCGCAGAAGGCGATGACGCCGACCCAGAAGGCGCTGCCCGTCAGTTCCCAGGCGAACCAGGACACCGCGATGCGGTGCATCCACAGCCCGGTCCAGGCGGTCAGCGAAGCACCGAAGAAGATCTTCGCGTTGCGGTGCGACAGCGCGCGGGAAAGTGTCGAGAGGGAAGCCATGCGCGGCGGGCCGCGCCGTCAGTTCCTGCGGCCGCGCGTCGTGGGGGTGGGGGTGGCGGCATCCACCGGCTGCGGGCCTGCCTGGGCGGTGCGGATGCACTCGCGGATCAGGTCCTCGCGCTGCGACCGGCGGTTATAGGCATCCGACTGCACGCGTAGCGTCGGGATGTTGTTGGTCGCATCCGTCATGAACATCGCGTCGTCGTCCCGTACCGCCTGGCCACGCTCGCGGAACACGACGACGCGCTCCGCCTCGGCCGTGCAGCGCTGGCGCAGGTCGCTGTCGGTGCCCGCGCCGGCGGTGGCGGCCCGCAGCGAGCTCGGCGCATCCGCATTGGCGCAGGCCCCGAGCAGCGGCAGGACGACGAACATGATGAGCGGGGCCTGGCGGGTCATTGGGACGCTCCGGATGGAATCGGGCGCGACAATAGGCGCCTCAACCCCGTTTCGTCGAACCGCGCAGCGGCGTCCAGCGGCATGGCCGCGGCTGCGCGCAGCAGTTCCGGGTGCAGTTCGATCCCCTGCGGCGTCATCGCGTAGAGGCCCATGAGCCAGCGCGCCCGGGACATGATTTCCACCAATGCGAGAAGGCGCAGGCAGATCGACAATCCGCGGATCGTCGCCAGGTCGTTCACCGCATCGACCGCCTCGGCCCAGCAGGCGGCATCGGCATCGGCCAGAAGCATCTCCTGCGGGCTGCCATCCTGCCGGCGGAACAGCAGGCGGCGCGGCGGACCCCAGCGCTCGGCCGCCGCCGCGTCCCGGGCGCGATCCCAGGCAGATTCCAGGTCACGCGGGGCGACGGGGGGCAAGCTCTCGGGAGGGCGGGGAATCGCGTAGGACAGCAACCCATCGGGGCCACGCGCGACCCGGATGGGGGAAGGCATGCGCGCTATGTGGCGCGGCGGTATCGTGAGTGCCAGACCCGTCGCCGGTGCTGTGTCGGGGCCGCTCTCGTGACCATGGCGGCGGTCCGGCTTGACCATTTCGCTCCATGGCACAGTCTCGCCCCATGACCGACACCGCCGACCTGACCGCCACCGACGCCCTTGCAGCGATACGCGCCGGGCGCCTGACCGCCGCCGCCTATCGCGAGGCCTGCCTTGACCGCATTGCAGCGCGGGAGCCGGTGATCCGGGCCTTCGCCTGGTTCGACGCCGATCTCGTTCGCCGTGCTCCGGCGGGTGAGGGACCGCTCGCCGGCATGCCGATGGGCGTCAAGGATGTGCTGGATACGGCCGACATGCCGTCCCAGTACGGCTCGCCGGCCTGGGCCGGGCACCGGCCCCGCTCGGATGCCGCCTGCGTGGCGGCTGCGCGCGCCGCCGGCGCGACCATCATCGGCAAGACCGTCACCACCGAATTCGCCACCCGCCATCCTGGACCGACCGCCAATCCGGCGAATCCGAAGCACACCCCGGGCGGTTCGTCCTCCGGCTCGGCCGCCGGCGTCGCGGCGGGCTTCTTCCCGGTTGCCTTCGGCACCCAGACGGCGGGCAGCATCGTCCGCCCCGCCGCCTATTGCGGCGTCGTCGGGTTCAAGCCGAGCTACGGCACGCTGCACCGCGGCGGCATGAAGGTGATGAGCGAGAGCCTCGACACGATCGGCGTCATGGCGCGGTCCGTCGCCGATTGCGCGCTGGCGATGGGTGCGATGTCCGGCCTCGATTTCGGCGCGCCGGATGCGAAGGCCGCCCGGGCACCGCGCCTTGCCCTGGTGATGGGACCGACGGCGGACCAGGCCGCGCCCGAGACGGTCGCGCTGTTGGAGCGTGCCGCGGAAGCCTGCCGCCGCGCCGGCGCGACGGTCACTCCCGTCACGCTGCCGGCCGTGTTCCAGGCGGGCTACGACGCCCACCCCTATGTCATGAACATGGAATCGGCCGAGGCGCTGGGCTGGGAACTCGCCGATGCCCGCGCCCAGATCTCCGGCGTGCTCCAGGAACGGCTCGACTGGGGCCGGAGCCAGCCGCGCGGGACGCTCGTCGAGGCCCGCGCCGCCTTCGCCGCCGCCCGTGCCGCGCTGCCGGCCGCAATCGAGGGCTTCGACGCGGTGCTCTGTCCCTCTGCCCCCGGGGAAGCGCCGGAAGGGCTCGGCTGGACCGGAGATCCGGCGTTCAACAGCCTGTGGACGCTGCTGCACGGGCCGTGCGTGACGGTGCCGGCCGGCGCCGGCCCGAAGGGCCTGCCGCTCGGCGTGCAACTCGCCGGCCGTATCGGGGATGACGCGGCCGTGCTCGGTTGGGCGCGGTGGGTGCAGGCGGCGCTGTAGCGCTGCCCGTCACCCCGTCTTCGCCATACCCGGCAGTCCCTTCAGCGCATCGGTCGTATCGAAGTCCCGCAACACGGCGTCGTCGGCCATTTCGACCTCCACCATCCGGTCGGCGTACTTGCCGATCAGGTGGCGGGCGCCGACATCGCCGGTGATCGTCGCCATCTCCGGCAGGAATTCCCGAGCCCACAGCATCGGGTTGCCCTGCTTGCCACGGAAGGTCGGCATGATGATCGACCGCCCTTCCTCCGGATCGAAGGCGGCGATCAGCCGGTCCAGCATCGGCCCCGCGACCAGCGGCATGTCGCCCAGGCACACCAGGAATCCCTCGGCATCGGGCGGCAGCGCCGCAAGTCCGGCCTTCAGCGACGCCGACAGGCCCTCGGCATAATCTTCCGCATGCGCGAGCAGCACCGGGCGGTTGCCCAATGCCTCCTCGACCCGGTCGCGCTCATGGCCCGTCACCACCACCACGGGGCGGGCGTGGCTGCCGAGGACGTTGTCCACCACCCGCGTCACCATCGCGACACCCTTGTCGTCCGCGACCAGCAGCTTGTTCAGCGGCGCCATGCGCCGCGACCGCCCGGCGGCCAGCACGACGGCCGCGACGTGGCGCGCCCGCCGCGGGGCGCGGG
>NZ_JAAEDI010000040.1 GCF_018129025.1 Neoroseomonas terrae | reverse complement strand
CCGGCGCGACCCGCCGCGTGACGGCGGCCGCGACGGTGCCGCTGCGGCTGCGGCCCGAGGCCGGCGCCCCCGAAATCGGTCGCGTCGCGGCCGGACAGACCGTGCAGGTGCGTCCGGCGCAATCCGGATTCGCGCTCGTGGAAGGCCAGGGGCAACGCGGCTATGCGCCGGCCGGCGCCTTCCAGATCGCCGAGATCGCGCCGGCGGCGGCGACTGGCGGGCCGGTGCGGCAGCTGGCGGCCACCAACATCGCACGACGCGACAATTTCGCGGAAAGCCTGGCACTGGCCCGGGATGCGGCGGTGTCGGGGTTCGAACTCGGAGCCTGATGCGGATCGAATCGCTGCCCGCGTTGTTTCCGGCGACGCGGGCCGGTATTCTCCCCGGCCGCAAGGGAACAAGACATGAACGATCTGTTCGGCCGGGGCGGCGCGCGTAAAGGCGCCGCCGGGCAGGGCGAAGGCTATTCCGCCAAGGATATTGAGGTGCTGGAGGGGCTGGAGCCCGTTCGCCGGCGCCCCGGCATGTATATCGGCGGCACAGACGAGAACGCGCTGCACCACCTCGCCGCCGAGGTCATCGACAACGCCATGGACGAGGCGGTGGCCGGCCATGCCGACCGCATCGAGGTGACGCTCGAAGCCAGCAACTGGCTGACCGTGCGCGACAACGGCCGCGGCATTCCGACCGACCCGCATCCGAAGTTCCCCAAGCTCTCGGCGCTCGAGGTCATCCTCACGACGCTGCATTCGGGGGGGAAGTTCTCCGGCAAGGCCTATGACACCTCGGGCGGCCTGCACGGCGTCGGTTCCTCGGTGGTCAATGCGCTTGCCGAGCGGCTGGAGGTTGAGGTCGCGCGCGACCGCACCCTGTTCACGCAGTCCTACGAGCGCGGCAAGCCGGTCACGAAGCTGAAGAATGCCGGATCGGTGCAGAACCGCCGCGGCACCACCATCCGCTTCAAGCCCGATCCGGAGATCTTCGGGACGCTGGAATTCAAGCCGGCGCGGCTGTTCCGCTTCTGCCGGTCGAAGGCCTATCTCTATCGCGGCGTCGAGATCCGCTGGTCCTGCGACCCGTCGCTGGTCAAGGACGACACGCCCGCCGAGGCGGTACTGCATTTCCCCGGCGGACTCACCGACTTCCTCGCGGGCGCCATCGAGGGCCAAGCAACCGTCGTGCCGGCGCCCTGGGCCGGGCTCGCGGAGTTCCCCGAAGCCGCGGGCCGTGTCGAATGGGCCGTGACGTGGGTGGAACGCGGCGAGGGCTTCCTGAACACCTATGCCAACACCATCCCGACCGGCCAGGGTGGCACGCATGAGGCCGGGTTCCGCGCGGCCCTGGTCAAGGGCCTGCGTGCCTATGGCGAGCTGAAGAAGGACAAGCGCGCCGCCACCGTCACCGCGGAGGACCTGCTCGGCGGCCTCGCCGGCATGCTGTCGGTCTTCATCCGCAACCCCCATTTCCAGGGCCAGACCAAAGACAAGCTGACCAACGTCGAGGCCGCGAAGCTGGTCGAAAACGCGCTGCGCGACCATTTCGACCATTGGCTCGCGGGCGACCCGGCGACCGCGGACAATCTGCTCGCCTTCGCGATCGAACGCGCCGAGGAACGCCTGCGTCGCCGGGCGGAGAAGGACACGCCGCGCAAATCCGCGACGCGCAAGCTGCGCCTGCCGGGCAAGCTGGCCGATTGCTCGCGGGAGAGCGCGGAAGGGACGGAACTGTTCCTGGTCGAGGGCGATTCCGCCGGCGGTTCCGCTAAACAGGCTCGCGACCGCGAGACCCAGGCCGTGCTGCCGCTGCGCGGCAAGATCCTGAACGTCGCCAGCGCGTCGACCGAGAAGCTGCGCCAGAACCAGGAGCTGAAGGACCTGATCGAGGCGCTGGGCTGCGGCGTCGGCGACCGCTTCGACATCAGGCGCCTGCGCTATGGCCGCGTCGTCATCATGACCGACGCCGATGTCGACGGCGCGCACATCGCCGCGCTGCTGATGACCTTCTTCTATAAGGAACTGCCGGAACTGGTGCGCGAGGGGCGCGTCTTCCTGGCGCAGCCGCCACTGTACCGGCTGCAGGCGGGCGGCGTGTCGGTCTATGCGATGGACGATGCCGACCGCGAGCGCGTGCTGAAGGCGCGCTTCAAGGCCAACCAGAAGGTCGAGGTCAGCCGCTTCAAGGGCCTGGGCGAGATGCCGCCGGCCTCGCTCAAGGAAACCACCATGGACCGCAAGAAGCGGACGCTGCTGCGTGTGGTCCTGCCGCCCGAAGACCGCGCCTACACCTCCGAACGCATCGACGCGCTGATGGGCCGCCGGCCGGAACTGCGCTTCCAGTTCATCCAGGAGAATGCGGCGAGTGTGGAGGCGGAGGCGCTGGACGCGTAGCCGCGCCGCCCGACACGCGGGTGGCGGCGACCCCGAAAGGGCAGCCGCCATTATGCCACCAGCGTCAGATGATGGCGCACAGGCGGCGCCGGTCTGGACGCTGATGTTGATTGTCCGAAAAGGACGATCCGCTCCGTGCGAGTTAGCGCAGTGTATATCTGCAGTCATGCATGCACGCGAACGTGACACTCAGTATAGTTCGGCGAAGTGAACCAAAAATAAGCGGCGGATCCGCAGTCGTTCCCGGCATTGACAAGCGATCCCGCCAAAACGCCGCTCGGGCATTGCCACCTGTGTATTGCAGCAGAGCGGTATCAGGCCACGAGCCAGGCCGCCAAGGTAGCGTTTACCGCCTCGGGCGTTTCCATCGTCGGCAGGTGGCCCGTACCCGCGAAATGCCGCAGCCGCGCACCGGGGATCAGCGCCGCCATCTCCGCGGCGAGCTCAGGCGGCGTGAGCACATCCGCCGCGCCGACCCCGACCAGCGTGGGCACCGCGATCTGCGAGAGGCCGGGGCGGGAATCCACGCGGTTCATGATGGCCTCCTGCTGGCGCAGGAAGGCTTCCTTGCCGACACGCTCGGCCATGGCCATCACATCGTCCGCGACGGGCCCGTCCAGCCGCGACGGGTGGATCAGGGACGGCAGTAGCCGCGGCGTCACGCCGCGGAACTGGCCCGAGCGCGACAGCGAGATCAGCCCCCGCCGGCGGCGTTTCTGCTCCTCCGTATCCGGCCGGGCGGAGGTGTCGAGCAGTGCCAGGCGCGTCACCCGCCCGGGGGCCCGACGCATGACCTCAAGCGCGACGTAACCACCCATCGACAGGCCCGCGAGGGCGAAGGGCCCCTCGAGCGACGCCAGGGCGCGTTCCGCCATGGCCTCGATGCGGTCATCCAGGGTGAGATCGGCGACGACCGGCGCCGCGATCGGGGCCAGCGCCGCGGCCTGGTCCCGCCAAAGCCGTGCGTCGCAAAGCAGGCCGGGGAGCAAAAGCAGGGGCATGGGCGTCATGTCCGGGCCTGTATCGCGGCCGGCCGGGGCAGTCCATGCGCACCGAGACGCCGAAAACCTTGATCTTCTGCATGAAGCGGCGCATATCCGGCGCGCTCGTGGATTGGCGGGCCGGACGCCGGCCCCGTTGTGCGCCCTGACGGGGCTCGGCCACCCACCGCATACCCGCTGTCGGCCCGTCGCGATGGGCCCATGGAAAAGAGCGACCTTGAACGAGCTTCCCTTTGCGACCGCCGAGGCGGTCAACGCCCCGGCACAGCCGGCCCCCACCCCCGAAGCCGGTGCCACCGTGCCCGCGCCGACGGCATCCGTGCCCGAGCAGGCTCCGGCCGAGCCCGCCACGGAGCCGTCCGCAGGCGCCACCGAGGTTCCGGTGTCCGCCGACACCCCGGAAGCCGCCGGCGAGGCGCCTGACGCCGACACCGTGGAGGCCGCCGCCGCGGCGCCGCGCGGCGAGGACCGCGACGACGACGTTCCCGAATACTCCGAGGAAGAGGACGAGCCGGCCCCGCCGCGCACGACCTTCGCCGATATCGGCCTGTCGGACGAACTCCTTCGCGCCGTCTCGGAATCGGGCTACGTCCACCCCACCCCTATCCAGGAACATGCGATCCCCTGGGTGATGATGGGCCGGGACGTCCTGGGCTGCGCCCAGACCGGCACGGGCAAGACCGCCTCCTTCGTGCTGCCGATGCTCGACATCCTGGCCGGCAGCCGGGCCAAGGCGCGCATGCCGCGCAGCCTGATCCTGGAGCCGACGCGCGAGCTGGCCCTGCAGGTCGCCGAGAATTTCGAGAAGTACGGTAAGTACCTGAAGCTCAACCACGCCCTGCTGATCGGGGGTGAGAGCATGAACGACCAGCGCGACGTGCTCGAGAAGGGCGTGGACGTGCTGATCGCGACGCCGGGCCGGCTGCTCGACCTGTTCGACCGCGGCCGCATCCTGATGGCGGATGTGAAGCTGCTGGTGATCGACGAGGCGGACCGCATGCTGGACATGGGGTTCATCCCCGATGTCGAGCGCATCGTCTCCCTGCTGCCGCAGATGCGCCAGACGCTGTTCTTCAGCGCCACCATGGCGCCCGAGATCCGGCGCCTGGCCGATGCCTTCCTGGCCAATCCGAAGGAGATCACGGTCGCACCGCCCGCCTCGGTCGCGACCACCATCACCACCGGCCTCGCCTACGTCCAGCCGCACGACAAGCGCGAGGCGCTGCGGCGCATGATCCGCACCGAGCAGGTGCAGAACGCGCTGATCTTCTGCAACAAGAAGATCGAGGTCGACATCCTCTACAAGTCGCTGAAGAAGCACCGCTTCAGCGTCGGCGCCCTGCATGGCGACATGGACCAGGCGTCCCGCTTCGCCACACTCAATGCCTTCAAGGCGGGCGAGCTCCAACTTCTCGTCTGCTCGGACGTCGCCGCCCGCGGCATCGACATCGGCGGGCTGAGCCACGTCTTCAACTTCGACGTGCCCTTCCGCGACGAGGATTACGTCCACCGTATCGGCCGCACCGGCCGCGCGGGACGCGAGGGCCACGCCTACACCATCGCGACCGCCGATGACGCAAAGAACGTCGCGGCGATCGAGAAGCTGACCGGCAAGCCCATCCCCCGGATGGCGATCGAGGGCCTGGACCCCGTGCCGGAGGAGGAGATCGAGGAAGCCCGCAACGCGCCGAAGGGCCGGGGCCGTGGGCGTTCTGCCACGCCCGCCAAGGGCCGCGGCAATGACCGCCGGGAGGTCGGCCGACGTGAATCCGGTGGCCGTCGTGACGGCGCGCCCCGCGATCGTGCCCCGCGCGAGCGGGACCGTGACGAGGCGGCCGAGGCTCGCCCCCGCCGCGATCGCGAGGAAGCCGCCGAGGCGCGGCCGCGTCGCGAGCGGGACCGCGACCGTGATCGCGACGCCCGGATCGAGCGCGAGACCGCAGAGCCGGCCCGCGGCGACCGCGAGCCGCGCCGCGAGCGCGACCGGGATCGCGACCGCGACCGCGACCGCCGCTACCGGCAGGAGGATCTCGGCCCGCCGGTGAAGGGCTTCGGCGATGTCGTCCCAGCCTTCATGCTGATCCCGCTGCCGCGCCCGCGCGCCGAAAAGCCGTCCGAGGCGCCAGCCGCCGATACGGCACCTGAGACCGAAGCGGCCTGACGGCCGCCGCCGCACCAGGACAGGGGCCGGGGGTCAGTCGACCTCCGGCCCTTTCGCTTGTCATACCGTCGCAATCCTTGCTCGGCGCGCGCCGGCCGGGCAGATAGACGCCGCGCGCTCGCCGCGCCCTGTTCAGACTGCTGAGGAACCTCGCCATGAACGTCGTCTCCAAACCCGCCCGTGCGCAATTCGTCTGGGACGACCCGCTGCTGCTGGATGAGGCGCTGACCGAGGATGAGCGCATGATCCGCGACAGCGCGCGGGACTTCTGCCAGGAGAAGCTGCTGCCGCGCGTCCAGGAAGCCTTCCGCAAGGAACACTTCCACCGCGAGATCATGAACGAATTCGGCGAGATGGGCTTCCTCGGCGCCACGCTCGACAGCCATGGCTGCGCCGGCGTCGGCTATGTCGCTTACGGGCTGATGGCGCGCGAGGTGGAGCGCGTCGATTCCGGCTACCGCTCGGCGTTCTCCGTACAGTCATCGCTGGTGATGTTCCCGATCCATGCCTTCGGATCGGACGCGCAGAAGGACAAGTTCCTGCCGAAGCTGCGCACCGGCGAATGGGTCGGCTGCTTCGGCCTGACCGAGCCCGATGCCGGCTCCGACCCGAATTCCATGCGCACGCGTGCGAAGAAGGTCGATGGCGGCTACCTGCTGTCGGGCTCCAAGACCTGGATCACCAACTCCCCGATCGCCGATGTCGCCGTGGTCTGGGCGAAGGATGATGAGGGCGTGCTGCGCGGCTT
This sequence comes from Neoroseomonas terrae, assembly GCF_018129025.1. Lineage (GTDB taxonomy): Bacteria > Pseudomonadota > Alphaproteobacteria > Acetobacterales > Acetobacteraceae > Neoroseomonas > Neoroseomonas terrae. Next base: position 42,357 of record NZ_JAAEDI010000040.1, on the reverse strand, counting down.
CATCCTCGAGCGCGGCATGAAGGGCCTGTCCTTCCCGAAGATCGAGGGCAAGTTCTCGCTGCGCGCCTCGGTCACCGGCATGATCATGATGGATGAGGTCTTCGTGCCGGAGGAGAACCGGCTTCCGGGCGTGAAGTCCCTCGCCGGCCCGTTCCAGTGCCTCAACCGCGCCCGCTACGGCATCGCCTGGGGCTCGATCGGCGCGGCAGAGGATTGCTGGCACCGCGCCCGCGACTACACGCTGAACCGCAAGATGTTCGGCAAGCCGCTGGCGGCGACACAGCTCATCCAGAAGAAGCTCGCGGACATGCAGACCGAGATCACCCTCGGCCTCCATGCCGTGCTGCGCGTCGGCCGCCTGTTCGATGAGCACAAGGCGGCCCCCGAGATGATCTCCCTGGTCAAGCGCAACAATTGCGGCAAGGCGCTCGACATCGCCCGCATGTCCCGCGACATGCATGGCGGCAACGGCATCGTCGACGAGTATCACGTGATCCGCCACGTCATGAACCTCGAGACGGTGAATACCTACGAGGGAACGCATGACGTTCACGCGCTGATCCTCGGGCGCGCCCAGACCGGCCTCAACGCCTTCGGCGGCTGAAGCACCATCGGCGGCGGGCGACGGCGTCATGCTGACGGGGCACGATCTTCTGTCGATCGAGCGTGCCCTTCAGCTGGCGATCGCCCCCGCCTTCCTGCTGTCCGGCGTCTTCTCGCTCCTGACGCTGCTGACCGCCCGGCTGAACCGTCTGGCCGAGATCCGCGACGAGATGGAGCGCGCCGGCAGTGCCCCACCCGCGCAGCGCCGGCAGATCAAGCGGCGGGCTCGGCTGATCTACAACGCCATTGCCTGTGCCATCGTCACCGCCGTGCTGCTCTGCCTCCTGGTGATCGCCGGCTTCCTGGAGCCGCTCGCCGGCGTCACGGCCGGGCTGCATGTCGCCAGCCTCCTGGTGGCGGCCATGCTGATGCTGACCGCGTCCGTCACGTTCTTCCTCTGCGAGGTGCTGGTGAGCCGCCATGGCTTGCGGCTCTACGCGGACGACTGACGCCTGTTGCTGCAACGCAGCACAGCCCGTACATGCCGGCGGTCAGGAGATTGTCATGATCGCTCGCCGCTGCTTCGGCGCTGCCGCCCTCTCGGCGCTCGCCCTCCCTGCCCTTGCGCAGACCGCCTGGCCGCGCCGGCCGGTACGCATGCTGGTCGGCTTCGCGCCGGGTGGCTTCGCCGACATCGTGGCCCGCGCGATAGCGGAACAGTATAGCCAGAGCCTCGCCGTCAACGTCGTGGTGGAAAATCGCTCCGGCGCCTCGGGCACGCTCGCGACGGATGTCGTCGCCAAGGCGCCGCCTGACGGTTCGGTGCTGCTTCTTGGCCATTCGACGCCGAATGCGGTCGCCGCGGCACTGTTCAGCAACCTGCCCTATGACCCGCTGAACGACCTGACGCCGATCGCGCAGATCGCAGTGCATCCGCACCTTCTCGTCGTCCCCGCCGCCTCCCCCTACCGCACGACCGCCGCGCTGATCGACGCCGCGCGGGCGCGTCCGGGCAGCATCTCCTATGCCTCCTCCGGAATCGGATCGGTGCACCACGTCGCCTGCGCGACGCTTGCGCAGAAGGCAGGCGTCGAGCTGGTGCACGTCCCCTATCGCGGCAGCGCGCCGGCCATGGCGGACCTGCTGGCTGCCCGCGTGGACATGACGATCGACGGTGTCAGCGCCGTCGCCGGCCCCATCGGCGAAGGCACGCTGCGCCCGCTCGCCGCCGGGACGCTGGCGCGCATCGACCGCTGGCCCGACATGCCGACGCTTCAGGAACAGGGCTATGGCGAGATCGACGCCATGAGCTGGGTCGGGGTCTTCGGCCCGCCGGGCCTCCCGCCGGGGCTGGTCCAGGCCGCTGTGGCGGCGACCGACCAGGCGATGGCGTCGGCGACCATGCGGCGCGTGCTGGATGGCGCCAGCACCATTCCCGCCACCCGCCGCTCGGCGGAATTCCGCGACTTCGTGGCGCTCGAGATCTCGCGCTACAAGGCAGTGCTGGGAAACAGCCAAATCGCCCTGTGATCGGGACACCCACATGACGGACATCGCTGAACTGGCGGTCACCGCCGTCGGTTCCGGCGGCGACGGCATCGCACCGCTGCCCGGCGGGGGCACCGCCTTCGTCCCCGGCGCCCTGCCGGGCGAGCAGGTCCGGGCGGAGCTCGGCCCGCGACGGCGCGACGGCGTGCCCGCGCGGCTCGTTGAGATCCTGCGGCCCGCCCCCGACCGGGTCGTGCCGCCCTGCCCGCATTTCGCCGAAGGCTGCGGCGGCTGTGCCGTGCAGCATTGGGCGCCGGCCGCCCAGGCGGGCTGGAAGCACGACCGCCTGCGCGAGGCCCTGTCGCGGGGCGGCTTCCCCGACGCCGCCGTGGCGGACACGGTCAGCACGCCGCCCGGCCGCCGCCGACGCGCCGATTTCGCGGTCCGGCGCGGCCCCGACGGCATCCGGCTCGGCTTTCACCGGGCCGGCAGCGGCGAGGTGCTGGACATCAGGGAATGCCTGGTGGTGGACCCGCGCCTCGCCGCGCTGATCGCGCCGTTGCGGGAGATGCTGCGTCGCCTCGGTGCGCTGCGGCGCGACGGTTCGGCGGTCGTGAACCTGCTGGACACCGGGCCGGACGTGCTGCTGCGCACGGACGGCCCGCTCTCCCCGACCGAACGGGTCGCCCTCGCCGCCTTCGCGCAGGAGGCAGGCATCCCGCGCATCGCCTGGGCGCTGAAGGACGGTGCGGCTGAGATCGCGGCGCAGACAGGGCCGGTAGCCATCACCCTGTCCGGCGCAGCCCTCGCCCCGGCCCCCGGCGCCTTCCTGCAAGCGAGCCCGGATGGCGAGGCCGCCATCATCGCCGCGGTGCTCGCCGCCCTGCCGGCGAAGCTTGCCGGGCGCGGGCGGATCGCGGACCTCCATGCCGGGCTCGGCACCCTCTCCCTCCCGCTTGCCACGCGCGGCCGGGTCGCGGCCTTCGAGGGGGATGCGGCGGCCGTTTCCGCCCTGGCCGCCGCTGCCGGCCGGGCCGGCGTGCCGCTCAGCGCCACCCGTCGCGACCTGGCCCGCCAGCCCCTGACCGTCGCCGAGTTGGCCCCCTTCGCCGCGGTGGTGCTGGACCCGCCCCATGCCGGGGCGGCGGAGCAGGTGGCGCTGCTGGCGCGCAGCGCGGTGCCGCTCGTCATCTACGTCTCCTGCAACCCGGCGGCGCTATCGCGCGATGCGCGGGCCTTCGCTCAGGCCGGCTGGACGCTGGCCGCTGCGACGCCGATCGACCAGTTCGTCCACTCGGCACAGCTCGAAGCCGTGGTCGCCTTCGCGCGGGCGCCTCAGCGGGGATCCGTGCGCGACAGATAGAGCGTCGTGACCCGCCGGCGGCCGAGCAGTTCCGCGATCGAACAGGCCTTGGCACGGGAATCCCCGTCCACGAAGCGCAGCGGGAAGCGCGCCTCCAGGGAGGCGAGCACCGCTGCCGGATCGGCGCAGCGCGTCGCGTCGAAGTCGAGAAGGATACGCAGCCCTGGGCTGCGGTCCAGCAGGCCGCCCATCCCGGCCACCACGCGCTCGACCCGCGTCGCCACACCGATGCGCATGAAGTCGACGCTGCCGGGCTCGATATCCTCCAGCGGCTTGGCCGGCGTGGTGAATTGCGGGCGGGGGCCCTCGGTGCTGAAGGCGGTCGCGAAAGGACCATTGGCCGGGCCAATCAGCAGGGCCGGCATGCTGATCGATTCATGTGCCGCCTCGGCTGCGGCGATGCGCTTCGCAGTGATGATACCGCCCAGCCCGTTCACGATAATGTTGCGACGAAGCAACCAGTTGAGCCACGGGTTCGCCTCGAGCGCCACCACGCGGCCCTCGGTGCCGACGAGGTCGGCCAGCACGAGGCTCCAATAGCCGTAGATGGCGCCAACGTCGTAGGCGGTCTCGCCGCGGGAGACATTCCGGCAGACGAACTCCGTGACCCAGTACTGCCAGTACCCGTCGAGCAGCAGATGCGGCGCGATGCCCGCATCCGCGGCATCGGTGAACATCTTGAAGCGGCCGAGCGCGCGGCACAGCACGGAACCGTCGGGCAGCGGCACGGTCTGAGTGCGGTCGCGGATCAACGCCTCGATCTCGCGGCGATTGCCGGTGCGCAGCAATTCCTCGAGCGTCGCGACGTCTCGTCGGCCGACCTCTGCCCTGACAGCTTCGACCGCGGCGCGAAGAACGGCAAGTTCGCCACGCATGCGGAACAGTTCCTCATGCGTGCCGTGAACAGCAACGCGACTCTGGCGCGGGGCGGTGGCGAACAGCCAGGATAGGAAGCGGGGCACGAGGCCCCCTCGGGACGTCTCGAACGGCTCGGGCGGATTATCCTTTGGCACCGGTATTCCTTGGACCCTGTTCACACGCGATCTGCCCCGTCTACAAAATTACACTGCTGGAGCCCGCTGGCAACCCATGGCTGCAAGATCGGACCCCTTGCGCCGCAGCGGCAGCGCATCATGATTCCACCGCCAGTTCCACGAAAGGATGACCATTCATGGCATTGTTTCGCCGCCACACCCTGGCCGCCGCCGGCGGGCTCATCGCCGCGTCGGCGTTGCACCGCCCCGGGGCCGCCCAGGCGCCCGCCACCTCCATCCAGCAGGCCCCGGGCTTCTATCGGTTCCGCGTGGGCGGCATCGTGGTGACGACGCTCAGCGACGGATTCGCCGCGCGCCCCCTGGACGGCTTCGTCCGCAATGCGCCGCTATCGGATGTCCAGGCCGCCGCCGCGGCGGTCCTGCTGCCGGCCGACAGCACGGTGATTCCCTTCACCGTCACCGTCGTGCAGCGCGGCGACATGCTCACCATCTTCGACACCGGCAACGGCGTGACACCGGCCGGCGCTACCGCCGGGCGGCTGATGGCCAATATGGCCGCCGCCGGTATCGACCCCGCGCGCGTGACGCATGTGATCTTCAGCCATTTCCACGGCGACCATGTGAACGGCCTGCTGAACGCCGAGGGCGGCCGCGCCTTTCCGAATGCCCGACTACTGGTGCCCGCCGCAGAATGGGCCTGGTGGACGGATGCCGGCAACGCCACGCGCAGCCCCGAAGGCCAGCGCGGCACCTTCGCCAACGTCGCGCGGCGCTTCGCCCCCTATCAGGGCAGCGTCACGCCCTTTCAGCCGGGAGAGGTGGTGCCCGGCATCACCGCGATCGCCGCGCCGGGCCACACGCCGGGCCACACCATCTTCCGCGTCGCGGACGGCAATGCGGAAATGATGTTCCTGGCCGACGTGACCAACCGGCCCGAGATCATGATGGCGAACCCCGACTGGCAGATCGTCTTCGATTTCGACGGCGATGCGGCGGCAGCGACGCGGCGGCGTGTGCTCGATATGGCGGCGACAGATCGGATCCGGGTCACCGGCTATCACTACCCCTTCCCGGGGAACGGCCATGTGGCGAAGGTCGGGAACGGATTCCGCTTCGTGCCGGCGGATTGGTCGAGCGTGGTCTGACCTCCCGTCAGACGTGGAAGGATTCGCCGCAGCCGCAGCGGCCCTTCTCGTTCGGGTTGGTGAAGGTGAAGCCCGCGGTCATCGCCTTCACCTCGTAGTCCATGACCGTACCGATCAGGAACAGCGTCGCCTTGCGGTCGATCAGGACCGTCACGTCCTTGTCGGTGATGACCTCATCGCTGGGCGCAGCCTCGTCCGCCCAGGACAGGTCATAGGACAGGCCTGAGCAGCCCTTGGTCTTCACCCCGATGCGCAGCAGCTTGCCCTGCTGGCCACGGGCGTAGAGGGCACGCAGGCGGTCGGCGGCGCCGTCGGTCAGCGTCATCAGCGGCGGCAGGGCGCGGCGGGCGCGCGGTGCCTCGACGGAGATGTTCATCGCGGGCCTCCCCCCCTCAGTACATGTTCAGCGCGAGGCGGGCATCCTCGCTCATGCGCGACTGGTCCCAAGGCGGGTCCCACACGACTTCGACCTGCACGTCGGTCACGCCCTCGATGGCACGGACCGATTCCTCGACCTGGCTCGGCAGTTCCTGCGCCGAGGGGCAGGACGGGGTGGTCAGGGTCATCTCGACCTTCACCTTGCCGCCATCCTCGATCTCGATCGCGTAGATCAGGCCGAGTTGATAGATGTCGACGGGGATCTCCGGATCATAGACCGTGGAGATCGCGCCGATCACCGCATCCTCGTCCACCTTCGGCGCGGGTGGTCGCACCTCGCCGTCCGGGGTCCAGGATGCGCGGGTTTCCGTCATGGGATCACTCACTGCTCGCCTCCTTCGCCCCGTCGAGCGCGGCGTTCAGCGTGTGCCAGGCCAGCGTCGCGCATTTCACGCGGGACGGAAACTCATGCACGCCCGACAGCGGCGCCAGGCGCTCCATTTCATCGGCGAAGGACGCACCGCAATCGGGGCAGACGCCCGTCATCGCAAGTTCGCGGAACTTCGCGCCCAGATCCTTCGCCTCATCCGCCGTCTTACCCTTCACCGTCTCGGTCATCAGGGAGGCGGAGGCAGTGGAGATGGCGCAGCCGCGGCCCTGGAAGGCGGCGTCGGCGATGCTGCCATCCGGGGCGCGCCTGATGAACAGCTCGATCCGGTCGCCGCACATCGGGTTGTCGCCGCGGGCGGTGGCGTCGGCATCGTCCAGCCGGCGGAAGTTACGCGGCTTGCGGCCGTGGTCGAGGATGACTTCCTGGTAGAGATCACGCAGATCGTCGAACAACCCGCTCATCTGAAGAACTCCCGCGCTTCGGTCAGCGCCTGAGCCAGGATGTCGATCTCCTCCCGCGTCGTGTAAAGGCCGAAGGAGGCGCGCGTGGTACCGTTTTCGAGGCCGAAGCGGGTATGCAGCGGCTCCGCGCAATGCCGCCCCGCGCGCACCGCAATGCCGGCGCGGTCGAGCAGCGTCGCGAGATCGTGCGGATGCGCCGCATCCAGCGCGAAGGCGAAGACGCCACCGCGATCCTGCGCGGCACCCAGCAGCGTCAGCCCCGGCACGGTCGCCAGCGTCGACGTCGCATGGTCCACCAGGGACCGCTCATGTGCCTCGATCGCCGGCATGCCGATGGCGGTCACGTAATCGATCGCGGCGTGCAGCCCGACCGCCTCGACGATCGCGGGCGTCCCGGCCTCGAACTTCGCGGGCACCGGCGCCCATTCCGACTTCTCGAAGGTCACATAGGAGATCATGTCGCCGCCGCCGAGCATCGGCGGCATGCGGTCGAGATGCTCCGGCTTCCCCCACAGCACACCGATGCCGGTCGGCCCGTACAGCTTGTGCCCGGTGAAGCAGTAGAAGTCGCAGCCAATCGCCTGCACGTCCACGCGCCGATGCACCGCGGCCTGGGAACCGTCCAGCAGCACCTTTGCGCCATGCGCATGCGCCATCGCGACGATGCGTTCGACCGGCGTGACCGTGCCAAGCACATTCGACATATGCGCGATGGCGACCAGCCCGACCTTGCCGTCGGCCAGCTTCATCTCGAGGTCGTCGAGGTCCAGCTCGCCACTGTCGGTGATGCGGCAGACGCGCAGCTCGTTGCCCTTGTCGTCGCGCAGCATCTGCCAGGGCACGATATTGGCATGATGCTCCAGCTCGCTGATCAGCACCGCCTGGCCGGGCTTCATCACGCCGCGGCCCCACCCATGGGCGACGAGGTTCATCGCCTCCGTGCTGTTGCGCGTGAAAACGATCTCGCGGGCATCCACGGCGTTGATGAAGCGCGCTGTCGCCTCGCGCGCGGCCTCGTAGGAATTGGTCGCGAGTTCGCTCAACCGGTACGCGCCGCGATGGACGTTGGCATAGGCCGTCTCCATGCAGCGGACCATCGCGTCGATCACGACGCGCGGCTTCTGCGCCGACGCGCCGGAATCGAGGAACACCAGCGGTCGCCCGCGCGCCTGCGGCTGCGACAGGATCGGGAAATCCTGCCGGATGCGCGCGACGTCAAAGGTGGCGGGCGCCAGCGTATCCATCACGCAGCCTGCCCCTGGCGTGACCACCAGGCATCCAGCGCACGGGTCAGTGCCCCGCGCAGCGTTTCGTCCGACACGGTTTCCACAGCCTCGTGCAGGAAGGCCTCGACCAGCATGGCCTTGGCCTGGGATTCCGGGATGCCGCGGGCGCGCAGATAGAACAGGCTGTCGGCATCGAGCGCGCCGACCGTTGCGCCATGGCTGCACTTCACGTCGTCGGCGTAGATCTCAAGCTGCGGCTTGCTGTCGATCTCCGCGTCCTCCGACAGCAGAAGTGCCTGGTTCATCTGGTAGCCGTCGGTCTTCTGCGCCTCCCGCCGCACCAGGATCTTGCCCTGGAACACGCCGCGGGCACGGCCGGCCAGCACCGTCTTGTAGGTCTGGCGGGACGCGCAATCCGGCGCCGCGTGGTCCAGCGCCGTGGTGGTGTCCACATGCTGGCCGTCGGCCGCCATCTGCGCGCCGTTCATGTGGCAGGCGGCCTTGGGGCCGGTCAGCGCGGCATGAATCTCGTTGCGAGTCAGCCGCGGCCCAGCCGCGACGGTGAAGTTGTCGTAGGTGCCGCCGCCCGCGATCGTCGCGTAGATCGTGGACAGGTGGAAGACGGTGGCTTCCTCCTGCAGCATCCTGCCGTGGGTCAGCGTCGCGCCCTCGGCGACGTCGATCTCGAAGACCGGATTGTGCAGGCACTGGCCGCGCCCGGTCGCCGTCTCGATCAGCGTCAGCGAGGCGCCGGCGCCCAGGCGGAACAGATGCCGCGGATGGAAGGCGAAGGGCCGGCCGGGATCGACCGTGATCGACACCAGTTCCAGCAACCCGCCATCGACGCCATCCGGCACGTCGATGAACAGCCCGTCCTCGAACAGCATGGTATTCAGCGCGGCGAGCGGCTCGCTCTCCGGCTTCGCGAGCGAACCAAGGAAGGTCTCCGCGTCGTTCAGGTGCTGCGCCAGACCGACGGCGCGGAACGGCAGCCCCTCCAGCGCCGACAGGTCAGGCCGGAAGCGCCCATCGACGAAGACGGCGCGATGCGCCGCATTCGGCACGGGCAGCGCCAGCGCGCCTTCGACCATCGTCAGCGGCTCGGCGAAATGCGCCTGCGCGACGGGGGCGAGGTCGGTGTACTTCCACTGTTCCACCCGCCGCGTCGGGAAGCCGCGCGCGGCGAAATGCACGGCGGCATCAGCCCGAAGCGTGTTCAGCCAGGGCTTGCGGGCGCCGGGCAGGTGGTCCTTCAGCCCTTCATAGCGGGCGAGGAAGCCCGCGGCGCCGGTCGGGACGGGCGCGGTCATGCGGCGTTCTGGACGGCGCCATACCCCTGCGCCTCCAGCTCCTGAGCCAGTTCCGGCCCGCCCGACTTCACGATGCGGCCCTGCATCAGCACATGCACGCGGTCCGGCACGATGTAGTCGAGCAGCCGCTGATAATGGGTGATGACCAGCGCCGAGAAGTTCGGCCCGCGCATCGCGTTGACGCCATCCGAGACGATCTTCAGCGCATCGATGTCGAGGCCCGAATCCGTCTCGTCGAGGATCGCCATGGACGGCTGCAGCAGCGCCATCTGCAGGATCTCGTTGCGCTTCTTCTCGCCGCCCGAGAAGCCGACATTCACGCCGCGCTTCAGCATGTCCTCGGGCATCGACAGCGCCTTCATCCGCTCGCGCGCCAGCTTGAGGAACTGCATCGCATCCAGCTCGCTCTCGCCCCGCCCCTTGCGGATGGCGTTCAGCGCCGTGCGCAGGAAGGTGACGTTGCCCACGCCCGGTAGCTCGACCGGGTACTGGAAGGCGAGGAACAGGCCGGCAGCGGCGCGCTCCTCGGGTTCCATGGCGAGGATGTCCACGCCGTCCAGCGTCGCCGAGCCGCCCGTGACCTCATAGCCTTCGCGGCCCGACAGCACATAGGACAGCGTCGACTTGCCCGAGCCGTTCGGGCCCATGATGGCGTGCACTTCGCCGGTCGGCACTTCCAGGTCGATCCCCTTCAGGATCTCCTTGCCGTCGATCTCGGCGGTCAGTCCTTCAATGCGGAGCATCAGCCCACGCTCCCTTCCAAAGAAATCTGCAGCAGCTTCTGCGCTTCGACCGCGAACTCCATCGGCAGTTCCTTGAGCACCTCGCGGCAGAAGCCGTTGACGATCAGGCCGACCGCCTCCTCCTGCGTTAGCCCGCGCTGGCGGCAGTAGAAAAGCTGGTCCTCGGCAATCCGGCTGGTCGTCGCCTCGTGCTCGACCTTGGCGCTCACGCAGCGATTCTCGATGTAGGGCACGGTGTGGGCGCCGCAGAGATCGCCGATCAGCAGGCTGTCGCACTGAGTAAAGTTGCGTGCGCCCTTGGCCTTAGCCCCGATGCGCACCAGCCCGCGATAGGTGTTCTGCCCATGCCCGGCGCTGATGCCCTTCGACACGATGGTCGACTTGGTGCGCGGCCCGATATGGAACATCTTCGTTCCGGTATCGGCCTGCTGGTAGTTGTTGGTGATGGCGACGGAATAGAACTCACCCACGCTATCCTCCCCCTGGAGGATGCAGGACGGGTACTTCCATGTGATCGCCGACCCCGTCTCCACCTGCGTCCAGGAGATCTTGGACCGCGCGCCGCGGCAGGCCCCGCGCTTGGTGACGAAGTTGTAGATGCCGCCCTTGCCCTCGGCATCGCCGGGGTACCAGTTCTGGACGGTGGAATACTTGATCGTCGCGTCATCCATCGCGACCAGCTCGACCACCGCGGCGTGAAGCTGGTTCTCGTCGCGCATCGGGGCGGTGCAGCCCTCGAGATACGAGACATGCGACCCCGCATCCGCGATGATCAGCGTGCGCTCGAACTGCCCGGTGCTCTTCGCGTTAATGCGGAAGTAGGTGGACAGCTCCATCGGGCAGCGCACGCCCTTCGGGATGTAGACGAAGGACCCGTCGGTAAAGACGGCGCTGTTCAGCGCAGCGAAGAAGTTGTCGCCCTGCGGCACCACCGTGCCGAGGTACTTCCGCACCAGCTCGGGATGCTCCTGCACCGCCTCGCTGATCGAGCAGAAGATGATGCCTTCCTTGCCCAGCCGCTCCTTGTAGGAGGTCGCGACCGAGACGCTGTCGAACACGGCATCGACGGCCACCGGCATGCGACCCTCGGCCGGGACCGAGCCGGCGCCCTCGACGCCGGCCAGGATCTCCTGCTCACGCAGCGGGATGCCGAGCTTCGCATAGGTCTTCAGCAGCTCGGGGTCGACCTCGTCCAGTGACTTCGGCCCGACCTTCGTCTTCGGCGCGGCGTAGTAATGCGCGTCCTGGTAGTCGATCGGCGGATACTTCACCGCGGCCCAGCGCGGTTCCACCATCGCCTTCCAGGCCGAAAAGGCGCGCAAGCGCCATTCGAGCAGCCATTCGGGCTCGTTCTTCTTCGCGCTGATGAAGCGGACGATGTCCTCGTTCAGCCCCTTGGGTGCGAACTCCATCTCGATATCGGTCTCAAAGCCCCACTTGTACGTGGATTCAGTGACCGACTGGACGGTTTCAATCGTCTCGGTGACGGCAGGCATTCTCTTCTCCGTCCTACTCGGCGGCAAACGTGGCGGGGCGCCGCGCCCCGGCGGCGTGCGGCGGCATGACGGCCGACGCTCCCGCAAGATCAGCGATGGAAATGCCGGACAGCGTCCGGCGGATGGCATCGTTCACCGGGTCCCACCGGCCGCGAACCGCGCAACGGTCCTCCGTTTCGCAACAGCCGGCGGCGTTGTCCACGCAGGCCGTCAGCGCGATGGGGCCGTCTATCGCCGCGATCACCTCGGTCAATGGCATCGCGGCCAGCGGCCGCGCCAGGCGGTAGCCGCCCGACGCCCCGCGGCGCCCCTCGACCAGCCCGGCATGGGACAGGGTCTTCAGCACCTTAGCGACGGTCGGTTCCCCAAGCCCGGTGGCGGCGGCGAGCCCGGGCGCGGTCAGCACGCGCCCATCCTCGGCCTCCTCCAGCCTTGCCAGAACGACGACGGCGTAGTCGGTCAGCTTGGACAGCCGCAGCACGGCCGTTGCCCTCCAAAAATCAGGACCCGAATGGTACGGATTGCAGATGCGCTCGCGACTCGATGAAGTCAAGACGGGTGGACCTGAGCCGCAGGCTCCATAAGTAAGAATGGACTTGGTGAACCGATCGGGAGGACCCCAGCTTGATGCAACTTGCCGCGACGGCCGCCGGGTTCATTCCCCCACCCCCGGCGCCGAACGAGGCCGAGCGCCTAGCCGCCCTGCGTTCTTACGACGTGCTCGACACCGCCTGCGAGGAGAGTTTCGATGGCGTGGCCGAACTCGCCCGCCGGTTGCTGAACGTTCCCACCGCCCTGGTCACGCTGCTCGATGCGGACCGCCAATGGTTCAAGGCTCGCGCGGGGTTCGAGGCTACGGAAGGCCCGCGTGACACCTCCTTTTGCGGCCATGCGATCCTCGAACCCGCCGGCGCCACGATGGTGGTGCCGGACGCCACGAAGGATCCCCGCTTCGCCGGCAATCCCTTCGTCACCGGCGAGACCCGCCTGCGTTTCTACGCCGGCGTCCCGCTGGTGAATGCGGAGGGGCACGCGCTCGGGACGCTCTGCGTACTCGATCACGAACCGCGCGAGCTGAGCGACGCCGACAACGCCACGCTGCGCGCCCTGGCGCGCATGGTGGTGACGACGCTCGAACTGCGCCGCGCCTCGCTGAACATGCGGTCCATGGCGACGAGCGATTCACTCACCGCCCTGCCGAACCGCGTGGGCTTCCTCGCTTCACTCGACCGCGCGATCCAGCGCGCGCGACGCGACGGGGAGGTCTTCTCGCTGCTGATGCTCGACCTCGATGGCTTCAAGGCGGTGAACGACCGCTTCGGTCATGCCGAGGGTGACGCGGTGTTGCGCGCCGTGGGTGCCCAGCTCGCCGCGACGCTGCGGCGGGAGGACGAGCCCTCGCGTCTCGGCGGAGACGAGTTCGCGGCGGTGCTCTGGCGCATCGACCTGCGTGACGCGCGCGACATCGCCGAACGGGTGCGCCAGGCCATTGCTTCGCGCATGGAACAGGCCGGCTGGGCGGTGACCGCGTCGATCGGCACGGTCACGTTCCACACGCCGCCGGCATCGGCGGAGGATGCGATCCGCCGCGCCGATGCGCTGATGTACGAGGCCAAGCGCGCAGGCCGCGACCGCGCTGCCCATGCCGTGGTCGAAGCGGACGAGCCCACCTGACGCCCCATCTGGACGCCGCCGCCCGCCCTCGCCATCGTTGCCGCATCCACAGTTCCAGGGGCTCCAGATGCCGACGATCCGCACCGATGACGGCGTAGACCTGTATTATGAGGAGGCCGGCGCCGGCATCCCGATGGTCTTCGTGCACGAATTCGCCGGCGACATGCGGTCGTGGGAACCGCAGATGCGGTTCTTCGCGCGCCGCTACCGCTGCATCACCTTCAGTGCACGCGGCTATCCGCCCTCCGCCGTGCCCAGCGATCCGAAGGCCTATTCGCAGGACCGCGCGACGGACGACATCGCAGCGGTGATCAAGGGCCTCGACCTCGGGCCGGCGCATGTCGTCGGGCTGTCGATGGGCGCCTTCGCCACGCTGCATCTCGGCCTGCGCCACCCGGGCCTCGCCCGCAGCCTGACTGCCGCCGGCGTCGGCTATGGCGCCGAGCCCGGCAAGCGCGACCAGTTCCGTGCCGAGACCGACGGCGCCATCGCCCGCATCCGCGGCGAAACCATGGCCGAGTTCGGCAAGAGCTACAGCCGCGGCCCCACTCGCCTGGTGTTCGAGGAGACCGACCCTCGCGGCTACGCCGAGTTCCGCGACCAGCTCTGCGAACATTCGACCGAGGGCTCGGCCCTGACCATGAACGGCGTGCAGCGTGAACGCCCGTCGCTGTTCGACCTTGCGGAGGGCTTCCGCGCCTATACGACCCCGACGCTCATCGTCGCGGGCGACGAGGATGACCCGACGCTGGAACCGGCGCTGTATCTGAAGCGCACGATCCCCACGAGCGCCCTGCTCGTTCTGCCGAAATGCGGGCACACCATGAACCTGGAATACCCCGACGCTTTCAACCGCGCGGTGCTCGACTTCGTGACGCAGGTCGATGCGGGGGCCTGGCGGCGGCGGATCCCCGAAAGCCTGAGCGGGTCGATCATCGCGGCGAAGAGCTGAGCGGAGCGTCCGGAAAAGGGTCTACGGCGCTTTTCCGGACCGGGCGCCGGCACCTCACGAGGGCGTCGGCATCCAACAGTTAATAAACCAATAACGCGCATTGTTTATCGACAATTCATCCATACGGCGTTACGCTGATTTCATGTTCGATGCGCAACATGCCGACGTCATTGGATTTCTAGCGGAGCACCCTGCCACCCCCCTGATCTGCCCGGACTATATGGTGGATCGTCTTCATCAGGCGGTTCCGGGCGTCGTCGCCTATCCCTATTGCGCCGCCTCGGCGCTGGGGGACGGGCAGGCGGAGGCAGTCGTCGTGCACAAGGGCATGCTGCGGGCGCTGGGCTGGCGGCGGCTCGCCGCCACCATCGCCGCCGGCGCCCCCGTGCTGGCGAACGACGTGTTCGTCGTCTTCCGGCGCGGCGCGACGCAGCCCCCCGCGGGCATCGAGGCCCATCTCGCGCCGCTGCTCGCCTTCTGCCGCCATTGGCAGTCGCTGCCGCGCCGCGCCGCCCGCGGCTCGCGAGCCGTCGTTTCCTCCGCCTGGAACCTCGGCAATTGCGGCGATGACGCGGTGACGCTGGCTGCCGCCGCGATCTGCCGTCGCCTCGGTTTCGACGAGGTGTCGCTGCTCGGTCCCGACGGTCCGCTCGACCTCATTGAAGATGCGGGCTTCGTCCTGCTGGGCGGCGGCGGCCTCATCTACGACAACGACATCGCGAACACCGCCAACTACACCGCGCCGCTGCGCTTCGCCGCCGACTGCGGGGTGCCGCATGCGGCGCTCGGCGTCGGGACGCAGGGCATCCGCACCGCCTTCGGCCGCGCCGCCTATCTGGAGGCGCTGTCCGGTGCCGCCGTCATCGCCGCCCGCGACCGGACCGATGTCACCGAGCTGCGGGAAGGCTGCGGCCTGGCCCAGGTCGAACTTGGCGCCGATCTGGCCTTCGCCCTGCCCGAGCTCGAACCGCACTGGTTCGCCCCGGTGGTGCGCCCGACGCGCCCGCGGCCGCTCGCGCTGCTCTCGCTCGGCTACACACGCGAGACGCCGGGGCTGCAGGGCGAGACGCTGCTACGCACCATCCTTGGCCTCGCCCGCAGCGTCGGCGAGACGCATGAGCTCCTGCTCGCGCGCCATTCCACGGATGATGCGGCGGTCCATGCGGAAGCCGCCCGCATCCTCGGCATCCGCCACATCGACCTCGCCGCGCTCGGCGTGCCCATGGCGATCGCCACCTACGCCGCCGCGGACCTGGTGGTCACCAGCCGTTTCCACGGGACCATCTTCGCCGCGCTCACCGGCACCCCGGTGGCGACGGTCTGCAATGCCTCGGCCAAGCTCGGCAGGCTGGTAAACCAGGCACTGCCATCGCTCGCAGGCGCCATGACGCCGCTGGACGAGAGCGGGAGCCCCGCCTTGGACGGAAGGGATCTCGCCCGCCTCGCCCGGCCCGCCGCGCCCGCCGAAGTGGCCGCCCAGCGCCGGGCTGCCCTGGCGGCGGAAGGGCGGCTTGCCGCCGCGCTCGGCCGGCGCCGTACTCTCGCACCGGAGGAGCCGGTCCGCGCCTCCGCGCACATGGCCGCCGTGCCGGCCTTCGCCATCCCGCCCGCGCCGGCAGCCCCGCCGCTGCCCTGGGGCGCGGCGCTCGTCGACGCCTGCGCGCAGCTCCTGTCCGGTGGCGGGATCATGCTGACGATCGGCGCCCCGCCGCCGCCCGCCCTGCACCCGGCGGTGCAACGCCGCCTCGGCCGGCACGGTACGGCGCTGGCCGAACGGACCGCACTCACGCTGACGTCGCCGGGCGACGCGGCGCGGCGGGTGAAGCTCGACCCCGACGGTCCCTGGCTCGACAGCATCGCCGCAGCGCTGGCGGCGGATGCCGAGCCCGTCGCCGTGCTGCGGCTCGCGGGCACCGAGATCGCGCTGGCGCACCGCGCGGTGCGCCTCTTTGATCCGGCGGTCATGGTACTCGAGCGCCCGGGGATTCCCCCGGATTCAGACAGCTTCGACGCCCTGCTCGTCACCATCGGCCTGACCCGCCGGCTGCTGCTGGCCGCGCGGGAGGGGAGGCTCACCCCCGTGCCGCTGTTCGAGGCCGAGCCGGCGCTCCGCCAGCGCGCCATCCTCTGCACCGAAGCCGCGTCGGTCGCCCTGCAGCCGCAGCCCGCTGCCGCGCCCTGAAGCCGCCCCGCGCCGGAGACCGCCGTGACTGCTCCCATCTTCATCAGCTTCTATGCTGGCCGGCGCTACTACTACGATGCCGCGGCGCAGCTGCGGGCGGACCTCGACGCCCTGGGCCTGCCGCACGACATCGAGGAGGTGGAGCCCCCCGAAGGCCGCGACTGGGCCGACATCTGCCGGATGAAGCCCGCCTTCATTCGCCGCAAGCTGGAACAGCACCGCGCGCCGGTGTTCTGGCTCGATGTCGACAGCCGCGTGCGGAAGCGGCCACCGGTGCTCGAAGGGCTGGGCAGCGACTTCGCAGCCTTCCTGCGCAACTTCGCCCGCCTCCAGGATTTCGACCCGGTGCAGCGCGGCCGCACCTTCGTGCCGGCCTTTCTCTACTTCAACTACACCGAGGCGGGCCGCCGCCTCGCCGCACGCGTCGCCGAGCTTGAGGCGACGTCGGAATTGCGCGCCACGGACGACTACTTCCTCGAGGAGGCCTGGCGGGAATTCCAGGGCCACCTCGACGTCACCCTGCTCTCCCCGGGTGGCGTCGCCCTGCGCCGGTCGACCGACGCGCCGGCCGAGGATCCCTGGCTCGAAGTAGGACAGTCGGGCAATGTTCGGTCCTTCATCAGCCAGGTCGAGCAGCATCGCGCCGCGGCCTTCGAGCGGCAGCGGCTGTTCACCGGCCTACAAGGGCTGGCGCAGGAGGAGATCGGCAAGGGCCGGCTGCCCGAGGCGACGGTCTATCTGCAGCGCATGATCCGGCTCGATGAGGGGCATGACGGTGCCGTCCGGACGCTGGCGCGCGTCCTGCGCCGGAAAGGTCAATTGGAAGAAGCGCTCGGCGAATACGAGGCGCGGCTCCAGGCGATCCTGGCTGTCCCGGAGGCCGAGCCGCGCCGCCTGCGCGAGTTCCTGTCGGGCTATTTCGAGTTCGTGCTCGATTCCAGCCGGCTCGACCTAGCGACGGAGGTGCTGCAGCGGATCGCGGCGCTGGACGATCCCGCGGCTTCGGGTCTCGCGCGCAGCAAGGCGTATCGCCTGTCGCTCGAAACCGAGGCGCGACGGATCGGCCGCCCCAAGGACCGGGTCCCGCTGTGGTGGATGGAGCAGCCCTATCCCGGCAATTTCGGCGACGTGCTGAACCCCTGGCTCGTGCACCGCCTGACCGGCATGCCGCCGCGCTTCGTCGCCCCGGGGGCGGGCGTGCTCGCCATCGGGTCCGTGATCAAGTTCGCCCGCGCTAATACCAAGGTCTGGGGATCGGGCTCACCGCGGCTGACGGACCGACTCAGTCCCGACGCGACCTATTGCGCGGTGCGCGGGCCGTTGACCCGCCGGCTGGTGCGCGACAGCGGCGGCACCTGCCCCGAGATCTACGGCGACCCCGCCCTGCTGTTGCCGCGGCTATATCATCCTCGGGTCACCAAGCGTCACGCCCTCGGCCTGATCCGGCACCACGTCCACGGCGAGGAGCCGCTTTCCCTGGCGCCCGACGTCGCCGAGATCGACATCCTTCGCTGCGGTGCCGAGGAGATCGAGGCCTTCCTCGATGAGGTACTGGCCTGTGAGATAATCATCTCGACATCCCTGCATGGGCTGATCGTCGCGCATGCCTATGGCATCCCCGCAGTCTGGGCCGATTTCAGCGGCGCCACCACCCGTATCCAGGGCAACCATGTGAAGTTCCTCGACTACTTCGCCTCGGTCGGCATCACCGACGTTGCGCCCTTCGACCTGTCCGGCATCGAGCTGCTGTCGGCGGGGCTAGTGCGCCGGCACGCGCGGGTCATGCAGGCGCCGCCCGACCTCGACAAACTGCTGGACACGGCGCCCTTCGACGTGCGGACAGACGAAGGCGCGCCGCCGGTCAGGCCGGCGGCGGCGGCGCTGGTGCCGTCACTGTCGTGAGTGACAGCTTCATGCCCTCATGGCTCGCCGCGAAGCCAAGGGATTCGTAGAAGCGCCGCGCATCCGGCCGCGCCTTGTCGGTGGTGAGCTGCACGAGCCCGCAGCCGCGCACCCGGCACTGCTCGATCGCCCACTCGAACATGCGCCGCCCGAGGCCCGCGCCGCGGTGACTGGCGGCGATGCGCACGCTCTCGATCTGGCCGCGCCACAGCCCCATCCGTGACAGGCCAGGGATGAAGGAGAGTTGCAAGCAGCCGATCATCCGCCCTCCGTCCTCGACGACCGCCAGGAATTGGTTGGGGTCGGCGTCGATGGCTGCGAAAGCGTCGTCATAGGCCGGATCACCGGGCCGCTCGCGCGCGGCGCCCAGCACGTCGTCCGCCAGCAGCGCGACGATCGCCGGCAGGTCGGCCGACGTGGCTCGGCGGAACGCCGGCCCGGTCATGCGTACAGGTCCGCGCGCGTCGGCGGCATGCCGGAAGCCCCACGCGCCCGCTTCGTCGCAACCGTCTGAAAGATGCCGATCGTGCCGCGCTCGAAGCCCAGGCAGACGCCGGCGAGATACAGCAGCCACAGCCGCGTCTTCGCCGCGCCGACCTCGGCCTCGGCCGCCGCGCGGTTGGCGTACAGACGTTCCGTCCACAGCCTGCAGGTGCGGCCGTAATGCTCGCGCCAGCCTTCCACGTCATGCACCTCGAAGCCGCCGGCTTCCAGCGCATCGACGGTGCCGCCGATGTGGTCCAGCTCGCTGCCCGGAAACACGTAGTTCACGATGGCGCTGTATTCCGGCCGCTTCTTGCGAAAGTCACGCTCGGTCTTCTTCATCGGCCGCGTGATGGCATGGTGCAGGTAGATGCCGCGCGGCCGGAGCAGCCCGCGGATCTGCTGGAAGTAGCCTGCGCGGTTCTCCAGCCCGACATGCTCGAACATGCCGATCGAGGCGATCTTGTCGAACTCGACACCCGACAGCTCACGGAAGTCGCGCAGCTCGATGGTGACGCGGTCTTCCAGGCCTAGCCGCTTCACCTTCTCCACCGCGTAATCGTGCTGCGCCTGGGACAGCGTCACGCCATGCGCATGCACGCCGTGGTGCTGCGCGGCGTGGCAGACCAGCCCGCCCCAGCCGCAGCCGATGTCGAGCATCGTCTCGCTCGGCTTCAGCCGCAGCTTGCGGCAGATCATCTCGAGCTTGGCCTTCTGCGCCGTCTCGATATCCGCCTCCCAGTCGGGGAAGTAGGCGCAGGAATAGACGCGCTCCTGGTCGAGGAAAAGCGCATAGAAGTCGTTCGACAAATCGTAGTGGAACTGCACCAGCGCCTTGTCGTCGCGCCCGGCCGCCAGCTTCGCCTGCTGGCTGCCGCCATAGGCGTGCCCTGCCCCGCCGCTGCCGGGCCCGAAGGCGAAGGGCAGCAATGTCTTTGCCGCCAGCACCTTGTTCAGCTTCTTCGCCATGCCGCGTGTCGACCCGCCGCCGAGCCGTGCAGACAGGTCAAGAAGCGTTCCGCCCTCCAGGTCCACGGCGCCTTCGGCGATCAGCTCGACCACGGTGGTCAGCCGCGGCCGCCGGACCAGCCGGGTCAACGCCGCCGGCGTTGCGATCGACACCACGAGGTCGCTGCGCGCCGCCGGTGCCAGCGCGACCAGGGCGCCATCCCACAGTCGCAGCGACAGGTCGATGGGCGCGACCTCCGCCACATGGGCGGCGAAGCGTTGCAGCGAGGCGAGCCGGCGGTCTTCGGCCATCCGGGTCAGATCCGCACGCGGTCCGGCGCGACCCAGCGCAGCGGATCCGCCCAGATCACATCGGCCGTCGTCACAGGCCGGTCCAGCCGGTTCATGCCGCGCAGCTGGTCGATCGCCAGCTGGATGTTCGCCACGCTGTCCGCCGTCAGGTTCATGCGGTAGCCGACCTTGTTCATCAGCTCGGCGACCAGGGCGCGGTCCTGGCGCAGGAAGCGCGCGACCTGGCGCACGGCATCCTCGCGGTTGGAATCGAGGAAGTCGCTCGCCTGGATCAAGGAACGCATGATTCGCTCAGTGACGGGCCGGTTTTCCGTCGCCCAGGCCTTGTTCATGTAGATGTAGTTGCGGACGATCTGGATCTGCTCGTTGTTGACCAGGATGTGCGTGTTGGGAATGGCGCGCTGCGCGCGGGTCGGCCAGGGTTCCCACACCGCGAAGGCGTCGATGTTCCCACGTTCCAGCGCCGCGACCATCTCCGGCGCCTCGACATTCACGATGGTGTAGTCGGCCGGGTTCAGGTTCAGCTTGGCGACGACCGACAGCCAGAAGGTCTCGGAGCCCGTGCCGCGCGCGACGCCGACGCGCTTGCCCTTCAGCTCCTCCATGGTGGTGATGTTGCGGCCCAGCACGCTGATCCAGCGCAGCAGCGCGACACCCTCGGCCACCGCGACCACATTCGGGTCGCGAACATTGGCCGACACGCCCGCCTGTTCGGCACCGTAGGCGGAGGCGATCTGGTTGCCGATCAGGAAGGCGACCATGGCCGAGCCGGACGGGCCGGTATTGACCGTGACGTCGAGCCCGTTGCGTTCGAAGAAGCCGCCCTCCTTCGCGACGTAGAAGGCGGCGAAGGACGGGTCCACGCCGGTCGCGATGGTCACCTTTGTCGGCGACTGGCCGGCGGCCGGCAGCACATAGGCACCGGCGGCCGCGGCCGGCAGCGCGAGGATGGAACGACGGTTCATGATGCGGGTCTCCCTGTCAGACCGTCACGCCGGCGGCGTGCTCAAACAGTTGCTTCACGCCGGAGGCGTGCTCAGACGGTGGCATTGAAGCGCCCGGCGAAGGCGCGGATCAGCAGCCGGAATACCCGGTCCGTCAAGAAGCCGAGCAGGCCCAGCGCAACCAGTGCGACGAAGATGTCCTCGACCTGCATGAACAGGCGTGCATCCCACAGCAGCTTGCCGAGCCCGTCATTCGACGCGATCAGCTCCGCCGCCACGATGGTGACGAAGGCATTCGCCATGGCAAGCCGCATGCCGGTCAGGATGTAGGGCACCGTCGCCGGCAGCGCGACCAGCGCGAAGACCTGCAACCGCGACGCGCCGAGGCATTGCGCCGCGCGGATCTTGTCCCGCCCGACCGCACCGACACCCGCCGCCGTGCTGATCACCACGACGAAGACGGTGGTGTAGGCGATCAGGAAGATCTTGCTCTCCTCCCCGATGCCGAACCAAATCACCGCGACGGTGATCATCGCGACGGCGGGGATGAAGCGGAAGAATTCCGTCCAGGGTTCCAGTAGCCAGCGCACGATCCGGAAGGACCCGATGGCGAGGCCGATCGGGATGCCGATGACGCTGCCAAGCAGGAAGCCCTGCAGGATGCGCCGCATGGAGGCGACGATCTGTTCCTGCAGGATGTTGTCCTCGATCAGCACCACCGCGCGGTCGAACACCGGGATCGGCGGCGGGAACAGCACCGACTTCACCAGATACACCGCCGCCAGGTGCCAGATCAGGAACAGCAGCACGAAACCCGCGACATAGCCGGCGATCGTAGCGAAACGCTCAGTGCGCACCGTGAATCTCGTCATGGATCAGCGCATGGACCTCGCGGAAGGCCGCCATGAAGGCGTCGGAGGTCCGCTCGCGCGGGAAGGGAAGATCGACCGGGATCACCGCCTTCAGCGTGCCGCCCGGGCCCCGCTTCATCACGCCGACCCGCGTCGCGAGCGCCACGGCTTCCTCGATATCGTGGGTGATGAACAGCACCGTCTTGCGCGTCTCCGCCCAGATGCGGGACAGCTCGCCCTGCAGCACGGCGCGCGTCATGGCATCCAGCGCGCCGAAGGGCTCGTCCATCAGCAGGATGCGGGGATCGTTCGCAAGCGCGCGTGCGATCTGGATGCGCTGCTTCATGCCGCCCGACAATTCCGACGGATGCTTGGCCCCCTGCCCGTCCAGCCCGACCATATGCAGGTAATGCTCCGCCTTCGCGCGGCGGTCGCGCCGGCCCATGCCGCGCAGTCGCAGGCCGAAGCCGATGTTCTCGATGGCCGTCAGCCAGTCATAGAGGCTGTCATGCCCCTGGAAGACGACCCCACGATCGGCGCCGGGCCGCTCCACCGGGGAGCCGTCCAGAAGGATGCGACCCGTGCTCGGCTGCTCGAACCCCGCGACCATGTTCAGCACGGTGGTCTTGCCGCAGCCGGAGGTGCCGAGCAGGCAGAAAAACTCCCCCTCCGCCAGGTCGAGCGAGAAATCGCGCACGGCTTCCCACGCGCCGGTACGGCCGCGATAGGTCTTGCCCACGCCCTCCAGGGTCACCAGCGCCACGAAAGCCTCTTTGTCGGTCGTCGCCCATGTTGGTCGCCGGCCGGCATCCCGGCAACCCGGCTTCACGCCCCGCCGGGCCGGGTCTAGAAGCTTAAGCGGCTTAACACCACGGAGGGGATGCCGCATGCCGAACATGCTCGAGGGCAAGGTTGCGATCGTGACGGGGGCCGGCAACGGCATCGGGCGCGAGATCGCCATCATGATGGCCGGCCAGGGTGCCAAGGTCATCATCAACGACATCGGCGCCTCGGTGACCGGCGAGGGCACGGACGCCACGCCCGCGCAGCAGACGAAGGCGATCATCGCCCAGAATGGCGGCCAGTCCGAGATCTCGTCCGAGAGCGTCTCCTCCTGGGCCTCGGCGCAGAAGATCGTGCAGTCGGCGCTGGATCATTTCGGCCGCATCGATATCGTCGTGAACAACGCCGGCATCCTGCGCGACCAGATCTTCCACCGCATGACGCCCGAGGAATGGGATGCGGTGATCGCCGTCCACCTGAACGGCTCCTTCTACGTCTCGCGCGCTGCCGCCACGCATTTCCGCCAGCAGCAGTCGGGCGCCTATGTCCACATGTCCTCGACCTCGGGGCTGATCGGCAATTTCGGGCAGGCGAACTACTCGGCGGCGAAGCTCGGCATCGCCGGCCTGTCGAAGTCGATCGCGCTCGACATGGCGCGCTTCAACGTGCGTTCGAACTGCATCGCGCCCTTCGCCTGGTCGCGCATGACCGGCACCATCCCCGCGGAGACGCCGGAACAGAAGCGCCGCGTCGAGCGCATCATGCAGATGACGCCGGACAAGAACGCGCCGCTCGCGGTGTTCCTCGCCTCGGACGCGGCGAAGGACGTGACGGGGCAGATCTTCTCCCCGCGCATGAACGAGCTGTTCGTCTATTCCCAGATCCGCCCGATCAAGTCGGTGCATCGCGAGAATGGCTGGACGCCGGAAGCCATTGCCGAATACGCGCTGCCGTCGCTCGCCCAGGGCTTCTCGAAGCTGGAGCGGTCCGGCGACGTGTTCTGCTGGGACCCGATCTGAGGATCGGGCGTTGCGGCGGGCGGCGATCCTGGCGCTCTGCGCCTTCGCCCTGCCCGCCGCGGCGCAGGATGCGCCGGCACCCTTCGTGACCGTAACGCCACCGGCCAGCGTGCCGCCGGTGGTGGTGGATGCGGTGCAACGCATGCCGCCGACCGGCGCGCTCGAAGCGCCGTTGCGCGCCGCGCCCTGCGTCTTCGCGCCGGTCGCGCGCCATCTCGAAAGGCTGCCCGCCAACATGCCCTGGGCGCGACCGGAAGCGGTGGTGCTGTTCGGAGACCTGCCCGGTCTGCCGCCCGGCAGCCGCGCGGCCGTGCTGCGCCCAACGCGCGAATTGCTCGCCCGCGCCGCGACACGGCAGCGCATCGCGGAGGGCGGCATCTCCCTGCATGACTACGACCTCGCCGTGCTGCCGGCCGACGCGGCAGCACCCGCCTTCCTTGCCATCCATGTCGCCCCGCCCGCAGCGCCGCCCGAGGACTGCGTCGCCCAGGGCCCGAGCTGAACCGGACCGCCGCATGACCGCCCTCGCCCCTGCCCTGCTCAATCCCCGCCGCATCGCGCTGGTCGGCGCCTCGACCGACCCGGCGCGGCTGACGGCACGTGCGCAGGTGTATCTGCGCAAGCATGGCTTCGACGGCGAGCTGTACCCCGTGAATCCGCGCGCCGAAACGGTGCTCGGCGAGAAGTCCTATCCCTCCATCGCCGACATCCCCGGCCCGGTCGACCTCGCCTACCTCCTGCTGGCGACCGAGCATGTCGAAGGCGTCATCGCCGATGTCGCGGCGAAGGGCATCCCGGTCGCCGCCATCCTCGCCGATGGCTTCGCGGAAGCCGGCCCGGAAGGCCAGGCGCGGCAGGCGCGGCTATTGGCGACGGCGAAGGCCGCCGGCGTCCGCATCCTCGGCCCGAACTCGATGGGGCTGATCAACCTTAACAGCCGCACGGCCTGCAGCGTGAACGCGGCGCTCGAGGCAGAGAGCCTCCCGGCCGGCCGGCTCGCGCTCGTCTCGCAATCGGGCTCGATGCTTGGCGCCATCATGGCGCGCGGCGCCGCGCGCGGCCTCGGCTTCTCGCATCTGATCAGCACGGGCAACGAGGCCGACCTGACCGCCAGCGAGATCGCGGGCATGCTGGTGGACGACCCGCAGGTCGACGCCATCCTGCTGTTCCTCGAAGCCATCCGCCGTGCCGACCTGCTGGCGGAGGCCGCGCGGCGCGCCCATGCGGCCGGCAAGCCGATCATCGCCTACAAGCTGGGCCGGTCCTCCTTCGGGGCCGAGTTGGCGAACAGCCACACTGGGGCGCTGGCAGGTTCGGATGCCGCGGCCGATGCCTTCTTCCGGGCCAATGGCATCGCCCGCGTGACGATGATCGAGGGGCTGCTGGAGGCGCCGGCCCTGTTCATCGGCCGCAAGCCCATCGCCGCGCCGAAGCGCGCTGTGTCGGTGATGACCACCACGGGCGGCGGCGGCGCCATGGCTGTCGACGCCCTGGGCGTCGCCGGCATCGAGACGGCCGCCCCCGACGAGACGGCCGTCGCCGGCCTCAAGGCGGCCGGCCTGCCGCATCACGGCCGGATGATCGACGTGACGCTTGCCGGCACGCGGGCGGACAAGGTGCAGGCAGCGTTGACCGCGCTCGCCTCCGACCCGAACACCGACCTTGCCCTGTCGGTGGTCGGCTCCTCGGCACAGTTCCGGCCGCATGATGCGGTGGCGGGCATCCTCGGGGCGGCGAAGGCCGGGCTGGCGAAGCCCGTCGCGGCCTTCCTCGTGCCGCAGGCCGATGTCTCGCTGCGCATGCTGGGCGAGGCCGGCATCCCCGCCTTCCGCACGCCGGAATCCTGCGCCGACGTGATCCGCGCCTTCCTCGACTGGCAGGCGCCGCGCAGCGTCCCGGCCGCCGCCGCCATCACCCACGTCCTGCCGGCGCGGCCGGATGAGGCGGATGCGCGTGCCCTCTTCGCCGCGCTGGGCCTACCGGGCAGCACCGCCACCATGGCCACGCCTGATGCCGTGCCGGACGGGATGCGCTACCCGGTCGCGCTCAAGATCCTGTCCCCGGACCTCGCCCACAAGACCGAGATCGGCGGCGTGGTGCTGAATATCCCCGACGCCGCCGCGCTCAAGACGGCAGCCACCGAGATGCTCGCCCGCGTCAAGGCAAAGGCGCCCGAGGCCACCATCACTGGCTTCCTGGTCCAGCCGATGGCGAAGGGCCTTGCCGAAGCCATTCTCGGCTTCCGCCGCGACCCCGAGACCGGTCCGATGGTGCTGATCGGCGCGGGCGGCGTGATGGCCGAGCTGCACCGCGACACCGCCCTCCGCTCCGCCCCGGTCAGCGAGGCCGAGGCCCACGCCATGATCGCCGAGGTGAAGGGGCTGAAGCCGCTCGCGGGCTGGCGCGGCCTGCCGAAGGGCGACCTCGACGCGCTGGCGAAGGCGATCGTCGCCGCCTCCCGCCTCGCGGCGCTGGAGGAGGTGGCGGAGGCCGAGATCAACCCGCTGATCATTCATGCCGAAGGCCAGGGCGTGACCGTGGCGGACGCCTGGGTGGTCCGGGCATGATACCAACGGCCCCTACCCTGTTCATGCCCTCCGACGTGGGGCGCAGACCTCCGGTCGGCTTGGCTTTCGCCGGACGACCGGCGGGCCGCATTCGCGGCCTCGGACCGGTCGATTGACCAGTCCGCTGGCATGACGTGCCGATGACCCAGCCTGCCGACCGCGGGGCGCGCTTGCGCGCCGTGGTCGCCGTCCAGCTCGGCGTCGCCATCGTCACGCTCGACATCTCCCTGACGAGCACCGCGCTGCCCGCCATCGCCCAGGGCATCGGCGCGAATCCCGCCAGCGCGATCTGGATCGTGAACGCCTATTACCTCGCGGTGATCGCTGCGCTGCTGCCCCTGGCCGCGCTGGGCGAGATCCATGGGCATCGGCGCATCTTCTTCGCCGGCCTCGGCGTCTTCGCCCTCGGCGCCATCGCCAGTGGCCTCGCGGAGTCGCTCGCTGGCCTCGCCGTGGCGCGCGCGCTGCTCGGGCTGGGGTCGGCGGCGGTATCGGCGACGACGCCGGCGCTGATCCGCACCCTCTACCCGCCGGACCGGCTCGGCCGCGGGCTCGGCGTCTATGCGCTGGTGGTCGGCATCGCCTTCTCGGTCGGCCCGACCGCCGCCTCGGCGATCCTGTCAGTCGCCGACTGGCCCTGGCTGTTCCTGATGAATGTGCCGCTCGCGCTGCTCGTCGTCGGTCTCGCCGCGCGGGACCTGCCGGCGACGGAGCGCAACATCCGCCCCTTCGACGCCATCTCGGCGCTGCTCTGTGCGGCCATGTTCGGTGCCTTGCTGTTTGGCGTCGCGAGCATCGCGCATCGCGCGGCGTGGCCCGTCATCGCCGGCGCGCTGGGCGCCGCCGTCGCCTGCTTCCTCGCGCTGCGGCGGCGGGAGGCGAACCACGCGGCGCCGATCCTCGCCGTCGACCTTTTCCGCCTGCCGCTGTTCGCCCTGTCATCGGCCACGTCGATCTGCGCCTTCGTCATCCAGGGGCTGGTGTTCGTGGTGCTGCCCTTCCTGTTCCAGTTCAAGCTCGGCTACAGCCAGGTCGAGGCGGGCTTCCTCATCACCCCCTGGCCGGCGACCCTCGCCGTGATGACCCTCATCGCGGCGCCGCTCAGCGACCGGGTGGCGCCGGGGCTGCTGGGGGGCATCGGGTTGTTCGTCGTCGCCCTGGGCCTCGCAGCCATCGCGACGCTGCCGCCAGATGCGGGCATCGTCTCGATCGCCTGGCGGCTCGTGATCTGCGGCATCGGCTTCGGCTTCTTCCAATCGCCGAACATGAAGGCGCTGATGAGCAGCGCGCCGCCCCACCGCAGCGGCGGCGCCGGCGGCATCCTCGCGGCGTCGCGGCTGCTCGGCCAGTCGCTGGGCGCCGCGGCGGTGGCGGTTTGCCTGTCGCTAGACCCGCAGGCGGGCATGGTGGCTGCCATCTGGCTCGGCGTCGCGGTGGCGGGGCTGGCGGGCACCGTCAGTTTCCTACGCCTGCTGCCCGCGGTGCGCGGCCGGTAGAGGAGATCCCGGCCCTCCGATTGGGGGAGGTGCCCGCCAAGCCATGGCGAGCGGCAACGCCTTCGCGGCGGGGCGGCTTCCGCCGTCGCCCGATGGGTGCCACCCTGCCGCCATGACGCCCGACGACCTGATCCGCGCGCGCTACGGCGCCCTGCCCTTCGAGCCGCCGGCGGTGATCCCGCCCGCGCTCGCCGCGTTGCTCGACCGCCGGGTGACGCGACGCTACCGCGCGGAGGACGTCGCCGACCCGCTGCTCGACACGGTGCTCGCCGCGGCGCAGTCGGCGCCTGCCAAGTCGGACCTGCAGCAATATTCCATCATCGTCACGCGGGACGCCGAGAAGATCGCCAAGGTCGCCGACTGGATCGGCACCATGCCGTGGATCAAGGACGCCCCGGTCCTGCTGCTGTTCTGCGGCGACATGCGGCGCGGCCAACAGGCCTGCGCCCGCCACGGCCGCACACACGCGAACAACAACATGGACACCTTCCTTAACACCGCCGTGGACGCGGCGCTGGCGATGGGCATGGCGATCGCGGCGGCGGACGCGGCGGGGCTCGGCACCTGCCCGATCTCCTACGTCCGCAGCCATATCGAGAAGGTGGGGCCGCTGTTTGGCCTGCCGCACGGGGTCTATCCGGTGGCGGGGCTGACGCTCGGCTGGCCGGAGAACCGCAACGAGACGACGCCGCGCCTGCCGCCCGTCGCGGTGATCCATCGCGAGGCCTATGACGACAGCGCCCTGCCCGCAGCGCTCGACGCCTATGACGCGCTGCGCCCGAAGCAGAAGCCCCGCTATCCGGACATCCACGGGCCGGCGCCGGAGGGCTGCACCTGGTCGGAAAACGCCGCGCGGCAGCTCTCTGTCCCCGAGCGCTTCGGCTTCCGCGCCTGGCTGCGCCTGCGGGGCTTCGCGCTTGACTGACGCGGCCGCCGACAATCCCGGCGGCGCCGACACGGAAGGCCGCACGCGCCGCACGGTTCGCCCGCGCGACGCGGCGAGCCTCATCGTCTGGCGCATCGGTCCGCAGGGGCCGGAGGTGCTGATGGGCCAGCGCCACGCGAAGCACCGCTTCATGCCCGATGTCATGGTTTTCCCCGGCGGCCGCGTGGATCCTGACGACCATCGCCAGCCCGCCGTGACGGAACTGCCCGTGACCACGAGGCGCATGCTGGAACGCCGTGCGACGCCCGCCCGCGCGCGAGCCATCGCCATCGCGGCGGTGCGCGAGTTATTCGAGGAAACCGGACTCGTGCTGGGAGAGCGCCGCGGTGATGGCGTCGCGGCCGATCTGGCGTCGCTGGACTATGTGTGCCGCGCCGTGACCCCAGGCGGGCGGCCGATCCGCTTCAATGCGCGCTTCCTGTGCGCGCCGGCGGAGGCCGTGCACGGCGACATCGCGGGATCAGGCGAACTGGAGCGCCTTGGTTGGTTCACGCCGGAACAGGCGCATCGCCACCGCGTCGCGGACATCACCGGGCGCGTGCTGGTGGAATTTCTGGACTGGCTCGACATGTCGCCGCGCCGTCGCGCATCGCGACCGCTGATCGTCTTCCGCGGAATGGACAACCGCCATCAGGAGAGGTGATCGGCGGGTGACCGGCGATCGTCACGCGGTTCCAGCAGGGCCAGGCCCCCGAGCATCAGCGCCGCACCGCCGAGGGCGAGCACAGCCGCAGCGAACAGGGGAATACGACCGGGGGCCGTCGCATCGCCGATCAGCAGGGCAACCAGCAGGAGGTTGCCGATAAAACCGGTGGCGAGCAGGGTGATGGGAATGAATGGCATGGGTGCCTCCTGTGAGTAAGGATTGAACACCCACGGCACGGCGCGACCGAGACGCCGGCAAGGCCCTTTTATGGCAGTCCCACATGGACAGCCGCGCGGCCATCTGAAATGTTGCACAGCACAAAGATAAGGAGGCATCACGATGCGTAGGCTTCTCGCCGCTGCTTTGCTGTCGGCCATGGCCGCCGGCCCGGCTTTCGCCCAGGCACAGCCGCCGCTGCGCTGCGGCGTCGACGGCACCTTCGCGCCGCACGCCTTCCCCAACCTCCAGGGCGGCGTGCAGGGCTTCCAGATCGACCTGTTCCGCGAAGTCGCACGCCGCATGGGGCGAGAGATCGTGATCGATTCCGCGGCGTTCTCCGGCCTGATCCCGGCGTTGAACGCCGGCCGCTACGACTTCCTTTGCGCGCCCACGACCGTCACGCCGGAACGCGCCCAGGCGCTGCTGTTCACGGAAGGCTACATCTGGACCGAACTGCAGTTCGGCATCCGCCGCGGCACGCCGCCGATCCGCTCGGAGGAAGACCTGCGCGGCAAGACGATCAGCGTGAACAAGGGCACGCCGTATGAGCAGTGGGTCAACAACAACCGTGAGCGGCTGAACCTGACGTTGCTCGCCTTCGACAGCCAGGCGGACGCTGCGCAGGCCGTGATCCAGGGCCGCGCCTTCGCGAACCTCTCGGGCAACACGGTCGTGCGGTATTCCGCATCGCGCACGCCGCAATATGTCGCGGACTGGGTCCTGCCCGGCACGCGCTTCCACTGGGGCACGCCGTTCCGCCAGGATTCCGGCGCGCTGCGCAACCAGGTCGAGGACATCATCGTCTGCATGAAGCGCGACGGTACCATCGCGCGCCTGTCCGAACGCTGGTTCGGCAACGCGCCCGGCGAGGACCAGGCCGAACGCATCGTCTTCCCCGGCTACGGCGTGCCGGACATGCCGGGCTACGACCCGACCCCGCAGAACCCGACCTGCGGCTGATGGCGGGCCCGATCGTCGAGGCACGCGCGATCCACAAGCATTTCGGGCATCTGCATGTCCTGAAAGGCGTGGATCTGAAGGTGGCCGAGAAGGAGCTGGTATTCCTGATCGGCCCCTCGGGGTCGGGCAAGTCGACGCTGCTGCGCTGCCTGAACCGGCTGGAGGATCCGTCCTCCGGCTCGGTCGTGGTGGACGGCATCGACATGCTCGATGCGAAGACGGACATCAACAAGGCCCGCCAGCGCATCGGCATGGTTTTCCAGTCGTTCAACCTCTACCCGCACATGACGGCGCTTGGGAATGTCGCGCTGGCGCTGCGCAAAGTGCAGGGCATGAGCCGGGCGGAGGCGGAGGCGAAGGCGCAGCGGGCCCTTGAGCGCGTGCACCTCGCCGACCGCGCCGACCACTACCCACTGCAACTGTCAGGCGGGCAGCAGCAGCGTGTGGCGATCGCGCGGGCGATCGCGCTGGAACCGCGCGTAATGCTGTTCGACGAGCCCACCAGCGCGCTCGACCCCGAACTCGTCGGCGGCGTGCTCGCAGTGATGCGCGAGTTGCGCGAGGACGGCATGACCATGGTCGTGGTCAGCCACGAGATGGGCTTCGCCAAGGCCGCCGCCGACCGCGTGGTCTTCATGGCCGATGGCGCCATCGTCGAGGAAGGCGAGCCGCGTTCGATCTTCGCCGACCCGCAGCATGCGCGCACCCGCGCCTTCATCTCGCAGATCGAGCGGCATTGATGCCGCGGTCAGGTATCCATGCCGTTGCATTCCTGCGGCGGCCGGGTGAAGGCGAACCAGCCCTGCGGGCCGCGCAGGCAGCCATTGACCCAGTTCCCCTCGATCACGCGGCCGCGCGTGACGAGCCGGCCGCGGCCGTTCGGGTGCGCCATGCTCCAGCCGCCCTCGTAGACGATCCCGGCGGCCGGGATCTCGACCCGCCCCGACACGAAATGGTCGTCGCGGAAGGTGCCTTCCTGCATGACGCGCACCTGCTTGCCGGTGCTGATGGTCAGCCGGCCGACGCCCTCGTTCTTGCCGCGGCGCAGCGGGCCCTCGTAGATCATCGACCTTTCGTTACCGTCCTCGTGCCAGGTGACGGTGGCGCGGCCTTCGCCTTCGGCCGGCCCTTCCGGGCACGGCCCGGTCCAGGACGCGGTAAGGTCGGTGACGCCGGCGCGGATGCCGCTCGCCCAGAGCCAGCAGCCGCCGGCGCCGTCGCTCACGAAGCCGCCGCGTCCCCCGGGCACCATGCGCTCCTCCTCCGGCGGCGGACCCGCCGCGACGCAGAGCAGGGCAAGCACGGCAAGGGTCGAGGTCTTCAGCGGCGTCATCCAGGCCATCCCTCCATCCGGTTGGCGGCGCAGCATAGCGCAGGTGGCCAGGAATATCGCGCCCCATGACCGGCTGGGATCGTTTCACCGACAGCTTCTTCAACGCGCGCGTGATGGCGCAGTACCTCCCGAAGATCATCGAGGGCTTCGGGCTGACCGTGGTGCTGGCGCTGCTGATCATCGTGGCGGGGCTCGCGCTCGGCGTGCTGCTCGCCGTCGTGCGCGCCTTTGGCATCCGGCCGTTGAACTGGCTGATCATCTTCGTGGTGGACCTGTTCCGCGCCCTGCCGCCGCTCGTGATCATCGTGCTGCTGTATTTCGGCCTGCCCAATGCGGGGGTGGAACTATCGGGCTTCGTCGCGGCCTGGCTGTCGCTGACCCTGGTGCTGATGGCCTTCTCGGAGGAGATCTTCTGGGCCGGCATCACATCGGTCCCGAAAGGGCAGTGGGAGGCCGCGCGCTCCACCGGCCTCGGCTTCGTGCAGACGCTCGGCTACGTCGTGCTGCCGCAGGCGCTGCGGATTACCATCCCGCCACTGACCAACCGCACCATCGCGATCACCAAGGGCACGGCGCTCGCCTCCGTCGTCGCCGTGCCGGACATCCTGGGCGCGGCGAATGCGGGGGTATCCTTCTCGTTCAACCCGTCGCCGCTCACACTCGGCGCCATCGCGTATCTCGTGCTTTTCCTGCCCGTCGTCGTGCTCGGCCGCTGGATCGAGACACGCTTCGCGTGGAAGCGGTGACCCCGATGGACCTGTTCCTCGACACCTTCTTCAACTGGCAGATCGTCACGGAGGCCTGGCCGATCCTGTGGCAGGGGCTGAAGGCGACGTTGCTGCTCTCGGCGCTGGTAGTGCCGCTCGGGCTCGCCGGCGGCATCCTGATCGCGGTGCTGTCCACCTTTCACAGCCCCTGGATCAAATGGCCGCTGCGCGTCTGGGTGGACATCTTCCGCGCCCTGCCGCCGCTGGTGCTGCTGATCTTCGTCTTCGCCGGCCTGCCCTTCATCGGCGTCGATGTCGGTGCCTGGGGCGCCGTCGCGATCGGTTTCTTCCTGAACACCGGCGCCTATTACGGTGAGATCCTGCGCGCCGGCATCGAAAGCGTGCCGCGCGGGCAGCTCGAAGCCGCGCGATCCACCGGCCTCACGCGCGGCCAGACCATGACCTATGTCGTGCTGCCCCAGGCCGTGCGGAACGTCCTGCCGGATCTGATCTCCAATACGCTCGAAGTGGTGAAGCTGACCTCCATCGCATCGGTCGTCGCCTTGCCGGAACTTCTGTTCCAGGCGCGGCAGGCGCAATCCGTCACCTACAACGCGACGCCGATCATGGCGGCGGCGGTGGTGTACTTCCTGCTGCTCTGGCCGGTGGTGCGGATGCTGTCCCGGCTGGAGAACCGGCAACTGGCGAGCCAGCGCTGAGACATGATCTGAGCCGTCCCCGGGATCGGTTTCCAGACGACGACGTTACTTCCAGCGCCAGAATTGGAGGGGCTTTGCCCCTCCAAGCCACCCCAGCAAAGGCCGAAGGGCCTTTGCAAACCTCCACCTGGCGCCGTGCTCCGGGGGCACGACGACGCCGAAGCCCGCCGTTGCGCCCGACACCAACAGATTGCGGTCCAGGGGGTCCAACCCCCTGGCGGGGTGGTTCGGAGGGGCAGCGCCCCTCCGATCTCCGGCGACGGAAGTAAGTACCTCATCAGTAAGGCTCTCCTGGAGTGATGGGGCCCCTGCCGTGAAGCAAGGCGTGGTTCCAAAGCCTCGCCGATCGGGCGAAGATGCCCGCCACCGCGCCGCCAGAGCGCAACCCACGCCTCGTCCAGGGACATGCCGCCATGACATTCGCCATCCGCCGCCGGCCGCTGATCGCCGCGCTCGCCGCCCTGCCCGCCCCTGCTCTGGCGCAGACCCAAGCCCGCCCCGTCACCATCGTCGTCCCCTTCGCACCGGGCGGCAGCACCGACATCGTCAGCCGCCTGCTCGCCGAGCGCATGACGACAGTGATGGGCCAGCCCGTGCAGGTGGAGAATCGCCCCGGCGCGAACACCGTGATCGGCGCGGAATACGTCGCGCGGTCGCGGCCGGATGGACTGACGCTGCTGATGGCCGCCGGTACGACGCTCACCATCAATCCGGTGATCGTGCCGAACCTGCCTTACAAGGTGGACGACTTCGCGCCCGTGATGCTCGCCACGACCTTCCCCTTCGGCATCATCACGAAGCTGAATGGCGGCCCGGTGGACGTGCCGGCCTGGGTGGCGGCGGCGAAGGCACGGCCGGGGCGGATGACCTACGGCACCAACGGCCCGACGACCCTGACCAACGTCGCGATGCTGATGGTGATGGAGCGCCTCGGCATCACCATGCAGGACGTCACCTATCGCGGCGATTCCGCCCAGCTCGCGGCGTTCCTGGCGGGCGACCTCGACATGCTGATCGTCGCCGGCGGCACGGCGCAACCGGTCCATCTGAACCGGCAGGGGCGGCTGATCGCCTGGACCAGCGCGCGGCGCGTGGAATCGACGCCGGACGTGCCCTCCATCGCTCAGTTCGCGCCGGGTCTCGACGTGCTGTCCTGGTTCGGGATGCTGGCCCCGGCCCGCACGCCCGCCGATATGATCCAGCGGCTGAACACCGCGGCGAATGAGGCGCTCCAGGACGCCCGCATCCGCGAACGCCTGACGACGGAAGGCCAGTTCCTCGCCGGCGGCACGCCCGACGACTTCGCCACCTTCCTCAAGCGGTCGGACGAGCAGTGGCGGCCGATCCTGCAGCGGCTCGACGTGCCTCGCTGAGACAAATCATCCAGGCAGCCGCGGTGATGGATTTCGGCCCGATGCCTGCATCGGGCTGGCAGCGCGCAGTACGACCCCGCTCAAACCATCAGACAACAGCGCAGCGCTGGAAAGCCAAGCCACCAGATCGCGCCGCCGGCGCCGGAGGCAGACGAATCACGTGATGGCGTAGACGTCGTAGGTCGGCCCGCTCGGTGGCCGCTGGCCGACGCCGACCGCGATCACCTTGTTCATCCAGGCGAGCTCCGCATCCCCCGTCTCGAACCGCATCGCGGTGCGGAAGTAGTATTCGGACGGATCGGTCGGCTGTCCGCCGTTCATTCGCGCCAGCACATCCGCCGGCCCGTGGCGCAGGCCCGTGTAGTGCACGAACACGATGGCGCCGGACGCCGCCTTCAACGTCAGCCTCACATCCATGTGCGCCGTGCCGTCGGGGTCCACGCGCAGCCAGTCGGCGGCGGTGGCGGGCAGCACTTCCCCGTTGAAGCGCGGGCCGGTCGCAGTGCCGCCGGTCACGGGAATGACGCGCAGCTCTCCGTTGCGCGCCGTGCCCGCCATCTGCGGCGCGCCGGCCGACAGCGCCAGGCGGAACAGGAATTCGGAGGTCAGCGGCAGCGTCGTCATGGCGTTCTTCCCGTTGGTCAATGCCGAGAAGAATGCCCGCGCTTCAGCGCTGCTGCCAGGGCAGCCCCGCGGCCTTCCACCCGGCGACCGTCCCGCGATGCCCCTGCTCGTCCACCGGCCCCTCGAACCCATCCGCCACGTTGAAGGCGTGCGGGAAGCCCGCCGCCTGCGCGGCCTGCGCGGCCACGAGCGACCGCGCGCCGGAGCGACAGATGAAATAGATCCGGTGCAGCGGCGTGAGCCCAGCCTTGCGGAGCTGATCGGTGAAATGATCGTTCACCTGCATGGTCGGGTAGAGCTGCCACGGGATCAGCACCGGCTGCTTGCCGACCGCGGTCAGATCCACCAAGCCGACGAAGTTCCACTCCGCGTCGGTGCGAACATCCACCAGGGCAGTGTCCGGCCCCTCGCTGAGGAACTGCCAGGTCTCCGTGGGGCCGATATCAGGAACGCCTGTCACGATGCGGCTCCTTGCAGCTAGGTTCGTGGCGAAAAATGATGCAGCGGCGCGGCGAGGGCAAGCACTGCCGGGTGCTTCGCCCTTCCTGCATCCGTGCTGAATCGGTGTAGCCTGCGCCTTCGACGAAGGCCTGCCACGAAGGGCGGCCACGCAGGGAAGGATACGCCATGCTTGGCCTGATGCAGGACTGGCCGCTGCTGATGCACACGGTGCTGGACCATGCCGCGGCGCAGCACCCGAAACGCGAGGTCGTGAGCCGGTCCGTCGAAGGCCCCTTCCACCGCACCGACTACGCCACGCTGCGCGGCCGCGCGCTGCGCGTCGCCCAGCGCCTCGCGAAGGACGGCATCCGCAACGGGGACCGCGTCGCAACCCTCGCCTGGAACACCTGGCGCCATCTGGAGGCGTGGTACGGCATCGCCGGCGCGGGCGCGGTCTATCACACCGTCAATCCGCGGCTGTTCCCCGACCAGATCGCATGGATCATGAGCCACGCGGGATCCCGCATCCTGATGCTCGACCTGTCTTTCGTTGCGCTCGCTGAATCGCTGGCCGACAAGCTGCCGCAGGTGGAACGCTTCATCATCCTGACCGATGCGGCCCATATGCCGCGGACCACGCTGCGCAACGCGGTCGCGTATGAGGATTGGATCGCAGAAATCGATGGCGACTACGCCTGGGTGAAGGTCGCGGAGAATGCGGCGGCCGGCATCTGCTACACCTCCGGCACAACCGGGGATCCGAAGGGCGTGGTCTATTCGCACCGCTCCAACGTGATCCACGCGCTGGCGTGCAATCAGGTGGATGCCTTCGGGCTGGGCTCGGCAGACCGCGTCATGCCGGTGGTGCCGATGTTCCACGCCAATGGCTGGTCGCTGGCTCTCGCCGCGCCGATGGTCGGCGCGGCGATGGTAATGCCAGGTGCCAGGCTGGACGGCGCCTCGGTGCATGAGTTGGTCGCGCAGGAGCGGGTCACGTTCTCGGCCGCCGTGCCCACGGTGTGGATGATGCTGCTGCAGCATCTCGAGGCCACCGGCGGGCGCATTGATTCGATGAACCGCGTGGCGATCGGTGGCTCCGCCTGCCCTGCGGCAATCACCAGGGCGTATCAGGAGAAGTACGGCGTCCGCGTCATCCACGCCTGGGGCATGACCGAGATGTCCCCGGTCGGCACGCTGTGCTCCGTGAAGCCGGAGGTCGCCTCACTCGCGACCGACGAAATGCTGCGGCTGCAGGCCAAGCAGGGCACGCCCCCCTATACGATCGAGATGAAGATCACCGACGACGACGGCCGGCCTCTGCCCTGGGACGGCACGACCTTCGGCCGGCTGAAGGTGCGCGGCCCGGCGATCTCCCGCCGCTACTTCCGGCGCGAGGAGGAGGAGATCCTCGACGGCGAAGGCTTCTTCGACACGGGCGACGTCGCGACCATCGACGAGCACGGCTACATGGAAGTCACCGATCGCTCGAAGGACGTGATCAAGTCCGGCGGGGAATGGATTTCCTCCATCGCGCTCGAGAACGCCGCCGTCGGCTATCCCGGCGTCGCCGAGGCCGCCGTGGTGTCGATGAAGGATGCGAAGTGGGACGAGCGGCCGCTGCTGATCCTGGTGATGAAGGACGGCGCGGCCGCGCCGGCTTTGTCGGAGATGAATGCCTTTCTGGCGGACAAGGTCGCGAAGTGGTGGCTGCCGGATGACCTCGCGGTGCTGGACGAGATCCCGCACACCGCGACGGGGAAGATCCTGAAGACGAGGCTGCGGGAGATGTTCAAGGACCATCAGCCGGCGCGTTGACGGAGAGGGGCACCGCCCCTCCCCTGACAACCCTCACGCCTCCTTGGTTCCCATTCGCCGTGTCGCCGCCATCACGGCCGACAGCAACGCGAACAGTCCCAACGCACCGGCCAACAGCGCCATGCTTTCCATCCGCAGCACGACGTAGAGGAAGCCGAACAGCACCCCGAGGACACCGGCGAAGATCGTGGCGAGCAGTACGCGCCCCGTCACCGCCGCGGTGTAGAGCCCGGCCTGCCCCATCACCATCGCCGCACTGATCACATAGGCCACGCCGAAGCCGAGCGTCTCGGCGATCGCCAGCAGCAGAAGCGGGAATAGTACCATCGACAGGCCGAGCAGCCCGTACTGCACCAGATGGATGCGGATTCGCGCCGTTATCTCGAACAACCAGTAGGTCATGACGGCAAGCAGGACGAACAGGACCGCGTACTTCGCCGTGCGGTTCACCATGCGATAGGTCGGCACCGGTTCCAGCAGCGCGACGCCCATGGCGCTCGGCAGGACGTTGCCGGCGCAGTGACCGGGGTTCAGGCGAATGGCCTGTGCCGCCATGCCGCCAGCCCACTCGGCGCGGAAGCCTGCTTCGTCGGTCTCAGCGCGCAGCGGCAGGTTCGCGCCGACATAGCTCGGCGTCGCCCACGGGCCGTGGGCAACGAACTGAAGCCGCCGCGCCGCCGGCACGAAGGCAAGCGTGCCGGTGCCGCGGAGTTCCATGCTACCGGTGAAGGCGGCGCCCGGTTCGGGCGGCCCGTTCAGCCCAAGCGGCCAGCGCATCGCCTCCGTTGGGCCACAGCGCATGGCGCCTTCGTTGAAGATCGTGAGCGGCCGCTCACCCCAGCGCAGCGTGGGCGCGTCCGTCGCCGGGCGCAGATCGCTCGCGCCCGTCATCAGAAAAGCACCTGCCCAGTCCGGGTCCGCGTCGGCAGGCAGAATGGCGGCCACTTGGCCGAAGCGGCCGGAGAACTCGACCTGCGCCGTATAGACGACGGCCTCGAACAGGCCTCGCCGCCGGCGTTCCGGCTCCATGGTCGCGGTCATCGACAGTTCGGATGCGGGGATCGCGATGCTCCACGGCGCGACCGGCTTGCCGTCCGGGCCTAAGCTCGGCCGCATCGGTACCACCAGCAGCGGGCCGAGCACCGTCTGCGATTGCCCCCAGGCGCGGGCGATCTCCGACTGCACCTCCGCCTGCCGGGATTCCCGCTCACCAATCAGCCCTGCGACGAAGTACTGCGGCAGCAGCAACCCCAGCACGAGTGCGCCGATTGCGGCGAGCTTCATTCCGGCCGGCCCCAGCGTGCGTTTCACGTCACTGGCGGTGCCGGGTTGATCGGGCGGC
Organism: Neoroseomonas terrae; assembly: GCF_018129025.1. Lineage (GTDB taxonomy): Bacteria > Pseudomonadota > Alphaproteobacteria > Acetobacterales > Acetobacteraceae > Neoroseomonas > Neoroseomonas terrae. The sequence continues at coordinate 3,580 of NZ_JAAEDI010000040.1, read as the reverse complement.
TGGGTGGGGGCGGCGGGCGTATCGGACATGCGGAGGGATCCCTGCTGTTGCGTGGTACCGACAGCCTCGCGCGCCCCGATGCAGTGCCCATGGCGCGCCCTTGCAGGAGCGCGGGATGTTTGGTGCAAATGTCGTGCAGAGGGCGCCCGCGTGCCGAAGATCCTGATCGCCGACGACGACCCGCATATCCGCAACGTCATTCGCTTCGCCCTGGCGCGGGACGGTCATGCCACCATCGAGGCCGCGAACGGTGCCGCGGCGCTCGCCCTCGCGACGGGCGAGGCGCCGGACCTGCTGATCCTCGACGTGATGATGCCGGAGATGGACGGCACGGAACTGTGCCGGCGCCTGCGGCGCGACAGCGACGTGCCGATCATCTTCCTCTCCTCCCGCGACGAGGAATTCGACCGGGTGCTGGGCCTCGAACTCGGCGGCGACGACTACATGACGAAGCCCTTCAGCCCGCGCGAGCTGGTCGCCCGCGTCCGCGCCCTGTTGCGTCGGCGGGAAGGACGCGTTGCGGGCTCGCCTGATGCCGCGCCGGTGCCGCTGCGCCGCGGCGCGCTGAGCCTGGACGCGGACCGCTTCGAGGCCCGCTGGTCCGGCCACCCGATCCCGCTGACGGTGACGGAGTTCCGCCTGCTCCAGGCCCTGGCGGCGCGACCCGGCCGCGTCTTCACTCGCGACGCGCTGATGGCCGCCGCCCATGCCGATGCGCGCATCGTCGCCGACCGCACCATCGACAGCCATGTACGCCACCTTCGCGCGAAGCTGGCGGCCGTGGGGGCGAGCCCGATCGGCACGGTGCACGGCCTCGGCTACAGGTACCGGGATGACGGCTGACCCGCCGATGCCGCGGCGCAAGCCGCGCATCCGCACCGTGCTGCTGCTGGTGAACCTGGCGCTGCTCGGCCTGCCGCTCGGCGGGCTGTGGATGCTGCGGCTGTATGAGAGCGCGCTGGTGCGGCAGACCGAAACCGAGCTGGTGTCGCAAGCCGCCGTGATCGCCGCCGCCTATCGCCAGGCCTGGCTGGCCGAGGCCGGGGGGGAGGCGCCCGCCCTTCTGGCCGCGCTACCCACCGTACCGCGTGCGGAAGGGTGGGCGCCACGCTACGCGACCCTGGATCTGGCCAGCGACCCCATTCTGCCGCCGCCGCCGGACGCCGTAGCGCCCGCTCAATCCGCGGGCCGGGTCGCACGTGCCGCGGGGGCGATGCTGACGCCGGTGCTTACCGAGACACAGCGCATCACCCTTGCCGCGATGCGCGTGACCGATGCGGGCGGCATCGTCGTCGCCAGTACCGCCGGCGAGGGCGGGCTGTCCCTCCTGCCTCTCGAGGAGGTTGCCGCCGCCCTGGCCGGGGAACCCGCATCCCGCGTTCGTGCGCGCCGGGAAGCCGTGACGGTCGCGGATTCCGCTTCGATCAGCCGGGCCGCATCCTTCCGCGTCTTCGTCGCGCTGCCGGTGCGCGAGGCCGACCGCGTGATCGGCGCCGTGCTGCTCTCGCGCACACCGTCCTCGATCCGGCAGGCGCTGCACAACAAGCGGCGGGAGCTCGCGGCACTGACGCTGGCGCTGCTGGGCATCGCGGCGCTGTTGGCAGGCTTCACCGCCTATACCGTCAGCCGCCCGATCCGCGCCGTGGCCGACCAGGCGCGGGCCGTGGCCGCCGGGGCCCGCGTGGAAGCCCGCCGCGTCCGCCGCAGCGCCGTGCGGGAGGCCGACGAACTGGCAGTGGCCATCGGCAGCATGGCGCAGACGCTGGAACGGCGGGCTGATTACATCGGCCAGTTCGCGACGGCCGTCAGCCACGAGTTCAAGACGCCCCTCGCAGCCCTGCGCGGCGCCGTGGAACTGCTGCAGGACCATGCGGCGACGATGACGGAGGCCGAGCGCACCCAATTCCTTTCCCAGGCAATGGCGGATGTGGAGCGGCTGGACCGCCTGGTGACACGGCTGCTGGACCTTGCGCGCGCTGAGGTGCCCCACGCCCACGGCGCGGATAGGGCCGTCGTAGCGGCCGTGGCGGGCGAGGCAGCGGCACCGTGTATGGCCGCCGGCCTCGCGATCATGCTCGACGGGGAGGACGACGTCGCCATCGCCATGGCACCGGAGGCGCTGCGCAGCATCCTGTCCATCCTGTTCGAGAATGCGCGGCAGCACGCCGGGCCGGGCGCGCGGTGCCGAATCGCCTGGGCACGCTCGGGCGGCTCCGTGCGGGTCACCGTCTGCGACGATGGCCGGGGCATCTCGGCCGGTAATGCGGGACGCGTGTTTGACCGCTTCTTCACAACGACTCGGGAAAGCGGCGGCACCGGGCTCGGTCTCGCCATCGCGCGGAGCTTGGCCGAGGCGGCGGGGGGTAGCTTGGTGCTGGCGCCGGTGTCGCGCGGCAGCGCCTTCGTGCTTGCGGCCCCGGCAAGCGACCCGGCGAACCCGGCGGTGTAGTGAATGGGGTCGCAGCTTCCCGCCGGTGGCCGAGATCATCCTTCTGATCTCGAAACCGTGATTGGCGCAACATCACGGGGCCGTGTACGCGCGACCCATGAAATTTGCGCTGATTTCGGTCGCGCTCGCTCTCGCGATCGTCCTCTTAACGTCGCTCGATATTCTGTCGGCGACCCAGCAAGCGCCTGTGCCGATCCAGCCGTACGATCCGTACGTACGCTGACGCGGGCTACTGCTGGGCGACGCGTTCCAGGATCCTGGCGAGGCTATGCAACGTGGTCACGGCTTCCGACTGCGCGGTTTCGCCTGCCGCACAGACCAGTTCCCGCATTGCCTGCACCGAGGCCGCCAACTGAGCAAAATCATCCCCGCCGGAACGGGCTGCGACGCCAATCATCGCCAACTCTCCATCACGGCATCGAGAATTAGCGGAGCGTGGGGTGAGCGTCGCGTTAGAAGCGCGTGAAAGAGCCTTCGGGCCGGGCCCAAGCGCGCGACGGAGGGCCTGAGTGGCAATGCCGGGTGAGGGATTCGAACCCCCGACCTTCGGTTTACAAAACCGCTGCACTACCACTGTGCTAACCCGGCGCGCCGCCTTGGTGTAGCAGAGCCTTTCCACGCGGCAACCCGTCCGGATCCCCGATTCGGCCCGCTGCCGTCACATCGCCAGGGGTTCCCCGACCGCCCGATGCGCCTGTCCCCGCGAGACCGCCAGCCGCCCCCGGTGCCGGCCGCCCTTTCCGTGACCGAGCCGCCAGGCCCGCTCGCGCCCCGGCGGCGCGCGCGGCGGACGCTGCGCTGGTCCGGAATGGTCTCGGTCCTGCTGCATCTCGCGCTGGTGGTCGCGATCCTGCTCGAGATCGATCCGCGCGGCCGCCCGCCGGAGGAACTCCCGCCGCCGTCTTTCGCCGTGGTGTTCGAAGGCGGGGCGGAACAGGCACCCCGCGGCGCCGAGGCGCCGGAGGAAGCACCCGCGGTCACCCTCGCCCCGCCGCCCGCCCCACCACCACCGCCGCCCCCGCCGCCACCTACCGCTCAGCCGGCGCAGCCCACACCCCCGGCTCCGCCGAGCCCGCCGCGTCCCGCGGAGCCCCCGGCACCGCCGCGCGTGGCCGAGGCCGTGCCCGCGCC
>NZ_JAAEDI010000039.1 GCF_018129025.1 Neoroseomonas terrae | reverse complement strand
CCTGTTTCTGTCCGCGCCGGCGCCGCAGCGGGGGTCGCATGGTCACCGTGAATCTGGAGGAGATGGCGGACAAGCTCCGCATCTCCCTTCCGACGCTGCGCAGAATGATGCGGCGGTATCCGGAATTTCCGGTCGTCGCGGAGGGAAGTAACGGCGTCCCCTGGCAGCTGGACCCGGCGGCGGTCATCACTTTCGTCCAGGCAAAGCGCGACGAGGACGCGGCGGCCCGCGACCAGCGCGACGACCTGCTGTCGCAGGTCAGCCTTCCGATGGAAGACCTGCTGCCGGAGGCGGAGCGGATCCTGTCCGCCGGCGAGCGGCTCAAGCTCGCGCAGGCGATGCGCGTCGAGGACGACGTCGCCAAGCAGCGCGGCTTTCTGGTCCTGACCAGCGAGATGCGCATCCGTCTGGCGGAGGCATGGACGCCGCTGTCACAGTTTCTGGCCGGCCTGCCTTCGCAGCTCGGTCGCCGACACAACCTGCCCGACGCCGTGGTGCGCGACATGCGCCGCGCGATCGAGGCGCAGCAGCGGGAACTGCACCGCAAGCTCAATGATCTGCTGAGCGACGACGCGGCCCCGCCACCCGAGGAACAGGAGCATGCCGGCGCCGCCTGACCCAGCGCGCTTCGCCTTCGCCAACGCCGGCCGGTTGCTGAGCGACACCTTCGACGCTCTCCTTCCGCCGAACCGCATGTCGGTCGCCGACCACGCGGGGAGGAATCGGTGGGTGAAGTCGCCTGTTGGCGCGCATCTTGAGCGCTGGTCGCACGACACCGCGCCGTATCTGACCGAGCCGATGCACTGGCTCAGCGACGACCAGTACGACACGGTCGGCATCGTCGGGCCCGGCGCCTGCGGCAAGACGATGATCGCGGAGAACTGGCTGCTCTACACGGCCGAGAGCGATCCGGCCGATCTGCTGTGGTACCTGAACACCGACGCCGCGCTCGATGCCTATGTGAAGGGCCGCATCGAGCCGATGCTCGACCAGCATGACCCGCTGCTCGGTCATCTGCGGCGCGGCCTCGGGCGTGATTCCGTTGCCTTCAAGCGCTTCCGCGGCGGGCGGGCGGAGTTTCTGACCTTCACGCCGTCATCGCTGGTGAACAAGCACGTCGCGCGCATCGTCGCCGACGAGATCGACAACTACGACGAATCGCTCGGCGACCCTCTCGCCTTGCTGAATCCACGTCGCCAGGCGGCCGGCGCTGATTCGAAGCTACTGGTGATCAGTCACCCCGACCGGGGCGCTCCGATCGACGCGCCGCGCACGAAGCAGCGCGGCATCATGGCGGTCTACGCCGACAGCACGCGCTGCACCTGGTGGTGGCGCTGTCCGCATTGCGGCACCTACTCCTCGCCGCATCCCGGCACGTCGCGTCGCATGGTGCTCGACTGGCCGAAGGATGCGCCGCTGGACGAGGTCCAGGCCAAGGCGCGGCTCGTCTGCCCGACGGGGTGCTTGATTGAGGATGGCGAGCGCTATGCCATGAACCTGACTGGCCGCTGGGTTGGTGAGGGCGAGACGATCGACGAGGACGGCCGCGTCACAGGCGAGCGGCGTCGCGTGAAGACTGCCGGCGCCTGGATCCTTGGCGTCATGTCCCCGTTCACAAAGGATGGCATAGGCGGCTTGGCACGGGCGCAGGCGCAGGCGGAGCGAGCGGCCGACCTCGGTGACCATGAAGGCCTTCGCCAGGTCATGGTGAAGACGTTTGGCGAGGACGCACCGGCACCCTGGTCGGTGTCGACGTGCTGGAGCGCCTGGCGGTGCCGCTGCAGCCGACGAAGTACGCGGGGACCGGCGGCATCGAGGGCGGCAACGAACTCAAGGACCGGCCCAAGCCTGTGCTGCTCGGGCGCTGCGGCAACGTCAGCCCGGTCTTCCTCGGCAACATCGATCTCGGCGCCGGCAGCTTGCCGACCTATCAGGTGTCCTGGCGCCAGGTCTTCTCCATCGATGCCGTCCGCATCCGCGGTGTGGAACAGGCGCTGGTCAGCAGCGGCACGCCGACAGTCGGCCAGGCGCGGCCGTGGGAAGCTCTCGGCATGTTCCAGCTCGGGAGCACGCCGGACGGGATCGTGACGGCCGACGTTCGCGGCGACGCCGATGGCGGGTACGTCAGCAGCACCGCGGGCGTCCTGCGGCGGCTGATCAATGCGCTGGGGCCGGGCGTCGGCGCGCTGGAGATCGACGGCACTTCCTTCGCCTTTGCTGATGCGGACATCCCGGGCGAGATCGGCTGGTACAGCGGCGGGCAGGAGATCACAGCCTCCGACGCCGCGAGCACCATTGTGCAGGCCAGCGGGGCGGTGCTCTGCGGTGGGCGGTCGGGCGCCATTCGCCTGTTCGATCCGATCGCGAGCGACGCGACTGACCAGTTCGATATCAAGGCGGCCTGGATCCTGGACTGCCGCCCGGTGTCGCTGCCGGCCTCGCTCCGATCGCTGCCCACCTCCGTCGGCGTGAATTGGCGGCCCAACTGGACCCCGATGACGGACGTGGCGGGTAGTGTCCCGGCCGCGGATCGCGAGCGGCTGAAGAACAACGCGTCCGGCCCGGAGCGCATCAACAGCGTCACCCTCACCCAGCGCATCGCGCCGCAGCGAGACCTGCTGCTTCCCGGGCTGTTCTGGTCGCAGGCCGATGCCGCCACGCGCGCGCAGGCGTGGGCCAGGTGGCTGGAGGCGGGGCCGCGGATCTTTGAGGTCACCACCGACCGCTATCTCGGTCAGATCGAGTGCGGGCACATCGGCCGCGTCTCGTACGACCTGTGGGAGATGGGCGGCGGGGTGCGTGGCGTCGTCGTCGGGTGGCGGGAGCAGCTCGGGGCGCAGCGGCTGACCATCACCATCGCGACCCTGCCAGGAGCCTGAGATGCCGGCCGCTTTTCTCTACGATGACGTGATCGCGCGCGCTGCGTCGGTGACGGCCTCTGCCGCCACGGTCCCGACCATGCCGCTTTCGAACCTGCAGGACCCTCAGCCGCGGGTGCGGACGCGGTTCATGGGGAGCACGGCGGCGATCCTGTTCGACCTTGGCGCGTCGCGTCCCCTCGATTGCGTGGCGCCCCTGTCCGGCACACTGACGGCCTCGGCAACGATCCGTGTTCGGCTCTCAACGGCCGATAATACGGGCGCCGCCGGCGACGCTTGGGATAGTGGCGTGGGGCCTGCGGCGACCGGCGACGAGGCCAACGGCAACGTAGTCGTGGTGCGCGCCGCCGGTCCGGCGACGGGCCGCTACCTCCTGGTGGAAGTGACCGACGCGGCGCTGGCGGAGATCGATATCGGCCTGGTGGTGGCGGGTGCGCTGTGGCGCATGACCCGTGCTCAATCCTGGGGTTACCAGGAAGATCGGATGATCCTCGATCGCCGGGATCGGAATGGGTTCACGGGGGCGGAGTTCCCCGCCCCGGCGCTCAGCAACCCGCGCTTTGCCGCGTTTGAGACGCGCTACCTCGGCGTGTCGGAGATCGCCACGCAGTATCGGGCGATGGTGCGGCGGAACGGCGCGGTGCGCGACGTGCTGTGGGTGCCAGATACCGGGCTCAGCCGGGCGGAGATGAACATCCGCAGCATCTGGGGTGCCGTCGTGCAGCCCGGCCAGGTCGACGGCATGACGCGGACGGCATTCCCCGGATGGTCGCGCTCCTGGCGCGTCGTGGAGCGGCTTTGATGGTGCCGGAGATCCTCGACCTCACCCGGGCCTTCGCGGGCGCGCTGATCGGCGCCGCGGGCTTCTGGCTGCGCGGCGCGGCGGTGTTTGCCCGCGTCACCGGCCGCGGCGCGACGACTGCGCGGGTTGTTGCCTGGGCCGTCCCGTTGGCGCTGCTGGCGTGGTTGGTGACGCCGCTGCCGTGGGGCTGGTCGTTGGCGCTGGCAGCCGCACTCTGGCTCGGCTGCCTCCCCGGATGGTGGGGGTCGATCGACCTCGGCAGGAATGAGGGCGGATGGTCCCGCGACGCGGCGCTGCACACGGCGCGCGGCGTGCTGTGGGGGGCACCCGCGGCCGTGGTGCTGTGGCTCGCCGGCGGTGGTTGGTGGTGGCCGTTGGTGGCTGGACTGACCTGCGCGCCGGCGTACGAGATCGGGTGGCGGCTGAGGCCTGCCGGTGACCCGCGGCGCCCCGCGGCGACGGAGCTCGGTGAATTGCTGTTCGGCGCCGCGCTTGGCGCCGCGGTGATCGCGGGCTCCTGGCGCGTGGTGGAGCGCGTCTGATGCTGTCCCGGCTGGAGTACCCGGACACCGACCTGCTGGCGGTGGCGCGGGCGAATAGCGGCTGGTCGTTCGGGCCGGACGGTGTGCTGGCCGAGCGGCTGGCAAACGCCCTGCGCCCTGACTGGGATGCGGCGACAGGGGCGCATCGCGGTCTGCTGGTGGAGGCGGCGATCACCAACCGCATCACCGACCCGCGCTTCCAAGGTGCCGCCTGGTCGCAAAGCAACGTGGTTCTGGCACCGAATGCCGGCCTTGCGCCTAACGGCCTTACCGAGGCGGCGCTCCTGACCGACGGCGGCGCGACCAGCACGCATGTCATCGGTGCGGCGAACATGACCGTGGCGACCATCGGTGACGTCTATACGTCCTACGTCATGGCTCGGGCCGGCGCTGGCAGCTTCATTCAGTTGCTTTGGGCCAATGCGATTGCGGGCTTTGGTTCCTGGGCGAATTTCGACCTCGCCAATGGCGTGGTCGGCAACACCGGTGCGAACGTCAGCAGCGGCATCCGCCCGCTGCGGGACGGCTGGTTCCTCTGTTGGATGTCGGGGGCGATGACAGGCGCGGCGACGGCCGCCGCGCTTAACCTCTACCTCATCACGGGCGCCGGCCAGGGCAGGGCGCCGAGCTACGCGGCCGCTGGGCTGAGCGTGTACCTGTGGGGCGGTCTGACTGCCCTCGCAGGGTTCGTGCCGAGCCCGGTGCTTTCGCCCATCGGCTCGCCCGGGGCATCTACCCGCTCCGCCGACAACGTCTCCTTCATCGACGTCCCGCGCTGGCTCACGCCCGATGCCGGCACCTTCGTCATCGACTTCACCCCCGGGGACGTTGTCGGCGGCGATCGTGAGCTGCTTACGATCGACGACGGCACGTCCAGCAATCGCATACGCCTGTCGCTGATTGCAGGCGGCACGACGGTCCGGCTCCGCTCGATCGTTGGTGGCGTGATCGCGGGAACCGTCGCGATGGCGTCCGGCCCCGCGCTGGTGCGGCACACGGTGCGCGCGTCCTACGGGCCGGCGGGGCTGGTCCTGTCGGTCAATGGCGCGGCGCCCATCTCGACCGCCGTCGCGATACCGCCTGGGCTGCAGCGGGGATTCCTCGGCAATGCCGCTGGCGGGAATCACCTGAATGGCTGGATCGGCCCGCGCGTGGAGCACCTGACGCGGCAGTACACCGATGCGGCCGCGCCCGACGGCTACTCGATCAGGGATCGCTGACATGCCGACACCGCTGAAGCGCGCCTATCGCACCTTCCGGTTCTTCTTCGAACGGGAACCCTGGGTTTTCGAGGTCATCTTCGGCGGTGCGACAGCCGTATTCTTCTTCCTGCTGTGGGCGGATTGGCGCGAGGGGCCGACCTTCGGTTCAATCAGCGTCCTGTCCGAGGTTCAGCCGGAGGACTTCTGGCACTGGTCGGGCCTGTTGGGCGGATGGGCGCAATGCACGGTCGCCCTGCTGAGCAGCGGGTCCCGATCCTGGCCTTGGCTGAAGTGGCCGCGATGGATCGCCGCGGGTTGGCTTGGCTGCCTGTGGGGATCAATGGCGGCAGCGTCATGGCTTGCCGCACCCGGCACGCCGACGGCGTCGATCTACGCCGCCTGCTCGCTCTGCAATCTGTACGTCGCGCTCCACATCCTGTGGGAGGACGAATACCGGCTCATTCGCCGGGCTGGAGGCTGACCCGTGGAAGCGCTGTTCTCGTCGCTGCTCACCGGTCCGGCGCTCGCTGCTTACGGCCCGTGGGGCATCGTTGCCATCATCATGGTGTACATGTTCTTCACATGGCACCGCGGCCGCGAAGCACGTCTCGCCCAGATCAATGACCGGGAGAGGGAATCTCTCCGCGAAGATCAGCGCGCACTGTTCGAACGGCAGACCGAGGAAATCGAAGGCCTGCGCGTCGACAAGACGACGCTGGAGACCCGGCTGCGCGCGACGGAGGCGCTGGCCTCCGATCTGCGGCAGCGACTGTTTTCGCAGTACCTGGACTGGCGCGATTCCTACCACGCGGCGAACAACGCGCGTGCCGTGCTGGTCGCCGCGAACCTGAAGCGCCCGGAAGATTATGAGCCGCTGAAGCGGCCCGAGCCGCCGATCGGTTGAGCGGCGCCGACGGCAGCAAGCGCGCCCTAAAGCGCGGCGCGAGAAGCGCCGTTGCGCCAAAGAAAGCCCGCCGGGGGACCCTCGGCGGGCAAAGGTCAAAGGCAGATGGATCAGCCTCCCTTGGGAGGCAGCGCCACGGTACGCCGGCCCGGTGGCCGCGCGGAATCACTTGTTAGGGCGCCGGACAAGCCGGCATGGTAAGTATCGATCCCCCGGCCGAACTCGCCCGACGCGCCTTCGCCGCGGATCCCTTCGATGCCACTCAAAGGTAGGAGACGCCAAGTGGAGCCAAGGGCAGCTTGCGTGCCCGGGTTTGCTAGCCAAATCCATTCGAGCCGCTGTCCATGAGCGGCAGCCACGACTTAAGCAGAGAGGCGCGGGGCGCAGGGATGGAGCCGGACCAAAGCAGCGGAGAGTTTCAGGGTTTGCGTCCCCGCGCCCGAAATGCGTTGGCGCGGCTTCGGATCACCCGGCGTGATGACGTTACAAGCGAAGTTCTTAGTGCGATGCGCGACCTGGATTACGTGGGAATTCATACGGTGTCCGAAGTCGCTACGTGGGCGGGATTGACCTCCCCCCAGCTGACCAAACTTGAAAAGGCTATAGTGCACAGGCTTCGGGCGCGAGGATGGGCTGTTACGCCGCCGGCCGGGGAACTCGACTACGCGTCGGACGATCCGACGCACCGCCAGGAATAGCCATCTGACCCGTCGCACGGCGCAACGCGACAGCAAAGAGAAGCCCGCAGAGCGGATCAGATCTCCGTCACGATCCCTGGTTCGGGGTGACCGTGCCGTCCGGACAAGTTGGCAGAACTGACCGGTTGGCAGAACTGAGCGGCGCCGCCTAGGCCGGCTTCGCATCGCCGGCGTGTCGCCTAACCCTCAACCCGAACCACGATCGTCTTACCGACGAGCGTGTGGCGCTTCCCGGAATGGTGGACGATATAGGCTCGGAAGTCGCGCGAGTCGGTGAAGCGGGTCAATCGGACGCAGAAACCCGCTTCCCCGTATGCCTCCCGCGCAGCGTCATTCGCGAGACGGCGGGCTGCGATCTCGAGCCGGGTATCTGCGCCGGGACCGTGTGTCGTGGGCCTCATCGTCTCATCACGAGTCCAGCAAAGACGCCGGCGGCCATGGCGATGAGCAGCGACTGGATCGGCCGCTGCTGAATCTTTCGTACGCATCGAACAGCGCACTCTTCGGCCACCGTTACGACGTCGGCAGCCGCGTCGGCAGCGGCTCTCACGGTCTCTTCGGGAGATGTTATGGTGTCGCTCATGGGTCGCCTTCGTTGCTGGCATTCAAGCAACGTGCGGCGATGGAGCGGGTTCGACGCTCGCGGAAGTTTGCCGCTGTGCCCGCGTCACGGTGGCGGCTTGAAATCCCTCTCCCGCCGCTCCGCCATGAGTCTTGCGAGCAGGCTCCGCGCGTTCGCTAAGGCCTGATGAAGCGCAGGCGTGTCGTCGCCTTCGGTAACCAACCGCCGAAGAGCGTCCTGGTGCCGCAGCAGCTCGAACTCCAACTCGGATACAACCTCCAACGTGTTCCCTTCCGTCGCCTACGGCGCACAGCTGATGGGTTAACGCGTGAGTGCGGCGGCAGGTGCCGCATCGCGACAGGGTGATGCTTTGCTTCGGCCAGACGGCTGAATGCATGAAGCCCTGACCTATTGATCCGCCGCCGGCGGGTGCCGGCATCCAACATCGGAGATCCATCATGGACCTGTCCCCCATCGCCAGCGCGGCGGTAACGGCGGCGGCCGGGCTCGTCGGCGCGCTCGCCACGGCCGGCCTCGCGCTGCTCCCGCGGCTATGGACACTGATGCGCGTCTACATGGACGGCAGCGACGCGACGCGCCTGCGCTACGCCATCGCCAATGCCTCCGTGCGGGCGCTGCGCGAGATCGACGAAGGATCGACGCAGGATTCGGCGATCGCCCGCATGGTCCAGCACTGCCGCGACAGCATGCCGCAGGCCCTCGCGCGCCTCGGCACGCCTGACGCGACGCTGCAGACGATGTGCGAGGCCGAGCTCGCGCGGCTGATGGCGGGGAGGGGGTGATGCCCGCCTGGTTGCTGGCGCCGGCCACCCGCTGGCTCGCCGCCGGCGCCGTCCTGCTGGTGCTGTTCGGCGCCTGGCGCGTCGAGGCTGCACGGCGGGAGGCGGCCGACCTGCGCGCCGTTGCCGCTGAGGAAGCGGTGAAGGGCAGGGACACCGCCATCGCCGCGCTCGAGCGCCTCGCTGTGGCCGTCGCCGAACGCGACGCGCGATTCCAACCGATCCGGAGGGCCGTCGATGCCGCGCCTGTCACGCACGCCTGCGTTGCTGCCCCTGCTGTGCGCGCCGCTCTGGATGGGCTGCGCGCCCGTGACGCCGGCGCCGCGGGTGTTCCCGCCGTCGACGCTGGTGTGCCGGCCGGAGCCGCCGGTGCCCGTCGCCCCCGATGACCAGGCGCTCGCGCGCTGGATCCTGGATCTGGCCGAGGCCGGCGAGGACTGCCGGCAGCGGCTCGCAACCGTGAGGGAGATTGCTACCCCATGAGAATCTTCAGCTGGCTGCGCGGCAGCTCGGCAGCGCCGCCGCCTGTCGCGCCCGGGCCGATCCAGCCAATCGAGCCCTGGCCTCGACCCACCCGGGCCATACCGGTGCACGCCGTCGGCGACCCGGCGCCGGCGTTCCGGCCGAACGAAGCGGACCTCCGGTTCCAGGATTGCGTCGCCATCGTCCTGAAGCACGAAGGCGGCTTCGTCGATCACCCTGCCGATCCGGGCGGGGCGACGAACATGGGGATCTCGCTGCGCTATGCGCGGACGCTCGGCCGCATGATGGATCTCGACGGTGATGGTGACGTCGACCGGGACGATATCCTGCTCGTGTCCCCCGCGAAGGCGGCGATGGTGTATCGGCAGTGGTTCTGGGCGGATGTCCGCGGTGATGACCTGCCCGCCGGCGTCGACCTGGCCGTGTTCGATTTCGCGGTGAACAGCGGTGGCATGCGGGCGGCGAAGTGTCTGCAGCGCATGGTCGGAGTCCAGGCGGATGGCTTCATCGGGCCGATCACGCTGGCGGCTGTGCGAGCGGTGAACGACCGGGCGCGGCTGGTGGACCGGATCTGCGATGATCGGCTGGCGTTCCTGAAGGTGGCGCGGAACAGCAACACCGGCGCGCTGCTGTGGCCGACCTTCGGACGGGGGTGGCAGCGCAGGGTGGATGACATCCGCGCGCGCGGCAGGGTGATGGGCGCCTGATCGCCGCCCAAATCGTGATGGATGGCAACGCATGTGGCCCGACGCTCCCCTAGAAGCGCCGGTCCATCCGGCACCAGCACGTCACGCGTTTCTGTTGTCAGAATGGCTTGGCAGTAAATTATTGATCTAGCGTGATTAGTGGAGTTCACGGCGGCGACACGGGTTCGAATCCCGTAGGGGACGCCATACATTCGCTCCAAATTATTGATTTTCATGGCGAAGTTTTGCGTGGATGAGCCGCCACCCCTAAACTTACCCCCTTCTACGAACTGGATGGGAGTAGACGGTAGAGGTGGCCGGAGCAGCGCTGCGTTATCTCTATCCCAGGCATGAGGGGCTCGGTCGCAAGCGGCTCGCGAGCCGTTCGGCCCCTGCCATCCAGACGGCATCGTGCTCTCCCAGGGCGACCTCCCATTCCGCCCACAGACGGTCATAGGTTCGCTGCCGCATCCCCTTGGGTCGGGCAGGCAACGGGGCTTCCGGATACGTGTATGAGCCTTTGAGCAACCGATGCAGGCGGCGTAGCCGGGCATGGCTGCGATCCATCCCGCCTTCGTTCTGCGATGCATAGCTAAGGTGATATGCGCCTCGGCCACGGCTCAGGAACAGGTTGCCGCCGTTGGGCAAGTAGAGTGTGGCGCATCGCCGGCCGGTTGCCGGGCAAATTCACCACCAGCGCACACCGCCGTATGGGCATGGCGTGGTTTCCAGATTAACCGTCTGGTCGCGAGGCCCGGTGCGGTGGGTGGGCTGGGCGATATCGAATTGCAGCCGAGCCGCTCCGTGAAGACGTTGGAGCGATAGTGTCACCGAGGCGCCGGCGCGCGGCGCGGCATCGCCGTCCATCGTCCACGACCAAACGGAGCGATGAACCACTGGCGTCGCGTCGGTTTGGTTCCGAAGCGCCCGGCGAGCAGCGCGCGTCACCTGATTCACGTCCAACTGAAGGGTGCGGCATCCCTCGACGGTGGCCTTCCAGCCACGCCGACCGCTGTTCATACCGCCCATGAGGGGACCTCCGTCGCCAGGGTTTTCCGAAATCGTTTGGCTAACCTGCCTCCCTCGCGCGCGCGCGCGGCGATGCCTCCCATAGTGCGTCGAGCCAAGCGACTTCGTCGGCAGCGAGTTCTGCGTGACGTGCCTCAAGGAAGCGCTCGCGCAGGGCGCCGATACGCGCCCTGTCGTTGTCAGTAACGGTTGACTGGCGTGCGATCTCCGCCATCCGGGAGCGTGCTCCCCGACGCCCGAGTTCGGCGAAGCTCTCAGGTTCCGCCTTCGGCTTCATGTTGGTGAGCGTGGCTATGATGGCTGCGGCGAAGGCGCTTTGCTTCACGCCTTCGGCCGCGATGAGCTTCGCCGCGGCGCGCGCAGCCATCAATGCTGTCTCGTCGTTCTTTGCGCCGAGGTTGGCGATAGCAATCGCAAGGATCGTAGCGTTCTCTCGGGTCATGTCGTTACCTCATGGACCGCGTAGTGCGGAAGATGGATGGGGGATGGCAGTTCGAGCAGCACCAGCCGTCGAGGATCTTCTTCATCGTCCACCAGCGCCGGCCGCCGCAGGAGCAACGATCGCCGGCCCTTGGCTCGTCGCTGGGGTCCGACCAGGCACTGGGCCGCGCATGCGCCGCGAAGCAGGACGCCGGTATGGCTGGCGGTAGTTCCGGCAGCAGTCGCGCGGCTTCCAACTGCGCGATGATGTCCGGTGACAGGACGTGCCGATGCCCGGGAGGGCCGCACCAGTACGACCCCACCGTCGTCGTCGGCCTCGCGGTCGGCGCCGGCGGTGAGCGTCTCGACCACGGCCTTCGCGAGATGCTGGAGCCAACTGCCCCGCGTTTTTCAGTTCGGAGGGGTACCCCCCACCTAATCCACCTAAAGCACCTAATCCGGCCGGCGCCGCGGGTGCTGGATTAGGTGGATTAGCCGGGTTAGGTGGGGTGGGGCGCTGCTGCCACCACGCGAGCAGCCGAGAGGCCAGGCGTAGATCGGCGCTGGTCCTGGCCGCACAGGCGAGCCGTAGCATCTCAAGCGCATAGTGCTGGGCAAGCGCGATGCCGCAGGACATGAGGTCGGCCGGCACGTCCATGGCCTCGTCGTCGGCGTAGAGGGTCAGCGCTGCGGCCAGGCGCCCGGCATGTTCCGCGGCCTTCGCCGCCCAGGCCCGGATCGGCGCGAATGCACCACCCGGGCCCGCTTCCCGCTCCATGTGGTCACTGAACCTGATCCACAACGCTCGGGCGTCGGGCGACAGGGTCATCACATGCGGCGCGAGCACGCTGTTGTCGTCCGCCCTGGTCGCTGGTGCACGACGCAGGAGAGCTCCGAGCTGGCGGCGATAGGTCGCCAGGCTCGTGGCGCACGCCTCCGGGGCTTCGCGATAGAACCGCGTGCCGACAGTGCTCTCCGGCGCCACCAGCAGCACGCGCGCCAGCATGCCGATGCCGTCCAGCATCGTGTCTCAGCCAGGTTGCATATGTCGATGGCGAGATGTGGGAGAAGATCGTCCTCAACCTCCTCTCCAACGCCTTGAAGTTTACGTTTGCCGGATCGATCCGCGTGACGCTGACCGAGTTGAAGGGGACTGCCATACTGGCGGTCTCCGACACCGGTACAGGTATTCCGGCCAATGAGCTTCCGTACCTCTTCGACCGATTCCACCGCGTCGAAGGTGCGGCCGGCCGCTCCCATGAAGGCAGCGGCATTGGTCTCGCTCTGGTGCGGGAACTCATTCGGCTGCATGGAGGCGATGTCAGGGTCCAGAGCGAGCCGGGCCGCGGCAGCGTCTTTACGATAGCCATACCGCTCGGCACCGCGCCACTCTTAGCAGACGAGCTCGCGCACGCATCGCAACCCGCAACTTCGGTCTCGGGATCAACTTCGGCGCGCACCGAGGCCTATGTGGATGAAGTGATGCGATGGCTGCCCAAGCCATCAGATGCCGACGCGACGGCGCCGAGCCCGCGTGAGATCAGCGCGCCATCCATCCCCGCTAATGCGCCGCGGATACTCGTCGCGGACGATAACTCGGACATGCGCGACTACCTTACGCGGCTGTTGGCTGCGGCCCGGTATCGGGTCGAAACCGCGAAGGACGGCCAGGAGGCTCTTCAAGCCGCCCTGGACAATCCTCCGGCGCTGGTCCTCAGTGACGTGATGATGCCGCAGCTAGATGGGTTCGCACTGTTGCGCGCCCTTCGTGCCGACCCGCGCACTGCAGATGCCCCGGTGCTGCTGCTCTCAGCCCGCGCTGGGGAGGAAGCCGAAGTCGAGGGCCTTAATGCGGGCGCCGACGACTATATGGTCAAACCCTTTTCGGCGCGGGAACTACTGGCGCGGGTCGGCGCGAACTTGCGTCTTGCCCAATTCCGGCGGGAAGCAGCCGACGCCGCCGCTGCCGGCGAAGCCCGCTGGCGCGGGTTGCTGACGCGGATGAAGGAAGGCTTCTGTATCTGCGACATGGAGTATAGCCCCGACGGCGAGCCCAAGGATTGGCGGTACGTCGAGGTAAGCGGTGGCTGGGATCGGATGGTCGGAATCCCAGCCGCGAAGGTCACCGGCCGCCGAGCGTCAGAGCTGTTTCCCGGGCTCGGACCTCGCTGGCTCGCCACTTATGCGAAGGTTCTTGAGACCGGTGAACCTGCCCATATCGAGGACTACGTGCAGCCTGTCGGTCGCTGGTTCGAAGTTTCCGCCTATCGCATTGAGCCCGGTCGTTTTGGCGCCCTGTTCCTCGACGTAACCGAACGGCGCGCCGCCGAAGGGCGCCAGGCTTTGCTAGCGCGGGAAGTGGACCACCGGGCGAAGAATATGTTGGCAGTCGTGCAAAGCATCGTGCGGCTGACTGCCGCCAACGACATCGAGGAGTACGCCGACGCCGTTGAGGGACGCGTAGCAGCGCTTGCTCGAGCTCACGCACTCCTGGCTAAAGATCGGTGGGAAGGCACGGATCTTCTTTCTGTCCTCAAAGAGGAGACTGAGCCTTATCACGGCCGCGTCGCGCTGGCCGGACCGCCAATCACGCTCCGGCCGGAAGCGGTGCAGGCCGTAGCCATGATCGTGCATGAATTGGCCACCAATGCCGCGAAGTACGGCGCCCTATCGGTCGCCACAGGCGGCGTGGCCGTCACTTGGCACCGAGATGCCGTAACGGGCGCGCTGCACATGCGTTGGCTGGAGCATGGAGGACCGTCTATTACCGCTGCGCCGGATCGTCAGGGTTTCGGATCGATCCTGATCGAGCAGACCGTGTTTAGCCAACTGGCCGGAAAGGTGCGATGGGGCTGGCACACTGCGGGATTGGAATGCGACATTGATGTTGCTGCCGCGAACCTTGCGACAGCAACGCCTGCCACACCTCCGACTTCGGCGAGGCCAGACAATGCCCCCAGGTGTGATGTTGCCTTGCGTGGCATCCGAGTTCTCGTAGTCGAGGACGACGCACTTGTCGGGCTGGAGATGGCGGCAAGGCTCCGGAAACTAGGCTGCGACGTCGTAGGACGTGCGACGACCCTCGATAGTGGTCTAGCGCTTGCCCATGCGGAACGAGCCCGGGTGGACGTGGCGTTGCTCGATATCAATTTGCGCGGGCAGTTCGCCTATCCCATCGCGTGGGCGCTTGCCGATGCCGGTGTGCCAGTGGTCTGGACGTCAGGATACGGCGAGCTTTCACCCGATGCACCTCGATTGGCGAGAACCCAGTTGCTGCATAAGCCAATCGCCGACGCGGAGTTGATCTCTGCACTACGCCGGGCGGTGATCGAGCCTGATTGACGATTTAGCACCGTCTAGGGGTGCATCGGGGCGGTGTTGATCGCTCCACGTCATGCTTTCTCGCCGCGGCCGTGGCCGCCATCCCGATCCGCGTCGACAGGCATCGGCGGTCGGACCACAAGTTGAGCTGTGCAATGCTCCCAGGACGCGGCAGCGGCCAGCCAGCAGGTAAGACGCTAACCGAGCTCCGCACGCGAACAAGGCGCGGGAGACGAGCCCCCCGCGGCTTGCCTGAGTTTGTTGCCGTAGACGGCGGCTAGCGGCGCTGCTGCTGCTGCTGCTCGTTCTGGTTCTTGTTCTTCTCGTCGATCCGCTGGCCGGGCTTGTCCTGCGTCTGCTGCCGCTGCTCGTCCTGACGCTGCCCGCCCTGCTGCCGATTCTTGTCGCGCTCGTTCTGGTCAGGATTCTGGTTGGGGTTCTGATTCTGGTTCTGACTCATGTGGCTGGTCCTCCGTGAGGTTAGCGCGAAAGAACAACTACGCGGATGCGCACGAGTTCGCTTTGACGGGCGACTGAAACATCACGTTGATAGCAGCGCGCGAAGGCCCCGGCCTCGCACTATCCCACGGGGATGCCCGAGGCCGTCCCACCATGCCGCCGCCGCGACCAGGTGCAGCCGTCACGCTGGCAAGGGGCGGATGGCACGCTGGCGCTGGCGGGGCTGGAGGCAAACGCCGACCACCTTTGGCTTAGCTTCTGCTGCGCCGGCTACAGCGGGTGCGAGAAGATCCTGCATCTCGGCATCCGCCCCGGCATCGTGCGGTTTGGGGCGATGGCAACGATAGGATCGATCGCGCAGCGGACGCGCTGCATTTGCGACAACCGGCGCATCCAGGCCCAGGTTTGCCCGGACGTGCGCGCCGCCGACACCATCAAGCGTGAAGGGCCGCATCCTTCGACGCGGGGGGATTTCGGGCAGGGCTGAGCAGGTGAGCCGGGACGAGCCGTGCACTCGTCGCTGGCAGGGATTGTAAGCGCAGGTGCCGCCCTTTCCCTCAAACTGGCCGCCGATACCGCGCGTTTGGCGGTCTCTATCAGGTTGGTGATGGCGATGGGCCACTGAGGTGGTTCGCACAATCGAGCGGAAGGCTGCCAACTTCACCCCGAGCCCGGCGAAAGCATACCGGCTCGGCTACTCTCGCGACGAGAACCCCGCTGCAGCGGCCAGCGGAGAGAGCCTGCGACAGAGCATCCACGATGAGTACGCTGCGTGGCTTCGGGCCGTGGCCGAGCGCGACCTTACCGGCCGCGATTATCGGTTTGACGAGGCGCTGGGCCTGCCGGGCGGGATTCGATTGGTTCTGCTGCGGTGAGGCCGCCGAGTTACCGCCGACCGCCCCGTTCGCGCTATCGTGCTGCGCGGCCGCATGAGACCGCCTAGGAGCACCATGGAAAAGATCGACGCGAAGATCCTCGGCGTGGTCTCGGTGACGCTGCTGACGCGGCTCGCCGGGCACCTGGAACGTGAGGGGGTGTTGCCGCGCGGCTGGACTGCGACCGAACTGCGCGACATCGCCGCGACCGCCGAGACGAACATTCTCCGCGGCAGCGATCCTGAGTTCCATCACGCATTCGCCCGAGCGCTCCAACGCATCGCTCAAGTCTGCCTGCAGCCGGTGCCGGAAGGCAGCGCTGAGACGAAGGAGCCGGCCTAGGCAACCCGGGGCTGGTCTGGCAGCCTACCCGGGCCGCGCGGTCACTCGAACCAGGGATCGTGACGGAGAGCACAAGCCGACTTGCGCTCGGCGGGCTTCTTGTTGGGCGGTTCGACCGATCTAGCTGCCGCCACCGCCCGCAGTGGCGGCTTCCACTCTGGGAGCCTTTAGGAGGCGCAGTCGGCCCCTCGATCCAACATCACCGTCTTTGTGCGTGACTGCCGCGCAACTTCCCGGCTAACCATCGCTTTCGTGATTAGCTGATCTACAAGACAAAGCGCTGGGGGGCGGGGTGAATGACTGAATTGCGTGACGCATACCATCGCGCGTGCGTAGAGTTGGAAGTTGCGGCGCGCGCACTGCAAGCTGCTGAGGCCAAGTTCCGCACGGCTCAGGCCCGATGCGAGGAGATCGAGAGCGCGCTGGGAATGACTAAGCTCAGTACGTGCCCGTTTCCTGAAGCTACTAAGTCGCGCCTTATTGCGCCAGACGCCAGGAGCACAGGCCCTGGCTTAGCTTTGCTTTCCCTGGTGGCCAGTGGCGTGAGGATACTGCGCCGCCCTCCGGAGTGGAACGCCATGGCGGCCGGCGTACTGATCGCGATGATCCTTTCCGCGGCATACGCTAGTAGCTTGCGGTGGTCTGAACAGATGTACCAAGAAGCGTTGAACTACGCGCCCTTCGTTGGGGAGGGTGACGCTGGTGTCTGGGCCAGTGTCGCCGCAATTTTTGGCGAAGAGACCGCGGAGGCTCAGTAGCGCTGCCAGTCCGCCTCGGCACCCGCGCGGCCTGTTGGGCGATAAGAAGCCGCCCGCCGCGTGGAGCGACGGGCGTAGGGAGATGGGTGCGAGTTACGATTGCCCTTAGAGGGCAGCGTTAGAACCTCGCCAGACCGCTGGAGTTTCGCAACGCGCCCAGACCCGCTCGCGTTCCTCCGTCATGCCCAAGCCTCGCCGCATCGAAGACCTCGATCTTGAGCGTGCAGCGCGCGACCGAGCGGCCGAGCTGGCGCGCCAGGAATACGGGGAAGCGGGCTTCTGGTTCGAGATCCAGCGCATCGGCCACACGCGCGAGTTCCGCTGTTTCATCGGCCACCAGCCCGGCAGGCCGGGCCAGATCGAAGGGATGACGGTGACAGTAAGGCTGGGAGCTGCTCCCCTACTGCTTCTCCATGCGATCAAGGATTCCCGCCAAGCGGTGAAGCGTCCTCAATGCCTCGGGGTACCGGTCCTCGGTACCTTCAACCGTCGAGATCCTGGCTCGGGCCGCTTCACTTCATCCGCCCGACCAAGCATCCGCTCCGCCCACGCACCATCTTCCTGATCATTAATGGTGCTGAGTTGGTCGAGCAGGTCCGAACGATCGATGATCCGCGACGCGATGAGATGCACGATCGGCACCTCGGCGTGCTTGGCCTCCCGTTCGACACGCCCTTCCACGAGCATCAGCCGCGATGTCAGCAGCTGCACGCGGTCGCGCGTCGAGATGTGCGTATAGACCACCACGTTGGCCATGCCGAACTCGTCCTCGATGGTCACGAAGATCACGCCCTTGGCCGTCATGGGCTGCTGCCGCATCAGCGTCAGACCGGGCACGCGAACCCGCCGACCCTGGGCAGCCTGTGCCAGGGTGCGGCTGTCATCGCACCGCAGGCGCCGCAGGACCGGACGCAGCAGCGCCAGCGGGTGGTTCCGCAGGGTCAGGCCGGTGGTGCCGTAGTCTCGCGCGATGGCCTCGCCCCCCGGCATTGCCGGCAGCTGCGGCGCTGCATCCGGGATCAATGGTCGGGCGTCGGCATGCTCGGCCCGCAGCGTCGCGCCGAATAGGCCTGGAAGGCGACGCCCTTTATCTGTGGATCGAGGACCATCGGCGTGACCAAGCCCCAGTTGCGAAGGCCGGCGACGACGATGGCGGTCTTCCGTGCCGATGCGGGACAGCCGCGCGCATTCTCTCGCCGCGAAACGCACGCCCTCGGACGGCAACCGTTCCGATGCCTCCCGGTGCGTCGCTCCCGCCTCCACTGCCGCCACCACTCTGTCTCGAATTTCCTTCGACGGCGCCTGCGCCATGCCTGTCGGCCTCCATTCCGGCAGCCATCTTGAATCAAAACGTTTTCCGCGGCGCCGAAGCTGAAATGATCCCAGGCAGTTCGAAGGCCACACTATTGTCTGCAGAGACCGAATGTTCAGCGCCTATCCGTAGCAAGAAGGCCCGCAATCACATTTACAGCGG
This sequence comes from Neoroseomonas terrae, assembly GCF_018129025.1. Taxonomy (GTDB): domain Bacteria; phylum Pseudomonadota; class Alphaproteobacteria; order Acetobacterales; family Acetobacteraceae; genus Neoroseomonas; species Neoroseomonas terrae. Next base: position 31,399 of record NZ_JAAEDI010000039.1, on the reverse strand, counting down.
GCTGCCGCCCGTGCCTCCTTTCGCCAATCATCCCTTAGGGCCCCGCTTGGGGCGCGTGCGCACCGGCTCCGAGGCGGCGGCAGGCGGGCGCTCCGGCCGACCACTATCGGCACCACCGACCCTGTCGCGTCCAAGCCGTCGGCGGAGCCGCTCGAGCCCGTCCTTGCACGCTACGACCATGGGCTTCATGCCGCAGGCGGAGGCTGCCTCGAGCGCGGCGCAGAAATGCGCCCTTGCCGCCGCGAGATCCGCATCTTCCGTCCGCAACGCCACCTCGCCGAGCACGCGGAGTGCGTTGGCCTCGTTCCCACGTTCCTGGTAGCGCCGCGCGAGTTCGACCGCATCCTGTGCGTGCCGAGCGGCCTCGTTGAACTGGCCTCGTACCAAGTGTGCCTCGGCAAGCCACGCGACCTCGTTCGCATGGCTTACCATGATGCCGACGGCCCGCGTCTGCCGGATCGCCTGCCAGATTAGATCCATCCCCTCTTCTGTCCGGCCGACGCGGCCGAGTGCATGGCCGAGCGTCGAGGCAAGGTTGGTGAACCACGCGGCGAAGCCCCATTTGCTGCAAAGGCGGAGCCCCTGCTCGAGCAGCGGGATCGCCGTCTCAAAACGCCCCTGGTGAACTAGGGCGAAGCCGCGGCTGTAGAGCGCGACGGCTTGGCCAAGCGGCTTGCCGATCGTGGCAGCGACGCGGCGAAGCTCGTCGCCGCACCGCTCTGCCTCGTCGAACTCGCCCAGGCGCGCAAGCGCCCAGATTAGCCAGCCGCGGAACGCCACCTGTGCCGGCAAGGGCAGACCGAAGGCGCGCTGCACCTCCGCCCCTGCGATTTCGGTTAGCACCTCGCGCATTGTCGCGGCGGACTCGGCGTAGTCACCGCGCGCGTAGTGCGCTTGGCCGATGTAGGAGCGCGTAAGCACCCGCAGGTCCGGCTCCCCCACCTCGTCCGCCAGGGCCAGTGCGCGCCGGCTCGCCTCCAGCGCCTGTTCAGGCTGACCGAGCAGCGAAAGGTCCCGCGCGACGAAAGCCGAGACCCAGGCTAGTCTGCTCCGGTCCTTCAGTTCGGCAGCGAGCCGCTCAGCCTCACGCATACTGCGAAGGTCGGCGGTGATCTCGCCGAGCGGGAAATAGGCGTTGCGCAGCTCGAAGCGGACATCGACCGACTCGGCGAGCGCCTCGCGCAGGGGGAGAAGGCGGGCCAACCCGAGCAACGTCTGCTCGAAATGTCGGATCGCCTCGCGATAGGCCGAGCGACCGGAGGCACGCTGGCCGGCCTCACGCCCGTATACGGCGAGACGGTCCCACACTTCACCGCGCCCAGCGTGGTAGGCAAGCGTCTCCACCTGCTCGGACAGCCGAGTCGCATGGACCTGTTCGATCGCCTGCAGAGTCTCGGCGTGGAGCGCGCACCGGCGTTTCCGCAGCATGCCATCGTAGGCGACCTCGCGCGTCAGCGCGTGCGCGAAGGCGTAGTGCGGCTCTGGGTAGAGGTCGCTCTCATGGACCAACCCAGCGTCCTCCAGGCGGAAGAGGAGGTTGAGCACCTGCTCCTGCGGCGCGTCGCGCAGCAGGGCGCGCAGCAGCACGAGCGGGAAGCGATTGCCAATCACCGAGGCGGCCTGCAGCATGCGCTTTTCGAGCGGCGCGAGGCGGTCGATGCGCGCGGCGAGCACGGCGTGCACCGAGGCCGGCACCCGCAGTTCCGAATGGGCCCCCGTGGCGTGGAAAGCGCCGGGCTCGCCCTCCAGCACCTTCGCCTCGACTAGCGCTCGCACGGTCTCCTCGAGGAAGAACGGGTTGCCTGCCGTCCGCTCCGCCAGTTCCTCCCCGAGCGCCGCGACGGTTGCGGGGACGCCGACGACGCTCTCGACGAGCCGCCGCGTGCTAGCTGCGGAGAGCGGAGCGAGGGCGAGGCGCGTCACGTTCGCCTCGTCCTCCGGCCAGCCCGGGTCTGCGCCCTCCGCGCGGTAATCCGCCAGCAGGAGGAGCCTTGACCCGGCGATCAGGCCCGGTAGTCCCGCGAGCAGTGCGCGGGTCTCGTCGTCAGCCCAATGGAGATCCTCGACAACGAGGAGCAGCGGCCTGTCCTCGCTGAGCCGCCTCACGAGCCGCAGAAAGGCCTCACGCGCCGCACCGCGCCGGCGGTGCGGGTCTAGCTCGGCCCAAGCCCGCGTAGCGGGGTCGAGGCTGAGCAGCGCCAGTATTCCTGCCTCCGCGTCCCAAAGCGGTTCGCCGAGTAATCTGAGCCCCTCGGCCACCTTCCGGTGCGTGTTGCCCGCATCGTCCAAGTCACCGATATCAAAGAGCGTCCTCAATAGCTCGGCAATGGGGTGGTGCGGGATGTCCCTGCCGTAGAAGACGCCGCCCGCCTCAAGCACTCGCCAACCCTCGACGTGGGGCGAGTGGGTGAGTTCCCAGATCAACCGGGACTTGCCAATCCCGGCGTCACCGACCAGCGCTACAACCTGGCCTTGCCCGGCGCCGGCGCGCGCGAGGCGGTCCTGCAACAGGGCGAGTTCCGCGTCCCGCCCCAGGAAGGGGCTGAGACCGCTGCGCATCGCTCTCGCGTGGAAGCGCGCGCGCGTGCTTCTAGCACCGAGCAGGCGGTAGACTGCCACCGCACCAGGCAGGCCGCGCAAGGCCACTTCGCCAACCGCAGTCGCCGTCACCAACTCCCCCGCCAGGTGGATTGTCTCGGCGGCGCAGAGCGTCTTGCCAGGCTCGGCCGTTTGCATGAGGCGGGATGCGAGATGGATTACCTCGCCGACGGCGCTGTAGGTCCAGTTGAGGTCTGAGCCAACGGTCCCAACCAGCACCTCGCCAGTGGCAATGCCGACGTGGATCCGCACCACGGCGGAGGCAGTGTCGCCTCCGTCCGCGCCCGAGGAGACGTGACCGAGCACTTGGTGCATGCGCAGCGCGGCGCAGCAGGCGCGGAAGGCGTGGTCCTCGAGCGAGGCCGGCGCTCCGAACAGCGCCATAATCCCGTCGCCGAGGATCTGATTCACGGTCCCGCCGTACATCCCAACCGCGTCCACCATGGACTGGATGAGTGGCTTGATGACCGCCCAGGCGTTTTCCGGGTCAAGGCCGCTGATCAGCTGCGTCGACCCGGAGATGTCAGCGAACAGAACCGTGATCTGCTTGCGCTCATTCTCCAGCGTGGCCCCTTCGCTTCCCGCAACTTGGCGCTCCCCCGCCGCGCTCGCTAGCCGACTGCTGCCGCGCCGGCGGCCCGTGGCAGCCTTGAGGACCGTCGCAGCACGCTCGCCTTGGAGCCCGGACGCTCGCGCGGCGAGCGCTCCTCCGGCAGCATGAGCAATCGGGACCAACACGGGGCGCGACACGTTGGCGGGGGTGGCGCCAGGGCTGCGGGGCTCCCCGACGGCCCGTCCGCCGGTACCCTCGCCGCGCCTAGCTCCGCGGTCGGGAGCCACGGCGGCCCAGCGGCCGCTCGGGATGGGGCGTGGTCTCGACGCCTCGTTCTCCCGATCGGGCGGCGGTCGTGGGCGTTGCGCCCTCCCAACTCGTGGCAGCGCCGCCGGGCGCCGAGTAGCCCGCCATGGCGATCGCGTCCTTCGCCATGCCCATGGCCTGCACCGCCTGCGGTATCCCGAGCAGCGGCGTAAGTCGCACGCTCTTGACCCCGCCCTCGGCGGCTATCGCCATGGAGAAGGCGCGGGCCGCTAGGCTACTGGGCAGCGCAACGATGGCGATGACATCATCTTCGCCGATGCCAACGAACTTGTCGGCGACGACAAAAGGCGGGACATCCTCGGTTGGGGGCTCGCCGCCATCGAAGAAGTGGTAGCGCGCGAAGGATCCACCGAGCCGTGCGATTAGCTTTCGCACAGCAGTAAAGCGCTGGTCCGCGTCGGTCGTCCTATCGATCTGCTGCTGCCAGGCCAGCGCGGTGTAGGATAGCTGGATGAGGTAATGCTCCACGTGCCGATCCTTCTTCTGCGGGGGCCCTGGCTCCTCCTCCGGAGGGACGCGCCGGAGCCGAAGCGGCCGCATTGCTTGAGCCAGCAAGAGTCCTTTCGAAGATATTCTGATGGCGCACAGAAATGCTAGCTCGGCGTGAGGACCTAGCTGTTTGGTTCGACGGCGCAGTCTCCTCCTGGGCATTGAAGCACGCGCTCAGGGCCAGGTTTCTCGCCGTTGCACCCTTACGGCTGACGCTACCTTGGCGCGATCCAGCACAGTCAGCGAGACTTCCACCCCTGGCCCGCCGACATGGCGAGAACCCAAGGACCACCGTGAAATCGTGCGCGCGAAGCGATGTCGCGGATCGACGAGCCGGTTCCGCCGAGCCACGCTTCGCCGCACTCTCGATCGAGGATGAGGCGATCGTCGTCTCTTTCCGGCGGGACACCCTGCTGCCGTTGGACTAGCTGGAGCTCATACGCGGTGCGGTGCCATGTGTGCCGTAGAAGACCTCTGCGAAACCGGCCTGATCGGTTGGCTGAGACGAGGACGCGGCGTGGAAGCGGCTGGGGCTGGCGGCTTCGGCGGTCCGAGGCCGGGCTGCGGACGCACGTCGCCCGTCAGTCGCTGAGCCGTTCGGGACGCCGCAGGTTCATCGCCGTGCAGAGCAGGTGCAGATGGGCGCCGCTGCGCGAGAGGCCGCGGTAGCGCACGCGGCGCCAGCCGTAGCTGCGTTTCATCGTGCCGAAGGCGCGTTCCACCTGGCCGCGGATCGGCGCCAGCGCCTGGTTCAGCCAGCGTCGCCAAGCGGTGATCGGGCGCCGAGCATGACCGCGATGCATGATGCCCTCGGCGATGCCGGCCTCGGCCAGCCCCTCGCCTCGGGCCACGCTGTCGCTGGCCTTGTCCATGAGCACCGCCGCTTCGAGACGGTAGTGACTAGCCCGTTCCTTGCGGTCGCCTTCCGAGCCTGGCGCTGCATCGTGCAGGTGGATCAGTACTTCCAGCGCAGCACAAAGGTGCAGCCGGGAAAGCGCTTCTCGATCCAGCGCGCGGACGGGACGCCGATGGCCTGGGCCGGGTTGTGGGAGGGGCATCGCGACAGCGCGGGCACCGTGACGCGCTCGTACTGCGTCATCACGACTGAGACCAACGCCCTGCTGTCCTCCGTCCATGATCGCATGCCGGTTGTCCTCGAAGCGGGGAATTGGCCTGTGTGGCTCGGCGGGGTGGAGGGCGACGCTAGCACGCTGCTGCGCCCTGCGGACGAAGGAGTGCAGACGATCCGGCCGCTGACGGCGCGGTAGGCGGCAGCGCTCCGATTAGGTGGATTGGGTGGGGGCACCCCGAATTTTGCGATTCCAACGGCCCATCGGCCGACGGACCCTTGCCACCGTTGCCAGCGTCTCCGCTGGAAAACACGTTGCGTTGCGGCTCTACGTGGCCGCCTTCGCGCTGCGGCGTGAGCGTACTGACGAGGCCGCGATGGTGGGTTTTCGAGTGCAGTGCTCGGCCCACGCCGCCATGAGCGGCGTGCGCCGGTCGAACAGGTCGGAGCGGCGATAGGCCCCTGACACCCTATTCCCGATCTCATGGGCAAGGGCCCGCTCGGCAGCCTCCCGTTCCTCTGGGCAGATGTCATCGACCCAGGTCGAGAACGTGGCACGGAACCCGTGTGGCACTGCGTCCCGGCCATCGGCATCGCGCCACGGGGCTGGCCTTCCTTTTGGCCGATCCGAGTTCATCCGTCTTAGCACCGCCGATAGCGCCATATCCGACAAGGGCACGCCACGCTTTGCGCTGGGAAAGATCAGCGCATCGCCGCGCAGGGCGGCGAGGCGGGGCAGCTCGGCAGCCGTGGCCTTACCGGCGGTGGCGAAGGCATAGGCATGGACGAGCACTTCGAGGGCTGCGGGCGGCAGCGGCACGCGATGCGGCTGCACCTCGCCCGACTTCTTCCCCTTCATCACCTCACCAGGGACCGTGAGCGTCGGCGTGCCATCAATGGACACCCAGGACCATCGCGCTTGGCGCACCTCGCCGGAGCGCAGCGCCGTCAGGATCAGAAACCGCAGCGCCAAGGCGGAAGCACCGTCCAGCTTGTCTAGCGCGGTCAGGAAGGCCGGCGTCCGTGCCCAGGGCAGGGATGGTTGCTTGCGACCGCCGGGCAGGGGCGGGAGGCCGGCATAGCGAAGCATCTTCGCGTCGGCCGGATTGTCGTTCGCCCGCCAGCCATGCGCGGCGGCATAGCGCAGGACGGTGGCGATGCGCCTCAGCACCTTCCGCCCGATGGATGGCGCCGAGGTCCAAACTGCGTCGATGGCCTCGCGCACCTTTGCTCGGTCGATTTCGGCGACCGGCCAGTCGCCGAGGGTCGGATAGGCGTGATTCTCCAAGGACGAGGTCCACAACAGCGCGGTACGCTTGTTCTTCCAGCCCGGCTCCTCGGCCTTGATGCAGGCGGCGGCGACGATGCGAAAGGTGCGGGCCCCGGCTTCCGCGGCGGCTTTTCGCTGGGCCTGCTGCTCGCGGGCGCCAGGCTGGCGTTCCTCGATAGGGTCATGACCTGCCGCCAGGATGGCGCGGGCGGCAGCAGCTCGCTTGCGGGCCTCGGCCAACGGAATGCCGGCAGGCAGCTCGCCAACTGGCCCTAAGCCCATCTCGCGAGCCTTGCCGTGTAGCGTGAAGCGGAGCAGCCAAGATTTCGTGTCGCCATTGGTGCCGGGGGCGATCTGCAAATATAGGCCGTCACCATCGCCGAACCGCACCGGCCGCTTGCCCTTGGCGGGGTCGTGACGGAGCGCCTTCACCATCACCGCCGTCAGCTTGCCCATTCGCGCACCCCAACGCTCTACCCCCGATCCTACCCCCAAACAGAATGGGGGTAGGGGTGGAGGGGCCTAGACATGTGTAGATGGAGGATTGCGCCAAAGGCAAGTTAGAAGGCTGAGAGACAAGCTTTACGTAGACGGCACTGGCTTGCCAGTTGGCGTCCGTAGAGGACGCCAACCTTTTCATTAGGTGGGCTTGTCGGACGCCCAGGTTCTCCAACGCCCAGTTCTGAGCGCTCATGATCGGGTTCGATCGGATCCTGCTCGTCCGTGATCGAACATTGTCCGTTTCGTGTCGGCGCGCTGCGATGCCGTGACGTTGCAATCGCTCATGGTGGCGACGAAGCGCCGCGTGGCCCTACCGTTGGCCGCCTTGCGCCCTATCACGTCAAAGGCATCATTACCCTTCACGGAGCATCGCGGTACGCGCATTCTCTGCTGAAGCCTGCACCGCGAACCGCGGATGCGGGCGGGGAGAGAACGGTGCCATGGCGCTGCTCGGCAGCATTCTTGAGGGCTCGCCTATGCTTGCCCTCTTCATCGCTATCGGCCTCGGCTACGCGCTTGGCCAGATCCCGGTCCTCGGCGTGACTTTCGGTGCAGGCGCGGTCCTCTTCTCCGGCCTCGCCATCGGGGCGATCGCTCCGCGTTCTGCACCGCCTGGGCTGGTGGGGACGCTGGGGCTGCTGATGTTCCTCTATGGCACCGGCATTCAGTACGGGGCGCAATGCGTGGCCGGGCTGAAGGGGCCGGGGCTGCGCTGGATCGTCCTCGCGCTCGTGGCCGTCATAGCCGCACTTTTCACCGCTCAGGCGGTCGGCAGCGTGCTCGGGCTGTCGCCCGCGATCCAGGCTGGCATGTTCGCCGGCGCAGGTACCAGCACCTCCGCGCTGCAAGCCGCGATCACAGCCGCTGGCGGGGGCCCTGAACCGACCATCGGTTATGCCGTCGCCTATCCGATCGGCGTGATCGGCCCGATCCTGTTGATGAGCTTCGTGCTGCGGCTATTCCACCCCAAGATCCCCACCCCCAGTCCGACGCTGCGGCATGCGGAGATCACGTTGCGTCCCGATGCGGCCAGCCGCACCGTCGCCGAGATCAGCGCAAGCCTACCCGAGGGCGTCACCGTCCTGGCCATGCGCCACAACCATCAGAACGCCCCGGCGGAACCAGGTGCACGACTCAGCGCAGGCGATGGGTTGCTCATCCTCGGCCCACCCGCTGCCGTGAACCAAGCCGTGGCCGCTTTGGGGGAGGAGGAGGAGGGTCGCCTGGCAAAGGACCGCGCCGACCTCGATGTGATTCGAGTCATCGTCTCGAAGCCGGCTTTCCGTGGCTGCACCCTGGCCACCATGCCGAAGCCGAGCTTCCCAGTGCGGGTGGCCCAGGTCCGTCGTGGCGATTCCCTGATGCCGGCAGGCCCCGATCTCGAGCTCGAATACGGCGACGTTCTCGTGCTGCTTGCCGAAGCGGGGCGCCGCCCGGACCTCGTCGCGCATTTCGGGGACAGCGTGAAGGGGAACGCCGAGCTGTCCTTCGTCTCCATGGGCATCGGTATGGCAATCGGCCTGCTGGTGGGGCTGATCACGATCCCTTTGCCGGGCGGTGGGAACTTCAGCCTCGGCGTCGCGGGCGGGCCGTTGGTCGTCGCCCTGTTCCTCGGCTGGCGGGGCAGCACCTTCGGGATTGGCTGGCGCATGCCGGTGGCGGCCAACATGGTGCTGCGCAATTTCGGCCTGTCGATCTTCCTCGGCCAGGTCGCCATCGCTTCCGGCCGGCCTTTCGTCGATACCGTCGCCGCACAAGGCCTCGCGGTCCTCCTCGGCGCCGCCCTTGTTCTCGCGACCATTGTGCTGACCGTACTCCTGGTCGGCCACCTGCTTCTGCGTATCCGCATGGACGACCTGTTCGGCGTCTGCTCGGGGGCCACAGGCAACCCGGCCATCCTCGCCGGCGCCAACCGGATGCTCGGGTCTGACCGCGCCGATGTGGGCTACGCCATTGTCTTCCCCACCATGACCATCGCCAAGATCATCGCCGTCCAGTTCATGCTCGGCTGACGGCATCGAAAACAGGCCGCGGAGGCGCGGACCGGGAGGAGACGACCATGCGCATCGCCATGTTCAGCACCAAGCCCTACGACCGTCGGAGCTTCGATGCGGTGAACGAGGGCATGGGGCACGAGATTCTGTACCTTGAACCGCGCCTCGCGCCACTCACTGCGCCGCTTGCGGCTGGAGCGGAAGCCGTCTGCGTCTTCGTCAACGACGACCTTAGCGCCGCCGTGCTGGAACGGCTCGCCGCGGATGGCACGCGGTTGGTGCTGCTGCGCTGCGCCGGGTTCAACAATGTCGACCTTGCGGCGGCGGAGCGCCTGGGGATGAAGGTCGCCCGGGTGCCTGCCTATTCGCCGCATGCCGTGGCGGAGTTCACCATCGGACTGATCCTCAGCCTCGTGCGCGGCATCCACCGAGCCCATCAGCGCACGCGAGATGGAAACTTCGCGCTCGAAGGGCTTCTCGGTTTCGACCTGCACGGTAAGACGGTGGGCGTCCTCGGCACCGGGAAGATCGGCGCCATCGTCGCGCGCATCCTTGCCAGCGGCTTCGGATGCCGCGTCCTGGCCCATGACGTCCGTCCCGACCCGGAACTGATGGCGATCGGCGTCACCTACGCCGCGCCTCGCGAGATCGCCGCCCAGGCCGACATCCTGACGCTGCATTGTCCCCTGACACCCGAAACCCATCATGTGGTCCGGGCCGAGACGCTCGCCCTCGCGAAGTCGGGGATGGTGCTGGTGAACACTAGCCGTGGCGCGCTGATCGACACGGATGCAGTGATCGATGCCCTCAAATCCGGCCGGCTCGGCGGCCTTGCCATTGATGTCTACGAGCAGGAGGCCGACCTCTTCTTCGAGGACCTCTCCAACAAGATTCTGAATGATGACGTCATCGCCCGCTTGCTGACCTTCCCCAATGTGCTGGTGACGGGCCACCAGGCCTTCTTCACTGCCGAGGCGATTGGCGCGATCGCCGAGGTGACGTTGGGCAACGCGAGCACCATCGCTGCGGGCGGAGCACTCGGCGCCGCGGAAGTCGCGCTGCCAGCGCGAGCGGTGGCACATGGGTAACGGCTCCTTCGACCTGGCGCGCGATTTTACGTGGCATCCCGGCGAAGCGACCGCGTGCTGCTGCTGCTGACCTCTCGGATGATCCTGGAGGCAAGGGTGCGTCGAGCGAGAGGACAAGCATGCAGAGGTGCCGATCGTGCACCTCCTTGCGTCCCCGATCGATCAGTCGGGCCTGCTGGACCAGTTCGCCCGCATCGCAGGCCCGGACGATGACGCGTGGACGGAGCGGATGCTGGGACGGGCCGGGTCACCGGCGACGTCAGATTTCGCAGCGGAGCCGTGCCTTGCGTGGAGGCTTTCTCGTTGAACGCCGGCATCCGCCTGGCGAGCTGGCTTCCGCTGCATCACGACACGGCCTGATCGGCCGCGTACTCGAACCGCTGTTCTTCGGCGGTGACCAGCGCAGATGGGACTTCCCAGCGGCGCCCATCTACAACGGCTTGTCGCCGCACAACACGGGAGGACTGCGCCCCCGCCGGTGAGGCGAGCCCGCGCCGGCGATCAGGCCGTCGTCATTGCCGTCAACGCGCGCCCCGGATCGCTCTAACGGCCCAGATCAGGATGCACGCCCCGACCACACCGGCCACGAGGTAGCCGAGCCATCCGCCGAACGAAACGCCCACCATGCCGAACAGGAGGCTGGCAATCGCGGCGCCGATAATGCCGAGGATGATGTTCAGGAAAATGCCGGTGCCGGACTTCATGAGTGCGGAGGCGATCCATCCGGCGAAGCCGCCAATGATGATCGCCGCAATCCAGCCGATGCTTCGGTCGTCCATAGCCAGGTCCCCCTTCCGAGCAGCGGGCGCCGCTGCCTGCGAACCGCTGAACGGCACTATACCGGAATGGTTGCGTGATGGGTCAGTATTCGGTGGTCCCGCGGCTCTCAGCACCGGTCGCCAACACACCTTCGGCGCCGTGTTGTGGCGTTGGGTAGCGGAGGCATGAGATGCTCCCGCCGGCCATGCGCGACAACTCATGGACACGCCTGATCAGCACCCGCTCTGCTCCGGGACCGGTCACTGAGTTAGGCGCGCAATCCGCTTCCGGTCCCGAGCAGTCGCGGCGCTATTCGGCGCTTCCCCTGCCAGGACCGCTCTGAAGCCACTCTGCCCATGCTGCGCCCTACTGATTAGCTGCGGCGCAGTGGGGTGATCCGACCTATCGCGCCCGCGTCTCGATCTCCACGGAGGCGGTCATGCCGGCCGACAACACGACATCCTCCGGCACGGCATCGATGTGAATGCGCACCGGAATGCGCTGCGCCAGGCGCACCCAGGTGAAGATCGGGTTCACCGTCGCGAGGCCCTGCTGGTTCGGCTGTGCATTCGCGACCGCGATGCCGCGCGCGATGCTGTCCACCCGCCCGCGCAGCGGCGCATCGTGGCTCATCAGCCGGATCGTCGCAGCGTCGCCGGGGCGGATCGCGGCGAGGGCCGTCTCCTCGAAATACCCATCGACCCAGAAGGAGCCGGCATCGACCACCGCGATGCGGTTCTGCCCCACGCTCGCATAGTCCCCGAGCCGCGCGGCGAGGTTCGTCACCCAGCCATCGACCGGCGCGCGGATCTCGGTGCGGTCGAGATCGGCGCGTGCCCGGTCGAGCCGTGCGCGCGCCTCCATCACCAGCGCCTGCGCGGAAGCCGCATGCGCCGCGTAGCTCTGCTGTTCCTCGAGCGAGACGGCGAGGTCGGTGAGGCGGGCGCGGCGCTGCGCCTCATGCGCGGCGTTGTCGGCATTGGCGCTCGCCTGCTGCAGGGCCGCCTCGGCCAGCGACACGGCAATGCGGTAGTCGGTGGGATCGATGCCGATCAGCAGATCGCCGCGGCGAACGAAGGCGTTGTCGGCCACCGGCAGGGCAACGATGCGGCCGGCGACCTCGGGTGCGATGGTCACGACATAGGCCCGTACCGTCGCGTCCCGCGTCCACGGGCTCGCCATATAGGCCCGCCAACCGGCCCAGCCGGCGAGGGCCGCCAACAGCACCGCCGACAGCGTGATCAGTACGCCGCGCGGGGTCGTGCGCGATGCAGCCTGGCCAGCCGGGGCAGCGTCGTCAGGGGAGGGCATCCGGAACTCCATGGGCAGTGAGCAGCACGATGGCGGAGAGCAGCAGGACATAGACGGCGAAGACGAACAGCGCCGGATGCCAGACATGGCGGAGCAGTCCGTGCCGCGCGGCGGCCCATCGCAGCGCAATGGTGACGGCCCAGGCGGCCAGCATCATCGGCACGATGGGGGCGACGAGGACGCCGAACAGGGACAACTCGGCGAATCTCACGATACCGCTCCGTCGTCGATGTAGGCGGCGTGGTCAGTCAGCGCCTCGGAGATCGCGAGGATCGCTGCGCGCGCTTGCAGCGCCGCCGGCCCGTCCGCGACGAGAGCGCGGTCGAGCTCGGCAAGGCACGCCACGGCTGCGGCGCTGCGCCCGCCTGCGATGGCGGCGAGGGCCGTACCGAGCGACGCGCACCGGCCCGCGTCAAGGATCTCGCCATGCAGTCGGAGGATCTGTTCCCCGAGATCATGCGCCACCAGCAGCCGTGCGCGGCCGAGCGGCGCGGCCTGGTCGGGCAGGGCCGCGATCCGGGCGTAGAGCCGCGCGGTCCAGGCCGAGGCTGTCCAGCGTTGCGGCGCCGCGGCGAGCGCCCGCAGGTCGCGAAGGCTGAGCCCCAGCAGCCGCGCCGCCTGATGCGCCACCGGCGGCGGCGGCCAGAGCCGGAAGGCGAGCATCGCGATGCCGCAGCCGACGAACAGCGCCACCGCATTGTTGAGGAAGCCGGCAATGTTGTAGGCCATGGCATTGGTCGGGGAGAGGAAGGGCACGAAGGAAGCGACCATGCCCATGGCGACGGAAGGCCGCCAGCCGCTCGCCAGCACCGCGCCTACCGGCACCAGATAAACGGCGAGGGCCAGGCCGAAGGCCGGAAAAGACGAGAGTGCCGGCAACAGCATGAAGCCGACCACCGCCGCTCCCGTCACTGCCACGACATTGCCGAGCATGTAGTCGACCGCGCCGGCAAACGCCTGGTCGGCGCGCGGCGCGAAGAGGATGGCAGGCACCGCCGCCCAGATGATCGCCACCGCTCCCTGGGGCCAGGCGGTGACGATCCACAGGAGCTGCGCGGCGAGGATGGTCAAGATGGCACGGCCGGCATTGACCAGCGCCGGGTGCCAGTCCGGCACCTGGAAGCGCCAGGCGCCACGCCCGAGCGGGGCGCGGCCACGGGCGCCCTCGAGCAACGCCAGGCCATTCAGCATGTCGGCAAGACCGCCAAGCGTCTTGGCCGTCTGGTCGGCGAGCAGCCGTTCGGAGGGCGATCGCGCCGGGTAGTCCGCCAGCGCCCGCGCGGCCGCCCGAGCTTCGGCGTCCAGCCGCGCCGGGTCATGCAGCCGGGGTTGCTGGCCGGGCGATGCGAAGGCGGTGCGCAGGGCAGGCGGGAAGGCGGCGAGGATCGGGGCGGCCTCGGCCTGGCCGACCAGCCGGAGTGCGGCAGCCCGCCAGCCGCCGAGCGCGGTGACGCCGCCGGCAAGCATCGCCTGGAGCGTCAGCGACCGGTTGCGCAGCGCCGCCGATTCCCCGATCGCCTGGTCGATGGCCGGGTCGAGCGCGATGACGCGCCGCATGAATTCCCGCCGGACGGGGCGTGAATCTGGCAGGTCGGCGCCGGCGCGGCCGAGTGCCTCGGCGAAGCCGCCGCCGATGTCGGCGATGAGCCCGGCGACCGTCGTCGCCAGCCCGCGTCGCGCCGCGCCGAGGTCCGTGGCGGCCAGGATGACGCCGGCGCTGGCAATGCCGAGGCAGACTTCGGTCATCCGCGTGACCGCCAGCATGAACGCGTCGCCATTCGGCCCGCCCGTCGCGCCCAGCTGGTCGCTGACGATGACAGCGGTGGTGAGTGCGGCAAGCCCGGCCGCGTAGGCGGCGAAGTTGCGCAGCAGCGTCGCGGCCAGCGCGCAGGCGCCGCCCCACAGCGCGAGCAGGATGAGAAAGCCGGTGCGGTCCTGCGGAAAGGCGGCCGTTATCGCAACGGCGACGACCGCGCCGACGATCGTCCCGAGCATGCGGAACCAGCCCTTCCGCAGCGAGGCGCCGAGCTGCGGCTGGCACACCATGGCCGCGCTGGTCCCGGCCCAGCCGGGCGCGTCGAGTTCCAGCCAGAAGGCGAGATAAAGCGCAAGGCAGACTGAGGCGGCGAGGCGCAGGCCGAACAGCAGCGGCGGCGCGCCGGCATGGAATGCGCCGGCCAGAGCCCGCCAGGACGGCGCGCCGGACCGCGGCAGCGACTGCTGCCAGCCCGTCATGGGTGTGCGCCGCCGGCCCGTTTCGGTTCCATGCGCGACTCCAATGCCAACGATGCAGAATAGCGACAAGGTTGCGATGCAGGCGTCACCAGATCCAGGCATTCGCGATGACATGCCCTCAGGCGCAGGGTGCGTGGCTCGACGCCCCTGTGGCCGAGCCTGCGGTGTGCTGGGAGCCGGCGCAATTGGCACCATTCCTCGGCTCAGGGTCCACTGATTGAGGCGGAAGCGGACGGGTTGCGGCCGACCGCGTCCATGCGGCTTGCCGCCCTGCGGGCGTCGGGGCGGGTGCATCGCGCCACCACAGGCCACGCGATGACATGGCTGATGCCATGGAGCACCCGCCCGTCATTCGCCTGCGGCATCCGGCCCAGCCGTGTCGCTTCAAGCCGTTGATTGAGTGCTGAGCTCTGAAGCCTGTTTGCGCTTGTCGAGCGATTGTCGGGCCGGGCAAGCTATGTTCCGGAGCCGGTCGGACTTTGCCGGCCCGCTGAGCCGCACCGGGGATCTGCACATGCGTCAGATTCGTTCGCTCGCCTTGCGGGTGCCCGCTCTCCGCCGCCTTGTGGATCATCGCGACCGCCTGCGGGCGGAACTGGAGGCGGCGCAGACCGCGTTGCAGGCCGCCGCCTCAGACTTGCAAATGGAGCGCTCCGCGCTGCAGACCGCCGACGCCGCCCTGAGAGCCGAGCGCGCCGCCAGGGAGACCCTCGATCGTGTCACCAAGCCTCTTCGGCAGGCGCGGGATGAGAGCCGGCTTCTGGTGACCGACTACGCGTACTTCCCCGTCGCGCGTCCGATCGACAGGGCGGCCGGAGGCCGGCAAATTGAGGAGTTGTTCCGCCGCAGCGAGTCTTCGATCGCGACAACCATCGCAGGGATCGCCCGCCATGCGGATGCCTTGGCGCGCATTCCGCGATGCCAGGAAGACCCGGCCCGGCCTCATTGGGAGAATGATTGGTTTCCGCCCTTCGATGGCGCGGCGCTTTACGGCCTGATCGCAGAACGGCAGCCGCGTCTCTATCTCGAGGTCGGCTCCGGCATCTCAACGCGCTTCGCGCGGCAGGCGGTGTCGGATCTCGGCCTGGCGACGAGGATCGTCTCGATCGACCCGGAGCCGCGCGGTGCAGTGTCCGACCTATGCGATGAAACGATCGTGCAGAGGATGGAAGACGTCCCCGGCTCGTATTGGGAAGGCCTTGCAGCCGGCGACATGCTGTTCATCGACAACAGCCATCGCAGCTTCCCCGGCTCGGACGTGACCGTATTCTTCTCGGAGGTGATGCCGGCGCTCCCACCCGGTGTGATCTACGGCATCCACGACATCTTCCTCCCGTGCGACTACCCGTCCGCATGGGATGAGCGGTTCTACAACGAGCAGTACCTGCTGATGGCTTATCTCCTTGGCGGCAATGGCGGCGACGAGGTGCTCCTGCCGGTTCACTGGGCGGTGAAGCTGCCGCAACTGCACGGGCTCCTGTCGCCGCTGTGGGATAACGCATCGCTATTCGATGGCATCGGGACCGGCGGCGGCGCCTACTGGGCGCGCCGCGGAGGTCCGGGGCCGCCCACGTCGCCACACTGATCCAATGTCGAGGGCTGCGCAGAAAACCTCGCCAGCGCCGCGCTTCGGCACGAGGGCTTGGGAACGGGCCGAGCGTCGCCTCCATGATCCGGTACACACTACCCCAGCAGCGCCTGCGCGTGACGTTCACGGTGCTGATCGCGTCGTAGAGGATCTTGTATTCGCAAGTCGCGCCCGAACTGCGCGGAGCGAGTTCCGGCACGTGGTTCCTTCAATCCGTCAGTGGAGGGCCGGCATCGGTGGCCTCGGCCGTCGTGCTGTCCCATCATGACGGGTGCCCGAAGGAGCAAACCGGATGAAGATCACGCGCCGCGCAGCAACCGCCATGATCCTGGCGCCCGGCTTGGCATCGGCCCAGCAGCAATGGGCGCCCGGCCGGCCGGTGACCTTCCTCGGACCGTATGCTGCCGGGGGGTCGTTCGACGTGACGCAGCGCGCGATGGGGCGTGCGTCCGAGCCGATGATCGGCCAGCCGATAGCGATCCTGAACCGGCCGGGCGGCGCCGGCACCATCATGCTCAATGAACTGGCCCGCGCCCGACCGGACGGGCTGACGATCGGTCTGCTGAGCGTGAACACGAACGCCGTCGCACCGCAGCTCGTGACGATGACCTTGGACCCGGTCGCCGATTTCACGCCGCTGATGACCTATGGCAGCTTCCTCACCTTCGTGGTGGTGGCGAATACCGCACCCTTCAGCGGCCTGCGCGACCTCATCGCCTATGCTCGCCGGGAGCCTGGAAAGCTGACGGTGGGCGTGGCAGCGATCGGGGCGAACTCGCATCTGAACATGGCGAGGCTTTTTGCCGAGGAGGGCGTGGACGTCACCTTCGTGCCGTTCACGGGCGGGGCGCCCGCCAATACGGCGCTACTCGGCGGGCACATCCAATGTGCGGTGGTCTCGGGCGAGGTCCTGCCCACTGTGAGGGACGGATCGCTGCGCATCCTCGCCATTCTCAATGCCGACAAGAGCGAGGAATTCCCCGCCGTCCCGACATTGCCCGAACTTGGCTATTCGTGGTCGGCGAAGCCGTGGATCGGCTTCGGTGGGCCACGCGGCCTGCCGGAAGCGGTCGCCTCCCGCTGGACGGAGGTGCTCCTCGCCGCGGGCGACAGCCGGGAAGTGCGGGAAGTGATGCGTCAGCTCGCCTTCGTGCCATTGCGCACGCAGGGGGATGAGATGCGGCGATTGATGGCGGAGAGCCTCGCCGAGCACGAGACGGTGGCCCGCGCCATCAGGATCGGGCGCTTCGCCGGCCAGTAGGCGCGCCGCGAACCGATCCCGCGCGCAGCGTCTCGCCGGGGGAGGGCCCTGTCCCGTCGCGCCTTGCCGATGCGACGTCGCGCGCGGGCGACATCGGTGACATGGTCGAACTGGCGCCGGGACAAGGCGGCGCCAAGGCGCGCAGGGCGGTAGGCGTCAGCCGGCTGCGCGCATCCGCCTCGCCAGGTTCTCGCCGATCATCACGCAGGTGAAGTGCAGGTTCGCGCGGCAGTCGGTCGGCATGATCGAGGCATCCGCGACGCGCAGCCCACTGACCCCGCGAACGCGGAGGTCCGGATCGACCACGCCGCGCGGATCCTCATTTGCCGTCATGCGGCAGGTGCCGGCGGCGTGCTGGATGTCGCCGGCCTCGCGCAGCATCAGCGCATCCAGCGCCTCGTCTTCCAGTGCCGCGGCATCCGGCATGGACAGCCCGCTGTCGCCGAAGGTGGTGGCATCGGCGATGCGCGACAGCGGATCGAGCGCCACGAGCCGCGCGAGCCGCCGCACGCCGTCCCGCAGGCGTTCCCGGTCGCGGGGGTCGTCCAGCATGTTCTCATCGACCTCGGGCTGCGCCTCCGGATCGGCCGAGGTCAGGCGCAGCATGCCGCGCGAGAAGGCATCGTAGAGCGCGACGCCAACCGCGCCGCCCACCGCCGGCTGGCCATCCGCGGTCAGGCCGCGGTGGTTGTAGGCGATCATGATCATGTCCCGCTCGCCGCCACCGGCGAGGCCGCTCGAATAGGTCAGACAGCAATTGGTGTGGCGCGCATCCGGTCCCTGGGCCCGGAACGCCGGCTTCAGCGCGAGCGTCGCGCGCAGGATCGGGTGATCCATGAGATTCTTCCCGACCGCCGGCTGGTCGTGCCGCACGGCGATGCCAAGTGCGCCCAGCGCCGCTGCCGGGCCGATGCCGGATCGCATCAGGATCGTTGGGCTATGGATCGCGCCGGCACAGAGCACGATCTCCCTGCCTTCGATCTCCTCCCACGCATCGCCGAAGCGCACCCGCACGCCGCGCGCGCGGCTGCCATCGAACAGCACGCGGTCCACCAGGGCATTGCCGCGGATCGTCAGGTTCGCGCGGCCGCGCGCGGGTTCCAGATAGGCGTCGTTCGTCGTCACCCGCACGCCGTCGCGCAGATTGATCGGGTTGCAGGATATGCCCTCGCCCTCGGGTGCGTTGAGGTCGGCCTTGCAGCGAAAGCCGGCCGCCAGCGCTGCATCCCGCAGGGCGAAGTCGACCGCGCCCCAGCGTTCGGCCGGCATGCGGAAGACGGGCAGGGGCCCGCCGCGGCGGATACCCGGCGCCGCGCCGGTGTCCGCATCGTCCTCGATCATGTCGAACAGCGGGAGCACGTCGCGCGCTGACCAGCCTTCACACCCGGCTTCCGCCCAGGCGTCGAATGCCGCGGGCACGCCGCGGATCGCGATCTGCGCATTGACGGTGGAGGACCCGCCCATCGCCTTCCCGCGCCAGTAGTAGCGGGGTTCCTGCGCCGCGGTCCGCCGTGTCATCAGCCCTGGCCACTGCCAGCCGGCCTGATGCCGGGGGTCGTGCATGAAGGGGACGATGTTCGCGCTACGCAGCGCCGCGGGCGCCTCTGCGGTGCGCCAGTCGCGGCCGGCTTCCAGGAGCAGCACGCGGCGCCTTCCGTCCTCGGATAGCCGCGCGGCGAGCGGTGCACCGGCGGACCCGGCCCCGACTACGATCACGTCATGCATGGCGTTCGATGTTTCCCGGCCCGCCGAGATGTCACGGCTGGCCAGGGCTCCGCGCATCCGTCCATTGAAATTTCCGACGCAACCCCCATCTCCGGACAAGCCTGCAACATGGCAGCCCGATCCCATCGAGGATGCGGGGAGCGACCGCCGGGGACACTACGCGATTCTTCGCTAAAGGCCCCGAGTCGCACTCAATTCACAATCAAGGAAACTTTGCAGCCACCGCGCCGTTGCGGAGGCGACAATGCCATATCGAAGCCTATGAAGAATCAAGTCACACATATCGCCCTGCCTGGGCACAAACCCCTTCCACTCGCCGGAATTCCCGGGAAAACCGCGGTAGACGCGCCGGAGCCCGCCGGCCTTTCCAACGCCGAACTGCGTCGGCTCGTGCTCGATCTGATGGGCTGAACCACCGCCGGCAGTTCGGTGCACGGCCGGCATGTCACGCGCGGCGCTGACAAGCCGGCCGGCGTCGGCTATGGCGGGGCAGTCTGCAACGGAGATACCGCCTGTGTCGAAGAAGTTCCTGTCCGAGGTCATCGCCAATTCGACCGACCTGACCGGCGTCGCCGCCACGAAGCTGGCCGGTGACCTCATCGAGGCGATCAAGGGCGAGATCGTCCAGAACGGGCGCTTCACCATCCCCGATTTCGGCGCCTTCATCGTCCGCGAAACCCCGAAGCGCTCGGGGCTGAACCCCAAGACCGGCGAGAAGGTCCAGATCAAGGCCGGCGCCACGGTCCGCTTCAAGGCGAGCCCGTCGCTCAAGACCGCGGCGCTTGGCGGCGTCAAGAAGGCGAAGCGCAAGGCGGCCAAGGGCTGAGGCCCACCGGGACCAAGGGGAGGAACCGGCCCATATGGAGCAACAACCTGTCCTGACGCCGCTGCTTTGCCGCGAGGCGAGGACGCTGCTCGACCTCGATACCGCCGAGGTCGCCTTCGTCGCGCGCATCCCGGTGGCCGTGCTCGAGACCTTCGAAGCCGGTCACGCGATGCCGCCGACAACCGTCCTTGCCACGCTCCGCCGCGTCTTCGAACGCGGCGGTGTTGCGTTCAGGCCCGGCCGCAGCAAGCGCGGCGTCGAACTCAGCGTCGCCTGAGACGGCCACCGCCCGGTCCCAGCGTGGCCGGGCGGCCGAGGCGGCGTGTGTCACAGGAATTTACCAGCCCGATCATCGGCTCTGCCGTGTCGGTGCCCGCGGCGATCCTGCTATGAAGGTCGCCGGGCGCCCGCTGACCGGCCGGCTGCCTCGTGCACGCCGCGACAGGACACGCTCCTGCGCTCGACAGGAGGATTGCGATGACCGCGGAACCCGGCCCGTTCCCCTGGGCCGCCTATGCCGTCGATGCCTGGCAGCGCTCGGTCATTTTCCTCGATGTGCTCCGCCAGCGCGGCAACGCGTTCCTGGAACGCGAGCACGATCCGATGCGCAACGTCCTCAGCTTCGGCTTCGAGGTCGTGATGGACGGGCGCGACCTGCCGCGCCCCGTGAACTACTGGATGGCGCGCATCACCCCGCCCGAGGGTGCGCCGCCGACGGACCCGCTGAACCGCGCCTTCATCGTCATCGACCCGCGCGCCGGGCACGGGCCGGGCATCGGCGGCTTCAAGGCCGACAGTGAGATCGGCGTGGCGCTGGCCGCCGGCCATCCCTGCTATTTCGTGGGGTTCCGGCCGCAGCCGGAACCCGGGCAGACGATCGAGGACGTGGTCCGCGCCATCGTCGCCTTCGCCGAGGAGGTCGGGCGCCGGCACGCCGCGACGCCCGACGGCAAGCCCGTCACGATCGGCAACTGCCAGGCCGGCTGGGCATTGCTGATGGCCGCGGCCATCCGGCCCGACGCCTTCGGTCCGCTGCTGGTCGCCGGTACGCCGGTCTCCTACTGGGCCGGTGTCCCCGGGCGGGCACCGATGCGCTACCTCGGCGGGCTGCTCGGCGGGTCATGGATGACCGCCATGACCGGCGACATCGGCGGTGGCATCTTCGACGGCGCCTGGCTGGTCACGAACTTCGAATCGGGCAATCCGGCCAATACCTACTGGACCAAGCAGTATGAGGTCTGGTCGGACGTCGATCGCGCCGCCGACCGTTATCTCGGCTTCGAGAAATGGTGGGGCGGCCACGTCGAGCTGAATGCCGGGGAGATGCAGTTCATCGTCGACGAGCTGTTCATCGGCAACCGCCTCGCGACCGGCGAGCTGACCTTTTCCGATGGCACGCGCGTCGACCTGCGTGCCATCGCCTCACCGATCATCGTGTTCTGTTCGGAAGGGGACGAGATCACGCCACCGGCGCAGGCATTGTCCTGGATCACCGATCTCTATCCGAGCCTCCAGGACCTGCAGACCCACGGGCAGACCATCGTCTATTCCGTGCATGGCAGCATCGGGCATCTCGGCATCTTCGTCTCGGGCGGCGTGGCGAAGAAGGAACACAACGAGTTCGCCTCGACCATGGACATGATCGACGTGCTGCCGCCGGGGCTCTACGAGGCGGTGCTGCACCCGGCGACGGGCACGGCGATGGACATGCCGGGCCATGGCGAATGGCGCGCCACCTTCGAGGCGCGCGACCTGCCCGACCTGGCGAAGCACGGCGGTACCAGTGCCGAGGATGAGCGCCGCTTCGCCGCGATGCGCCGCGTGTCGGAGACAAATCTGGCCTTCTACCGCCATGTCGCGCAGCCGGCCGTGCGTGCGCTGGCGACGCCGCTGACGACGGGCGCTGCGGCGCAATTGCATCCCGCGCGACTGCCCTACGCCATGTTCTCCGACCGCAATCCGGCCATGGCCTGGATCGGGGCGGCCGCGGAGATGGCGCGCGCCGGCCGTGCGCCCGTGTCCGAGGACAATCCCGGCCGCGCCGCCGAACGCCAGGTCTCGCAGGCGGTGACACACCTGCTGGAGGCCTATGGCCGGCAGCGTGACGCGCTCACCGAGCGCTTCTTCCGACAATTCTACGCCGCGCCGCTGGTGCAGGCGGCGACCGGCGTGGCGGCAGCCAGCGCGCCGCCACGCCTGCACCCCGGCGATTCCCCCGATCACCGCGCCTTCGTCGCCCTCCAGTCAGAGCGCCTGGCGGCATCGATGGGCGAGGGAGGGCTGCGCGAGGCGCTGGTGCGCGCGCTGCTTTGGATACGCATGCCGACGGCGCAGGTCGACGAGCGCAGCTTCGTGGTGATCCGGCACATCCGGGCCCGGCTCGGCCGGGCATCGCTGCCGCTGCCGGCATTCAAGCGTGTGATCAGGCGGCAGTTTTTCATGCTGTTGCTGGATGAGGCACGGGCCATCGAGACCTTGCCGGCCCTGCTGCCGGACGACCACCGCCAGCGCGCGGAGGGCTTCGCGGTGCTGCGGTCGGTGCTGGACGCGACGGGCGAGATGTCGGCGGCGGTGGCCGAACGGGCGGCGGTCGTGGAACGCCTGTTCCTGGGAGAGGTGGCGGCGCCGATCGCGGAGCCGGCCGCCGAGCCGGCCGTCGAAACGCAGCCCGCGGCGGAGGACCCGCCGGCCGCTACCGCGGCGGCCGCCCCGCGTCGCCCTCGGGCAAATGAACGGGCGCCGGCGGGTGCGGCGCCCCGTGGGACGCGGCGCCGCGCGCCGTCATCAACGAAGTAGTCCGACCGGTCGATGGAGGGGCCTTGGCCCCTCCGCGCCCGTCCGTGGTCAGCCGATGCCTTCCATTCCAGCCAGGGCCAGGATGGTGGCGAGCGTGGTCCGCATGCCGCGCAGGCTTTCGCCCGGTTCGACATCCAGCCATTCGTCCAGCGAATGCGCCCGGCCGCCGCGCCCGCCGGCGCCGACCTTGAGCGCCGGGATGCCGAGGCTCATCGGAACATTCGCGTCGGTCGAGGAGAATTCGAACCGCGGCGCGTAACCCTCGGAGGCGACGGCGGCGGCGGCGATGGCGCAGATCGGCGACCGTGCCGGCGTCTCGCCGGCCGGCCGGTCGCCTACCCGGGCGATCTCGGCGGTGATCACGCCGGCGGCGGTCGAGCGCGCGGCGTTCTCGGTCGCCACGGCCTCATCGACGATCTTCAGGAAGCGTTCATCGAGCCGCTGCAACTCAGCGGCCGAGGCGGAGCGTAGGTCGACCTCGATCGTCACCGCATTGGCGATGGCGTTGATCGAGGTGCCGCCTGAGACGACGGAGACGCAATGCGTGGTGGGCGGCGACTTCGGTACCTCGACGGCGGCGAGCCCACGCGCTGCCTCGGCCATCGCATACATCGGGTTCACCAGGCCGAAGGCGGCGTAGGAGTGCCCGCCCGGCCCACGGAACGTCACGCGATAGCGCCGGGAGCCGACGCCGCCCGAGACGATGTGTTCCACCTGCGGGCTGTCCACCGTCAGGAAGTCGCGCACCTTCGGCCGATAGCGCGACTTCTCGAAGAAGTGCCGCACGCCGCGCAGGTCGCCGAGCCCTTCCTCGCCCACATCGCCGAGGAACAGGATGTCCTGCCGCGTGCGGATGCCGGCCGCGTCCAGCGCACGGATGAAGGCGAGGTTCACCGCCAGCGACCATGTGTCGTCCGACACGCCGGGCGCGAACAGCTTCGTCCCCTCGCGGCGCACGCGCACATCGGTGCCCGGGGGGAAGACCGTGTCGAGATGCGCGGCGACGACCAGCAGGTCGCCATTGCCGTAGCCGCGGCGGATGCCCATGACGTTGCCGATCTCGTCCTGCTCGACCGCTTCGAGGCCGTGCGCCTTAAGCATGTCGAGATAGGCCGCGGCGCGCTTCTCCTCCCCGAAGGGCGGGGAGGGGATTTCGGTCAACGTGATCACGTCCTGCACGGTGCGGTCGTGATCGGCGGCAAGCTGCGCGGCCGCCTTGGCGAAGCGGGCATCCGCACGGATGGCGGCGATGGTCTCGGAGGCGTTCATGAGGCGGTGTCCATCGGGGCG
Source organism: Neoroseomonas terrae (assembly GCF_018129025.1). GTDB lineage: Bacteria > Pseudomonadota > Alphaproteobacteria > Acetobacterales > Acetobacteraceae > Neoroseomonas > Neoroseomonas terrae. The sequence continues at coordinate 7,719 of NZ_JAAEDI010000039.1, read as the reverse complement.
TTCGGATGGGCCCCCTCATAGGCGGGTGGCGGCCCCGGGGTAAGGGGCCGGCCGGTGCCGCCGTCAGGGGTAGGAGAGCGTCGTCCGGAAGTTGACGTGATCGTAGGTGACGGTCGCGCGCGGCGGCAGCGGGCCGCGGACCTCCCGGATCGCGGCGAAGGCCGTGTCGGCATAGATGCAGACCATGTAGACCGAGCTGCGCGAGGCCGGGAATTCGTAGTGCAGGCTCCAGCTCGCGCCAGGGCCGCTGCCCGATGAATGAGCGATGAAGGGCTCGGTCGGCGACGGGCCGTTCTGGAAGCGGATGTCGACGATCCGCCGGTCCGTCGGGCGCTGCACGACCTGCCAGCCCTCCGGCGCGGTGCCGGTGAATTGCTGCGCGACCTCCACCGTCGTCGGACAGGGCGGGAATTGCGGGGACTGGGCGTGGGCGGCCGGGACGAACCCCGCGGCGCCCGTCAGGGCGAGCACCGGCAGGCAACGACGAAGCAGCATGGGCGGCATTTCCTTCGGATCGCGCGGGTACTGGTCACTCCGCGTCCCGCTGCGAACCGGAGCGTCGTTGAAATGCTGGGGCTGCGCAACCGGGGCGGTCATGGTCCGTCTGGAAGGGCCAGGGGAATCGCGCCACGGGTCGGTAGCGGGGTGCGGGGCTCCAAGCGAGATGCGTCTCCAGGCGCGTCCGCGCGGGTTTCAGGCGATGCCGGCCGGGTAGCCATCCCGCTGTGGATCGGCGGCGCCGTCCAGCATGCCGTCCCAGAAGGTGATGCCATGGACGCCGGCGAAGGCGTAGGTCGTCGGCACGCGCTTCACACGATACCCGTCGGCGGCGAGCGCCGCCTCGGTCGCGCGCGGGATGCGCAGCGACAGGTCGAGCGTTCCGCTCGTGGCGCTGACGCGGGGCGCGAGCACGGCTTCCTGGATGCCCATGCCGAAATCGAACAGGTTGACCAGCACCTGCGCCAGCGCGACGCCGATCCAGGCGCCGCCGGGCGCGCCGAGGGTCGCGACCGGCGTATCGCCTTCCATGACGATCAGCGGGGACATGGACGAATACCGCCGCTTGCCCGGCGCGTAGGAGGTCGCGCGCCCCGGTCGCGGATCGTACCAGTTCATCGCGCCATTCAGCATGAAGCCCATGCCCGGCACGACGACGCCGGAGGGCACGCCGAGCGTATGCGTGACCGATACCACCAGCCCCTCCGCATCGACGCAGGAGATGGTGGTGGTCCCCTTCGGCTCGGCGCCTGTGCGCTCCAGGCTGGTGCGCTCGCCGCGGCGGATGCGCTCGGCCGCGTCGGCCGTGTGGTCGTCACCGAGCAGCCGGTCGAGCGGCACCGGTACGAAGTCCGGATCGCCGACATGGGTGTCCTTGTCGATGCCGGCGATCTTCATCGCCTCGGCCAGCGCGACGATCATGGCCGGGCTGTTGTGACCCATCGCCGGCAGGTCGAAATGTTCCAGGATGCGCAGCACCTCGCCCACAAAGACGCCGCCCGCAGGCGGCGGCGGCAGCACCAGCGTGCGACCGCGATAGGGCACGCGGAGCGGTGCGACGCGGCGCGACCGCACGGCAGCGAGGTCGGCCTCGGTGATCAGCCCGCCATGGGCTGCCATGTCGGTGGCGATGCGACGGGCGATCTCGCCGGTGTAGAAGGCGTCGGCACCGTCACGGGCGATGGTCGCGAGCGTCGTGGCCAGCTCGGGATTCACGACCGTCTCGCCCGGCCGTTTCGGTGTGCCGTCCGCGCGCAGGTACAGCCGCGCGCCATCCTCGGTCAGTTTCAGCTTTTCGGCGGTGCTGACGCGGCCATAGGCGCTTTCGTCCATCGCCATCATCGTGTGGACGTGCGGGCGCACCATCCAGCCATCCCGCGCGCAGGCGATCGCGCCGTCGAACAGGCCGGACCACGGCATGCGGCCAAAGGCGTCGTGCGCATCGGCGAAGCTGCGGAGAATGGAGGGCACGGTGACGGCGGTGCGGCCCATCTCATTCACCGCGCCGCGCAGCACGAAACCGTAGCCGTCGGAGCACTCGCGTTCGAACAGGTTCGACCACATCTCGGCATGCGCGCCGGCAGGGCAGGGGGCGAGCCCGTCGAAGACGACCTCCGTGTCGGTCCTGGGGTCATGCACGGTCATGACGCCGAGCCCGCCGATGCCGCACATCATCGGGTCCACCACGCCCTGCGTGAACGCGCAGGCGAGCACTGCGTCCATCGCGTTGCCGCCGGCGGCGAGGACGGCCGCGCCGGCCTCCACCGCTTCCGGCTGGGGTGCCACGATCATGGCGCGGGCGGGCGGGATGCGGCGGGCGGGGCGCGGCATGGTCAGCGTCTCTCCCACAGCACGACGCCGTCAGCCCTGAACCGGCGCCAGGCGCGGCCGGTGTGTTCCAGTCGGCGCAGATGCGCGAGGGTTTCGCCCAGCGCGAAGCCGAGGCTGCGGTCATCCAGAGGCCGGCGGAACAGCACGGGCAGCAAATCGTGGGCGGTCTTCGGCACACCGATGGCATCGTCCAGGGCGTCGAGCCGTTCGGCGTGGTGGTTGGCCAGCGCATCGAGCCGCGCATGCAGCCCGGTGAAAGGCTCGCCATGCGATGGCAGCACGAGCGTGTCCTCTGGCAGCACGCGGAAGCGGTCGATCGTCGAGAGGAAGCCACCGAGCGGATCGCCGTCGGGTTCACCCGCATGCAGGCCGACATAGGGCGTGATGCGCGGCAGCACTTGGTCGGCAGCGATCAGGACCTTTTCCTCCTCGCAGAACAGGCAGGCCATGTCGGGGGCGTGGCCCTGGCCGGTCATCACCCGCCACTTCCGCCCGCCGATCGTCAGCGTTTCGCCATCCGCGATGGCGCGGAAGGTGCGGGGCAGCGGCGCGACCGCCTTCGCGTAAAGCGCCCCGCGCCGCAGCAGATAGGCGCTGTAGGCTTCCGGCGCCCCGGCGATGCGGGCGAATTCGGCCTGCTGTTGCAGCATGTCGGTGCCGGTGTCGTACCAGACCGCGCGCGAGGTGAGCCATTCGATGCGCGTCATCTCCGGCGTGACGCCGTGCGTTTCGGATAGCCAGCCCATGAGCCCCGCATGATCGGGATGGAAATGCGTGACGAGCAGCCGGCCGAGCACGCCCCCGCCGAAGGCCGCACCCGTCAGCGCCGTGTGCCAATGCCCCCGGGTCTCGTCATTGGCGACGCCGGTATCGATGGCGAGCCATTTGGGGGGCGCGTTCACGCCGCCGGCCTCGTACTCCAGCAGCCAGGCATTCACGTGATTCGGCGGAAAGGGCAGGGGGAAGCGCATCCAGCGCAGGCCCGGAATGATGTCGCGCGCCTCGCCCGGCGGAGGGATTTCGATGTCCATGTCGCGGACAGCGTGGCCCGGCCGGGCCGGCGGCTCAATCCCCGCCTGGACATGGCTGCCGCCGCCCCATGGCACCGCCGTGATCCCGCCCGGTATTGCCCTGGGCGCCCATCGCGGCGAACCTGTCGCGACGCCACGGCAGAAGAGGCGAAGAGGAAACGTGACGGACGCGGCCATCGACTGCGACCTGCACCCGGGCGTGCCCGGCGTGGCGGCGCTGCTGCCCTACATGGACGACCATTGGCGCCACACGCTGAAGGAGCGCGGGATCGAGGTGCTCGAAAGCGCCTCCTATCCGCCGAACGCGCCGTCCTCCGTGCGCGGGGACTGGCGCGGGCCGAAGGGTAGCGCCCCCTCCACCGTCGGGCAGTTGCAGGAACAGGCGCTGGACCGCTGGGGCGCCGCGATCGGCATCCTGAACCCGCTGTTCCCGGTGCAACTTCCGTTCAGCCGCGACATGTCGGCGGCGATGGCCCGCGCGGTGAACGATTGGGTCCGGGCCGAATGGCTCGATCGCGACGCGCGGCTGCGCGCCGCGATCCTGCTGCCGAACGGTGTCGAGGAGGCTCTGGCCGAGATCGAGCGACTGTCGCCGGATCGCCGCTTCGTGCAGGCCATGGTGCTGTGCATGGGCGAGATCCCGCTCGGGCGGCGCGAATGGTGGCCGGTGCACGCGGCGCTGGAGAAGGCCGGGCTGCCGCTTGCGATCCACGCCGGCAGCGCCTGGCGGCATCCGCCGACCTCGGTCGGTTGGCCGTCCTGGCATGTCGAGGAATACGTCTCCAACGCCTACGGCTTCCAGGCATCGCTGGCGTCCCTGCTGACCGAGGGCGTGTTCGGCAAGTTCCCGGGGCTGAAGGTCGTGCTGGTGGAATCGGGGGTCAGCTGGCTGCCGGCCTTCCTCTGGCGGCTCGGCAAGTCGTGGAAGGGCGTGCGCTTCGAGATCCCGTGGGTGGACCGGCCGCCGGCCGAGATCATCCGCGATCAGGTGCGCCTCACCGTCCGCCCCTTCGATGCGCCCGAGGACGCCGACACCGTCTCGCGCCTCCTCGACCACCTGCGTTCCGACGAGATGCTGCTCTGGGCGACCGACTGGCCACATGCCCATTTCGAGGGCGACGCACTGGTCCCGCCCGGCCTGCCGCCGGGGCTGCTGCCGAAGATCATGGTGGACAACCCGCGGGCGACCTATGTTCGGATCGGGGAAGAAGGAGGAAACGCATGAACCTCGTCCGCCCGATCGCGTCGCCGGGACGCCCCGCCGCCGCGACGCTCGGCCTGGTGGATGTCGACATCCACCCGCGCGTCCGCGACCTCGCCGAGTTCCGGCCGTTCATGTCGGATGCCGACTGGCACCGGCTGACCACCTACGGCATCCACGCCCGGCATGGTTTCGCCAAAGGGTATCCCTTCCCAAAGGCCGCGCCGCTGGCCTGCCGCCGGGATGCCTGGCCGCCGGGCGGCGGGCCGCCGGCGTCCGATCTGCCGTTCCTGCAGGAGCAACTGCTCGACCGCTACGGGATGGATATCGGCGTGCTGAACCCGTTGCAGCCGTCGGGCCAGGGCGATGTGAATGACGGGCTCTCGGCGGCACTCGCACGCGCGGTGAATGAATGGCAGGTCGAGCACTGGCTGCGGCATGAGGACCGGCTGCGCGGGTCCATCGTCGTGCCTTACGAGGACGGCGCGGCCTCGGCCGCCGAGATACGGCACTGGGCGGGCGATCCGCGCTTCTGCCAGGTGCTGTTGATGAGCCGCACCTGCGAGCCGCTTGGCCGCCAGCGTTACTGGCCGATCTATGAGGCCGCCGCGGAGGTGGGGCTGCCCATCGGCATCCACGCCTTCGGCTATTCGGGCCACGCCATGACCAATGGCGGCTGGCCGTCCTTCTATGTCGAGGAAGTGCAGGAACACGCGACCTCGGCCCAGGCGCAGGTCGCCTCGATGGTCGTGGAGGGCGTGTTCGAACGCTTCCCCGACGCGAAGGCGGTCATGATCGAGTGCGGCTTCGGCTGGATGCCATCACTGGGTTGGCGTCTCGACGCCTCGTGGAAGCGGCTGAAGGATGAGGTGCCGCATCTGACCCGCGCGCCGTCGGAATACATGCGCGACCACGTCTTCGTCTCGACCCAGCCGATCGAGGAGCCCGAGCGGCCGGAGCATCTGCTCGACGCCATGGAATGGATCGGGTGGGACCGCATCCTGTTCGCGTCCGACTACCCGCACTGGGACTTCGACGACCCGCGGCTCGCCGTCCCATCCTTCATCCCCGAGGAGAAGCGGGCGGCCATCTATGGCGGCAACGCCAACCGGATCTATCGCTTCCGATGAGCCGGCATGTCGTGGCGCCGGTCGCGGAGATCCCGCCGGGTGGGCGCAAGGTGGTGGAAGCGGCGGGCAAGCGCATCGTGGTGTTCAACCTCGATGGCGACTTCTTTGCGTTGCTCGATCGTTGCCCGCATCAGGGCGGTGCGCTGTCCGGCGGCATCCAGTGCGGACTGACGCTGTCCGACGAGCCGGGGCGGTATCACTTCTCCCGCGCCGGGGAGTTCATCCGCTGCCCATGGCACCAATGGGAGTTCGATATCCGCACCGGGAAGTCCTGGTTCGATCCGCGGCGAACGAAGGTGCGGCCCTTCCCGGCGGCGGTGGAGGCCGGGGCGACGCTGGTCGAGGGCCCGTACCAGGCTGAGACGGTGCCGGTAAGCGTAGAGGAATCCTATGTCGTGGTTGAGGCATAGCCTTCCTGCAAATGCCGTATTATCAATTCGATAGAAGTAGACGCCAACACGGGATCTAAGAAAAACAGGAGCGTGGCAGCGTTACATCGCTATCGCCTTGCTCGGGGGCGGCGCCACAGCGGAGATGACGCTGTTCCGCACCGGCGCCCGCTCGCCTAACCTGCGTGTCATGATTCGCCTCGTCCTCCATGCCCTAATCCTGGCGGTCGCTGCCGGCCCTGTTGTCGCGGCGGCGCAGGAGCCGCAGATCAGCGGCGCTCCTGCCGGGGATGCCGGCCGCGTCGCGCTCCGCGCCATCCACGGCAATTTCAACGCCGAGGTTTGCCCGCGCCTGACGCGAGCTGAACGGCAGCAGAACGGTTCGATCCACGCCGTCTGCGACAATGGCGAAAGCTTCCGCGTCTTCAGGATCGGCGACCGCATCGTTGCGATGCGCTGCGCCGCGGCGGCGCGGTACGGGATCGAGGGCTGCTAGGGCAGTCTCCGTCGCTGCCGGCCCAACGTTGAGCGACAGCCTTCGCTTGGACGACGTGGTAACGCTTAGCAGCCGTATTGCCGCTGGCAGGAAAGGTATTGGTGGAAGCACCGCTGCATGCAGCCGGCGCGGTCGGTCGGCGTGAAGGCCGGCGCGTTCGGGTTGGTGCTCCACATCGGCGGGCAAGCCATCTGGCAGGAACTCTGCATGCGCTGGCAGCCCGCGGCGAGCGGCGCGGCGCAGCGTCCCGGCGCCCCGCCCTGTGCCTGCCCGGGTGCGGGCATCGGGACGGGCATCGGTGCCGCGCCACCCGGCGCGCCGAGCGGCGGCGGCTTCGCCGTCGGCAGGCCCTGCCCGAGGGCGGGGCAGGCGATCAGCAGGGCGAGCACGAACAGGAGGCGCGACATCGTTCGGACCTTGGGCAAGCGTTGCGGCGCGATGCTTCGCGTCGCGAGGGGTGCAAGGTCAACCACGGCCGCGCCGGCGGATGAAGTGCTTCACGACACAGCGCCGCAAGAACCGCCCAGGGCTGGTTTCGCCACGGCGAAGCCATTCTCCGTTGAGACCATGCCGCCTACTATCCCCGCGACAGGCGCGGTTTCCTTGCGCGCCGCCCTATCCGCTCCGGAGCCGACGACGACATGGCGAGTCCGCGCTTCATCCTGAAGACCGAGCTCACGGGGCTCGAACCGGTCGCGGTCGGCGGCGTGTCCGTTCTCGATGCCGATGCGCGGCTGCGCGCGCTGCTCGGCCCGGAACGCGCGGCGCTGTTCGCCGAGCCCGTCGTCACCTGGGGCAATGGACGCAACACCGGTTCGGTGTCCTGGTACGCGGTGGCAGGCGGAGACCCGGTGCCCCTGGCCGCGTTGGCACCCCAACGCCGCGCCGCGGTGGAGCAGAACCTCGCCGCCGAGCTCGCCGCGCTGGCGCCGCTGATGAGCGATCCGCTGCTGCGCGGCGCGCTGGTGCTGGCCGGACCGGAGTCGATCCTCGCCGTCGATGAGCGGCCGCTGATCGCCGGCTGGGGCCTGGCGCCCGCCGGCGCGCTGCGGGACCCGTCGAGCCGGCTGGCGCATCTGCGCGCCGTCTATGGCGCCGCGTTGCCGCCGGCGCTCGCGGCCGAAGGCCCTGCCGTCGCGGAGGC
>NZ_JAAEDI010000038.1 GCF_018129025.1 Neoroseomonas terrae | reverse complement strand
CGCGGCGACGCGGGCGGTCTCGACGCCGCGCGCAGCCCAGCCGGCCCGCCGACAGACGGCGCTGCGGCCGCCGGTGCAGCGGACGTCCAGCCGCAGCCCGGCACGCATCGAACAGGGCAGCCGGTCCGGTAGCGGATCTGTCATCAGGGGTGGCGGCAGCCTGCCGGCCCCTGTTCGCCGCACGCAGACGCGCCGCTGAAACGGCGCGCCGGGTGCGGGGCGCCTCTTAGCCGTAGGCCTTGAGGATCGCCTGCATCGCGGGGGCGAGGTCCGGTCGCTTCAGGGCGAACGCCACCTGGGCCTCGAGGTAGCCGGCCTTGTCGCCGCAGTCGAAGCGCTTGCCGTCGTATCGCAGGCCGTGGAACGGCTGCGTGCCGATCAGCCTGGCCATTGAATCGGTCAACTGCACCTCGCCGCCCGCTCCCTTCTCGAGCTTGGCGAGGTGCGTCATCACCTCGGGCATCAGAACGTAGCGGCCGATAATGGTCAGGTTGGACGGCGCCTTCTCTACCGGCGGCTTCTCCACAAGCCCTTTCACAGATACCAGCCGCCCCTTGTCCGCCGCCACGTCGAGCACGCCGTAGCGGTTCACCCGCTCCATCGGGACTTCCTCGATCGCGACGACGTTGCCCTCGGTCTCCTGGTAGGCGGCGGCGAGCTGCGCGGTGCAGGACACGTCGCACATCATCAGGTCGTCAGGCAGCAGGATGGCGAAGGGGTCGTCGCCCACGAAGGCGCGGGCGCACCAAATTGCGTGGCCCAGGCCCATCGGTACCTGCTGCCGGACGGTCACGATGGAACCCGGCGTCATCGCCTGGGCGCGAAGCGCATCGAGCTCCGCCTTCTTGTCGCGGGCTTCGAGCGTGCGTTCCAATTCGAAGGCGACGTCGAAATGCTCGACGATCGCTGTTTTGCCGCGACCGGTCACGAAGCAGAACTGCTCGATGCCAGCGGCGCGGGCCTCATCCACAGCGTACTGGATCAGCGGCCGGTCGACGACGGGCAGCATTTCCTTGGCGAGCGCCTTGGTTGCGGGGAGGAAGCGGGTGCCCAGGCCGGCGACGGGCAGGACAGCCTTCTTGAGTGGCTTCAGTGGCACGGGGGGCGAATCCTCGATCCGTTCATGACCATCCTAGCAAACCATGTCTGGGCGACGTGAATAAGGCGTGTGATGCCGGGGCAACGGACGGAAGGCGCGGAATGGTTGGCCTGTGGCACGCCGCGGCTCCTGATCGGAGCACTTCGCATGATTCTGATATCCCCACTGAACCGTCTTTCCGTGGCTGCCCTCGGGCTGCATGGCGCGGACCAGCTTGCGATGGCCGCCCTACCGCTGACCGCCCTGCTTGCCCTCGGCGCCGGGCCGGGGGAGGTCGGCATGCTGCTGGCGGCGCAGGCGGCGGCCTGGCTGGTGTTCTCCCTGCCGGCAGGTTTGCTGGTGGATCGCCTATCGCGCGCCTGGCTCGTTGCGGTGGCGACGCTCGCGGCGGCTGCGGGAGCCGCCGGAGCGATGGCCGCGGCGATGGGCGGTTGGGCCGTCGGGCTCGGCCTGGCGGCGTTCCTTGGAAGCTGCGGCACCGTGATGTTCGTCCTGGCCGCCGGCAGCCTGGTACCTGGGCTGGCACCGCGGGAGGCACTGCCGGCGGCCAATGCGCGGCTCGAATTGGCGCGCGCCGCCGGGAGTCTTGCCGCGCCGCCGCTGGCTGGGCTGCTCGCGGCGCAGGGGGCACCCGTCGCGGCCTATGGGGTGGCTTTCCTGACGGCGTTGCTTGCGTTCGGCGCGGCGCGGCGTCTGCCGCCCGGTGTGGCGCCGAAGGCGGCGGCACGACCGCCAATCCGTGACCAGCTCGCGGACGGGATGCGCTTCGTCCTCGGGCACGCCCTGCTACGCGGCATCTTCGGTTGCGCGCTGGCCTGGAACTTCGCCTTCTTCGCCCTGCTCGCGGTCCTCGTGCCCTTTGCGCTGGGGCCGCTCGGGCTGGACCCTGCGCAGCTGGGGGTGGCACAGGCCGGCTACGGCCTCGGCATGCTGACCGGCGCCTCCATTGCGGCGCGGGTGCAGGACGGACTCGGGCCTAACGCCGTGCTGATCGCCGGGCCCGGCCTGTCTGTCGCGGCGCCGTTGCTGCTGCTGGCCGCACCGGTGGGCGGTGTCGTCCTGCCCTTCGCTGCGCTGTTCCTGGTCGGCTTTGGGCCAATGATGTGGCTGATCTGCCAGGTCAGTATTCGTCAGATCGTGACGCCGCCGGAGATGCTTGGGCGCGTCGGGGCGGTGCTGCAGGTGGCAATCTACGGGGTCCGGCCGCTGGGCGCCCTGGCCGGCGGCACCCTCGCGGCGGCGGAAGGGCCGGCTGCCGGCATCGGCCTGGCGGGGGTGGGGTTTGCCCTTTCCTGCCTGATCGTTCTGGCCTCCGATCTGCGCCGGTTGCGGCGGCTGCCGCCGGCGGTCGCGTGACGGCTCTTCCCCCGGCGGCGCGGCGCTACTAGGTTCCGCCCACCATGGACATGCCGACCTCCGCGGATAACCGCGTGGCCGCCGAGGCCGCGCGGCGCCGTTCCTTCGCCATCATCGCCCACCCCGACGCCGGCAAGACGACGCTGACGGAGAAGCTGCTGCTGAAGGGCGGCGCCATCCAGCTCGCCGGTCAGGTCCGCGCCAAGGGCAATGCGCGGCGCACCCGATCCGACTGGATGAAGATCGAGCAGGAGCGCGGCATCTCCGTCGCGACCTCCGTCATGACCTTCGAGAAGGACGGCACGGTCTTCAACCTGCTCGACACGCCGGGCCACGAGGATTTTTCCGAAGACACCTACCGCACGCTGACAGCCGTGGACGCCGCGGTAATGGTGCTCGACGCCGCGAAGGGCATCGAGAGCCAGACGCGCAAGCTGTTCGAAGTCTGCCGGCTGCGCGACATCCCAATCATCACCTTCGTCAACAAGATGGATCGCGAGGGACGAGACCCCTTCGACCTGCTCGATGAGATCGAGAAGACGCTGGCTCTGGAGGCGACGCCGGTCGCCTGGCCGGTGGGGCAGGGGGCCGATCTGCGGGGAGTATACGACATCCTCCACCCCTCGCTGCGCTTGGTGGATTCCGATGAGGTGATCCCGCTGACCGGGCTGGACGACCCGACCATCGAGGCGCGCGTGCCCGGCGACCGCGCCGCGACGCTGCGGGAGCAAGCGGAACTCGCATCCGGCGCCTGCGCGGAGTTCGATCTCGGCAAATTCCTCGAAGGCTCGCTGACCCCGGTCTATTTCGGCTCGGCGCTGCGCGACTTCGGCGTGGCGCATCTGCTGGAGGGCCTCGCACGCTTCGCGCCGCCGCCGCGCCAGCGGCCGGCCGATGTGCGCGTCGTGCGGCCGGAGGAGCCGAAGCTGTCCGGCTTCGTCTTCAAGATCCAGGCGAATATGGACCCGCAGCACCGCGACCGCGTCGCCTTCCTGCGCATTTGCTCGGGCCGGCTGGAGAAGGGCATGCGCCTGAAGCAGGTCCGCACCGGCAAGCAGGTACCGGTCAACGCGCCGCTGTTCTTCTTCGCCAAGGACCGTCAGGTAGCGGAGGAGGCGTGGCCTGGCGATGTGGTCGGTGTCGCGACCCATGGCGGCATCCGCATCGGCGACACGCTGACCGAGGGCGACCCGCTGAACTTCCAGGGCGTGCCGTCCTTTGCGCCCGAGCATCTTCGCCGCGTTCGCCTCGATGATCCGATGCTCGCAAAGAAGCTGCGCAAGGCGCTGGATGAACTCGCTGACGAAGGCGTGGTGCAGCTGTTCCGGCCGCTGGATGGCTCGCAGCCGATCGTCGGTGTGGTCGGGCTGCTCCAGCTTGACGTCCTGCAGTCGCGGTTACGCGTGGAGTATTCCGTGCCCGCGTCGTTCGAGGCTGCGCCCTGGACCACCATGCGCTGGATGGCGTCGGAAGACCGGGAGGCGATCGAGCGCTTTGCCGCAGCGAACCGGATGGACATGGCGCAGGATCACGACGACGAGCAGGTCGCTTTCTTCACCAGCGACTGGCGCCGACGGCGGGCGGAGGAGGAGTTCCCGATGATCCGCTTCCTGCCGGTGCGCGAACAGCATGGGCTGGCGACGGGCTGATACCGGCTAACCTCTTATCAGGCGGCGGCTTCAGTTGCTGCGGCTGATCCGCACCACGGTGACCGTACACGGCGCCTCGGCCGCGACCTTGCCGGAAACGCTGCCGAGCAGTCGGCGCGCAAACGATCCTGTCCGCGCGCCGAGCACCAGGTGGTCGATCCGGTTGGCCCGCGCATAGTCCAGGATCGCGTCGGCAACGTCGGCAGCCTCAAGCACGTGGAAAGTCATGCGCCGCTCGTCGAGCCCGATCGGGCGGGCCCAGTGCCGCAGTTCTACGAGCCGCTGCACGTGGCGGTTGCGGCCCTGGTCGTCGAGGGTGCTCTCAGCCGCGAGCAGTGCCGTCTTCAGCACGTTCAGGCAGGCGACGCGCGCACCCGGCCGGTTGGCGAGCAGGCGCAGCACCTGCTCCCGTAGTGTGCCTTCCAGCACCTCATCGCCCAGCGAGAAATCGACGGCGACCGCGATGATCGGGGCCGAGCGGACCTGCCGCGCGGTCGCGAAGGCCTGCGGCTCGGCCGTTTCGGGTTGCAGGCGTCGCCGAAACACGGTGAGCGGATTGTCACGCCGGAGCTTCGTTGCTCGATCGGTCAGCACGACCTGATCGGGGTGCCGCAGATCGAAGGCCAGTTGTGCCGCGGTGGGATAGCGTTGCTGCGGCCTCACCTCCAGGCAGCGTAGAATGATCTCCTGCAGCCAGGGCGGCACGGCGGGGCGCTTGCGGCGTGGCGGCACCGGGTCCCGCCACAGGCGCCGTTTCACGCCGCCGAGATGTTGCGGCTCGCCAAAGGGCAGATCCGCGGTTGCGTATTGGTACAGCAGCGCCCCCAGCGCGAAGAGGTCACTGCGCGGGTCGTTGCGGATTCCGAGCGCCTGTTCCGGCGCCATGTAGGGCGTGGTGCCGTAGGGCAGGCGGAACTCCTCGGCCATCAGGTCGGGCAGTTGCTCGTGATGGGCAAGGCCGTAGTCGACCATCACCGCCTCACCCGTCTCGCGGAACACGATGTTGGCGGGCTTCACGTCCAGGTGGACGACGTGCTGATGGTGCAGGTCGTCCAGCGCATCGGCGATGGCCGCACCGACGCGCGCCAGTTCCTCCGCCGGCATCGGCGCCTCGCGCAGCCGGCTCGCGAGAGGCGCACCGGCGATGCGCTCCATGACGATATAGGGTTGCGCCTCGAAGCCGCCCATCGCGATGAAGCGCGGCACGTGCGGCCCACGCAGGCGCGGCATGATCATCTGCTCCATCTCGAAGGAAACGATGGCCGCGGGGTCCTCCCCCTCGCGCAGGCGCGGGACCTTCATCAGCATGGGCGGATCCTCCTTCGACCGCGTGACGCGGTAGAGGACGGCCATGCCGCCTTCATGCAGAACTTCGGCCACCGTGAAGCCGTCGATCGCGCGCTGCGGCGACATGGGGAGGACTATCGGCCGACGAACAGGCGTTCGGCGAGCGCGGCCGGCAGGCCGGCGGCGCGGATCTTTTCTGCCGCCGCGGCAACGTCATAAGGCACACGAAGCCAGGTCGCCTGCAGGGGTGTCGTCTCGATCATGAGGTAGCAGGCGGATGGGTCGCCGTCCCGCGGCTGCCCCACCGCGCCGACGACGGCGAGCCAGTGGCGCCCGCGGCCGAGCGGCACGGGCGCGCCGGCGACCGGGCGGAATCCGGTAAGCTTGCCTGTGTCTCCCAGGCTGTAGAGCGCCGGCTTGTGGACATGCCCGCAGACGGTGATGTGGGCGGCCACGGCCTCCATGCTGCGCCGCGCCGCCTCGGCATCCGTGACATATCGCCAGCGCGCCGGCGCGGAGGCCTCGGCATGAACGTAGAGCCGGCCTTCCTCCTCATGCGTCAAGGGCAGGCCGGCGATGAAGGCGCGATGGGCCGGGCCGAGCCGCCGTCGCGTCCAGGCGATGGCGAGCGCCGCGATGTCGTTCATGCCCGTCGGACCGTCGAAGGCCGCCGCCTCGTCATGGTTGCCCAGGATCGCGACGGCGCCGCGCGACACTTCCTCCATCGCCAGTTCGAGCACGGCGACCGGGTCGGCGCCGTAGCCGACCAGGTCGCCGAGCAGGACGATCCGCTCCGCCCCGCGCAGCCGAGCATTGTCGAGGCAGGCGCGGAAGGCCTCGAGATTGGCATGGACGTCCGACAGGACCGCGATCCGCATGGCGCGCTAGTTGTTGATGAAGACGCGTGCGGCGAGGGCAACCTGGAACAGGGCTGTTATCAGATCGCGACCGAATAGCCAGATCTTCGGATCGAGATAGGGCAGGGCGACCAGTTCATCACCCGGCCGTGGCGCCTGCTGTGGATTGAGGATCACCTGGCCGGATGGACGGCGGATCATCAACGTGCTCATCGAGCCGCGCGGCGTCAGACCACCTGCCGCTTCGAGCAGTTGGTCGATCGTCATGCCCGGCCGGTACACGACGGCCTGCGGGAAGACGACCTCACCCTGCACCAGCACCGTGCTCGTGAGCTCAGGGATGACGATGATATCGCTGTTCTCAAGCCGCAGGGGCAGACAGGTGCCGTCCGGCCCCATGGCGACGATGCGCCCTTCGGGCTGCACCCTGCGCGCGCGAGAGATGTACTGGCTGATCAGCGCCGCTTCCTGGGACCGCGCTTCCGCGACGCTGCCCGTCGCCGCGGGGGCGAGGAAGAGCTGCCGTTCCAGCCGGTCGAGGGCCTCGTCGATGGCGCGCTTCTGCTGGAGCGCGAGGGACGGCCGCAGCAGGAACACGCCTTCCGTGTTGGCCAAGCCCGGTTCGACGGCGATGTGATCGAGCATCTGGCAGAAGGTGGTATCGCGGTCGGCCACCAGGACCGAGGGGTAGAGCCGGCTGCCTTCCACAGTGACGCGGATGGTGCGCGCGGCGACGTCGGCAACGAAGGTGACCGTGTCCTGGTCATGCAGCGTCTGACGGGCAAGTTCAGCGATCGGCATGTAGCGTGAGAATGGCTGTGCGTTGCGCACGCCGCGCAGCACGGCATTGGTCGCCGCCGGCAGCGGCCGCGCTAGCTCGATCAGATCCCGCCCTGTCAGCGCCGTACGGCTCGTGCTCTCGAACAGGTAGTTGTTGCGCACAGCGCCGTCGGCTCCGACCATGGCGCGCTGGCGGCCAACGACGATGGTGTCGCCTTCCTGCAGGCGGAGCTGCGGCAGGTTGCCCTGCAACAGGAAGCCGTACAGATCGATCATCGCGACGTTACGGCTGCCGCGCTTCAGCGCGATTTCCCGGAACGATCCGCGGCCGGGGTCGATGCCCCCCGCCCGCACAAGAAAGTCGAGCAGGCTGTCCGATGCTGTTCCTGCGTAACGGCCCGGGGAGCGCACGAAGCCGGTGACGAAGACGCCGATGCGCTGGGTGGAGAGTACCGTCGCGTAGACCTGCACCTGAGTGGTGTAGACCTTGCGGATCTCCTGCTCGACCACCTGCTGAAGGTCGCCGACGCGGACGCCGGCGACGCGCACGGGGCCGATATTGGGAAGGAACAGATTCCCGGCGGGGTCGATCTGCCCGACCAGTTCGGAGTCCACCGCCCCCCAGGCGCGGACGGAAACCCGGTCGCCAGGGGCAAGGATGTAGTTCGGGTTCGGCGCGTCCGAGGAGGATTGCTGCCCGCCAGTAAACAACGCCGCACCGAACACCGCAGTGGCGGGCCCCGCGATGCGGCCCTGGTCGCCGAGGGGGGCAGCGAGAGACGGACCGCCCTCGGCCTGCGTGGGGCTGCCCACGCGCTCGGTGCCGCGCTGCTGGCCAGGCATATCGGCCAAGCTGCGCTGGTCGAAGACAGGTGGCGGTTGGGCCGCCGCGGCGCCAGCGGGGGCTGTCACCGGGGCCTGCGGCATTCCCGACTGGCCTCCCGCATTGGGGAAGCCGGGAAGCTGCCCGGGCACGCCCGGGACTACGCCCTGAGCGAGCGAGCCGCGCGATCCGAGCCCCTGGGCAGCCGCCCTATCAGCGGGTACGCCGCTGCCGAGGGCTGCCAGAAGAACGAACAGCGCCGCCGCGCGCAAACCGTCAAACCGCATGTTCACGCATGCCCGCGACAAGAAGCCAACCGATGCCGAAGGCCACCGACAGGCCAAGGAAGATACTGGCGACACTGAGCAGTTTCCGCGGATAGAGGGGATAGACGGCAAGGTTCGGTTCGACCACGCGCGAGAGGTACATCTGCTGGCGCTGCGTTTCCATCCGTGCGGTTTCGAGGCTGGCCGTGGCGGAGGCGAGCTGGCGGTCGGCGAATTCACGTTCGAGCATGAGTCGCTCGAAAGCAGCAAGCTGCTGTGAAAGCGCACCGTCGCCCTGCGTGCGGCGCAGCCGTTCGACGGTAATCTGGTGCTCCAGCGCTTCGATCCGGTTGCGGGTGGTCTGTAGGGCGACGTTGTCGGGGCGCATGAAGGCGCTGCGCTCCCGCAACTCCGCCTGGGCGGCGACGAGTTGCGCCTCCAACTGCCCCATCGTCGCCATGGCCGCCGCCGCCGCGCCGGAACTGTCCAGTTCCTGCTGCTGTTCGCGGAAGCGGGTCAGTGCTTCCCGGCTGTCGAGGACGCGGCGCTCGGCGATCGCGACCTCGCTGCGCGCAACGTTCAGCGCATCCTCGCGCGCGCGGCCGGACAGGCTGTTGATGAGCCGCTCGGCCTGGGCGAGCAGCGTGTCGGCAACCGCCTTAGAATCCTCCGGCGTGAAGCTGCGCACGCGCAGGGTGATGACCCCCGTGGTGCTGTCGAAGGCAACCGATACCATGCTGTTGTAGTATTTGGTCAGGCGCTCCGGCTCGTCGTTCCATAGGCGGGCGATCGCGTCCGCGTCCTCCCGGCCCCAGATGCGCGTCAGATCCAACTGCTCATGCGTGCGCATCACCGCGTCATGGGAGGTCAGGAAGTCGCGGACGCTGTAGGCATCCCCCACCGCCGACCCACCACCGCCACCGACAGCCGCGGAGATCATGGTGCCGAGCGAGACCTGCGGAGCATCGGCCCGCGAGCGGACGACGAAGCGTGCCTCGCTGACATATTGCGGGGTCGCGAAGCCGTAGTAGTAGACGGCGACCAGCAGCGTCGGCAGCAGCACGAACCAGGTGAAGGGGTGGCGGAAGAAGCGCTTGAGGCGCGACTTCGGCCTCGGCGGGGGAATCGGCTCCGCCTCGCTCCAGGTTGGCTCCACCGCCGGGGCGGGTGCCTCAAAGGCTGTTGTAGGTGGCGAGAGCTTCATCGAGGTCTTCGTAGAATGTGAGGGTGCCGCGATCCAGCACCGCCGCGCGGTTGCAGAGCTGGCGTACGAGGGAAGGCTGGTGGGTCACGATGATCAGGCCGGCATTGCGCAGGCGCGCCGCAAAGGCGCGGCCGAACTTGGTGTCGCCGACGGCGAGTGCCTCATCGACCAGGAGACAGTCGAATTCCACGGCGAGCGAGATGGCGAGCCCGAGCCGCGACCGCATGCCGCTGGAATAGGTGTTGACCGGCATGTGAAGGTACTCGCCGAGTTCGGCGAAGGACTCGACGTAGTCGACCGTTGCTTGAACGGGCCGATCGTAAATCCGGGCGATGAAGCGCGTGTTGTCCGCCCCGGACAGAGCCCCCTGGAACCCCGCTGCCATGCCGATGGGCCATGAGACGGACATGCTCGCCCGGATCGAGCCGCGGGTCGGGGCTTCGATGCGGCCGAGGATGCGCACGAGAGTCGACTTGCCGGTACCGTTGCGGCCCAGGACGCCGACGCGCTCACCCTTGTGGAACACCGCGTTGACGCCGCGCAGCACATGCTTACGCCCGACATTCATAGGGTAGGATTTGTGGACGTCGATGAGTTCGAGCGCCATGTCTGCCTATTCCAGCCCGATCCGCTGGCGCGCCAGCCTCAGGCCGGTCAGGCCGAGCAGGTGAGGGATGAGAATCCAGCCGGCCACGTAGCTGAGGTCGTATGTGGCGCGGTAGCGATCGCCGAACTGGCCGTCGCGGAGCAGCTCGAAGATGTGGACCGTCGGAATCCATACCACGATGTCCTGCATCCATCCGGGCAACCACTCCACCATGAAGAACAGGCCGCTGAAGGGCAGCATGAGGTAGGACATGGCGTGGACGAAGCGTTCGACGACTTCCCACTCGCTGGTCACCGCGCCGACGACCAGCGCGACGCCCTGCGCCAGCAGAACCATCAGCCCCAGGGCGCAGAGCATCTTCATGGGGGAGTCTGGAAACGCGCTGCCGAGCCCGACTGCGATGATCGTGAAGATTGTCATCACGCCAGTACAGGCCACGCCTTCGATGATGTGGCGGGCGAAGAAGAGATCGGGCAGCGTGACCTGCCGATGATACAGCAGGCCGCGGTTCGACGAGATGGTCGAGGAGGCGCGGTTGATCATGCCGCGAAAGGCGAAGAACAAGACGTAGCCGATCGAGAAGAACTCGAAGGTGCCACGGATGCCGCTTCCGCCCCGCAAGCCCGAGCCGTGGATGACCGCAATCATGCCGCCGAGCAGAAGCGGCTCGAAGAATAGCCATAGGTAGCCGAAGCGCCGCCGGCCGAAGCGCGTATGCAACTCGCGAAGGATCAGCGCGCCGATGACGCGCACCTGCTGCCGGGCACAATCGACCAGCAGCGGCCTCGCGGAGGTCTCGCTCACGGCATGCCCGTGGCGCCACCGCGGAGCAATGGCCGCGCCTCCCGCCAGCCGGTGCCGGCGCTGCACAGGAGACGGGAGGAGGAGCCGCTACCGGTTCCCATCTGCACCTCCCGGCATTCGCGGCCGCTTGCGGCCGCATAGGCGCGCACCAGCCGCAGCCGCACCGTCTGGCCGGTCGAGGGTAGGGTGACCGTCTCCTCGGCACCTGCGCCGGCGCTGGCGGCAAAGGCAACCACGGGGTCGGAAATCGACGCTATTGCCGCATCGGCGGGCTGAGTGGGAGCCGTTCCCGCATCGGCGCAAGCCGCCAACAGCAACAGCCCGAGGACGCCCGCAACCGGTCTGCATCCGCCGCTGTTCGAGCCCGGAATCATTCGCTAGTCACCTCAAGGTCCGCTGGCGCCGAAAGCTAGCCTTTCGCGCGGAACTACGCAAAAACAAGACGCTGTGGGCCGAGTTACAGATCGGAATGGTGCACCGCGATCACGTGTGAGGCTTGTCGCGTGCAAGATGATGCAGCAATGCAGCTTAATGGTTTTTTTGCCGTTCCGACCCGGACCGAACGTAGCGCGTACCTGCTAGTACCCGCCGGCCTCCTCCGGCGCTGGCCGCATCTGCCCGCATTCTGGCCTTGCGCGCCGTATCGCGGTGGAGCTGCCGTGGA
Source organism: Neoroseomonas terrae (assembly GCF_018129025.1). Classification (GTDB taxonomy): domain Bacteria; phylum Pseudomonadota; class Alphaproteobacteria; order Acetobacterales; family Acetobacteraceae; genus Neoroseomonas; species Neoroseomonas terrae. The sequence continues at coordinate 40,296 of NZ_JAAEDI010000038.1, read as the reverse complement.
TGATCGCGCCCGGCTGCTGCTGCCGCAGGGCGTGCCCGTCCCGGCACGGTGGGATGGGGCTGTGTTTCGCGTGACGCCGGAGCCTTTCGCTCCGCTAGGCCCAGGCGGACGACCCCCGGTCATCCTGCTCGGCGCGGAGGTGGAGCAGCCGCTCGATGCCCTCCTCACCTCGCCCGGACGGGAGCGCCACCGGGCGGCGGGACTTCGCCGCCTGTTGAGACATGCACGGATCGGCGGACCCCCGGGCCTGCCGGACCCTGGTCCTGCTGCCGTCGGTGCAGCGGCCGGGGAGGCCGTTCTCGTCCTCGACCCTTGCGACCCGGCTGCCGTCGGCGCCGCCCGCGACATGTGGGATACCGCGCGAGCCGCCGCCTCGGGACGCCCGGTGATCGCCTGCCGCGCACCGGAGGCGCCGGCGACGGCCAAGCCGGTTCTGGCGGCGACACTGCCGCGACGCCTCGATCCCTGGACATTGATCGATGTCGCCGCGCGCCTGCATGCCTTGCCCGGCCCGACCGCGCTGCTCGCCGCGATGGCGGGCGTCGAGGTGCGATACCCGGGAGGGCGGGGTCCCGATGGCGTCGCCGCCCTGGCATCCATCGCCGCCTCCGCCCGCTGTGCGGACCCGGTTCGTGCGCGTCCCATTCCGCTCGAGGAGGCCATCGCGCTGCTCGGGGAATGGCGCGCGCAGGATGCCGCGAAGGCCCGCGTCGCCGTGTGCGTCGGAATGTCCTTCTGGAAACGGCGAAGCATCGCCTCGGTCTTCGAGACGGCGGCAGGCGCGCCAGCCTTCGCGCGGACCGCGCGTGCCGCCGTGGCCGAAGCAAACCGCCGGGGCGGTGCCATCGCCGCTTGGTCGAGCCGCGTGCCGCCCGGACTCGAGGTCCAGGCACGCGCTGCGGGCGTACCGGTGCTTTGGGTCGAGGACGGTTTCATCCGCTCGGCCGGGCTGGGTGCAGGCTTCCTGCCCGGCGCGTCGATCACACTCGACAGCCGACGGCCGTACTATGACCCGTCTGGGCCGAGCGACCTGGAGATCCTGCTGGCGACGGCCGACTTCCCGCCGGCACTTCTTGTGCGGGCTGCGGCGTTACGCGCGGCTCTCGTGGCGCGTGGCGTGACGAAGTACAACCTTGGCGGCGCCGCACCTGTGCTGCCCGCTATGGCTGGCCGCCGCCGCATCCTCGTGCCGGGCCAGGTCGAGGACGATCTGTCCGTCCTGCGCGGCGGGGCGGGCTCTGTGCGGACCAATTTTGACCTGCTGCGCGCGGTGCGGGCAGCCCACCCCGAGGCCTTTATCGCTTACAAGCCGCACCCGGATGTGGAGGCGGGATATCGCCGCGGCCGGGTTTCGCCTGCCGACGCCGTGGGGCTCGCGGATGTCGTGCTGGAGCATGTACAGATCGCCCCGCTGCTCACACAGGTCGACGAGGTGCATACGCTGACCTCGTTGACCGGGTTCGAGGCGCTGCTGCGCGGCCTGTCCGTGACGTGTTGGGGTCAGCCCTTCTATGCCGGCTGGGGGCTGACCACCGATCGCGTGCCGATCGCCCGGCGTGTGCGTCGCCTATCAGTTGACGAACTTGTTGCCGGTGCACTCGTGGCCTATCCCCGCTATCAGGATCCGGTGACGCAATTGCCGACGACGCCGGAAGCCTTGCTAGACCGCCTTGCAGACCCCGTACCCTGGCGCGGCGGCCTTTTGGGTTGGCTGCGCCGGTGGCAAGGCGGTCTGATGGCGCGCATCGAGCGCGGGCGAAGACGATGACGGAGCGGCGTTCCTTCCTGTTCCTTCAGGGCCTGGCGACTCACCTGTTCGTGCGGCTGGGTGATGCGCTGGCCTCGCGCGGCCACGCGGTGCACCGCGTGAACTTCAACCCCGGTGACCGGCTGTTTTGGAAGCGGCCCGGCGCCATCGACTTCACTGGCACCGGCGCGGAATGGCCGGCGGCATTCGAGGCGATGGTTGCGCGTCACGGCACAACCGACATCGTCATGTTCAGCGACTGCCGGCCACGTCATGTCGACGCGATCGGCATCGCGAAGCGGCTCGGGCTGCGGAGCTGGATCTTCGAGGAGGCCTATCTGCGGCCGGGCTACATCACGCTGGAGCAGGGCGGGGTGAATGCCCACTCCTCGCTGCCGCGCAGCCCGGCGCGCATCCTCGCCCTGGCACGCGGCCTGCCACCCGCGGAGCCGGAGACGCTGTCCGGCGGATCGTTCCTGCGCCGCGCCAGCGACGATGTCCGGTACAATATCCACAACCTCGTGTTCCGGGGCCGGTTCCCGCATTGGCGCACGCACCGGCCCTGGAATCCCTTCCATGAGTATGCCGGCTGGCTGCTGCGCGGGGCGCAGCGGCCCTGGCGCCAGGGGGCCGCGCGGCGGCGCCTCGCGCGGGTGCAGTCCTGGGCGGGACCCGTATTCGTGATGCCTCTTCAGCTCGAAGGGGACTACCAGCTGCGGCGCCATTCGCCGTTTGCCGGGCTCGGCGAGGCGATCGCGACGGTCGTATCGTCCTTCGCAGCGCATGCGCCGAGGGACGCGCTGCTCGCTGTGAAGGGACATCCCTTGGACAACGGGCTGACCGATTGGGGACGCGTTACCTTGGCGCAGGCAGCGGCATGCGGGGTCGCCGGCCGTGTGGCATGGCTGCCCGAACTGCCCTTCGGCCCGGTGCTGGCACCGGCCGCCGGCGTCGTCACCGTCAACAGCACGGCTGGCCTGCAATCCCTGCGCGACGGCAAGCCGGTCATTGCTCTCGGCGCGGCGCTCTATGACATGCCCGGCCTGACCTACCAGTATGGTCTGGACCGCTTCTGGACCGAAGCAGTGGCGCCGGACGCCGCCCTCGTCGACGCGTTGCGCCGGGTCCTGGCTGCCCATTGCCTGATCCGGGGGGGGTTCTTCAGTCAGGTTGGCATCGCCGAGGCTGTGGGCAACGCCATGGTTCGGCTCGAGGCCGCCGCCACTGTCGACGCACGCATCGCGGCTGAATAGGTATGAATGCGCGGAGTTGCGCCGTGATTACGTGGGCATCGTGCGGGTCGGGACGGGTGCGCCGACGGCGCTGCGGTATCGCCGTTCGCGCGTGAGCGACGCACTGCACCTTCTCGCCGGGGCTGCCGTGCCGCTGCCTTTCTGGGCCTGGCTGCGGCGAGGCGCGGGGTCGCGACTGTCGCCATGGGCCTTGCTGGACCTCGCGCCCGTCGCGGCACTGTTTCTGGTTCTACTCGCGGCGACGGCGCGACCCATCATGGCCGGCGGTTTTGCGGCGGGGCTATGCCTGTTCCTCGCCATTGCCGATCGGGCGAAGCGCGCCACGCTGGGGGAGCCGCTGACATTCACCGATGGCGGGCTGCTATGGCAGGTAGCGGCGCATCCGCGCTTCTACCTGCCGTTCGTGCCGATGACCGTGATCGTTGGCGGGATCGGATCGGGCGCGATCGCCTTCGCCCTGGTGCTGGCGCTGGAGCCGCCGATCGTGATCGGGGCGGGCGGTCGCCTGGCTCTGGCGACGGCCTCCGCAGGACTCGTGGCACTGCTGCTGCGGCCGCTTGTCCTGCTGCGCGGTGTGGAGCCGGCGCGCGACCCGTCGCAGGACACCGCGCGTTTCGGCCCGATGGCGACCTTCGCCCTGCATGCCCGGATCGCGGCCGTCGAACGGCCCGGCCGGCGCGCGGCGCATCCCCCGCGGCCGGCCATTGCGTCGCGCGCCGCGGAGCTGCCGCATCTGCTGCTGTTACAGCTCGAATCCTTCTGCGATCCTCGTCGCCTTGGAGTTCCTGCTGCGCTGACGCAGTGGGATGCCCTCGCCGCCGGCGCAGTCGCGCACGGGCCGTTGGCCGTGCCCGGCTTCGGGGCGAACACCATGCGGACGGAATTCGCGGTGCTGACCGGCCTCGCTGATGGCGTGCTCGGGCTGGACCGCCTGAACCCCTATTTCCGCTTCGCGCGTGCGCCGGTTTCATCCATCGCGTGGGCGTTGCGAGGCGCCGGTTACACCACAACATGTCTGCATCCGTTCGACGAGCGCTTCTTCGGCCGCGATCGCGTTCTGCCGGCGCTCGGCTTCCAACGCTTCGAGGCCGGTTCGGCCTTCGCGGATGCTCCCCGGAACAGCGGCCTCGTCACGGATGCTGCGGTGGCTGCGCGGTTGACCGATGAACTCGCTGCGGCGAGTGGCCCGGCCCTGCTCTACGCCATCACCGTCGCCGGGCACGGGCCATGGCCAGGGCCGGACCCCGCGGCGAGCTGGGCGGCGCGGATGGCAGCCACGGACGCCATGGTCGGCACGCTCGCCGCGGGGGCCCGCCAAAGCAGCAGGCCGGTCGTGCTGGCTGCGTTCGGCGACCATCGCCCCGCATTGCCCGCGGCCCGCGGCGGGACGGACACGGATTATCTGGTCTGGCGCAGCGACAGGCTCGGGAAGGGGGGGAAGCGTCCGCTGGATCCGGCGTCGCTGCACCGGCTTGTGGTGGGAACGGTTCTCGGCAGCAGTTGACGTCTACAGCAAGGTGCCGCCCAGCGCGCGCGCGGCCCGCAGGTCGGCCCAGCCCGTCAGCCGCACGCCGCGCTTCGCAGCCGCTGCCAAGTCGACCCGGGTAGGGAAGGGCCGATAAGGCAGCAGCGGCACGTCGCGGCCAAGGTCGCGCCCGTCGGCAATGTCCTCGATCACCTGGAGGAGCAGTTCCGCGCCGACAAGGTGAAGCTGCCGCGCCGTGGCGGATACCGTGGCACCCACCAAGGGCTGCACGGCGCGCTGCGCAAGGATCGCTCCCGCATCGATGCGAGGGACAAGGCGATGGACCGTAACCCCGAGATGCGCGTTGCCCCCGTCCGCCGCCGCCCAGAAGCAAGGCATGGGGCCGCGATGCAACGGCAGCAGCGACGGATGCAGGTTGATGCCGCCGAGCCGGGCGGTCGCGATCGTTGCGGGCGCCAGGATCTGGTCGAAATGGCATGTGACGATCAGATCCGGCCGCAGCGCCTCCAGCATGCCCTGAGTTGCCGCGCTGTTGACCGAGGCGGTGGTCGTCGGCGGCACCCTGCGCTCCAACGCGGCGGCGCCGAGCGGGCCGACGGCGCCGTTGCCGCGTAGCAGCCGCGGCGCGGCGAATTCGGCGAACAACCATGGCAGGATGCGCGGCCCTGATCGGGCGAGGTGGCGCCGCGTGCTGGCGCGCCGGTCGCGCCAAGCATCCGACAGGCCGAGCAAGACAACCTCGTGCGGCGTCTCGCGCAGCACCCGCGCGGCGGCCTCCGCGCTCGCCGTGCTTTCGAGTGTCAGCAGGGCGATGCGCAGCCGGGACGGGGCGGCGTTCAGCCCGGGATCTCAGCCGGGCGTGCGCCGGCCATAGCGGCCTGGACGGCGTCGATGGTGGAACGGATCTGCGCTTCGCTATGCTCTGAGGACAGGAAGAAGCGCAGCCGCGCCGAGCTGTCGGGGACCGCCGGATAGAGGATCGGCTGGACGTTGATTCCCTGCTCGAACAGCGCCTGCGATAGCCGCGCCGCGCCGACCGAGGAGCCAACGATCACCGGCACGATGGCGAGGCCTGCCGAGGTGCCGGTGTCGAGCCCGGCTTCTTTCGCGAGACGCAGGAACAGCGCCGCATTGCGCTGCACCCGAGCGACGCGTTCCGGCTCCGCCTGGAGGATGGCCAGCGCTTCGAGCGCGGCGGCGGCGAGTGCCGGCGCCATGCCGACCGAATAGACGAAGCCCGGTGCGGAATGCTTGAGCCAGGCGATCAGATCGGCATTGCCCGCGATGTAGCCGCCGCATCCCGACAGCGTCTTGGACAGCGTGCCCATCCAGATGTCGACCTCGCGCGCATCGACGCCCCAGTGTTCGTGGATGCCGTGACCGGTGCGGCCCACCACGCCCATGCCATGCGCCTCGTCGACCATCAGCCAGGCATCGTGCCGCCGGGCCATCTCGACGAAGCGGGGCAGGTCGGGGATGTCGCCATCCATCGAGTAGTGACCCTCGATGACAATCAGCGCGCGGCGCGCGGCGCGGCGGGCGGTGGCGAGCTCCTTCTCCGCCGCCTGCCAGTCATTGTGCGCGAAGGCGATACGCCGCGCGCCCGACAGCCGCGCCCCCTCGGTGCAGGAATTGTGGATTGCAGCATCATGGAGGATGAGGTCGCGCGGCCCCATGAGATGGCCGAGTACGGTGACGTTCGTCGCATGGCCGGACACGAAGGCCAGCGCGGCCTCAACGCCGTAATGCGCCGCCAGCGCCTGTTCAAGCGCCGCGTGCCCCGGACGCTCGCCGGACACCATCCGGGACGCTGAAGCCGAGACGCCGTGTCGGTCGATCGCCGCCTGCGCGGCGCGCATCACCCGCGCGTCGCCGTTCAGGCCGAGATAATTGTAGGAGCCATAGTTGATGAGCTCGCGGTTGCCGATCCTCGTGGTCGCGCCGGCGATGCCCTCATGGGGCCGGAAGAACGGGTTCTCGAGGCCCAGCGCCCCGGCGGCCTCTCGGATCAGTTCCATGTCACGCTGGCCGGGCAATTCGCGAAAGGCGCGTGCGGCGCCGGGCGCCTTCTCCTCCCTGCGACGCGAGAGGCGCTGCAGCAGCGCGAGGCGTGCCGTAGCCGACAGGCCGAAGCCTTGGGTCACTTCGCGCCCTCCGTCGCGGCCACGGCGGCTGGCTCATAGGCATCCATCAGCGACTGCACGGTGTGCTCCGTCCTGTCTTCCAGCACCACGCCGGCGATGCGGCCGGCGAGGATCGCGATGGTCAGATCCTCCGTCACGGCGGCGAGCGGGACCTGCACCCCGAGCCGCCGTTCCAGCGCCATCCGCAGTTCAAGCCCGCCGAGGCTGTCGAGGCCGAGCCCGGCGACCGGTGCGTCAGCGCCCACGGCCTCGACCGGCAGGCGGAGGATGCGGGCGATTTCTTCCTGCGCCAGCGCGATCAGACGCGCCCGGGCCTCCTCCGCGGGCAGGGCGCGCAGCGCGGCGCGGAGGTCCGCGCCATCGGCGCCGGCTTCGCGCGCAGTACGCACGCCGGCATAGGCTGGCTCGGAGAGGATTGGCAGGCCCGCCGACAGCGTTGCCCAGGTGACGCGCGCGAGATGCGCGACAGGAACGCCGGCGGCGAGCAGGGCAGGCAGGGCCGCCAGCGCTTCCTGCGCCGGCATCGGCGCAACGCCGGTGCGGCGTTCGAGCGTCTCGGCCGTGGCGGTGTCGCTGGCTAGCACACCAGCATCCGCGATGGGGCCCCAGCCGACGGCGAGCGCCGGGTGACCAGTTGCGACGCGGCGTCGCGCGATCGCCTCCAGCGCCGCATTCGCCGCGACGTAATTGGCCTGACCGGGATTGCCGAAGGCTGTCGTCGCCGAGGAGAACAGCAGGAACAGATGTAGTGGGTCCTCCGCCGTCAGTCGGTCGAGATGTTCGGCGGCGAGCAGCTTGGGAGTCAGCACGGCGGCGAAGCGCGACGCATCCATGCTCGCTGCCGCACCGTCGGCAAACGTCGCAGCCGCGTGCACCACGCCACGGATCGGCGGTCCCTCGCGACGCAGACGTGAGAGCAGCGCTGCGAGAGCATCCGGGTCGCTCGCATCGCAGGGCTCGATCCGCGTCCTGGCGCCGAGGGCCGCAAGCGTCCGTAGCGCCGCTTCAGCCCCCGGCGTCGTGCCGCCGCGCCGCGAGATCAGCACGAGATGCGCCGCCCCGCCGGCTGCCAGCCACTTCGCGCATTCGAGGCCGAATCCCTGCACGCCGCCGACCACCAGATAGGTCCCATCGGCATCCGGCTGCCAGGCTTCCGTCGTGACCTGTCCGCCGCTACCGGGTGGGCGGATTACCAGCTTGCCGATGTGGGTCGATGCCTGAAGGGTTCGGAAGGCTGTCTCCGCCTCCTCCGCCGCGAAGACGGTATGCGGCAGCGGCAGCAGGGTGCCGTCGGCTAGTCGGGCGGCGATGTCGGCCAGCAGCGCGGCGGCGAGGTCCGGCTTCGCCCGCGGCAGTGCATCGGCATCTACGGCGTAGTAGGAGACGTTGCGCCGAAGAGGACGCAGCGGCGCCCGGCGGTTCTCGACGAAGTCGCGCTTGCCGAGCTCGATGAAGCGCCCGAAAGGTGCAACCAGGCCGAGGCTGCGCTCCATCGCTTCGCCAGCCAGGGAATTCAGCACGACATCCACGCCGGCGGGCCAAGCTGCGCGCAGCAGGTCCGCAAAGCCCGGATCGCGGCTGTCGAGCACGAGGTCTGCACCGGCCATGCGCAGGAAGGCGCGCTTTTCCTCGCTGCCGGCAGTGGCCGCAGCCAGCGCGCCGGCGGCTTGAGCAATCTGTATCGCCGCGAGGCCGACGCCGCCGGCGCCGCCATGGATCAGCACGCGTTCGCCGGGGCGGATGCGGGCCAGCGTCTCAAGCGCATAAGACGCGGTGATGAAGGCGACGGGCACCGTCGCCGCCGCTTCTGGCGCGAGTCCGGTGGGCAAGGGAACCAGGGCCTCTGCGCGCGTCAGCGCGCGCGACGAGAATGCGGCCGGCGCGAAGCCGAACACCGCCTGCCCGGGCTTCAATGCGACATCGGGACCGACGGCCTCCACGACGCCCGCGCATTCCATGCCGAGCGTCGGGCCGGCGAAACCGTCGATCAGTGCATCCTCGGGGAGCAAGCCCTGCGCCCACATCAGGTCACGGAAATTCAGCCCGGCGGCCCGGACCGAGAGGCGGACCTCGCCCGGGCCGGGACTGGGCATGTCGGCTTCCGGCAACCAGCCAAGGGTGCCGATCTGGCCCGGCTGCCCGATGGCGAGCCGGCCTGCGCCGTGGATCGACTGTTCCGGCAGCCCGGCCGAAAGGACAGGGGTGTGGCGGCCGCCGGCCGTCAGCATCACCTCCGGCGCGTCGCCGGCGAGTTCCGCGGCCAGTCGTCGTGCCGCCACATCGACGGGCAGGTTGAGGTCGAGGCTGATCCGGCGCGGCTTCAACTCCGGCATCTCGTTCGCGAGCACGCGGCCAAGGCCGGCAATGGCCGCCGACCGCGCCGCATCGCCAGCGCCCACCAGCACGAAACCCGCCGCGCTACCCTGCGCGGCCTCGGCGAGCCGGGTCGCCGCTCCGAGCGTTGCCGCGGCATCCGAACCGGCGTGAGCCAGGGCGACGACCAAGGCGCCGCGCATGTCATGCGGTGACGGACAGGCATCGAGCACGTGTTGCGAGACCTGATGGCCCTCGGTTCGCAGCACTGCCCGCAGCGCCATGGACAAGGCGGAACTGGACGCCTCCGTACATATCAGGATGCGCCGGCCCGTCGCAGGTGTCGCCACGATAACGGAGGGGGCTCGCGCTGCGATCAGCAGCGCCGGCCACGGCGCAGCCGTCAGGCGTAGCGCGTCGGGGGTCTCGAAGCCGGCCTGGGACAGCGCGGCGAGCCAGGTGTTCGCATCGGGTAGCGTGCCATCTCCACCTTCCCACCAATCAGGGCGCTGGCCGCACGCGAAATCCCAGACGCGGCCCGGCGCCGGCTCGGCCAGCAGCAGCAGTCCGCCCGGCGCACAGGCCAGACGCAGGGCGGCGCAGAGCCGCGTCCCAGCACGACCCCGCGCCGCGGTGGCGAGGCCGATAACAAGGTCGGCAGGCTCCGGAGCGCCCGCGCTCGCCAACGGATCCCAGCCGGACCAGGCGAAGGCGATGCCGTCGGCTGCAGGCGGCGCGGCGCCGGCCCGGGCTTCGCCGGCGGCGCGATACTCGACGCGCCGGCCGCTGGCCGACAATGCTGCGATGGCGCGTCGGGTGAGGGGCCCGCCGGCACCGAGGTCGAGAACCCGCAGGGCTCGTTCCGCCGGCCAGTCCGCCGCCAAGCGCGCGATGGCCGCCTCCATCACCGCGGAGATCGCTGCGAAGGCACCCGCTTCAGGCGGCGGTGCCGCCGCCGGGACGGCGCTGCCCGCCAGGGCTGCGGGAAGTGTTTCGGCAGCACGCGCGAGCCATGCCATGTCGAGCGCCAGACGAGGCTGTTCGGCCAGCACTGCGCGCCAGATTTCCGGGGCAGCAGGCAGGACCTGGTCTTCGCTCAGGCGCCAGCCGGCCGCGGTCTGCTCGGCAAGCCCTGCCTCCGTCAGCGATTGCCATAGCGCTCGGCGATAGGGCGTGGCGAGCGGCGGCGCCCCTGGTAGGGCCTTCGCGGCGGCGGACGCCACGAACCCCTCCAGCAGCAGCGCTGCTTCTGTCATGTCCGCCGCGGCATCCGTGTCGCGCGCAGCCTCCAGCGCGGCTTCGACCTCGATGGGTGCCGGGGCGGGTGGAAACGGCGCGGCGGGCACGGGGTCGAGCCGGAAGGCATGCTCGGCCGGTGCTGTCCTGCCGGGCAGGCGGATGCGTTGCAGCCAAACATCCTGCGCGATTGCGACTGTCGTGCCGGTGGCATCATGAAGGACGAGATCGGCGGCGACGAAGCGCTCGCCACGACGCCTCAGCACGACGTCGGCACTGGCGGGCGGCGCCGCGCCCCGTCGTGCCGTGAGCCGGCCGATGCGCACCGGTACCAGCGACTGGCCCTCGGCGCGCACCGGCGCGGCGAGCAGGGCGATCAGCCCCTGCAGCGCGCCATCAAGCAGGACAGGATGCAGAATGAAGCCGTGGTCACGCGGCGCGGCGTCGGGAAGGTGCAGCATGACGCGGGCGCAGGCCTCCGCGTCATCGGCCAGGACCTCTGTCACCGGGCGGAAGGCGGGACCATAATCGAGGCCGCAGCGAGCGGCCACGGCGGTCACCTCAGGTCCAGTGACGCGACGCTGACCGGCCGGGGTCGGTGTCCCCGCAGCCGGCAGGCGCGGCAGGGCGGTGATGCGGGCGCGGGCGGAGAGGCTCCAGGGTTCGTCCGCCAGGCGCCGGCGGCTCGCGAGGACCAGGCTGCCCTCCTCATCGACCGTCGTGCGGACCTCGCGGCTGCGATCCGGCTCAAGCGCGAGCGGGCGCTGGATTGCGAGGTCCGAAGCCTCCAGCACTTCCGCCTCGGGAAATCGGGCCGCGGCGGCGGCGAGCGCAATCTCCGCCATCCCGGCGGCCGGCAGCACCGCTTCGCCCAACAGGCGGTGATCAGCGAGCCAGGGATGCAACTCCGTGTCGAGCCAGTTGGTCCAGGTCCCCGGATCGTCATCGCGGCGGACCCCGAGCAGCGGATGGTCGCGGCGCGGCAAGACCAGCGCCGCCGTCTCCGTCGTCCGGGGGAACCAGGTCGGCGTGCGGGCGAATGGGGTTCTGGGCAGGCCGGCACGCTCGGCTGGGCCGACAAAGGCCGGGCCGCCGCGAGGATCCACGCCGCGCGCGACCGCGCGGTCGGCGATGGCGGGGAAGGGGTCGCCCGGCGGGTCGCGGCGCGTCAGGCTCGAAAGCACCGCGCTGCCATCGGTATCCGCGCGCAGACTTTCGCGCAGATAGGACTGAAGGACAGCGGCCGGGCCGATCTCGATGAAGAGTCTGGCTCCCATCGCTGCCGCACCGCGAACCGCATCACGGAATTGCACCGGCTCCCGCAGGTTACGCCACCAGTAGTCGGCCCCAGCCTCGCGGCCGCCGAGCGCGGTGCCCGTCACCGAGGAGACCATCGGGATCGCGCCGTCCTGCGGTGCGAGCGTGGCAAGATCGGCGAGCAGACCATCCCGCACGGGATCCATCGCCGCTGCATGGAAGGCGTAGTCGAGGTCGAGCGGCACCGCGGAGATGCGTGCCGGTTCCGCAGCCTCGCACAGCCGCGCGATCGCCGCCGCCGGGCCGGCGACGGTGATCGCCGTGGGGCCGTTGATCGCCGCGATCTCGAGGCCGGGTCCGCAGGCGTCGAGCAGCGGCGCGGCGGCGTCCGCTCCTGCGCCGATCGCCGCCATGCGGCCCGTGCCGCGGGTTGCGTGCTGATGTCGGCTGCGCGCGACGATCAGCCGTGCGGCCTGATCGAGCGTCAGAATCCCGACGCACCAGGCAGCGGCGACTTCACCGACCGAATGGCCGAGCACCAGGGCCGGTCGGATGCCTTGCGCCGCCAGTGCGCCGACGATGCCGACCTGCACCGCGAACAGCAGGGGCTGCGCGATATCCGTGCCCGACAGCGTCGCCGTGGGCACGCCGCGCTTCAGCAACGCCAGCGGCGACCAGCCGAGGTGCGGCGACAGGGCTGCGTCGGCTGACTTGAGGGCGGTGCGAAACGCTGCGTTGTGGCGCAACGCTTCGCGCGCCATGGCTTCGTGCTGCGCGCCATTGCCGGAGAAGACGAAGGCGGTGCTGCCGCGCACCGCCTGGCCGGATACCGCGCCACGATGATCGCCATTGGCCCAGGCGGTGATGGCATCGCCGATCGCTTCCCCATCCTGCCCGCGCAGGATCAGCCGGTGCCCGGCGAGGTCGCGGTGCCGCGCGGCGCCGCGGGCCAGCGCCGCCACGCGGCCTGCATCAGCACCGGTCAGCGCACTACGCCAGCGCGCGGCCAACAATGCCAACGCTGCTTCTGACTTGGCCGAGAGCACCAGTGGCGGGTTGCCGCGCGCCCGGCTCGCCGGAACTGGCTTCCGTGCTGGCGCACGGCCGAGCAGCACAGTCGCATTCGTCCCTCCGAAACCGAAGGAATTCACGCCGACGACCGCGTCCTCGCGTGGCACCGCCGCGGTGAGCGAGATGGGGACCGTGATGTTGAGTCCGTCGAAATCGATGTCGGGACTAGGCTCATTGAAGTGCAGTGAGGGAGGGACGGCGCCCTTCTTCAGCATCAGCACGGCCTTCAGCAGGCCCGCCATGCCGGAGCCGGCTTCGAGGTGACCTATGTTGGTCTTGACCGAACCGACCGGCAGCGGCGTCGAACGATACCGAGCGATGGTGGTACCGATCGCCCAACTCTCGGCCGGGTCCCCCACTCGGGTGCCGGTGCCGTGCGCCTCGAAGGCGAGGAAGCGTTCCGGCGCGACATCCGCGTCGACCAGGACGCGTTCCATCAGCGCGGCCTGAGCGGTGCGGTTGGGCAGCGACAGGCCGATCGTCCGCCCCGCGGCGTTCGCACCGCTGCCAAGCAACACCGCCTGAATCGGATCGCCGTCGGTCACCGCGTCGGCCAGGCGCTTCAGCACGACGACGCCGGCGCCCTCGCCACGCACATAGCCATCCGCGGCGGCGTCGAAGGCGCGGCAGCGCCCGGTCGGCGACAGCATCCCTGCGCGCGAGAAGCCGATGAAGGAATACGGCGAGAGCAGCATGTTGACGCCGCCCACCACCGCCGCTTCCAGCGACGGGTCGTCGGCCAGCGCCCGCGCCGCCAGGTGAAGCGCGACGAGTGAGGACGAGCAGGCCGTGTCGACGGTCTGCGCCGCGCCGCGCAGATCGAAGACGTTGCCGATCCGGTTGGCCAGGATCGACAGCGCGTTGCCTGTCATGAAGAAGCGGTCGCCGGCCGACGGGTCTTCGAGTCTCAACTCGGCGTAGTCGGTCGAAGAACCACCAGCAAAGACAGCGATGTTGCGCCCGGCGAGGCGCTCGGCCGGCCACCCCGCATTCTCGAAGGCTTCGGCCGTGACCTCCAGGAGCAGGCGCTGCTGCGGATCCATCTCCGCCGCTTCGCGCGGGGACAGGCCGAAGGAAGGGGCATCAAAGCCCGTCGCGTCGCCAACGGTGCCGGCCGCAAAGGTGTAGGAACGCCCTGCCTCGGAACGGCGCGGATGGCCCCAGCGCTGCTGATCGAAGCGATCGGGTGGCACGGTGGTGACTGCGTCGCGTCCCTCCGCAAGCAACGACCAGAAGGCGTCGAGATCAGGCGCGCCCGGCAGGCGGCAGGCAGCGCCGACGATGGCGATACCGGCTGTCAGGCGAGGCTTCCTGGAGCGCTGGTGGCGAGTGCGGATGGTCATCCGCCCCGCCCGTTGGCGTCGATCATCGCAGGGCGGCCGGCGCGGCGGCCAGGCGCTCGGGCGGCGACGTCGCGGCACCCGCCCGGCGCGATGCGGCCGGCATGGCCGCGTGGCGCGCCGCGACGCGCGTCAGCAGGCCGTCCACGGCGTCGAAATGCTCGGCCCAGACCGGCGCGGACCAGCCGCGCAACCGTGCCAACTGGGCCGCCCTCGCGCGACTGTCCGGGGCTGCGTAGTCGAGCACCATGCGCCGCCACCCGGCGCCGTCCAGCGCGTCGAGGTATTCGGGCACGTCGCCGCCGACCTCGCGCAGCGCCGGCAGGTCGGAACAGATGGCCGGAGCGCCGGCGGCGAGTGCCTCGGCGAGCGGCAGGCCATAGCCTTCCGCGAAGGAGGGGAAAAGGAGTGCGCGGCTGCCGGCCAGCAGCGCCGACACGGCCGGGTCCGACAGCGAGCCGGCCTCGGAGACGAGCCCGCGCAGCAGGGTGCAGCGTTCGAGCAGATCGAGAACATTCTCGTTCTCCCAGCCACGGCGGCCGACAAGGACGAGGCGCGGCGCCGCCGGGCCCCACTTGGCCGCGAAGTCGCGCCACAGGTGCAGGAGCAGCAGGTGGTTCTTGCGCGGCTCGATCGTGCCGATCGAGACGAAATAGGGTTCCTCCGGTGCTGCTTCGGCACTGCCGTCCGGTGCCGGCATTTCGATGCCGAGCCGGGCCACGACGACGTCCGGCGGATCGGCTTGGCGCACGAGATGCGGCTGCAGCACTGCCGCCGTCGCGCCCGAGTTCACGATGATACCGGCAGCGAGCGAGGCGACCGTTTCCAGCCGCCGCAGATGCTGCATGGCGACACCGGGGCGCGCATATTCGGGGTGCGTCGCCGGGATCAGGTCGTGCACCAGTGGGATGAAGGCAGCACCCGCACTGCGGAGTTCCGCAATCGGTTCCGGCTTCTCCATCAGGCGATGCGAGACGAGAAGGAACAGGCTACGCCGTTCGCGCGTCATGACCTCCATGAGCTTCGCACGACCGCGTGACACGGCGAGGCGCATGAGGGCGAGGCGGCCGAGCCGCAGCGCTGATTGGCGTGCGGCTTCGGCCTGCGGGCCGCCGGCCCAGGCCAGTTTCAGGGCCGCCGCAAGATCGGCGACCAGGGAGCGCGGCACGGCCGCGTAGCCGCCCCAGGGACCGCGCGCGCAGAACGTTACTGAGGCCGGCGCCGCCGCCAGCCATCTGGCCGCATAGGCGACCTCCACCCGGTCGATCCCCGATGGCGCCCTTCGGCGGCCACAGGCGAGAAACCGGGACACGTCGAGCACTACGTGCACGGCACCACCATTCCCTACCGACGATCTTCGTCGGCGCCCGATCCGCTAATCGAGGGCCGGGCATCCTGCCCGACAACTCCGCCGCATCCGTTCAAACCGGAATGCTCACGACGCGACAAAGTTCCGTTCGCTACATGATATCTCATACCTTAAGGCTGTCTAAGGCCGGCGCGTCAACGGTGAACGCCCGACACTGGCGGCCCTGTGCGTTCCGCGCCAGACTCCCATCGAACTCCTGTCGAAAGTGTGAAAAGCGATGAGTATCTGGCGTCGCAGGGCCGATCCCGCGGAGATGGAAGCGCGGTTTCAGAGCAGCCTGCCCGGCTTGTTCGGCATTCGTATCATTGAGGTCGGCGCTGACTTCATCCGCGCCGAGATGCCGGTCGACAACCGGCATGTCCAGCCCTTCGGCATTCTTCATGGTGGCGCGTCGGTTGTGCTGGCCGAAACGATCGGCAGCATTGCGAGCACTTTGACGTTGCCCGACGACCGTCGTGCGGTGGGGCTCGAAATCAACGCCAATCACATCGCACCGGTGCCAAGCGGCCAGGTGGTGAGCGCGACCTGCCGGGCGCTGCATATCGGCCGCACTACGCAGGTCTGGCAGACCGAGATTCATCGTGCGGACGGGCGTCTTGCGTGCGTTTCCCGACTGACAACAGCAGTGGTCGAGCGGCGCGAGTAAACTCACCAGCCCATCCGACAGAGTCGAGGAGACTGTCCATGTCGTTGTTCGGGTCGGGTCAGGTACGCTGTACCGACAGCGTCGGCGATCTCGAAATGACAGGTAGTTCGTCGTCATCGAGATGCGGGCCGGCGTCGTGGGCCGCGTTCCGCCCGTGGCCCGCGCGCCCCAACGCCGCGACGGCGGAAGGTAGCCCCGGTTACGCTTCAACCGACGTTGCGAAGTGGGGGGCGGGGATGAAGATGGTGTCCGAGCGCCGCTCTTGCGTCTTCATGCAGCGATCGTCGGACCGTACCGTAGCGTTGCAGAGCACGCGGCGTCGGCACGAATGCCGAAGGTCTGCTGTGAGAGTGCCGCGGGCGACGCCAGTAACGCGCGAGTTCCGGAGCGTCTCGGCCTCAGATGGCCGTGGGCCGAACGGCAGTCGGGGACACAATGCCTCGGTTGTCTCCTTCCGCACGGTTTTGGGGGTACCATGACGGCGAACCAAGTGATCGAGCCGCTGCGCGTCGGCGCCGCGAGGCAACAGGCCACATGACGGCGAAACCGAAGGTCGCCGTCATCGGAACCGGCGGAACGATCTCCTCCGTCGGGCGTGGGCCGCTTGATCTGATCGACTACTCCGCCGCGGGGCGGATGCTCGATGTCAACGGCGTGATCGCCCGCGTGCCGGAGTTGGCGCTGGTCGCCGAGATCATCCCGGTGCCGTTCAAGGCGATTCCCTCCACGGCAATCGGCTGGGCCGAATGGAAGGAACTGCTGCTGATATGTGACCGGCTCGTGGCGGAGCATCCCGACCTTGCCGGGATTGCGGTGACGCATGGCACGGCGTCGCTGGAGGAGACGGCTTACTTCCTGTCATTGACTCTCAGGGTGCCGGTGCCGGTCGTGCTGGTGGGCGCGCAGCGTCCGGCTTCCGCGCTTGCCGGCGACGGGCCGATGAACCTGCTCAATGCCGTGCGCGTCGCGTCCGATCCGCGGGCGCGCGGGCTGGGCGCGCTCGTGCTGCTCAACGATGAGATCCAGGCGGCGCGCGAGGTGACCAAGACCTCCACCCTACGAATGCAAACTTTTCGCACGCCCGATTTCGGGGTGCTCGGCCAGGCCGATGCGGACGAGATCTGCTGGTACCGCAAGCCACTTCGCCGAATGGCGCCGGATACGGAATTCGATGTGCGGAGCCTCGATGCGCTGCCGCGGGTCGACATCGCCTATGCTTACGCCGGCGCGGACGGGGCGGCGATCGACGCCTTTGTTTCTGCCGGTGCGCGGGGCATCGTCACGGCCGGTTTCGCTCCGGGCTATGTGACGCCGGCCATGGCCAAGGCGATGGAGGCGGCTGTCGCCAAGGGTATCGCGGTGGTGCTGTCGTCGCGTGCCGGTTCCGGCCGAGCCGGCAAGACGACGCGTGGGCGGAAGTCCGGCTTCGTCACGGCGGATAATCTGACGCCACAGAAGGCGCGGGTGCTTCTCTCCCTGGCGCTGGCGGCGGGGGTCACGGATCTGGAGCGCGTGTTCGCGACGTATTGACCGCGGCGAGGGGCTGCGGGATGTCACTCGCGTCATGACATCCGGCGCCATGGTGCGGGCAGCGAGCAGGTCGTGGGGCGTCGATTCCTTTGGCGGCGCACGGCGCGCGAGCCCGCCGGCGGTAGGGATTGATCCATCTTCTCTGCCCGGGAGTTCGGCGTGACGGCCGATCGTGCGTGGGTACGACTGCCATCCGGACGGCGGCTCGACCTCCTGTCCCCCACGCCGCTCGACTGGACCGATAGGGATCTTGCCACCGGCCTAGCGCGTACGTTTCGCTGGGGTGGACATTCGATCTGGCCCGAGCCGCTGTCGGTTGCGCAACACTCACTGACGGTGCTCGCCCTGCGTCGCACGAGGACGCGCCATCGCCTGAGCCCGGCGCAGGAGTTGCGCGAATTGCTGCACGATGCGGATGAGGGGCTGATCAACTTCGACTGCATCTCGCCGCTCAAGCCCTTTCTCGGCCCGGGTTTCGCTGAACTTCAGGCGCGGCTGCTGGCCGTGATCGCCGCGCGCTATCGCCTGCCGGCCTGGGAGGCAGTGGAGAAGCGCGCGCACAAGGCGGTCGACATCGCCGTGGCAGCCGCCGAGGCAGTTCATGTCGTTGGCTGGACCAGGATTGAGGTGCGGGAGACGCTCGGCATCCGTGTCGCGCCGATGGAAAGGGATCCGCTCGCGGTGCGCTATGGCGATCACGCTTGGCGGCCCTGGGCGCCGGATGTGGCAGCGGCGCGCTTCCTCGAGGAGTTAGCCGGCTTGCAAGCGCGCGCGGGACTCTAGGTCCCGCGCCCCTTCGTGGCCCCGATCACCGAAGACAGCGGAGAAATACGGTCGAGGCGTGCGCCAAATCACCGATCTCCGCTGCCGTCCGTAGCGTACCCGTCGGATCCTCGAGCTGCGGCTGAACGCCGTGCTCGCGCATGAAGTCCACGGCCTCCGTGTGCTTCACCGCGAAGTTCACGTTCTGAGGGATATCGCCCGTCGCCTGTGCGATGCGCTGTGCATTAAGCTTCGAGACGATAACGCCCACCACCTGGCCGCGCAGGTCGAGCAGTGGCCCGCCGGAGTTGCCCTGCTGCACCGGCGCGCTGATCTGGATCTGGCGCGGATTGTCGCCGAGCCCGGCCAGGGCCGAGACATCGCCCGTCGTCAGCGTCGGGCCCGAGGACAGTAGGCCGGCAAGCGGGAAGCCGTATGTGACGACGTTCTCTCCGCGCCGGACCTCGGCGGTGCGCCGGAAGGGCAGGACCGGGCCAGCATCTGCCTCGGTCCGCAGCAGCGCGAGGTCGCGTTGGGCATCGACGGCGATGACCGTCGCCGCGATCTCCCGGCCCGTGGCGGACCGCGCGATCATGGAGGTGCAGCCGTCGGCGACGTGCTGGTTGGTCATGACTTGGCGCGGCGCCACGACGAAGCCGGTGCCGGAGGAAACGTCCCGCGGCGGCTGCCGGCCGCCCGGACCTGGGCGCGGGTTGGCGCCAGGGCCCGGACCGGCATGCTGGCTGCCGGGCGGCCGCGCTGCCGCCGCGCCAAGCGGCGGCGGCTTGGCGGTTGGAAGGGCCGCCATCGGTCCCGGCGCACCGAAGCCGGGCTGACGGCCCTGCGGCTGCCGGGGCTGTGGGAATGCCTGCTGGCTGCCACCGAGCGGCGGCGGCTTGTCGCGCGGCAGGGCCATCTGTGGACGCTGCGGCTGCGGTGCGAATTGTGGTGCCTGCTGGGCGGGCGGAGGCAGGTTGCCGAGACCCCCGCCGCCGCCGCTACCGAGGGATCCCGGCTTCTGGGCCGAGGCCGGCAGCGTGGCGCAGACAGCGGCAATTACGACGATGGGTAGGATGGGGCGCATGGCTGGAACGTGCCGGGTTGCAGGGCTGGCGGTCAACGGTTGCCGCGTGACGCGGCGCACGTCCAGCGAAAGCGTTCAGAGGAGCCCTTCGCGTCGGAAGGAGAAATGGCGGCCATTCCCCACGATGAGATGGTCGTGCAGCACGATGCCGAGCGCGCTGGCGGCGGCCTTCACCTCCTGCGTCATGTCGAGATCCGCGCGCGAGGGAGCGGGGTCGCCGGAAGGGTGGTTGTGCACCAGGATCAGCGCCGTTGCCTGGAGTTCAAGAGCGCGGCGGACGACTTCCCGCGGGTAGACCGGCGTGTGGTTCACCGTGCCGCGGGCCTGCGCCTCGTCCGCGATCAGGCGGTTGCGGGTGTCGAGGAACAGGACTCGGAACTGCTCCACCTTCTCGCGCGACAGCGCCGCGGCGAGGTAGGCGAGCAGCCGATCCCAGTTGTTCAGGACAGGGCGATCCATGACCTCCGCACGCGCCAGGCGCAGCGCGGCGCCCTGGACGACACGTAGCGCGGCGGCGCCGGCATCGCCGAGCCCCTCGATCTCCCGAAGAGCCGTGAGCGGCGCAGACACGGCGTTGGCGAAGGAGCCGAAGCGGGTGAGCAGCGCGCGGGCGATCGGCTTGGTATCGCGGCGTGGCAGCGCCAGGAACAGGACCATTTCAAGCAGCTCGTGGTCGAGCAGTGCGTCGGGACCGGCATTCAGGAGCTTCGCCCGCATCCGGGCGCGGTGTCCGGCATGGCCCGGGGGCTCGGCCTCGGAGAAAGCTGTTCCGAACAGCAGGCCCGGTGGGGCCTCGGCAAAGTGCTTGGCTCGAGACATGCGTCGCCCACGGATGCACGCCGAAGTGCCGGCGTTGCGCAACCCATGGTAGAGATTTTTCGGCAAATATCAACAAAATGAGCGCCGCGCCGGCGACCTGCGCCGACGCCGGCGATCAGGTGCCGAGATGCGGCTTGTGCAGGCCGGCCGGCGAGAGGGTGAAGATCTCGACCCCCGCCTCAGTCACGCCGACCATGTGTTCATACTGCGCAGACAGTGAGCGGTCACGCGTCACTGCGGTCCAGCCGTCATCGAGGATCTTCACCTCGGGCCGGCCGGCATTCACCATCGGTTCCACGGTGAAGAACATGCCCGGCCGCAGCTTCGGCCCTT
This sequence comes from Neoroseomonas terrae, assembly GCF_018129025.1. Lineage (GTDB taxonomy): Bacteria > Pseudomonadota > Alphaproteobacteria > Acetobacterales > Acetobacteraceae > Neoroseomonas > Neoroseomonas terrae. Next base: position 19,906 of record NZ_JAAEDI010000038.1, on the reverse strand, counting down.
CACCGGGGCGGCCGAAGTGCAGGACGTTCGGCGGCTCGTGGAAGTGACGGCCGATGCCGTGGCCGCAGAAATCACGGACCACGGAGAAGCGCTGCTTCTCGACATAAATCTGGATGGCGTGGCCAATGTCGCCGAGCGTGGCGCCGGGCTTGATGGCGGCGATGCCCCGCATCATCGATTCATAGGTCACGTCCATCAGCAGCCGCGCCTTGGTCGATGGCGTGCCGGCGACGTACATGCGACTGGAATCGCCGTACCAGCCATCGAGGATCACGGTGACGTCGATGTTGACGATGTCGCCGTCGGCCAGCACGCGCTCCCCCGGGATGCCGTGGCAGACGACGTGGTTGACCGAGGTGCAGGACGACTTGGTGTAGCCGCGATAGCCGAGCGTCGCCGGCACCGCGCCATGGGCGATCATGAAGTCGTGGCACAGTTGATCGATCTCGCCCGTCGTGGCGCCGGGGCGGATATGGCCCGCGATCATGTCGAGCGTTTCGGCGGCCAGCCGGCCGGCCTTGCGCATGCCCGCGAAATCCTCGGGGGTGTGGATCGTGATGCGGCGCGGCTCGGCGCTGTGCTGCTCCATCGAGCTGTCCAAAAACCTTGCAGGAGTTGAGCTCGGAACATGCGCCCGGCCCCCCTCGGTTGCAAGCGTGCGGGATCAGTGGCGGGCCTTCTCCCCGGTGCCGCGCTCGATAGTTCCGAGCGCGTCGGCCAGCCGGCCGGAGGCGCTGCCCGGCCGCGCCGCCTGGGGTTGGCCTTCTCCCGGAGACCAGCCGGTAAGCACGATCAGCCGCAGGGTGGCGGGAACGGCCTCTTGTCCCTGCTGGAGCCGCGCGGCGATGAGCGGGAACAACCCGCGCGGCGGCATGCGCCGGTCACGGGCCAGCACTGCGTTCGTCTCGCCGGCGGCGCGCAGGTCGGCGAACAGGGACATCGGGTTGCGGTACAGGAGCGGGAGCTCCTCGGCATCCGCCACCGGCATGGCGAAGCCTGCCCGCTGCAGCAGACCGGCGCCGTCTCGCAGTTCGGGGAAGGGGGAGACGCGGGGGGAAAGGCCATCGCGCAGCTCGGCCTCGGCCTCCGCCGTCGCGGCGCGGAGCTCCTGCAGGGTAGGCAATCCCGGCAGCATCGCGAGGAACAGCCCGTCGGGCGACATGGCCCGGCGGATCTGTACCAGAGCGCCCGGCAGGTCGTTGACCCAATGCAGCGAGAGAAAGGCGACGACCAGGTCGAAGCTGCCGTCGGCGAAAGGCAACCACTCCTCGTCCAGCGCGATCGGCATACCGCCGGCTTCCCGCGCCAGCGCCGCCGACAGATCCGCCGAGACCACCTGCCCGACGCCGCGCGCTGCCAACCGGGGAGCAATCTGGCCACGACCGCCGATCTCCAGCGCCCGGTCGAAGCGGCGCGTGGTGTCGTCGAGCCGATCGAGCAGCCGGTCAGCCGCTTCGGACAGGATGGGTTCGACGCGCTGCTGGCTGCCGGCCGCGCGGTCGCGCCGGCGTCGCACGAGACGGCGGTCGAAGATCTCGATCGGGTCGGCCATGGCGCAGACATGCCCCCGCCCACAGGTCCCCGCAAGGCGGGGAGGTTTGCTCGGCGACCGATCCGCCCTAGCGTTCGGGGCAAGGACCAAGGGGGAATGGTGACGCATGCCGAAGCAGATCGAGGCCGCCGCTCTGAAGGGCTGGATCGCGGATGGTCAGGAACTCGCCATCCTCGACGCGCGGGAAGAAGGGGAATTCGGCCGGTCCCACCTGTTCTGGGCGGTGCCATGCCCGCTATCGAAGATGGAGTTCCGAGCCCGGGCGCTGCTGCCGCGGATCGGCACGCGCATCGTCTGCGTGGATGGCGGGGAAGGGTACGCGGCGCGGCTGGCGGCCTATCTGGAGGACATTGGCGGCACCGACGTTTCTGTCCTCGCGGGCGGTACGCCGGCGTGGATCGCGGCGGGCTACACCGCCTTCTCCGGCGTCAACGTTCCGTCCAAGGCCTTCGGCGAGTGGATAGAGCATCACTATGAGACCCCGTCGGTTGATCCCGGCGAGCTGAAGGCCATGATGGATGGGGGCACCGACATGGTGGTGCTCGACAGCCGGCCGATCGACGAATTCCGGCGCATGACGATCCCCACCGCGGTGAACGTGCCGGGCGGGGAGCTGGTCTATCGGATCGGGGAGCTCGTGACCCGGCCTGACACCACGATCGTCGTGAATTGCGCTGGCCGGACGCGGTCGATCCTGGGGGCGGAATCGCTGCGCAGCGCGGGCGTGCCGAACAGGGTGGTGGCGCTGCGCAACGGCACGATGGGCTGGGAGCTGGCGGGCTTCACCTGCGACCGGGGCCGTGCCGACCGGTATCCAGAGCGGACCCCGACCGGTGTAGAGACGGCCTTCGCCCGCGCGGACGCCTTCGCGCGCCGGCACGGGGTGAGGTTCATCACCCGCGCCGACTTCGACCGCATGCGCGGCGAAGCGGACCGGACCACCTACCTGCTGGATGTCCGTGATCCATCGGAGTTCGCCGCAGGGCATCTGATCGATAGCCGCTCCGCGCCGGGCGGGCAGCTCGTGCAGGCAACCGACCAGTGGGTAGCCGTGCGCGGCGCCCGCATCGTGCTGGTGGACGACGCCGGCGTGCGAGCGAGGATGACGGGCGGATGGCTGCGCCAGCTCGGCGGGTGGGAAGTCTGCGTGCTCACCGATGGGCTGGAAGGCCGCATCGAGGAGGGCATCTGGGCGCCGACCTGCCCGGAGGCCGACGCGGTCCGGGTGCCTCGCGTGACGCCACCCGAACTGGCCGTGCTGGCCGCGGAGGGCTCGGTCCAGGTCGTCGATCTTGCCCGATCCATTGATTTCCGGGACGGGCATGTGCCAGGCGCCATCTGGGGTATCCGGACCCGGCTATCGCAGCTAGCCGACCGGCTGGCCGGCGACCGGCAGATCGTCGTCGCAGCGCCGGAGGAGGCGCAGGCTCGGCTCGCCGCCGCCGAGCTCAAGGGCTTTGCGAAGGCTCCGGTGAAGATTCTTGCCGGGGGTACCAGGGCCTGGGCGGCGGCCGGCTTTCCGCTCGCGGCTGACCGCCGCGACCCGGCGGATGCCGACTGCGTCGATTTCTACCTGCGCCCCTATGACCGGAACGAGGGCGTCGAGGAGGCGATGCACGCCTACCTCTCCTGGGAGATCGACCTGGTGCACGAGGTGAAGAAGGACGGCGACGCCCCGTTCGGCGCTTGGCGCTGAGGTGACGCTTGGTCTGCAACGCCTCGCTTCCGGTGCTCGCCGAGCGTCGGAGGTGTTGCTCGACGCGCTGCTGCCGCCGCGATGCCTCGCCTGCGATGCGGACGTGACCGGGCAGGGGACCCTCTGTGCCACCTGCTTCGCCACCCTGCTGCCTGTCACCTTGCCCTTTTGCGAACGCTGTGGCGTGCCTTTCGCGCATACCGGCCAGGCGCAGGCCGGCACACTGCTCTGCACGACCTGCGAGAGCGGCACCCGGGTCTTCCGCACCGCCCGCGCGGCCTTTCGGTATGACGAAGGGGCCAAGCGCCTGATCCTGCCTTTCAAGCACGGGGACCGGACGGACCTCGCCCGGCCTCTCGCCCGGCAGATGGCGCGTGCCGGGGTCGCATTGCTCGACCGGGCGGAGATCATTGTCCCGGTGCCTGCCCACTGGCGCCGCCTGATCGGCCGGCGCTACGACCAGGCGGCGCTACTGGCGCGGGCGCTCGGAGCGATCACCGGCCGCCGCGTCGTGCTGGATCTTTTGTGCCGGCGCCGCGCCACGCCGCCCTTGGGCGACAGACGGGCAATGGAACGGGCTTTGACCGTGGCCGAGGCCTTCGCCCTTTCCCGCCGTGGCGCTTTGGCATTGCCCGGGCGCCAGATACTGCTGGTGGACGATGTGATGACCTCCGGCGCGACGGTGAACGCCTGCGCCGCAGCGCTGCTGGCCGGCGGGGCGGCGGCGGTCGATGTGCTCGCCGTGGCGCGTGTCCCGGACCCGCGCCAAGGTGCGGCTTGATCTTGGCCGTGCCCGCGCCATTCTTGGATCATGGCCAAGATCGAGATCTACACCCAGGACTTCTGCGGCTATTGCGCGCGCGCCAAGGCGCTGCTGGATCGCAAGGGCGCGACTTATGATGAAATCCACGCTCCGAACGGTTCGGCAGCACGGACGGAAGCGACCCAGCGCTCGGGCGGCCGGACGACGGTGCCGCAGATCTTCATCGACGGCCAGGCGATCGGCGGGTCGGACGACCTTATGGCGCTCGACCGTGCCGGCAAGCTCGACGCCCTGCTGGCGGGATGAGGGCGCGCGGCGGCCTGTTCGGGCCGCATGGCGTCTGGCACTCTCGTCATCGGAGTGCCACATGAGGGGCGCAGAGCGGCGGCAGGACCTGACCGCCCGGGGATGACGGAGCGATGATCCACTACCAGTTGCGCTGCACCAGCACGGCCGAGGAGCACGAGTTCGACGGCTGGTACAAGGACAGCGCTGCCTTCGAGACGCTGGTCAAGGCCGGGCTGGTCGACTGCCCGGTTTGCGGCGGCACGCGCGTGGAGCGCGCGCTGATGGCCCCGGCGATTCCGAAGAAGGGCCGCCCTGCCCGTAACGCCGTCCCCGCCGCCCCCCCGGCGGCCACCGAGCCGCAACCGATCGCGCCACAGGCGCCCGCCGCCGCCGGGCCGATGCCGGCCCAGGTGCGCGCCGTGCTCCAGCGGCTACGCGCCGAGGTGGAGAAAAACTGCGACTACGTCGGCACGGACTTCGCCGAGGAGGCCCGCCGCATGCACCGGGGCGATTCGGAACGCCGCGGCATCTTCGGCGAGGCGTCCGACAGCGAGGCGGAGGCCTTGCGGGACGAGGGGATCGAGGTTGGCCGCATCCCCTGGGTACCGCCGGCGGACGGCTGACCCGCCGCTACGGCTTCCGCGCCATGATGATGTAGTTCACCCCGACGTCGCGGCTGGCATGCCAGCGGCCGGTCAGCCGGTTCATGGCCATGCCGGCGATATCGGCCACGGCGAGGCCCGCGCCGCGGAGCCCCGCACCCAGTTCCGATGGGGTGACGAACATCTTCCAGTCATGGGTGCCAACGGGCAGCATCCTCAGCAGGTACTCTGCGCCGAGCTTCGCCATCAGGAAGGATCTGGGCGTGCGATTCAGCGTCGAGAGGAAGACGAGGCCGCCGGGTTTCGTCGCCCGCGCCAGTGCCCCCAGGAAGGCGGCGTGGTCGGCGACGTGCTCGATCACCTCCAGGGCGATGACCGCGTCGAATTCGGTATCGGGCGGTAGGTCCTCGGGCAGGCCCTCGCGATAGTCGATGACGAGGCCAGCCGCCGTGGCATGGGCGCGGGCGGCGTTCAGCGCTTCCCCGGCGGCGTCGAGCCCCGTCACCGCGGCGCCGCGGCGGGCCAGCGCCTCCGACGCCAGGCCGGCGCCGCAGCCGACATCAAGCACGGATAGTCCGGTCAAAGCGGGCGCTTCCGGGTCCCGGCCATGCTGCCGGGCGAGGCGTTCCGCGATCCAGCCGGTGCGCAGCGGGTTCATCCGGTGTAGGGGCTTCATCGGGCCGTCCGGGTCCCACCACCGGCCGGCCAGGGCGTCGAACTTGGCGATCTCTGCCCCGAGCATGGTACCGGCCTGCGGCATCGTAGTCCTTCCAGGGCCCCGGGGACCCGTTCACGGCGGGTTGCGCGTGACCCGCCCGATGGGTATCTGTCGCGCCCCGCCGCCCGGCGCAACCGTCGGCGCCGGGATTCCCCGCCCGGCCCCAGGGACCAGACCGCCGCCGATGGCTCGTATCGTCATGAAGTTCGGCGGCACCTCCGTCGCCGATCTCGACCGAATCCGCAATGTCGCCAACCGCGTGAAGCGGGAGGTCGATGCCGGCAACCAGGTTGCCGTCGTCGTCTCCGCCATGTCCGGGGTGACGAACCAGCTCGTCAAATGGTGCCAGGACCTGTCGCCGCTGCATGACGCGCGCGAATACGACACGGTCGTCGCGACCGGCGAGCAGGTCACGACCGGCCTGACGGCCATCGCGCTGCAGACGATCGGCGTCGATGCGCGGTCCTGGCAGGGCTGGCAGGTGCCGATCGTCACCGACCAGGCGCATGGCAAGGCGCGGGTCGAGAAGATCGACGGCGCCGCGCTGATCGAGCGCATGGAAGCGGGGCAGGTGCCGGTCATCGCGGGCTTCCAGGGTATCGAGAACACCCGCCACCGCATCACGACGCTGGGGCGCGGCGGGTCGGATCTCTCGGCCGTGGCCATCGCGGCGGCGGTGAAGGCGGATCGCTGCGACATCTATACGGATGTCGATGGTATCTACACGACCGACCCGCGCATCGTGCCGCGCGCCCGCAAGCTGGAGCGCATCTCCTTCGAGGAAATGCTGGAACTGGCCTCCGTGGGTGCCAAGGTGCTGCAGACGCGCTCGGTCGAACTGGCGATGAAATTAGGCGTGCGCGTGCAGGTGGTTTCGTCCTTCGAGGACAAGCCCGGCTCGCTCGTGGTGGATGAGGACGAGATCGTGGAACAGCCCGTGGTTTCCGGCATCGCGTATTCGCGCGACGATGCCAAGGTGACGCTGCGTCGCGTGCCGGACCGGCCGGGCGTGGCGGCGAACGTGTTCGGCCTGATGGCGAAGGCCAATGTGAATGTGGACATGATCGTCCAGAACATCGGCGCCGACGGCACGACGGACATGACCTTCACGGTCGGCAAGGCCGACCTGGCCCGTGCGCAGGACGTGCTGGGCAAGGCGCAGGGCGATCTCGGCTTCGAGGCGCTGATCGCCGATCCGGACGTCGCGAAGATCAGCGTGGTCGGCATCGGCATGCGCAGCCATGCGGGCGTTGCCAACACCATGTTCAAGGCGCTGGCCGAGAAGGGGATCAATATCCAGGTGATCTCCACCTCCGAGATCAAGGTCAGCGTGCTGGTCGCCGCGGACTACACGGAACTCGCCGTGCGCGCGCTGCACACCGCGTACGGGCTGGACGCACCCGCGTGAGCGAAGCGGCCGCGACCTTTGACCGACTGATGGCGCGGGGCGCCGCCTTTTTCGGCACCCGCTACGCGCTGATGGGCGGGGCGATGTCCTGGGTCAGCGAGCGGCATCTCGTCGCCGCCCTGTCCAATGCCGGGGCCTTCGGTGTGATCGCCTGCGGGGCGATGGAACCGCCGCGGCTGGCGGAGGAGATCGCCGGCACCCAGGCGCTGACCGATAAGCCGTTCGGCGTGAACCTGATCACCATGCATCCGCGGCTCGACCAGCTGGTCGATGCCTGCCTGGAGGCGAAGGTCGGCCACATCGTCTTCGCTGGCGGCATCCCGCCCGGTGCGGCGATCAAGAAGGCGAAGGATGGCGGGGCGAAGGTGGTCTGCTTCGCGCCGGCGCTGGTGCTGGCGAAACGGCTGGTCCGCAGCGGCGCCGATGCGCTGGTGATCGAGGGCTCCGAGGCCGGCGGCCATATCGGCCCGGTCTCGCTCAACGTCCTGGCGCAGGAGATCCTGCCGCACATCACCGACGTGCCGGTGTTCGTCGCCGGCGGCATCGGGCGGGGCGAGGCGATCCTGTCCTATTTGGAGATGGGTGCGGCCGGCGCGCAGCTCGGCACGCGCTTCGTCTGTGCCACCGAGTGCATCGCGCATCCCGCCTTCAAGCAGGCCTTCATTCGCGGCAACGCGCGCGATGCGATGCCAACCGTCCAGCTGGACGATGCCTTCCCGGTCATTCCCGTCCGCGCCTTGCAGAATACCGGCACGAAGCGCTTCCTGGAATTCCAGGCCGAGACAGTTCGCCGCTTCCGCGCTGGCGAGGTCGAGAAGGATGTCGCACAGCTCGATATCGAGCATTACTGGGCGGGCGCGCTGCGCCGCGCGGTCATCGACGGCGATGTCGAGAACGGGTCGCTGATGGCGGGGCAGTCGGTCGGCATGGTGACGAAGGAACAGCCTGCCGCGGAGATCATCCGGGAGTTGATCGACCAAGCCACGGCCGCAATCGCCGCACGGCGACCTGATGCTGCCTGAGCAGGGGCGCGGCGGGATTGGCCTTTCCGGGGCCGGCCGCGCGGGCTAGAAGCCGCCGGTCGATCTCATGCCGCCCATGAAGCGCTCTCCACGCCCCGATATCGCTGCCGCCGAAGCCGCCCGCGTAGGGGAAGACCTGCGCGAGGCTCGGCTGACGCTTGGCGCGACCGTCGAGGACATGGCGGACCACCTGCGCATCAACCGGCGCTATATCCACGCGCTCGAGGAAGGTCGGGTGCGGGACCTGCCCGGTTCTGCCTACGCGGTTGGTTTCGTGCGGTCCTATGCGGCGGCGCTCGGCCTTGACCCGGATGAGGCGGTGCGCCGGTTCCGCGATGTCACTGGCGGCAGCGCCGCGAAGTCCGGGGAACTCGTGTTCCCCGAGCCGGTTCCGTCGCGCGGCGTACCGGCCGGTGCGCTGGTGGCGGTTGGCGTCGTGATTGCCATCGGCGCCTATGTGGCTTGGTACAATTGGACCGGGTCTGGCAACCGAGTGGTCGATTCTGTGCCGCCATTGCCCCCCCGCCTGGAGCAGACGGCGCAGGAAGGCGCGCGGCTGCAGGGCACGCCACCGCAGGTGTCACCATCGCCCCTGACCGTCGCGCCGACGCCGGCGCCCGCGCCGGCGGCACCCGCCCAGGCCGCCGCACCGCCTCGGGACCCGAACGAACCGCGCATCGTATTGCGGGCGCGGGGCGAATCCTGGATCCAGGTGCGTGATACCCGCGAGAACCGAGTATTGCTGGATCGCGTGCTGCGCGGCGGAGAGACCTGGTCGGTGCCAAACCGCGAAGGCATCGTCCTGACCACCGGCAAGGCCGAGAACCTGGAGTTTGTCGTGGATGGCGAGCTTGCGACCACCACGCTGACCGGAGTGGTTGGGGTGCGCCGCGGCATTCCGCTCGAGGTCGATCGGCTGCGCGTGGCGGCGGAGCCCGCTGCGCCGGCTACCCAGCCCGCCACCGCGCCACGGCCCTGAGACGTTTCGGCGGCAAGCCTTCCGAAGCGCGCCGCGGATCGTCATATTGAGGCCGCTGCCGAGCCACGGGATCAGGAACCCTCATGTCCTATCGCCCCTACCAGCAGATCATGCGTCGTACCTCGCGGCAGATCGGCGTCGGCAAGGTGCGGGTGGGCGGCGACGCGCCGATCACCGTGCAGACCATGACGAACACGCCGACCGAGGACGCGCAGGCGACGATCGAGCAGATCCGCCGCTGCGAGGTCGCCGGCGTCGACATCGTTCGTGTGTCCTGCCCGACGCCGGAATCCACCGCCGCCCTGCATGAGATCGTGCGCGAGGTGAACGTCCCGATCGTCGCCGACATCCATTTCCACTATCGCCGTGCGATCGAGGCCGCGCAGGCCGGTGCGGCCTGCCTGCGGATCAACCCGGGCAACATCGGATCGAAGGAGCGGGTCAAGGAGGTCGTGAAGGCCGCCCGCGACCATGGCTGTTCGATCCGCATCGGGGTGAATGCCGGCAGCCTGGAGAAGCACCTGCTGGAGAAGTACGGCGAGCCGAACCCCGAGGCGCTGGTCGAGAGCGCCCTTTGGCACGCCGATCACCTGCTCCAGGAAGGCTTCGACGAGTTCAAGATCAGCGTGAAGGCATCCGATGTCTTCCTCGCCGTCGCGGCGTATCAGCAACTTGCGGAAGCCTGCGATCACCCGTTGCATATCGGCATCACTGAAGCGGGCGGGCGTCGCGCCGGCACGGTGAAAAGCGCGATTGGCCTCGGTTCCCTGCTTTGGGCCGGCATAGGGGACACGCTGCGCGTCTCGCTCTCGGCCGAGCCGGAGGAGGAGGTCTCGGTCGGTTGGGAGATGCTGAAATCTTTGCATCTGCGCCATCGCGGGGTGAAGATCATCTCCTGCCCCTCCTGCGCGCGGCAGGGCTTCGATGTGATCCGAACTGTCGAGAAGCTGGAGGAGCGGCTGGCGCATATCGACCAGCCCATCAGCCTCTCCATCATCGGCTGCGTGGTGAACGGGCCCGGCGAGGCGCTGATGACCGACATCGGCCTCACCGGGGGCGGGGCCGGTACCCATATGGTCTACGCCGCCGGCAAGACCGACCATACGACGCGCACCGAGGAGATGGTGGACCATATAGTCGCCCTGGTGACCGCAAAGGCCGAGGCGCTGGCGGCTGAGAAGCGTGCCGCGGCCGAGGCGCGGCCCCAGGCCGCCGAATGAGGCTCCTGCCGCTCCTATTCCTTGCGGGACTCGTCGCGGCGACGGCGGCGCAGGCGCAGACCGGTACCCAGCCGGATGATCCGGGCGAGGGTGGCGGGGGCGGTTCGGTCTCATGCTTGGACCTGGGCAGCCGTGCCATGGAGGCGACCATGGTCATCCGACAGCATGCGAGCACCCTGTCGGCCGGCATCACGTCCGATGCGAGGGCCGAGGGGATCGTCGTGCTGGCCTGGCTCGACCAGTGGACCGGGCGGCTGCGCGGCATCGTTGAGCTGGCGGAGTTCGTTCCCTGTTTCGACGACGGGGACCGCGAAACCTATCGCCGGGCCCTTGCGACGGCCGGGCGCGTGGCCAATACCGCACGGGACGAACTGCTCCGGACGCCTGCCGCCGCCCAGGCGCCGCGCCGTCGCTAACCGACCTACTGACTACGGAATCACCGGCATGACAGCCTTCCAGCCCGTCCGCGGGACACGCGACCTCATCGGCGACGATTTCCGGCGGATGCACCATGTCGCCGAGACGGCGCGCCGCGTGTCGGCGCTCTACGGCTTCGAGGAATGGTCGACGCCGATCTTCGAGGATACCCGGGTGTTCAGCCGCGGCCTCGGTGACACGTCGGATGTCGTGTCGAAGGAAATGTACACCTTCGAGGACCGTGGCGGTGACTCCGTGACGTTGCGGCCGGAGGCGACGGCGGGGCTATGCCGGGCGCTGGTCAGCAACGGGCTGACCCAGACGAACCTGCCGCGAAAGATTTTCTATACGGGCCCGATGTTCCGCTACGAGCGGCCGCAGAAGGGCCGTTACCGGCAGTTCCACCAGATCGACATCGAGGTGATGGGCGCGGCCGAACCACTTGCCGATGCCGAGGTGATCGCCTGCGGCTGGCATGTGCTGCAGGAACTCGGCATCTCCGACGGCACGGTGCTGGAAGTGAACACGCTTGGCGATGCCGCGTCGCGTGAGGCCTATCGCGCGGCGCTGGTGGCGTATTTCACGTCGCACCGCGATGCGCTGAGTCAGGACAGCCGCCTGCGACTGGAGAAGAACCCGCAGCGCATCCTCGATTCCAAGGATGACGGCGACCGCGCGATCGTGGCTGGCGCGCCGACCATCGATCCATATCTGACGCCTGATGCCGCCGCCTTCTATGGCAGCGTCGAGAAGCACCTGGCCCGCTTCGGCGTGCCGTTCCGCCGCAATCCGCGGATCGTGCGCGGGCTCGACTACTACAGCCACACGGCCTTCGAGTTCGTCACCGACCGGCTGGGCGCGCAGGGCACCGTGATGGGCGGCGGGCGCTACAACGGCCTGGTCGAGGAGATGGGCGGTCCCGCGACGCCCTGCGTCGGCTGGGCCGCGGGCATGGAGCGTCTCTCGCTGCTGCTCGAGGATGGCGGCCGGACGCCGGCCGCTCCGAGACCGGTCGCGGTCATCCCGGTGGGGGACGGGGCCGAGGGGGCCGCGCTGGACCTGCTCCAGGCATTGCGCCAGGCCGGCGTCGTCGCCGAAGTCGCCTATCGTGGCAATCTCAAGCGCCGTATGGAGCGCGCCAACCGCATCGGCGCCCGCGCCGCGCTGATCCTGGGCGATGACGAGATCGCGGCCGGCGTTGCGCAGCTGCGTGACCTTGATGCCGGTACTCAGGAATCGGTGCCGCTCGCGGAGGTGCCGGGTCGGTTGGCATGAGCCTTCCCGCGCGCCTCGACCGGCTGCTTACCCGCGCGGAGGAACTGCGGCACGTCCTCTCGACTGCGCCGGGTGCCGATATCGGGGCTTTGTCGAAGGAACTGTCGGAACTGGAGCCGCTGGTCGAGAAGGTCAGCGAGTTGCGGGCCGCCGAGCGTGCTCGAGATGACGCTCAGGCAATGATGGCCGACCCGGAGATGAAGGATCTCGCCGAGACCGAATGGCTGGAGCAGAAGGAGCGTGTCCCGGCCCTGGAACGAGAGATCCGCATCCTGCTGCTGCCGCGCGACGTCGCGGATGAGCGCAGCGCGATCCTTGAAGTCCGTCCGGCGGCCGGCGGCGACGAGGCGGGGCTATTCGCCGCCGAGCTGTTCCGCACCTATCAACGCTATGCCGAATCCCGCGGCTGGCGGTTCGAGCTGCTGGAGTACGACGAGAGCGACCTCGGCGGGATCAAGGGCGCGACAGCCGAGATCAACGGCCGCAGCGTCTTCGCCCGGCTGAAGTACGAAAGCGGCGTACACCGCGTCCAGCGCGTGCCGGCAACCGAGACGCAGGGGCGCATCCACACTTCGACGGTGACTGTCGCCGTGTTGCCGGAGGCCGAGGAGGTCGACGTCCAAGTCAACGATGCCGATCTGCGCATCGACACCTACCGTGCCTCTGGCGCCGGCGGGCAGCACGTGAACAAGACGGACTCGGCCGTTCGTATCACCCACCTGCCGACCGGTATCGTGGTGGCGATGCAGGAGGAGAAATCCCAGCACAAGAATCGCGCCAAGGCGATGAAGGTGCTGAGGGCCAGGCTCTACGAGGCGCAACGGAGTGCCAAGGACTCCGCGCGGGCGGCGGATCGTCGGTCCCAGGTGGGCACGGGTGACCGTTCCGAACGCATCCGCACCTACAATTTTCCGCAGGGGCGGGTGACGGATCATCGCATCGGGCTGACCCTGCACAAGATCGACCGCGTGATGCTGGGCGAGTTCGACGAGATCGTCGATGCGCTGACCGCTGAGGACCAGGCGGCGCGACTGGCCGCCGACGCGGCATGACCGCCTGCGCCGATCCTGGTGGGTCGGTTGGCGCCTTCCTTTGCCAGGCGGGCCAGGTGTTACGTGCCGCCGGCGTCGAGGGGCCGCGGCAGGAGGCACGGATGCTGCTGGCGCACGCGATGGCCTGTCGGGAGGAGGATCTGCTGCGCGACCCCCGGGTGCTCGTTCCGCAGCCCGCCGTCACAGCCTTCGCCAGCCTGCTACGGCGCCGTGCGGCACGGGAGCCGATGGCGCATCTGCTCGGTCGCGCCGGGTTCTGGACGCTGACGCTCGAAACCTCCCCGGTCACTCTTGTTCCGCGAGGCGACTCGGAAGCGGTTGTTGAGGCGGCGCTGTCGGCTTTCGATGCATCCGGGCGGATAGGACGGGTGCTCGATCTCGGCACCGGCACCGGCGCGCTGCTGCTGGCGGTGCTGGCGGAATGCCCCGAGGCGACGGGCGTGGGGATCGACCTCAACCCGGCCGCGGCGGCGTTGGCCGCGCGGAATGCCGCGACCAACGGGTTGGCCGGGCGTGCCGCCTTCCTATGTGGGGACTGGGCGGAGGCGATTGCCGGTCGCTTCGACCTCGTGCTGTCAAACCCACCCTATATAGAGACGGCGGCGGTGCCGTTGCTGATGCCGGAGGTCGCGCGCTTCGAGCCTGCGTTGGCCTTGGACGGCGGCTCCGACGGCCTCGATGCCTATCGCAGGCTGACCCGGGTCTTACCCATGCTCCTGACGCCCGGCGGACGGGCGGTCCTGGAGATCGGGCAGGGACAGCGCCCGTCCGTCGAGGCTCTGGCGCGGGCGGCGGGGCTGAAGCCGGTTTCAGCGCGCCAGGATCTCGGCGGAATCGACCGGGCCCTGGTGCTCCGCGCGGATTAATCGGGGCGGGAGGCCCCCAGAAAACAGTTTGGCGATGCGGCGCCCCGCCGCTATTCTCGTGGTGGCGGTCTGGATCCGGCGAATGCCGCATCCGAACCGGACCAGACAGTGGGCACATTCAGCACGCGTCTTGGTCGGGACCGCCTGGATGCAACGATGCCGAACGCCGGTTCGCTTGGCTGCCCAGTCCGGGCAGCGATGCGCAGGGGCGGATCGGATGCAGGACAGCGAAACACGACACGATGAACATCAAGCGCATGCGCGGCCGCGGCGGCAACCGCCACGGTGGAGGTGGCGGGCACTTCCGGCATGGCGGCGGGGGCGGGGGCGGCGGCAACAGTGACCGCCAGCCACTGAACCGCAACCATGTCTTCGACTCGAGCGGGCCCGACATGCGGCTCCGAGGCACGGCGCAGCAGCTGTTCGAGAAGTACCTGCAGCTCGGTCGCGACGCGACCAGCGGCGGCGACCGGGTGATGGCGGAATCGTACTTTCAGCATGCGGAGCATTATTTCCGCATTCTCAACGCCATGAACCAGGCAGCGGCACAGCACCAGCAGTCGCAGCAGCGCCGGTTCCAGGGCCAGGGCGAGGGAAGCGAGGCGGAGCCGCAGGGCGAGGCCGTCGAGATGAGCGCCCCGGCCCCAGCCGAAATGCCTGAAGCCGACGAGACCGCCGGCGAGGCGCGCGAGCCGGCCTGAGACCAGCGGCACATCGCGGGCTCCGACGAGCCAGGCGAACCCACAGCCTGCGCTCACCGCTTCAGGGCTGGGAAAGCTGAATGCCGGCAGTCGCCCTCAGCGGCTGTCGGTATGAGGCCATTCACGACGGGCGACGCCATCCAGAGTCGCCCGCGGCAGAACGTCAATCGGCCGGCGCCAGGGCCTCTAGCGCATCGCCCACGGCGATACGGCCGCCTTCGATCACCTCGGCGTACACGCCGAGGTCCATGTGGCCGAAGTGCTCGCGCAGCCAGCGGGGCGGTTTCGCGTCGCGCAGGCCGCTTGCCGGATTCACTTCCGTCGCTGGGCAACGGACGATCCGCTTCACCACCCGCAGCTTCGTTTGGCCGAGTTGGATTTCCTGCCCGATCCAGCCGAACTCTGCCCATGGCCTGCCGCCCGAGACGTAGACGTTGGCACGGAAGCGCAGAGGGTCCAGCGTCATGCCGGCGGCCTGCTCCAGCGCCCGGAGGCTGGAAAGCCCGATGATGGAGACGAGCTTCCCCGGCACATCGGAGAAGGAGTGCCCCGGCGCTTCGACGAAGCGTGGCGTGCCGCGCGCTTCGTCGCCGAGATAGGCCGTCAGGGCAGCGGCGATCGCGGTGCGGCCATCCGCGGTGCGTGTGCTGGCATGGAGCGGCGCGGCGCCGGGGATGCGGAGCAGCAGGTCGCCGCTACGGGCATCGAACGCCGAATGGACCAGCGCCAAGCGCGCGTTCACCATGAGGCAGCCGAAATGGCGCTTTGTCAGCCAAGCGGGTGCGGCCGGGTCGAAAGGCGCGTCTCCCTGAGCCAGGGCGAAGCGGCGATCCTCCGGCAGGGTCTGGCCGGGGATCAGGGCGACGTCTTCGAGCGCCTCGGCCGTCAGGCCCTTCACCGGGTATCGGTAGATGGTCTCGATGCGCATGGCGGCCCCTTGAAGCAGATCAAGGAGGCTTACCACATGACGTGCGACAGGGGCGCGCCCACTGCCCGTTTGGGGGCGGGTGCGCTCGTCCGCTCAGGAGAGGGACAAGGATGGACATCGAGAAGTTTACCGACCGGGCCAAGGGCTTCCTGCAGGCGGCCCAGACCATCGCGATCCGCGAGTACCACCAGCAGGTCACGCCGGCGCACCTCGCCAAGGCGCTGCTGGATGATGCCGAAGGAGCCGCCAGCGGGCTGATCCGCGCGTCGGGCGGCGATCCGGCCCGCGTGAAGCAGACGCTGGAGGCGAACCTCGCGAAGCTGCCGAAGGTTTCCGGCGGCGGCGCCGGCAATCCGCAGTTTACCCCGGACATCGTGCGCGTGTTGGACGCGGCGCAGCAGCAGGCGACGCGAGCCGGCGACCAATTCGCCGCGCAGGACCGCCTCGTCGTGGCGCTGGCGGCGAGCGACGGCGACACCGGTCGCGCCTTCCGCGACGCCGGCGCAAATCCGCAGCGGCTGGAAGAGGCGGTCGCAGACCTGCGCAAGGGCCGCACCGTTAACAGCCAGAATGCCGAGGAGAGCTTCGACGCGCTGAAGAAGTACGCGCGCGACATCACGGCGGCCGCGCGTGAAGGCAAGCTGGACCCGGTGATCGGCCGCGACGAGGAGATCCGCCGCTCGATCCAGGTGCTTGCCCGACGGACCAAGAACAATCCGGTGCTGATAGGCGAGCCCGGCGTCGGCAAGACGGCTATCGTCGAGGGCTTGGCGCTCCGCATCATCAAGGGCGACGTGCCCGAAGCGCTGAAGACGAAGAAGGTGATGGCGCTCGACCTCGGCGCGATGGTCGCGGGTGCCAAGTATCGCGGTGAGTTCGAGGAACGGCTGAAGGGCGTCCTACAGGAGACGCAGCAGGCCGAAGGCGAGATCATCCTGTTCATTGACGAGATGCACACGCTGGTTGGCGCAGGCAAGGCGGATGGCGCGATGGATGCGTCCAACCTGCTGAAGCCGGCGCTGGCGCGTGGCGAGCTGCACTGTATCGGCGCCACGACGCTCGACGAGTACCGGAAGCATGTCGAGAAGGATGCGGCACTCGCCCGGCGCTTCCAGCCGGTTTTCGTTGGCGAGCCGAGCGTCGAGGACACGATCTCGATCCTGCGCGGCATCAAGGAGAAGTACGAGCTGCATCACGGCGTCCGGATCACGGACGGTGCGCTGGTGGCGGCCGCGACGCTGTCGAACCGCTACATCGCGGACCGCTTCCTGCCAGACAAGGCGATTGACCTGGTGGACGAGGCGTCATCCCGCCTGCGCATGCAGGTGGATTCGAAGCCGGAGGAACTGGACGCGATCGACCGCGACCTGATGCGGCTGAAGATCGAGCGCGAGGCGCTGAAGAAGGAGACCGACGTCGCTTCCCGTGACCGCCTGACGAAGCTTGAGAAGGAGCTTGCCGATCTCGAGGAACGCTCGCGTGAGATGACGCAGCGCTGGGAGTCCGAGAAGGGCAAGGTCATCGAGACCCAGAAGGCGAAGGAGGCGCTCGACAAGGCGCGGACCGAACTGGAACTGGCTGAGCGTGGCGGCGATTACGCCAGGGCCGGTGAGATCAAGTACGGCGTCATTCCCGGCCTTGAGAAGAAAATCGCGGATGCCGGCGATGGCGATGCCCGGCTGGTGAATGAGGCGGTCACCGAGGAAGGCATCGCGGCTGTGGTATCGCGCTGGACCGGCGTGCCGGTTGAGAAGATGCTGGAAGGCGAACGCGCGAAGCTGCTGCGAATGGAAGATGAGCTGCGCAAGCGTGTCGTCGGTCAGGAGGAGGCCCTTGAAGCTGTCTCCAAAGCCGTGCGGCGCGCGCGTGCCGGGCTGCAGGATCCGAACCGCCCGATTGGTTCGTTCCTGTTCCTCGGCCCGACCGGCGTCGGCAAGACCGAGCTGGTGAAGTCGCTTGCGCAGTTCCTGTTCGACGACGAGCGCGCCATGACCCGGATCGACATGTCCGAGTTCATGGAGAAGCATGCCGTCTCGCGGCTGATCGGCGCGCCGCCGGGCTATGTCGGCTATGAGGAAGGTGGCACGCTGACCGAGGCCGTGCGCCGCCGCCCGTACCAGGTGATCCTGTTCGACGAGGTCGAAAAGGCCCATGACGACGTCTTCAACGTCTTGCTGCAGGTGCTCGACGACGGTCGGCTGACGGACGGCCAGGGGCGCACCGTCGACTTCCGCAACGCGATCATCGTTCTGACGAGCAACCTCGGCAGCCAGGCGATCGCGGAACTCCCCGAGAACGCCGACGTCGACACGGTGCGCCCGGCGGTGATGCGCGCGGTACGCGAGCGCTTCCGGCCCGAGTTCCTGAACCGGCTGGACGAGATCGTGCTGTTCCGGCGTTTGGCGCGCGGCGATATGTCGTCGATCGTCGAAATCCAGCTTCAGCGGCTGCTCAAACTGCTGGAAGACCGGAAGGTGATGCTGGAACTCGACGACAAGGCGCGGGAGTGGCTGGCCGAAGCCGGATATGATCCGGTCTACGGCGCTCGGCCGCTCAAGCGCGTGATCCAGCGGAACCTGCAGGACCGGCTGGCGGGGCTTTTGTTGGAAGGCAGCATCAAGGACGGAGACCGTGTTACGGTAACGGCCTCCGCCGATGGGCTGGAAGTGCGGCCGGCTCTCGCCGCCGCAGCGTGACGAATGGCCGGCGGAATGAACCCCGCCGGCCCTTCTCGTTCAGTTCGGCGCCAGCGCCACTTCGTTCGCCGTGGCGAAGCCGGCCGCGAGGCCGGTCAGCTGGCGCTGCCGCGTACGGAAGGCCGTCAGTTCGGCGCCCGCGAGACGTACCGGCGGCTGCACATGCTGGGCGGGGTTCACAGCACGATTGTTGACCACGACCTCGTAATGGAGGTGGGGTCCAGTGGACATCCCGGTCGATCCGACGTGGCCGATCACGCTGCCCTGCCGAACCGTGCGGCCCGCCGCAATACCGCGGGCGAAGCGCGATAGATGCGCATAGCGCGTCTGGACGCCATTGGCGTGGCGGATGCGGACGAGCAGACCATAGCCGCCTTCGCGCTTTGCTGAGACTATAGTGCCGTCCCCCGCCGCATACACCGGCGTGCCGGTCGGCGCCGCGAAATCGATGCCCTGGTGCATCCGGGTGTAGCCGAGCACCGGATGGCTGCGACGGCCAAAGCCGGATGAGATCCTTGCACCGTCAAGCGGTGTGCGGAGGAAAGAACGACGCAGGCTTCGACCTTGCGCGTCATACCAATCGACATCTCCGTCGCGGTTCCTGTGCCGCCAGATCTCGAGCGTCCGGTCCGACAGGGTCAGTGACGCTTTGAGGATCTGACCGTGACCGAGGACGTCTCCTCCATCGCTTTCACGAAAGCGATCGAAGAGGATCGAGAAGCGATCGCCAGGCTGGAGGTCGCGCTGGAAATCGACCTGGTGGCCGAGGATGCGGATCAGTGACAGCGCCATGCCCGCTGGGACGCCGGCCCGTGTCATGGCGGGAAACAGACCGCCATCGACGGCCCCTTCGGCACGCACGAGGAAGCGGTCACGGTCCGCGAGCGTCTCTTCGTCCGTCCACCCCCCGTCTGGCTGCCGGGTCGCGCGGATCGTGCGACCGGCTTCGGGCTCTATCTCGACCTCCAGCAGGGAAGGGGATTCGTCAGAGGAGACGCGAATGGCGATCTCGTGGCCCGGACGTAGCGTGTTGGGGCGGAACCGGCGGCTGAGGCTTGCGATGGCCATCTGAGCCTGGCCGTCGTCTATACCGGCATCGCTCAACAGGCCTGCCAGCGTATCCCCACGGCTGACGACGAGCACGCGCTGCTGGGGGCCGGGGTCGATCTCCGCCGTTACCATTGGAAGGAGCGCTTCGGCCGTCGGCGCCGGACCGTCCTCCGCCGAGGGCGGGTCGGTGAGAGCGGCGGTCTGAACCACCGGTACGACCTCTTCGGCGGCCGCTTCCGTCTGTGCGGCCGCGGCGCTGTGGATGGCGAACTCCGCCATAGGGCGCGCCGCGGTTCCGATGTCGCCGGGAGCATCTGCGTGGGTCGCGGAGGTTTCAGAGGATAAGAGCGGAGTGAGTTTGGCCGCGGGATAGAGAGCAATGAGCGTCAGGATGGCGATGGCTGGGCGGAGCCGCATCGTCGGGAAGACCTCCTGGATGACGAGTCTTGGCTGTTAGGGCCACGAACGAGCAGTGACGACAAGACGTTAATGCGTGATCTTCGAGTCCTTCCAGAGATCAAGAGGGAAAGCTATGCGTCTAGCGCATTGCACAAAACTGCAAGAAACCCCTTTGCATGCCCCAGCATCCCCCGTAAAAGCCCGCTCACGCCGCTGGTGGGGCGGGGTTGACGGACTGGGGTTGAGGCCTTAGGTTAGTCGCCCCGCTGAGGAA
>NZ_JAAEDI010000037.1 GCF_018129025.1 Neoroseomonas terrae | reverse complement strand
GCAGGCCGCGCTGTTCGTGCAGACCGTGCAGGAACGCCAGGGGCTGCAGGTGGGCTGTCCGGAGGAGATCGCCTATCGCATGGGCTTCATCGACGCGGCCGGGCTGCAGGCGCGCGCCGCGGCGCTGGGCAAGACCGCCTATGGCGCCTATCTGCGCGACCTCGCCGCGGGGAAGCTGGCGTGAAGGTCACCCCCCTCGCCATCCCCGAGGTGCTGCTGATCGAGCCCGTGCGCCACGGCGATGCGCGCGGCTTCTTCAGCGAGGTCTGGTCGCGCCGCACCGCCGAGGCGGTAGGTGTGACGGCCGAATTCGTGCAGGACAACCACGCCTTCTCGGCCCAGGCCGGCGTGCTGCGCGGGCTGCATTTTCAGCGCCCGCCCTCGGCACAGGGCAAGCTGGTGCGCGCCGCGCGCGGCGCCATCCTGGATGTGGCGGTGGATATTCGGCTGGGCTCGCCGACCTATGGCCGCTATGCGGCGGAAGTGCTGAGTGCGGACAACTGGCGCCAGCTCTGGGTGCCGCGCGGCTTCGCCCATGGCTATGTGACGCTCGAGCCGAATACCGAGGTTCTCTACAAGACCGACAACTACTACGACCGGGAGGCCGATGCCGGCATCGCCTGGGACGATCCGGACCTCGACATCGACTGGTCGGTCGATACGCCGATGCTGTCGGAGAAGGACCGCACGGCACCACGCCTCGCCGAGATTCTCGCGCCCTTCCCACAGGGCTCCTGGTGATGCGGCGCATCCTCGTCACCGGCCAGGGCGGGCAGCTCGCCGCTGCACTGGCGACCGCCCTGCCGCCCCGGGGATTCGAGGCCATCACCACTGGCCGGCCGGCGTTCGACTTCGACGCCCCTGCGAGCGTCGGCGCCGCCGTCGCCACCGCCAGGCCGGATGCGGTGGTGAACTGCGCCGCCTGGACCGCCGTCGATGCCGCCGAGGACAATGAGCCTGCCGCCTTCCGCGCGAATGCCCTCGGACCCGGCCTGGTCGCCGCCGCCTGCGCCGCATCCGGCATCCCGCTGATCCAGATCTCGACCGACTACGTCTTCGACGGGGCCAAGGGCGCGCCCTATGTCGAATCGGATTCGCCGAATCCACTGAGCGCCTACGGGCGGACCAAGCTGGCCGGCGAGTGGTCGGCGCTGGCCGGCAACCCCCAAACGCTGGTGCTGCGCACAGCCTGGGTCTACGCCGCCGCTGGCCACAACTTCCTACGCACCATGCTGCGCCTGGGGGCAGAACGACCCGAGCTGCGCGTTGTCGCCGACCAGCACGGCGCCCCCACCGCCGCACCCGACCTTGCCGACGCCATCGCTGCCATATTATCACGTATCCGTTATGATGGATGGCACGACTCCCATCGCGGGGTGTTCCACGCGACCGGCTCCGGCACCACGACCTGGCACGGCTTCGCCGAGGCGATCTTCGGCAGCACCGGCCTGCATCCGGTGCTGACCGCGATCACGACCGCCGATTTCCCGACCCGCGCCTGCCGGCCCGCGGATGGGCGGTTGGACTGCTCGCGGCTGGATCGGACCTTCGGCATTCGGCTGCCGCCCTGGCGGGAGGGTCTTGCACGCGTCCTGCACGCCCGGTTGGCCGCATGACCTGTTTCTCGTCGTCCCTCATGGCACCGGAACACCGTGGCATGGGTGCCTTTCGGCCCCTCATGCGGCGGCTTCGGGCGGCGATCTCCCCGCGCCGCGCGCTGCTCGCCCTCCTTCTCACCGTCCCCGCCGTCCCCGCTCTGGCAGGCGCCTGCCCCAGCCTGCCGCATCCGGCCATTGCGTCAGCGCGCTTCGCCGAAGCGCGCGGGCGGGTCGACGGGGTTCGCATCGTCGCGTTCGGCTCCTCCTCGACCGCCGGGGCCGGTGCCTCGGAACCGGGCCATACCTATCCGGCACTGCTGGAGGCCCGGCTGCGCGCCGCACTGGATGTTCCGGTCACCGTGCTGAACCGCGGCCGGGGCGGGGAGGACGCCGACAACATGCTGGTACGGCTCGACCGCGACGTGATCGCCGAACGTCCGGACCTCGTCATCTGGCAGCTCGGCGCGAACGCGGCCATGCGCCGGATGGATCCGGCCGCCTTCGCGGGCTCCGTCAGGGAGGGGGTGCACCGGCTGCGCGAGGCCGGCATCGATGTCGTGCTGATGGACAACCAGCGCGCCCCGCGCATCGCGGCCAATCCGGACCACGATCGCTTCGATGCGGCGCTGGCCGAGATCGCCGCGACGACGCCGGGCGTCGCTCTGTTCTCGCGCGGGACCCTGATGGATCGCTGGACCGTCGCCGGCGTGCCGCCCGCCGCCCTACTGGTTCCCGATGAGCTTCACCACAATGACCGGGGATACGCCTGTGTCGCCGAAGCGATGGCCGAGGCGCTCCTGGCAAGTCCACCCCCGATCCTCGCCCGGCGGGCGCGGTGAACGGCGCCGCTGCGCTGCTCGGTGGAGAGCACCATCCGCAGGCGGACACGGCATGGTTTATTGCTGCACTGCACCCACCGCATAGCGCAATTGCGGCGGAGCAACGTTGGCGTGCGGTATCGGTCAGTTGTATGACCAACCGCTGCATCATGAATGTTCACGAAACCGAATCGATCGCCGCGCATTGGAAGCTTTCATGCTAGTCGGCGTGACATCCAGCGCATCCCAGGGCCTGCCGCTCCATGCGGTGCGGGCGGATGCGCTGGCCGGCTTCCTGAACAACCTGCCCAGTGCCGCCGCGGCCTTCCTGCGCGGCGCCGGCTTTACCGCACGCGCCGGGGAAGTGGCGCTACTGCCTGGAACGGATGGCCTTGCCGGCGCGGCGGTCGGCCTCGGCAATGGTGACGCCGGGCCGTGGGCCTATGGCGGCCTCGCCCGCGGCCTGCCGAGCGGCAGCGCCTGGCGTCTCGCGCCCGGCGAGGGGGATCCGGCGGAGGCCACGCTAGGCTGGGCGCTCGGCGCCTATCGCCCGATCCGGCACAAGGCGGCAGGTGCGGCGCCCGCCGTGCTCGAACTGCCTTTGGGATCTGAGCAGGCGCTGATGACGGCGGAAGCCATCTGTGCCGCGCGGGATCTGATCAACGCACCCGCGGCCGATCTCGGCCCTGTCGAACTGGCCGAAGCCGCCGTCGCTCTGGCCGCGCGGCACGGCGCGAGCTGCGAGGTGATCGCCGACGAGGCTTTGGCACAGGGCTTCCCCGCCGTCGCCGCGGTTGGCGGCGGCAGCCCGCGCCCTCCGCGTGTGGCCGTGCTGCGCTGGACGGGGGCCGCGGACGGGCCGCTGATCGCGCTATGCGGCAAGGGGGTCTGCTTCGATAGCGGCGGGCTCGACCTGAAACCCCCCGCCGGCATGCTGCGCATGAAGAAGGACATGGCGGGTGCGGCAGTGGTCCTTGCCGCTGCCGAAATGGTGATGCGGAGCGGATTGCCGGTGCGGCTGCTGGTGCTTGTTGGGGCGGTGGAGAACGCCATTTCTGGCCATGCCATGCGGCCGATGGATGTTCTCCGCACTCGCAAGGGCCTCAGGGTCGAGATCGGTAACACCGACGCCGAGGGCCGGCTTGTGCTCTGCGACCTTCTGGCCTTTGCCTCCGAACAGGGTCCCGCCGCCATCATCGATTGCGCGACCCTGACCGGGGCGGCGCGTGTGGCGCTGGGTCCTGACTTGCCAGCCCTGTTCTGCAACGATGACGATCTGGCAACCCGGCTGCTCGCCGCCGGTGACGCCGTGCGCGATCCGATGTGGAGACTACCGCTGCACGATGGTTACGATTCGTGGCTCGACTCACCATTTGCGGACCTGTCCAACACTGCCCAGAAGCCGATGGCCGGGGCGATAACGGCGGCGCTGTTCCTGCGCCGCTTCGTGCCGGCGGGCATCCCCTGGGCGCACCTTGATCTGTACGCCTGGAACGATTCGAACCGGCCAGGCAGGCCGGAGGGCGGGGAAGCGCAATGCGCGCGCGCCCTGCACGCCCTGATCGCCAATCGGGCACAACGCCTTCACCCTGCGGCAGGCCCTTGAGATGCCTGCCGCGTTTCCTGCCGCAAAGGCATCTACGGGCGGCTTCACCGCCCCAAGCACTGTAAGGAAGAAGCCATGACTCTCCCTGGCAACCCCGATCAGCAGATCGGCATCCTGCGCGAAACGATCGTCGCCCTGGTGCGTAGCGACGGGCCCGATCTGTCCGCCCGCCAGCTTGCCGTGCTGCTGACCGTCTACTTGAGCGAAGGCCCGCACACGGTTCGCGGCCTGGCGGCCGACCTGAACGTGTCCAAGCCGGCGATCACCCGGGCGCTCGACCGCCTCGGCGAACTTGACCTGGCGCGCCGCAAGGTCGACCCGGCCGATCGCCGCAGCGTTCTGGTGCAGCGCACCCCGAAGGGGACGACCTTCCTGCAGGACCTGCGCGGCGTGATGACCGAGGCCGTGAAGGGCACGACCGAGGCCAAGCTGCTGCCGGCGGCCGAACAGCCGGCGCTGCGCGCGGTGTGACGAGGAGGGGCTCTGCCCTCCCCAGCAAAGGCCGAAAGGCCTTTGCGATCGTCGAGGCGCCGCCGGCCGAAGAATGCAGCGAGCCGCTTATGCGCGAACTGCGCTGACCGTCGTGACCAGCACCGACAGATTGCGGTCCAGGATGCCCAGCATCCTGGTGGGGTGAGGTCTGGAGAGGGGCGCTGCCCCTCTCCGGATGGCCTCAGTACCCCGCCGAGAAATCCACCAGATTGATGAGTGGCTGACCGGCCCGTGCCCGGTGGATGTTTTCTACCACCTGCGGCGCCGCGCTGGACGGGATGGTGATGCTCGCCGCATGCGGCGTCAGGATCACCTTCGGATGCGTCCAGAAGGGGCTGTCCTCCGGCAGCGGCTCCGGCTCAAAGACGTCGAGCGCGGCACCGGCCAGGTGACCGGAATCGAGCGCCGCCAGCACATCCGCCCCGACCATGTGGCCGCCGCGCGCAGCATTGATCAGGAAGCCGCCCGGCTTCATCGCGCCCAGCAGCCGCGCATCGATCACACCCCGCGTCTCGGGCGTCAGCGGCAACAGGCAGACCAGGATCTCGGCCTTGGCAGCCATGGCCAGCAGGCCGTCTGCGCCATGGAAGGTCTCCACGCCATCAACCGCCTTGGGGCGCCGCGACCACCCCAGCACCGGGAAGCCGAGCGCCCGCAGCGCGCGGGCCGCGTCGCTACCGAGCTCGCCGAGGCCAAGCATGCCGATCCGCCGCCCGGAGGTTTCGGGTGCAGGCAGTTCGAGCCAAACCTTGCGCGCCTGCAGATCACGATACTCGGGGTCCTGCCGATGGAAGCGCAACACGTTCAGCAACACCCATTCGGTCATGCCCTGCGTCAGCCGCGTATCCAGCAGCCGCGCCACCGGCACGCCCGGCGGCGGCCCGGGCGGGCGGAACAGGTGATCGACGCCGGCGCCCATGGACACGATGACGCGCAGGTTCGGGTACCGGCGCAGCTCCATCATGTCGTGCGCGGTCCATACCACCGCGGCCTCGATCTCGGGCGGGTCCCCGACATCGGGAAACAGCCGCACGTCGAGGGACGGATCGACGGCCAGCAGCGCCGCCTTCCAGTCCTGCATGGTGTTCTTCTTGGTGGACAGCAGGACGGCCATCAGCCTTGCCCCTCCAGTTCCTGATCGATTGCGGTGACGAAGGCCCGCCAGGAATCGCGCTGTGTCGCGGCGCGCTCGGTCCCGTCGGGCATCTTCGCGTAGAGACTCAATACGCCCTGGCTCCAGAGCGAATCGAACCGCGCGGGGGATTGCAGGGCATAGGTGGCGCTGCGGTCGAACACGCCGTCCTTGACCTTCGGCATGATCTTCGTGAGCCACCACCAGCAGCCCAACGCCAGCACCACGGTGCCCGCCCAGGCGCCGCCCTGCTCGATGCCGATCCATTCGAGCGGGATGCCGCCCCATTTCAGCGCAACGAGGGACGCCCCGAGCGCGACAGCCGGCGGCCACACATTCTCCCCCGAGCGATAGACCGGGGAGCCGGGCGAATTCATGCGACGGATGCTGATGCCGAGTTTGACGTGCTCCGCATCCAGCAGCTTCTTCAGCGTATCGAGTTCGTTCAATTCCGCAGTCCCGGTGCCGCCTCCGCCCGCAAATCAAAGGCTGCGGCCATGAGTGCCCGGGTGTAGGCTTCCCGCGGCTCGGCGACAACCTGAGCGGCCTCGCCCTCCTCCACCACCTTGCCGTCCTTCAGCACGATGATGCGGTGCGCCATGGCGCGCACGACCCGAAGATCGTGCGAGATGAACAGATACGCCAGCCGGTGCCTCGCCTGCAGATCGCGCAGCAACTCGACCACCTGCGCCTGTACGCTGACATCGAGCGCGCTGGTCGGTTCGTCCAGCACCAGGAAGCGGGGCTTCAGCACCAAGGCGCGCGCGATCGCGATGCGTTGCCGCTGCCCGCCTGAGAACTCATGCGGATAACGTTCGGCCATGCCCGGTTGCAGCCCGACTTCCTGCAGCGCCGTCGCAACGGTCGCGGCGCGCTGCGTAGCGTTCAGCCCTGCCTCATGCACCGCCAGGCCCTCGCCGACGATCTCACCGACGCTCATGCGCGGGGACAGCGCGCCGAACGGATCCTGGAAGACGATCTGCATCCGGCGCCGCAGCGGCCGCAGCGCCCCGCGGTCGAGCGGCTGGATGTCGCGCCCCTCAAAGTGGATCGCGCCTTCGCTATGCTCCAGCCGCAGCATGGCGAGGCCGAGCGTGGTCTTGCCGGAACCGGATTCCCCGACCAGCCCGACCGTCTCGCCCTCCCGTACGCTCAGCGAAACGCCGTCGACGGCCTTTACCTCCGCCACCACGCGGCGCATCAGCCCGCGGCGGATGGGGAAACTGACCTTCACATCGTCGCCGCGCATGACCTCCGCCGCGCCATCCTCGACCGGCGCGGGCTGGCCCCTCGGTTCGGTCGCGATCAGCATGCGAGTGTAGTCGTGCTGGGGTGCGGCGAAGACGGTGTTCACCTCGCCCTGTTCGACGGCGCGGCCATCCTTCATCACCACCACGCGGTCCGCGTGTTTCTTCACGATGTTCAGATCGTGGGTGATCAGCAGCAGCGCCATGCCGAGCTCGCGCTTCAGCCGTTCCAGCAGTTCCAGGATCTGCGCCTGGATCGTCACGTCGAGCGCCGTGGTCGGCTCATCCGCGATCAGCAGCTTCGGATCGTTGGCCAGCGCTGCCGCGATCATCACGCGCTGACGCTGCCCGCCCGACAGCTGGTGCGGATAGGCGCCGAGCCGATCTTCCGCCTTCGGGAACCCAGCGCGGCGCAGTAATTCGATCACCCGCGCGCGCAACGCCGATCCTGCCAGCGGCTGATGCAGCGTGATCGCCTCCGCCACCTGCCGTTCGACCGTGTGCAGCGGGTTCAGCGAGGTCATGGGTTCCTGGAACACCATGCCCGCCACGCCGCCGCGCAGCCGGCGAAGCTCGTCCGGCGCGGCGGTCAGCACATCCGTCCCGTCCAGCACGATCCGCCCTTCCGGATTGGCGCCGGCCGCCGGCAGCAGCCGGAGGCAGGACAGCGCCGTGACCGACTTGCCCGACCCGGATTCGCCCACCAGCGCGACCGTCTCGCCCTTCTCCACCGAGAAGGAGACGCCCTGCACCACCGGACTGCCGCGGAACGCCACCGTCAGGTTGTGCACCTCCAGCAACGCACCCTGCGGCTGGCGTGGGCGATTCAGCTCTCCGTGCTCTTTGTGGAGTGCATTGGTGCTCTGACCATCGGACGCGCTCATCGCGATCCTCCCGGCAACTTGCGCGGATCGAAGGCGTCGCGCACGCCCTCACCCACGAATATCAAAAGCGTCAGCATCCCACCGAGCACGACGAAGCCCGTCATCGCCAGCCACGGCGCGTTCAGGTTGTTCTTGCCCTGGTTCACCAGCTCCCCCAGCGACGGCGAACCCGGCGGCAGCCCGAAGCCGAGAAAGTCGAGGCTCGCCAGCACCGTCACCGACCCCGACAGGACGAAGGGCAGGAAGGTCAGCGTCGCCACCATCGCGTTCGGCAGGATGTGGCGGAACATCACCACGGCGTCGCCCACGCCCAGCGCCTTCGCCGCACGGACATAGTCGAAATTGCGGCCGCGCAGGAACTCCGCGCGCACCACGCCCGTCAGCCCCATCCAGGAAAACAGAAGCAGGAAGATCAGCAGCACCCAGAATGTCGGCTCGATCATGCTCGCCAGGATGATCAGCAGATAAAGCTGCGGCATGCCCGACCAGATCTCGATGAAGCGCTGGAACAGCAGATCGGTCAGCCCGCCATAGAACCCCTGCACCGCTCCTGCCGCGATGCCGAAGAACGACGACACGATCGTCAGCGTGAAGCCGAACAGCACCGAGATGCGGAACCCATAGATCACCCGCGCCAGCACATCCCGCGCCTGGTCATCGGTGCCAAGCCAGTTCTTCCAGCTTGGCGGCGACGGCGCCGGCTGCCCGAGATCCCGCACCACCGTGCGATAGGAATACGGCACCAACGGCCAGACCATCCAACCGCCCTTGGCCTCGAATTCCTCCTGGAATCCTCGGTCATGCCAGTCCGCGGTCGTGGGCAGGCCGTCCTCGATCACGTCGCTCTCGGCATAGTCCATCAGCACCGGCACAAACCAACGCCCCTCCACCTTCGCCACCAGCGGACGATCATTGGCGATGAATTCGGCGAAGAGGGTGAAGAAGAACAGGAAGCCGAAGACGATGAGGGAGATGTAGCCGCGACGGTTCGCCCGGAAGTTGGCGAGGCGACGGGTGTTCAGGGGGCTCATCGGGCGCTGCTCCCCCGGAGAGGGGCTTTGCCCCTCCCCGTACCCCACCCCACCAAAGGCCGAAGGGCCTTTGGAAACCTCAACCTGGTGCTGGGCAGTGCAGGTGTTTCGCCATTGCGGAGAGCGCGCCGTGCATGGAGCCCGGAATTCCTCTTGGTGCTGAGCACGGAACGCCCGCGCCCGTTCGTGCTGCCTGAAGCGCCAATCGCCAAGTCAAGGTTTCCAAAGGCCTTTCGGCCTTTGGCGGGGTGAGGTTTGGAGAGGGGCAGCGCCCCTCTCCAATCAGCCGCGACACCCATCACCGCCGCGCCTCGAAATCGATCCGTGGGTCCACCAGCGTGTAGGTGAAGTCCCCCACGATCTGCATCACGAGCCCGAGCAGCGTGAAAATGTAAAGCGTCGCGAACATCACGGGATAGTCGCGACGAATCGCGCTTTCGAAGCCGAGCAGGCCGAGCCCATCGAGCGAAAAGACGATCTCCGTCAGCAGGGCGCCCGTGAACAGGATGCCGATGAACGCCGCGGGGAAGCCGGCGATGATCAGCAGCATCGCGTTGCGGAAGATGTGGCCGTACAAAATGCGGCCCTCGGTGTTGCCCTTGGCGCGGGCGGTCACGGTGTACTGCTTGCCGATCTCGTCCATGAAGGCGTTCTTCGTCAGCATGGTCAGGCCCGCGAAGCCGCCGATCACCAGCGTCAGCGTCGGCAGCGCCATATGCCAGGCGTAGTCCAGCGCACGCTGCGCAAAGGGCAGCGTATCGGCGCCGGGGCTCGACAGTCCGCGCAACGGGAACCATTGGAAGAACGATCCACCGGCGAAGAAGACGACGAGCAGGATGGCGAAGAGGAAGCCCGGGATCGCGTAGCCCACCAGAACCACGCCCGATGTGGCGATGTCGAAGCGTGACCCGTCCTTCACCGCCTTCCGGATGCCGAGCGGGATCGACACGATGTAGATGATCAGCGTGGACCACAGCCCAAGGCTGACCGACACCGGCATTTTCTCGAGGATCAGGTCCACCACCGGGCGATCGCGGAACAGGGACCGGCCGAAGTCGAAGGTCAGGTAGCCCTTCATCATTTCGAAGAAGCGCGTGCTCGCCGGCTTGTCGAAGCCGAAGCTGCGCTCGATCTCGGCGACGATGGACGGGTCCAGGCCCCGAGCGCCGCGATAGGTCCCGACAGGACCACCGCCGCCGCCGCCACCCGCACGTTCAGCGCTGTTTGCGCCACGGATCTCGCCGCCGCCCTCGCCGGTGACACGGCCGAGCGTCGACTGCCCTTCGCCGCGCAGCTCGGCCAGCATCTGCTCGACCGGCCCGCCCGGGGCGAACTGCACGACGGCGAAGTTGATGATGATGATGCCGAGCAGCGTCGGGATCACCAGCAGCAGCCGCCGGATCAGATAGGCACCCATCCTAGCCGCGCGTCACAGGCTGCGGCGGGCTTCGGCGAGCGCGCGGTCGCGCGCCGGATCGATCCACCAGGCCGAGGGGAAGGCAAGGCCGTAGCGCGGGTTGCGCGCGGGGTGGCCGAACTTGTCCCAATAGGCGACGCGGAAGGCCGGCAGGTGCCACTGGGGAATGACGAAGTTGTGGTGCAGCAGGACGCGGTCCATGGCACGGGTCCGCGCGACGAGCTCATCATAGTCCGGGGCGGCGATCACCAGTTCGACGAGCTCGTCGATCGCCGGGTCGGCGATGCCGGCGACGTTCCGGCTGCCGTTCTCGCGCGCCTTGGCGGCGCCGAAGAAGTCGCGCTGCTCATTGCCCGGGGAGAAGCTCTGGCCGATGGAATCGACCGTCATGTCGTAGTCGAAAGCGTCGATGCGCACCTGATACTGCGCCGGGTCGACGGTGCGCACGCGCGCACTGATGCCCAGGCGTTCGAGCCATTGCACATAGGGCAGCGCGATGCGCTCGAAGGTCGCCCCCTGCAGCAGGATCTCGAATTCGAAGGGCTGGCCCTGCGCATTCACCAGCCGCCGGTCGCGCACGGTCCAGCCGGCCTGCCGCAGCAGCGCCAGGGCGCGGCGGATGCCGTCGCGGTTGTTCCCCGTCCCATCGGTAACCGGCAGCTTGTATTCCTCGGTGAAGACGGTCTCCGGGATGCGGCCGCGGAAGGTCTCGAGGATCGCGAGTTCCCGCCCTTGCGGCAGGCCCTGCGATGCGAAGTCGGAGTTCGAGAAGTAGGACGTGGTCCGCTTATAGGCCCCGTAGAACAGGTTCACGTTCATCCACTCGAAGTCGAACACTTCGATCAGCGCGCGGCGGACGCGGGCATCCTGGAATAGCGGGCGGCGCAGGTTCATCGCGAAGGACTGCATGCCCGTCGGGATCTCGTGCGGCACTTCCTCCTTCTTCACCAGGCCGCGGCGGACGGCGGGGAAGTCGTAGCCGGTCGCCCAATCCCGGGCGACGTTCTCGGTGCGGAAATCGACGTGGCCGGCCTTGAAGGCTTCGAAGGCCACGGTGGTGTCGCGGAAATACTCATAGCGCAGCGTGTCGATGTTGTTCTGCCCGCGCCGCACACCCAGGTCGCGCGCCCAATAGTCATCGACGCGGCGATAGACGGCGCTGCGGTTCGGCTCGAAGCGTTCCAGCCTGTACGGGCCTGACCCGAGCGGCACGTCGAGCGACGGTCGTGCGAAGTCCCGCCCTTCCCAGTAATGCTTCGGCAGCACTGGCAGGTCACCCAGGATCTGCGCGAGTTCGCGGTTACCCGCGTCCTTGAAGCGGAAGGTCACGCGCTTCGGGCTTTCGGCCACCACCTCCGTCACATCGGCCCAATAGGCGCGAAAGAAGGGCCGGCCCTGGGTGCGCAGGACGTTGAAGGTGAAGACCACGTCCTCGGCCGTCACCGGCCGGCCGTCGTGCCAGCGGGCGATCTCGCGCAGCTCGAAGCTGACACCCTTGCGGTCGGCCGGCAGTTCCACCGTCTCGGCCAGCAGGCCGTATTCGGCGGTCGCCTCGTCCGGGTTGCTCGCCATCAGCGTGTCGTAGATCGACCCGACGCCGATATCCGGCGTGCCGCGCAGGATATAGGGGTTGAAGCTGTCGAAGGACCCCAGACGGGTCAGGACCACTTCCCCGCCCTTCAGCGCATTCGGGTCAGCCCAGGGGAAGTGCGCGAAATCGGCAGGCAGCGACGGCGGCGCCAGCAGCGACATGGCGTGGGTTCGCACCACTTCCCCCGGCCTGTCGCCCCCCGCTGGGACGGCGGCGCGGACCCCGCGCGGCAGGGCGGCGGGAAGGGCGGCGACGGCGCCAAGCGCCAGGAGGCTGCGACGATTCATGCGTGCAGGATGGGGGTTCCACCCCCGCGCGGCAACGTCCGAGCACTTACCGATCGGTGAGGAGGCCCACCGCTTCCTCGAGCAGCGCCGGGTCGCCGACGGCCAGGACCCGCCCGTCCGATTCGGCTGTAAGGGCTTCCCCGCGCCAGCCGGTCACGCGGCCGCCCGCCCCCTCCACCACCGGCACGAGCGCCGCCCAGTCCCAGATCTTCATCGTGCTGTCGCAAACGATGTCGACCAGGCCAAGCGCCGCCAGCCCGTAGGAATAGCAGTCGCCGCCCCACGTCACCCGCCGCGCGGCCCGGCGCAGGCGCTCGAAGCCCGGCCGGTCGGCCTCGGTGAACATGTCGGGGCTGGTACAGGACAACTCGGCCTCGCCCACCGCGGCACAGGGCCGGCAGCCGGCGGTGCCCATCGGCCCACGAAAGCGCGTCGGCCGCCCCTTCACGCCCACCCAGCGCTCACCGGTGACGGGCTGATCGATGATGCCCAGCACGGGCACGCCCTGATGGAGCAGTCCGATCAGGCTGCCGAACAGCGGCCGCCCGGTGACGAAGGCGCGGGTGCCGTCGATCGGGTCCACCACCCAGACCCATTCGGCGTCGGGCCGGTCGGCGCCGTGCTCCTCCCCGATCACGCCGTGGTCGGGGAAGCGTTCGCCAATCAGGGCACGAATCGCTTCCTCGGCCTCGCGGTCGGCGCGCGTCACCGGGCTGGCGTCACCCTTGGCCTCGACCAGCAGGGCGGAGCGGAACAACGGCCGGATCACGGCGCCTGCCGCATCCGCAGCTTCCTCGGCGGCCGTGATGAGGGGGTAGCGGATCATGCAGGCCTCCTACCCGGCCCGATGTCCTGCATCGGGCCGCGAACGTAAAGCACGACCGCCGCGCCAACGGTCCAGCGCACAGCCCGAAGGCGAAGCGTTCGATAATCGCAGCGCCGAAGGGCGCGAAGTTCCGAATCGGCGCCGACCCAAGCCGCGGATGTGGCCGGCGACGTCACGAGGAACGCCCGCCATTACCGGAAACAGCGGAGCGAGGGGTTGCCTCGATCCGGGAGCGCACAGCGCGGCCGCGCCCGGACCAGCCGCAGTCGCCAATGGGTGGTCCGGTGCGCGGCGCGAAAGCCAAGCCCGCGGATGCGGGCGCCGGCGCCTGAGGCCAACGAAGACTCAAGCGGACCATGGTCCGCGTGAATCAGGGTGCCGGCGCGTTCGGCGAGATCGACCGCAGATAAGCGATCAGGTTGGCCCGCTGCTGCGTGCTGCCCATGCCGGCATAGGCCATGCGGTTCCCCGGCAGATAGGCGCGCGGGTTGTGGATCCAGGCGTTCAGCTCTTCGTAGGTCCAGGGCTTGTCGGCCAGGCTCCGCATGGCGGGAGAATAGTTGAAGCCTTCGACATGCGCATGGTGCGCGCCGACGATGCCATACAGGTTCGGGCCGACGCCGGTGCGGCCGCCCTCATTGAAGCTGTGGCAGGAGGCGCACATGCGCTGCGCGAGTTGCTGCCCCGCCGCAACGTCGGCCGAGGCCAGCAGCGGGACGATCGGATCGAGCGCCGGCGCGGCGGCGGGGGCGGTCGGCGCGGTGGCCTCGCCCGGCACCGTCATCGCGGCGTGATGCGGCATCGTCGGATGCACCAGAAGCCGGCCGACCACGCCGGCGACCCCGAAGGTGATACCGGCGACCAGCACCGCCGCGACGATCTTGTTGCCTTCCAGGTTGGTCGCCATGCCGATCGGGGCCCTTCGCACTAATCACCGGTGGGGCCAGCGCCGCGGCGCGTTTGCGCCCCTCGCCGGCCTTGCCTAAAACGCGCCGGACCATAGTGCCCGAGTTTCCGCCAGACAAGCAGCCGGAGCCGCCTTCTTGCGCCCCATCGTCGTGATCCCGGCCCGCATGGCGGCCACCCGCCTTCCCGGCAAGCCTCTGGCCGACATTCTTGGCCGCCCGATGATCGCCCATGTACTCGATCGCGCGCGGGAGGCCGGCATCGGCCCGGTGGCCGTCGCGGCCGGTGAGCCCGAGATCGCCGACGCCGCCCGTGCCGCCGGCGCCGAGGCGGTGCTGGTCGCCGACGACGTTCCCTCCGGCACCGACCGCGTCCAGCGCGCCATGGCCGCGCTTGACCCGGATGGCCGTTACGATGTCGTCGTCAACCTGCAGGGCGATTTCCCGACCATCGCGCCCGAGACGCTGCGCGCCGTGCTCGACCCGCTGGCCGACCCCACGGTCGATATCGGCACCCTGGTCTGCCCGATCGCGGATGAGGAGGAGGCCAACACCTCCTCCTTCGTGAAATGCGCCTGCGCCTTCGAGGGCGAGGCCCGCGTGGCGCCGGCACTCTATTTCTCCCGCCTGCCGATCCCGTGGGGGGACGGCCCGCGCTGGCACCACATCGGCGTCTATGCCTATCGCCGCGCCGCGCTGGACCGCTTCGTGGCGCTGCCCGCGAGCCCGCTGGAACTGCGCGAGAAGCTGGAACAGCTTCGCGCCCTGGAAGCCGGCATGCGCATCGCCGCCGCGCGGGTGGACCATGGCCCCTTTGGCGTCGATACCCCTCACGACCTAGAACGCGCCCGGGCGCTGCTGACCCGTTGAACGGACGGACCCTATGACCAGCCAGATCATCGCCTTCCAGGGCCTGTCCGGCGCCTATTCGGACCTCGCCTGCCGCGCCGCCTATCCCGGGTGGACCACCCTGCCCTCGCCCTCCTTCGAGGCCGCCATGGTCGCGCTGCGCGAAGGCCGTGCCGATCTCGCCATGCTGCCCTGCGAGAACTCGCTGGCCGGCCGGGTCCCCGACATCCATCGCCTGCTGCCGGATTCCGGCCTGTTCGTCGTCGGCGAGCATTTCCAGCGCGTCGAGCACTGCCTGCTGGCACCGAAGGGCGCGACGCTCGCTACGCTGAAGCGGGCCCACAGCCACCCGGTCGCGCTGGGCCAGGTGCTGCGGCTGCTCAAGGAGATGAAGCTCGAGGCCGTGATCGAAGCCGATACCGCCGGCGCCGCGCATCTCGTTGCCGAGCGCGGCGGGATCGAGGACGCCGCCATCGCCTCGGAACTCGCCGCGGAAACCTACGGACTTGAAGTCCTCAAGCGGAACGTCGAGGATGAGGAGCACAACACGACGCGCTTCTACGTCATGTCGCGCGAACGGTCGTACCCGCCCATCACCGCGCCGGACACGGTCACCACCTTCGTGTTCCGCGTCCGCTCCGTGCCGGCCGCCCTGTACAAGGCGCTCGGCGGCTTCGCGACCAACGGCGTGAACATGACGAAGCTGGAATCCTACATGGTCGGCGGGCGCTTTTCGGCCACGCAGTTCCTCTGCGACGTGGACGGCCACCCCGACAGCCCGGCGCTTCAGCGCGCATTCGAGGAACTGGCCTTCTTCACGAAGGAGTTCCGCATCCTCGGCGCCTATCCCGCCCATCCCTACCGGCTGGAACAGGCGGCGTCGGGCGACTGATCAGTCGTAACCCTCGTCGGGGATGTTGAGCAGCACGCCGCAGGCCTTGCAGTGGACCGCGTCAGCGTCGTGCCGCTGCAGGCCGCAGGAGGTGCAGGTGAAGCGCACCTTGGCCGGCCGGAACAGTGCCTGCGCCAGGCGCAGGAACAGTGTGACGCCGGCGAGCATGATCACGACGGAGATCAGCCGCCCGCTCGTGCCCGGCAGCGTGATGTCGCCGAAGCCCGTGGTCGTCAGCGCGGTGACGGTGAAGTACAGCGCGTCGGCATAGTTGGCGATATGCGGGTTGGTGTAGTGCTGCGTCTCGTACACCACCGCGGTCATGATGAAGACGAAGACGCCGAGATGCGTCGCCGCCACCACCGCATCCTCGTTGCGGCGGAAGAAGGCGAAATCTTCGCGCAGCATGCCGAGCATCCGGTAGGAATGCAGGAGCCGCAGCGTGCGCATGATCCGCAGGAAGCCGAAACCCTCCCCGGTCAGCGGCACCAGAAAGGAGGCGATGGCGATCACGTCGGCGATGGAGGCGAGGCGCAGCGCCTCCCGCCAGGGCCTCCGGCTGCCGGCGAGTCGCGCGGCGAATTCCACCGCCAGCACGAGACCGATCAGCACATCGATCACCACGATCGCCGGACTGCGCGGGATGAAGGAGGTCGCGATGACGAAGACGATGGTGAACAGGTCGAGCGTCAGCACCGCGTAGCGGAAGCGACGACACTCCGGCGCCAGCCCGTTGTAGAGATGGTGCAGCCACGCCCAGCCGGTGGGCGCCGTCGCGCTCATCTCAGTCCTTCAATCCCGACAGTTCGGCCACCAGACCGTATAGCGAGGCTGCGTCCAGGCCGCCGCGGCCGGAATTGACGACCGCCTCCATCATCTGCGCCCCCAGCGCCGTCGCGGGCGCGAAAACGCCGTTGTCACGCATCGCGCCGACGGCAAGACGGATGTCCTTGCGCATCAGCTCGGCGCGGAAGCCAGGCTTGAAGGTACCCTCGATCATCCGCTTCGCGTGATTTTCCATCACGAAGGACCGGGCCGACCCGCCCAGCAGCGCCTGGCGCATCAGCATCGGGTCGAGCCCGGCCTTGCGGCCCATGGCCAGCGCCTCCGCCGCCGCCTGCATGGCGGCGACGATGATGAGCTGGTTGGCGGATTTGCAGACCTGCCCCGACCCGGCCGGCCCCAGGAGCGTGATGGTCTTGCCGACCGCATCGAATACCTGGCGCGCGGCGGAGAAGCCGGCATCCGCCCCGCCCACCATGCAGGTGAGCGTCCCGTCGATCGCCCCTTGCGGCCCGCCCGAGACAGGGCTGTCCAGCAGCACTAGGCCGCGTTCGGCCATCCGCGCGGCGAAACCGGCCGATGCCGAGGCGGCGATGGTCGAGAAGTCGATCACGACCGTTCCGGGCGCGGCGCCGTGGATGACGCCGTCCTCACCGAACAGCACCGCCTCGACATCCGGCGTGTCCGGCACGCAAAGGCAGACGCAAGCCGCGCCGTCGGCGGCGTCCTGAGCAGTCGGCGCCCAGTCGGCGCCGGCCGCGATCAGCGGCTCGGCCTTCGCCCGGCTGCGGCTGCTGACGGTCAGCGCGAAGCCAGCCTTCATGATGTTGGCGGCCATGGCGGCGCCCATCACGCCCATGCCGATGAAGGCGACGCGGGCAGGCGGGATGACAGGTGTCATGGTTTGCGCGGTATCCGGCTGTTTCTCGGTCGCGAAACCATGCCGTGACCGGGGCGTTCCGCCAAGGCCGGGCCTTCGCCCGCATCAGAGAGAGGCAATAACCATGCGACATATCGGCACCCGGCTCGGCGCCCTCCTGGGCCTTGGCCTGCTGGCGGCTGCGCCGGCCGTCGCGCAGGCCCAGACGGCCCCGGACCTGACCGGCCATGTGCGCGTCGGTACGCTGCGCTGCGACGTCGCCGCCGGCACGAGCTTCATCTTCGGCTCGACCCGGGACGTGCACTGCGTCTTCACCCCGACGAACGGCGCGACCGAGCGCTACACCGGGGAGATCAGCCGCTACGGCGTCGATATCGGCTTCACCGGCGCCGCCGTCATGCTGTGGGGCGTCATGGCCAGCACCGGTGACGTCCGGCCCGGCGCGCTGGGGGGTACCTTCGCCGGCGTGTCGGCCGCGGCAACCGCAGGCGTCGGTGGCGCCGCGAACATCCTGGTGGGTGGCAGCAACCGGGGGATCGCCCTGCAGCCCCTCAGCGTCGAGGGCAATACCGGGCTGAACATCGCGCTCGGCGTGGGCGAGCTCAAGCTGACCGCGGCACGCTGACCGGCGACCCGGCGAGGCGCCCGGCGCCTCGCCGGCTGAGGACCACGTGCCGGAAATTTCCCATACCATGCCGGCGGTGGCAGGATAGGGCGACAGCACCGCCGAAAGGTGGCAGCATCGAGGCTGACCACGCTCGACCGCGGCGGGCAGCCCGACGCCACCCCACCCATCGGCCGCGCGACCCTGCAATCGCCCCGCCGGTGACCATGCCGTGATCTCCATCACTCCCGCTCGCAGCCGCAGCATCGCAGTCTTCCGCCCACGGCGCCCAATCGGCGCCCGGCAGGAGGCCGACCATGCGCGCGATCCAGGATCCCGTCGTCCCGCACCTCGTCTGGCTGCGTCCGACAATGGCTGATCCGACGCGTCCGGCGGCCCTCGCCGACCTGCCTTTCTTCCGCGGCGCCGACACCACCTCCCTCGCCAAGGTGTCCGCCGCCGCGCGCTGGCGCACCGTCGAGCCGGGGCAGGTCGTGGTGGATGACGACGAGCCTTCCACCGACATCTTCTTCGTCGCTGCCGGGTCGGTCCGCGTGCAACTCCGCGCCGCCTCCGGGCGCGAGGTCCTGCTGAACGAGTTCGGCAGCGGCGAGTTCTTCGGCGAGCTCTCCGCCATCGACGGCGCGCCGCGCGCGGCGAATGTCACGGCGATCGCCCGCTCGCGGCTGTGCATCATCCCGGCGCAGACCTTCCTCGACTTCATCTTCACCAACCCCGCGGCGTGCCACGGCCTGCTGCGGACGCTGACGGCGAAGCTACGCCTCCAGACGGAGCGCACGCTGGAACGCGAAGCCCTTCCTGTGCGGCTGCGCCTGTTCTCCGAGCTGCTACGCTTGTCGCGGCCGCGCGCCGGCGCGCCGACCGAGCGCGTGGTTTCGCCGCCGCCGCCGCATCACGAGCTCGCGGCACGCATCGGCGCGCGGCGGGAGGTCGTGTCGCGCGAATTGTCGGATATGACGCGGGAGGGCTGGCTGGCACGCGACCGCCGCGCCATCCGCATCCTGCGCGTCGCCGAGATGCAGCAGGTCGTTTCCACGGAGTTGCGCGCCCCGGCCGCCTGATCTGGACGCGGCGCCGGCACTGCCGCACCCTTCCCCCGGAACCGGAGAGGGGCGCCAAATGACGAAGCCGCTGCTGCTGCTGTGGACGGACGGTGCGGGACCCTATGCTGCCGCGATCGAGGCGGCGGGGCTGGCCGATCGGCTGCGCGTGGAAGCCGTGGGGCGCACCGCCACGCCGGACGACACGCTGCTGGCCGAGGCCGAGGCGATGCTGGCCATGGCCCCTCCGGCCGGCATCCTGGACCGCATGCCGAAGCTGCGCTTCGTCCAGGCGCTGACCGCGGGCGTTGAGCACTGGCTGGCGCGGCCGGACCTGAAGCCCGACCTGGCCCTGTCCTCCGCGCGCGGCACGCATCGGGTGCAGATGCCGGAGAACATCCTCGGCGCGCTGTTTCACATCACCAAGCCCTACGCCGCCATCGTCGGCGACAACGCAGCGCATCAGTGGACGCGCCGCGTTTCCACGACGCTGGCGGGCAAGACGCTCGGCATCCTGGGGCTCGGCGCCATCGGGGCCGAACTGGCCCGCAAGGCAGCGGCGCTGGAGATGCACGTCATTGGTACCCGCCGCGGCACGGGGGACATGCCCCATGTCGATCGCGTCTATCGCCCGGAGGAGACGGACGACGTCCTTGCGGCGAGCGACTTCGTCGTGCTGCTGCTGCCCGCCACGCCGGCGACGGAGAACTTCATCGACGCCGGCCGGCTGGCGGCGATGAAGAAGACCGCCTGGCTGCTCAACTTCGGCCGGGGCGCGCTTATCAAGGATGATGACCTGGTCGCTGCGGTGCGCGCCGGCACGATCGCCGGCGCGGTGCTCGACGTGTTCCGCACCGAGCCCCTGCCGGCGGACCACCCGTTCTGGGCGGAGGAGAACATCATGGTGCTGCCGCATATCGGCGGCCTGCACCCCGAGCGAGACAAGATGGTCGCGGCGCTGCTGGTGGAGAATCTCCACCGCTTCGTGGAAGGCGCGCCGCTGACGCAGCTGGTGGACCGGCAGGCCGGGTACTGATGCCGTTTGGCCCCTTCGACCTGACCGGGAAGGTCGCCCTCATCACCGGCGGCAATTCCGGCATCGGGCTCGGCATGGCGCGGGCG
This sequence comes from Neoroseomonas terrae, assembly GCF_018129025.1. Taxonomy (GTDB): domain Bacteria; phylum Pseudomonadota; class Alphaproteobacteria; order Acetobacterales; family Acetobacteraceae; genus Neoroseomonas; species Neoroseomonas terrae. The sequence continues at coordinate 32,026 of NZ_JAAEDI010000037.1, read as the reverse complement.
CTCGCCGAGGCCGGCGCCGATGTCGCGATCTGGGGCACCAACGCGGCGAAGAATGCCGAGGCCATCGCGGCGCTGGCCGCGACCGGCGCACGCACCCATGCCGAGACCTGCGACGTGGGCAGCGAGGCGGCGGTCGAGGCCGCCTTCGCGTCCACCCTCGCCGCGCTCGGCCGCGTCGATGCCTGTTTCGCCAATGCCGGCACCTATGGCCGAAAGACGAAGTTCACCGAACTCGACACCGAGGAATGGCACCGTGTCACGCGGGTGAACCTGGATGGCGCGTTCCACACGCTGCGCGCCGCGGCGCGGCATATGGTCGAGCGCGGCGGCGGCGGCGCGCTGGTCGGGACCGCGTCGCTCGCTGCGATCGAGGGCGCGGCGCAAAACGCGCATTACGCGGAGACCAAGGGCGCGATGGTCGCGGTGATCCGCGCGCTGGCGGTGGAACTCGCCCGCCACGGCATCCGGGCGAACGCCGTGCTGCCCGGCTGGATCGAGACGCCGATGACGGCGCCGAGCGTCGCCGACGACCGCTTCGCCGCCGCCGTGCTGCCCCGGATCCCGGCACGACGCTGGGGCACGGGCGCGGATTTCGGCGGCATCGCGGTGTATCTGGCGAGCGAAGCCGCCGCCTATCACAGCGGCGACTGCCTGGTGATCGACGGCGGCTACTCGCTGTTCTGACCGGGCCGCGTCAGCGCATCGGCGGCGCGTACATCAGGCCGCCCTGGTTCCAGAGGCGGTTCAGGCCGCGCTCCAGCCCGATCGGGGAGTTCGGGCCGAGGTGCCGCTCGAAGATCTCGCCGTAGTTCCCCACCGCCTTGATGGCGTTGTAGGCCCAGCGGCGGTCGAGACCCATCGCCGGCCCGGTATCCCCTGCCTCGCCCAGCAGGCGGCGCACCTCGGGGTTCGGGCTTTGCAGCATCTCATCCACATTGGCCTGGGTGACGCCGAGCTCCTCGGCGAGGATCAGCGCGTAGATCGTCCAGCGCATGATGTCGAACCACTGCGGGTCGCCCTTGCGGACCGCCGGCGTCAGCGGCTCCTTGCTGATGATGTCGGGCAGGATGATGTGCTCGCCGGCCGGCAGGGAGGTGCGGAAGGCTGCGAGCTGGCTGGCATCCAGCGTGTAGGCGTCGCAGCGCCCGGCGGTATAGGCCTTGCGCGTGTCCTCGTTGCTCTCGAAGACCAGCGGCTGGACGCGAATGTTGTTGGTGCGTGCCCAGTCGGCGAGGTTCAGCTCATTGGTCGAGCCCGCCGTGGCGCAGACCGTCGCGCCGTCGAGCTGTGCGGCGCGCGTCACGCCCGTCACGCGACGCACGATGAAGCCCTGGCCGTCGTAGAACACCGTCGGGCCGAACTGCAGGCCGGCATTCACCTCGCGCGAATGGGTCCAGGTGAAGGTGCGGGCGACCATGTCGACCTGCCCCGATTGCAGCGCCGGAATGCGCGCCTGGCTGGTCAGCACGTGCCAGCGCACGCGCGAAGCATCACCGAGCACGGCAGCCGCGACGGCACGGCAGATGTCGGGATCAAGGCCCCGCTGCTCCCCGCGGCTGTCGGGCACGCCGAAACCCGGGGAACCCTGGTTGGCGCTGCAGTCGAGCGCGCCCTTGTTGCGTACGGAGGCCAGCGTCGGACCCGGCTGCACGCCCTGGGCCATGGCGGTTCCGGCGGTCAGCGCGCCGCAGATGCCAAGAACCGCGGCAAAGCCGGTCTTGCGGAAGAATGTCATGCTTTTTGTCGTCCCATCAGTCGAAGCCTGGCGGGCAGTCGGCCCGCCCCCGGCATCGTCACCCGATGGCCGGAGGAGGACAAGGCGCCGAAGTGGTTCGTCGAAGGGGGATGAACGCTTGGGACGCAGAACGTCGCTGTAGTCGGGATTGGCGAGGGGCCGGGCCCCCCTCCGTTTGCAAGATGCGCCCTAGACCGACCCACCGGTCCGGAACCCACCGCCGGAATCGCTGGTGCCGCCCGTCGTGAAGCCGCCGGAGGAGGAGCTACTTCCCCCCGTATCCCAGCCGCCCCCCTTGATGCCGCCGGAACCGATCTGCGGATTCCCCTCATCCCACCAGCCACCGCCCGAAGGCGACTGCTTTGTCGCCCAGGGCCCGGGCGCGGGTCGACCCCAAGGCCCTGGCAATGGGTTGCCCCAGGGCCCGGGCTGGCTGGTGCCGCCCATCTGGTCCGGCAGGCGCTGGCGCTCCAAGCGGTCCCAGAAACCATCGCGCGACAGCGCGCCGCGCAACAGCTCGGTGACCAGGGCGCCGACCAAGGCGCCGCTGGCGAAACCCCAATCGCTGCGCTCGACGCCCCGGCTGCGCATCTCCTGACGCAGCGACTGCAATTCCACCAGGCGGTGCCGTGCGGCCTGCGAGTGTGCCTGGGCATCCGCCAGCGTGTTCTCGAGCCGGACGCGCTCGGCGCCGGTGATCTCAAGCCGGGCGACGATCGCGTCGTCGTCGCGCGTGGGCGTGCGGGCGGCTTCCTCCCGCAGGGTGCGCAGCGACCGTTGGCCGATGGCCGCCTCCAGCGCGCGGATCGCCTCCTGCGACGCGGGATCCTCCCCCGAGGCGAGCGCGCTGCGCTTCGCCTCGGCCGCCGTCAGCGCGGCGCGCGCCGCCTCGACAGTGTCCTCCGCCGCATCCAGCGCGGCGGGATCGATGCGCGAGCCACCGACGGGAAGGCCGGCCAGCGCGCGGCGGCGTTCCACCAGGACGCGCACCGCGGCATCGGCATCCGCCCGCATGCGGGCCGCATGGCCCGTCATGCTGCCGGGCAATTCCGCCAGCAGCGCGTAGGACCGCCTCGCCGGTTCGAACTCGATCAGCCTCGCGACCCAGCCATCGATCATGCGGACCAGCGGAAAGGCGCGATACCGGCCGGTGCCCCAGCCGCGATCCCACAGATACGCGAAGAGAGGATCCGCGCGGTACGGCTTGCCTTTCTCCTCGAAGTCGCGCGCCGCGAAGCCGGCCTTCTGCTCGGCATGCTGGGCGATGCGTTCCGCCTCCTCCGCGGCCGTGGACAGGCGCTGGAAATCGGCGTCCTGTGCGGCCTTGGCTTCAGCCTCCTTCAGGGCGGATGCCTCGGCCTCCTGCGCGGCACGGTTGGTTTCCACTTCGGCGTCGCGCCGTGCCTCCGCCGCAGCCAGCGCATCGCGCGCATCGAGCACCGCACGCTGCGCGGCATCCAGTTCCCGCGCGCGCCGCGCCAGCGTCTCGCGTAGCTGGTCGCCGGCGGCGTCGAGCGCATCGACGGCGGCCCGGCCATCGGCCAGTTCCTTCAGCCGCAGCCGTGCCAATTCGCGCAGCGCCTCCGCCTCATCACTGCGGAGCCCTTCGCGCTGCGCGGCGAGGCGGTCCGCCTCGGTCTGCGCTGCCGAGGCCTCGCGCTGCAACTCCGCGAGCCGCACATCCACCTCATGCAGGACGGAACCGCCATTCACCATGACAGGATCGTTCCCCCGGTGGTTTCCACCGTCCATCGCGTATCAAGGCTTCCGGCCGCCTTCTGGCCGATCACCGGCTGGCTGAGGATGCCGTCGGCGAGCTTGTCCCGCCGCACGCGCTCGAACTCCGCCTCCGTGACATGCAGTCCCCAGCGGGAAACGCGGCGCGTCTCGCCATTCTCCTCGCTGGTGACAGGCACCTCCACCGGGCGGCCGTCGCGGTCCAGCGCCTCGACGATCAGGTAATAGTTGCGCGCGCGGGGGTTGGAGGCCGGCACGCGCCAGATGGCGGAGGGTTCGCCCGGCCGGTTCACGATGCGCACGCTGTAGGCGGCGGCCAGCCGCGCGGCGAGGTCGAACAGCGCCGTGCGCCGCGCTCGGGCCTCGGTCAGGTTCCCTGCCCGGGCCGCGGCCTCCCCCTCGGCCAGCAGCCGCGTCGCCTCGGCGCGCGGCCCGGCTTCCTGCGTGCCGGCGAGGACGCGATCGTACTCGGCGCGCAGGGCCCGCGGCAGGTCGGTCTGCAGTTCCTGCGTGATGGCCGCCGTAGCACGCTGGCGCGGGGCGACGACGGTGATGTGATACGCGCCGAGGCCCACCACCAGCACCGCGACGCCGGCCAGGGCAAACTTCCCCCACCGTCCGCGCGTCGCCCAGGCGGTGGCGAGGCTCCGCTGCCAGCCCTCGCCCTTCGGGACATAGGCGAAGCGCTGCTGCTCCAGCGCGACGATGCCCTGGTCGATGACGCGGTCGGAAACCTCGATCCCCTGCGAAGCATATATCTCGCGGAGCCGCTGCCGGAGCCGCTGCTGACGCTCCTCCCCGCCGAGTTCGCGTTCGACAAGGCGATCGGCGTGGCGGATCGTATCCACCACGTCCATCGCCATCATCGTCTCATCAAGTGCGGGCGCAGGCGCGCCCGTGGCGGGTTCAGGCATTCGGTTGCTGCGCGACCACCGCCGCACGCTGCGTCAGCTTCGCCATGCGCTGCTTGGCATCCTCGACCGAACGGCGGATCTCCTCGCTGTTCTGCGTCGCGGCGGTGCGCATCTCATCGATGATCTCGAGAGAGCGCTCCTGATAGTTCACCACGGAATCGACCAGCTTCTTCACCGCATCCGCCTGGATGGTCGGGCCGTAGCCGGCCTTGAGCGCCGCCTCCTGCACCTTTCCGCCGATCTCGGCCAGCACTTCGAGGGACTGGTTCACGCCCGACTTCATGCTTTCCAGGGCGCGGGTGGATTCGTGCAGCCCGTGCATGCCGGTGAAGGAGGCCGTCAGCGCAGTCAGCACCGCCTCATTGGTCGAGAAGAAGGAGACCGACTGCTGGTAGACGCGTTCCTTCGCCGTCGTCGTCTGCACCAGACGGGCCATGATGACCTCGGAGGTGTTGTAGGAAACCGTCAGATTGTCCGCGAGATCCTTGGCGATCTGGTACTTGCCGTCCTCCGACTGGAGGTGGCGCAGCGCCTCGTCGCGGGCGAGTTCCAGCCTGGCGCGCTCGGCCGGTTCGGCAGCCGCGGCGGCCTCGGCGGCCTTCACCGCGGCGTCGGTCTTCGCCTTCGCCTCGTTCAGCCGGCCCTCGCCGGTCTTCAGCACTTCGAGCGCCAGCACCTCGGCCTGCTTCAGCGCACCGCGGAAGTCGCGATACGCCTCCAGGATCGAATGCTCCCGGTCGATGTTCTCCTTGGTGTCCTTGGACACTTCCAGATAGGTGTCGCGGATCTTGTCGAACCGCGATGCGATGTCGCCGCGCGTGGCCTTCTGCCAGACGTTCGACAGCCGCTCCATGGTGGAGATCTTGCCGTCCTCCATCTGCGCGACCATGCCCTTCGCATCGTCGCGGATGGAATTGAAGGCGGTGGTGATGGTCTGGTAGCGCTCACCGACCTCCATCGCCTTGATCTGCTCGCGCACCACCTCGTTGAAGGTCGTGGCCTGGTTCAAAACCCGGGCGATCAGGGTCACGCGGTCGCTGTCGACCTCCATGATCTTGGACAGCAGGCCGGTGATCGGGGATTCCTCGGCGGACGCCTGGGGCATCGGCAGGCCGAGGTCGCGGAGCGCACCCATCGCCTTGTCGAGGTAGCGCATGGGCTGCACGGTGACGGCGGTCTCGCTCATCCGGTCCGGTCTCCTGGGCTGGGGCTGGTCGGGCCGGACTCATAGCCCGGCCCGACCGCCAAGTCAGCCACTCATCCCGGAAGCGGTTCTGTCACTGTGATGTAGTGCGCACATCCTGCGCCCGGGTCCGCTCATCCACCCGCGGAGTATGCGCGAAGCCTTGACGCATCGCCCAGATGTTCTTCTGCAGATGGGTGGTGATGATGCCCTGGTCGCGTACCAGGATACGTGTCGCATCCTGCAGCAGCGCCTCCCGCCGCGCATCGTTCAGCTCGCGGCTGGCGGAGAGCAGCGTCTGATCGAACTCGGGGTTCGAGTACCGGCCCCGGTTGACCGACCCCGTCCCGCGTTCCCGGTTGTAGGTCATGGCAACGGAGCGCAGCCCGGCCAGCGGCTCGCCGGTCGAGGACCCCCAGGAGACGAGGAAGACCGAGAACTCCTGCCGCGAGGCGCGCGCGATGAAGCTCGCATACGGCGCGACCTCAACCTGCGTCCGCACGCCGATCCGCGTCCACATCTGCCCCACCGCCTGGGAGATTCGGGCATCGTTCGGGTAACGGTCGTTCGGCCCGTGCACCGTCAGGCGGAAGCCGTTCGGGTACCCGGCCTCGGCCAGCAACCGCTTCGCCGCCTCTACATCCGCGGGCGGCACCGCGAGATCCGGCGCGTAGCCGAAGGCACCGGCCGGCATCACCTGTACCGAGGCCGCCGCCGCCCCCTCCATGACGCGCGAGACGATCGCGGCCCGGTCGATGGCGATCGACAGGGCGCGCCGCACCCGCTCATCCTTCAGCGGATTGCGCGGCAGCGGTCGGCCGTCATTGTCGGTGATGAAAGGCGTCGGCCCGTCGCGCATATGGTCCATCGCGAAATAGATGAACCGCAGGCTGTCGATCTCGCTGAGCGACACGCGCGGGGAGTGGCGCAGGCGCTCGATATCGGTGGTCGGCACCTGGTCGATGAAATCGACATCGCCGGCGAGTACCGCGGCCGTGCGCGCCGCGTCGTTGGTGATCATGCGGTAGTCGATGGTCTGCCAGGCGGGCCGACCGCGCCAGTAGCTCTCGTTGCGCTGCAATTCGATGCGTTCGCCCGGGCGGTGCTGGGTCATGCGATACGGCCCGGTGCCGATAGTAGCCCGGCCGGCGTTGAAATCCTCGGTCGTCGCGCCCTGATGCGTCTGCCGGTCGAGCATCGGCACCATCGCGATGTCGTTCGGCAGAGTGGGAGCGGGGCCGTTGGTGCGGAACCGGATGGTGTGGGGGTCGACGATCTCCACCCCCACGATCGACTGCGTATAGGTTCGGAAGGAGCCGGGCGAGTTCACCACCTGCGGAATGCGTTCCAGCGTGAAGGCCACGTCCTCGGCCGTGAAGTCCTGTCCGTTGTGGAACTGCACGCCGCGCCGCAGGCGGAATTCCCATACATCCTCCCCGGTCGGCCGCCAGGATTCCGCAAGGCCCGGAATGGTGCGCGCGCGGTCGTCGGTCTCGATGAGGTTGTCGAACACCATCGACGCAAAGGCGTTGTTCGGGGAGATGTTATGGAAATGCGGATCGGTCGAGGTGATCTGCGCGCCGACGCCCATGCGGAGCGTCTGCGCATTCGCCGCGCCGGCCGCCAGCGCAATGCCGGCGGCGGCGGCCATCAGGGCCTTTTTCATTGTGCGTTTCCTCCCTTCGTTCTCAGGCCAGCAAGTAAGGCGCGTTCGACCTCTCGCAGATGCCGCGAATGAGCTTGTCGAGGCTGTCCGGCACCGGGATGCCGTCGCGCAGGCGGCGCTGACGCTCGGCTTCCTCGGGCTCGCCGGCGACGAGGACGGGCTTCGACGGATCGGTCGCCGGCGTCGCGTGCATCACGTCGATGACGTCGTCGAGGTCGTTCTCGAACTCGCCCGGCGAGCGGAAGGCCGCCGGGTCGATCGCCATGAAGAAATGCCCGATATCGTCCGGATCGCCCGGCTTCTGCGAACGGTTGCGGATCGGCGAGAAGGAGGAGCCGACCAGCGTGCCGCCCAGGATATGCACCATCATGGCGAGGCCATAGCCCTTCGCACTCGCCATCTCCGCCGTGCCACCGAGCGGCGACAGTCCGCCCTCCGGCTTGTTGAACACGATATCGAAGCCCTGCTTCGGATCAGTCACGGGCTGGCCCTTCGCATCCAGCACCCAGCCGGACGGAAGCTGCCGGTCGTTCAAGTCATAGACCTTCACCTTGCCGGCCGCCGTCGTCGTCGTCGCCATGTCGAGCACGAAGGCGTTGTTGCGCTTCGCGGGTGCCGCGAAGGCGAGCGGGTTCGTGCCGAGCACCGGCGCCGCGCCGCGCGTCGGCACCATCGTCACGCCGCGCGTCGCGGAGGTGACCATGCCGATCGCCCCGCGCCGCGCCGCGATGCGCGCATAGACGCCCGCCGCGCCGAAATGGTGCGAGTTGTGCACGCCGACGATGCCGACCCCGGCCTCCTTCGCCTTGTCCACCGCGAGGTTCATGGCGAAGGCGGAGACCGGGTGCCCGAGCCCCGCCCCGCCATCGACCAGGGCGGTGCAGGCCGTCTGCTTCTCTACGCGCGGCGCAACGGTCAGTTTCAGCGAACCGTCGCGGACGCGCTTCTCATAGGTCATCAGCATCGAGATGCCGTGGCTGTCGACGCCGAGAAGGTCGGTCTCGATCATCGCCTCGACGGTGGTCTGCAGCAGCTCGGGCGCCATGCCCCAGGATTGCAGGATGGCTTCGATCTGCGCGCGCACGCGCTCATGCGGAACATTCACGGGAGTTCAGACGCCTTCGCGGATGAATGGGTTGGTCAGGTGGCCAAGGCCGGTGATCTCGATGTCCACGACATCGCCATGCTTCACGTCGGGGGACACGCCATCCGTCCCCATCCAGATCACGTCGCCCGGGTGCAGCGTGATGTTCTTCGTCATCGTCGCCATGAACTTCGCGACGCCGAACAGCATGTGGTTGGTGGCGAAGCGGCTGGTGATCTCACCGTTCAGCCGCACGATCGTCTCGGCGGCGTCGAGGTCGAAATCGGTCTCGATCCACGGGCCCATCGGCTTGAAGGTGTCGGTGTTCTTCGACCGCCAGAAGGTACGGTCCGCCTTCTGCCAGGTCCGCTCGCTGACATCGTTGCCGATGGTCCAGCCGAGCAGGCAGGACAGCGCGTTCTCCTCCGTGAGGTTCTTCGCCTTCTTGCCCACGACGGCGACGATCTCGCCCTCGTAGTGGATCTTCTCGGTGGCGTCCGCGGGGATGACGACATTCTCGCCATGGGCGATCAGCGCGTTGGCGGCGCGGTACCCCATGTCGGGCTTGGCCGGGATGTTGGGTGTCTCCCCGCGCTTCGCCGCCATTTCCATGACATGTTCCACGTAGTTCAGCCCCGCCGCGTAGAAGGTCGGCGGGATGACGGGCACCTCGATCTTCACGGCCGAGAGGTCGTGCTTCCGGGATGTGGGATCGTAGCCGCGGAAGGGATCGCCCGCGACTTCCGCGATGCGGTCCCCTTCGAGAATGCCATAGGCGGTGCGGCCTTCGGCCGTAAAGCGGATCCAGCGCATCAGGCGGCGAGCGACTGGCGAATGAAGTCCGTCTGGAACACCTTGTCCGCCATCACCTGGCAGCGCTTCATGAGCCGGTGCTCCGCCACGGTGTAGTCCGGGATGGCGTTGTGCAGCGTGCCGATATTGTCCCAGATCAGCAGGTCGCCCTCGCTCCACTGGTGCTTGTGCAGGAAGCGGGGCTGCAGCTGGTGGGCGAACAGCTCCTCAAGGATGCGATCGCTCTCGGCCTCGTCCAGCTCATTGATGCGGACCGCGTAGCCCGGGTTGCAGTAGAGCACCTTGCGGCCGGTGATCGGGTGGGTGAGGAAGACCGGGTGCACCGCCGGCGGGCGCTTGGCGCGTTCCTCGGGTGTCAGCGGCTTACGGTTCGCCGTGCCGCGCTTGACCATCATGTCCCAGAACTTGTTGAAGTCGTGGGTCGCGGTGGCGTTCTCCAGCTTCTTCTTCAGCGCCGGGTCCAGCTCGTCATAGGCCTTGTGCATGTTGGCGAACTCGGTGGAACCGAGCACCTGGCCGTTGCGCCGCGGCACCTTGTGCGCGTTCAGCACGTTCACGAAGCCCATCGTGTCGCGATAGGACATGTCGGTGTGCCAGTCCTGCCCCGCATCCGCGAGCCCGATCGGCTTCCCGTCCACCATGATGTTCGAAAGGATGCCGACCTCGGGAATCTCCGGGTCCTGGAACTTGCCGGACAGCGAGGTCTGGATGGAGCCGAAGCGCAGCGAGAAGTCGCGCAGCGCCGCAGGTTCCAGAAGCTGGTTCGGGAAGCACAGCACGCCATGCTCGCCCAGGGCGCGCAGGATCGTCGCGAAATCCGGCGCACTCATCGGCCTGGAGAGATCGATGTCGGTAACGCGCGCGCCAAGCGCGCCGCTGGGTTGGATCGTGGGCATGCCGGTCTTCCTTTCCTGCCGCAGCGGGAGGGTGGATGCAGCCTGCCGCGCGGCGACGCGCCGCGCATGTTCAGTCGAACATCTCCTTCCCCCTCCCGGGGTTCCATGCCCCGGTATCCGGAGGCTAGACCCACCGCGCGGGCTCCGCAAATTGCCTACGGGATTGGCAACGCGCCGGGACGCGTCCAGGCTGCGCGCCGACCCAGAAGGAGGCGTACGCCATGCCCGACCCGGTGATTGCCATCCTGTCCCAGGGCGCCATGGGCGCAGGTGTCGGTGCGCGGCTGCACGCGAATGGCGTGCGGGTGCTGACCTGCGTCGAAGGACGCAGCGCCGCCAGCGCGGCGCGCGCCGCGAAGGCCGGGATGGAGGCGGTGCCCGAAGCGGGGCTGGCCGAAGCCGACGCCTTCCTGTCGATCCTCCCGCCCGACCAGGCGATGGCGACGGCGGAACGACTGGCCCCGATCTTCGCGGCCGCACCGAAGCCGCCGCTCTATGTCGATTGCAACGCGATCAGCCCCGAGACGATGACGCGTCTCGCCACGCTGGTCGAAGGGCACGGGCTGCGCGTCGCCGATGCCGGCATCATCGGCGGGCCACCGCGCGAGGGCTATGCCGGACCGTTCCTCTACGCGTCGGGTTCCGAAGCGCCCCGCCTCGTGACGTTGCTGTCGGGACGCGGTATCGACCTGCGCGTGATCGACGGCCCGATTGGGGCGGCCTCGGCGCTGAAGATGTCCTATGCTGGCATCACCAAGGGTCTCGTCGCGATCGGGTCCGCCATGATGCTCGCGGCGACACGCGCAGGCGCGGCCGAAGCACTGCATGCCGAACTCGCAGCGAGCCAGCCTGCCCTCGCCGCCTGGTTCGGCCGCATGGTGCCGAGCATGTACGACAAGGCCTATCGCTGGGCCGGCGAGATGGAGGAGATCGCCGACTTCACCAAGGCTGACGACGCCGCGCCGGGTATCTATCGCGGCGCGCGGGCGCTGTATGAACGCCTGGCCGATCCGCGCGGCGCCGAGGACGTCGCCGCGCTGAAGGCGTTCCTGTCGCGCGGCTAGACGGGGCTCTTCACCCCAAGCCGCGTCGCGGTGGCGAGGATGTTCGACCACGTCTCCACCGGCAGCGGCACGCCATTGGCGTTGCGGTCGGCGCGGCGCTGGTTCTCGGGTTCGCCCGGCAGCAGCACCGGCTCGGCGGCGTTCGCCGGGCGGGTCGCGCTGATCCACTCGGCGTAGCGCAGCCCCATCTGCTCGAATTCCTCCTGCGTGCCGAAATGCTTGGGCGAGAGGAAGATCGATAACATGCCGTTGGCGACGCGCCCGCGGCCCTGCACCGGCCCGGAGGTGCCGCCGGCCGTCAGGCAGCCCGCGAGCATCTCGCACATGAAGGCGAGGCCCGATCCCTTGTGCTCGCCGAAGGCGCGGATCGCACCCGTCCCGTTCGCCGGGTTGCGCGGCCCGACCGCGTCATAGGGCCCGTACAACGTGTGCGGATCGGTGGAGAGCCTGCCATCGGCTTCGATCAGCGCGCCCTCCGGCAGCTTCTTCCCGCCGGAGGATGCCACCAGCACCTTGCCCTCCGCGACCAGGGACGTCGCGAAATCCAGCACCAGCGGCCGGCCCGGCAGCGGCACGCCAATGGACACCGGATTGGTCGAAAAGCGCCGCTCCACGCCGCCGAAGGGCGCGACCAGCACGCTGCCCGCGACGTTCACGAAATGGATGGAGATAAGCCCTGCCGCGATCGCCTGTTCCGCATAGTCGCCCACGCGCCCGATATGCCCTGCGTTGCGCAGCGCGGTGATGCAGACGCCATTTTCCTGCGCCCGCTTGATGCCGAGCGCCACCGCCTGCGGCGCTACCGTCTGCCCGAAGCCCCACTTGCCATCGAGCACCGCGAAGGACCCGCCATCCGTGACGACCTCCGCATCCTGGCCCTTCAGGATGTAGCCGGCCTCGAGCCACTCAACATAGCGCGGCACGCGCACCACGCCGTGGCTGTCGTGGCCGGCAAGGTTCGCGCCGACGAGATGCGTCGCGATGCGGTTGGCTTCCGCGCTGTCGCAGCCGGCAGCGACGAAGACGTCGCGCACAAGGCTGGTCAACGCATCGACGGGGATGTGGTGCATGTCCATGAGGTCGTTTCCCGGAAAAGACAGAGCGGGGGAGGACACCTCCCCCGAATCCCCCTCCGTTCTTTGTCTATCGGGAACTGACGACGGCGGCCGGCGCCAATAGATAGAAAAAGGAGGGGGTTTGGGGGAGTTCATCTCCCCCAACCTTCAGCTACATCGCCGCGACTTTGCGCGCCTGCGGGGCCAGCAACCGCATGTAGGTCGGCACCACCAGCATCTCGGTAATGTTCACCCGCTCCGGCATCGTCGCGGCGAACAGCGCCATCGCGGCCAGGTCTTCGGCCTGCAGCAGACGCTCGATGTCCTCCTGCGGCACCGGCTCCGGCCGATTCTTCAGGATGTCGGTCGCGACCTCCCCCGGGCAGATGCAGCAGGACCGGATGTTGTGGATCCCGTTCTCCTGATTGATCGACTGCGACAGCGCCACGAAGCCGTGCTTCGCGGCGGTGTAGCCGGGGCCGGAGAGGAAGGAGATGCCCTTGCCCGCCATCGACGCGATCTGGATCAGCATCCCGCCGCCACGCTTGCGCATGCCCGGCAGCACGGCGATCGAGGTCATGAACGGCGCCGTCAGGTTGCCGTCCACCAGCGACCGGATCGCTTCGGGCGTCAGCTGGTGCATGTAGCGCTTCGGCAGGTTCACGCCGGCATTGTTCACCAGGATGTCCGGCCCGCCGATGGTGCTCTCAACCTTGGCCAGTGCCGCTGCGACCAGCTTCTCATCCGTCAGGTCGGCGGGCACGACGATGGCGGCATCGCCACCGATCATCTTCGCCGTCTCCTCGAGCGGTGCGGTGCGTCGCCCGGTCAGCGCCACCCTGGCCCCTTCCTGCGCGAAGGCGATCGCAATGGCGCGACCGATGCCGCTGCCCGCCCCGGTAATCCAGGCGGACTTTCCCTCCAGACGCTTCATTCCTCAGAGCACCTTGTCGTTGGTCGGATCGATGATGTGCATCTGATCCATATGCGCGATAAGGCGCAAGGGCTGTCCCACCGCCGCCGGCGTCGCCGGGTCGAGCCGTGCGGAGACCTCCGCCCCGTCGATGCGGAAATGCGCGAGCGTCTCCATGCCCATCGGCTCGATCACCTCCGGCGTCAGCGTCAGCGGCGCCGGGTTCGTCTTGTCCGTGGGTTTGTCGTCCGTCAGGTGCTCCGGCCGGATGCCGAACAGCACCGGCTTGCCGGCATGCGAGCGATACCGCGCCACGCGGGCTTCCGGCACGTTAAGGGTGGCGCCATCGGGCAGCATCAGGCGCAGCGCGCCCGACGTCTCCTCAAGCCGCGCCGGGATGAAGTTCATGGCCGGGCTGCCGATGAAGCCCGCGACGAACTTTGTCGCCGGGTTGTGGTACAGTTCCTGCGGCGGCCCGACCTGCTCGATGATGCCGTGATTCATCACCACCACGCGGTCGGCCAGCGTCATTGCCTCCACCTGGTCGTGGGTGACGTAGATGGTGGTGGTGTTGACGGTCTGGTGAACCTTCTTGATCTCGGTGCGCATCTGCACGCGCAGCTTGGCATCGAGGTTCGACAGCGGCTCGTCGAACAGGAACACCTTGGGGTCGCGCACGATCGCCCGGCCCATCGCCACGCGCTGCCGCTGGCCACCCGACAGCGCCTTCGGCTTGCGTTCGAGCAGCGGCGTGATGTCGAGGATGCGGGCGGCTTCCTTCACCCGCTTGTCGATCTCCGCCTTCGGAAACTTCCGCAGCGTCAGGCCGAAGGCCATGTTGTCGTAGACCGACATGTGCGGATACAGCGCGTAGTTCTGGAACACCATGGCGATGTCCCGGTCACGCGGCGGGATGTCGTTCACCACCGTGCCGCCGATGGCGATGTCGCCGGCCGTGATCTCCTCCAGCCCCGCGATCATGCGCAGGGTGGTTGATTTCCCGCAGCCGGACGGCCCGACCAGCACCACGAATTCGTGGTCGGCGATCTCAAGATTGATGCCCTTGACCGCCTGCACGTCGCCTTCATAGGCCTTGACGATCCTGCGAAGTGAAACCTCGGCCATGTGTCGTCCCTATTGCTGAAGCCAACCGATTGACGCCTCGGCGCCCTGCCGTGCGCCGCGATCGGATGGCTAACCCTTGGTGGCGCCGGCGGTCAGCCCGGCGATGTAGTAATCCATGAGGAAGGCATAGATGATCACCGGTGGCAGCGCCGCCATCAGCGCACCCGCCATGATCTGCCCCCAGGCGAAGGTATCTCCGCGCACGAGCTGCGAGACGACGCCGATCGTGAGCGGCATCTGCTCGGCCGTGGTGACGAAAGCAGTGGGATAGACGAAGGCCGCCCAGGACACGGTGAAGGCGAAGATCGTTGCCGCGATGATGCCGGGCATCGCCACGGGCACGAAGATCTTCATCAGCATCTGCATCCAGTTGGCGCCGTCGATCAGCGCCGCCTCGTCCAGCTCCTTCGGGATCGAGGCGAAGTAGCCGATCATGATCCAAGTGCAGAAGGGCACTGTCAGCGTGGGATAGACGAGCACCAGCCCCCAGATGGAATTGAGCAGCCCAAGCCCGCCAACGATCTGATACAGCGGGATGAACAGCAGCGTGTCCGGCACCAGGTAGGTGAGGAACACACCGGTCGCCAGCACCTGGCTGCCCCAGAACCGCATGCGCGCCAGTGCGAAGGCGGCGAGCACCGAGATCACCATCGTCAGCACCACCACGCAGCCCGTGACGATGACGCTGTTGATGAAGAAGCGGATGAAGATCGGGTTGCTCAGGATCGCGGCGTAATGCTCGATGGTGGGTGCGCGGATCCACCACGGATTGAGCGAATGGTCCGCGATCTCCGCATTCGTCTTGAAGCTCGTCAGCAGCATGTAGAAGGGCGGGGCGAGGAAGATGATCGCCGCGACGATCAGCGAGACATAGGCCCACCACATCGCCCAGCGCCGTTCCGAACGCAGGCTGCCGGCCTTGTGGTAAATGCCGGGCACATCCCGGCTGGCGGTCGTGGCCGACATCACATCTGCTCCTTGTTGCGGCGCGTGACGCCGCGCAGGACGAAGAAGGCGCACACCGCCAGGATCGGGAACATGAACAGCGACACCGCCGCACCGCGCGGGATGTTGCTCGACAGGATGCCGACCTGGAAGGCGTAGGACGCGAAGACATGCGTGAGGTCGCGCGGCCCGCCATTGGTCAGCACGCGCACGATGTCGTAGTTCGCGAAGGTGACGATCAGGCTGAACAGCACGGTGATCGAGATGATGTTCGCCATCATCGGCAGCGTGACGTATCGCAGCCTCTGCCACGACGTCGCGCCGTCGATCGCCGCCGCCTCGTACAACTGCTCCGGCACGGATTTCAGCGCCGCGAGATACATGATCATGAAGAACGGCGCGCCGTACCAGACATTGACGATGATGACCGAGGCGCGCGCCCACCAGGGCTCGCCGAGCCAGGGGACGGCGGGCACGGCGAAGATGTTCAGGATCCAGTTGATCGAGGAGTAGGAAGGATCGAACATCCACCACCAGCCGAGCGTGGACAGCGCCGGCGGGATGACCCAGGGCACCAGCAGCATGCCGCGCCACTTGCGCTGCCCCTTGGTGGGGATGTGATGCAGCATGTGCGCCAGCCAGAAGCCGATCAGCGCCTTCAGCAGCACCGCGCTGATGGCGAAGATGCAGGACTGCCAGACCACCATCCAGAAGGTGTCGGAGTCGAAGAGTATCTCGAAATTACCGAGGCCGGTGGGCAGCCAGTCGCCCTCCATGAACCCCGTCATTCGACGGTTCAGCGTGGACAGGTAGATGCCATAGGCCGCCGGATAGCCGACCAGGCCGATCACGACGACCAGCAAAGGCAGCGTCATCAGGAAGGCAATAGTGGACCGCCGTCGCGCGAATCGTTCAAGCGAACTGGCGCGCCCGGTGCCGGACGCGGCTGACACGGCAAGCGAACCGTCGGCTGCCATCGAATCCTCCCTGTTATTGCAGGATCGGGCGGTCGGCACATGGCCGCCCGCCCGCCCTGGTTTCAGCCGCCCCGGCGGATCGTGTTCAGCTCACGCTCGACCCAGCCCATGGCCTGGTCGATGCTCTCGCCGCCCTGGACGATGCGCGCGATGAGCTTCGTGTTCAGGCCGTTGTTGTAGGCCTGCACGGCAAACTCGGCCGGCGCCGGGGCGAAGGCGACCGACGTCTTCTGGTTCTGGTGCGGCTTCACCGGGTAGTTGTAGGCAAAGCCGGTGGGCGGGCCTTCCGTCTCCCAGATGCGGAAGTCGGACATCGAGAGGAAGGGCGGGATGTCGTAGCCGCTGGAGGTATTGGTCTGGCGTTCCGCCTGCGGCCGTTCCGACAGGAACTCGATCAGGCCCTTCGCCGCCGGCTTCATCCGGCTGAACGACCAGATACCCCAGAAATACGGCAGGTAGCCGACATAGGCGCCTTCCGGGCCCGCCGGGCAAGGCGCGTACCAGCAGTTCTCCGCCACCTGCGGCTGGTCGCGCTTCGCCACCGCCCAGGCGGAGGGCGGGTTGAACACCAGCGCCGAGCGCCCGGAGATCAGCGCGCGATTGTTCGACGCATCGTCCCATGCCCAGACATCGTCGGGCAGGGCGCGCGAGATGCGCACCAGCATCTCCACCGCCTGTCGCAGCTTCGCATTGTTGCGGATGGTCGGGTTGCCGCGCGCATCCATCATGTTGGCGCCGTAGGAGGTGAGCAGCCCCCCGACCCAGTCAACCGCGTCGGAGAACTGGCCCATCGGCAGGCCGAAAGGCACGCCCGCCGCCTTGCATTTCTCGGCTGCCGCGGCGAAGGCTTCCCAGGTCCAGCCGTCGGCTCCCGGGCCACGCTCCGCCTTGGCCGGCCACATCGCGCGCATGTCGAGGCCGGCATGCTGCTGCATCAGGTCGAAGCGCGTGCAGGACGGCTTGAGCTGCGTGCCGGACACCGCCGGGACCGCCACCCACTTGCCGCCCACCTTGCCGAGGTATTCCGCGGCAGGCGTCACCTCCCCGTATTTCTGCGCCAGCCGGCCCATGACGTCATCCATGGGCTCGAGAAGCTCGTGCTTCGCCGCCGGTTCCCAGGTCGGGAAGGACAGGATGTCGTGGCCGCTGCGCGACTGCGCCTGGGCGTTGATGGTCAGCAGGTTCTGGTTGCCGACCGAGGTGATGAACTCGACGTTTACCTCGACGCGGTTCGCCCGACCCCATTCGGCGCAGAGCTCGCGCATGATGCCGTTGCCGGCCGGAACCCAGTGGTCCCAGAAGCCGCAGCGCAGCGTGCCGCCCGTTCCCTGTGCATGGACCATCGGCGCCGAGAGCGCCCCCGCAGCGACGACGCCAGCCCCATTGCGCAGGACATTGCGCCGGGTGATCCCGTTTCTGGACATGCTTTCCCTTCCGTTCTCCCCCGGGGCGAGCCTCGTGCGGACCCGCTTCTCGGTAACCGGAAGGTTAGTCGCGAAAATTCGGGCGACGCAACCAGTTACGACCCTTAAGACCCCCAACCTTGCCGGCCTTTCACCCGCGGCGCAGGCTCCGTCCACACGCGGGCGGGCGTGCCACGCCTTCGTGATCAGGGAACACCAGATGACCGAGACACTGCCGACGTTCGATGATGTGCGCGCCGCCGCCGAGCGGCTCGCCGGGCGCGTCATCCGCACGCCGCTGCTGCGTCACCGCGTGCTCGACGAGCTGGCGGGCGCCACCGTGCTGGTGAAGCCGGAACCATTGCAGCGGACCGGGTCCTTCAAGCTGCGCGGCGCCACCAATGCCGCGCTGCTGCTGTCCCCCGAGGAACGCCGCGGCGGCATCGTCACGCATTCCTCGGGCAATCACGGGCAGGCCTGCGCGGCGGCCGCCCACATGCTCGGCATGCGCGCGACCATCGCCATGCCTGCCGACGCGCCTTCCATCAAGGTCGACGCGACACGCCGCTGGGGCGCGGAGATCATTCCCTTCGACCGCCACAACACCGATCGCGACGCGCTGGCCGCATCCCTGGCGGCGGAACGCGGCGCCACGCTCATTCCGCCCTTCGACCACCCGCACGTCATCGCCGGCCAGGGCACCGTCGCGGTCGAGCTGATCGAGGACGCAGCCGCCCTTGGCCTGGCGCTCGACACCTTCGCCGTCTGCACCGGCGGCGGCGGGCTGACCGCCGGCTGCGTCCTGGCGCTCGAGGCGCTGGCACCGAACGCCGAGGCCTTCGCCGTGGAGCCCGAAGGCTGGGACGACACCTGCCGCTCACTGCAGGCCGGACGCCGCCTGGCGGTCGAGCAGCCGGGCAGCGGGTTGTGCGACGCGCTGCTGTCGAAGCAGCCGGGCGCGCTGACCTTCCCGATCAACCATCGCCACCTCGCGGGCGGTGTCGTGGTCACGGAGGCGGAAGTCTTCAGGGCCATGCGCTTCGCCTTCGAGCACCTCAAGGTCGTCGTCGAGCCCGGCGGCTCGGTTGCCCTCGCCGCCGTGCTGGCCGGCAAGGTCAAGGCGAAGGGTGGCGTGATCGGCGTGGTGATCAGCGGCGGCAACGCCGACCCCGCCGTGTTCTCCCGCGCGCTCGCAGCCTGATGCGCCTGCGGTTGCGGCAGCGGCCGACGCTGCTGGCCGCGACCGGCGTGCTGGTCGCGGTCGCCGGCGGCGCTGCACTCTTGCCCGGCGTGGGCCTGCGCACCGCGATCCTGGCGGGATGGTGCGCCGGGGCGGCGACCCATGCGGCGCTGCTCCTGTGGCATCTCGTCGCCACGCCGCCCGACCGGCTGCGGCACCACGCGGCGCAGATCGAGGACAGCCGCTGGAGCATCATCGGCCTCACCCTGGCGGCTTCCGTCGCCGCCCTTGCCGCCGTCGTCATCGAGATCGGCGGGGGCACGCGGGGCACGCATTCGATGACGCTCGGCGTCGCCACGATCGCGGTGTCCTGGGCCTATCTGCACGTGCTATTCGCCGTTCACTACGCCCACGCCTATTGGCTCGCCGGCGGCGGCATTGCGTTTCCGGGCGGCAGCAAGCGGCCGGACTGGGCGGAGTTCCTCTACCTCGCCGTCACCGTCGGCATGACGGCACAGGTTTCCGACGTGACCACCGCATCCCCCGCGATGCGGCGACTGGTGCTGGCGCATGGGCTTGCCTCCTTCCTGTTCAACGCGGCGATCGTCGGCCTGGCGGTGAACCTGCTGGCGGGCAGCGCCGCCGGCTGAAGGCTTGTGCTGCACCCGGTTCGGCGCTTCCCTGGCGAAACAATCATAATCGTCAGGGAAACGCCGCCATGAACCGCCGGACGCTGCTCGCCCTTCCAATGCTCGCTCTGCCCGCCGTCGCGCGGGCGCAATCGGTTTCCGACCGTCCCGTCGTCCTCGTCAGCGGCTTCGCGCCAGGCGGGTCGACCGACATCACGGCGCGGCTGCTCGCCGACCGCATGCAGGGCTTCCTCGGCCCGAACGGGCGCGTGGTGGTGGAAAACCGGCCGGGCGCGTCGGGCACCGTCGCCGCGGAATGGCTGCGCCGGCAGCCGGCCGACGGCACCATCCTGATGCTGAACGAGGCGTCGTCCCACGCGCTCATCCCACATGCGATGCAGGGCGGGACGCGGTACGACCCGATGGCCGACTTCACCCATGTCGCGGTCGTCGCCAACGGACCGCTGATCCTGGTCGCCAAGCCGAACTTCCCCGCAGCGAACGCGGCCGAGGCGGTGCAGAAGCTGCGCGCCGGGCCGCAGGACGACCTGCCCTACGCGTCCTCCGGCGTCGGTTCCATCCCGCATTTTGCGGCGGAATCGGTGGCGGTTTCGCTCGGTCTCGGCGGCAAGTTCGCGCATGTGCCGTATCGCTCGGGCGGGCTGATGGTCGAAAGCATCGCCCGTGGGGAGACTGCCTGGGGCGTGGCGGTGCTGGCCTCCGCCGCCGCTCAGGTACGCGACGAACGCGTGCGCGGCATCGCCATCACCGGGCTTGAGCGGTTCCCCGCCTTCCCGAACATCCCGACGTTGGCGGAATCGGGCATGCCGGGCTTCGACATCGGCAACTGGTTCGCCGTGGTCGGCCCGCCGCGCATTCCCGCGCCGGTCACCGAGGCGCTGAACCGCGCCATCAACAGCGCCCTGCGCGACCCGCAGCTCAACGAGCGGTTCCTGGTCGCCGGGATCACGCCCTGGTCGCGGCCGAACTCGCCTGCCGATACGCGGGCGTTCTTCCAGGCCGAGCTGGACAAGTTCAAGGGCGTCGTCGAACGCACCGGGGTACGGATGGAATCGTGAGCGCCTCGCCGGATGCAGACGTCATCGTGGTCGGCGGCGGCTCCGCCGGCTGCATCCTTGCCGCGCGGCTGTCGGAGGACCCCGGCTGCCGCGTGTTGCTTTTGGAAGCGGGTCCGCCCGACCGCGACATCTGGATCAGCCTGCCGGCCGGCTACGCGAAGCTCTACGGCAGCGGAAAGTACGATTGGCGCTACGAAACCGAGCCCGAGCCGCATCTGAACGACCGCCGCATGCATTGGCCGCGCGGTCGCGTGCTCGGCGGGTCGGGCAGCGTGAACGGGCTCGTCTTCCTGCGCGGCTCCCCGCATGACTACGACCGCTGGGCGCAGGCCGGCGCCACGGGCTGGTCCTACACCGATGTCGAGCCCGTTTTCCGCCGGATCGAACACTGGGACGGTCCACCCGACCCCGCGCGCGGCAAGGACGGTGCGATCCATGTCCGCGAACCGCGCCGCCTGGCGCCGGCGGCGGCTGCCTTCGTCGAGGCCTGCGTCGCCGCCGGCCTGCCGCGCAACCGCGACTGGAACGACGGCACCGCCATCGACGGCGCCGGCCCCGTTCAGCTCAACGTCAATGGCGGCAGGCGCTCCTCCACCGCGAAGGAGTACCTCCGCCCCGCGATGAAGCGCGGCAACCTGCGCGTCGAGACGGGCGTACTGGCCACGCGCATCTTGGTCGAGGACGGTCGCGCCACGGCCGTGGAAGCCCGGCAGAACGGCCAGCCCGTGATCTTCCGTGCGGCGCGCGAGATCGTCTGCTCCGCCGGTGCGATCGAGACGCCGAAGTTGCTGATGCTGTCCGGCATCGGCGACGGCGCGGCGCTGCAGGCGCTCGGCCTCCCGGTCGTGCTTCACAGCCCGGGCGTGGGGAAGAACCTGCAGGACCACCTGATCGCGAAGTGCATCTATCGCAGCAAGCCTTGCGGTACGCTGAACGAAATCCTCCTCTCTCCATTTCGCAAGGCGCGCATGGGCCTCGACTACCTGCTCTCGCGCGCCGGCCCCCTCGCCATCGGCGCCGGGGAGGCGAACGCCTTCGCCCGTGTCACGCCGGGCGCCGAGGAAGCCGAGATCCAGTTCCTCTTCGTGAACTTCTCGACCTTCAGCTACGAGGCCGGGCTGCACGACTTTCCCGGATTCATGTTCAACTACGGCGTCTGCCGCCCCGACAGCCGCGGGGAAGTCTTCCTGAAGTCCCCCGACGCGACGCAGAAGCCCGGCATCCGCGCTAACTACCTCGACCACCCCAACGACGTTCGCATCATGCTCGGGGCCGCGCGGCTCGGCCGGAAGGTCGCCGCGCAGGCGCCGCTCGCCGCGCTGATCGAGGAAGAACTGCGCCCCGGCCCGGACGCGACGACCGACGAGGCGATCCTCGAGAGCATCCGCGCCACCGCCGGCACCGTCTTCCACCCCTGCGGCACGGCGAAGATGGGCACGGATGCGATGGCGGTGCTGGACCCGCAGCTCCGCCTGCGCGGCATCGACGGACTGCGCGTGGCCGATGCCTCGGCCTTCCCCCTGATCCCATCCCCGAACATCCAGCCCGCGGTGATGCTCGTCGCCGAACGCGCCGCCGCCTTCATGCGCCAGGCCGCCATGGCCTGAGCGGAGCAGCCCGCGCCACGACGGGCCAACCAGGGAGCAAACGATGTTCATCCAGCGCCGCAGCCTGCTCGCCGCAGCCGCCATCCCGGGCATGTCGCATGCCCAGGCCCCCTGGCCGGCCAACCCGGTCCGCTTCATCACGCCCTTTGCGCCCGGGGGCGGCGTTGACACGCTCGTGCGCCTGTATTGCAGCAAGCTCGCCGACGTCACCGGCCAGTCCTTCGTGGTGGAGAACCGCGCCGGTGCCGGCGGCAACATCGGGACGCTGGCGATCGCCCGCTCCCCGGCGGATGGCACGGTGATCGGCCTCGGTTCCGTCTCCTCCCTCGCCATCTCCCCCGTGCTGCGGCCGGATATCGCTTTCGACGTGGAACGCGACTTCACCTACATCGCCGGGCTGTGGCAGTTGCCGAACCTGCTGATCGTCAACAACGACGTCCCGGCACACACTGTGCCGGAGCTGATCGACCTGATCCGCCGCAACCCCGGCCAATACAGCTTCGCCAGCCCAGGGTCCGGTACGACCGTCCATCTCTCGGGCGAGATGTTCAAGCAGATGGCCGGGCTCGACATGCTGCACGTCCCCTATCGCGGGGGCGCGGCCGCGCAGCTCGACGTGCAGGCGGGCCGCGTGCACATGATCTTCGACAACATCCCGCAGAGCCTCGCCTCCGCCCGCACCGGCAAGGTCCGCGCACTCGCCGTGACGAGCCGCGAACGCAGCCCCCACGCGCCCGAGATCCCGGCCATGTCGGAGTCCCTGCCGGGCTTCGACATCACCTCCTGGGGCAGCGTGGTGGGCCCCGCCGGCCTCGCGACGCCGATCGTCGAGCGGCTGTCCGCGCTGACACGGGCCGTACTGGCCAGCCCGGACTTCATCGCACGCCTCGCCGACAACGGCGCCACCGCCTGGCCGATGTCGAGCGAGGAGCTGATCGCCTTCCGTCGCGCCAGCGAGGCGAAGCTGGCACCGGTGATCCGGGCGTCAGGGGCTAGGATCGAGTGACGGATACGATGTATCGGAGAGGGGCTTTGCCCCTCCCCGAACCCCTCCCCACCAAAGGCCGAAGGGCCTTTGGAAACCTTAATCTGGTGCCGGGCGCCGCGGTTTGGCGACAAGGACGTGACGCGTGGCGCGCGACGGCGGCGCATGGGTGCCGGCGCTGGGGAAGCTGCGCGCGACACGTACTGCGGCGCACCTCAGCGACCGGCAGGCCCGGACGTCGCGGCACCGGGTTGCTCCCGCGTCCAGCCGCGCCCCGCGCATGATCCAAGGCCGAGCCGCCGTCGCTGCCATCGGCGCGGCGGTTTTCGTCATCGGCACGACGACTACGCTGCCCATGCCCCTTTTCACGACCTATGCGGCGCGCGACGGCGGCGGGGCGGGCGGGCTGGCCCTCGCCTTCATCGCCTATGCGACGACGCTGATCGTCACCGCCCCGCTGCTCGGCGGCCTGTCGGACCGCATCGGCCGCCGGCCCTGCGTCCTCGCTGCGCTGGTGTTCGCCGGGCTCGCGACGGTCGCGCTCGCGCTCGCGCCGGGGCTCGCCTCGCTCGCCGTGGCGCGCGTCCTGCAGGGGCTCGCGATCGGCCTTATCGCCGGCGGCGCCACCGCTTGGGCGGCGGATCTCGCCGGCGGGCCGGAGGCTGGGCGGCAGGCTGCCCGCGTCATGGCGCTTGCCACCGCCGGCTCCTTCGGCTTCGGCGGGCTGGCGACGCTCGGCGCGCTGTGGCTGCTGGGGGATGCGGAACCGCCGATCACCTTTTGGCTGCACATCGCTGCCGTCGCGCTGCTGGTGCCGATCGTCGCGCGCCTGCCCGACCGCCGACCGACCGGGCTCGTCGCCTGGCTGCGCCTGCCGGCCTTCCCGCGTGGCACCGTCGCATCATCCTTCGGCATGTTCGCCGCCTGGGGCGTGACGGGGGTGGCGCTGACCTCGGTGCCCTCCACGCTGGCAGCGGCGGGGTATCCGCGGCTCGGCCCGCTCGCGCTCTGCTTCATGATCCTGGTCGGCACCGCCGCTCAGCAGGTGATGGGGCGCCTGCCTGCACAACGGCTATCCCTCATCGGCCTGCCGGTGCTGTTGCTCGGGGCGGCACTCGTCATTCTCGGCACGCTGCATATCTCCCTGCCGCTGTTGTTGGCGGGCGGGGCGCTCGTCGGCAGCGCGGCATACGGTTTCCTGTTCATCGGCGCGCTCGCCGCCGCATCCGAAGCCGCGGCGGGGGAGGACCGGGCGCGTGCCGCCGCGGGCGTGTTCCTCGTCGCCCATGCCGGCTTCTGCATCCCGCCGCTGCTGACCGGCCTCGCCGTGGATGCGTTCGGTGCATCGGCCGCGTTCGGCGGCTTCTGGGCAGCGATGGCCGTGCTCTGCGCCGCTCTCGCCGCCGTGCTGTTGCGCCGGCCACGATAGCGCGCGCAGCATCGCCCCATGGAACGCGTCGTCGTCTTCGATATCGAGACCGTGCCGGATCTCGCCGCCGGCCGGGCTCTGCTGGGCGAGGAGGCGGAAGGCCTCGCCGATGCCTCGCTGCGGGTCACGCTCGGCGCCCGCTACGCGCGGGACGGTCAGGACCCGGCGACGGCCTTCCTCAAGCCGCCGCTGCACGCCATCGCCTGCCTCGCCCTGCTGGTCGCCGAGCGCGACGGCGCCGAGGAGCCCTGGCGCGTCCGCCGCATGGCCAGCCGCCACACCGGCGAGACGCCGGAGGCCGAGATCCTCGCCTTGTTCGAGCGCACCCTGGCGCAGCGCCCCGCGCCGATGCTCGCGGGCTTCAACACGTCGGGATTCGACCTGCCCATACTACGCTACCGCGCCATCGCCACTGGCGTGGCGATGCCCTCGCTCAACGGCGGCAACGGGCGCGACTACGGCTATCGCTATGGCCGAGACCACCTGGACCTCGCCGACCGGCTCTCGGGCTTCCGCGCGTCCCCGATGCCCTCCCTCGCCGAGGCCTGCGCGCTGCTCGGCCTGACCGCCAAGGCCGGGATGAACGGCGCCGAGGTGGAACCCGCCATGGCTGCCGGGCGCGGCGATGAGGTGGCGGCGTATTGCGAGACGGATGTCGCGGCGACGTGGCTGCTGCTTCTCCGCTACTGGCAGGCGACGGGCGCGCTGCCGGCCGATGCGGCGCGCCATTCCTTCAGCGCCTTCGCGGCGTTCCTCGAAGAACAGCGCGCGGAGCCGCATCTGGCCGATCATGCGGAAGCGGCGCTGCGGCTGACAGCGCCGTAGACGCCCGGCTCTGGCCGGTCACCGCTCGCACCTGATGAACACCGTCGACGGGTGCGCCTGTTCGCCGATCTCCGCCGCGTTGCGATCGGCGTTCGGGCTGTCGCGCATCACCGGCGTCACACCGTTGCGCCGCAGGAAGTCGACCGCTTCCGTGCCCTTCACCGCGAAGTTCACGTTCTGCGGGATGTCGCCGGTGCGCTGCGCGATGCGTGCCGCGTTCAGCTTGGACACGATCACGCCGATGACGTTGCCCTGCCGGTCGAGCAGCGGTCCGCCGGAATTGCCCTGTTGCACCGGTGCGCTGATCTGGAACTGCGTCTGATTGTCGCCAAGACCCGACAGCGCGCTGACCTCTCCGGTCGTCAGGGTGGGGCCGGAGGACAGGAGCCCGGCAAGCGGAAAGCCGTAGGTCACGACGCTCTCGCCGCGTCGCACCGGATTGGCGCGGAAGGCCAGCACCGGCCCCGCATTGCCGGACACGCGCAGCAGCGCCAGATCGCGGCGCGGGTCGCTGACCGGCCGTTCGGTGACCGGCAGGGCGCGGCTGTCGGCGGTGCGAACGAAGATCCTGGAACAGGCCTCGATGACGTGGTGGTTCGTCATCACCCGCCCATCCGCCACCACGAAGCCGGTGCCGGAGGAAACGCGCGCCTGCGGGTTGGGCCGCGCGCCGGGCGGCGTCGCAGGTCCGGCGGGGCCCGGCGTGCCCTCGGGCGGCGGCTTGCTGTCCGGCAGGCTGCCCGGCACGACACGGGGCGCGAGGCCGAGCGGCAGCGTCATCTCCACCGTGCGCTGGGCGCAGATGTTGGTGTTGCGGCGCACGACCTCCTGCCCGTCCCCGAGCACCAGGCGCAGGTCGAAACTGCAGCCCGCGCCTTCCGAGGGCCGCAGCGAGAACTGCGCGCCGGGCCGCAGGGGTCCGCGGTTCAGCAGGTTGCCGCCCCAATCCGGCCGGCCGCTGCGCACGGCGTGCAGTGCCGTCGCGAGTTCGGTGGTGCGGTTGA
The DNA here is from genome assembly GCF_018129025.1 of Neoroseomonas terrae. Classification (GTDB taxonomy): domain Bacteria; phylum Pseudomonadota; class Alphaproteobacteria; order Acetobacterales; family Acetobacteraceae; genus Neoroseomonas; species Neoroseomonas terrae. The sequence continues at coordinate 5,778 of NZ_JAAEDI010000037.1, read as the reverse complement.
CGATGCGGAAGGGCTCGCCCTGCGCCAGCGCCGCCGGCGCGGCCAGCACCAGCGCCGCGAGGGCGGGCAGGAGGAACGTCATCGGCTTCATGGCGGCGGCGGCTTCATGGGTGGCGTCGGCTGTATTGTTGCACGGATGGCGGCAGCAAGGTCGCCGTCGTCATTCGCCTTCGCCGGCCGGCGGCGGGAGGCGGTCGCCACCACCGACCTGCGGCGGCGCGGGGCTTGAAGGCGCGGCTGTCCTGGCGCCTTCGCCCACCACCACAACGCGCGTTGCGCACACATCTGCATCCCGCCGGATCACGTCCTGGCCGTCCTCCAGCGTCAGGCGGACATCGAAACGACAGCCGGCGCCTTCGGGCGGCCGCATGGACAGCGCGGCGCCGGGGGCGAGCGGCCCGCGCGGCAACAGGTTGCGGCCCCAGCCCTCCCCCCCGCTGCGGACCAGGTAGAGCGCGGTGGCCCGCAGCGGCGCACCATTGGCGATACGGAACGGCTCGTTCTGCGCATGGGCCGGCGCGGAAAGAATGAACAGGGCGAGGAAGAAAGGTCCGTGGCGAATCATGTGGCGAGCCGTGTCCTACACTGCCGGCGATCTTTCAATCGGACCACGCTTGACCTTCCCATAATGGCAATGCCCACCTTGCCTGTCGTGAGGTGAATACCATGCCAGAGGCACCACTGACGTCATCGCGTGCTCTCCTTCCCGTGGAAGGCATGACCTGCGCCGCCTGTGCGGGGCGGGTGAAGCGTGCGCTGCTCGCCGTGCCTGGCGTCAGCGGGGCCGAGGTGAACCCCGCTTCCGGCCAGGCGGAGGTGACCGGCACGGCGGCGGCGGATGCCCTCGCCGCGGCGGTCACCAAGGCTGGCTACCACGTGCCGGAGGCGGTCATCGACCTGTCGATCGGCGGCATGACCTGCGCATCCTGCGTCGGCCGGGTGGAGCGCGCGCTCGCCCGGGTGCCGGGGGTTCTGGAGGTATCGGTGAACCTCGCGACCGAACGCGCCCATCTGCGCGTCGTGGCGGGGACCGAGCAGGCAGCACTCGCCGCCGCCGTTACCAGTGCCGGCTACCGGCTGTTGGGCGCCGACGCCGCAACCATCGAGGACCCTGGCGCGCGGCGGGAGTCACGTGACCTGCTGCTCGCCGGCCTGCTGACCGCGCCGTTCCTTGTCGGCATGCTCGGCATGGCGGTCGGACGGGACTGGATGCCCGGCGCCTGGTGGCAGCTCGCCCTGGCAACGCCGGTCACCTTCGGCCTCGGGGCGCGCTTCTGGCGGGCCGGCTGGGCGGCGCTGCGCGACGGCAGCGGCAACATGGACCAGCTCGTCGCACTCGGCACCGGCGCCGCCTGGGCGCTGTCGTTCTACCTGCTGCTGCGGCACGGTGCCGAACACGCGGTGCATGGCCTGTACTTCGAGGCCGCCGCCGTCGTCGTCTTCTTCATCCTGCTCGGCAAGTGGCTGGAAGCGCGGGCGAAGCGCGCGACCGGCGCGGCGATCCGCGCGCTCCTCGACCTCGCACCCCGCATGGCCCGGCGGATCGAGGACGGCCAGGAGGTCGAGCTGCCCGCCGCCGCGCTCACGGTCGGCGACCTTGTCGCGGTGCGGCCGGGCGAGCGGATCCCCGCCGACGGCACGGTGCGCGAGGGCCGTGCCGGCGTCGACGAAAGCGCGCTGACCGGGGAAAGCCGACCGGTCGAGAAGGAAGCCGGCTCGACGGTTGCGACCGGAACGGTTGCGCTGGACGGGCGGCTGGTGATCGAGGTCCGCGCGGTGGGCGGGGAGACGGTCCTCGCCCGCGTCGCGGCGCTGGTCGCGGCGGCGCAGGCCTCGCGCGCGCCGGTGCAGAAGCTGGTGGACCGCGTCAGCGGCATCTTCGTGCCGGTGGTGCTGGGGATCGCCGCCGTGACGCTGATGGGCTGGCTGCTGGCCGGCGCGGACATGGAGGCCGCGGTGATCACAGCCGTGTCCGTGCTCGTCATCGCCTGCCCCTGCGCGCTCGGCCTCGCGACGCCGGCGGCGATCATGGCCGGCACAGGGGCCGCCGCGCGCGCCGGCATCCTGGTGCGCGACGTGGAAGCGATCGAACGTGCTCGGGAGATCACGTTCGTCGCTTTCGACAAGACCGGCACGCTGACCGAGGGGCGGCCGCGACTTGCCGCGTTGCACGCGGCGCCGGGCGTGACCGATGCGCTGCGCCTTGCGGCGGCACTGCAGGCGGGCAGCGAGCATCCGCTCGCCCGCGCCGTGCTGGCGGCCAGCGGACCGGCAACGCCGGCCGCCGCATTCCGTGCCCTGCCGGGCCGGGGTGTCGAGGGTGAGGTGGATGGTCGTCACGTGGCGCTTGGCAGCCCGCGCCTGCTGGCGGAACGCGGGGCCGAAGCCGGTCCGCTTGCGGATGCCGCGAGGACGGAAGCCGCGCAGGGCCGCAGCCTGGCCTGGCTGATCGAGGGCGACCGCGCGCTCGCCCTGCTGGCCTTCGAGGATACGGAAAAGCCCGGTGCCGCCGCGGCCATTGCCGGGCTGCGCGCCATGGGCGTGCGCGCGGCGATGCTGTCCGGCGACATTCCCGAAGCGGCGGAGGCCGCGGCGCAGCGCCTCGGCCTCGACGAAGTCGTCGCGGGCGTACTGCCGGAAGGCAAGGCCGCGCGCGTCGCGGAATGGCAGCAGCAGGGGCACCACGTCGCCATGGTCGGTGACGGGGTGAACGACGCGCCGGCGCTGGCGCAGGCGGATCTCGGCATCGCCATGGGCACCGGCACGGATGTCGCGATCGCCGCCGCCGGCATCACCCTGCTGCGCGGGGAGCCGGCACTGGTGCCGGCAGCGCTCGACATCGCGCGGCGGACGCGGGCACGCATCCGGCACAACCTGATCTGGGCCTTCGGCTACAACGTGGTGGGGCTGCCGCTCGCGGCATTCGGGATGCTCTCCCCGGTCGTGGCGGGGGCGGCGATGGCGGCTTCCTCGGTCAGCGTGCTGGCCGGTGCGCTGCTGCTCGCACGCTGGCGACCGCAGGAGGATGTGCGTTGAACATCGGGGAAGCCGCCGCACGCTCCGGCGTCTCGGCCAAGATGATCCGTCACTACGAGGCGATCGGCCTGCTCGCCGCCGCGCGCAGCGCCAACGGCTATCGTGTCTATGCGGCGCGCGACGTCGCCGTGCTGCGCTTCATCCGCCACGCGCGCGACCTGGGGTTTCCGCTGGAGGACGTGCGCAAGCTGCTGGCGCTGTGGAAGGATCGCGGACGGGCCAGCGCCGAGGTGAAGCGGCTGGCCCTGGCGCATGTCGCAGCGCTGGAGACCAAGGCAGACTCGCTGCGCAGCATGGCGGGCAGCCTGCGGCACCTCGCCGCCCACTGCCAGGGCGACGACCGGCCGGACTGCCCGATCCTCGATGACCTCGCGCGCAAGGAGTAGAACGATGACGACGACCGCGCGCCGGACCGTGACACTGACGGTCGAGGGGATGAGTTGCGGGCATTGCGTGACGGCGGTGACCGCGGCCATCCACGCCCGCGACCCGGGCGCGACCGTGACGGTGGACCTCGGCGGCGGCACCGTGGCGGCTGAAACCACCCTGCCGCACGACGCCGTCAAGGCTGCGGTCGAGAACGAGGGCTACGCTGTCATAGCATAGCTCACAGGGCCGTTGATCTGGATCAATCCCGGCATCCACCGCCACTGCAATGATGGTGCATGCCTAATGCACCAGGATCCAGGCAGTGCGCGCGAGGGCTGGCGTGATCGCCACCGGCCCCCTGCTCGCGGCGGCCAGCCCCGAGGCCCGGGCCGCGTTGATGGCGCAGACGACGATGCTCGCCGTGCCGCGCGGTGGGATCATTCTGCGGCAGGACACGCCGGCCGACCGGCTGCTCATCCTGCTCCAGGGCTCGGTGGGCCTCAGCACCGCCGAGCAGGAGGGCGCCGCGACCCTCGTCGAGATCGCCGCCGCCGGCGACGCGCTGTCGATTGTCGCGGCGCTGCTGAACATGCCGCATGCGGTGACCGGCACGGCCCTCGCCCCCTGCCGCCTCCTGGCGATCCCGGCCATAGCGTTCCGCCTCGCCGCCGCCGAGGACGCCGGCCTGATGCGCGCGGCGATGGAACAGATGGCCCGCCAGGCCCGCCTGCTGATGGACCAGGTGGTGAACCTGAAGACGCGCGACGCGACTCAGCGTGCCGCGCGCTTCCTGCTGCACCGGCTGCCTGCGCAATGCAGCACAGTCGACATCCCAGAGCCGCGCGTCGCCATCGCCGCCTGGCTCGGCATGACCCCCGAGAGCCTGTCCCGCGCGCTGCACGGGCTGGAGGCGACGGGGCTGCTGCGCCTGAAGGGCCGCCGCGTGGACGTGCCGGATCGCGCAGCGCTCCACCGCGTCAGCCTCCCCCGCCCGGGGGCTTCGCAGGCCGCACGGCGCGTGTAGCCTGCCGGGGCAACACCCGGAGGAAACGCAGCATGGCCCGTGTGCCAGACATGACCGTCGCCGACCTGAAGGAGGAGGACCGCGACCTCCTCAAGCGGAACATCGCGCTGCACCGCGCCCTGACCAACAGTCCGAACGCGGCACGGGCCTTCTCCGGTCTCGGCCAGTTCATCCGGTTCAAGTCGGCGCTCGACCCGCGGCTGCGCGAACTCGCCATCCTGCAGGTCGGCTGGCTGGCGCGCTCGGCCTATGAATGGTCGCACCACGTCAAGATCGGCTACGATTTCGGCGTCAGCGACGACGACATCGGCGCGCTGATCGCCGAGAGCGCGGGCCAGGAGACGATGCTCGACCCCCTGGCGAAGCTGGTGCTGCGCGCCGCGCGCGAAGCCTATGTCGGTCCGGGCGTGAGCGAGACCACCTTCGAGGCGCTGCGCGAGCATTTCGACAATGAACGCCTGGTCGACCTGGTGCTGGTGATCGGTTTCTACTGCGCGGTGGTGCGGGTGCTGTCGTCGCTCGATATCCAGGTGGAGCCGGAATACCAGCCGTATCTGGATAAGTACCCGCTGCCGGCCTGAGGCCGGAGCAGGGTTGCGCGGTATGCCTCGGGCGGCGTTGCGGATGCTCCTGGAATGGCCTGACGACCGAAACGTTTCGTCCGCCTCGCATACGGCGCTCGGACTGTAGAATTCCAAGGTAACAGCCTTCGCCGACCTGGAGCGGGCCTCCTTCGGCGCGGGCGTCACCATCGACCGGAGACACCCATCCGCATGCCCCGTTCGCTCGGCATCCTGCTCGAATCCGGTGGCCATCCCCGCGGCCACTACGCGCTGGTCGCCGCGGCCGGCGCCGCCGCGCTGGGCCGCTCGGTCACCCTCTTTGCCACGAACCAGGGCTGCCTGCTCCTCGCCGACCCCTGCCCGCTGACCCGCGACCCGCGCGAGGCGACCCTCGCCGCCAACGGCGTCGCCGGCATCGCCGCACTGCTGGATGCCTGCGCCGAGCTCGGGGTGCGGCGCATCGCCTGCGAGGCCGGGCTGCGGGCCGAGTCCCTCGCGGACCTCCCGCTCGCGTCCGGCGTCGAGATCGCCGGCATCGCCACCTTCCTCGAGGCGGTGGGGGACGGCCAGATGATCACACTATAGCGCGCCGCGCTTGACCCGATGACGGCGCGGGGTGGACAGAGGGGACCATGACGGCCTTTCTCCGCCCCGGATTCGTTGCGCTCCTGGTGTTGGGTGCTGTTCCCGCCGCTGCACAATCCTCGCTCGGCGGGGCAGGCAGCCTGCCGCCGCCGCAGCGCCCGGGCAGCGCGCCTGCGCCTGCGCCTGCCACCCCGGCCCCTG
>NZ_JAAEDI010000036.1 GCF_018129025.1 Neoroseomonas terrae | reverse complement strand
AGCGCGCCCTGCGCCTCGGCGGCGCGGGTGCCGGCGCGGGCGGCGGCGGGTGCGAGCAGCAGCGGCAGGATCAGGGCGGCGGTGAGCGGCAGAGCGAGGATGGCGGCGAGGCCCGGCTGCGCCACGCCCACCGCCAGCGCCGCGGTCAGCGCCACGGCGAGCGAGGCGGCGCCCGGCACGATGACGCGCAGGTAGAGCCCGTCCAGTGCCTCGACATCCGCGACCAGCCGGCCGAGCAGATCGCCCGCGCGACGCAGGCCGAGCCCGGCCGGCAGGCGCTCGGCGAGCCGCGTGAAGAACCAGACCCGCATGCCTGCCAGCGCGCGGAAGGTCGCTTCATGTGTCACCAGCCGCTCGAGGTAGCGGGCGACGGGGCGCACCAGCATCGTCGTGCGCAGCCACACCAGCGCGGCGAGGCCGGCGCCGGCAACCGCCACTGCCCCGGCCGGGTCCGGCGCCACGGCGGCGGCGATCACGCGCGCGGCCAGCACCAGCAACGCGACGCCCGCGAGCGCCGAGACCATCGCAACCGCGACGCCGGCCGCGAGCCACCCGGCATGGCCGCGCCAGAGACCGAGGATCCGCATCACGTCGCGCCGCATCACTCGCCCGCCATCCGGCTGCCGCCGCCGGCCGCACGGCCGGCCTGGAGTTCCAGCATCTGGCCAAAGGCCTTGCGCGCGGCCCGCGCATGCGTCGCCACGATCGCGGTGCGGCCGATGCAGAGGCGGCGGACCGCATCGAGCACCACCGCCTCCGTCCCCGGGTCGAGATGGGCGGTCGGCTCGTCCAGCAGCACCAGCGGCGTGTCGCGCAGGAAGGCGCGGGCCACGGCGACGCGCTGCGCTTGTCCACCCGACAGGCCAAAGCCGCCCTCCCCCACCTGGGTGTCGAGGCCCTGCGGCAGGGCGGCGGCGAACTCCATCACCTGCGCGGCGCGGGCGGCCGCCTCGACGGCGGCGTCGTCGGCCTCGGGCCGGGCGAAGCGGATGTTGTCGCGGATCGAAGCGCGGAAGATGAAGGCGCGTTGCCCGACATAGGAGCAGAGCCGGCGCAGCTCCGCCGGCTTCAGCAGCATGGCGTCCCGGCCGTTGATCGCGACGCGGCCGCCATCGGGCCGGCGGAAGCCCATCAGGATGCGCAGCACCGTGGACTTGCCTGCGCCGGATGCGCCGGTCAGCAGCAGTGTCTCCCCGGCCGTGACGCGGAGGGACAGGCCGTCCAGCGCAGGCGGCCGGTCAGGCGCATAGCGCAGCTTCACGTCCTGGAAGGTGATGGTGACCTTGGGCGGCACGTCCTCAAGCAGCAGCCCTTCGGCCTCCGGTGCGTCGAGGAGTGGTGCGAGGTCGGCCGCGGCGCCGCGGGCGGCGAGCTGTTCGTGATACGCCGCGGAGAAGGCGCGCAGCGGCGCGAAGAAGGCGGGCACCAGCAGCAGCGTGAACAGCGCCGTCACCGGCGCCGGGTGCGTGCCGCGCACCAGCGCGCCGTGCTGATAGGCGAGCGAGGCGAGCACCGCTGCGATGATCAGCTCCATCGCACCAGCCGAGACGAAGGCGACGCGGAGCACGCGCATGGTGCGCCGGCGCAGGTCGTTCGCGGCGACGCCCAGGCGCTCGGCTTCGGCCTGCTGCTGGTTGAACAGCACGAGTACCGGCAGGCCGCGCATGCGGTCGAGGAAACGGCCGGACAGGCGTTGCAGTGCCGCGAATTGCCGGCGGCTCGCCTGCGCGGCGCCGATGCCGGTGATGGCCTGCATGACAGGCACCAGCAGCCCGCCGGCGAACAGGATCAGGCCGCTGAGCGGATCGGCGATCGCCGCCGCCGCCGCGACCATCAGGGGTGCCAGCACCGCCAGCATCGCGGCGGGCAGCCAGCGGGCGAAATAGCCCTCCAGCGCCTCGATGCGTTCGACGACGAGGGCGCTTTTCTCCCCCACCGCTCGGTCATCGGCCGGGCCGGCGGCGAGCAGGCGGGCGAAGGCGGCGGCGCGGAGGCGCGCCTTCGCGTCTTCCCCGGCCGCGAGCTGAGCGCGTTCCTGGGCAATGCCAAGGGCGGCCATGAGAAGGGCGAGCGCGGCCGCAGCGGCGAGTTCCGCCCAGCCGGCATCGGCCCTGCCGAGCAGCGTTGCCAGCAGCCGAGCCAGCAGTATCGCCTGTGCGATGCCACAGGCGGCGATGCCAAGGCCGAGCAGCACGGGGGACATGAGGCGGGCGCGTTCCGACCGCGCCTCCCGCTTCAGCAGGGACGCGGCCGCGGCTTCCGCGCCCGACGAGGAGGACGCCATGGCGCGGGGGTATAGCCGGGAACGTCCCGCACGGGAATTCCGGCACGCGGCTTGCCCGGCATCCCGCCGCCCCTCATCACGGGCGCGCCGCAGAGGACGACACGATGCTGCCCACCCATGACCGCTACGATTATCACGCCTGGCCGCACCGGGCGGCCTATGCCTGGCCGGGCGGGGCGAGGCTCGCGGTCTATCTCGGCGTGAACCTGGAGCATTTCGCGTTCGGGGAGGGGCTCGGCGCGGAGTTGGCGCCGGGCGGGCCGCAGCCGGACGTGCTGAACTTCGCCTGGCGGGACTATGGCAACCGCGTCGGGGCCTGGCGGCTGATCGAGCTGCTGGAGGAGACCGGCTTCCCCGCGACCGTGCTGCTGAACAGCGCGATGTATGCCTATGCGCCCGCGCTGGTGGCCGCGCACCGCGCCCGCGGCGACGAGATCGCCGGCCACGGGCGAACCAATTCCGAACGCCAATCCGTGATGGCCGAGTGCGAGGAACACGCGCTGATCGCGGATTGCACGGCGGTGATGGCCGCCAATGAAGGGGCCGCGCCACGCGGCTGGCTGTCCCCCTGGATTGCCGAGTCGCGCGTTACGCCCGACCTGCTGGCGGAGGCCGGGTATCGCTACTCGCTGAACTGGTGCGCGGATGACGCGCCGGTGTGGAAGCGGACCCGGGCCGGGCGGCTGCTCGCCATTCCCTATCCGCAGGAGGTCAACGACATCCCCTCCATCGTCGCCCGCAAGGACGCCGCTGCGCAGTTCGCCGACATGATCGTCGACGACTTCGAGGAGAGGCTGCACCAGACGCGAGACGGGCTGCCGCAGGTCATGGGCATCGCGCTGCATCCCTATCTGGTGGGCCAGCCCCATCGGCTGCGGCAGTTGCGGCGGGCGCTGTCGCATCTTTCGTCGCGGCGCGACGTTGTCTGGATCACCACCGCGGGCGGCATCCTGGACCACGTCCTTTCCCTGCCGGCGGGCACCGTTCCGGGGAGCTGACATGCGCCGATTGATCCTTGCCCTGCCGCTGCTGTTCGCCGCCTGCGCGCCGGAGCCCGGCCCCGGCACCCCGCGAACGGTCGGCACCGTGGACCTGCAGCGTTACGTCGGCACCTGGTACGAGGTGGCGCGCTTCCCGACATCCTTCCAGGACGGCGCTCGGCTGCGCTGCGAGGCGGTGACGGCGACCTACACCGCCCGCCCCGATGGCCGGATCGGCGTGGTCAACCGCTGCCGCAACGCGTTGGAGAATGGCGAGGAGAAGGTGGCGGAGGGCGTTGCGTACAGCGCCTCGCCAGGGAACGACCGGCTCCGGGTGTCGTTCTTCTGGCCGTTCTACGGGGATTACTGGGTGATCGGGTTGGACCCGGAGTACCGCTGGGCGGTCGTCGGCGCGCCGGGGCGCGACTACCTGTGGGTGCTCTCGCGGACGCCGCAGATGGCGCCCGCGGCATTCGACGCGGCGGTGGCGATCGCGGCGCGGGAAGGGTTCGATACCGGCAGGCTGCAACGCACGGCGCAGCCCGGCGGGTGATAGGACGGGAGGGGCCAAAGCCCCTCCCCCACAGGTTACCGCGGCGTCAGCACCAGTTCGAACTGCCCGCCCGTGTCGCCGAGGATACCGGCACGCACGAACAGCGGCCCCTTGCCCACTTCGGCGACCTCGATCCGCGAGGCGAAGCCGCCGCCGCCGTCGTCGTCTTCCGCCAGCATGCGGCCGTTGGGGTCGAGGATTTCCAGCACCGTATCCGTGCCGTCGCGCAGGTCGCGCGTCATGACCACCTGCTGGCCGGCCGGCAACATGAAGAACGCCGACTGCCCGCGGCGCAGCCGGATCGATACCGCCTGGCCAGGCTGGAGCATCGGTGCGGCGGCAGCCGCCTCGAGCGAGGTCGGGAAGGTCACGGCCTGCGGTGTGTCGGCCTCGACCGCGAGTTCGAAGGTGCCGGCGCTGTCGCCGAGCAGCCGGATTCGCACGAAGATCGGACGCGCCTCGCCGGCGCCGATTTCGAGGCGGGAGGCGAGGCCGCCGCCGCCGTCATCGTCCTCGCTCATCTCCTGGCCCTCGGCGTCGAGCAGCGTCAGCACGGTATCGACGCCGCGGCCGAGGTTGCGTGTGACGACGGCGATGTCGCCTTCCGGCAGGCGGAACAGCGCGGACTGGCCGCGACGCAGGCGCAGCGGCACCGTCTGACCGACGGTGAGCGCGGGCGCGGCCGTCGCCTCCCGCATCGAGCGAGGGAAGGTCGGGGTGGCGGCGGGGGCGTCGGGCTGGATCACGACGTCGAAGGTGCCGCCGCCGCCGCCAAGCGTGCCGATGCGCAGGAACAGCGGCCGGCGCTGCGCGGCCGGGATCTCGAGGCGGGAGGCGAGCTGCTCCTCCCCGCCATCGTCGTCGGAGGCGAGCTCACGGCCATTGGCGTCGACCAGGGTGAGCACGGTGTCGGTGCCCGGCGACAGCCCGCGGGTGACGGCGATCAGGTCCGGCGCATCGGCCGGTAGAGCGACATAGGCTTCCTGCCGGCCGCGCAGCGTCAGGCGCAGCGGCTCGCCGACCGTCAGGCCCGGGCGGCCGGCAGCCTCGGCGAGGGTACGCGGCGGCGCATCCGCGGCACGCGCCGGGGCGGCTTCGAGCATCACCTCGAAGCGGCCGGCGCCACCATCCAGCAGGCTCGCGCGCAGGATCAGCGGGCCGCGCTGGGTGGCGCTGATGTCGATGCGGGAGGCGAGCATTTCGTCGCCGCCATCGTCATCCTCCTCGAGCAGGCGTCCGTGCGAATCGTAGAGGGCCAGCACCGTGTCGGTGTCGCGCGCCAGGCGACGCGTCAGGGCGGCGATGTCGCCGACATTCTCCGGCAGGCGGAAGAAGGCGGCCTGGCCGCGATTGAGCCGGACCGCCACGGGCACGCCCAGGGCGAGCGGCGGCAGCGACAGAGCGTCGGCCAGCTCGCGCGCCGGTTCCGGGGGAGGCGCCGGCTGCGCGGCGCCTGGCAGAGGGAGGACGACGGCAAGAGCCAGAAGCCCCGCCGCTGCCATCGTGGTGGTGCGCACGGCGCGGCGGGCGGTCGGCCGAAGCATCGCGTTATCCCCTGTTCGGTGCGGGGACAGCGCTACCGCCTGCGGGGCGCGGGGGTCAACCTCGGGAGGCCAACGCTTCCGAAGGGCTTCACACTAACCCAGTTCGAAGCTGGTGATGCCGTAGATGGCGTCCAGCGGCAGGGATGGCGGCGCGCCCGCGTACATCCGGGCGGTCTCGAAGGCCGGCGCCATCCCGGCGTCCCGCGCCATGGCCAGGGCGTCGGCGTTGGGTTCCGGCAGGTCCAGGAAGACCGGGCCGGGCGGCGCGGCCGCGAGCATGTCGGCGAACAGCGCGCGGGCGGTGACGGGGTCCTGGGCGAAGAGCGGGCCGATCTTGGATCCTTCCCGGCAGGGCCGCAGCACGGCAAGGCCGCGCAGGCCGCCCAGGCCCGCCACGGCGCGGGCGACGTGGCCGGGCGCGCCGATCCAGGCGCGCAGGAAGGCGTCGCGCGGCGCGGGGAAGAAGCGCCGGTCGAAGGCCGCTATGGCGTCAAAGGGCTGGGTGCGGGCGTCGAGGACCGGTGGCGCATCGGGCTGGTGCGGCACGCGGGGCGCGGCGGCGGCAAAGCGGATGTTGCGATGCTGTAGGCCGAAGCCCGACCGGCGGTAATTCGCCTGCTGCGCCACCACGCCGTCGAGCCCGACCACCCCCGGCCGCAGCCGCGCCATAGCTGCCCGCCACAGCGCGATGCCATGGCCCCGCCCGCGATGCGCCGGGCGGACGATGTAGAAGCCGAGGAAGCCGAAGCCCTCGCCATAGCGCACCGCGGAGACGCAGCCGATCGGCTCGCCATCGAGTTCAGCGAGCAGGAACCCGTCCGGGTCGGCGGCGAGGAAGCATGCGGCGTCGGAGAGGCCGGGATTCCAGCCCTCCGCCGCCGCCCAGTCGAGGGCGAGCGACAGGTCTTCCGGCCGCATGGTGCGGATGGTGGCGGTGCTCACCGCGTCAGGCTACGCGGCGGCCGCGCCGCGCGCCATGCCGGCCTGTCAGGGGTGGGTTCGCCGCGCTACAGACCGGGACATGGATGACGAAGCTCCCTCCCCCGCGGCGATCGAGGCCATCATGCATCGCGGCGTGCCGCTCGCCGCTGCCTGGGGGATCGAGGTGATCTCGGCCGCCGGTGGCCTCGCCACCTGCCGGCTGCCTTGGCGGGAGGAGCTGCTGCGGCCGGGCGGCACCGTCTCAGGGCCTGCGCTGATGGGGCTGGCAGATGTCGCGATGTGGGCGGCGTTGTTCGGCGTGACCTGCGGGCGGGATGAGAGCCTGACCACCAGCCTGACGATCCACTTCATGCGCCGCCTCGCGCCCGGCCCGGTTATCGCCGAAGCGCGACTGCTCAAGCGCGGCCGCATCATCGTCGGCGAGGTGCTGATCCGCTCGGAGGCATCGGAGGAGGTCGCCGCGCATGTGACGACCTCCTGGGCTGCGGTCAGCGCGGCGCCGCGCCCCAGCCGATGAAGGGGCCGTTTCGCCAGCCGGGCTTGCCGTAGCGGAAGGGCGTGCCGTCGGGGCACAGCACCCGTCCGCCGGCGGCTTCCAGCACCGCCTGGCCTGCGGCGGTGTCCCATTCCATGGTCGGACCGAAGCGTGGATAGATGTCGGCCTCGCCTTCCGCAACGAGGCAGAACTTCAGCGAGGAGCCGACCGAGCGCAGGCCGGACACCGCCTGGGCGGCGAGGAACGCCTCGGTGTCCGCATCGCGATGCGACCGGCTGGCCACGCAGACAACGCCGTCGCCGGCCGGATGGCGACAGCCGATGGTCCGCCATGCGGCCTCCCCGGCGGCACGCATCCGTGCGCCGGCGCCAGCCGCACCGATCCACATCCTGTCGAGCGCGGGCGCCAGCACCACCCCGGCGACCGGGCAGCCTGCCTCGATCAGCGCGATGTTCACCGTGAACTCACCATTACGCGAGATGAATTCGCGCGTGCCATCCAGCGGATCGACCAGGATGAATGCCTCATGCGGATCGGGCGTGCGGTGCGCCGCATCTTCCTCCGACACGACGGGAATGCCGGGACAGTCGCGCGCCAGGCCTTCGAGAATCGTGGCGTGAGCAACGAGATCAGCCTCGGTCACCGGGCTGCCATCGATCTTCGCCGTTGCCTCCGCCGTGCCATACACCGCCATGACCCGCGCGCCGGCCGCGTCGGCGATGACGGCGAAACGCTCGGCGAGCTGAAGGCGAGCGTCGGGGTCCATGGGCACGTGGCGCGTCTCCTGGCGGGGAAAGGCCGGAAACTTGCGCGGAAGAATGCGCCATGGGAAGAGGCAACGCTGCGCCGCACAAGGATTTCGCTGCGCCGCCACCATGTCGAGGGACCCGTGCCGAGCACTTCCACGAAAGCGCCCCTGACGCCGCATCTGGCGCGGCTCGAAGCCGAATCGATCGGTATCATCCGCGAGGTCGCCGCTGCGTTTCGCAAGCCCGTGATGCTCTACAGCATCGGCAAGGATTCCGGCGTGATGCTGCATCTCGCGCTGAAGGCGTTCGCGCCCGGCAAGCCGCCCTTCCCGCTGATGCATGTCGATACGCTGTGGAAGTTCCGCGAGATGATCGCCTTCCGCGACATGATGGCGAAGCAGGTCGGCATGGAGCTGCTGGTCCATACGAACCCCGATGGCGTCGCGCGCGGCATCGGCCCGATCGCCTCGGGCTCCGCACTGCACACGCAGGTGATGAAGACGGACGCGCTGAAGCAGGCGCTCGACAAATTCGGCTTCGATGCCGCCTTCGGCGGCGCGCGGCGGGATGAGGAGAAGTCGCGCGCCAAGGAACGCATCTTCTCCTTCCGCGGCCCCGGCCATTCCTGGGACCCGCGCGCGCAGCGCCCCGAGCTGTGGTCGCTGTTCAACACGCGCATCCGCGACGGCGAGAGCATCCGCGTCTTCCCGCTGTCCAACTGGACCGAATACGACGTGTGGGACTACGTGCTCGCCGAGGACATCCCGGTCGTGCCGCTGTATTTCGCGAAGCAGCGGCCGGTGGTGAAGCGGTCCGGCACCTGGATCATGGTGGATGATGACCGCCTGCCGCTGAACGCGGGCGAGACGCCCGAGATGCGCATGGTCCGCTTCCGCACCCTCGGCTGCTACCCGCTGTCCGGCGCCGTCGAGAGCGAGGCGGCGACGCTGCCCGACATCATCGCCGAGATGCGCGCGGCCAGGACCAGCGAGCGGCAGGGGCGCCTGATCGACACCGACGAGGACGCGTCGATGGAGAAGAAGAAGCGCGAGGGGTATTTCTGAGATGACCCATCACCGCGCGCCGGAGAACCGCGAGCTTCTGCGTTTCCTCACCTGCGGGTCCGTCGATGACGGCAAGTCCACGCTGATCGGTCGCCTGCTCTACGACAGCCAGCTCATCTTCGAGGACACGCTGGCGGCGATCACCAAGGACAGCCGCAAGCACGGCACGACCGGCGACGACATCGACCTGGCGCTGCTGGTGGATGGGCTGGAGGCGGAACGCCAGCAGGGCATCACCATCGACGTCGCCTATCGCTTCTTCCAGACGCCGAAGCGCGCCTTCATCGTCGCCGACACGCCGGGCCATGAGCAGTACACGCGCAACATGGCGACGGGCGCGTCGGGCGCCTCGCTCGCCGTCATCCTGATCGATGCGCGCAAGGGCGTGTTGACGCAGACGCGCCGGCATTCCTACATCTGCTCGCTGCTCGGCATCCGCGACATCGTCGTGGCGGTGAACAAGATCGACCTCGTGAACTTCAGCGAGGACACCTTCGACCGCATCGTCGGCGACTACGTCACCTTCGCCTCCGAGCTCGGCTTCCGTTCCGTCATGCCGATCCCGATGAGCGCGCGGTATGGCGACAACGTCACGTCGAAATCGGGCAACACGCCCTGGTATCATGGGCCGACGCTGGTCGAGCATCTCGAAGGCGTCGACGTCTCGCAGGATCTCGGCGCGAAGCCCTTCCGCTTCCCCGTCCAGTGGGTGAACCGGCCGAACCTCGACTTCCGCGGTTTCGCCGGCACCATCGCCTCGGGGCGGATCGCGGCGGGGGACCAAGTGATCGTCGCGGCCTCCGGCAAGGCGTCGCGTATTGCGCGCATCGTCACCGCCGATGGCGACCTGCCGGTCGCGGAGGCCGGCCAGGCCGTGACGCTGACGCTGGAGGACGAGGTGGACGTCGCCCGCGGCGACATCATCGTCCGCCCCGCCGAACGCCCCGCGGTCGCCGACCAGTTCGCCGGTCACCTGCTGTGGATGGATGAGGAGGCGATGCTGCCGGGCCGCTCCTACCTCATGCGCATCGGCAATGTCTGGACGCCGTGCTCCGTCACCTCGATCCGGCACCGCGTGGATGTAAACACGCTCGAGGAGCATGCGGCACGGCGCCTGTCGCTGAACGAGATCGGCTTCTGCAACTTCTCCGCCGGCCAGCCGATCCCGATCGACCCCTATGCCGAGAACCGCACGACCGGCGCCTTCATCCTGGTGGACCGCTTCACCAACCGCACCGCCGGCGCCGGCATGGTCGCCTTCCCGCTGCGCCGGGCGTCGAACATCCACCACGAGCACTTCACCGTGGACAAGGCGGCGCGCGCCGCCCTGGTCGGCAACAAGCCGATGGTGCTGTGGTTCACCGGCCTGTCGGGTTCGGGCAAATCCACCATCGCGAACATCGTCGAGCTGGCGCTGCATCGCGCCGGGCGGCAGACCTACAGCCTGGATGGTGACAATGTCCGCCACGGGCTGTGCCGCGACCTCGGCTTCACCGCCGAGGACCGCGTCGAGAACATCCGCCGCGTGGGCGAGGTCGCGAAGCTGTTCGTCGATGCCGGGATGATCGTGCTGTGCTCCTTCATCTCGCCCTTCCGTGCGGAACGGCAGATGGTGCGGGGGCTACTGGCCGAAGGCGAGTTCGTCGAGGTGTTCGTCGACACGCCGATCGAGGCCTGCATCCAGCGCGACCCCAAGGGGCTGTATGCGAAGGCGCAAGCCGGGCAGATCAAGAACTTCACCGGCATCGACAGCCCGTATGAAGCGCCGGAAGACCCGGAGTTGCTGGTGCGAACGCCGGGGCGGACGCCGGAGGATTGCGCGGCGGAGGTGCTGGCACAGTTGCGGGCGCGGGGGATCGGCTGCTGAGGTGATGTTGGAGAGGGGCGTCGCCCCTCTCCAAGCCTCTCCCCACCAGGATGCTGGGCATCCTGGACCGCAGCTACCTGGTACCGGGCAGTTGTGTCGTGCAATCCCCCCTAGCGCGCTTCGAGCACGGGAGCGGGTCGAGGCATCGTTCTGCCCTCGGTGCCGGTCGCCAAGTCGAGGTTTGCAAAGGCCCTTCGGCCTTTGCTGGGGAGGCTTGGAGGGGCAACGCCCCTCCAATTCAACAGCGCCGCGTCACGCCGCCCTCGGCCACGCGAACGCCGCCCTCGGGTCCCCCGCAAACGGGTCCGGCCCATCCGCGATCAGCGCCGCCAACCTGGCTTCGGAACCCCGCGCCAGCTGCGCCAGGCTGCGCCGCCATGCCGCCAGCAGCGCCGCGTCCGGCGCCGCGCGCGCCATCGCCTCGTCGAGCCACGCGGCATAGGCATCCGGCAAGGCGGTGAGCAGGCGGGCAAGCAGCAGCGTGTCGCGCGGCGATAGCCCATCGGGAAGCGTGACATCGCCCGCCGCCGACATCGCTGCGCGCAAGGCGGGCAGGCCCGGCGAGGCGATGGCGAGTTCCAGCGCTTCCGCCTCCGCCCGCAGCGCGCAGGCGAGGTGCGCCTGCGGGGTCGGGCCGAGCCGCGCAGCCTCGAGCCGCATGTCGAGCAGGCGCGCCGTGCCATCGGCCAGAAAGGCAAGCCGCGCCCGCCCGGGGGTGACCGGCAGGCGTTCCTCCAGGAAACGCCGCCCGGCGATCAGCGCCAGCGCCCCGCCCGCCGACGCGGCGCCTTCCTGCCTGGGTTCGAGCACGAGCGACGACAGCCGGAAGCCGACCGCTCGCATGCCCTGCCCGGGTGCGGGCAACTGGCGCAGGGCGGCGGCGTGGAACCAGAACTCGGCCTGCCGCTCCCCGGCCATGGCTGCGGCGTCCCAGCCGAAGTCGAGCACCGCCATGGCGCCGAGCCGCCGCGGCGTGGCCACCAGGCGATGGCCGTTCAGGAAGATCGCGACCTCCGGGATCGGCTCGGGATCGACCAGTGCGATGTGGGCCTCGCCGCGGCCGGCGCCCTCTGGAAGCGGCACGCGAAGGATGGAGAAGCGCCCCGGTCCGCTCCAGCGGAAGCCGGTGGCGTCGCGCATGCTCGGCGGATGCCACCCGCTGCCTTCGATCCCGAACAGCATGTCGTGCACGTAGCGCCGGCGCCAGGTCACCGCGTTCCTCTCATTCCATCGTCCAGGCGTTGCGTTCGGCGAGGCGCACGACCTCGATGCCGAAGCGCGTGCCGGCCGTCTCGGCGAGCTGGTCGAGGGGATAGCTTTCCTCCGGTGCCGCCGCCACCGCGGCCAGGAGATCGACGACAGCCTCCGCGACACTGCCCATGCCGAGGCGCGACAGGGCGGCACGGCGGGGCACGACATGCGCCATCATGCCGCGCAGCGCGCCGAGCCATGCGGGTCGCTGCCAAGCGGCGCTATGGCTGAGGTGGCGGATGGCGGCGCATTGCACCACCTCGACCGGGATCCCCTGCATCAGGGCATCGAGCAGGATCCAATAATCCCACCACGGAACGCCGAGTGCGAAGCCACGCATGTCGATGGCGGCGGCGAGGTGGCGCGGCATCAGCACCAGGTCGTAGCCGTAGCGATAGAACGGGCCTTCCGCCTGGCTCGGATGGTCGATCTCCATCCGGTTGCAGGCAAGGATGCGGTCGCGGGCGCGTTCGACGAGCGCGGCGCGCTGCGCAGCGCTGAGGTCGAGCCGGATATCGGCGTTGACGATGCCCACGACCGGCGCGCCGGTCGCGAGCGCCTGCGCCAGCGCGTCGGACACCCAGGTGCCGGGGCGGCCGAAGGCCTCGGCCACGCCGGGCTCGGCGGGGATGGGTTCGATGCCTGCGGGAAGATCGAGGGTGGCAATCTCGGCGGCGGGATTGACCGTCAGAACGCGCCAGCCGGGCGCTGTCCAGGAGGCGGCGCAGGCGGCCCGCCAGCCGGGGCCGGCATCCTCGCCGCCGGGACCGGGACGTCGCATGACAGGCGGGATGGAGGTGGCGAGGGCGAGGTCCGTCACGCGGTCTTCCGGCCGGTGAACAGCACTGCGGCCAGCATGCCGCCGGCGGCAAGGGTCGCGCCGGACACCTGCAGCAGCGAGATCGGCTCGTTCAGCAGAAGGCCGGCAAGCAGCAGGGCGGTCACGGGCACCATGATGGACAGGGTGGCCGCACGCGTCGGGCCGAGCAACTCCACGGCCCGCGCATAAAGGAACATCGCGAGCGTGCCGAGGGCGATGCCCTGCGCCGCGAGTTGCACGAGCAGCGGACCGGTAGGGATCGCGGCCATCTCCGCTGCGCGCCAGGGCAGCCAGACCGGCAGCACGACGCTGGCGGAGATAATGGTGACGGCGGCGGTCGCCGGGATGGCGGGCACCTGCCAGCGGCGCAGCAGCACGGTGAAGACCGACCACGTCGCACCCGCGAGCAGCAGCAGGATGTCGCCGCGCCACGCGCCCGGATGGTCCCCGGCCACGCCGTCCCATCCGATCATCAGCACGCCCATGCCCATCACGGCCAGCGCGACGGCGCGGCCGCGGGACGGCCATTCGCCGATCAGCGGAATGGCGAGCAGGGCGCCGGCGATCGGCGTGACCATCGGCGCTATCGTCCCGCCGTGGGAGGCCGGTGCGTAAAGCAGCGCGCAGACGAACAGCAGCAGGTTCGGCGCCCCGCCGAAGAAGGCGAGCACCAGCAGCCGCCGCCAGCCGATGCGTGCCAGCGTCGCGCGCGCCCGCCAGGCGAACGGCGCCAGCAGCAGCGCGCCCGGGGCGTATCGGAAGGCGGCGAGGTCGAGCGGATGGAATCCCTGCCCGGCCAGCGCCGGACGCGCGACGACCGCATGCCCGCCCCAGATGATGGAACACGCGATACCGAGGGTGAGGCCGAGCAGAATGCCGGGATTCATCGCCCCGGAGACTGCCCTGCCCCGCCGCCGCTGGATACGCTGCGGCGGCGCGGATCAGTCATGCCGCGTGCTGCTCAGGTGGCGAACAGCCGGTTCAGGTCGGAGCAGAAGCGACCATAGGGCAGGCCGTAGGCGTGGATGGAGATGGCCGTCTCGGTACCGAGATTGGCGAGGCGGTGGATGGCGTCCGCACGGGCCGAACCGTGGCTGGTATCGCCCGGCCGGCGCAGAACGGTGCCGGAGAGGACGGGCGCGGCACCCGGCTCGGCCGGCGGGTCGTAGAAGGCCTCCGTCAGCACGCCGCGATGGACGCCGACGGCGCACCAGGCATTGTGGGCATGGACGGGCGACATCTGGCCCGGTCGCCAGACCAGCGCGGCCACGGCCCAGCCGTCCTCCGGATCCTCATGCAGCAGGTGGCGAATGTAGGTCTCGGCTCGGCAGGGGCAGTGGTGGCCGGCCAGGAGCGTCGGGTCGCCGGCATAGAGGCCGAGAACCACGGCAACGGCGGCGGCCGGGTCGGCGGGTGCTTCGCGCAGGGCCTCTGCGATGGAGCCGGCCATGGCATCGACGGTGCGGTGGGCGGCGATGATGTTCATCGGCAGGACCTAGAGAGATGATTGATGCTGCCGAAAGATAGAATGCGAGCATAAATTTCCGCAACGAAATTCTGGCGTGGAAATCATATCTCCTGTCGTCGGGCGAAGGGGATGATCCCTCC
Source organism: Neoroseomonas terrae (assembly GCF_018129025.1). Taxonomy (GTDB): domain Bacteria; phylum Pseudomonadota; class Alphaproteobacteria; order Acetobacterales; family Acetobacteraceae; genus Neoroseomonas; species Neoroseomonas terrae. The sequence continues at coordinate 39,899 of NZ_JAAEDI010000036.1, read as the reverse complement.
CCGCGCGGACCCCAAAAAAGCAGCGCGCCGCGGGATTGCTCCCGCGGCGCGCGTCAGGCTCGAATTGTCAGCCGGATCAGCGGCTGTAGAACTCGACCACCAGGTTCGGTTCCATCTGCACCGGGTACGGCACGTCCGACAGCTTCGGCGCGCGGAGGAACTTGCCGCGCATCGCGCGGTGATCGACCTCGACGTATTCCGGCACGTCGCGCTCGGCGGACTGGGTGGCGTCCAGCACGACGACGAGCTGCTTCGACTTTTCCTTCACCTCGATCTGGTCGCCATCCTTCACGAGGTACGAGGCGATGTTCACGCGCTTGCCGTTCACGGTGATGTGGCCGTGGTTGACGAACTGGCGCGCGGCGAAGGGGGTGACCGCCAGCTTCATGCGGTAGACCACGGCGTCGAGGCGGCGCTCCAGCAGCTCGATCAGGTTCTCCGAGGTGTCGCCCTTACGGCGCACGGCTTCCTCGTAGTACTTGCGGAACTGCTTCTCACCGATGTTGCCGTAGTAGCCCTTGAGCTTCTGCTTCGCCATCAGCTGCACGCCGAAGTCGGTCGGCTTCTGCTTGCGGCGCTGGCCGTGCTGGCCGGGGCCGTATTCGCGCTTGGCGATGGGGGACTTCGCGCGGCCCCAGAGATTGACGCCGAGGCGGCGGTTGATCTTGTACTTCGACTCTGCGCGCTTGGTCATGCGCTGCACCCCGCCGCTTTATGCGAGCGGGCCTCTTCTCTTGCGCCCCGAGGGGCTGTTGTCCCGGTAGGCCCAGCCGGAGAACCCGGCAGGGCGGGCGCGGACCCCGAAGGCCCGTCCACGTTCCCGGAAGGAAGGCGGCGACATAGGTGCCGCGGCGGGGCTTGTCAAACATCGGCCGCGGCGACTAACCGTTCGGCCATGGTATCGCGTTCGGACATCCTTGTGCTCGGCCTGACGGCAGGCGTGATCGGCAGCCTGGTGGGCGGGCTGATGCTCTATGCCGGGCTTGCGATGGTGCTGGGCGGCAACCATGCCGGCTGGATCCTGGCATTGCCGGCGGCGCCGGCAGGCGGCGGGATCGGGCTGCTGCTGGCGCGTAAGCTGGCCCGGAAGCTCTAACGGCGACGCCCCGCGGGCCAGGAGCCTTCGAGGTAGGCGACCACGGCACGATGATAGTCGCCGAGCGCCGGCCGCGAGCCGCCGCCGCCAACCAGCCGGTTCATCGCTCGCCAGCGCCGTAGCACGGCCGCGGCCGCCCCCGCATGGCGCCCGAAGCCAGCGCCGTCCGCGGCGATCAGCGCGAGTGCGCGCGCATATTCGGCATCGAAGCGTCCGCCGTCGGTGTCGGTCGCCTGGCCTGGCCGCAGCTGGTAGCGATAGGTCAGAGCATCCGCGACCGGCACCTCGCCGCCCGCCGCCGCGAGGGCTCCAAGGTCGAACAACACGTCGTCGATCAGCCGGAAAGGCCGGAAGGGCGTGGCGAGATCGCGCCGGGCGATCAAATGCAGGGATGCGAAGGCCGAAGCCCATCCGGAGAAACCAAAGCGCCGCGCGCGCTCGGCCGGAATGCGCCGTACGACCTGCCCGGCCGCATCGTACACGACGGATGGAACCAGGACGGCGCCTGCCTTCCCCATCGTCGCCAGCGCCTGCGCCATGGCATCCTGCGGCCCTTCCAGCGCGTCGTCGCCATCCAGCATCAGCAGATGCGCGCCACGCGCGACAGCCAGCGCCCTGTTGCGCGCGGCATGGGCGCCGCTCGCGACGGGTCCGACCGCCGTGAAGCGCAGCCGGGCATCGGGCGGCAGCAGCGGCGCATAGTCGGTGCCGTCATCGGAGGCGACGACCACCTCCACCGCCACGCCCGCCGCCCGGTCCAGCACCGACGCTACGGCAGCCGGCACCTCGGTCGGCAGGCGGAAGGCGGCGATCAGGACGGAGATGTCGGGGCGGCCCATCGGCCCTCTGTGCCAGAGGCCGGAGTATGGGGCGAGGCTGCCAGTCACGCTGATTTCATCCACAGAGTCATCCACAACCGAAAGCAATTGACTGTGACTGCGGAACCTAAATAGAACGCGGGTGACGTTGCCCATTTGTTCCGACCGAGTCGCGACGCTGGGCACGAGGAGGAGGACTGGAATGCTGACGCGCAAGCAGCACGAGTTGCTGATGTTCATCGACCGCCACCTGCGCGAGACCGGGTTCTCTCCTTCCTTCGAGGAGATGAAGGCGGCGCTGGCACTGAAGTCGAAGTCAGGTATCCACAGGCTGATCACCGCGCTTGAGGAGCGGGGCTTTCTCCGCCGCCGCGCCCATCGCGCCCGCGCACTCGAGGTCATTCGCCTGCCGGAGAATCTCGCGCCGCGCAGCGGGCGGAGCGCCGCCAAGGTCACGGAGGCGCCGCTCGGCCCCAACGTCATTCGTGGTCCTTTCGGCGCCCATGCCCCGGTCCGCCCGGCCGCCGAGACAACGGAGGCGGCGCCGGTCGCCCTGCCGCTCTATGGCCGAATCGCCGCGGGCCTGCCGATCGAGGCGCTGCGCGACAACGGCGCGAGCGTCGACGTGCCAGCCTCGCTGCTGGGCGGTGGCGACCACTATGCGCTGGAGGTAGCCGGCGATTCGATGATCGATGCCGGTATCCTCGACGGCGACACCGTCATCATCAGCCGTGCCGAGACCGCCGAGAATGGCAGCATCGTCGTCGCCCTGGTGGATGAGAACGAGGTCACGCTGAAGCGGATCCGCCGCCGCGGCAATTCCATCGCCCTGGAGCCCGCCAATCCGCGGCACGAGACGCGTATCTTCGGGCCCGACCGCGTGCGGGTGCAGGGAAGGCTTGTGGGATTGCTGCGGCGGTACTGAACGCGCGCCGCGCCATCACTCGACGGGCGCCGGCGGCAGTTCCTCCCGACCGCGCGGCAGGGGTACCGGCGGCACCCACGGTCGCGCGCCGCGCCACGTGCGATCGGAGACCACGCGCACGCCATCCGGCGTGAACCAGGCCGCGTGCGGGCCATCGCGCCAGACCGAAAAGCGATCGATCGCCTGGCTGCCCTCACAGCGCCGGCGCAGCGGCTCGGCCGAGACCACGAGGGCGGCGCGGCCGCAGGCCTCGTCCGGTGGATCGCCGCGCAGCAGGACCGCCTCCGGCCCGCCGGTCAGCGGGCGCAGGAAGCAGGCACCGGCGGTGCAGGCGACCGCGCCGCCGGCCGCCTCGCCGCGTGCCGGCATCGGCTGCCCTTCCGCCAGGGCATGGGCGCGCAGCCAGATGTCCCGGGTGAGGGCCGAGGCCCCCGACTGCCGCTGCAGCCACATCGCGTCCCCGGCGATGACGCCGATCAGCCGCGCATCGCCTGAGACGAACAGGTCGGGCGGCCGATGCAGCGCCGGGCTGGCCAACCCGATCACAATCAGCGGCACGCCGAGCCACCGCCAGCGCATCCGCCACAGGCACAGCCAAGCCATGCCGAAGCCGGTCGCGGCGAGCCCCCAGCCCGGAATGGGCCGCGCCGTCTGGGCCGCGCCCGGCCAGGAGGCGACTTCCCGCGCTACGGCGAGCACCGCCTCGCAGCCCCACCCCATCACCACCAGCGCCGGGCCTTCCAGCCCCAGCGGCATCAGCAGGGCCGCGATCATCCCCGCCGGCATGACGAGCACCGAGGTCAGTGGCACGGCCACCGCGTTCGCCGCCACGCCGTACCATTGCAGCCGGCCGAAATGGGCGAGGCCGAAGGGCGCCGTCGCCAACCCCGCGAGTACCGAGGTCATGATCAGCCCGGCCGCGAAGATCAGCCCGCGCCGCCACCACGCGCCGTCCCCGCGTAGGCGGGCCATCGGGGCCTTCAGCGCCTCCCACCCCGCGATCAGGGCCAGCACGGCGGCGAAGGACATCTGGAAGGACGGGCCGAGCACTGCTTCCGGCGCCAGCAGCATCACCGCGGCGGCGGCCAGGGCGAGGCTGCGCATCGAGATCGCCTGCCGGCCCGTCAGAAGGGCGAGTGTGACCAGCGCCGCCGTGGCGAAGGACCGCTGCATCGGCACCTGCGACCCCGTCAGCACCATGTAGAAGCCGCCGGCGGCGAGGGCGGCAATGCCGGCCCAGGCCTTGCCATCCACGCGCAGCGCCAGCCAGCGCCAGCACGCGATCAGCAGCCGCACCACCCAGAAGCTGGCGCCCATGACGATCGCGATGTGCAGGCCAGAGACGGAAAGCAGGTGTGCGAGGCCGGAATCGCGCATCGCCGCCAGGTCGTCGCGGGGGATCGCACTCTGCCCCCCGGTCAGCAGCGCGGCTGCAACAGCGCCCGACGCGCCCGGCACCACGGCGGCGACGCGCGCCTCCAGCGTCGTGCGCAGGCCCGACAGGGCTCCGCCGCTTCCGGCGGCCGGCGTCACCTCCGCCGGGCCAATGGCGAACCCGGCGCCACCCTGCCCCGCGAAGTATGCGGCGCGCTGGAAGTCCCATGCCCCGGGGAAGGCCGGGGCCATCGGCGCCCGCACCAGCGCGCGGACCGATATGCGGTCGCCCGGCACCGGCCGTGCCGGATCATTGGCGCGCAGCCGGATGCGGAAGGTGCGCGGCTGTTCCGGCTCCCCAGGACCGAAGCGTACCGCGGCGAGCGTCAGCCGCCTTCCCTGGGGCAGCAGATCGACGTCCTGGACGATGCCCGTGGCAATCACCGCGCGGACCGGCGGCGAGGCCGGTGGCGGCGCCGCCCAGGCATGCCATGCCGCCGCCCCGAAACCGAGTGCCGCCGCCCCTGCCAGCCCGATGCACCACCCCGCATGAGGCGCGCGGCGTGCCACCAGCACCGCCAGCAGGATCAGCGCAGGCGCGAGCCCGAGCGTCCAGGCCGGTGGCTCCGCCCGCAAACCGAAATAGCCGAGCACCCCCGCGCCCATCGCCACCGCGAGCCATGGCGCGAGCCGACCGCGTTCCCCCGCCAGCAGCACGCCCGCTTGGTCCGCAGCGGCACGCAGGGCGGTGACGGCGTTGGGCAGGCCAGTGCGCGCGATGGTGCTGGACAGGGGCGGCTTCCGCAACTTCTGCGTTCATACTAGGCCGACCAGCCCGCGTCCTGGGAGTGGGCCGCGCACCGACGGGTTCACCCGGGCCGGCCGATCTGGTCTAACGGGCGCCTTCGCCATCTGGCCCAGGTGACATGACCGTCCGCACCCGTTTCGCCCCCTCCCCCACCGGCTACCTGCATATCGGCGGGGCGCGCACAGCGCTGTTCAACTACCTGTTTGCCCGCCACCACGGCGGCACCTACCTGCTGCGCATCGAGGACACCGACAAGGAACGCTCGACCCAGGCAGCGGTGGACCAGATCCTGGAAAGCCTCGCCTGGCTCGGCCTCTCCCCGGATGAGGCGCCCGTGTTCCAGGCGAGCCGCGAGGCGCGCCATGCCGAGATCGCGCACGCCCTGCTCGCGATGGGCAAGGCGTATCGCTGCTGGGCGACGCCGGACGAACTGACGGAGATGCGCGAGAAGGCCATCGCCGAGGGCCGCCCGCCCCGCTACGACCGCCGCTGGCGCGATCGCGAGCCCGGCCCCGAGCAGGAGGGCAAGCCCTTCGCCATCCGCATCAAGGCGCCGCTCGAGGGCGAGACGGTGGTGGCCGACCTGGTGCAGGGCGAGGTCCGCGTGAACAACGCGGAACTCGACGACATGATCATCCTGCGGTCCGACGGCACGCCGACCTATCTGCATGCCGTGGTGGTGGACGACCGCGACATGGACATCACCCATGTCATCCGCGGCGACGACCATCTGACCAACACCTTCCGCCAGTGCATGGTCTATGACGCGATGGGTTGGCGGCGGCCGCATTTCGCGCACATCCCGCTGATCCACGGGGCCGACGGGGCGAAGCTGTCGAAGCGGCACGGCGCGGTGTCGGTGCTCGACTTCCGCGACCAGGGTTATCTGCCGGAGGCCGTCTGCAACTACCTGATGCGCCTCGGCTGGGGCCATGGCGACGAGGAGATCGTCCCCCGCGAGCGCGCCATCGAGCTGTTCGACCTGAAGGATGTCGGCCGCTCGGCGTCGCGGATGGACTACGCGAAGCTCGGGCATTTGAACGGCGTCTATCTGCGCCAGGCCGACGACGCGCGGCTGACGCGCGAGGTGCTTGAGATCCTGGGCAGGCGCGGCGTGCTGTTCGGCACGGAAGGCGCGGAGCGCGTTGGCATGCTGATGCCCGACCTCAAGGAGCGGGCGCGTACGCTCGAGGAACTGGCCGGTGCGGCCGCCTTTGCCGCGCATGAGGGGCTGCCGGCGATCGATGAGAAGGCGCTGGCCGCGCTGACGCCTGAGGCGCGCGCACGGCTGGTGGACCTCGCTGAGTTCCTCTCGGCCGCGCCGTGGGAGAAGGCGGATCTCGAGCAGTGGCTGCGCGACTACGCCGAGGTGAAGGCCGTGAAGCTGAAAGACGTGGCGCAGCCGCTGCGCGCCGCGCTGTGCGGCAGCCTGACCAGCCCGCCGATCAATTCGGTACTGTGGGCGCTGGGGCGTGACGAAAGCCTGTTCCGCATCCTCGGTGCGGCCAATGCGACGGAAGTGCAGTAGTCAGGGACACCGACCGATGTTCATCGCCACCAACCGCTTCCGCGTCATCCCTTCAGAGGCCGAGGCCTTCGAGCAGAAGTGGCTGACGCGCGACAGCCGGCTGAAGGAAGTGCCCGGCTTCGTCGCCTTCCATCTGCTGAAGGGGCCGCAGGCGGAGGACCATATCCTGTATTCCTCCTTCACTATCTGGGCGTCGAAGGAAGCGTTCGAGGGATGGACGCGCTCGGCGCAGTTCCGCCATGCGCATGCATCGGCGGGCGATGCGAAGCCGACGACGCTGGGGCATCCGCAGTTCGAGGGGTTCGAGGTGCTGCAGACGATCACGGCGTGATCGCGGCGTATGGATTCAGGAAGGGCGCTGGCCCTTCCCGAACCTTACGGCGGCACGGGGTACCCATTCACAGGTGCGAATGAGCCCGCATCGGCCGAAAGGCCGCACGACAGTTCGTCGCCGTGTCATGACGCGCTCCGATGCACAGCAGGACTTCGCGATCAGGGCATGACCTCCGCGCCCAACGCCAGGTAACGGCGGTCCAGGCCATCCATGGCCTGGCGGGGTGAGGTTCGGAGAGGGGCGGCGCCCCTCTCTGACGCTCCGCGCCTCAGTCCGCCTGGATATTGCCCCGCCGGATCACCTCGCCCCACTTGTCCAGTTCGGCCCGCATGAACGCGCCGAAGGCCGCGCGGGAATCGCCGCCCGGGATCGCGCCCTGCCCGTCCAGCGCGCGGCGAATCTCCGGGTCGTTCAGCGCGCCGGCGATCGCGGCGTGCAGTTTTTCCAGGATCGGTTCCGGGGTGCGGGCCGGTGCCACGAAGCCGTGCCAGTTGTTGGCGTCGACGGTGGGCAGGCCGACCTCGGTCATGGTCGGCACGTCCGGGATCCAGGGCAGGCGGCGTTCGGTGCCGACGGCGAGCGCACGGATCGTGCCGGCGCGCAGATGCGGCAGCAGGATCGGCAGGTCGGCGAAGCCGAGCTGCACCTCGTTCTGCAGGAGTGCCGTGGTGAGCGGGGCACCGCCGCGATAGGAGACGTGGGTGACGTCGATGCCGGCCGCGGTGCGGAACAGCTCGCCTGCCAGATGCGGCATGCTGCCCGACCCGGCGGAGCCGTAGTTCAGCTTGCCCGGCTGCGCCTTCGCCGCCGCGATCAGCTCGGCGACGGTGCGGTATGGCGTGGCGGCGGGCACGCAGAGCGGTTCCGGCACCAGAACGCCGAGCGTGATCGGCGCTAGGTCGCGCAGCGGGTCGTAGGGCGTGCCGCGGTCGAGGCGCGGGGAGATGGCAAGGCCGCCGGCGCTGCCGATGCCGATGGTGTAGCCATCGGGCGCGGCCTTCGCGACGACGTCGACCCCCGTGACGCCGCCGGCGCCCGCGCGATTATCCGCCACCACCGGCTGGCCCAGCACCGCCGTCATGCGCGGTGCAAGCAGGCGCACGACGATGTCGGAGGGGCCGCCGGCAGCGAAGGGCACGACGACGCGGATCGGCCGGTCCGGCCATTGGGGCTGCGCCAGTGCCGGCGTCGCGAGAGACGCGGCCGCGCCGCCGATGAATGTCCTGCGCTTCATGCGAATCCTCCGTAGCCGGCTTCTGCCCGCCGGCCCTTGCGGGCAGTATCGGCCGAACGCGCCAGCCGCGAAAGGGAACGCCGATGAAGATCACCAGGGTCACGACGCATCATCACCGCACGGACTTCACCTATGGCGCGGGCAGCGACGGCGTCGGCGGCAACCTGCATCTGAAGGCGATGGACACGCTGCTCGTGCGCGTTGAAACCGACGCCGGGATTCACGGCTGGGGCGAGGGTTTCGGCTTCACGCTGGTGGAGACGACGAAGGATGCGGTGGACCGGCTGATCGGGCCCGCCTGCATCGGCCAGGATGCGAGCGACATTCCGGCGCTGATGCGCATGCTGAACCGGCGGTTCCACAATTTCGGGCGCAACGGGCCCGTGACCTACGGGCTGTCGGCGATCGACATCGCGCTGTGGGACATCCGCGCGAAGGCGGCCGGCAAGCCGCTGCATGCGCTGCTCGGCGGTGCGGCGCGGCGGGAGGTGCCGGCCTATGCTTCCCTGCTGCGCTACGGCGTGCCGGAGGATGTGGCGCGCAACACGCGCGAAGCGATCTCGCGCGGCTATCGCCACATCAAGCTTCACGAATTCGACCTGCGCTGCATCCGCGCGGCGCGCGATGCCGCGCCGCGCGAGGTGCCGCTGATGCTCGACATCAACTGCGTCTGGAACACCGAGGACGAGGCGGTGCAGTTCTGCGAAGATGTGTCAGGCCACAACATCGCCTGGGTCGAGGAGCCGATCTGGCCGCCCGAGGACATTCCCGCCATCGCCCGCATCCGCGCCGCCGCGCCGACGCCGATCTCGGCCGGCGAGTGCAACGGCACGGTCGAGGATTTCTGCCGCATGTTCGAGATGCGCGCGGTGGACGTGGCGCAGCCTTCCGTCACGAAGATCGGCGGGCTGTCGGCGATGCTCGAGATCGCGGAGCTGGCGCGCGAGGCCGGCGTGCGGCTGGTCCCGCATTGCCCCTATTTCGGCCCGGGCTTGCTGGCGACGCTGCATTTCCTCGCCGCGGCGGAGGAGGCCGAGCCGATCGAGATCTACTTCGCGGACCTCATGCGCGCACCGTATGGCGAAGCGCTGGTGCCGAAGGGCGGCGCGATCGCGGTGCCGGACGCGCCGGGCCTGGGGTTGGAGCCCGTGCTCGACTGACCGACCGTCACGGGCCAGGTGAAGTCGTCGGAAGGCCGGCAATGCCCCCGGGCCGCTGCGGTGAGCCCGGGTGCATGAAAGCGGCGTCGTCGAGACGCCGTCATACCGTCAGCAATGGTCGCACCTGGTCTTCCGCGAGGCTTTCCGACGGCCCATGCAGGACCACCTCGCCGCGCACCATCACCGCGATGTCGTCAGCCAGTTCTCGGGCGAAGTCGTAGTATTGCTCGACGAGGATGATCGCCATGCCGCGGTCGCGCGACAGGTGGCGGATGACGCGGCCGATATCCTTGATGACGGAGGGCTGGATACCCTCGGTCGGTTCGTCGAGGATCAGCAGCCGCGGCTGCGCGCAGAGGGCACGGGCCAGGGCGAGCTGCTGCTGCTGGCCGCCTGACAGGTCACCGCCGCGGCGGCGGAGGAACTGCCGCAGAATCGGGAACAGGTCGAAGATGTCGCCCGGCACGCCCGCCCCGCGCGGCGCGGCGGCGAGCGCGGTCTCCATGTTCTCCTGCACGGTCAGGAAGGGGAAGATCTCGCGGCCCTGCGGGACGTAGCCGATGCCGGCGCGGGCCCGCTCGGCGGGGCCGAGGCGGGAGATGTCGCGACCCTCCCAGCCGATGCTGCCGGATTGGATGCGTTCCAACCCCATGATGGCGCGCAGCAGGGAGGATTTGCCGACGCCGTTGCGGCCGAGCACGGCGGTGACCTTGCCGGGCTGGGCCTGCAGGGAGACGCCCCGCAGGCAGCGGCTGGCGCCGTAGGAGAGGTCGATCTTGGCGACGTCGAGCATCTCAGCGCCCCAGATAGACTTCGACCACGCGCGGGTCGTTCTGCACGTGATCGATCGAGCCTTCGGACAGCAGCGTGCCTTCATGCAGCACGGTGACCTTGCAGCCGAGCGCGCGGACGAATTCCAGGTCGTGCTCCACGACGACGACGCTGTGACGCCCTGCGATGCGGGCGAGCAGCCTGGCGGTGTGCTCGGTCTCGGCATCCGTCATGCCGGCGACGGGTTCGTCGACCAGCATCAGGTCGGGGTCCTGCATGAGCATCATGCCGATCTCGAGCCACTGCTTCTGACCGTGGGAGAGGATGCCGGCGCGGTCGTGCGCGCGTTCGGTCAGGCCGATCTCGGCGGCGACTTCCTCGATGCGCGTGCGGCCGGCGCCGGCCAGGTGCCAGCGCAGGCAGGCGACGGGGCCGCGCGGCGCCTTCAACGCGAGTTCGAGATTCTCGAAGACCGTCAGCGCGTCGAAGACGGTGGGCTTCTGGAACTTGCGGCCGATGCCGAGATTGGCGATCGAGGCCTCATCCATGCGCGTCAGGTCGAGATCGCCGAAGGTGACGACACCGGAGGTGGGCCGCGTCTTGCCGGTGATGACGTCCATCATCGTCGTCTTGCCGGCGCCGTTGGGGCCGATGACGGCACGCATCTCGCCCGGCTCGACCACCAAAGCGAGGTTGTTCAGGGCGCGGAAGCCGTCGAAGACGACCGAGACGCCGTCGAGATAGAGGCGACGTCCCCTCATTTGCCGCGCCCCTGGATCAGGCCGACCAATCCCTTCGGTAGGAACAGCGTGACGGCGACGAAGAGCGCGCCGAGCACGAACAGCCAGAGATCGGGCGCTGCGCTGGTCAGCCAGGTCTTGAGGCCGTTCACGCTGAAAGCACCGAGCACCGCGCCGACCAACGTGCCGCGGCCGCCGACGGCGACCCAGATCACGGCCTCGATGGAGTTGCCGGGGCTGAACTCGCCGGGGTTGATGATGCCGACCTGCGGGACGTACAGCGCGCCGGCCAATCCCGCCATCATCGCCGAGGCGACGAAGGCGAACAGCTTGTGGCTGGTGGTGTCGTAGCCGAGGAAGCGGACGCGGTTCTCCGCATCGCGGATCGCGGTGAGCACCCGGCCATACTTCGTGCCGGTCATCCACAGGCAGAACAGGTAACAGCCGACCAGCGTGAGCAGGGATGCATAGAACAGCGTTGCGCGGGCCGCGCCTGTGTTCAGCGGCATGCCCAGCAGCTCCTTGAAGTCCGTGAAGCCGTTGTTGCCGCCGAAGCCCATGTCGTTGCGGAAGAAGGCGAGCATCAGCGCGTATGTCATGGCCTGGGTGATGATCGAGAGGTAGACGCCGGTGATGCGGCTGCGGAAGCACAGCCAGCCGAGCACGAGCGCCAGCACGCCGGGCACCAGCAGCACCATCAGCATGGCGAAGGGGAAGCTCTGGAAGCCCAGCCAGTACCAGGGCAGCTCCTGGTAGCCGAGGAAGACCATGAAGTCCGGGAGCGTCGGATGGCCATAGACCCCGCGCGGCCCGATCAGCCGCATCAGGTGCATGCCCATCGCATAGCCGCCGAGCGCGAAGAACGCGCCGTGGCCAAGCGAGAGAATGCCCGCATAGCCCCAGGCGAGGTCGAGCGACAGCGCCAGGATTGCGTAGCAGATCCATTTGCCGGAGACCGAGACGAGGAAGTCCGACACATGCAGGACATTGTCCTGCGGCAGCATGTTGAGCAGCGGGAAGGCGGCGAGGATCACCACCGCCGCGCCCATCAGGGCACGCAGGCCCAGGCGGGTGCGCGACAGGGGTGGCGCGTGGAGGGTTGTCGCGCTCATGCCTCGGCCGCCCTGCCCTTCTGCGGGAACAGGCCGCGCGGGCGGCGTTGGATGAAGACCATCACCGCGACCAGCACGAAAACCTTGGCGAGCACCGCGCCCGCCCAGGGTTCCAGCATCTTGTTGATGACACCAAGGCCGAAGGCGGCGATCAGCGTGCCGGCCAGGCTGCCCACGCCGCCGAAGACGACGACGAGGAAGCTGTCGATGATGTAGCCGGTGCCGAGATTCGGCGAGACGTTGTCGATCTGCGACAGCGCCACGCCGGCGATGCCGGCGATGCCGGAGCCGAACGCGAAGGTGAGCGCGTCGACGCGGCCGGTGCGGATGCCCATGGCTGCGGCGATCGGCCGGCGCTGCGTGACGGCGCGCATCTCCAGCCCGAAACGGGTGAAGCGGATGGCGGCGACGATCAGCAGGAAGACGACGAGCGAGAAGCAGAGAATCCAGAGCCGGTTCGCAGTGACCGGGATGTCGAAGGGCAGCAGCATCGTGCCCTGCATCCAGGGCGGGGAGATCACCTCCCGGTTCTGCGCGCCGAAGACGAGGCGCACCGCCTGCTGGATCATCATGCCTACGCCGAAGGTCATCAGCAGGGTTTCCAGCGGCCTTCCATAGAGATGGCGCACCAGCCCGCGTTCCATCGCCGCGCCGATCGCCGCCGTGACCAGGAACGCCGCCGGGATCGCGAGCGGCAGCGACCAGGGTGCAAGCGTCGGATGGCCGCGCAGCAGGTCCTGCACGATCACGGTGGTGTAGGCACCGAGCATGACGAATTCGCCATGCGCCATGTTGATCACGCCCATCACGCCGAAGGTGACGGCAAGACCCAGCGCGGCGAGCAGCAGCACGGAGCCCAGCGAGAGACCCTGGAAGGCGGTCTCCGCCACGCGGCGAATGGCGAGGCGCCGGTCGATATCGGCGATGGCGGCGTCGATCTGCCCGGCGAGGTCGGGATTCGCCGCTCGGGATTCGAGCAGCAGGGAGCGCGCCTCGGGCGATGCGCTGCCACCCAGCGCCGTGATGCCCGCCATCTTCGCCGCAGGGTCAGCCGAGACAAGGCGCGACACTGCCAGGGCAAGCGCTATCTGGTCACGGATGCGCGGCACCGTCTCGCGCGCCAGCGCAGTTTCGAGCAGCCCGACATTGTCGGCGCTGCGACTGCGGAAGATGCCCTCGGCGGCAGCAAGGCGCTCGCCGGCATCGGGGGAGATGATCTGCAGCCGGCCCAGCGCGCCGCGTAGCGCCACGCGAACGCGGTTGTTGATGCTGATGCGTTGCGTGTCGGCTTCCGCCGGCGTGGCCGCCGCGCCGGTCGCGGCATTGGTGAAGGCCGCGCCATCGCGGACCAACAGCGTGCCGTCGGACAGCTTGACCAGCCGCCCATCCGACAGCGCGCGCAGCACCGGCAGCGCGCGCGGGTCCCCCGCCGCACCGAGGCGATCGACCGCTTCCGCCTGCGCGGTGAAATTGCCGCCGAGGCCCGGCAGCGCATCAAGGAAGGCATCCTGCGCGCGTGCCGGCAGGGCGGCCGCGGCCATCAGGAGGAGGAGGGCGATGATCCTGGTCATGGTGAGGCGGGCGGGGCGCGTCTGCCCCGCCCCATCCGCTCAGCCGCGGCGACGGTTGGCGTTCTCGGGAATGAAGCGCGACCAGTTCTCGGCCGGCACAGCCTCCGCCGTCTTGTAGACGATGTTGAACTGGCCGTCGGCCTGTATCTCCCCGATCATCACTGGCTTCGACAGGTGATGGTTGGGCAGCATCTTCTCGGTGTAGCCGGCCGGCGCGGCGAACTCCTGGCCGATGACCGCCGTGCGCACCGCATCGACGGCGGTCGTGCGCGCGGCGGCCACCGCCTGGGCCCACATGTTGAAGCCGGTGTAGGTGGCCTCCATCGGGTCGTTGGTCACGCGGCGCGGGTTCTTGATGTAGGCCTGCCAGAGGTTCTTGAACTCGGTGTTGGCCGGCGACTGCACGGACATGAAGTAGTTCCAGGCCGCCAGGTGGCCGACCAGCGGGCGGGTGTCGATGCCGGCGAGTTCTTCCTCACCGACCGAGAAGGCCACGCAGGGAATGTCCTCGGCCCTGATGCCCTGGTTGCCGAGCTCGCGGTAGAAGGGAACGTTCGCGTCGCCATTGATGGTCGAGACGATCGCGGTCTTCTTGCCCTGGTTGGCGAAGGTCTTCACGCGGGTAACGATGCCCTGCCAGTCGCTGTGACCGAAGGGCGTGTATTCCTCCATGATGTCGGCGTCGGCGATGCCCTTGGAGTTGAGGAAGCCGCGCAGGATGCGGTTCGTCGTCCGCGGATAGACATAGTCGGTGCCGAGCAGGACGATGCGCTTCGCGCTGCCGCCGTCATCCGACATGAGGTATTCCACCGCCGGGATCGCCTGCTGGTTCGGCGCGGCGCCGGTGTAGAAGATGTTCTTGCTCTCCTCCTCGCCCTCATACTGGACGGGGTAGAAGAGCATGCCGTTCAGCTCCTCGAAGACCGGCAGCACGGATTTGCGGGACACCGAGGTCCAGCAGCCGAAGGTCACGTCCACGCGGTGGACCTGCAGCAGCTCGCGCGCCTTCTCGGCGAAGAGCGGCCAGTTCGAGGCCGGGTCGACGACCACCGCTTCCAGCCGGCGGCCGAGGATGCCGCCCTTGCTGTTCTGGTGCTCGACCATCATCAGCACGGTGTCGCGCAGCGCGGTCTCGGAGATCGCCATCGTGCCGGACAGCGAATGCAGCACGCCCACCTTGATGGGCGCCGCCTGCGCGAAGGACGGGCGGAAGGCCGGGGCGGCCAGCGCCGTGGACAGGCCCAGGAGCGCCGCGCGGCGCGTGATCTTGTTCGTTTCGGTCATCTGTTCGGACCCTCACCCGTTGGACGGCGCGGAGACGGTCATCGCCGGAGCCCCCGGCGCGCCGCCGCGATGCGCACGAGGTTGCGAGTAGCGAAAGCCGTGCCAGCGCCATGCGCGGGCAATTGGCTGAGGAGCGGGCAGTGGCCGTGCCTCCGCTATCACCCGCATGAGCAAAGGTTAGGCAGTAAGTGCACAGCGCTACGGCTGAGGCTGCCGGAAAGGGCCAGGGCCCCTCCCCCGCGCGTCACTCACGCCACGTCGTACGCCGCCAGCTCCGGCCGCATCGCTTCGATCACGAAGTCCACGAAGGCCTCGGGCACGTCGAGGTAGAATTCCCGGTCCGAGTAGGCGCCAACCGATGCGGCCAGACCGCGCGCCCCGAACCACGTCCTCAGCGCCTCCAGATCCTCCCGCGGCGTCTCGCTAAGGAAGGACACCTGCGACCGCAACTTGTCCGCGTCCCGCCCGGCCGTCGTGCTGCGGCTGAACTGGAGGTCGACGTTGGCGCCCGGCTGGCGCAGCCAAATCGCGCGCTCGGTACGTCGCAGCTCGATGAAGCCGAGCTGCGTGCGCAGCATCTCGACCACCGCCTCGAAATGCCGGGCATCGAGGCGGTTGGCGACGTGGTTGAAGCGCAAGTTGCTACTTCACGGAGGAGAAGGCGGTCGGCTGCAGGAAGGCGTTCGTCACATTGGCGACGATAGCGCCGTCCTTCTCGGTCTCGGCGCGCTTCGCGATCCATTCCGGGTCACTCTGGAAGGCCGTCCACTTCTGCTCGCGCTCAGCCATGGAGTTCCATTCGAGGAGGTAGAACAGATCCTGGCTCGACTCGCCGACGATCGTCGTCCAGAAACCGGCTTGGCGGATGCCGTGGCGCTCCCAGATCTTCAGCGTGATGGTGTCGAAGCGCTTCAACAGCGCCGGCAGCCGGCCGGGCACGCAGCGATAGACGCGCAGCTCGTGGATCATGCAGGGTTTCCTTCCTTGGCTCGGCCGTTGCGCCGATGGGATGAAGGATTGCATGCGCGCCACAGGCTGTCACAGGCGGCGGTGGCCGGCTTGCCGTCCGCGCGCCTGCGCCTTCTACTGCGGCGAACGGAAATGGAATCGCCTATGTCGCCCGAGATCATCGCCCAACTGGCCCCGCGCGGGATGCTGCGCGCGGGCATCAACCTCAGCAACTTCCTGCTCGTCACCGGGCGCGACGAGCATGGCAGCCCGCAGGGCGTGGCGCCGGACATGGCGCGCGCGGTGGCGGAACGGCTCGGCGTGTCGCTGCGGCTCGTGCCCTATTCCTCACCCGGGCTGCTGGCAGACGCGGCCGGCACGGATGCGTGGGATATCGGGCTTATCGGCGCGGAACCCCAGCGCGCGGAAAAGATCGCCTTCACCGCGGCCTATACCGAGATCGAGGCGACCTACCTCGTGCCGGCAGGGTCCACCATCAGCTCCATCGCCGAGGTCGACCGGCCCGGCGTGCGCATCGCGAGCACGGCTCGCGCAGCCTACGACCTCTGGCTGGAGCGCAACATCAAACAGGCGACGCTGCTGCGGGCCGAAGGGCTGGACGGCGCGCTGACGCTGTTCACCGGGGAGAAGCTGGAAGCCCTCGCCGGGCTGCGGCCGCGGTTGCTGAAGGACGTCGAGGCGCTGCCGGGGGCGCGCATCCTGGATGGCCAGTTCAGCGCCGTGCAGCAGGCGATCGGGACGGGGCGGGCGAACGAAGCCGGTGCGGCGTTCCTGCGCGACTTCGTCGAGGAAGCGAAGGCGTCAGGGCTGGTCGCGCGGCTGATCGAGAAGCACAAGGTGCGCGGGCTGTCGGTAGCGCCAGCGGCGTGATGCGCTGATCGAGACGGGACCGAGAGGGGCGCCGCCCCTCTCGGGCTCTCCCCGCCAAAGGCCGAAGGGCCTTTGGAAACCTTCACCTGGCGTCGGGCGCGGCCGTTGAGCCGAGAGCGCAATGTCTGCTCTTGTGCCCCATGGCCCGGGTTTCCTGGGCGGCGGAGCGAAGGGCGTTCTAGCTGGCGCCGAAAGCGCGCCGACGCAACGCGGGAGCGCCAGTACCGCCAGGTACCAGGTCGAGGTTTCCAAAGGCCCTTCGGCCTTTGGTGGGGAGAGGTCCGGAGAGGGGCAAAGCCCCGCTCCGGCAGCAACCGCCCTCACCCCGCCGGCGGCATCGTCCGCGCCATCGGCGGGAGTGCCACCACGCGCTCGTACCACGCGGTCAGCTTCGGGTGCCCCGGCCGCCAGGGCTCGTGCGGGTAGCGAAAGTCGAGATAGCCGAGCGCGCAGGCAACGGTGATCTCGCCGATCGTCTCGAGGTCGCCGAGCGTCTCCTTCTCCAGCGCGTCGAGTGCGCGCGCCACCTTCCCCTGCTGGATGGCGATGTATTCCTTGCGGCCGTCGTCCAGCGGCAGGGCGGCTTCCCGGCGGCGCGGCTGCGTCGCGTCGAGGATGCCGTCGCCGAGCGCGGCCAGCGTCAGCGCCTTCCAGCGTGCCGGGCCGGCGGGCGGGATGGTCGGCGGCGCGTCGCCCAGGCTGTCGATGTATTCGCAGACGACGGGGCTGTCGTAGAGCGCCTGGCCGTCATCGGTGACGAAGGTCGGGATCTTCGACAGCGGGTTCAGCGCGGCGACTTCGGGTGAGGCGGCGCCGATCTTCCACATCTCGATCTGGCTATCGACGCCGCGCTTGATGGCGAGCGCCAGGCACTTCCGGACATAGGGGCTGGCGGGCGAATGGGTGATCTTCATGCGGCATTCCCTTCCTTGGGGGCGCGACTGTCCCCTGCCCATCGCCATCCGTCCAGCCGGGGGCTAGCCTCCCGCCCGCCAGGCGGAGGAAGCGGCATGATCGAGGTCATCGAGGACATTCCGACGCGCGGCGGCGCGATGGAGACCTTCATCGTCCGGCCTGAACGCGACGGGCTGCATCCCGCGGTCCTGATGCTGATGGACGCGCCCGGCATCCGGGAGGAGCTGCACGACATGGCACGGCGGCTCGCTACCGCCGGCTACTGCGTGCTGCTGCCGAACCTGTATTACCGCACGGGGCGGGATACGAAGTTCGGCCCGGGCGTGCTGGTGATGGGCGACCCGGAACGCGACCGCATGCGAGCCATCCGCACGAAGATGACGATCCCGCCGGTGATGGAGGACGTTGCCGACATGATCGCTCATCTGGACCGCAGCGGCATCGCGGCAGCCGGCCCGATCGGCGTGCACGGGTACTGCATGAGCGGACCCTACGCGCTCGCCGCTGCCGCGCGCTATCCGGGGCGCGTCGCCGCGGCGGCGTCCTTCTATGGCACCTGGCTGGTCAGCGAGGCAGAGGAGAGCCCGCATCTGACGCTGGGGCGTGGCCGGGCCGAGCTCTACATCTCCTGCGCCGAGCATGACGAGCTGGCGCCGCTGCCTATGGTCGAGGAGCTGCGCAAGCTGTTCGAGGCATCCGGCGCCGCGGGCCAGCTCGAAGTCCACCCGGCCGTGCATCACGGCTTCGCCTTCCCGCAGCGTCACTGCTACGACAGGCCGGCGGCGGAACGGCACTGGGAAAGGCTGATCGCGCTGTATCGCCGGCGGCTGGGCTGAGGTCGCCCCCCATGCCGCCGATGCCCTGGGCGCTGCTGGCGGCGGCGTGCCTCGGCATGTTCGCCGCGTCCTCCTCGGGCACAACGCGCGCGCCGTTCCTGATCGACATGTCGCGGGACCTTTCGGTCAGCCTGGCGATGGTCGCGAACCTCATGGCGGCGACCTCGATCGCCTGGGGGGTCGCGTCGGTTGTCGCGGGGGCGGCGTCGGATCGCTGGGGACGGCGGCCGCTGATGATCGGCGGGCCGATCGGCCTCGCGGCCGGGCTGGTATGGCTGTCGCTGGCGGGCAGCTTCGTCGAGGTCGCCCTGGCAGCGACGGCGGCGGGCGCCTGCGCCGGCGCCTTCACCGGCGTGATCATGGCGGAGGCTTCGGCGCGCACGGTGGACCGGCAACGGGGGCGCGCGCTGGGCTGGGTGATGGCGGGGCAGTCCTTCGCACTGCTGGTGGGCGTGCCGGTGGCGGCCTGGATCGGAACCTCGATCGGCTGGCGTGGAGTGAACCAAGTGGTCGCCGGGGTAGCGCTGCTGGCCGCGCTGGGGCTGTTCGCGACCACGTTGCGGCCGGCCCAGGGTGCCGCCGCCGCGGCAAAGCAGGTCAGCATGCGCGGTGCGATGACCGGGCCGGTGATGCGGCTGCTCTGGATGGGTGTGGCGGAACGCGTCTGCTACGGGCTGACGGTCGTCTACTACGCGACATTCCTGCAGACGATCTACGGGCTGACGCCGGCGGGTGTCGCCATCCCGCTCGGCATCATGGCGCTGGGCAATATCCTCGGCACCATCCTGGGTGGGCAGGCGGCGGATAGGCTCGCGGACCGGCTGCGCACCTTTGCCCTGACCATGGTCGCCTCGGGCAGTGCGGCATTGATCCTGTTCGGCTGGACCCCCGGACTGTGGGAGACGACGGCGCTCGGCTTCGCCTATGCGACCTTCGGCGCGATGTCGCGGCCGAGCCTGATGGCCGCGCTGGCCAACGTGCCGGATGAGGTGCGGGGCACGGTGCTCGGGCTGAACGTGACGGCGGCGAGCCTCGGCTGGCTCGGCGCGGCGTCCATCGGCGGCTGGATCATGGCAGAGATCGGCTTCGGCGCTTTCGGTCCCTTCGCGCTGGCGGTCGCGCTCGTCGCGGCGATGTTGGCGCTGACAGGGCGCCGTCAGGTCCTGTAGTCGGGCTCCTCCCGGTCGAGCACCCGGCGCCAGGCATCGAGGTGCAGCCGCGCATCGAGCTTCTCGCCCCAGGCGCCGGTGTGGTTGCGGCGAAGCTTCTCCGGCAGCTTGTGCAGCGGCTGGCCGGTCTGCATCGCCGTCATTTGGTACATAGCGGTGCGCTCGGCCATGTAGGTTTCGTCGAAGGCGTCGTGCACGGTGGGGCCAACGACCGTCACGCCGTGGCCGCGCATGACCATGATGGTCTTGTCGCCCATCAGCCGCGCAATGCGGTCGCCTTCCTCGTTGGAATGCACGGGCTCGTCGCCTTCGGGGTCGTAGACGGTGCGGTCGTTCAGCAGCAGCGAGTTGTGGTGGGACAGCGAGAATTCCGCGCCCTCGATCATCGACAGCGCCGTGAGCCAGCGCGGATGGACGTGAACGACGCAGGTCGCCTTGGGGTTCGCCAGGTGGATGCGGCAATGGATGTGGAAGGCGACCTTGCGAAGCTCGCCGTTGCCACGCAGCACCTTACCGTCGAGGTTGCAGACGATCAGGTCCGACGCGCGCAGTTCCTGGAACAGGTAGCCGCGCGGATTGATGAGAAAGAGTGGCTCCTCGCTGTCGGGCAGCATCAGCGAATTGTGGTTGCCGATATGCTCGTTCCAGCCGAGCCGCGCCCCGATGCGAAACACGGCTGCCATGTCACAGCGCAGCGCCCATTCGCGTTCCTCGGCGCGGCTGTCGGTGAGGTTGCGGATCACGTTGGACATGATGGCCCTCCTGCGCTGGAAAGGCTGGCACGTTCGCGCCGCGGCCGCCAGACGGATTGACGCGCTGCCGTGCGCATCGGAGGCTTCGTAGCGTTCCCTGTCGAGGAGCCCTGCATGCCGCCGCCCGCAGAACTTCCGATCACCGGCTATCTCGACCGCTTCTCGCACCGGCCCGGCGAGCATTTCGCCGCCCATGTCAGCGTGCGGGATGGCGGGGAGGCGCGGGCGAGGCTGGTGCGGGTGATCTCGGGCGATCCTAACCCGGCCGGGCCAGGGTTGCGCTTCGAGGATCTGTCGCATCGCTTCGACATCACCTTCGCTGGGCGGCGGCAGGAGATCCGGCTCGGGTCGCATGCGGTGGTACCGCGCGCGCCGCGGCGCGGGCCGGGGCCGCTCACCTGGACGGCGCTGATGTGGCTGGGCGCGCTGCCGCAGGAGGAGGCGGTGGTGATCGCGGAGGTCGCGGACGGCGTCGCCGCGAGGCTGTCGATCGGTCCGGCCGGCGTGACCGGCACCGTGGCGGATGGCGTTGTCGCGACGCCGCAAACACCGGCGCTGCGTGCGTGGCATCGGCTGTGGCTCAGTGCGGACGCGGGGTCGGGCCGCGTCACGGTTGGCATGGTGGCGTTGGATGGTGGGGCGGAGAGCGTCGCGACGGCGGTGATGCCGGGCCTTCGCCTGCCGCCCGGTGGCGGGCGGCTTGTCATTGCGGCGGATGCGGCCGGCGGCCGGCACCTGACGGCGAAGATCGAGGACCCTGCGCTGCTGGAGGGGTATCGCGACAGCTTTCCGCAGCCGGGAGCGACGCTGGCTGAACTGGCGCCGGTCGCCGGCTGGGATTTCGCGCGCGACACGCCGACACAGCGCATCCTCGACATCGGCGGCCAGCATTGCGACGGGTATCTGGTGAATGTGCCGACCCGCGCCATGGTGGGCGCGCGCTGGTCGGGACGCGAGATGTGCTGGCGGCATGCGCCGGAGGACTACGCCGCCATCCACTTCCACGCGGACGACCTTGGCGATTGCGGCTGGCAGGCGGACTTCCATTTCACGGTGCCGGAGGACCTGCCGAGCGGCGCCTATGCGCTGCATCTGACCTGCGCGGGCGGGGAGGACTGGCTGCCGCTCTATGTCTTGCCCCCCAAGGGCAGCGCACGGGCGCCGGTGGCCTTCCTGGCCTCCACCTTCACCTATCAGGCCTATGCCAATCACGCGCGCGGGAATGCCGATGCCGCATACAAGGCGCGCGTCGCCGCCTGGGGCGCCTACCCGCATAATCCGGATGATTTCCCCGTCTATGGGCGGTCCACCTACAACAAGCACCCTGATGGCAGCGGCTTCGCGTTTTCCTCGCGGCTGCGGCCGATCCTGACGATGCGGCCGGGTTTCCTGACCTTCGACGATGCCCGCGGGTCGGGGCTGCGGCACTATCCGGCGGATACGCATCTGCTCGCCTGGCTGGAAGCCAAGGGCATCGCCTTCGACGTGATCACCGATGAGGACCTGCACGAGGAAGGCGTCGATCTGCTGAAGCCCTATCGCGTCGTGCTGACGGGGTCGCATCCCGAGTACCACACGCTCCAGACGCTGGATGCGCTGATGGACTACGCGCATCGGGGGCCGGGGCGGCTGATGTATCTGGGGGGCAATGGCTTCTACTGGCGCATCGCGGTGACGCAGACGCTGCCGGGGATGATGGAACTGCGCCGGTCGGAGGGTGGCATCCGCGCCTGGGCGGCCGAGCCCGGCGAATACTGGCACCAGACCGACGGCGCCTACGGGGGGCTATGGCGTCGCAGTCGGCGGCCGCCGCAGATGCTGGGTGGCGTCGGGTTCTCCGGCCAGGGCAAGTTCGAGGGCACGCATTACCGCCTCCGGCCCGAGGCGCACGACCCGCAGCACGCCTGGATCTTCGAGGGCATCGAAAGCGAGGTGTTCGGCGACTATGGCCTGTCGGGCGGGGGTGCGGCGGGATTCGAACTGGACCGTGCGGATTTCGCCTTGGGTACGCCGGCAAACACCGCGGTCCTCGCGCGATCGGAAGATCCGCCGGCATCCTTCGTGACCGTGCCGGAGGAGCTGCTGTCGCATCTTTCGACCGTCACCGGCGAGAGCCCCGATGCGCTGAAGCGCGCCGAGATCGTGCACTTCAGTACCCCCGGCGGTGGCGCCGTCTTCGCCACGGGATCGATCACCTGGTGCGGCAGCCTGTGGCAGGAGGGCGCTTTCCAGGGCGATGTCAGCCGCATCATGGAGAACGTGCTGTCGCGTTTCTCGATGCCCTGATCATCATCCCCGTTGACATGCCGCGTCGCGCGTCGGACGCTTCGTGAAAATCGGGTGGCACCGCGGTACTTCGGGAGATTGGGCTCATGAAGCGCTCTCATCTTGCGTACTCGATCCTGGCGGTGGGCCTCGGCCTGCCAATGGCGGCGCAGGCGGCGCCGTTCGAATGTCCGTCGCGCGGTGGCGACATCGTGTTCGGCCAGGAAGCCAATGTGAATTCGTTGGACCAGATGACGTCCAACACCATCTCGACCCGCAACATCGCGATGAACATCTACGAATCGCTGATGACGCGCGACGAGAACAACGCGCCCATCCTCGAGCTCGCCGAGAGCATGGAGGAATCGGGCGACGGGATGACCTACACATTCCGTCTGCGGCAGGGCATCACCTTCCACAACGGGAAGCCGATGACGTCGGCGGATGTCGCGGCTTCCTTCAACCGCTACAACCGGATCGGGTTGCAGCGCAGCACGCTCGACAACGTCGCGAGCTGGGAAACGCCGGACCCGCACACCTTCATCATCCGCATGAAGCAGGCGCAGCCGACCTTCATCGAGGCGCTGTCCAGCTTCTCGGTGCCCATCGTCATCATCCCGTCGGAGCACGAGAATGACGAGCGGCAGCAGCTGCGGACCGTCGGCACCGGGCCGTTCCGGCTGCTGGAATTCACCCCGGGCAGCCATGCGCGGCTTGGCCGCTTCGACGGCTACAAGCCCAACACCGCCTTCGAGCAGCGGACCGGCTTCGGCGGGTATCGCGTGGCCTGCGTGGATACCGTCACCTTCCGCATCGTGACCGAGGCTTCCGCGCGTGTCGCAGGGCTTGAGACGGGTGCGCTCCAGGCCGTGGAGGACGTGCCAACGCGGTCGCTCGACACGCTGCGGCGCAACAACGCGATCACGCTGGTGCCGCTGCAGAACTGGTGGATTCAGATCGCGCTGCCGAACACCTCCACGCCGCCGACCAACAACATCGCCTTCCGCCGCGCGGTGCAGGCCGCGCTCGGCATGGAAGACATCATGGATGCGGCGACGGACGGCAATTACCGCCTGAATGTCGGCTTCCAGTTCCCGAACCAGCCCAGCTACACCGATGCCGGGCGCGAGACCTACAACATCAACGACCAGGCGCGGGCCCGGGCGCTGCTGCGTGAATCCGGGTATCGCAACGAGCCGATCATCCTGCTGACCAACCGCGACTACCCGCCGATGTACAATGCGGCGCTGGTCATGCAGCAGCAGCTTCGCGCGGTCGGCATCAATGCCAATCTTCGCGTCGTGGACTGGCCGACCTCCGTGCAGATGTCACAGCGGCTGAACAGCGACGAATGGCATTTCTACCATACGGGCTGGGGCACGCAGCCGGCGCTAGGCGCGCTGGCGACGATGCAGTTCCTGGTCTCGCCCAACGCCGCCTATCGCCCGCGCGACAACAATGACGACCCGGACGTGATGGCGGCCTGGAACAGGATGAACAACGAACGCACCGCCGACGCCCGCCAGCAGGGTTTCGCGGACATGCAGCGGCTGATCCTGGAGCGGGCCTATGCCTATCCCTTCGGGGCGCTGACCAAGGTGCAGGCGGTGCGGTCCAACGTGCAGGGCTTCGTACCCTTCCGCATCCCGCGCTTCTCCAACGTGTGGATCCAGCGATAACACCATGATCGGGGTCGCCTTCCGCAGACTGCTGAGCGCGATCCCGGTCCTTCTCATTGTTAGCCTGATCTCCTTCGGGCTGATGCGGCTGATCCCCGGCGACCCTGCGGCGGCGATCGCCGGGGTGTCCGCCACGCCGGCGCAGATCGAGCAGTTGCGTCGCGACCTCGGGTTGGACGAGCCGATCTACCTGCAACTGATCGACTACTACCGCGGACTCGCGCAGGGGGATCTTGGGCGGTCGCTGCTACTGGGAACGGGCGTGTTCGCCGCGACGATGGAACGCCTGCCGGTGACGATCGGCCTGTCGCTCTACGCCATGGTCTTCACGCTGCTGATCGGCATCGCGAGCGGCATCATCGCCGCGCTCCGGCAGAACACATGGATCGATCAGGCGGCCATGATGTTCGCCATGATCGGGATCAGTGTACCGAACTTCTTCCTTGGCCTGCTGATGATCATCCTGTTCGCGGTGCATCTCGGCTGGTTGCCCTCGGGCGGCTATGTGCCTTTCAGCGACGATCCCGTCGGCTGGCTGCGCAGCCTGGCGATGCCGGCCTTCTCGCTCGCCCTGCTCCAGGCGGGTCTGCTCGCACGCATCACGCGGTCGTCGATGCTGGAGGTGCTGCGGCAGGACTACATCCGGACCGCGCGCGCCAAGGGGCTGTCGCAGCGCAAGGTCGTGCTGAAGCATGCGCTGTCCAACGCGCTGATCCCGATCGTGACCGTGGTTGGCATCATCGTATCCCTGCTGCTGTCGGGCGCGGTGGTGACGGAGGCGCTGTTCTCCATTCCCGGCATGGGGCAGCTGCTGACCCAGGCCGTGCTGAACCGCGACTATCCGATGGTGCAGGGCGGGTTGCTGCTGGTGACGACCTTCCTGGTCATGGTGAACATCACGGTGGACGTGCTCTACGCCGTGCTCGACCCACGGGTGCGCTATGAGTGAGGCGGTGCTGGACGCGGAGGCGATCGCCCACAAGCGCGAGCACCCAGCGCGTGCGGCTGTGCGGCGGCTGCTTCACCACAAGCTGTTCATGACCGGGCTGTTGCTGTTCGGGGTGGTGGCGGGCATCGGCATCGCGGCGCCGTGGATCACGGATATCGACCCACAGCGCCTGTCGATGCGCAACAAGTTCCTACCACCCGACGAGAACTGGGTGTTCGGCACCGATAATTTCGGGCGATCGCTGTGGTCGCGCGTGGTGTGGGGGGCGCAGCTATCGATGATCATCGGCGCGTCGGTCGTCGCGCTGAACGCGGTGTTCGGCACGCTGATCGGCGCGGCGGCAGGATATTTCCGGCGGCTCGACAACGCGCTGATGCGGGTGAACGACGCGCTGATGGCCTTCCCGGCCATCCTGCTCGCGATTGCCGTGACCTCGGTGCTGGGGCCGTCGACGCTGAACGTCATCCTGGCGCTGTCCATCGTCTACATCCCCCGCACCGCGCGCATCGTGCGGTCATCCGTCATCGTGCTGCGGGAGATGGAGTATGTGCAGGCTGCCGTCGCCGCCGGTGCGGGGCATTGGCGCATCCTGCGCCACCACATCCTGCCCAACGCCATGGCGCCGATGATCGTGCAGCTTTCCTTCCTGTTCGCCTATGCGGTGCTGTCGGAGGCGACGCTGTCCTTCCTCGGCGTCGGCGCTGTGCCGCCCACCCCCACCTGGGGGAACATCATGGCAGAGGGCCGCGACTTCCTGCGGGAGGCGCCCTGGATCATCACCATTCCCGGCGTGATGCTGATGATCACCGTGATGGGGCTGAACCTGCTCGGTGACGGGCTGCGCGACGTCCTCGACCCCCGGCTCAGGATCCAGCAGTGACGCTCTTGGACGTGCGCGGCCTGACCACCGCCTTCATGACCGGGCGCGGCGAGGTGAATGCTATCGAGGATGTCTCCTTCTCGCTGAAGGAAGGCGAGATCCTTGGCATCGTCGGCGAATCCGGCTCGGGCAAATCGGTCACGGCGCTGACCATCATGGATCTGCTGCCGAAGCCGCCCGCGCGCATCGCGGCCGGAGACGTCCACTTCAACGGTCAGCGCCTGACCGGCCTCAACGACCGCGCCATGCAGGCCATTCGCGGCCCGGGGATCTCGATGATCTTCCAGGAGCCGATGACGTCGCTGAACCCGGTCTTCTCCATCGGCGACCAGATCATGGAGACGATCGCGGCGCATGAACGCCTGTCCAAGTCGGATCTCCGCAAGCGCGCCATCGACATGCTCGACAAGGTCGGCATCCCCTCGGCCTCGCGGCGGCTCGACGATTACCCGCACCAAATGTCGGGCGGGCAGCGCCAGCGCGTGATGATCGCCATGGCGCTCGCCTGCAATCCGAAGCTGCTGATCGCGGATGAGCCCACCACCGCGCTCGACGTGACGATCCAGGCGCAGATCCTCGACCTGCTGATGGACCTTCGCGACGAGTACGGCATGGCCATCATGATCATCACCCACAACATGGGCGTGATCGCGGAGACGGCCGACCGCGTGCTGGTCATGTATGCCGGCCGCGTCATCGAGGAAGCGCCGGTCGCGACCATCTTCGACCACCCGATGCATCCGTATACACGCGGGCTGCTGGAGTGCGTGCCGTCGCTGACGGAAGACAGGCCGCGCCTCGTCGCGATTCCCGGCACGCTGCCGGAACCAGCGCGTCGCCCGCCCGGTTGCCGCTTCAGCCCGCGCTGTACTTACGCTGTCGCCTCCTGCTCGGCGGCGATCCCGCCGCTTGAGGCGCTGGAGACTGCCCACACCGCCGCCTGCTTCCGGGCACGCGAACTCGCATGACGACGCCGCTGATCGCCGCCACAGCGCTGTCGAAGCATTTCGAGGTCGGCGCGCGCGGCATGTTCGGCCTCGGCCGGACGGCGACGCTCAAGGCCGTGGACGATGTCTCATTCACGATCAATGCTGGGGAGACGCTCGGCCTGGTCGGTGAATCCGGCTGCGGCAAATCCACGCTCGGCCGGCTGCTGCTGCGGCTGATCGAACCCACCGCCGGCAGCATCGCGTTCGACGGCAATGAGATCACGCGCATCGGCCGCATGGAGATGCGCGGCTTCCGCCGCTCCATGCAGATCATCTTCCAGGACCCCTATGGCGCGCTGAACCCGCGCATGTCGGTCGAGGACATCATCGCCGAGCCACTGGTGATCCATGGCGCGCGACCGGGCGCCGAGACGCGCGCCAAGGTGACGGAAATGCTCGGCAAGGTCGGCCTGCCGGCGCGCGCGATGGACCGCTTCCCGCATGAATTCTCGGGTGGGCAGCGGCAGCGCATCGGTATCGCCCGCGCGCTGATCCTGCATCCTCGGCTGATCGTCTGCGATGAGGCGGTCTCGGCGCTCGACGTCTCCGTCCAGGCGCAGATCGTCAACCTGCTGCAGGACCTGCAGCGGGAAATGGGGCTGACCTATCTGTTCATCGCGCATGACCTGTCGGTCGTGCGCCACATCTCCGACCGCGTCGCAGTGATGTATCTCGGCAAGGTGGTCGAGGTCGCGGACAAGGCGACGATCTACGCGGCACCCCGCCACCCCTATACCCAGGCGCTGATCGCCGCGGTGCCGGCGCAGCACCCGGCGCAGCGATCGCGCGGCAAGCGGGAGCGGATCACCGGCGACATCCCCTCCGCGCTGAACCCGCCTTCCGGCTGCCGTTTCCACACGCGCTGCCCGCATGTGATGCCGGTCTGCCGCGAACGCGCGCCCGACCTGCGCGAGACCGCGACCGGCCACCAGGTCGCCTGCCACCTGACCGACAGCTAAGGAACGCCATGCCAGAAGCAAGAAAGTCCCGCCTGGTCCCGGAGGTGGACTTCGCGAAGGACGGCAAGCAGACCGGCTTCCTCCGCCTGTTCCATTCGACCCATGACAGTGCCTACGGGTTCCTGCCCATCCCGATCGTGGTGGTGAAGAACGGCGAGGGACCGACGGCCTTCTTCTCCTCCGGCAACCATGGCGACGAATACGAGGGCCAGGTGGCGCTGGCCAACCTCATCAAGTTCCTCGAACCGGGCATGATCCGCGGCCGCGTCATCATGCTGCCCATGGCCAACTATCCGGCCGCGCTGATCGGCCGGCGCGTCTCGCCGATCGACGACCTCAACATGAACCGCATCTTCCCCGGCGATCCGGACGGCACCGTCACGCGGCAGATCGCGCATTACATCGACAGCGAGATCATCCCGCTCGCGGATCTCGTCATCGACCTGCATTCAGGCGGATCGTCGCTGAACTACATCCCGACGGCCCTCGCCAAGCAGTCGGGCGACCCGGCGATGTACCGGAAGCAGCTCGCCGCGCTTCGGGCGTTCGGCGCGCCCTACACCTACATCCAGGGCGGCGCGCAGGGTCAGGGTGGGGACCAGACGCTGGGGAGCGGGGCGGACCGGCGCGGCAAGATCGCGCTCGGCACCGAACTCGGCGGGGCCGGCGCGGTGAACGCCTCGGGGCTCGCCATCGCCGAGCGAGGGCTGCGCAACCTGCTGGTTCACCTTGGCATCCTGGGAAAGGAGCACTGGGTCGAGCCGCCGATCCCGACGCGCTTCCTCGATGTCCGCGGGCCGGACATGTACGTCTATGCGCCGGAGAATGGCGTCTTCGAACCCTTGGTTGAATTGGGCGACACTGTTGCGCCCGGGACCCCGGCCGCGCGTATTCACATCCCCGAGACACCCTGGCTGCCGCCGGTCGACATCGCCTTCAAGGCCGCGGGCATCGTGATGTGCAAGCGCGTCCCCGCCCGCACCAAGCGGGGCGACTGCCTGTTCCACCTGGCCGGCGATCTGGCCGTGTGAGCAGGTCGCGTTCGGACGGGCTCATCCGCGGCGTGACGATGACCCCGAAACGAAAGACTGCGGCAGCCGGCGTGAGCGCAGGCCGGCCGCGTGCTCTAGGCCCCTTGCGGGACCGCCGCTGGGCGTGTTGAAGCCCCGGCGTGACCACGCGCCACTTCACCATCAGCCCTGACCACCCCGCCCTGCCCGGCCATTTCCCGGGCCGGCCGGTCGTGCCTGGCGTGGTGTTGCTGGACCAGGTGATCACCGCCGCCCGTCGCGCGTTCGCGCTTACGCCCGCCACGGTATTGCCTCGCGCGAAATTCGCCGCCCCCGTGCTGCCCGGGGAGCGCGTCGACGTCGCGCTCATCCGGCTGGACGTCGCCCGCATCGGCTTCACCTGCACCGTCGAAGGCCACACCGTCGCGACCGGCGAGCTGCGATTCGCCGCGTGACCGAAGCCGCCGCCTGGACGCGCGTGCCGGAACGCGGCGGTGGCGCCGTGATGCGGCTGATGGTGCGCATCGCGCTCGGCCTCGGCTGGCATGTCGGTCATGCGCTGCTCTACCCGATCACGCTGTTCTTCATGACGACCTCGCCGGCGCCGCAGAAGCGGGCGCTGCGTCGCTATCTCGCCCGCGCGCTGGGCCGGCAACCTGCCTGGCGGGACCTGTGGCGGCTGTACTTCTGCTTCGCCGCGACCATGCTCGACCGCATCTTCCTTCTGACCGGTCGGACGGCGGGGTACCGCGTCGAGGTCCAGGGCCTCGACCTGCTGCTGGGCCACGCCGCGGCGGGACAGGGGGTCGTGCTGCTCAGCGCCCATATGGGGTCCTTCGAAGCGTTGCGCGTCATCACCGCGCCCGACGCACCGGTCGAGGTCCGCATGCTGATGCATGCCGGCGCTGGCACGGCCGCGGATGCGCTTTTCGATAGCCTGGACCCGACGCGCGCGGCCTCGATCATCCAGCTTGGCGATCCCGGCGCGATGCTCGCGGCGCGGGAGGTGATCGCCCGTGGTGGCGTGGTGGGCATGCTGGCGGATCGCGCACCGCGCAGCGAACGCGTGATCCCGGTGCCTTTCCTGGGCCGCGAGGCCCCCCTCCCCGGCGGCCCGATGGCCCTCGCCGCCCTTCTGCACGCGCCGGTGGTCCTCGGCTTCGGGCTGTGGCTGGGGCCCCGCCGGTACCTGCTGCGATTCGAGCCATTCACCGAGGCGCTGGACCTTCCGCGCGAAACGCGAGCCGAGGCGTTGCGTTCCTGGCTTGAACGATATGCTGCGCGACTGAGCGAGGTGTGCCGGGCGCATCCGTATAACTGGTTCAACTTCTACGATTTCTGGCAGGAGGATCCTTGAAGCGCCGCGTTGTCCTGACCGCTTGTCTCCTGCTGCCGGTGGCGGCGCGGGCGCAGGATGCGATGGCCCCCGTAATGGCTGCGCTGGCCGCGCGGCGGACCAGCCGCGCGACCTTCGTCGAGGAGAAGGAACTCCAGGAACTCGACCGTCCGCTGACCGCGCGCGGCGTCCTGGTCTGGCGCGCCCCCGATCGGCTGGAGAAGCTGACCACGGAGCCCTTTGAGGAACGCCTTCTGGTCGAGGGCGACCGGCTGCTACTGGAACGCCCGGACCGCGGCATCCGGCAGGAGATCGACTTCGACACCGCCCCCGAGGTCCGGCCGCTGGTCGAAGCCGTCCGTGCCACCCATGCGGGGGATGCGGCGACGCTGCGGCGCCATTTCCGCGTCGAGTTCTCGGGCGCTCTCCCGCACTGGCGCCTGCTGCTGGTGCCGCTGTCGAATCGCGTGCTGGCGGCGGTGCAGCGCATCACGCTGGAAGGCGAAGGCGGCGCCATTCGCCTGATGGAGATTCATGGCCGCGACGGCCATAGCCGCATGGTGGTGACGCCCACCCCATGACGCGCCTGCTGGGCTTCCTGCCGCTGCTGCTGGCACTGGCGGTGCTCAGCGCCGCCTTCCCGCTGGCGCTGCGGGAGGTGACGCTGCGCAGCGACATCGCGGATTTTCTGCCGCAGTCGCGCACGCCCGAAGCGGCCTTTTTGCTGCGCGAGCTGCGCGACGGCGCGGCGACCCGGCTGCTGATCGCCGGCGTCGAGGGCGCGCCGGCCGCGGAACTCGCCCAGGTCTCGCGCAGCATGGCGGAGACGCTTCGCGGCAGCGGGCTGTTCGCTGTCGTCGCCAATGGCGTCCCACTGCTCAGCGATGCCGAGATCGATCTGCTGTTCGCGCATCGATATGCGCTCTCGCCCACCACGACGCCCAACGCCTTCACCGAGGCGGCGCTCCGCGCATCCTTCGAGACGCAGCTCGACGGGTTGCGCTCCTCCGCCGAGCGGATCTTTCGCCGCTTCGGCTTCGCCGACCCGACCGGCAGCTTCCTGGGGCTGGTGCGCGGATGGTCCTCGGCGTCGCGCGTCACGACCGAGAACGGCGTGTGGATGGCGGCCGGGCCGCGTGCGCTGATCCTGGCCGAGACGCGCGCGGCCGGGCTCGACATCACCGCGCAGCAGACAGCGGTGGATGCCTTCCGCCACGCCTTCCAGACCGCCGGCCCGCCGGAAGGGGCGCGGCTGCTCGTCTCCGGCCCCGGCGTCTTCGCCGCTGAGGCCGCCGCGGCGGTGCGGGCGGATGTGAAGCTGGTCTCGACCTTGTCCTTCGTGCTGGTCGCGGCCTTCCTGCTCTGGCGCTACCGCTCGCCCATGATGCTGGCGGTGGTCGCGGTGCCGCTCGCGCTCGGGACGCTGGCCGGGCTGCTCGTGGTGGACCTGACCTTCGGCCATGTGCATGGCGCGGCACTCGGCTTCGGCATGACGATGCTTGGCGTCAGCGACGACTATCCGATCCTGCTGGTCACCAACCGCGCGCCGGGTGAGGCGCTGCGCGACACGGCGCGGCGCATCTGGCCGACGCTGCGCCTGGCGGTGGCCGCCGCGGTGGCGGGGCTGGTGCCCATGCTGGCGTCAGGCTTTCCGGGGCTGGCGCAGCTGGGGCTGTTCGCGGCGACCGGGCTCGCGGTGTCCGCCCTCGCCACGCGGTTCCTGCTGCCGGCGCTGCTGCGGGCGGAAGGGCTTCCGGTGCGCCCGCTGCCGGAACGCGCCGCGCATCTGTTGCTGCGCCTGCCGTCGCTGCGCGTGCCGGTGCTGGCCGGGCTGGTGCTCGTCGCCGTCGCGCTGGCGCTGTCGGGCGGCCCGCGTCTGGCGCGCGACATCGCCGAGCTGTCGCCGGTGCCGGAGCCTGTCCGGATGCTGGATGGGGAACTGCGCGCGCAGATCGGCGCGCCCGACGTGCGCGTGCTGCTGTCGGTCGAAGGCCCCAACGCTGAAGCAGCGCTGCGCGCATCGGAACAGGCCGCCGCGGCACTGCTCGCCGCAGGCGTCGTCACCGGCGTCGATCACCCGGCGCGCTACCTGCCCAGCATCGAGACGCAGCGCGCGCGTCTTGCCCTGCTGCCGGATGACGCGACCCTCGCCGCCCGGGTCGAGGCCGCGCGCACCGACCTGCCCTTCCGCGCCACGGCTTTCCAGCCCTTCCTCACCGGCGTCGCCGAGGCGCGCGGCCTGCCGCCGCTGACGCCGGGTGGCCTTGTCGAGGCACCGCTGCTGGCCGCCCGGCTCTCCCCGTTGCTGCGGGAGGAAGGTGGGCGCTGGCGCGCCCTGCTGTTGCCCGAGGGTGTCGGCGACCCCACCGCCCTGCGCGCTGCCGCGGCCGGGGTGCCGGGCCTGATGCTGGTGGACATCAAGGGGGAGACGGAGGCGCTGCTCGACCAGGGCATCGGCACCGCCCTGCGATGGGGCGCCGTCGGCGGGGTGCTGGTCCTGCTGCTGCTGGGCGCCGGGCGGGGCGTCGCGGGCGCGCTGCGCATCGCTCTGTCGCTGGCCGGCGCGCTGCTGCTGACCTTCGCCGCCCTCCATGCGCTGGGCGAACGGATTACCGTGTTCCACCTGACTGCGGCGCTCTTGCTGGCCGGCGTCGGCATGGACTATGCCCTGTTCGTTTCCCGGACGGGCCGGGAGGACATTGAGGACGCCGCCCGCGCGCTCGGCGCCGTCATCACCTGCATGATCACGACCCTGCTCACCTTCGGCCTGCTCGCCCTGTGCCGCACCCCCGTGCTGCACGCGACGGGACTGACCGTGTGCATCGGGGTGGCGAGCGCGTTCCTGCTCGCCTGCACGCTGGCGCCGCGGCGATGAGTGCGATGGTGCAGCCGGCGGGGCTTGGCCTCCCCAATCCACCCCGTCAGGGGCCGAAGGGCGTTCCGGCTTGCCCTGATCCTGACGCGGTTGAGGTTGACGGGGCGTCGTCCCTCCAGTTCCGGACCATGGCACCGTGACCCCCTTCCGCATCACCGCGATGACCGCCATCAGCGCCATGGGCGTCGGCCTGGCCGAGACGCGAGATGCCCTGCGGAACCGGCGCGGCGGGCTCCGCCCCTGCGACCTGCCCTGCATGCCGGACGGCGTCTGGATCGGCCGGGTGCCGGCGGCCGAGGCCATCGAACCGGCCGCTGCCTTCGCCTGCCGCAACGCGCGGCTGGCTGAGCTCGCGCTGCGCCAGGACGGGTTCGTGGCGGCGGTGGAGGAGGCGAAGGGGCGCATCGGCGCCGGCCGCATTGCGGTGGTGCTCGGCACCTCCACCTCCGGCATCGAGGAGACGGAGCGCGCCTGGGCGCGCCGCGGCGCGGATGGCGCGCTGCCGCCCTACGATTTCGCGCGGACCCACGATCTGCACGCGCTGCCGCGCTACCTGCGGGAAAGGCTGGGGCTGGCCGGGCCTTGCGTGTCGATCTCGACGGCCTGCACCTCTGGCGCGCGTTCCTTCCTGGATGCGGCGGCGCTGATCGATGCGGGCTTCGCCGATGCCGCGGTGGTGGGCGGCGCGGACAGCCTGTGCCGGCTGACGCTGCACGGCTTCGCCTCGCTGGAATTGTTGTCTCGCGGCCCGACGCGGCCCTGCGCCGAGGATAGGGACGGCATCACCATCGGCGAAGCCGCATCCTTCGCGTTGATCGAGCGGGCGTCGCCGGAAGATGCGGGGCGGATCGGCCTGCTCGGCGCGGGCGCTTCCGCCGACGGGCACCACATGTCCTCGCCGCACCCCGAGGGGCATGGGGCAGTCGCGGCGATGCGCGCGGCGCTGGGCGCGGCGGGGCTGGCGCCGGCGGCGATCGACTACGTCAACATGCATGGCACGGGCACGCGGGCGAATGACGCCATGGAGGACCGCGCCATCGCGCGCATCTTCGGCGACGCCGTGCCGTGTTCATCCACCAAGGGCTGGACAGGACATGCGCTGGGCGCATCGGGGGCGCTGGAGGCGGCGATCGCGGCGATCTGCATCGAGGATGGGCTGGTCCCGGGTTGCCTCGGCGTCGATCGCGTGGACCCGGGTTTCACCGCGGGAATTGTGGTGGAGAACCGGGCGGCGCGGGTCGACCGGGTGCTGTCCAACTCCTTCGGCTTCGGCGGCAGCAACTGCGCGCTCGTGATCGGGCGAATCCCGTGACGCCGGCCGTAGGGATCGCGGGAATCGGCTTGCTGGGGCCGGGGCTCGCCGGCTGGGCGGCGGCGCGGCCGGTGCTGGCGGGGCACACGTCCTTCGCCCCGGCGCCGGTCACGCCCCCCGTCCCGGCGATGCTTCCGGCCACCGAGCGGCGGCGCACCGGGCCATCCGTGCGGCTGGCCCTCGCCGTCGCCGCGGAGGCGGTGCAGGCGAGCGGCTTGCCGCCAGAGGAATTGGACAGCGTCTTCGCCAGCGCGAATGGCGAAGGACAGGTGATCGTCTCCATCCTCGAGGCGCTGCATGAGCCGGACGGCGCGATCTCCCCGACGCAGTTCCACAATTCCGTGCACAACGCCGCGGCGGGGTATTGGGGCATCGCGGCGGGGTCGGCGCGGCCGTCGGTCAGCCTCGGCGGGCATGACTTCGTCTTCGCAACGGGGCTGATGACGGCGGTGGCTCAGGTGACCGCTCAGAAGGCGCCGGTGCTGCTGGTGGTGCATGACGTGCCGCTGCCGCCGCCGCTGGCGGCGCTGAATCCTGGAGAGGGCAGCTTCGCTGCCGCGCTGTTGCTGGTGCCGGAGGGTGCGGCGCTCGGTAGCCTGCGGGTGGGATACCGTGCCGGCGGGCCCTTGACGGAGCCGGCACTTCCGGCGGGCCTTGATGCGGTCCGCGCGGGCAATCCCGCGGCACGCGCCCTGCCCCTGCTGGTCGCGCTGGCGGCAGGCCAGCCCGCGACGCTGTCCTTCGCCCTGCCGGAGGCGGCTGCGCTTGACGTCGCCGTGGCGCCGTGACGGGCCTGCCGGCCGATCGCGCGGCGATCGCGCGGCTGGTGCCACATCAGGGCGCGATGTGCCTGCTGGATCGCGTCGTGTCCTGCGACGAGGAGCGGTTGGCCTGCACCGCCGCGGGGCATCGCGACCCTGACCACCCGTTGCGGCGCGACGGCATGCTGCCCGCCGTGTGCGGGCTGGAATACGCGCTGCAGGCGATGGCGCTGCACGGTGCGCTGACGGCGGGCGCGGCGCAGGGCGCGGGGTTTCTCGCGGCACTGTCGGGCGTGACGATGGCAACGGAGCGGCTGGACGATGTCGCCGGGGAACTGGCGATCGCGGTGACGGCGCTGGCGCGCGAGAGCCGCGGCTTCATCTACGCCTTCGAGGTAGCCGGGGATGGGCGCCTGCTGCTGTCGGGGCGCGCGACGGTCGTGCTGGGGTGATCGCGCCCGCCGCGCGCGAGTCAGGATGGTGCCGATGACGCCTGCCACTCGTTCAGCCGCGCCCGGACCCGCTCGGCATCCGTCAGCCCGATGCCGAAGCGTGGCGCCAGGCCGAGCACGGCGGCCAGCGGCAGCAGCCAGACGATGCGGGCCTGATAGCGGTCCACAGGCGCCGACAGCGCGCCGGTGGCGAAGGCATTGACCACCACGGCGATGACCACGCCCCCGAGGAGACCCGCCACCGCGCGTTCACGGCGCCACGCCGCACGCAGCAGCGCCACCAGCAGCAGGGCGGCGGAAGCGAGCACCACCGGCATCTGAAGCGCCGCCCAGGGGCGCGCGATAGCCGGCAGTTCCCCGCGCATCTGCGCGCCGGCGTCAAAGGCTTCGAGCTCCGGCAGCGGCATCCGCGACACCGCGCGCCGTGCGGACTCCGCCAGATAACGGTCGCCCAGCGTATCGCCGATCTGGAAGCGCCAGAGTTGCAGCAGGCCGTTGCGTGCCATCGCCTCGGCGACCTCGGCCGGCTGCTCTCGCAAGGTGGCCGCGATGATGGCGGCCGCCTCGGGCGCGAGGCGACGGCCGCCCATCGGGATCGGCTGCCCATCGACGGTGCGGTTGGGCGGCGATTGCGGGTCCCACAGGAAGGTGTCGCTGTCCATCGGCAACCGGTCGACGAAGCCGCAGAGATGCCAGCCGGCGCCCGGGCACCGGGCACGGATGGTCCGCGCGGCGGGGCCATCCGCCTGCAGCCGTGCGAGCAGGAAGACCGCGCCGTTCGGCGACAGCGTGGGTTGGCCCAGGGTCCAGGCATTGGCGGCGACCAGCCCGGCCGCGGCCAGCGCGACCGGCAGCGCCGCCCGCAGCGCGGGAACGACGCCGCGCGCCACGATGGCGATGAAGACGACGAGGGCCAGCGCCGTCGGCAGGTGCGACAGATGCGTGGCAATGGCGAAGGCGCCGAGCAGCGTCAGCCAGACCGTCTCGGCCGTTGCCAGCCGGTCCCGTGCAAAGCCGATCAGGAGCAGGCAGAGCGGACCGATGGCGGCGAAGACGTCGGGCATCAGCATCGCGGCGAACCACGGCGCCGATGTGAAGGCGGCGAGAGCGGCGCAAAGCGTGACGTGCAGCATCCACGAGGTCTCGCCGCGAATGCCACGCTGCGCGAGCCAAAGCAGGTGCGACAGGATCAGCCCCTGTGCCGCCGCCGGCAGCCACAGCGTCCAGCCCCAATGGGCAAACGCCAGAAAGGCGCCATAGGCGGGCGTCTTGTCCCACGGCCATTCGGGGAACAGGGCCTGGCCGAGGTAGGAGACACTGTCGATGAACACCAGCGGGTAGCCATTGACCAGCGCCGGCCACAGAAGCATCGCCGCGCCGGCGAGAATGGCAGGGAACGCGATCAAGCGGGCCTCCCGGATGGCGGTTCGACCGGCGCGACGGCATCCGGCGCCGTCGCAGCGTGGCGCCGTCGCAACGGCGCACGCAACAGCAATAGCGCGGCGACCGGCAGCAGCCAGGCGACGCGTGCCTGGTATCGCGGGAAGACGCCCGAGAGACCCCCCGTCGCAGCGGCGTTCGCCACCACACCGACGACGATCATCGCCAGGAAGGCGAGCGCGAGCGCGTCGCGCGCGCACCACGCCCGCCAGCCGGCCCATGCCAGCAGCGGCAGTGCCAGTAGCAGGGCGGCGACGTGCAGCGGCGCCAGCCAGGCGACGGCGGCGGCCAGCCCGCCCCGCGCCTGCATCCCGGCATCGAAGGCGGCGAGTTCGCGGGGCGGGAAGCCCTCGGCGATGCGCGGCCGCAACGCAATAGTCAGGATCTCTGCGCCCAGCGTGTCGCCGGCCCTGGCGGTGACGAGTTGCCGCAGCGTGTTCCGCAGCGTGGACATGGCGATTGCGAAGGGGTGTGCGCGCAGCGTCTCGGCGACGATCTGGCCGGCTTCGGCCGAAATCAGTGCGCCGCCGAGGAAGCGCGGCACGCCCTGCGGGTCGCGGTTCACCGGGCTGTCGGCGTCCCACAGGAAGTCGTTCGCATCCATCGGCAGGCGGTCGGCGAAGGCGCAGAGATACCAGCCCGAGGCCGGGCAGTGGGCGCGGATCACCTCGGCGGCGGGGCCGTCAGCCTGTAGCCGCGCCAGCATGAAGGTGGCGCCGTGCGGCGACAGGGTAGCACGGCCATGCCCCACGAGGTTGGTCCCCAGCAGCAGCGCCATCGCGGCGGCGAGCGGCAGCGCGGTCCAGGCGGCGTCGCGAATGCCGCGACGGCGCGGCAGGCCGGCGAGGAATGCGACCCCTGCCATCGCCGCGGCGAGCGGCACATGCGACAGGTGCGACGCGATGCCGATGGTGGCGAGCAGCAGCAGCCAGCCGCGCTCGACCGCGCCGAGTGCGTCCCGTGCCGGGCCGAGCAGGAAGACCGCGAGCACCACGACCGGCGCGAAGATGTCCGGCATCAGCATCGCCACGGTGAACGGTGCCGTGGTCAGCGCCGCGGCAAGCAGGCACACCCCGACGTGCAGCCCCGGCGACGCGCGCCCGGCCACCCCGCGCTGCACCAGCCACAGCAGGTGGGAGACGAGAAGCCCCTGCGCCGCCAGCGGCAGCCAAAGCGAGATCCGCCAGTGGAACAGGTGCAGCACCGGCCCATAGACCCAGGGCTTGTCCCACAGCATCAGCGGCCCGAGGGTCTGGTGCAGGAAGCCGCCGGTATCGCTGAACACCAGCGGATAGCCGTTCAGGACGGCCGGCCAGAGCAGCATCGTGGCGCCGGCGAGGATGGCGGCGAAGGCGGTCACGTCGGGGGCGCCATACGGCCGGCGGTCATCTCCCCATCATCTCCATGTGAAGCCTCGGCCATCATCCGCGTGCATCCTCCCGCGATCCGCGACATCGTCCTAGGCTTGCGCCTGATCGGCGCGGCGCCGATGGAGAGAAGATGGCATGGACAGACCCGGATCGTCCGCGGGGCGCAACCACCGTCACGGGTTGCTGACATCGGTTGCCCTGTTCATCGGCGCCGCGGCCGTGATCGCCGCGACGGCGCTGCCGCCGCGCGCCCTGGGGCAGACGGCACCGGCCGCCGCGCCGCAGGCGGTCGCGACGACTGGCCAGCAGGACCGGCTGACCCAGGCGCAGCTCGAACAGCTTCTGGCACCGGTCGCGCTGTATCCCGACGACCTGCTGATGCAGATGCTGATGGCCGCAACCTATCCGCTCGAGATCGTGCAGGCGAAGCGGTGGCTCGGACAGGGCCAGAACGCGGCGCTCCGCGGGGATGCGCTGGCGCAGGCGCTGACGGCACAGAGCTGGGACCCGTCGGTGAAGTCGCTGCTGCCCTTCCCCGACGTGCTGACGATGATGAACGACCAGCTCGACTGGACGCAGCAGCTGGGCGATGCGGTGCTGGGCCAGCAACAGGATGTGATGAACGCCGTTCAGGTGCTGCGTGGTCGCGCGCAGACGGCGGGCACACTGCAATCCGGGCCGCAGCAGACGGTGACGGTGACGCAGACGGTGAACGTGCCGCCGCCGGCACCCGGCGCGCCGCCGCCGGCTGTCGCGCCGCCGCCGCAGGTCATCACCATCGCACCGGCGCAGCCGGACACCGTCTATGTGCCGGCCTACAACCCGAATGTCGTCTACGGCACCTGGCCGTATCCCGCGAGCCCGCCCGTCTACTACCCGCCGCCGGTGGGCTGGAATGTCGGCAATGCGCTGCTGACGGGCATGGCCTTCGCCGGCGGGGCCGCGATCGTCGGGTCGCTGTGGGGCTGGGCGAGCCCTGGCTGGGGCCGCGGCGACGTGGATGTGAACGTCAATCGCTACAACAACATCAACGCCAATCGCGCGCAGATCAGCAACAACACCTGGCGTCACGATTCGAGCCACCGGCACGGCGTCGCCTACAGCAACAACGATGTGCGCAACCGCTTCGCGGGCAACCGCGGCGGCGCGGCCGGCAGCGGGGATCGCGCGCAGGCGCGCGACCAGATGCGTGGGCGGATCGACCAGGCGGAACGTGGCGGCGGGATCGGCGATCGCCGGGCGGGCGCCGGCGGTGGGGACAGGCCGGGCCTGGGCGGCGGCAACCGACCCGGCGGGGGCGATCGCCCTGGCCTGGATGGCGGGCGCCCTGGCGGCGGCGATCGTCCCGGGCTGAGC
>NZ_JAAEDI010000035.1 GCF_018129025.1 Neoroseomonas terrae | reverse complement strand
CGACGCCGCGACGCCCGCACGCACCAGCCCCGTCCGCCCCGCCATCCAGCCGCCCGCCGCCATCACGCCCCGCCAGGTCGTGCAGCGGGAGGCGAGCCTTGCGCCTCGGTGAGATCATGCATCGCGCGGGCCTTGCCGGAACGGCCGGGGATGCGGCGATCGCCGGTCTGACGGCCGACAGCCGCGCCGTCCGGCCGGGCATGGTCTTCGCCGCCCTGCCCGGCGCGCGCAGCGACGGGCGCGCCTTCATCGCGGATGCGGTGGAACGCGGCGCGGCGGCGGTGCTGGCGCCGGAAGGCACGGAATGGCCGCCGGGCGTGCCGGTACGGCCGCTGATCACCTCGGCCGACCCGCGCCGGGCGCTGGCGCTGATGGCCGCCGCCTACCACGGTGCGCAGCCGCGCAGCGTCGTCGCCGTCACGGGCACCAACGGCAAGACGAGCACGGTCGACTTCCTGCGCCAGATCTGGACGGCGGGCGGCGAGCGCGCCGCTTCGCTCGGCACGCTGGGGCTGGTGGCCGAAGGCTTTCCACCGGGCCCGTCGCTGACCACGCCCGATCCCATATCGCTGCATGCGACGCTAGCCGCCCTTGCGCGGGCGGGCTTCGGCGCGGCGGCCATGGAGGCGTCCTCCCACGGGCTCGACCAGCGTCGGCTGGACGGGGTGGTGCTGGCAGCGGCGGGGTTCAGCAACCTGACGCGCGACCATCTGGACTATCATGGCGACATGGCGGGCTATCGCGCCGCCAAGCTGCGACTGTTCGACACGCTGCTGCCCGTCGGCGCCGCGGCGGCGGCCTGCACCGAGATGGAGCCTGAGACCTTCGCGGCGCTGCGCGGGATCGCGTCGCGGCGGCGGCTTCGCCTCCTCAGTGTCGGCGAGGCCGGCGAGGCGATCCGCCTGCATGCCGCCCGGCCGCTGCCGGACGGGCTGGCGCTGTCGCTGAGCGCCTTCGGCACGGCGCATGAGATCCATCTGCCCCTGCCCGGCCGGTTCCAGGCCGACAATGTGCTGCTGGCCGCCGCACTCGCCATCGGTGCGGGACAGTCGGCGGATCGCGCCCTCGCCGCCCTGCCGGCGCTGCGCGGCGTCCGGGGGCGAATGGAGCGCGCGGCGGTGCTCGCCAATGGAGCGGCGGTCTATGTGGACTACGCCCATACGCCGGATGCGCTGGCGCGGCTGCTTGCCGCGCTGCGGCCGCACACCACCGGGCGGCTGCATGTGCTGTTCGGTGCCGGCGGCGACCGGGACCCGGGCAAGCGGCCGTTGATGGGGCGTGCCGCCGCGGATGCGGCCGACACCGTGTGGGTCACGGACGACAACCCGCGCAGCGAGGATCCTGGGACGATCCGCGCCGCCGTGCTGGCCGGCGCGCCGGGCGCCATCGATGCCGGGTCGCGGGAGGCGGCGATCGCCGCCGCCCTGTCCGATCTGCGCCCCGGCGACATGCTCGCGGTCGCCGGCAAGGGCCACGAGTCCGGTCAGGAGATCGCCGGCATCGTCCATCCCTTCGACGATGCCGAGGTGGTGCGCCGCCTCGCGGGGGCAGCGTTATGAACGCGCTGTGGACCTCGGCAGCGCTGCGCAGCGCGACGGATGGCACGCTCGATGCCGAGGTCGCGGTCACCGGCGTTTCCATCGACACGCGCAGCATTGCGCCGGGCGACCTGTTCGTCGCGCTGCGCGACGTGCGCGATGGGCATGAGTTCGTCGCCGATGCACTGGCCCGTGGCGCGGCGGCCGCGCTGGTCGACCACAGCCCGCCGGGCGTCGCACCCGGCGCGCCGCTGCTGCGCGTGGCCGATACGCTGGCGGGGCTGACCGCGCTCGGCGCCGCGGCGCGTGCGCGGAGCGAAGCCGCCTTCGTCGGCGTGACGGGTTCCGTCGGCAAGACCACGACGAAGGAGATGCTGCGCGTCGCGCTGTCCGCCTTCGGCCCGACGCATGCCGCCGCCGCATCCTACAACAACCACTGGGGCGTGCCGCTCACCCTGGCCCGCCTGCCGGCCGATGCCGCCTTCGCGGTGATCGAGATGGGCATGAACAATCGCGGCGAGATCGAGCCGCTCAGCCGCCTGGCTCGCCCGCGCGTCGGGGTCATCACCAATCTCGGCAGCGCCCATGTCGGCCGCCTGGGCAGCGAGGAGGCGATTGCCGAGGAGAAGGGCGACATCATCGCCGGCATCGCGCCGGGCGGCACGCTCGTTGTGCCCGCCGATAGCCGCTTCGCGCCGCGCCTCGCGGCCCGCGCACGCGCTGCCGGCCTCGAGGTGCTGACCCATGGGGAGACGCCGGGCGCCGATGCGCGGCTGCTTTCGTACGACGGCGCCGGGGATGGCGGCCATGCGGAGATCATGCTGCATGGCGAGCGCATCGGCGTGACGCTGGCGGCACCCGGGCACCATGTCGCGCTGAACGCCTGCGCGGTGCTCGCCGCCGTTGCCGCGCTTGGGCTATCGCCGCGCAGCGCTGCAGCCGCGCTGCCGGCCTTCGGGGCGCCGGCCGGGCGCGGAAGGCGCACGCGCATCGCCGTCGCCGGCGGTGATGCGCTGCTGATCGACGATTCCTACAACGCTTCGCCACCTTCGATCCGCGCCGGCCTCGCCGTGCTCGGCGCGCAGGCGGCGAGCCGGCGCATCGCGGCGCTGGGGGACATGCGCGAGCTGGGGGAGGATGCGGCGGCGATCCACGCCTCGCTCGCCCCCGATGCCGCCGCTGCCTGCGATCTCGTTTTCTGTTGCGGGGACTTGATGGGTCATCTGTATCGCGCGCTGCCCGACGTGAAGCGCGGCGCGCATCTCGCCGATTCCGCCACCCTCGCCCCCGTGCTGAAGGCCGCGCTGCGGCCGGGCGACGCCGTGCTCGTGAAGGGTTCGCTCGGCTCCCGCATGGCGGTCGTCGTGGCTGCGCTGACGGAAGGCGCGGCGGCATGATCTACAACCTCCTCACGCCCTACGCGGACAGCTTCTTTCTGTTCAATCTCGCGCGCTACCACACCTTCCGCGCGGGTGCGGCGTGCATCACGGCGCTGCTGATCTGCCTCGTCTTCGGCGCGCCGATCATCCGCTGGCTGCGGTCCTTCCAGCGCGGCGGCCAGCCTATCCGCGACGACGGGCCGGAACGGCACCTGATCGAAAAAAAGGGCACGCCGACCATGGGCGGCGTGATGATCCTGACTGCGCTCGTCGTCTCGACACTGCTCTGGGCGGATCTGCGGTCCGGCCTGATCTGGGCGGTGCTGCTGGTCACGGTCGGGTACGGCGCGCTCGGCTTCGCGGATGACTGGCTGAAGGTGACCAAGCGGAACACCAAGGGCGTGTCGGGCCGCGCCAAGCTGTTCGTCCAGGCGGGGCTTGGCCTGGTCGTCGCGCTGTGGATCACGGCGCTGATGCCGGGCGCGCTCGCCGACGGTCTCGCGCTGCCCTTCTTCAAGGAAGTGCTGGTGCCCTTCGGCCTGCTGTTCCCGCTGGTGGGCATGCTGGTGATGATGGGTTCGTCCAACGCCGTGAACCTGACGGACGGGCTGGACGGGCTCGCGATCGTGCCAGTGATGATCGCGGCCGCGGTGTTCGCGCTGATCGCCTATCTGGTCGGCAATCGCGTGTTCGCCGACTACTTGCAACTGCACTACGTGCCGGGCACCGGCGAGCTCGCCGTCTTCGCCTCGGCGCTGATCGGTTCGGCGCTCGGCTTCCTATGGTTCAACGCACCGCCGGCGGCGGTGTTCATGGGCGATACCGGATCGCTGTCGCTCGGCGGCGCGCTCGGCGCGCTGGCGGTGGCGACGAAGCACGAGATCGTGCTGGCGATCGTCGGCGGGCTGTTCGTCGTCGAGACGGTCTCGGTCATCATCCAGGTCTTCTGGTTCAAGCGCACCGGCCGGCGCGTCTTCCTGATGGCGCCGCTGCACCATCATTTCGAGAAGAAGGGCTGGGCCGAGCCGACCATCGTCATTCGCTTCTGGATCATCGCCATGATCCTGGCGCTGGTCGGCCTGAGCACGCTCAAGATCCGATGACCCCGGCCCGTCCCTTCACCCC
The DNA here is from genome assembly GCF_018129025.1 of Neoroseomonas terrae. Classification (GTDB taxonomy): domain Bacteria; phylum Pseudomonadota; class Alphaproteobacteria; order Acetobacterales; family Acetobacteraceae; genus Neoroseomonas; species Neoroseomonas terrae. The sequence continues at coordinate 50,884 of NZ_JAAEDI010000035.1, read as the reverse complement.
CTTCCTTGGCGCGCGCATCGCCGTCGTCGGGCTCGGCCGCGCCGGGCTGCCGGCGGCGCTGCGCCTGGCCGAATGGGGTGCGGAGGTCGAGGCGTGGGATGATGGTGAGCCGGCGCGGCGCGCCGCCGAGGAAGCGGGGCTGACCGTCCGCGACGCCGCTGAGGGGCGCTTCCGCGCCGACGCGCTCCTGCTCTCCCCGGGCATCCCGCATCGCCTGCCGGAGTCGCATCCCGCGGCGCTGGCTGCACAGGCTGCCGGCGCGCCGATCCTCTGCGATGCGGAGTTCCTCTACCGCGCGGTGCTCGCGGCCCATGCCGGGGCACGCTTCGTGGGGGTGACCGGCACCAACGGGAAGTCCACCACCACGGCCTTAATCCACCACGTCCTGACGGCGGCGGGTCGGCCGGCGCAGGTGGGGGGCAATCTCGGCCCCCCGGCGCTCGGACTCAAGATGTTGGGGTCCGACGGGGTCTACACCCTCGAAATGTCGTCCTACATGTTGGAGCGAATCGCCACGCTGCGCTTCAACGTGGCTGTCATGCTCAACCTCAGCCCGGACCACCTCGACCGACATGGCGACATGGCCGGCTATGCCGCTGCGAAGGCTCGGATCTTCGCGCGGCAGACCGCTGGGGACGTCGCGGTGGTCGGTCAGGATGACGCGATGACCGCCGCGCTGGGTCGCGGATTGAAGGCGCGGGTCGTGCCGATTTCGGGACAGACAGCGCAACCCCGCGGCGTCTGGGCCGAGGGGCGCCTGTTGCGCGACGAGGACGGCGTGATCCTCGACCTGGACGAGGCGCCCGCCCTGCCGGGCAGCCACAATGCGCAGAACGCCGCGGCGGCGGCCGCCGCCTGCTTCGTGCTCGGGCTGTCGCGGGCAGAGGTGGCCGCTGGCCTCATCACCTATCCGGGCCTGCCGCACCGGCAGGAACGGGTCGCCGAGGCGCGCGGCGTCGTCTTCGTGAACGACAGCAAGGCGACCAACGCCGACAGCACGGCGCGGGCGCTGGCATCCTATGATCGCGTGGTGCTGATCGCCGGCGGCGAAGCGAAGGAAGGCGGCATCGATTCGCTCATGCCGCTGTTCCCGCGCATCGCGAAGGCGTTCCTGATCGGGCGCGATGCGCCGCTGCTCGCGAAGACGCTCGCGGCCCACGGCGTTGCACATGAGGTGGCCGGCACGCTGGAGGCCGCCACGCGCGCGGCCGCGCAGGCCGCTTTCGCCGGTGCCGCGCCGGTGGTGCTGCTCTCGCCCGCCTGTGCGTCCTGGGACCAGTTCACCGGCTTCGACCAGCGCGGCGACCGCTTCCGCGCGCTGTCTCGCGCCATCGCCGAGGAGAGCGCGTGATGGCCTTTTCCCGTGCCGACACCTCCATCCTCGGCCGCTGGTGGTGGACGGTCGATCGCTGGACGCTCGCCGCGCTGCTGGCGCTGATCGGCTTCGGCTATGTGATGATGCTCGCCGCCTCTCCGGCCGTGGCGGAACGCATCGGTGCTTCCTCGCGCCACATGTTCTTCTTCAGGCAGGTGGTGTACCTGATGGCGGCGACGGGGCTGATGGTGGCCGTCTCGCTGCTCTCTCCGCGCGGGGTACGGCGCTTCGCGCTGGCCGGTTTCGCCGTCGCGCTGCTCCTGACGGCAGCGACGCTGGTCGTCGGAACCGAGATCAAGGGCGCGCGGCGCTGGTTGCCGATCCCGGGCATGTCGCTGCAGCCATCCGAGTTCCTCAAGCCCTTCTTCGCCGTGGTGGCGGCGTGGCTGATCGCCGAGGGCAAGATGCCGGGGTCCAAGGTCTGGGGCGCATCCATCGCACTTGGGCTGTTCCTTGCCGTCGGCGCGATCCTGAAGGGACAGCCTGATATCGGCATGCTGCTGGTCGTCGCCGCGGTGTTCTTCGCGCAGTTCTTCGTCGCCGGCATGAACCTGTTCTTGGTCGGCGCGGTGGGGGGCATCGGCATCGCCGGCGCGGTCGGCGCCTATCTGCTGTTTCCCCATGTGCAGTCGCGCGTGCATCGCTTCCTGGACCCGACTTCGGGCGATTCCTATCAGGTCAGCGTGGCGATGGAGGCCTTCGCCAATGGCGGACTGCTCGGCCGTGGACCGGGTGAGGGCCGCGTGAAGAACGTGCTGCCCGACGCGCATGCCGACTTCGTCTTCGCCGTCGCCGGCGAGGAATTCGGCCTGGTGATCTGCATGGTCATCCTCGTGCTGTTCGCCTTCGTCGTGGTGCGCGGCCTGATGCGCCTGCTGTCCGAGGGCGACCTGTTCGTGATGCTGGCCGGCACCGGGCTGCTGACGCAGTTCGGCCTGCAGGCCTTCGTCAACATGGCGTCCACCCTGCATCTGATCCCGACCAAGGGAATGACCCTGCCTTTCGTGTCCTATGGCGGGTCCTCGGTGCTCGCCATCGCGATCGGCATGGGCATGCTGCTGGCGCTGACCCGACGGCGGATCGGCGCAAGGGCGGGCGACGCCGCCGAGGACACCTCCGCCGCGCCCATGATGGCGGCGGGGGGGCTTCGGTGAGAGGCCCCATGGCCCAGCCCATCATCATCGCCGCCGGCGGGACCGGCGGTCATCTGTTTCCCGCCGAGGCGCTGGCGGCGGAACTGCTGCGCCGCGGCGAGCGGATCGCGCTGATGACCGATGCACGCTCCGCCGCCTATGACAGCGCGGCCTTCGCGAATGCAGAGCGCTTCGTACTGTCGGGTGCCGGCCTGTCCGGACGCGGCATCCGCCGCGCGACGCGCGGCGCGATGAAGCTGATGGCGGGCACAATGCAGGCACGCCGGCACATGGCGATGCTGATGCCCTCGGCCGTCGTCGGCTTCGGCGGCTATGCCTCCTTTCCGCCGCTCGCCGCGGCGCGGCTCCTCGGCGTGTCGCGCCGGCCGGCCATCATCCTGCATGAGCAGAACGCGGTGCTCGGCCGCGCCAACCGGCTGATGGCGCGTGCGGCCGACCTGCTGGCGCTGTCCTTCGAGGACACGACGAACGTCCCCACGGGCACGCGCAGCGCCGTCGTCGGCAATCCGGTGCGGCCGGCGCTCGCCGCCCTGGCGGGGCAGCCCTACCCGGCGCCGCTCGACGGCGGTGCGCTCAAGCTGCTGGTCACCGGCGGCAGCCAGGGTGCCCGCGTCTTCGCCGACATCGTCCCGCCCGCCGTCGCCGCTTTGCCGGAGGCGATCCGGGCACGGCTGCTGGTCACGCAGCAATGCCGCGCCGAGGATCTCGCGCGCACCGAGACCGCCTATCGCGCGGCCGGCGTCGTCGCGAACCTCGCGCCGTTCTTCCCGGACATCGCCGGCAGGCTCGCTACCGCGCATCTCGTGATCGCGCGCGCCGGCGCCTCCACCGTCGCCGAGCTGGAATGCGCGGGCCGCCCGTCGATCCTCGTCCCGCTGCCCTCCGCCATCGACGACCACCAGAACGCCAATGCCCGCGCGCTCGCGCAGGCCGATGCCGCCTGGGTCTATCCGCAGCCGGCCTTCACCGCGCCGGCGCTGACCGAAAGACTGACCGCCGTGTTCTCCGTACCCGATCGCCTCGTCGCGGCTGCCGCCGCGGCTGCCGCCCTCGCCCGCCCGCTGGCGGCGCGGGACCTCGCCGACCAGGTGCTGGCGCTCGCGCGCCGCGCGACGATGGGGGCCGCCTGATGCGCGCGCTGCCGCTCAACATCGGTGCGATCCACTTCGTCGGCATCGGCGGCATCGGCATGTCCGGCATCGCCGAGGTGCTGCATGTGCTCGGCTACCAGGTGCAGGGCAGCGACATCGCCGACAGCGCCAATGTGCAGCGCCTGCGCGCCGTTGGCATTCCGGTCGCCGTCGGCCATGACGAGGCCAATCTCGGTGATGCGCAGGTGGTCGTCGTGTCGACCGCCGTGAAGCGCGACAACCCGGAGGTCGCCACCGCCCGCAAGCGCTTCATTCCGGTCGTGCGGCGCGCCGAGATGCTCGCGGAGCTGATGCGGCTGAAATGGTCCGTCGCGATCGGCGGTACCCACGGCAAGACGACGACGACCTCGCTCGTCGCCGCGGTGCTCGAGGCCGCCCGGCTCGACCCCACCGTCATCAACGGCGGTATCATCAACGCCTATGGCACCAACACCCGCATGGGTGCCGGCGACTGGATGGTCGTCGAGGCCGACGAATCCGACGGCTCCTTCCTGAAACTTCCCGCCGTCGTCGCCGTCGTCACCAACATGGACCCCGAGCACCTGGACCACTGGGGCACGGGCGAGGCCATGAAGGAAGCCTACGCCCAGTTCGTCGGCAACATCCCCTTCTACGGCTTCGCGGTGCTCTGCATGGACCATCACGAAGTGCAGGCGATGATCCCGCGCCTGTCGGACCGCCGCATCGTCACCTATGGCTTCTCCCCCCAGGCCGATGTCCGCGCCGAGAAGGTCATCACGGATCGCATGGGCGCCACCTTCGAGGTGACGATCACCGACCGCGCCAGCGGCCGCACGCGCACCATGAAGCCGTTCCGCCTGCCGATGCTCGGCCAGCACAATGTGCAGAACGCCCTCGCCGCCATCGCCATCGGCGTCGAGATGGACGTGGACGAAACCACCATCCGCACCGCGCTGGCCGGCTTCAAGGGCGTGAAGCGCCGCTTCACCCGCACCGGCGAGGCCGGAGGCATTTCCGTGATCGACGACTACGGCCACCACCCGGTCGAGATCGCCGCCGTGCTGAAGGCCGCCCGCCAAGCCGGCGCGCGCGACGTGGTCGCCGTGGTGCAGCCGCATCGCTATTCGCGCCTCGCGACGCTGTTCGAGGATTTCTGCACCTGCATGAACGACGCCGGCACGGTGATCGTCGCGGATGTCTACGCCGCCGGCGAACAGCCGATCGAAGGCGTGGACAAGGACGCGCTGGTCGAAGGGCTCCGCGCCCGCGGGCACCGCTCGGTCGTGCCGCTGCCGGGGCCGGACTCGCTGCCGGAGATGATCCACGCCATCGCGAAGTCGGGCGACTACGTCGTCTGCCTCGGGGCGGGGAACATCACGGCCTGGGCACATGCGCTTCCCGGTCAGCTGCAGGACCTGCAGCAGCGGTCGCGCGGGCGGCTAGCCGGGGCGATGAAGTGATGATGGCCGCGGCCGCCATCGGAGAGGGGCGTCGCCCCTCTCCGAACCTCACCCCACCAAAGGCCGAAAGGCCTTTGGGAACCTCGACTCCGCCCTTGAGGGGGCGCATCGCTCATGATGCGCCGATCGGGGCGCAGACGTGGTTTCGGGTGGGTGGCAACGCCGACACGCTGGTCAGGCCGGCGGATGCTGATGATCTCGTCGCGCTGCTGAAGCAGGTGCCGGCGGCGACGCCGCTCACCGTCATCGGCGCGGCGTCGAACATGATCGTCCGCGATGGCGGGATCGAAGGCGTGACGATCCGCCTCGCCCGCGGCTTCGGGGATATCGACGCGCAGGCTGACGGAATCGTCGCCGGCGCCGCGGCGCTCGACGTCACGGTCGCGGAAACCGCTGCGCAGCACGCGCTGGGCGGGCTGGAATTCCTCGTCGGGATCCCGGGCACCATCGGCGGCGCCGTCGCCATGAACGCCGGTGCCTACGGCGCGGAAGTCAAGGACGTGCTCGACTGGGCCGAGCTCGCCACGCCCGGCGGCCTGATCCGCCTCACCGCCGGCGAGTTGCGCTTCGCCTATCGCCGCGCCGAATTGCCCGCGCGCGCTGTCGTTACCCGCGCACGCTTTCATGCCACGCCCGGCGACGCCACGGCCATCGCCGCGCGCCTTCACGAGATCCGCGCCGCGCGCGAGGCGACGCAGCCCGTCCGGGCCCGCACCGGCGGTTCCACCTTCAAGAACCCGCCCGGCGACAGGAAGGCGTGGGAGCTGATCGACGAGGCCGGCTGCCGTGGCCTGGCCCTCGGCGCCGCGCAGGTCAGCGAGAAGCACTGCAACTTCCTGCTCAACACCGGCGGCGCGACGGGGGCTGAGATCGAAGCCCTCGGCGAGCAGGTCCGCGCCCGCGTGAAGGCGGCCTCGGGCATTGAGCTCGAATGGGAAATCAAGCGTATCGGGAGGCCGGCATGACGCAGACGGTGGCGGTCCTCTACGGCGGCAAATCGGCGGAACGAGAGGTCTCGCTCTCCTCCGGCCGCGAATGCATCGTTGCCCTGCGCGAAGCTGGCTTCGACGTCCTCCCAATCGAGGTGACCGAGGATCTGCCCGCCGTCATCCACGCGCTGACCCACCCGCGCCCCGATGCGGTGTTCAACGCGCTGCACGGCCGCTACGGCGAGGATGGCTGCATCCAGGGCGTGCTCGACTGGCTCGGCATTCCTTACACCCATTCGGGCGTTCGTGCCTCGGCGCTGGCCATGGACAAGGCCGCCGCCAAGGCCGTGTTCCGCGCCGCCGGCCTGCCCATCGCCGAGCACCGCCTGGTCACGCGCGACGAGCTGGAAGCCGCCGATCCGCTGCCGATGCCCTATGTCGTGAAGCCTGTGAATGAGGGCTCCTCGGTCGGCGTCCACATCGTCAAGACCGGCAGCAACTGCCGCGCCGAGATCGCCCGCAGCTGGCACTACGGCGACCATGCGATGGTCGAGGCCTATGTTCCCGGCCGCGAGCTGACTGTCGGCGTGATGGGTGATCGCGCACTCGCCGTCACCGACATCCTCGCCGATGCCGGCACCTTCTACGATTACGAATCGAAGTATGCGGCCGGCGGCTCGCGCCACGTCGTCCCGGCCCGGATGCCGGAGGAGGACTATGCCCGGGCGCTGGACGTCGCCTTGCGGGCGCATCAGGCGCTGGGCTGCCGCGGCGCTTCCCGCGCCGACTTCCGCTATGACGAGGAGCAACGAAACCTCGTCCTGCTCGAGGTGAACACCCAGCCCGGGTTGACGCCGACCTCGCTGCTGCCGGAACAGGCCGCGCATTGCGGCATCCCCTTCCCCGCCCTCTGTGCCTGGATGGTGAAGGAGGCCCGGCATGGCGCGTGACCCCGGCCGCGCCGCCGCACGCGAACGGCTCTCCCGCACGTCGGTGCCGCAGAAGGAGCCCGAGCGGCCGTCGCGCCTGCGCATCTGGGTGAAGCGCCGGCGCTCGCTGCTATGGCCGGCGATCTACGGCACGCTCGGCTTCGGCGCGATCGCGGTGGTGGTTCTGGCAGTGCGCGCGGTCGATCCGGCCGGGCGGGTGCGCAGCATCGCCGAATCCTTCTCGGGTGTCGGCGACGGGCTCGGCCTCGAAGTGCAGCAGGTGATCCTCGAGGGCCGCCGCAACACGCCGACGGACATGATCCGCGCCGCGCTCGGCGTATCGCGCGGCGACCCGATGCTGGAATTCTCCCCCGAGGCGGCGCGGGCGCGCATCGAGACCATCGCCTGGGTGCAGCAGGCGCATGTCGAGCGTCGCCTGCCCGGCACCATCCTGGTGCGGATCGACGAACGCCGGCCCTTCGCCATCTGGCAGAACGGCGGTCGCTTCGTGATCATCGACCGCGAGGGGCGCGTCGTGGCCTCCGATGGGCTCGATCAGTTCGGTCCGCTGCCACTGCTGGTCGGGACCGGGGCAGACACCGCGGGTGCGGCGCTGCACGACATGCTGCGCCGCCAGCCTGACGTCGCCGAGCGCGTCCAAGCCATGGTCCGCATACATGAGCGGCGCTGGAATCTGCGGCTGCACAACGGCGCCGACGTGTTGCTGCCGGAAGGCGCCGAGCCCGCCGCGATCGATCGGCTGGCCGAGTTGCAGCGCGAGGCGAAGCTGCTCGACCGGCCACTCGCCGCCATCGATCTCCGCCTGCCGGACCGGCTGGTTCTACGCCCGACGCGGCAGGCCGAGCCCGCCGAGGCGCCGGCCCAGCAGCAACAGGCAACGAGGGCGCGCCGCGGATGAACCAGATGGCCCGCCTTCCCGCCCCCGTCGAACCCGGCCAGCCGCCGCGCAAGCGCCGCCAGGCGCGCAGCGGCACCTTCGGCGTCATCGATATCGGCTCGACCAAGGCGGTCTGCCTGATCGCGCGCATCGAATCCGATGGTTCGCCGCGCGTGCTCGGCTTCGGCTGGCAGCGCGGGCGCGGGGTGAAGGGCGGGTCGATTGTCGACCTCGAGGAAGCGGAACGCGCCATCCGCGCGGCGGTCGGCCAGGCGGAGGAGATGGCGGACACCCGCATCCCCGGCGCCATCGTGAACCTGTCCTGCGGCCAGCCGGACAGCCGCCAGCTCAACATCCAGTGGGGCATCGGCGGCCGCGCCGTCACCGAGAACGACCTCCGCGCCATTCTCAACGAGGGCCGCCGCCGTACGGTGGAGGAAGCGCGGGAGACGGTGCACGCCATCCCGCTCGGCTTCACCGTGGATGCGACCCCCGGCGTCGACGATCCGCGCAGCATGATCTGCGACACGCTGGGCGCGCGGCTGCACATGGTCAGTGCCTCCCAGGCATCGCTGCGCAACCTCGGTGCCTGCCTGCTGCGCTGCGACCTGGAGGTGGAGGAACTGGTCTCTGCCCCCTTCGCCGCCGGCCTCGCCACGCTGGTCGAGGATGAGAAGCAGCTCGGCGCCACCGTGATCGACATGGGCGGCGGCACGACATCGCTCGCCGTGTTCAGCGAGGGCCATCTGGTCCACACCGCGCAGATCGCGGTCGGCGGCGGGCAGGTGACGAACGATCTCGCGACCGTGCTCTCGACGCCCGTCGCCCATGCCGAGCGCATCAAGACCCTGCATGGCAGTGTGCACGGGGGGTCCGACGACGACCGTGAATACCTGCCCGTCCCGCTGCTGGGCGAGGATGAACACGCCATCGCCCGCATTCCCCGCGCGATGGTTGTCGGCATCATCAAGCCGCGGATGGAGGAGACCTTCGAGCTGCTGCGCGAGAAGATCGACGCGGCGGGACTCGGCAAGGAGGGCGGCACGCGCGTCGTGCTGACGGGCGGCGGCAGCCAGCTCGTCGGCGTGCGCGAGCTCGCCGCGCGAATTCTTGATCGGCAGGTGCGCGTCGGCCGTCCCCTTGCCGTGCGCGGCCTTGCCGAGGCCGCCTCAGGCCCCGCCTTCGCATCGGCGATCGGCCTGCTTCTCTGGGGTGCCGGCGAAGGCCGCCCCGTTCTCGACATCGCGCCCGGTCCCGCACGAACCGCAAGCGCGTTCCACCGTTTCGTCAACTGGATCAAGGACCGCGTGTGAATCGAGGCCTCGCCACGAATCGACGCGATCCCGTAGAGCTTCAACAGGAGGCCCGCCCATGACCCTGACCCTGACCCTGCCGCAGAGCATGCATACGGATTTCAGCCCGCGCATCACGGTCGTCGGCGTCGGCGGCGGCGGCACGAATGCCGTCAACAACATGATCGCGATGGGGCTGGACGGCGTCGAGTTCCTCGTCGCCAACACCGACAGCCAATCGCTGTTCCATTCGAAGGCCGAGCGCCGCGTGCAGCTCGGGCCGCACCTCACGCAGGGCCTCGGTGCCGGCGCGAAGCCGGAGATCGGCCGCGCCGCGGCCGAGGAGGCGATGGAGGAACTCGCGCGCCACATCGAAGGCGTGCACATGATCTTCATCACCGCCGGCATGGGCGGTGGCACGGGCACGGGTGCGGCGCCGGTGATCGCGCGCATGGCGCGTGAGCGCGGCATCCTGACCGTCGGCGTGGTGACGAAGCCGTTCGACTTCGAAGGGCCGAAGCGGAAAAAGTCCGCCGATTCCGGCATCGACGAGTTGCAATCCTTCGTCGACACGCTGATCGTCATCCCGAACCAGAACCTGTTCAGGCTGGCCAATGAACGCACCACCTTCCAGGAAGCGTTCAAGATGGCCGACAACGTGCTGTACATGGGCGTGCGCGGCGTGACCGACCTGATGGTCAATCCGGGCATGGTCAACCTCGACTTCGCCGACATCCGCACGGTGATGGCCGAGATGGGCAAGGCCATGATGGGCACCGGCGAGGCCGAGGGCGACGACCGTGCCCGCAAGGCCGCGGAGGCCGCGATCAACAACCCGCTGCTCGAGGACATCTCGATGGCGGGCGCCCGCGGCGTGCTGATCAATATCACCGGCGGCCTCGACATGACGCTGTTCGAGGTGGATGAGGCCGCCAACCGCATCCGCAAGGAAGTGGACGAGGACGCCAACATCATCTTCGGCACCTCGGTCGATGAGGACATGAACGGGCGCGTGCGCGTCTCGGTCGTGGCCACCGGCATCGACCTCGTGGCGAAGGAGGAAGCCGTTCGGCCGAAGCTCGTCGTCAATGGCGGCGTAGCCCCTGTCGCGGCGGTCGCGACGCAGTCCGTGGCGCCGGCCGCGGCACCGCGCCCGGCCGCGACCTCCTTCGTGCGCCGCGCGACCGACCCCGCGCCCGCCGCTGCCATGCCGGCGATGCGCCCCGCCGTCGTCGAGGCCTCGGCCGAGCCGATGGCCCACTACGAGGCACCGCAGGCCGAAGCGGCCGTTGCTCCGGCATCGGTCGAGGCAGCCCCGGTGATGATGAGCCCGGCGGCGCACTACCAGGAACCGGCGCCGGCGATGCGTCCGGCGGCGATCGATGCGCCGCGCGGCCAGGCCGCGACCGCCACCGTCTTCGGCCTGTTCCGCAAGGCGACGGGCCTCGGCAGCAGCATGATGCGCCGGACCCTGCCGGAAGCGGCCGCGCCGACGCACGCCGCCCCCTCCGTCCGGATGGAGCCTTCGATGGCCGCGCCGGCCGCGACGGCACCCGCCCGGCCGGCGGCGCGACCCGTGCAGCAGGATGAGATGGGGCTCGAGATCCCGACCTTCCTGCGTCGACAGAGCAACTGATAACGGATCGGAGAGGGCGTCGCCCCTCTCCCTTATTTCGCCGCCCTGTTACAGGCCCCAATTTTGCCGCATTACGCGGCGCACCAATTCAATATTTTCAATAGCTTGCATCGTAATACGGAGAAACAAGGCTTGAATAGCATCGCCGCCTGCGCGGTGCTTCTGTGAGCCTGGGTGTTAACCCTTGCTGTACGTCGGCGTTGTCCGGCCTGCGGCAGGAGGCCCGAAGCACCCGGGAAAGGCAGCAGGTTCTATGGACGGTTTTATCACGGTTGAGACGGGGCGGCGCAGGACGTTGAAGGCACCCATTGGGTGCGTCGGCGTCGGCCTGCATTCCGGTCGCCGCGCGACCGTCACGCTGCGTCCGGCTTCGGCCGGCACGGGGATCGTGTTCCATCGCGCTGACCTCGGCGGCATCGAGATCCCGGCGCTGTTCGACCGCGTCAACGACACCCGGCTCTGCACCGCCCTGGGTGACGGCATGGCGCGCGTGTCCACGGTTGAGCACGTCATGGCGGCGCTGGCCGGCTGCGGCATCGACGACGCGATCGTTGAGGTCGATGGCCCGGAAGTGCCGATCATGGACGGCTCGGCCGCCCCCTTCGTCTTCCTTATCGACTGCGCCGGCATCGCGACCACGGCCGCGCCGCGCTCGCCGATCGAGGTGCTGCGCCCGATCCGTGTCGAGGATGCGAACGGCGCCTTCGCCGAACTCCTCCCCGCGCGTGAGGCCGCATTCGACGCCGAGCTCGAGATCGACTTCCCCAGCACCGCGATCGGCCGGCAGACCGTGACCATGCGTGTCACTGAGCGCGGCTTCCGCGAAGGCCTGGCCGACGCCCGCACCTTCACCCTCGCCGAGGACATCGCGCGGCTGCGCGCGGCCGGCTTGGCCCAGGGCGGCAGCCTGGCGAACGCCGTGGTGGTGGATGGCCCCCTGGTGCTCAACCCCGGTGGCCTGCGGCGTCCGGACGAATTCGTGCGGCACAAGCTTCTGGACGTGGTGGGCGACCTCGCGCTCGCCGGGGCTCCGCTGCATGCCCGCTTCCGCGGCAGCCGCTCGGGCCACGCGCTGAACAACCGTCTGCTCCGGGCCCTGTTCGCGGATGCCTCCGCTTGGCGCTTCGCCGGCCTGCCGGCCTTCACCGAGGGCTCTGCCGCGTCGCCGATGCGCGCTGCAGCCGCCCCGGCGATCGCCTGATCGACTGCCCCAGGTCGGGGCGGCTTGGCGGGTTCGCCCTGCCGCGTGATATAGAGCGGCGCGACTTCATGGCTGGCGAGATGATCCGTCGATTCCTGCCCATCCTCCTTATCGCGGCCCTGGCTGCCTGCGGCGAAAGCAACCGCTTCCGCCAGGGCACCGGCGCCGATCCGTCGATGACGACCGGCACCACGGCGCCGGCCGACGCGGCGGATCAATCGCCCGAGGCTCTCTATGCCGCCGGCATGCAGGAGTTGCGCAACAACCGCTATCAGCGTGCCGTCGATCTGTTCGATGCGGTGGAGCGCGAGCATCCGTATTCCACCTGGGCGACCAATGCCAAGCTGATGGCCGCCTATACGGAATACTACCGGAACCGCTACACTGAGGCGATCGGCGCGCTCGACCGCTTCATCCAGCTGCATCCGGCGCATCGCGACATCGCCTACGCCTACTACCTGCGCGCGCTGTCGCAGTATGAGCAGATCAACGACGCGCAGCGCGACCAGCAGCAGACCATCGTCGCCATGACGGCGTTGCAGGAGGTGGTGAACCGCTTCCCCGACACCGCCTATGCCCGCGATGCACGGTTGAAGATCGACCTTGCCCGGGACCACCTGGCAGGACGCGAGATGTATGTCGGCCGCTGGTACCAGCGGCAGGGGCTGACCACCGCCGCCATCGGCCGCTTCCGCCGCGTGGTGGACGAGTACCAGACGACCAACCACGTCCCCGAGGCGCTGCACAGGCTGACCGAGATCTACATCTCGATGGGCCTGACGGACGAGGCGCGGCGCACCGCAGCGGTGCTCGGCTACAACTACCCGGGCAGCCCCTGGTACCAGGACTCCTACGCACTGCTCGAGGGTGGGCCCGCCGCAGCCCAGGATCGGCCGGGCTTCTTCACCCGTTCCCTCAACTGGCTGTTTTAGCGGCGGGCACGGCGGCACCGTGCTCTCCAGCCTCGCCATCCGCGACGTTGTCCTGATCGAGCGCCTGGACCTCGCCTTCGGTCCGGGCCTCACGACGCTGACCGGTGAGACCGGCGCGGGCAAGTCGATCCTGCTCGACAGCCTTGGCCTCGCTCTCGGCCAGCGGGCCGAATCCGGCATGGTGCGCGCGGGGCAGGCGCAGGCATCGGTCGCCGCGGCCTTCCACCCGCCCACCGGCCACCCCGCCTTCGACATGCTGCGTGACCAGGGCATCGAGCCCGAGGACGATCTCGTTCTGCGCCGCGTCGTGCAGGCCGATGGCCGGTCCCGCGCCTTCGTCAACGACCAGCCGGTCGGCGTCGCATTACTGCGCCGACTGGGCGCGCTGCTGGTCGAGGTGCAGGGCCAGCACGATCAGGTCGGCCTCGCGGACCCCACCTCGCATGGCGGCCTGCTCGATGCGTTCGGCGCGCTGGAGCCGCGCCGCGCGGCCGCAGCGGAAGCGTGGTCCAGCTGGCGCGCCGCCACTAAGCGCCTGCATGAGGCGCGCGAGGCGATCGCCGCCGCGCAGCGCGAGGAGGAGTGGCTCCGCCACGCCGTCGGCGAGCTCAAGGAACTGAACCCGGAGGAAGGTGAGGAGGAGAGCCTCGCCACCGAGCGCCAGCGCCTGCAGCAGGGCGAGCGCCGGGCGGAAGCCATCGCAGCCGCCATCGGCGAGCTGACGCCACGCGATCGCCGCAGCGCCTCCCCTGCGCGCGCCTTGCGTGAGGCCGCCCGGGCCCTGGAACGCCTGCCGCCGCCCAACGAGGATGCGCAGCCCGCGCTGGTTGCCCTGGCTACGGCGCAGGACGCGCTGGCCGAAGCCGAATCCGCCCTCACCCGCCTGATGCAGGAGGGCGGCCCCGATCCGCGCCGCCTGGAGGTAGTCGAGGAGCGCCTGTTTGCGCTGCGTGCCGCCGCGCGGAAGCATTCCGTCGCGGTGGTCGAGCTCCCTGCCCTCGCCGCGGATCTCCGCGCACGACTGGAAGCGCTGGACGCTGGCTCCGGCCGCGTCGCTGCGTTGGAACGCGACGAGGCCGCCTCCCGCAAGGCCTATCTCTCGGCTGCCGTCACCCTCACCGACGCCCGCCGCGAGGCCGCGGCACGGCTGGAGAAGGCGGTCGCGAAGGAATTGCCGCCCCTCAAGCTCGACCGGGCGCGCCTTGCCATCGACATCTCGGCAAGGGACGAAGCGGGCTGGGGGCCGGATGGCCAGGACCGGGTCGCCTTCCTCGTCGCCACCAACCCCGGCCAGACGCCGGGGCAGCTCGCGAAGATCGCATCCGGCGGCGAGTTGTCGCGGCTCATGCTCGCGCTGAAGGTCGTCCTGGCGCGCGGCTCGCCCGTGCCGACGCTCGTCTTCGATGAGGTCGATTCCGGCATCGGCGGCGCCACGGCGGCCGCGGTCGGCGAACGCCTGGCCCGCGTGGCGGAGCGCCTTCAGGTGCTCGTCGTCACCCACTCGCCACAGGTCGCCGCCCGCGGCACCGCGCATATGCGCGTGGCGAAGCAGGTGAAAGGCCAGCGCGCCGAGACACGCGTGGACACGCTGCCCAATACCGAACGGCGCGAGGAACTGGCGCGCATGCTGGCGGGCGAGAAAGTCACCGACGCGGCGCGCGCGGCGGCGGAGAGCCTGCTCGCGGATGGGCGGTAGCGGAGAGGGACCGCTTTACCGAGGTTCTGCGCGGCGGGTGACCAGAGAGGGGCGTCGCCCCTCTCCGGACCTCACCCCACCAAAGGCCGAAAGGCCTTTGGAAGCCTCCATTGGGTATCGAGCACAACGGGCGGTTCTCAAGGAGGCGAGGCGCGCCGTGCCAAGTGCCTGGGTTGATTCCAGGCGCCCGGCTTGGTGCGCTCCTCATTGTCGTTGGCATGACGCGGGCTCGGCACGTCGACACTGCCGCCCCTTGTCGTCTTGGACCTGGTCTGTCTGCGAAGGCGGCTTGAGGTTTCCAAAGGCCTTTCGGCCTTTGGTGGGGAGAGCCCGAGAGGGGCAATGCCCCTCTCGGTCCCGTCGCGGCTAAGCCGGCGCCGTCTCCGACGGCGGATAGTTCAGTTCCACCGCCACGCCATCGGGATCGTGGAGGAACAGCTGCGTCTGCCGGTCGCGAGGGATGACACGTTCTTCGAACGTCACGCCGTTCTTCGTCAGCCGATCGCGCATTTCTGCAAGGCCGGTACAGGAGAAGGCGATGTGGTCGAGCAAACCGGTCGGCCCGACGACGCGCTCCGGCCACCCGGCCTCGCGTTGCGGGCGCGGGCCGATCAGGTGCACGGTCGGGTTCCCGCCGCAGTACAGCCAGTACCCCTCGAAGCCGAGCGGCGGCCGGTAACCATCCTCGAGCCCCAACAGGTCCACGTAGAAATCCCGCGTCTTCTGCAGGTCCACGGGGCGGATGGTGTAGTGGTTCAGGCCTTCCAGCGGCATGGTCGCGTCTCCAGCATCAGAGGAAGCGGGGATGTGGCGTGAGGCCCATCAGATGCTGCCCCACGGTCTCGAAATGGGCGCGGCGAGCCTGGATCTGCTGCGTCACCGCGTGGATGTCGCGGAAGCGGCGCTCGAAGGGCTGGCTCTCGAAGATGGCGCTGGCGCCGGCTTCGGCCCAGGCGAAGTCCGCGGCCTCCTTCGCCTGATGCGTGGCGAAGGTGCTGGCGAGCCGGATGGCGACGCGCTGATCCGTCGTCATCACGTTGCCGGCGGCAAGGCTTTCCCAGACCTCGCGCAGCGTCAGGTGCAGCCCGGCCCGCGCGGCGCGCCAACGGCCCTCGGCCTGGGCGAGGCCGCTTTGCAGCGCCGGGCTGTCGCGCAGCATCCGCGTGCTGGACCAGGGCGTCTTCGCACTCGCCAGCGCCACGAAGCTGTCGAGCATGCCGCGCGCGATGCCGAGCGCGACGGAGGCGAAGCCCGTGGCGTAGAGATGCGTCGTGGTGAAGCGATACAGCGGCCCGTGGCCGAGGGCCTGACGTTCCTCGTCGCGATCGCGCCGCACAGTGTAGGCCTCGGGCACGAACAGGTTTGTGACGCTGTAGGTATCGCTGCCGGTGCCGCGCAGGCCCATGACCTGCCAGTTCTCGGTCATCGTGATGGCGTCGCGTGGGAACAGCATCGTGCGTTCGTACGGGCTGCCGTCGGGATTGCCGCGCATGGTGCCGTCACGCTCACGCACGCGGCAGTGGCCGCCGAACCAGGTGGCATGGCGGCCGCCGCTGGCGAAGGGCCAGACGCCGGTGACTCTGTAGCCGCCGTCGACGACTTCCGCGATCTGGTCGGGCCCGGCCGCACCCCAGGCAAGCGACGCGTCGCGCGGCCCCCAGATCGTGCGCGCCACCTCCGGCGATACATAGCCCGCCGCCATCGAGCATCCGGACGCCTGGCCAATGCACCAGGCGGTGGATGCATCGGCGCGCGCGATCACCTCCATCATGCGGCAGTAGGTTTCGGGCGTCGCCTCGTCGCCACCGATCGCGCGTGGCAGCAGCGCACGCACCAGGCGGGCATCGTGAATGGCCGCGAGCAGTTCGGGGGGTAGTTCGCGATCCTGTTCGATGCGCGCTGCCGCAGCTTCGATCATGGGCGCGATCGCGCGGGCACGGCTGACCGGATCATCGGCAAGCGGTGTCGGGAGCACGTATTGGCTCACTGCGCTCATGTCACCGCTTCCCCCGCCGTTCTTGTCGATCCTGGCTGGGTCGAGTGTGGCGCGCGGTCCTTCGCCCCGTCAATCGAGCGCTTGACGCAGGGGCGGACGGGTGGCCCGATCGCGGCTCAATGCCAGCGGGCGAACCGGTGGCGACGGGAGCGAAGACATGTCCAGCACCATCTCGCGCCGATCGGCGTTGACATTGCCCGCCGTCGCGGTCGCTGCGCCGGCGATCGCCCAGCCTGCCTGGCCAAGCCGCGCCATCCGCATCGTCGTGCCGAGTGCCGCAGGCGGCTACGACACTTATGCCCGCCTGATGGCACCGCGCCTGTCCGAGTTGCTGGGCCAGCCCGTGGTGATCGACAACAGGCCCGGCGCGAACGGCATCATCGGCATGACGGAAGTGCAGCGCAGCCCCGCCGACGGGCATGTGCTGCTGTTCGCGCATATCGGCGCTATCAGCGTGAACACCGCGATCTACCGCAACATGCCGCTGGATCCGGTGGAGGACCTCGCGCCGATCTCCGTGGCCGTCGCCTCTCCACTGGTGTGGGTGGTGAACCCGTCCTCCCCCTTCCAGGACATGAGCGGGCTGATCGCGCGGGTGCAGGCGGAACCGGATCGCTGGAACTATGCCAATCCCAGCTCGGGTTCGATCAACCATCTTCTGGTCGAGGATTTCAAGCTGCGGCACCGGCTGGTGATGCCGGGCGTGCCGTATCGCGGCACGCCGCAAGCGCAGATGGACGTGGTGTCGGGCCAGGTCCCGATCATGGTGGACAGCGTCGGTGCCGGGTGGGGACACATCTCCGCCGGGCGCGTGCGCGCGCTGGCGGTGACGGGGCCCGAGCGGTCCGAACGCATGCCGAACGTGCCGACGACGGTGGAGCTGGGGCTGGACCCGCAGCCCGTCGTCGCCTGGTATGCCTACATGGCCCCGAAAGCGACCCCACCCGAGGTACTTCGCCGCGTGAACGACGCCGTGAACGTGGTGCTGCGGGAGGAAGCGACGGTCGGCCGCTTCCGCGAGCTGGGCGCCGCGCCACGTCTCACCTCGCCGGATGAGACGCTGACCTTCATGCGGGCCGAGCGGGAGAAATGGGGCGCCGTCGCCCGCGCCGGCAACATCGTCGTCGAGTGATGCACGCGGCCTGACGCGGGCGGGCGCGTCCGGTATAGCGTTGCCGGTGTCCACTCCCCCGCTCCGCCCCGCCGAACGGGCCGCACAGGTCCGTATCAGACATGGTGAAGACCGCGATGCGGTGCCGTTGCTGGCACTGGTCGCGGCGCTGAACCGCGCCGAAGGCAACCCCTGCCTGGCAACCGCCGAGACGCTGCACCGCGACCTGATCGGCAAGGCCATCGTGGTCGTCGCGGAGGCCCCCGACGGCACGCTGATCGGCTACGCCACGGGCCACGCAACCTATGAGACCGGCCACGCCGAACCGGGCGTCTATGTCGGCGATCTCTATGTCGTGCCGGAGCGACGCCGCGAGGGTATCGCCCGCGCCCTGCTCGCCGCCATGGCGCGCTCGGGGCATGCGCAGGGGGCGCGCCATCTCTGGCTGACGGCGCGCGAGACCAACGGCGCCGCCCATGCCTTCTATCGCCGCCTCGGCAGCAAGGGAGAACCCGTCATGGCCTTCGCCGTCGTCCAGCAGGATTTCCTGAACCTCGCCGCGGAACCGCCGCGGTGATCCGGCCGGGCTGCATCGAGGACGCGGGCCAGCTCGCCGCCCTGTTCAACGCCATCAACAGCCTCGACGGCAACCCGCTGCCAGTGACGATGACCGCTACGCATGTCGAGCAGCACCTGCTCGGCCCGAGCCCCTGGTCGCTGCTGCGCGTCGCGGAGATCGACGGCGTCGTCGCGGGCTTCATCACCGCCAGCCCCGCCTATGATTCCGCCCGCGCCGCCGGCTGCTACATCGTCATCGACCTTTACGTCCATCCGGACTTCCGCCGCCGCGGCGTCGCCCGCGCGCTGATGGCGGCGATGGCTGCCGAGGGCCGCCGCAACGGCGCGGGATGCCTCTGGTGGGGCGTGGACGATGGAGACGACGAGGCGACCGCCTTCTACATCTCCCTCGGCGCGACGGTGGAAGATCACTTCGAAGGGCGTATCCTGGTCGGCGCCGCCTATGACACCCTCGCTGCCGAGGCCGAACCATGACCACGCTGCGCTCGCGCGATGTCGTCACGCTGACCGATGAGGAAGCCGCCGCGGAGCTCGCCGCCCTGGCCAGGGAGATCGCGCATCACGACGCGCTCTACCACGGCAAGGATGCGCCCGAGATCAGCGACGCCGACTACGACGCGCTGGTGCTGCGCAACCGTGCGATCGAGGCGAAGTTCCCCGAGCTGATCCGCTCCGACAGCCCGTCCCGTCGTGTCGGGGCCGCGACGGCGGAAGGCTTCGCCAAGTCCCGCCATGGCGAGCCGATGCTGTCGCTGAACAACGTGTTCGGCGCCGAGGAATTCGCCGAGTTCTGCGCCTCGATCCGCCGCTTCCTCCGGCTGACTTCCGACGACCCGCTGCCCTTCGTCGCCGAGCCCAAGATCGACGGGCTGTCGATCAACCTGCTCTACGAGGATGGCGCTTTCGTCAGAGGTACGACGCGCGGCGACGGCACCGAGGGCGAGGACGTCACGCGCAACCTGTTGACCCTGCCCGAGGCCGTGCTGCCGCGAACCCTGCGCGGCCCCGCTCCGGCGCGCATCGAGATCCGCGGCGAGATCTTCATGGAGAAGGGCGCCTTCCTCGCCTTCCGTACCGCGCAGGAGAAGGCGCTGGAGGAACGCGAGGCGCGCCGGGCGCGAGGCGAGAAGCTCGGCGGCGCGATCGTCGTGCCGGCCAATCCGCGCAATGCGGCCGCGGGGTCGGTGCGGCAGCTCGATCCGGAGATCACGCGGTCGCGCCCGCTGAAGCTGTTCGCCTATGCGATGGGGGCGGCAAGCGAGGCCCCCGCCGAGACGCATCACGGCTTCCTGGAACGCCTGGCATCCTGGGGCTTTGCGGTGAACCCGCTGTCGCGGCGGCTCGACAGCGAAGCCGACGCCGCGGCGTTCCAGGCGGGCACCGGCGAGCAGCGCGCCGCCCTGCCCTATGACATCGACGGCGTCGTCTACAAGATCGACCGCATCGACTGGCAGCGCCGCCTCGGCTTCGTCGGCCGCGCGCCGCGCTGGGCGACGGCGTGGAAGTTCCCCGCCGAGCAGGCCACGACGACGCTGCTGGACATTGAAATCCAGGTCGGCCGCACGGGCGCGCTGACGCCGCGCGCGGTGATGCAGCCCGTCACGGTCGGCGGCGTCGTCGTCCGCCACGCGACGCTGCACAATGAGGACGAGATCGCCCGCAAGGATGTCCGCATCGGCGACACGGTGATGCTGCAGCGCGCGGGCGATGTGATCCCGCAGATCCTCGGTGTGGTCCTCGATAAACGTCCGGCCGGTGCGAAGCCGTACGTCTTCCCGGATCACTGCCCGGTCTGCGGCAGCCACGCCATCCGCGACGGTGAGGACGTGGTGCGGCGCTGCACCGGCGGCCTGGTCTGCGCCGCGCAGACGGTCGAGCGGCTCAAGCATTTCGTTTCCCGCCGCGCGATGGATATCGAGGGGCTGGGCGAGGAGAACATCCAGAAGCTGTACGACGAGGAGCTGGTGCGCAGCCCCGCCGACATCTTCCGCCTCGGCGAGCACGCCGAGCGCATGCGGCAGTGGGAAGGCTGGGGCGCGCGATCGAAGAACGATGCGCGAAAGGTGACGAAGCTTCTCGACGCCATCGAGGCACGGTGCCACGTTCCGCTGGAGCGCTTCATCTTCGCCCTCGGCATCCGCCGCATCGGAGAGCAGAACGCGAAGCTGCTCGCGCGCCACTACCATACCCTGGAGGAATGGCGCGCGAAGATGATCGAGGCGAAGGTGATCGGCTCGGAGGCGCGGGAGGAACTCGGTTCCATCCAGGGAATCGGTCCGGCGATCGCGGAGGAGCTGGTGGAGTTCTTCGCGGAGCCACGGGCGCTGGCGGCCCTCGACGATCTGGCGAGGGAAGCCGCGCCGCTTCCCGCGGAAGCTGTCGCCGCCGCCGACAGCCCCTTCGCCGGCAAGACATTGGTCTTCACCGGCACGCTCGAGACGCTCACCCGTGACGAGGCGGAGGCCCAGGCCGAACGGCTCGGCGCGAAGGTGACGAAATCCGTATCGAAGAAGACGGATTTCGTGGTGGTCGGCGCCGACGCCGGGTCCAAGGCGACAAAGGCTGCGGAGCTCGGCCTGCGCGTGCTGACCGAGGCCGAGTATCGTACCCTGGCAGGGCTTTAGCGCCGCTCGGCGGCAGGTTCGCGACGCCGGGGGCATTGGTACCGGGCGCCCAATCGCCCGCCGCCGACTTGCCTCCGCCGTCCTGCGGCCCACCTCTGAAGGGCCAGCACAACGGAGAACGGCCCGCATGGACAAGATCGACGCCAAGTTCACCGCCATCGGCACCGCCACGGGCGGGCGCAACGGCCATACCGCCTCGGATGACGGCATCGTCTCCGTGGACCTGTCCGTGCCGAAGGCGATGGGCGGCCCTGGCAAGCCCGGCACCGCGACCCCTGAACACCTTTTCGCCGCCGGCTATGCCGCGTGCTTCGGCGGCGCGCTCGACTTCATCGGCCGCCAGCACAAGGTGAATGCCGCCGGCGCGACGATCACCGCCGCCGTGTCCATCGGGCCGCGGGAGGGCGGGGGCTTCGGCCTCGCCGTCACGCTGAAGGTCGAGGACCCCTCGGTCCCGCAGGCGACACTCGAGACACTGGCGAAGGAGGCGCATGAGAAGATCTGCCCGTACTCCCACGCCACCCGCGGCAACGTGGATGTGACGCTCGCCGTCCACGGCGGCTGAACGCATCAAGGCGCCTGATGCCGCGCATCAGGCCAATCTATTGGACCGATGGCGCATGGGTGGCGCAGGACGTCACCCATGCCCGTCGATCCCAGCCTTCTTGCCGGTTACCTGCTCGCCTGCGTCGTGCTCGTGCTGACGCCGGGGCCGGACATGGCCTTCGTGCTCGCGCAGACCATCTCGGGCGGGGCGCGGCGCGGCTGGGCGGCGACGCTCGGCGTCTTCACCGGCGCGGCGGTCCAGATCCTGGCCGCGGCCGCCGGCGTCGCGGCGCTGGTCGCGGCCAACCCCGCGTTGTTCACCACGCTGCGCGTCATCGGCGCGTTGTACCTCCTGTGGCTCGGTGTGCAGGCCATCCGGGCGGCGCTGCGCGGTTCGGGCGGGCTCGGCCATGGCGGGGCGCCGACGGTGTCTCTCGCCGCTGCGTGGCGGTAGGGATTCCTGACCAACCTGCTTAACCCGAAGGTCGGGCTGTTCTTCCTTGCCTTCGTGCCGCTGTTCGTGGACCCGGCGCGCAGCCCGCCCTGGGTGCAGATGCTGATCCTCGGCCCGCTGCTGCCGCTGATGTCCGTTCCCTTCTTCGCGGTACTGATCGCCGGCGCGTCGCGCATCGCCGGGCGGTTGCGGACCTCCTCCGCCGGGCGTTGGCTGGACGGCGCGGCCGGGACGCTGTTCCTCGGCCTCGGCGTCAGGCTGCTGGCGGGGTCGCCCCGCTGAACAGGGCATCGAGCCCGTCGCGCATCGCCGCCACCGGATCGCGGCCGGGCCCGCGGCTGACGCTCGCGATGTGGCTGCCCGGCAGCACCACATGCCGGGCACCGGGGATCAGCGCGCTGTCCACCGGCACCAGGCCGTCATTGGGTCCGTAGCCGCGCTTCTCCATCCATTGCGCGGCGGCCAGGTGCAGCCTTTCGCGCCCGCGCGCCTTGTGGTCATCCAGCGCCGTCGCCAGGCAGGCGACCGGCAGCGCGGCGAGAAGCCGGCGGATCGGTGCATCCGCCGCCGCCATCCAGGCGCGCCGCGCCGTGGTGGTCAGGTCGCGCACGCCCTCCTTCGTGCCGATCCGCAGAAGCCGTGCGAGGCCACCCGCCGCGGCTTCGAGCGGCTTCGCACCCACCACCACATCGGCGACCGGGCTGCCGTAGAAGGGCGACTGCATGGCGAGGAAGCCCACGCAGCGCGCCTGCGCCGCAGGGTCCAGCAGCGCGGCCAGCGCCTCCAGCCCGCCCTTGCTGTGGGCGATCACCAGGGCCGGCGCAGGGTCCGCCAGGATCTCGGCGCGCAGCCGCGCCGCATTGGCCGAGACCGATTCCGCCGTGCGCAGCTTCACCACCGAGACGAGCGCGCCCTGCTCCAGCAGCCATTCGGCCAGCGGCTGCATGTATTCCAGCCCGAAGGGCCGGAAGGCGACCGCGACCTCCCCCAGCAGGCCGTAGACCAGGAGCACCCGCTGCCCGGCGAGGCGGGGAGCGGCCCCGTTCTCGGGTCCGTCGGACGTCAAAGGGGCGCGCACGCCGCTCGCAGCCAATCCGCCGTCGCCGCGTCGAGTTCCGGCCCGACCTCCGCCAGCACCCGCGCGTGGTACGCATCGAGCCACGCGCGCTCCGTCGATGTCAGCAGCGAGGGTTCGATCAGAGCACGGTCGAAGGGTGCCAGGGTCAGCGTCTCGAAGCACAGGAACGGGCGGGTTGCCTGCGGCAGGTCCGCGGGCAGCACCAGCAGCAGGTTCTCCAGCCGGATGCCGTATTCGCCGGCGGCGTAGAAGCCGGGCTCGTCGGACAGGATCATGCCCTCGCGCAGCGGAACGATGCGGGCCGCACGGCTGAACGCCACCGGCCCTTCATGCACCGACAGGAAGGAGCCGACGCCGTGTCCCGTGCCGTGGTCGTAGTCGAGCCCGACATCCCAGAGCGGCCGGCGCGCCAGCGCATCCAGGTGCGGCCCGGCGACGCCGGCGGGGAAGCGCGCCGTCGCCAGGGCGATGTGCCCCTTCAGCACGCGCGTCACCCGGTCCTTAAGTTCCGGTGCCGCGACGCCCGGGCCGGTCCAGAGCGTGCGCGTGATGTCCGTCGTGCCGTCCAGATACTGCGCGCCGGAATCGATCAGATAGACCTCGTCGGGCGCGATGCGGCGGTCGGTCTCGGGCGTGACGCGATAGTGCACGATGGCGCCGTGCTCGCCGGCGCCGGAGATGGCGGGGAAGGATTCCGCGCGGAACATCGTGACGTCCTGGCGGAAGGCGAGAAGCTGCGCGGCGGCCGAGATCTCGGTCAGCTTGCCCTTCGGCGCCTGCGCCGCGAACCAGGAAAGGAAGCGCGCCATTGCCACCGCGTCGCGGCGATGCGCCGCGCGCGCGCCGTCGCGCTCCACCGCGTTCTTGCAGGCGCGCGGCAGGCGGCAGGGGTCCTCGCCAATGCTGATTTCCGCACCCGCCTGCTTCAGCCAGTCGGTGAACCACGCCGGCGTCGCATCGGCATCGATCCGCACGCGCCGCCCGCGCAGCGCATCGAGCGCGCGCGGCAGTTCCTCACGCGGGCGGACCACCACCTGGTTGCCGAGGTGCACCCGCGTCTCGGCCGGCACCTTCTCCGGCGCCATGAACAGCTCGACCCGCGCATCGGCGTGCAGCAGGGCGAAGCCGAGGGCGAGCGGCGTATGCGCGAGATCCCCGCCACGAATGTTCAGCAGCCAGGCCGCTGAATGCGGATCGGCGAGCACCGCGGCGGCCTCGCCTGCGTCCCGCAGCGCGGCCGCCGCCTCGGCGCGCTTCTCCTCGGATGGCTTGCCGGCCTGTCCGAGTGCATGTGGCACGGCCTCTGCCAGCGGCGGCGCCGGCCGGTCCGCCCAGGCGGCGTCGACCGGGTTGGCCGGAAGCGGCACCAGATGGACCCCCGGCACGGCCAGGCGTTCCAGCGCCGATACCGAATGCAGCCAGGGATCGTAGCCGATGGCGAGGTCCGTCCCGTGCGCCTTCAGCCACTCGGCCGGCGGCTCATCCGTGATGTGGCGGCATTCCCACAACGCCGGATCGGTCTGGTCGCGGACCTGCAGCGTATAGCGCCCGTCGGTGAATACGGTCGCGCGATCCGGCAGCACGATCGCCATGCCGGCAGAGCCGGTGAATCCGGTGAGCCATGCGAGACGCTCTGCCGAGGGCGGCACATACTCGCCCAGATGCTCATCGGAGCGCGGGACGATGAAACCTTGCACCCCGGCACCGGCGAGGCGGGCACGAAGGGCGGCGAGGCGATGGGCCGGCGACGGGGACGTGATCTTCGTTACTCCATAATTGCCGACAGTCACACGAATGAATGCGATTGACGCATGGCTCCATCGTGACCTTGGCGCATCACCTGTGGCAGCGGCGCACCTATATTGCACCTGCGAAAGGTTGGCGCCCGGAACGAAGCGCCACCAGACCAAGGACACTTATCATGGACGCCCGTTTCACCAAGGCCGAGGCCGCCCTTCTCCTCCCGAACGCCACCGCCGCTTCGCGGCGCGAGGCCGAGGTCGAGGCGATCCGGCTGGCCGCCGCCGCCGCCCGCAACGAAGCGATCGCTACCCTGTTCCTGCGCGGCCTGCGCCGGATCACGGCCGCGATCGTCGGGCTGCCGCATCGCTTCGCCACCTACAATGCGCTGCGCGCCCTGTCGGACCGCGAGCTGCGCGACATTGGCATGACGCGCTACGACATCGGCCGGGTCTTCGATGCCGACCTGAATCCGCGCCCGGCGAATGACGCCGGCGAGCGGCCCTCCCCCCGGGCCGCCTGACGCGGCGGGGCCGCGGCATCGCCCCCGCCGCGGCCCCACCCCTGCACCGGCGCGCCGCGCCGGCTTTCAAGAGGGCGAGCCCTGCGGGGCTGCCATGCCGCGGTAACGGTTGCCGAGGCGCAACGTGACGGCTGACATCGCAGCATGCCCGCCGCCGCCTGGATCATTGTCCTCTCCGCCGCCGCCTCGGTCTCGCTGTCGCTCGGCGCGCGCCAGACCTTCGGCCTGTTCCTGCTGCCGCTGGGCGTGGAGCACGGCATCAGCGCCACGGTGCTCGGCGCCTCCGTCGCCATCCACAACCTGGTCTGGGGCATCAGCCAGCCCTTCGCCGGCGCGATCGCCGACCGTCTCGGCACGGGGCGCGTCGCGCTGGGCGGCGCGGCGATCTACGCCGCCGGCCTGCTGCTGCCGGCCATCGCGCCCAACGCCGCGACGCTCCTGATCGGCATCGGCATCCTGACCGGCATCGGCACCGCCGCGGCCGGTGCGGGCACGGTGCTCGGCGCCGTCGCGCGCGCGGTGCCGGAGAACAGGCGGGGCGATGCGCTGGGCCTTGCCTCCGCCGGCGGCTCGATCGGGCAGGCAGCCATGGTGCCATTCGCGCAATGGGCCATCGAAAGCGGCGGCACCTCCTTCGCCTTCGCCATGCTCGCCTCGACGATGCTGCTCGCCCTGGTGATCTGTCCCCGCCTGGAGTGGCACGCGCCCATCCGCGTGGCCGGCGCCGCGCCTGCCGGCATCGCCGGCTTGCCGGCGCTGGCCCGCCAGGCACTCGGCGACCGCGACTTCGCGCTGCTGACGGTCGGCTTCTTCGCCTGCGGCTTCCAGCTCGCCTTCCTGACCATGCACCTGCCGTCGCATCTGGCGCTATGCGGCCTGCCGACGGGGCTCGGCGTGACCGCGCTGATGCTCATCGGGCTGTTCAACATCCCTGGGTCCTGGTTGTGCGGGCGGCTCGGCAACGTGATCCGGCCGGAGATCGCCCTCGGCGGGATCTACCTGCTGCGGACCATTGCCGTCGCGATCTTCGCCGCGACCGTGCCCACGGCATGGGGCACCATGATCTTTGCCGCGGTGATGGGCTTCATCTGGCTCGGTACGATTCCGCTGACCTCGGCGGCCATCGCGCGGCGCTTCGGCGTGGCGAATCTCGGCGCGCTGTACGGCGTGTGCTTCCTCTCGCATCAGGTCGGTGGATTCATCGGCGCCGGGGCTGGGGCCATCGTGCTCGACACCACCGGGTCCTATGATGCGTTCTGGCCGGTGATGATCGGCGTCGGGCTGGTCGCCATCCTCACCAACTGGGCAACGCGTGCGCCACGTCTCGCCCCGGCGTGAGGCACGTCACCGGCCGCGGCCCACGGCGATTGTGACGGAACGATCCTGTTCGTAGCCTTCATTCATCACCCTGCCGGAGGGAATCGGTGAAGCGCCTCGTCCTGATGCTCGGCCTGCTGGTCGCACCCCTTGCGCCCGCCGTAGCGCAGCCCGCCTGTCCCGGCGATTTCGAAGGCCAGTCCGCGCCGGTCGCCTGCCGCTGCACGGCGGAGGCCGCGCGGACCGGCAGGGTCTGGGGCAGCGGTCCCTATACCACGGACAGCAACGTCTGCCGCGCCGCGGTCCATGCCGGGGCTATCCCCGGATCGGGCGGCATGGTCATCGTGACGCCGGTCGATGGCCTCATCGCCTATGGGGGCAGTACGGCGAACGGCATCGCGACGCTGGACTATGGCGCCTGGCCGGCCTCCTTCACCGTGGCCACGGCTGATGGCGCGGCGGGTCTAGCCTGCCCCGGCGATTTCCAGAACCACAATGCCGCGCTGTCCTGCCTGTGCAGCGCCGAGGCGACGACGACCGGCATCGTCTGGGGCACCGGCACCTACACCACCGACAGCCGCATCTGCCGCGCGGCCGTCCATGCCGGCGTCATCCCGCCGGGCGGCGGGCAGGTCACCGTCGAACCCGCGCCCGGGCTGCCATCCTATGACGGCAGCGACGCGAACGGCGTCGCGACCTCCGCCTATGGCCCGTGGCCGGCGTCCTTCGTCTTCAGACGTCTGCAGAAGTAGGGCGCCGCATTCTCAAACGGCGATCCAGCCCATAGCATCCATCGGGCGCAAGGTAAGGACACCGTCCGATGCAACTCGGCCTGTTCATGATGCCGCTGCACCCGCCGCAGCGGCCGATGCACGAGACGCTGGCCGAGAATACCGAGAAGTCGCTGCTCGCCGACCGGCTCGGCTTCAACGAGCTATGGGTCGGCGAGCATTTCTCTGCGACCTCGGAGCCCATTCCCTCCCCGCTGATGTTCATGGCCGGGTTAATCCACCGCACGACGCTGACCTTCGGCACGGGCGTGATCAACCTGCCGAACCACCACCCGGCGATCGTGGCGGCCGAGGTCGCGCAGTTCGACCACATGTCGAACGGGCGGCTGCTGTTCGGCATCGGCTCGGGCGGCCTCGCCTCGGATTTCGAGCTGTTCGGCGACATTCCGCCGCCCGAGCGCGGCAAGCGCATGATCGAGGCCTTCGAGACGATCCAGCGCATCTGGTCACAGGACCCGCCCTACGACATTCCCGGCGCGACCTGGCCGATCCGGCTGTCGCGCACCGTCACGCCCGAATACGGCGTGGGCTTCATGCCGAAGCCCTTCCGGCCGGGCGGCCCGCCGGTGCATGTCTCCGCACGCCAGCCCGACAGCTTCAGCGTGACGACGGCCGCCGCCCGCGGCTGGGGCGTGATCAGCGCGAATTTCGTCGCCCATCGCGTGCTGGCCGGGCATTGGCGCGGACTGACGAAGGGGCTGTCGGAATCCGGCCGGCGGGTCGACGGGTCGAACTGGCGCGTCGCGCGCAACATGGTCATCGCGGCCAGCGATGCCGAGGCGAAGGCGCGCGCCACCGCGCCGGAAGGTTCGACGCACTACTACTACGACTATCTCGGGACGCTCGCGAAGCGCGCCGGCCTCGCCGCGACCATGACGCCGCGCGACGACATGGACCCCGCCACCTGCAGCACCGAGGAGATGATCGATGCCTGCGTCATCGCCGGGTCGCCGCAGACCGTGCTCGACCGGCTGGTCGCGCTGCGGGAGGAGACCGGGCCCTTCGGGCACCTGCTGATGCCGGGGCTCGACTGGTCCGGCGTGAATGCGGCCTGGGAGGCGGAGACCATGAAGCGGCTGGCGCAGGAGGTGATGCCGAAGCTGCGGCAGCATGTGGCAGCGATCGGATGAGCGAAGCGGCGGCGTTCTCCGTCCGCCAATCTCACGTCGCGCCGAGCAGGCGGACCGCGCACCAGCCGGCCAGCGCGCCCAGCAACAGGCCGCAGGCGCCGAACCACAGGACGTTGAACCAGAAGGCCAGCGGCCTCGTATCGCGCAGCACCACCCCGAAACGCTCGGGAAACGCCCCGCTGCGCAGCGCCTCGATCACCAGATGCCCGACGACCGCGGTCAGCGGAGCCGCCAGCACCAGCCCGATGAGCCACGGCGCGACTGCATACTCCGCAACGGCCGTCACCACGGCGTAGAGCAGCAGCCCCAGCACGGCACACAGCGCCCCGGTCTTCGCGATCTGCCAAAGGGCCTGCCGGGCTTGCATGCGGCCAGGATCGGCCGGCGGCCGCCCGCCTTCAAGGCGGTCCGCTCCGGGTTAACCTCTTCTCAATCCCTGTCGCGCATCATGGGACGATGCAGATCGGCGCAACGGCATCCATCCAAGGCATGCAGCGTGCGGCGGAACGGATTGACCGCGCCGCCGCGACCATCGCAAGCCCCGTGCCCGAAGCCGCGCGCGGTGCCGATCCCTCCCCCGCGCCACCGTCCGGCAATGACGCGCTGACCGCCGCACAGGCGAGCGGCGACCTGGAACGCAGCATGGCCGAGGCGATCCAGGCCCGCCGCGCCTATGAAGCCAATGCCCGCGCGCTGGAACGCAACGACGCGATCCAGCGCCGCGCGATCAGCCTCGGCGCCTGAGCACCAGCGTCGTCCAGGGACCGACGTCGATCCGCCGTTCCAGCACCAGCCCCTGGCGCTGGTGCGCCGCCAGCACCATCCGCGCCTGCGTGCCCAGCAGCCCAGCCAAGATCGCCGTGCCGCGCGGGGCGAGGTGCAATGCGAGTTCGCGCGCCATGGCGCAGAGCGGCCGCGCCAGGATGTTCGCGAAGATCAGGTCGTAGCGGACGCCCTTCATCAGCCGCGGCTTCCAGCCATCGGCGAGGATCGAGCGCATCCGCCGCGGCGTCAGCCCGTTCATCCGCGCATTCTGGTCGCAGACGCGCACGGACCAGGGCTCGATATCGGTGGCGAGGACGCGGGACGGCACGGTCTTGGCCGCCGCCATCGCGAGGATGCCCGAGCCGCTGCCGAGGTCGCAGACGCTGCGCGGGCGGCGGTGGGCGATGGATTCGTAGGCGCGCAGGCAGCCCTGGGTGGAGGCGTGCTCGCCCGATCCGAAGGCAAGGCCGGCATCCAGCTTCAGCACCGTGCGGCCATAGGTCGGCGGGTCCGGCACATGGGTCGGGCGGATCAGGAACCGCTTCCCGATCGGCATCTCCGGAAAGGCCTGCACGGTGCGGGCGAGCCACCCCTCGGCCTCCACCGGCGCCGCGACGACCGCCGGGGGGTCGATGCCCGCGACGGCAGCGGCGAGCGCCAAAGCGGCATCCAGTTCCTCATCGCGGGCCCCGGCCTCGCGCACGCCTTCCACACGCCAGGTGTCGCTCGGCTCGTCGCGGAAATAGGCGACGGTGGAGCAAACCTGCTCCAGCGCGGCCTCGAAGACCGGCACGGCGTGTTCGGGCAGGCCCTCGATCACCAGGGCTTCCAACGGTTCGGCGCGGCGGCGGGAGAGCGCGCCGGGGGCATCGGGGCCGGACGGCCTCATCCGATCTTCTCCACGAAAGAGTCGAGCAGGCGCTTGTCGCCCGCCTTCTCGAAAGCGATGTCGAGGCGGTTGTCCTCGATCGCCGTGATGCGGCCATAGCCGAATTTCTGGTGGAAGACACGCTCTCCGACCTTGAAGGCCGATGTCGCGGCAGCGCGCGGCTTCACCTCCCAGGCGCCGGCTTCGATCATCCGGCGCGGGCGCTGGGCGAACATGCCGCCGCCGGCGAAGACCGAGGGACCGGGCCGCGCGCGCTGCGTGTTGCCTTCGCGGATGATCTCGCCGGGCGGAAGTTCGTCGAGGAAGCGCGACGGAATCTGGGATTGCCAGTTGCCGAAGATGCTGCGGTTCGCCGCGTGGCTGATCACCGCCACGCGACGCGCGCGGGTGATGCCGACATAGGCGAGCCGGCGTTCCTCCTCCAGCGCCTTGTCGCCGCCCTCATCGACGCTGCGGCGGGAGGGGAAGACGCCTTCCTCCCAGCCCGGCAGGAACACCATGTCGAATTCGAGACCCTTGGCGCCGTGCAGCGTCATCAGGGACACGCGCTCGCCCTCCGCCGCCTCGTCATTGTCCATCACCAGGGCCACGTGTTCGAGGAAGGCGGCCAGGCTCTCATAGTCGGCCATGGCGCTGACGAGTTCCTTGAGGTTCTCCAGCCGGCCGGGCGCCTCGGGCGACTTGTCCTGCTGCCACATCGGCGCGTAGCCGCTTTCATCCAGCAGCGTCTGCGCCATGACGATGTGGCCCGCGCCGTCGAGCATTGCGCGCCAGCGCTCGAAGCCCTGCAGCAATTCGCGCAGCGCTTCGCGCGCCTTGGCCTGCTTGATCACGCCGGTTTCCAGCGCGCGCGCGGCGGCGAGCGACAGCGGGATCGATTCCGCACGCGCGATGCCGTGCATCGCCTGCATCGCGGTGTCGCCCAACCCGCGCTTCGGGAGATTCACGATGCGCTCGAAGGCGAGGTCATCGGCCGGCTGCGCCACGACGCGGAAATACGCCATGGCGTCGCGGATCTCGGCGCGTTCGTAGAAGCGCGCGCCGCCGACGATGCGATAGGGCAGGCCGATCGCGATCAGCCGTTCTTCGAGTGACCGGTTCAGGAAGCCCGCGCGCACCAGGATGGCGATCTCGCCCAGCGATTGGCCGTCGCGCTTTGCCGCCTCGATGCGGTCGCCGATCATGCGGGCTTCCTCGTCGCTGTCCCAGCTGGACACGACGGTGACCTTGTCGCCATCGGCATCGGCGCGACCCGGGCGCAGCGTCTTGCCGAGACGGTCGCTGTTCTTCGCGATCAGGCCCGAGGCGGCGGCGAGGATGTGGCGCGTCGATCGGTAGTTGGATTCCAGCCGGACGATCTGCGCGCCGGGGAAGTCCTTCTCGAAACGGAGGATGTTCTCGATTTCGGCGCCGCGCCAGGAATAGATCGACTGGTCGTCGTCGCCGACGCAGCATATGTTCTTGTGTCCCTGCGCCAGCAGCCGCAGCCAGTAGTACTGGACCAGGTTGGTGTCCTGGTACTCGTCCACCAGGATGTAGCGGAAGCGGCGGTGATAGTCGGCGAGGATGTCGGGGTTCTTGCGCAGCAGCGTCACGACGTGCAGCAGCAGGTCGCCGAAGTCGCAGGCGTTGAGCGCCTTCAGCCGGTCCTGATACGCCACGTACAATTCCGTGGCGCGGCCGCCGGCGTAGTCAGTGTCCTCGGCTGGGGTGACGGCCTCAGGCTCCAGCCCGCGGTCCTTCCAGCGCTGGATCGCGGCCATCAGCCCGTTCACCGGCCAGCGCTTGGTGTCGATGCGCTGCGCTTCCATCACCTGCTTGAGCAGCCGGTTCTGGTCGTCGGCGTCGAGAATGGTGAAGTTGGAATTCAGCCCCACCTGCTCGGCATGCCGGCGCAGCATCCGTGCCGCGAGGGCGTGGAAGGTGCCGAGCCACAGCCCTTCGGCGGGCTGCTGCAGGATGGCGGAGACGCGCTCGCGCATCTCCCGCGCAGCCTTGTTCGTGAAGGTGACGGCGAGCACCTGCGAAGGCCAGGCCTTACCCTGCAGCAGGATGTGGGCGAAGCGCGTGGTCAGCACCCGCGTCTTGCCGGTTCCGGCACCCGCGAGCACCAGCAGCGGACCATCCACGGCCTCCACCGCCGCGCGCTGTTCCGGGTTGAGCCGGACCAGATAGTCCGCGTTGCTCATGATGGGCCGTGCCCTTCGGGTTCGTCCGCCCTGGTGACAGATAGAAAAAGGAGGGGGTTCGGGGGAGTTCCCTCCCCCGCCTTCTGTCTCACTGGCAGTTCCCCACCGACCCGGCCGCGCAGACCCGTCGCCCGTCCGTCCATCGCGCGCCGCCGAGGATCGCGCCCGACAGGTTCGCCCCGCCCAGATTCGCTCCCGACAGGTCGGCATCCGTCAGGTCCGCGCGAAACAGTGTCGCGCGCCGCAGGTCGGTGCCGGCCAGGATCGCGCGTTGCAGGTTGGCCCGCGTCAGGTCGGCGTTGCGCAGGTTGGCGCGTGTCAGGTCGGCGCCCGACAGGTCGGCGGAGACGAAGCGGGCCTCGACGGCATCCGCCTCGATCAGCTTGGCGCCGGCGAGGTTCGCGCGCTGGAAGGTGGCGTCGCGGATCGTCGCGCGCGTGAGGTCCGCGCCGGGGAGTTCGCTGCTGTCCTGCAGACAGCGCCGCCACTCGACCCCTGGGGCGGGCGGATCGGTGCAGCCGGCGAATGCCGGCCCGGCAAGAACGAGGACCAGCCCCGCGATGAGGGAAGGGAGCGAGGATGGTGTATGCACGCCGAGGGATATAGAACTTCCCGGGAACGTCTCCAACCGCTGGACGGGCTGCCCTGGTACTTCTGCGCTTCCTCGAATGGTCGGCCCGCCAGGGCGGGATGTTGCTGGCGGTGGGCATCTTCGCCGGCCTGTTCATTCCGCCGCTGGCAGCGATGTTCCGGGACGTCGTCACCATCACGGTCGCCGGGCTCATGACGCTGGTGCTGCTGCGCGTCGATCTGGCGCAGGTGGTGGGGTATCTGCGCCGGCCTGTGCTGGTGGGGGCGCTGACGGTCTGGCTGCTGCTGATCATGCCCGTCCTGACCTACGGCGTCGCGATGGCGGCGGGGCTGGACGGGCCGCTGGGCGCGGCGCTGGTGATCAGCGCGACGGGCTGCGCGGCGACGTCGTCACCCGCCTTTGCCCGGATGGTGGGGCTGGACGGGGAGATCAGCCTGGTCGTGGCGGTAGTGACGACGCTGCTGGTGCCGTTCACGGCGCCGCCGCTGGCGCTGGGACTGATGGGGATCGACCTCGCCATCTCGCTCGGCGGGCTGATGGCGCGGCTGGCGCTGGTGGTCGGGCTGCCGCTGCTGATTTCGATCGTCATCCGTCGGCTGACGGCGGAATCGACGCTGCGGCGACTAGGCCCGGCGGTGGATGGCGGCGTGGTGTGGCTAGTCGTGCTGTACGGCTTCGGCGTGATGGACGGGATGCTGGCGCGGCTGCTGGCAGAACCGGCCTGGGTGCTGGGCGGGCTGGCGCTGGCCTTCGCGGGCAATGTCGGGATGAATGTCGCGACCGCCCTGGCCTTCCTGCCGGCCGGGCGGCGGCTGGCGCTGGCCGGCGGGCTGCTGGCGGGCAACCGGAACATGGCGCTGTATCTGGCTGTGCTGCCGGCGGCGACGGATGAACGGATCCTGCTGTACTTCGCGCTCTGCCAGTTCCCGCTGTTCCTCAGCCCCTTCCTGTTGCGGCCCATCTATGCCCGGCTGCGGCCAGGCTGATCAGCGCCACGCCGCGTCAGCCCGCCTTCGGCCGCGCCCCCAGGATATGCGCGATGGCATAGGTCAGGTCGGGCCGGTTCAGCGTGTAGAAATGGAACTCATCCACGCCGTTCGCCTGCAGCAGCCGGACCTGCTCGGCGGCGACCACCGCGGCGACCATCCGGCGGGTCTCCGCATCGTCGTCGAGGCCCTCGAACAACTGGCCCATCCAGCCCGGCACCGAGGCGCCGCACATCGCGGAGAAGCGCTGCACCGAGCCGAAATTCGTCACCGGCATGATGCCGGGCACGATCGGCACGGTGATGCCGGCGGCGAGGCAGCGGTCCAGAAAGCGCAGATAGACATCGGCATCGAAGAAGTACTGGGTGATCGCCCGCGTCGCGCCGGCATCGATCTTGCGCTTCAGGAAGTCGAGGTCGGTGTCGGCCGACAGCGCAGCCGGATGGGTTTCCGGATAGGCGCCGACGCTGATCTCGAAATCCCCGATCCGCCGGAGGCCGCGCACCAGGTCCTCCGCCTGGGCGTAGCCGCCCGGGTGCGGCTCATAACGATCAGCCCCTGCGGGCGGGTCGCCGCGCAGTGCCACGATGTGGCGCACACCGGCTTCCCAGTAGCGGCGGGCGACGGCATCCACCTCCTCCTGCGTCGCGCCGACGCAGGTCAGGTGCGCCGCCGGCGTCAGGCTGGTGTCGGCGACGAGGCGCGCGACCGTCGCGTGGGTGCGTTCCTGCGTGCTGCCGCCGGCGCCGTAGGTGACGGAGACGAAGCGCGGCGCCAGCGGCTCCAGCCGGCGGATGCAGGCCCAGAGCTGTTCCTCGAGCTTCTCGGTCTTCGGCGGGAAGAACTCGAACGACAGGCGCGGCGCCGGCAGGGCAGCCGGGGCCGGCAGGCCGGCCACGCGCGGCCCGGTCAGCCAGCGGGCCAGCGTTCCGCTCAGGGCCTGGTTCATTGCGCGCATTCCTCGTCCGCTGCTCGCCGGGGGCCCGGCGGGCGCTCCTCTCGCCCGTCCAGGCGGCGCTGGCAAGACGGCGCCTAGCCGCCCGAACTGGAACCCGGCCGCAACAATGCCATGTTCATGATGGCGCGTGACGGCGCCGCGGCCGCAAACCCGGTTCCAAGGGCGTTCGAGACATTGTATTCCGGCCTCATGTTTCCGCCCCGATCCGGTCTGCTGCATGTCCTCATGCTCACTGCGGCCCTCTCCGCCGCCGGCTGCGCCACCCGCCCTGGTGACGACGATCCGGAAGGTCAGGCCGAGTTCCGCGAAACGAACGACCCGATGGAACCCACCAACCGGGCATTGTTCGAGACGCATGAGGCAATCGACCGGAACGTGCTGCAACCGGTGGCCGAGGCGTATCGCGACCTGACGCCGCAGGGAATCCGGATCGCGGTGCGTAACGTTCTTGGCAACCTGCGCGCGCCGGTGATCCTCGCCGGCGATCTGCTGCAGGGGAACGTATCGCGGGCGCGCATCACGCTCGGCCGCTTCATGGTCAATTCCACGATCGGGGTGGGCGGCATCGTCGACGTCGCCCGCGAATGGGGCGTGCCCGGCCACAGCGAGGATTCGGGCCAGACCCTCGCGGTCTGGGGCGTTCCGGAAGGTCCCTATATCTTCGTACCGCTCCTCGGCCCCTCGAATCCGCGGGATCTGGTTGGCCAGGGTCTCGACTTCGCGATCAATCCGCTGAGCTGGTTCGGCCAGGGCGCGATGGTCGATGCACTTGGGTGGACGCAGCTCGGCCTGACCGTGCTCGACACGCGGGAGGTCCTGCTGGAGCCGATCGACCAGGTGCGCGCCACCTCGCTCGACCCCTATTCGACGCTGCGCTCCGCCTATCGCCAGCGGCGCGGCTACGAGATCCGTAACGAGGAGGATCGCGGCCGTGTCGTAGGACCGTCCGGCGTCACGGGCTTCGGCCAAGCCGTCACCGGCCCGGCCGGCCGCGATGCCGTGGTTCCGCCCGGTGAGCAGGCGCCGCCGGCGCGATGACTCGGCAAGCCGCCCTCCCATCCCATATGTGCACCATGACCCGACGGCTCCTCCTCACCGCCCCGTTCCTCGCTGCCGGCCTGATCGCGCTCCCGCGTGTTGCCGGTGCCCAGGTCGATCCCGCCCGCGCCACCGCCTTCATACAGGGGGCCGGCAACGAACTGGTGACCGCCATCAACGATCCGCGGCTCGACCTCGCCACGCGGCGGGAGCGGGTGGCGGCGACGCTGCGACGGACCATCGACATCGAAGGCACGGGCCGCTTCATCCTCGGCCGCTACCTGCGCCAGGCGAGCCCGGCCGAGCTCCAGGAATACATCCGGCTGTTCGACGACATCATCGTGCGCAACCTTTCCGCCCGTTTCGGGGAGTACCGCGGGGTTCGCTTCTCGCTCGGCCGCAGCCAGCAGCGGACCGAGGAGGACGTGCTGGTCAACACCATCGTCGAGCGCCCCAACACACCGGCATTCTCGCTCGACTGGCGGGTCAGCGAGGTCAACGGCCAGCCCCGCGTGGTGGATGTGATCGCCGAGGGGACCTCCCTGCGGCTGACCACACGCAGCGAGTATTCGGCCGTCATCCAGCGGAACGGCGGCCGGGTCGCCGCCCTGCTCGATGCCATGCGCAACCAGATCGCGCAGCTCGCGGCGCGCGAGGGGCGCGGCTGACGCGGCCGCGCCGCGGATAACCCCCGGTTACGCGCGCGGCACAATCCATGTTGCACCCGCGACGGCTGGGCGCGATGCTCGGTCCGGCCGCTGTGGGGGCTCCGCCATGACGACACTGACCATCCAGGACCTGTTCAGCGAGAAGGCCGCCCTGGCGGCAAAGCGACGCGCCGAGGCCGAGGCGGCCGATGCGCAGCACTCGGCGGAACTCGCCGCCTTCTCCGAGCGCGTCCAGACCTATGAGATCACGGACGAGGATCGCGAGCGCGCCATCCGGCGCATCAGGCGGGCCTTCGATGCCGGCGACCGGGAACTGATGCTCATCAAGTTCCCCTCCGTGCTGTGCGAGGACGGCGGGCGGCGCATCAACAACCACCTTTCCGGCTGGCAGGACACGCTGCCCGGCGTCTTCCGGAAGATCTATCTGTGGTGGGACAAGGAACTGAAGCCGGGCGGCTTCACCTTCTCCGCCCGTGTCATCGACTTCCCCGGCGGCATGCCGGGGGATGTCGGCCTGTTCATCGGGTGGCCGCAGAGCCTCGACTGAAAGCCTGGCGCGGCCACGGCCTTGCGACCGCCGTTCGCTGGGCTGCGCCACCGGAGGCAAGCAGGCCCTACGGCTTGGCGGCCGCCGGGGATGCGACGCTTTCGTAGACCAGCATCTCATGGCCCTTGTGGCGAAAGTCGCCCGCCGCGGTCATGCCGATGTCCTGCATCACCGCACGGGAGGCGTGGTTGGTGAAGCGCGCCACGGCGATGATGCGCGGCAACCCGGCGGCATGGCCGAAATCGAGGGCCGCACGAGCAGCTTCGCGCGCATAGCCTTTGCCGCGGCTCTGCGGCCATAGCGCGTAGCGCAGCGCGACGCCCCGCCCGTCGGGCCGTTCCATCAGGCCACAGATGCCGAGGAAATTGCCGGTCTCGCGCTCGAACACGCACCAGGTGCCGTAACCGCGCACCTCCCAGAAATCGATGTCGTCCTCGAGTTCCTCGGCGGTGCGTTCGGCGGCGCGGATGCCGTGCAGCATCAATCCGAAGGCGCCTTCATCGGCCTTCAGGCGGATCAGGTCCGGCAGGTTCTCCTTGCCGGGCGGGATCATCATCAGCCGGTCGGTGGTGACGATGCGGCTCGACTTCAGCGCCTTGATGGCCGCGCTCATCTGCGCCCTCCCCTGGATGGGCTCATCAGCGGCGCTGGGCGCGCCTCGGTGACAGACAGAAGAAGGAGGGGGTGCGGGGGAGTTCCCTCCCCCGCGTCCTTCACCGTGCCAGTGGCTTGTACTTGATCCGATGAGGGTCGGTCGCCGCGTCGCCGAGTCGACGTCGCTTGTCCTCTTCGTAGCTTTCGAAGTTACCCTCGAACCACTCGACGTGGCTGTCGCCTTCGAAGGCGAGGATGTGCGTCGCCAGCCGGTCGAGGAAGAAGCGATCGTGCGAGATGATGACGGCGCAGCCCGCGAATTCCATCAGCGCGTTCTCCAGCGCCCGCAGCGTTTCCACGTCGAGGTCGTTGGTCGGTTCGTCGAGCAGAAGCACGTTGTGCTCCTTCTTCAGCATCTTCGCGAGGTGGACGCGGTTGCGCTCACCGCCCGAGAGGGAGCCGACGCGCTTCTGCTGGTCGCCGCCCTTGAAGTTGAAGGCGGCGACATAGGCGCGGGACGGCACCGACCGCTTGCCGATGGTGATCATGTCCTGACCGTCGGAGATTTCCTGCCAGACGGATTTGTTGTCATCGAGGCTGTCGCGCGACTGGTCGACATAGCCGAGCTGCACCGACTCACCCACAGTCATGCTGCCGGCATCGGGCGTCTCGCGTTCCATGATCATCTTGAACAGCGTGGTCTTGCCGGCGCCGTTCGGGCCGATGACGCCGACGATGCCGCCGGGCGGCAGCTTGAAGGACAGGTTGTCGATCAGCAGCCGGTCGCCGAAGCCCTTGGACAGGTCTTCCGCCACGATGACGGTGTTGCCCAGGCGCGGCGCGGGCGGGATGGCGATCTCGGTCGGGTCGGGCGCCTTGTCCTGGCTGGCGCGCAGCAGGTCCTCATAGGCCGCGACGCGGGCCTTCGACTTCGCCTGCCGGGCGGAGGGCGAGCGGCCGATCCAGTCGCGTTCCTCGGCGAGCTGGCGCTGGCGCGTGCTTTCCTCGCGCTCCTCCTGCGCCATGCGCTTGCGCTTCTGCTCCAGGTAGGTGGAGTAGTTGCCCTCATACGGGATGCCCCGGCCGCGATCGACCTCGAGGATCCAGGAGGTCACGTTGTCGAGGAAGTAGCGGTCGTGGGTCACGATCAGCACCGTGCCCGCGTAGTCCTTCAGCGTCCGTTCCAGCCACGACACGGATTCGGCGTCGAGATGGTTGGTCGGTTCGTCGAGCAGCAGCATGTCCGGCTTTTCGAGCAGCAGCCGGCAGAGCGCGACGCGGCGGCGCTCGCCGCCCGACAGGTTGGTGACCGGGCTGTCCGGTGGCGGGCAGCGCAGCGCGTC
Organism: Neoroseomonas terrae; assembly: GCF_018129025.1. Taxonomy (GTDB): domain Bacteria; phylum Pseudomonadota; class Alphaproteobacteria; order Acetobacterales; family Acetobacteraceae; genus Neoroseomonas; species Neoroseomonas terrae. Next base: position 11,812 of record NZ_JAAEDI010000035.1, on the reverse strand, counting down.
GAGCGCGATCTCGACCTTGCGGTCGATCTCCCAGCCATCGGCGGCGTCGATCTTCTCCTGCAGCTCGGCCTGTTCGGCGAGCAGCGTGTTCATCTCGTCTTCCGACATCTCCTCGGCGAATTTCTCGGAGATCTCGTTGAACCGCTTCATCCAGTCATTCAGCTCGACGAAGGCGAGGCGGACGTTCTCGCCCACCGTCAGGTCAGGGTCGAGATGCGGTTCCTGCGACAGGTAGCCGATGCGGGCACCCTCGGCGGCCCAGGCCTCGCCGCCGAATTCCTTGTCCTGCCCCGCCATGATGCGCATCAGGGTCGACTTGCCGGCGCCGTTCGGGCCGAGCACGCCGATCTTCACGCCGGGGAGGAAAGAGAGGGTGATGCCTTTGAAAACCTCGCGCCCGCCCGGATAGGACTTGGTGAGGTCTTTCATCACGTAGACGTACTGGTAGGCGGCCATGGCGCTGCGAAACCTGTGCGGAGGGGTTGGCCCTGGTTCTAGGCCCCACGCGTCGGCGCGCCAAGGCGGGGCTTGATTTATGAGTATATACACTTATTTTGTCGCCATGCCTTCCCCCGACCGCTGCAGCTGCCATGGCCTGCGCAAGGCGACGCGCCACCTGACCCAGTTCTACGACCAACGCCTGGCGTCGGTCGGACTGAGCATCGGGCAATATGCGCTGCTCGGACGACTGGCTGCGCACGGGCCGATCGCCCTCGGCGCCTTTGCCGCCATCATGGCGATGGACCGCACCACGCTAGGCCGAAACCTCCAGCCGCTGGAACGGGATGGGCTGGCCGCCATCAGCCCCGACCCGGCGGATCGCCGGAGCCGGCTGCTCGCCCTGACACCCGAAGGACAGGCGCGGCTTGCCGCCGCCCGGCCACTCTGGACGGCCGCGCAGGATGACCTCGAAGCCCGCTTCGGCGCCGACCGCACGCAGGCGCTGCGGCTGCTGGTCGCCGAGTTGCTCGCCACCGACCTCGCCTGAAGGAACGGCCATGCTCGCCGCACCGCTCGCTGCCGCTCTCGCCCGCCGCGGCATCCATTACGGCTGGGTGATGGTCTCCATCACCTTCCTGATCGCCGTCTCCTCGGCCGGAGCGCTCGGCGTGCTGGGTGCGCTGCTGCTGCCGCTGCAGCGGGAGACCGGGTGGGACATGTCGTCGCTGTCCGGCGCGCTGGCGCTGCGGCTGCTGCTGTACGGCCTGATGGCCCCCTTCGCGGCGGCCCTGCTGCAACGATACGGCCTGCGCCGCATGGTGGTTCTGGCGCTCGGCTTCGTCGTCGCCGGGCTGCTGCTGTCCACCGGCATGACGCAGGTGTGGGAGCTGTGGCTGTACTGGGGCGTCGTCACCGGCATCGGTACCGGCATGACGGCACTGGTGCTCGGCGCGACCGTCGCCAATCGCTGGTTCGTGGCCCGGCGCGGCCTGGTGCTCGGGCTGCTGACGGCGGCGAATGCCACCGGGCAGCTCGCCTTCCTCCCGCTCGGCGCCTGGCTGGCGCAAGAGGCCGGCTGGCGGCCGGCGCTGCTGCCCGGACTGATCGCCTGTGGGCTCGCGGCCGCGCTGGTTCTGCTGTTCGGCCGCGACCGTCCCTCGGATCTCGGCCTCCCCGCCTATGGCGAGGATCGCGTCGCGCCGCCGTCACCTCCCGCCGGCAACCCGGTGCGCACCGCCTTCGCTGTGCTCGCGGAGGCGGCGCAGACCCGCGTCTTCTGGATCCTGTTCGTCACCTTCATGATCTGCGGCCTGTCCACCAACGGGCTGATGCAGACGCATTTCATCCCGCTCTGCGCCGATTTCGGCATGGCCGAGGTGCAGGCGGCCTCCGTACTCGCGCTGATCGGCATCTTCGACTTCATGGGTACCATCGGCTCCGGCTGGCTGTCGGACCGCTACGACAACCGCAAGCTACTGTTCTGGTACTACGGCCTGCGCGGGCTTTCCCTGCTGTGGCTGCCCTCCAGCACCTTCAGCCTTTATGGCCTGGCGCTGTTCGCGGTGTTTTACGGGCTGGACTGGATCGCCACCGTACCCCCCACCGTGAAGCTCGCCGGCGCGGCCTTCGGGCGGGAAAAGGCGCCGATCGTCTTCGGCTGGGTGTTCACGGGGCATCAACTCGGGGCCGCGATGGCCGCGATGCTGGGCGGGCTGAGCCGGGACGTGCTCTCGTCCTACCTGCCGGCGTTCTACCTGGCGGGCGCGGCCTGCCTGGTGGCGGCGGTGCTGGCGCTGGGGGCGCGGCGGCGGCCGGTGGTCGTGCCGGCCGCAGCGGAGTGAGGGAGAGGGGCAAAGCCCCCCGCCAGCCTATTGCGCCAGCGCCGCGCTCCAGGGGCTCATCGCGTCGCTGATCCCTTCCCGCGTCCCGTCCGCGGTGATGCGGATCAGGTTCGGACAGGCGAAGTTCACGGGCAGGACGGCGTGTTCGACCTCCGTCACCGTGTCGTCCTTCGCGAGCGCGGCCAGCGTTTCCGCGCCCAGGCGGATGTCGGCGGTCACGCCGTCCGGTCCCGACACGTCCAGGCGCGGATGGTGTGCGGCCTGTTCCGGCGTCATGCCGAAATCGGCGACGTAGGACAGGGTCTGGAACACCGAGGCCATGATGCGTCGCCCGCCGGAAGCGCCGAGCGCGATCGAGGGCGCCTCGCCCTCGGCGCCGATGACCGGGCACATATTGGTCAGCGGACGCTTGCCGGGCGCGATCGCGTTCACGGCCTCCGGGCGGGGGTCGAACCACATGATGCCGTTGTTCATCAGCACGCCGCTGCGCGGCAGCACGACGCGACTGCCCATGGAGGAAAGCAGCGTCGTCGTCATCGCCACCATCATCCCGTCCTTGTCGCAGACGGTCAGGTGCGTGGTGCAGGATTCCGCTGCCTTCGGCTCGGCATCGCCGAGGCCGGCGAGGCGCTCCGCATAGGCTTCGCGCAACACGCCCGCGAGCTGCGCATACCAGCCCGCGGACGGCGCGGGCCCGGAGAAGTCGGCGCCGCGCATCCCTTCCAGCACGCGCAGCAGCGTCGGCGCCGCCGTGAGCCCATTGGCGAGGAACAGCCGCTTGCCGCGCCAGGACGCTTCGAGCGCCGGCTTCACGATCGCCTTGCAGCCGGCGAGGTCGGCAGCGCTGATGAGCGACCCCATTTCCTTGAAATCGGCCAGCAACTCGCCGGCGACCCCGCCTTCATAGAAGTCGCGCAGGCCCGCGGCCGCGAGGCGTTCCAGCGTCTCGGCGAGCCGCCCCTGGCGGAAGAAGCCGGGATTGCCCTGGTACGGCGCCACCGGCGGCAGGTCGTTCGGCAGGTAGATGCGCGCGCTCTCGGCGTACTTCCGCAGGACGGCGGCGCTGTTCGCGACCTTCAGCGTGGTGAACCAGTCCTGCGCGAGACCCCGCTTCGCGAGCGCGATCGCCGGTTCCATCACGACGGATAACGGCAGCCTGCCATGCCGCGCGTGCAATTCGGCGTAGCCCGCGACGGAGGAAGGAATGGCGAAGGAGAGCGGGCCATGGATGTTGCGGTCCTCGAACACCTCGGGCCAGGTGAAGAGGTCCGCCTTCATCGTGCCTGTCATCGGATAGGCCGACGGGTCCAGCCCATGCGGCGAAACAGGACCGAAATCGAAGGTCTGCGCCCCGATGCCGGGCCCGGCGACCTGCGTGAAGCCGATGCCGCCCAGGCCGGAATTCCATGGTTCAACGACGGCGAGCGCAAATGCCGTCGCGACCGCCGCATCCGCCGCGGTGCCGCCGGCCTCGAGAATGGCGATGCCGGCCTCGGCGGCGTCTCGCGCCTGGGAGGCGACCATGCCCCGCTTGCCGGAAGCCCCGGGCTTGGTCACCTGCCAGTGCTGGGTCACATGCGGGGGCGGGGTCCAGGCCATGGCGGTGTCCTCCTCGGCGGCGTTCGGGGCGGACAGGGTCGCGCCGCGGCGGGCGCGGGGCAAGCCCCGCCCGTGCCGACGCCCGGGGACGTCGTTTCCGCCCGCGCGGAAAAGACGGTAGAGAGGCCGGATGGAACGCCGCCCCGGTGCGGGGCGCGGCATGGGGTAGGAGACTGGGACATGGCGGCACGCAAGGGCCTGCACGTCGCGCCGGCGTTGCGCAGCTTCATCGATGAGGAAGCGCTGCACGGCACCGGCATCGCGCCGGCCCGCTTCTGGGAGTCGATGGAGCGCATCCTGCGCGAGCTGACCCCGGCCAACGCCGCCCTGCTGCGCAAGCGTGACGAGTTGCAGCAGCAGATCGACGCCTGGCACCGCGCGAACCCCGCGAAGCCCATCGACCTGCACAGCTACGCCGCGTTCCTGAAGCAGATCGGCTACCTCCTGCCGGAGCCTGCCGAGGTGAAGGTCGGCACGACCGACGTGGATGCCGAGATCGCGACGATGGCCGGGCCGCAGCTCGTCGTGCCGGTTTCCAACGCCCGCTACGCGCTCAACGCGGCGAATGCGCGCTGGGGCAGCCTGTATGACGCGCTGTACGGCACCGATGCCATCCCGCAGGAAGGCCCGAAGGCGAAGGGCTACGACCCGGCGCGCGGTGCCAAGGTCATCGCGAAAGCCCGCGCCGTGCTCGACCAGGCGGCGCCGCTCGCCAAGGGCAGCCATGCGGACGCCACGCGCTACCGCATCGAAGCCGGTGTGCTCGAGGTGCAACTCAAGGACGGGTCGACGACCGGCCTCGCCCGGCCGGCGCAATGCGTCGGCTATCTCGACGATCCGCACGCACCGTCTGCCGTGCTGTTCGTCAATCACGGCCTGCACATCGAGGTCGTGTTCAACCGCAACCACCCGATCGGCAAGACCGATCCGGCCGGCATCGCGGACGTCGTGCTCGAATCCGCCCTGACCACCATCCAGGATTGCGAGGATTCCGTCGCCGCCGTCGATGCGGATGACAAGGTCGAGGTCTATCGCAACTGGCTCGGCCTCATGAAGGGCGACCTGGTCGCCGAGTTCGAGAAGAGCGGGCAGATGATGACCCGCCGCCTGAACGCCGACCGCATCTTCAAGCGTCCGACGGGCGGCGCGACGACGCTGCATGGACGTTCGGTGATGCTGGTGCGCAATGTCGGCCACCACATGATGACCGACGCGGTGACGCTGGATGGGGAGGACATCCCGGAGACCATCCTCGATGCCATGTGCACGGTCGCGATCGCGCTGCACGACATCCGCGGCAAGAAGCTGAATTCGCGCGCCGGCAGCGTCTACATCGTGAAGCCGAAGATGCACGGGCCGGAGGAAGTGGCCTGGGCGGACACGCTGTTCTCGCGCGTCGAGGATGCCTTCGGCCTCAACCGCACGACGCTCAAGATGGGCATCATGGATGAGGAACGGCGCACCACGATCAACCTCAAGGCCTGCATCGCGGCCGCCAAGGATCGCGTGGTGTTCATCAACACCGGCTTCCTCGACCGCACGGGCGATGAGATCCACACCTCGATGGAGGCCGGCGCCGTCGTTCGCAAGAACGACATGCGCAAGGCCGCCTGGATCGGCGCCTATGAGGATTGGAACGTCGATACCGGCCTCGCCTGCGGCCTGCGCGGCCGCGCGCAGATCGGCAAGGGCATGTGGGCGATGCCCGACATGATGGCGGCGATGCTGGAACAGAAGGTCGGGCATCCGAAGGCCGGCGCGAACACCGCCTGGGTCCCCTCCCCCACCGCCGCCACGCTGCATGCGCTGCACTACCACGACATCGACGTCGCCGCGCGGCAGGATGAGCTGGCGAAGGGCGGCCGCCGCGCGACGTTGAACGACATCCTGACCGTGCCGCTCGCGAAGGACACCAACTGGTCGCCCGCCGATGTGCAGGCGGAGCTCGACAACAACGCACAGGGCATCCTTGGCTACGTCGTACGCTGGGTGGACCAGGGCGTAGGCTGTTCCAAGGTGCCGGACATCAACGATGTCGGTTTGATGGAGGACCGCGCGACGCTGCGCATCAGCAGCCAGCACATCGCCAACTGGCTGCGCCATGGCGTCGTCAGTTCGGACCAGGTGATGCAGACGATGAAGCGGATGGCCGCCGTCGTGGACCGGCAGAATGAGGGCGACGCGGTCTACAGGCCGATGGCTGTCGGCTTCGACGGGCCGGCCTTCAAGGCCGCCTGCGACCTGGTGTTCGAGGGCACGAAGCAGCCCAACGGCTACACCGAGTTCGTGCTGACGAAGCGGCGGCGGGAGGCGAAAGCGGCGGGCTGACCGACGCCGGTCACTCGGGCTGGCCGAGCGGGCAAGTGGGATCCGGGCGGCGCGCCGTGCACAGGCGCCGCCACTGGGTTGCCGTCGCCTCGGCCTGCGCCAGCGCCGGATTGCCGCGGATGGGCGTGCAGGTTTTCGCGCCATGCGTGCCGTGAACCAGATTGGCCATCGCCCGGGCCATCGCGACCATGTGGCGGGCCATGCGGCGACGATCCCCCTCGTCCGCGGCAAGGCCTGGCTGCATGGCGATGGCGCGCCTGATGCCGGACATGGCGGCACCTTCCCATCGGCGGTCCTCCATGTCGCATCGCACTGCCATCTGCGCGATGAAGGCCTGCCAGGCGAGCAGCGTCACGGCCTCCGGCAAGGTGGGCAGGGGCGGCTCCGCGCCGGCATCGGCCCTCGCGAGCTCATCCGCGTCGCGCCAGAGCATGATGGTATCGGCCGCCGGGTCGCAGACAGTACGGCCGAAGGTCTCATAGAGCCGCGTGCCGGCGGTCACGGCGAAGGCTGCGGAGGCAAGGCCTTCCTGCTGACCTTCCGGCAGCACGCCATGCCGTGTCGCCGAGACGCCCTGCGCCAGCCGTTGCGCCCAGGCCTCGTCACGCAGGCCGCAGAGGGGCGCGAGTGTCACCAACCGCGCGGCGCGGATGTAGATCTCGCCGAAGTAGCGCACCTCCCGCGGTTGCTGTGCGGAAGCCGGCACGGCAAGGAGAAGGCAGGCGAGGATGATCGTTGCGCGCATGGGTCCCGATTACCGGCGCGCCTCAACGCCGACAATAATACGAAATGTTGCAGTGTGATGTGACGCCGACGGTCGGCTTCCTCCGCTAACCGCGTGAGCCCCCCGCGGCGCACCCCCCGGTTTGCCTGGCTTCACGCCAAGGGCACGCTTCCGGCGTCGCGCCGGGCGACAGGCGGAACGCGAGCGCAGCCGCCCCATCGCGATTGCGCGTCTGATGTTGCCGCTGCCGTTGCGGAAATGACATCTCCCTGACCGTTCCGCGCGCCCTGCCCGATATGCTACCTGTCCAGCCGCGAGCGGCCGCATTGTCGCCGCCGGGGACGGAGCGGAACGACAGGGTGGACGGTACTCACGACGGGCAGGTGACGAGGTTGGCGGCGCAGGAGCCCGTCACCCCCGAGCATTTCGCCGAGGCCCATGCGACCGCGCCGATCACGCGCCTGGTGGCCGAGGTCGCCGCGCAGTGCCCGGGCGAGCGCATCACGCTGGGCGAGATGGGCGAGGCCTTCGGCGACCGCGCCTTCGGCCTGCTGATCCTGCTGCTGTGCCTGCCCGGGCTGCTGCCGGGCATGGCATCGGTCTTCGGCCTGCCGATGCTGATCCTCGGCGTGCAGATGGGCCTTGGCTTCCGCAAGCCGAAGCTGCCGGCGGTCATCGCGCGGCAATCGCTGAAGCGCAGCGACCTGCTGCGGCTGACGCCCGGTTCGACCACCCGCGTGTCCCGCGCCATCGCGAAGATCGAACGGTGGGTGCGGCCGCGGCCGGGCCCTTTCACTGGGGCCGTGGCGGACAAGGTGGTCGGCTGGCTCACCGCCTATGCGGCAGTGATGCTGATCCTGCCCGGGCCCGGCACCAATGGGCCACCGGCCTTCGGCGTCATCGTCATGGCGCTCGGCCTGGTGGAGAACGACAGCAAGGTGGTCGGCATCGGCATCGCGCTGACCATCCTGGGCAATCTGTTCGCCACGGTGGTGCTCGGCGCATTGCTGTGGTTCGGCATGGAAGCGCTGCATTACATTTTCTGACGCCCTCAGACGGCGGACGCCGGCCACCCGGCCGGTTTGCCTTCGCGCCCTGCGCTGTCGGGGCGGCTGACGGTCGGGGCGCGGTCGCGCCTTGCGCTTCCGGAGGCGATGCGCGGCGCCGCCCTGGACGCGGCGCGGCGGCCCCGTCATAAGCTGCGGCCATGCGCCGGTGGCCCGGAAGGGCTGAAACGGGAACGCGCGAGGCGGTGACCACCGTCAATCCGCGGCTGCCCCCGCAACTGTAGGCGACGAGATCGGTCCCACACGCCATTGCGCCTCAGGTGCGAGAAGGCGGGGCCGGCCGGCGGAGAACCCTCCGCCCCGTCGCGAGCCAGGAGACCGGCCGGCGCAGAGTTGTCTCGCGCGTGCCGGGCGGGGAGCACCGGCGCAACGGACCCAGGCCGCGTCATTCTGACATGGACCTCCGTATGCGAGCACGACGCAAGCCCGTTCCGGCATGATGCCGGGACGAAACGCGGACCGTGCTTACGGAGGGACCCCCGGATGAATCGCCGGATCCTCGCTTTGATCGCCCTCACCCCCCTCGCCCCTGCCTGGGCGCAGGAGGTGCAGCCCACCGCCGCCCTGCCCGACATGGTCGTGACGGCGACGCGCGTGCCGACGCCGCGCGACCGCATTCCGGCCCCTGTCACGGTCATCGACCGGCAGATGATCCAGGAAAACGGCTACGTCACCCTGTCGGACGCGCTGGCGACGGTGCCGGGCTTCCGGCTGGTGCAGTCGGGCGGGCTCGGCCAGCAGGCGTCGGGCTTCGCGCGCGGCACCAATGCGCGCCAGGTGCTGGTGCTGATGAATGGCGTGCCGGTGAACGACCCGTCCGACCCGAACGGCGCGTTCAACTTCGGCAACGAACTGCTGGGCGACATCGAACGGATCGAAGTGGTGCGCGGGCCGGTGTCCTCGCTGTACGGCTCGGCGGCAATCGGCGGCGTGATCAACCTGATCACCCGATCCGCCCCGGCCGACCGTGCCGCCGCACCGTATTTCGAGGCGGCGGGCGGGTCGAACTCCACCGTGCGTGGCTATGCGGGCGTCGGCGGGACCGTCGGCCCCGTCGACTACCAGATCACCGGGCAGGGCCTGTCCACGCGCGGGTCCAACGCGCTGGCACCGCGCTTCTACCAGAATGGCGGGGAACTGGACGGGCTGCGCTCGGCGATCGTCACCGCCCGGCTGGGGCTGACGCTCGGTGAGACCGTGTCGGGCGAGGTGCTCGGCCGCACCCGCATCGAAGGCCTGGTGCGCGGACGGGAGAATACGGTCGGGCTCGACGACGTGCCGAACGACGACCCGAACTATACGGGCCAGGATCGGTCCTGGTTCGGCTATGTCCGCACCGCGACCGACCTGTTCGGCGGAGCCTGGACCACGGGCTTCACCGTCTCCGGCAGCGCGAACCGGCGGCGCTATACGAACCTGCCCGATCCCGGCAACCCGTTCAGCACGGCCGACGACCTGTATCGCTCGAGCCGCCAGGCCTTCTCCTGGGACAACACGCTGCGCTTCCCCGATGCCGGCGCGCTGACCGACGTGGTGATGCTGTTCGGCGGGCAATGGGAGAAGGAGACCGCGGACAGCGCCAACGGCTCCGCCTTCTTCCGCACCACGGTCGATGCGTCGCAGCGCTCCGGCGCGGGCTACGCCTCGATCCAGGGGCGGCTGTTCGAGCGGCTCGACCTGTCCGCGGGCCTCCGCTACGACGGGCCCGAGGGCTATGACGGCTTCACCAGTTGGCGGCTCGGTGCGGTGCTTGCGCTGCCCGAAATCTCCTCCCGCCTGCGCGCCGCGGCCGGCACGTCGTTCAAGGCGCCGTCGCTGTTCCAGCGCTTCGGCACCATAACCGGCTTCTTCCAGGGCAACCCGAATCTCCGGCCTGAGGACGCCTTTGCCTGGGAAGCCGGCATCGAGACCGACATCGGGTCCTGGGCGACCGTCTCCGCGCTGTATTTCGACAGCCGCATCACCAACCTGATCAACTACGACCAGAGCTTCACAACGCTGATCAACGTGGACAGCGCCCGCATCCGCGGCGGCGAATTCGCGCTGACGCTGCGACCGACCGATTGGTTCTCGCTGACGGGCGCCTGGACAGTGCAGGAAGCGCGCGACACGACCAACGACATGCCGCTGCCGCGCCGGCCGCGCAACATAGCCAGCCTGACGATGCGCTTCGCCGCCCCGCTCCCGTGGGACGGGCCGCGCAACCAGCGCATCGTGGTGGTGCCGGAGATCCTCTACACCGGCCAATCACCGGAAGGCGCCTTCGCCCGCTACAATGACGACGGGACCTCGATCCCGACGGCCGGCAAGAACGACGCTGGCACGGTGTTCAACCTGACCGCGACGGTGCCGATCCTGGAACAGCTCGCCGGCTTCGTGGAGTTCAGGAACCTGACCAACACGCGCTATGAGCCGGCGAACGGCTTCGTCATACCCGGGCGGACGGCGGTGGCCGGGGTGCGCGGCACGTTCTGATGAACTGGGAAGGGGCCGGGAGGGGCTTAGCCCCGCCCGGTTACCGCGTCGCCCCTGGCACCCACAACACATCGCCGCCCGCTGCCGCGTTCAGGTGGCGGGACAGCACGAACAGGTGGTCCGACAGGCGGTTGAGGTAGCGGATCACCGCGCCGTTCACCTCCTCCTGCGCCGCCAGGCCGACCGCCAGGCGTTCGGCGCGGCGCACCACCGTGCGGGCGAGATGCGCGTAGGACGCGCCGGCACAGCCGGCCGGCAGCACGAAGCTGCGCAACGGCGGCAGCGCCGCGTTCATCGCCGCGATCTCGGCTTCCAGCCGCAGCGACTGCGTGTCCGATACGCGCAGGCGTGCCCCGGCCTCCCCCGGGACGCAGAGATCGGCGCCGACGTCGAACAACTCGTTCTGTATGCGCGCGACCATCGCATCGGCTTCGCCGGCCAGATGCAGGCGCAGCACGCCGAGCACCGCGTTGGCCTCGTCCACCGTGCCGAAGGCCTCGATGCGCAGCGCGTACTTCCGCAGGCGCGTGCCGTCGCCGAGGGAGGTCTCTCCCTTGTCGCCACCGCGCGTCGTGATGACGTCGAGCTTCACCATGGCCGTTCCTCCCTGATCATCGCCCGCGCGAGTCCGACAGGCGGAAATGCACCGCTGTGGTCAGTGTCGCCGCCACCGGCATGCCGGCGCGCATCGCCGGGCGAAAGCGCCAGCGGCGCGCCGCTTCCATCGCCGCGCGGTCGAGCGACGGAACGCCGGAGGATTCCTCGACCGCCGCATTGGTCACCAGCCCCTCCGCGTTGACCCTCAGGGCAAGCCGGACGACGCCTTCCTGGCCCCGGCGGCGCGCATCCTCCGGGTAGTCCGGTGGGTTGTTGCGGACACCGGCATCGCTGCTGGGCGGGACCACGGCACCGAGCGCGAAGGAGCCGAGCGACGGCGCGGCCATGTCGCCGGCGCCGGCGTCGAGCCGTACGGGTCCTTGCGGCGCGGCGGGCTGGGCTGGACGCGACGGCGGTGAGGCGGCTGCGGCCCGCTGCGGTGGCTCGGGCGGGGGTGGCGGCGGCAGGGGCAGCGGATCGGCCTGCGCCTGGGTTGGCGGCGCGGTGGCTTGCTGCTGTGGCGGCCGGGGCTCGGGCGGAGGCGACGGGGCCGCCTGCTGCGCTGGCGGATCGGGTTGAGGCGAGGGAGCGGCCTGCTCCGCCGGTGGCGGCTCGATGAAGTCAGGAGGCGGCGGCGCTTCGGTAGAGGGCGGTGGCGGCACGGCGCCGGCCGGGTCTGGTGGTAGCGCGGCGAGGTCACGCGGCGCCTCGGGCACGGGCGGCGGCGGCGCGACAGCGGG
>NZ_JAAEDI010000034.1 GCF_018129025.1 Neoroseomonas terrae | reverse complement strand
CCGAGCGCCCGCCGGCGGTGGCCCAGGCACCGGTCCAGCCGCTGCCCCCGCCCCCTCCGCCGCCACCACCCGCGCCATCGACGCCGCCGCAACTGGCTGAGCGCCTGCCGCCGCTCGACCTGACGCAGCGCCCGCCGCGTCTGGGGGACCCCGGGCGCCAGGGCGCACCGCGCCGCGGCCTGGACCTCAGCCCTGGCGCCACCCTGCCGGGCCCGGGCGATACGACGGAACAGCTTCGCGTCCGCGGCGCCGAAGCGGGCCCGGACTGGCGCGCCGCCTTCCGCCGCTGGCTGGACCAGAATCTGCGCTACCCGCGCGAGGCGATTGACCTGCGCGAACAGGGCCCGGTCACGGTGCGCATCCAGACCGGGCCGGACGGCCGCGTGCGCGGCGTCGAGCTACGCTCGGCATCGCGTTCGCTTCACCTGAACTTCTACTCGCAGAACATCTTCCGCGGCGCCCAGCTACCGCCCTTCCCGCCCGGTACGGCCGAAGCGCAGGTCACGATCGACCTGACGATCAACTACATCCTGTATGGCCGGTAGCGGGATCAGGCCACCCGCAGCCGCAGGCCGCGCAGCACCTGCGCGAGGCCAGGTTCGGAAACCAGTTCGGCGGCCGCCTCAGGCGGCACCCAGCATTTGCGGCGCTGGCCGCGCTCGGGCCAATCAAGCGCCCGCGCCTCGACCGAGAGGGCGAATATCTCAACCTCGCAGACCGCGCGGCGGCCATCCGGCAGGCGCTTGCGGTAGGTGTAGGCGCCGATCGGCTCGCTGCCCGCCTTGCCGAGCAGGCCGGCCTCCTCGAACGCCTCCCGCGCCGCAAGATCCTGCGGCGCCACGCCCTTTTCCGCCCAGCCTTTCGGGATCACCCACCGCCCGCGGCCGCGCGTGGTGATGAGCATGACGTGCACCTCGCCACCGTGCTCGCGGATCGGCAGCGCGGCATACTGACGGCGGCGGCTGCGGCCCCACGCCGCGCCACTCTGGCGTCCCACGGCTGGATTCCCCCCTTCGGTCGCTGCGAATCGGCAGCCGGGGAAGAATCGCAGTTTCCCGAGTCAGCCGTCTACCGTGCCGCGGCCTCAGGCGTGTCCCACCTCACCAAAAGCGTCTCGATTGGTGCTGCGCACCACCGCAGCGAACAGGCGCAGCGCATCCGGCCCGCCGCGATCCAGCAGCGCACCATCCTCCATCTCGCGAGCGAGAATCTCGGCGTGGTCGGCAAGCGTCTCGGCGGCGCGGCGAAGCGCCTCCCGCGACAATACGAGTTGGACGTCGTCGGTAAGGTGATTCCACTCGGCAGCCGGCATCGCGCTTCCCATCAGGGTCATGCGCCGTCCTGGCGATTGCGCGGCTCGGCGGCCGCAGCGGGATGATGCGACGGGAGTGGTTAATCAGTCGTGTGCACGCAGCCATCGGAGAGGGGGCCACCCCCTCTCCGATCATAGTCTCACCCGCCGATCGCGCCGGAAATCCAGGTCTTCAGCGCGCCCTTCGGCATGGCGCCGACCTTCGTCTCCACCGGCTTGCCATCCTTGAACAGGATCATGGTGGGGATGCCGCGCACCGCATACTCGGTCGGAGTCATTGGATTCTCGTCGATGTTTACCTTCGCGATGGTCAGCTTACCGGCGAATTCCTCGGCCAGCTCGTCGAGGATCGGCGCGACCATCCGGCAGGGGCCGCACCATTCGGCCCAGAAGTCCACGAGCACCGCCCCCGGCGCCTCAAGCACGTCCTGCTTGAAGGTGTCGTCGGAGACAGGCTTGGTCAGGTCACCCATCGGGGGGTTCTCCATCAAGGGGGGTCCGGGAGCCCGCAGGCTCCCAGGTTGTTACAACAGATCGTGCGCCAGCAACATTTGGTCAAGCATGAGGTGCCGCGCTCGCGCTTTCGCGTCCAAACAGGCGGCCCTTGATGCGCTCCCGCAGGTTCTGGAACACGACGTAGAGCATTGGGATCATGAAAATGCCGATGGAGGACGCTGCCAGCATGCCCCAGAAGACCGGCGTGCCGACGGCGCGGCGGCTGATCTCCGAGGCGCCGTGGGCAACGACCAGCGGGTACAGCCCCAGGATGAAGGCGAAGGACGTCATCATCACCGCGCGGAACCGGAGCTTCGCCCCCATCACCGCGGCGTCGCTGACCGACAGCCCCTCCCTCTCCCGCTGCTCCTTCGCGAACTCGATGATCAGGATGCCGTTCTTCGCCGCGAGCGCAATGAGCACCACGATGCCGACCTGGGCGTAGAGGTCGAGCGACAGGCCCGCCGGCCCGATCGCGATCATCGCCCCCAGCACGCCGACCGCGACGGACAGCAGCACCGGCACCGGGATGGTCCAGGATTCGTACAGCCCGACGAGGAACAGGAAGGCGAACAGCACCGCCAGCGCCAGGATGGTGCCGGTCTGGCCCGACGCCGCCTTCTCCTGGAAGGCGGTGCCCGTCCATTCGAAGGAATAGCCACGCGGCAGCGTGTCGCGCGCGACCTGTTCCATCGCCGTCAGGCCGTCGCCGGAGGACCGCCCCGGCGCCGGCTCGCCGTTGATCGTCAGGCTGCGGACGTTGTTGTAGCGGATGATGCTCTGCGGCCCGAACTCGATGCGCGCCTCGGCGAAGGCGCGCACCGGGATCATCTCGCCATCCGCGTTGCGGACATGGATGCGGTAGATGTCGGGGATGCTGTTGCGGTCCGCCTGCTCGGCCTGGAGGCTGACCTTCCAGGTGCGCCCGAACAGGTTGAAGTCGTTCACATAGGCGCCGCCCATCGCCGCGGACACAGCGGCGAAGATGTCGTTCAGCGACAGGCCGAGCACCTGCGCGCGATTGCGGTCGATGTCGAGATAGACCGATGGCGTGGTCGCCGAATAGGTCGAGAAGACGCGCGTCAGCGTCGGGTTCTGGTTCGCCGCCAGCACCAGGGCGCGCATCACCGCTGCCATCTCGCCGGGCCCCTGGCCTTCCAGGTTCTGCAGCTGCAGCTCGAAGCCCCCGGAGGTGCCGAGCCCGATGATCGGTGGCAGGTTGAAGGGGATCACCTGCGCCGGAACCTCGGCCGTCTCGCGCGCCAGCGCCGCGATCAGCGCGTTGACGCCCAGGGCGGGGCTGCTGCGCTCATCGAACGGATCGAGCGTCAGGATCAGGAAGCCCGAATTCGACTGCGCCAGCCCGTTCAGCATGGAGTAGCCGGTGATGGTGACGACGTCGCGCACGCCATGCAGGTTCCGCGCGATCTCCTCGACCCGCTTCGCCACCTCCAGCGTGCGGTTGAGCGAGGCGCCCTCCGGCAGGCGCAGTTCCACGAAGAAGGCGCCCTGGTCCTCCTGCGGCAGGAAGCCCGTGGGCGTGCGGCTGCCGACGCCGACGATGCCACCCATGAACAGCAGCAGCAGCGCGATGGACACGATGGCGACGCGCACCAACCGCGCCACAATGCCGGCATAGCCGTCCCGCACCCAGTCGATGCCGCGGGAGATGCGGCCCATGATGCCCTTCTTCGGTCCGTGATGCGGCTTCAGCAGCACGGCGCACAGGGCCGGGGACAGCGTCAGCGCGTTGATCGCCGAGAAGAACATGCCGACCGACACGGTCACCGCGAACTGGCGGAACAGCTCGCCCGAAATGCCGGGAATGAAGGCGAGCGGCACGAAGACCGAGAGCAGCACCAGCGTGATCGCGATGATCGGCGCGGTGATCGTCTCCATCGCCTTCTTGGTCGCGTCCTTCACCGACAGCGAATGGTCGGCCTCCATCGTCGCTTCCACCGCCTCGACCACCACGATAGCGTCGTCCACGACGATGCCGATGGCGAGCACCATGGCGAGCAGCGAGACGGTGTTGGCCGAATACCCCATCGCGTTCAGCACGATGAATGTCGCGATCAGGCTGACCGGCACGGCGATCAGGGGAATGATGGTCGCGCGGATCGAGCCCAGGAAGATGAACACCACGAGCACGACCAGGACGAAGGCCTCGATCAGCGTGTGGATGACCTCCTCGATCGTCAGCTTCACGAAGGTCGTGGTGTCATAGACCACCGCGTATTCGAGGCCCTCGGGGAAGCGGGACGCCAGGTCGCGCATCGCCCGCGCCACGCCGTCCGCCGTGCCCACGGCATTGGCCCCGGGTGCGAGGTAGATCTGGATGCCGATCGCATCCTGCCCGTTCAGGCGGGTGCCGACATCCTCGTTCCAGGCGCCGAGCTCGATGCGCGCGACATCACGCACGCGCAGCACGGAGCCGTCCGGATTGGCCCGCACCACGATGTTCGAGAATTCGTCGGTGCTGACCAGCCGCCCGGTAGTGCGGATGTTGAGCTGGTAGGAGGTGTCGTTGCTCGCCGGCTGCGCGCCGACGCGCCCGAGCGGCGCGACCTGGTTCTGTGAGCGGATCGCCGCGACGATGTCGGCCGGCGTCAGGCCGAGCGCGGTCAGCCGGTCCGTCTCGAACCAGATGCGCATCGCATAGTCGCGCTGGCCGAACATGAAGGCGTCGCCGACGCCCGGCACGCGCTTCAGCACGTCCATCACGTTGATGGTCGCGTAGTTCGAGATGAACAGCGAATCCTGCGCACCATTGGTCGACCGCAGGGTGATCACCTGCAGCATCGCGGAGGATTTCTTGCGCACCGACAGGCCCTGCCGCTGCACTTCCTCCGGCAGCTGGGCCAGCGCAAGCTGCACCCGGTTGTTGACGTTCGTCGTGTTCTGGTCCGGGTCGGTGCCGACCGCGAAGCTCACGGTCAGGGTGTAGGACCCGTCATTGCCGCTGGTGGACCGCATGTAGATCATGTTGTCCACGCCGTTGACCTGGCTTTCGATCGGCTGGGCGACGGTCGCCTCCACCACCTCGGCCGAGGCGCCCGGATAGGTCGCCGTCACCGTCACCTGCGGCGGCACGATGTCGGGGAACTGCGCCACCGGGATCGAGCGCAGCGCGACGAGCCCGGCGATGGTCATGACGATGGCGATGACGACCGCGAGCCGCGGCCGATCGACGAAGACCTTGCTGATCATCGGTTCAGCCGCCGCTCGGCGTATTGGCCGGTACCGCGCCGCTCGGCGGCAGATCCTGCTGCCGCGGCGTGACCGGCTGGCCCGGACGGGCCCGTTGCGATCCCTCGGTGATGATGAGCTGCCCGACCTCGAGTCCTTCCGTGACCACCACCTGACCGACCGGGCCCGGGCTGGTGCGGACGCGCTTCACCTCCACCTTGTTGTCGGCGCCGACCACGAGGACGAAGGGGCCCTGCTGGTCGATCTGCAGCGCCGATTGCGGGATCACGATGGCCTCCTGCGGGTTGGCCGATTCGATGACGACGGTGACCGCCTGGCCATCAGTGAGGAGCTGCTGGGCGTTCGGCACCACAGCCTGCACGAGCACCGAATCGGTCGACCGGTTCGCCGCCACATCGACGAATTCGAGCCGCCCGGCGCCATCCATCATCGTGCCGTCCGGCAGACGAATGCGCACCTTGAGGCCATCGGCCGACGCATCCGGGCCGGCGCGCCGCACACGCAGCAACTCGCGCTGCGTGACCGGGAAGGACACCCTGATCGGGTCATCGCGCACCACCGTGACCAGCACGCCCGAATCGGGCCCGACCAGGTTCCCCGGGCTGAGCGGCGAGCGCCCGGCCCGCCCGTCGAAGGGCACGCGGATCTCGGTGTAGCCGTACTGGATGCGCGCCTGGTCGAGCTGCGCCCGCGCGGCATCGACCTTGCCCTTCGCCTCGCCCTCGGCGGCGATGCGTTCATCCAGCGTGGATTGCGGGATGTTGTTGGTGCGGACCAGCTCCCGCCCGCGTGTCACCTGCAGCGTGGCGTTGCGCAGCTCGGCCTCGGCCTGCTCCACCTGCGCCTGCCGCAGCGCCACCTCGGCCGCGAAGGGTCCCTGTTCCAGCGTGAACAACAGGTCGCCGGCCTTCACCCGGTCCCCCTCGGTGAAGTGTCGCGTCACGAGGAAGGCGTTGACGCGCGCCCGGACATCCACCTTGTCGATCGCCTCGACCCGGCCGATGAACTCGACCCCCTGCGAGATCGGCTGCCGTTCGACGCGGATGACGAAAACGGTGGGCGCGGCCGCCGGCGCCGCCTGCGGCGCGGGGGCTTCGTCCTTGCAGGCGGCCAAGGGCAACGCCAATCCGGCGATGGCACCGAGCATCGCGAGCGTCATGCCCTTGCGGCGCGCGCCGCGCCCTCGTTCACCCAGCATGCCGACCATCCCAATCATCCAGACGCAACGTTCCGCAGTCTCGCATGCCGCGGCGCGGTGAAGAAGGTCCGGACGCGGGACGTTCCGGGGGGTCACCTGGCCGCCCCGTTTCGTCCGGCGCCGCCGGCATGCTAGGGGCCGCAGCCGTGACCGAACGCTTCCCCCCGACACGATGGCCAGGCGCCTGATTCGCCACCCCGCGACGCAGGGGCTGCTGGCCTGGCTGGTAGCGACGTATCTGCGCCTCGTCTGGGCCACCACGCGATGGACCCTGGTGGGAGAGGAGCACGCCCAGCCCCTCGCCGACCGGCCGATCATCCTCGCCTTCTGGCATGAGCGGCTGCCCCTCGCGGCACTCGGCTGGCGCCTGCTGGCGCGCCGCGTGCTGAACCGGGCCGGCGCCCGGCGCGCCCAGGTGCTGATCTCCCGCCACCGGGACGGCCGGCTGATCGCGAATGCCGTCCGGCCATTCGGCATCGACGTGGTCCATGCCTCCTCCTCGAAGGGCGGCGCCGCGGGGCTGCGGGGCCTCGCGCGCATCCTCGCTGGCGGCGGCGTCGCGGTGATCACCCCCGATGGGCCGCGCGGGCCGGCGCGGGTGGCGGCGCCGGGCGTGGCCCAGCTCGCCGCCCTGTCCGGCGTGCCGGTGCTGCCCTGCGCCGTCGCCTCCTCCCGCATGAAGCTGGCGCGGTCGTGGGACCGGATGCGCTTCCCCCTGCCCTTCGCCCGCGGCTACGCCGTGGTCGGCGCGCCCGTCGCGGTGGACCGGCACGACGCGGAGGCGGCGCTGCCGGCAATCGCCGCGGCACTGACGGACGCCTGCGCGCGGGCCGATTCGATGGCGGGCGCATGAGGGCGGCGGTGGTTCGCGGAGAGGGGCTTTGCCCCTCTCCGGACCTCACCCCACCAAAGGCCGAAGGGCCTTTGGAAACCAATACTTGGCACGGCGCGGTACCATCGCGTGCCGCGAGCAAGGCCGCATTGCGCCCGGCCCGTCCCCACACGCCCGCCGAAGCCTACAGGCGGACGTGGCGCGCGACGGCGACCCTTGGCTCTCATCCAGGCCACCGCGCACCGCGCCAGGTCGAGGTTTGCAAAGGCCCTTCGGCCTTTGCCGGGGCGGCTTGGGGGGGCAGTGCCCCTCCAATTCCGCAGCGGACGACGGACGGCACCCGATGGCCCCCGCCGGCATGACCCCCCTCGCCTGCGCCTGGCACTGGGCCGCGACCTCCGCCGCGCCGCTCCTGCCGGCGTACCTCCGCCGTCGCGTCCGCCGCGGCAAGGAGATCGCCGAGCGCCTGCCCGAGCGCTTCGGCCTCGGTGCCGCGCGGCCTGACGGGCGGCTGCTGTGGCTGCATGCCGCAAGCGTCGGTGAGACGCTGTCGATCCTGCCGCTCATCGACGCCCTGGCTGCGGCTGCGCCGCGCCTATCCTTCCTGGTCACCACCGGCACGGTCACGTCGGCGACGCTTCTCGCCCGACGCCTGGCCCCCGCGCTGGCGGGGCGGGTGAGCCACCGTTTCATCCCGCTCGACGTGCCAGGGTGGGTCGCCCGCTTCCTCGATGGCTGGCGGCCGGATGCCGGGGTGTTCGTGGAATCGGAGCTGTGGCCGAACCTGATTGGTGCGGCTGCGGGGCGGGGCGTGCCGCTCGCACTGGTCAACGGCCGGATGTCCGAGGTCTCGGCCCGCTGGTGGGCGCGCGCGCCGGGCCTGGCGCGCCGGGTCTTCGCCCCCTTCGCCCTGGTGCTGGCGCAGACCGAGGCCGATTCGACCCGTTTCCGCGCCCTGGGTGCCCGGGCGGAAAGCTGGGGAAACCTGAAATATGCCGCCCCACCGCTGCCGGTGGATGCCGCGGAACTCGGCCGGTTGCGCGCGCTGGTGGCCGGCCGGCCGGTGTGGCTTGCCGCCAGCACCCATCCGGGGGAGGAGGCGATCGCGCTCGCGGCCCATCGGCGGATGGCGTCGGCGCATCCGGGATTGCTGACGGTCATCGTTCCCCGGCATCCCGAGCGCGGGGCCGAGATCGCTGCGCTCGCTCAGGGCCTGCGCCTGGCCCGTCGCGGGCTGGCGGAGGATCCGGCCGCGGATACCGGGGTGCTGCTTGCCGACACGCTCGGCGAACTGGGGCTGTTCTACCGGCTGGCGGATGCGGCCTTCGTCGGCGGCTCGCTGGTGCCGCATGGCGGGCAGAATCCGCTTGAGCCGGCGCGGCTCGGCTGCCCTGTGCTGCTCGGCCCCAATGCCTGGAACTTCGCCGAGATCGTCGCCCGGCTGGAGGATGCCGGTGGCCTGGCGAGGGTGGTGCCGGGGCCAGACCCTGCGGCCGCGCTGGCCGAGGCGGTTTCCGCCATGCTAACCAGTCCCGACCGGGGGCGGGCTCAGGCCGAGGCCGCCGCCGGGGTGGCGGCCGAGGAGGCCGGGTTGCCCCAGCGGATCGCCGCGGCGCTGCTGCCGCTGCTGTCCCTGCGGGACGAAGCGGGAGCCGGCACGCCGGGCCCGGACATGGCGGGATCGGTCATCGCCGGGCCGCCAGCGACAGGCATTGTGGACGACAGGAACTGAATGCGCGCTCCAGAGTTCTGGAGCGGCGGTAGCGGGGGGCTCGCGCCCATTCTGCTGTCGCCGTTCTCCGCCCTTTACGCGGCCGCGACGGCGCGGCGCATGTCGCATCCCGGCTGGCAGGCCCCCGTGCCTGTGGTGTGCTGCGGCAATGCGACCGCCGGCGGCGCCGGCAAGACGACGGTCGCCCTCGACATCGGCCGCCGGCTCGGCAATCGCGGCATCGGGGCGCATTTCCTGCTGCGCGGCTATGGCGGGCGCATCAAGGGGCCCGCCCGAGTGGACGTGGCCCAGCACGACAGCACGGCCGTCGGCGACGAGGCCCTGCTGCTGGCGGCGGAACGCCCGACCTGGGTCGCCGCGCACCGCTCGGCCGGGGCGAAGGCTGCGATCGAGGCGGGAGCGCAGGCCATCGTCATGGATGACGGGCTGCAGAACCCGACCCTCGAGAAGGACCTGTCGCTGCTCGTCATCGACGGCTCCTATGGATTCGGCAATGGCCGGGTGATCCCGGCCGGGCCGCTGCGGGAACCGGTGGCCGCCGCCGCCGCCCGCTCCCACGCTGCGGTGATGGTCGGCGACGACGAGACCGGCGCCCTGGCCCAATTGCCGCCTGGCCTGCCGGTGCTGCACGCCCGCCTGGTCCCTGGGCCCGAGGCCGAGTTGCTCGCCGGCCAGCCGGTCTTCGCCTTCTGCGGCATCGCCAATCCGCGCAAGTTCTTCACGACGTTGCAGGAGGCCGGGGCCTTCCTGGCCGGCCGGCAGGCCTATGCCGACCATTACCCCTTCGACGAGGGCGACCTGCGCGACCTGCTGGCGCAGGCGGACAGCCTGCGCGCCACGCCCGTGACGACGCGCAAGGATTTCGTCCGCATCCCGCCCGCCTTCCGCAATCGGGTGACGGTGGTGACGGTGCAGCTCGAATGGGTGGAGCCGGCGGCGATCGAGATCCTGCTCGAGCCCATCGCGGCGCGGGTGCCGGTGGCGGCCTAGCGCCCGGGCATGGCTGCCCCGTGCCCGATGCCGCCTGTGCCGGGTTTCCGGATTCCGCAGGTGGCCAATATGATGCGGCGCAGCAAGCCTGGAACGTCTCAATGCCGCTCTCTACGCCAGCCGACCGCGAACCGCTGCACCGCCGCCAGATCGACATGCGGGGCTATCGCCGTGCCGACGGGCTGTTCGATATCGAGGGGCATCTGGTCGACACGAAGTCCTACGGCTTCGACAATGAGGAGAAGGGCTGGCTCGAGCCCGGCACGCCGCTTCACGGCATGTGGATCCGCCTCACGATCGACGAGGACATGCTGATCCACGCCTGCGAGGCGGCCTCCGACCACACTCCCTATGGCGTGTGCCCCCAGGCGGCGCCGAATTTCGCACGGCTCGCCGGGCTGACGATCGGCCCGGGCTTCAACCGGGCGGTGCAGGAGCGCGTGGGCGGCGTGATCGGCTGCACGCATCTGCGCGAGATGCTGGCGCAAATGGCCACCGTCGCCTTCCAGACCATGTACCCGGTGCGGCGGGAGAAGGAGCTGGCGCGGGAGGCCGCGACCGGCGTCCGCGAGCGCCCGCGCATCATCGGCACCTGCCTGGCCTATGACCCGTCGAGCCCGGTGGTGAAGATGCGTTGGCCCTGGCTGGTGCAGGACGCAGCGGAGTAGGCGCCAAACCGGGCCTGACCAGGCATGGAGGCGCCCCGTCGCGCCGATCAGGGATGCGTGGACCTGTAGCCTGCCGGGACGATGCGCGGGTAGCGTTTCGCCCCCCGCAGGCCCATCTTTCGCTCCATGAATCTGATCACCCCCGGCCCCATGCTGTTCATTCCGGAGAAGCGGCCTGCGCCGCCGCTGGAACGGGCGCTGAAGGTCGTGTCCCCCTACGAGCCGAACGGGGATCAGCCGACGGCGATCCGGGACCTGACGGCGGGGCTGCAGCAGGGCGAGCGTGACCAGGTGCTGCTCGGCGTCACCGGCTCGGGCAAGACCTTCACCATGGCAAAGGTCATCGAGCACCTTCAGCGCCCCGCGCTGGTATTGGCGCCAAACAAGACACTCGCCGCGCAGCTCTACGGCGAGATGAAGTCCTTCTTCCCCGAGAATTCGGTCGAGTACTTCGTCAGCTACTACGACTACTTCCAGCCGGAGGCCTACGTCCCCCGCACGGACACGTATATCGAGAAGGACTCCCAGATCAACGAGCAGATCGACCGCATGCGGCATTCCGCGACGCAGGCGCTGCTCGAACGCTCCGACGTGGTGATCGTCGCCTCGGTGTCCTGCATCTACGGCATCGGCTCGGTCGAGACCTATTCGCGCATGGTCGTGAAGCTGGAACGCGGCGGGCGGATCGACCGTGACGCGCTGGTGAAGGGCCTGGTCGAGCAGCAGTACCGCCGCAACGACGCCTTCTTCGCCCGCGGCACCTTCCGCGTGCGCGGCGAAAGCGTGGATATCTGGCCGTCGCACCTGGACGACCGCGCCTGGCGCATCTCCCTGTTCGGCGACGAGATCGACGGCATCCGCGAATTCGACCCGCTGACCGGCGAGATTACCGGCGAGATGGAACGCGTCGCGATCTACGCGAATAGCCACTACGTCACGCCGCGGCCCACGCTCAACCAGGCGATCTCGCAGATCAAGGTCGAGCTGAAGGAACGCCTCGCACAACTGGAATCCGAGGGAAAGCTGCTGGAACGTCAGCGGCTGGAACAGCGCACCATCTTCGACATCGAGATGATGGAGACGACGGGCTCCTGCAAAGGGATCGAAAACTACTCACGCTACCTGACGGGCCGCCGCCCCGGCGACCCGCCGCCGACGCTGTTCGAATATCTGCCCGAAAACGCCGTGCTGGTCGTGGATGAAAGCCACGTCACCGTGCCGCAGATCGGCGGCATGTATCGCGGCGACTTCGCGCGCAAGTCGATCCTGTCGGAATTCGGCTTCCGCCTGCCCTCCTGCACCGACAACCGCCCGCTGAAATTCGAGGAGTGGGACACCTTTCGCCCGCAGACGGTGTTCGTCTCCGCAACGCCCGGCGGGTGGGAGATGGAGCGCACCCAGGGGAGCTTCGCCGAGCAGGTGATCCGCCCGACCGGCCTCGTTGATCCCGTCACGGAGATCCGGCCCGTCGAGGGGCAGGTCGATGACCTCCTCGCCGAATGCCGGGAGGTCACGAAGAATGGCGGCCGCATCCTGGTCACCACGCTGACGAAGCGCATGGCGGAGGACCTGACGGAATACATGACCGAGGCCGGCATCCGCGTGCGCTACCTGCACAGCGATGTCGACACGCTGGAGCGCATCGAGATCATCCGCGACCTGCGCAAGGGCGTCTTCGACGTCCTCGTCGGCATCAACCTGCTGCGCGAGGGCCTCGACATTCCCGAATGCGCGCTGGTCGCCATCCTCGATGCCGACAAGGAAGGCTTCCTGCGCAGCACGACCTCCCTGATCCAGACCATCGGCCGCGCCGCGCGCAACGCCGAGGGCCGCGTCGTGCTCTACGCCGACACGATGACGAACAGCCTGCGTAACGCGCTGGGCGAGACCGAACGCCGCCGCGCCAAGCAGATTGCCTGGAACATCGAGCACGGCATCACGCCGCAGACCATCCGCCGCGAGATCGCCGACGTTCTGAAGGATGTCTCGCAGGGCGACTACATCACCGTCGATGCCGTGGAGGGCGAGGAAGACCAGAACTTCGTCGGCAAGGACCTGCAGGCCAGCATCGCGGAACTGGAACGCAAGATGCGCGCCGCCGCCGCTGAGTTGGAATTCGAAACCGCCGCCCGCCTGCGCGACGAGATCAAGCGGCTGGAGGCGCTGGACCTCGGCCTCGAACCGAACCTAGCCGGCCGCTCGCTGCGTGAGGCGGCGCCGCGTCCCGACTGGAAACCGAAGCCGATGGGCCCGGGCGGCGGCGGATACGACCCGAAGAAGGCCAAGGGCGGCCGCAAGCGCAAAGGCCCCTGACGCGATCGTGAATCCTGCGGCGGCTGCCGCCGCAATTCCGCCGAGCGCCCGCCACAGCCGAAGGTTGTCCTGCCTCCATCGACCAACACCGATGGAGTTCCACGATGATTGTCTCCCGCCTCCGCATGATGGCCGCCGGCCTTCTCGTTCTCGGCCTGGCCGCCTGTGCCGACCCCGCCGGGCAGCGCGCCCTGATCGGCGGCGGACTGGGTACTGCGGGCGGCGCGGGCATCGCCGCGCTGACCGGCGGTTCCCCGCTGGCCGGTGCCGCGATCGGCGGCGCCGGTGGTGCCGTGGTCGGCGCCGTCACGACGCCGCGCCAGCGCCGCGGCTACTACTGACCGATCAGGGCGGGGCGGTGATCATGCCGCCCCGTACCCGATCCAGCAGATAGGCGAAGAACGGATTCCAGGTGATGCGCGCGAAATGGTTCGCATCCATCACCAGCACGCCGCGCTCGCCTCGCACCGCGATGGCGCCGAGTTCCACGCCCATCGCATCGGCCGGATCGGGCTCGCCACCGTAGAGCCCGTCAGAGGCCGGGAATGGCAGCGCGACATGCGACAGCGAGTACACCGCGCGCGGCCAGTCGGCCCCGAGCGGTGTGACAGCCTCCACCGCGCTGCCCGCGGCGATCCGCCGGGCGACGCCGGCCACGCCCACCCCGTCATTGCCCACCACCGTCACCGCATATCGCCGCGTCGCGGCCGGGAGGATGCGGTCGATCGCGCTGTCGGCGCCGGCCGAGAACAGCGGCCCGAAGCGCAGGCTGCGGTTCAGGTCGAACAGTACCAGCTCGCTGCCGTTCTCGGGCAGCCGGTCATACAGCCGCGACAGCACCGCGGGCGTCGAGACCGTGGCATCCACCACCGACTGGAAGGTCAGCACCGGCGGCAGCGCTGAAAGGCGCTGCGCCTGCGCCAGCCGGTCGAGCTGCACCTCGATCGCTGACGTCAGCCGCCAGGTCTGCCGCGCCGCGTTCACCGGGAAGGAGTTGAACTTGAACGGGTTGAACTCCGGCAGGATGTCGAGCCAGGCGGCCTTGGCGAAACGCGGGAGGAAGGCCGGCAGCCCTGCCAGCCCGGCAAACCGCGCGAAGGCGGTGACGCCCACCATCGGCGAGACCAGGACCAGCCGGTCCGCCTGCGGCAGGCGCTGGTCCTCGATCGCGTCCAGCGCATGCTTCAGTGCCAGTGCGCCACCGTTGGAATACCCCACCAGATGCAGCGGCCCCGTCGCGACGCGTGCGCGCGCCGCCCGCACGGCGAGTCGCGTCGCGGCCATCCATTCCTCCCATACCGCCTCGGTCAGCCCGCCAGGCACCATCCCGTGCCCCGGCAGCCGGATGGCGATGGCGAGGAAGCCGCGCGCCCGGTACGCTTCCGCCAAATGCCGCAGGCTGTAGGGCGCATCCGTCAGCCCGTGCAGGAACACCGCGACGCCGACCGGCGCGCCTGACGGCTCCAGCACGAAGGACCGGTTCCAGTCGCGTACGAAGCGCGTCGGATTCACCGGGCTGTCCGGCGACCAACGCAGGGCGGCGGCGCGGTCCATGGCGTCCAGCCGGTCAGTGACTTCCCGCCGCGTCGCGGCGAAGGCGGCGTCCTCCGCAGCCATCCAGCCGGCCCAGTCGGCGCGGTCGATTGCCTCCAATGACAGCTCCGGCGGGACGAATTCGTGCCACGGGCCAAGCGGTGGGCCGCTCCGCACATCCCACACGCGCAGCGCGACGATAATCAGCAGCAGCGCCAGCACGCCGAACAGAACGCGCCGCAGACTGCGCGAAAGGAAGCCGGCCATGACAACTCCATGCAGCCCTTGCACCCTGCATCGCCCCGATGGAGGGTGGCGCGCAACCTCCGATGCGATGACCCGCCCTCAATGATCGCCGACAGCACGCTCCGCACCCTGGCCGGCATCTGCACGGCCATCCTGCTCGCCGCGGCGCTGTCGCTGGCGCAGTCGGTGCTCGCCCCGGTCGCCTTCGCGCTGTTCCTGATCGCCCTCGCCTGGCCGCTCCAGCGCGGGCTGGAGCCGATGCTCGGTGGCGCCGTCGCGATGGTGGTCACGCTGCTGGTGACGGTCGCGGTGGTGGCCCTGATGGTCTACCTCGCCGCCTGGGGCTTCGGGCGGGTCGGTCGCTGGGTGATCGCGAATGCGCCGATGCTGCAGGAACTCTACCTGCGGAAGCTCGAATGGGCAGCGGCCCAGGGCGTCGAGGTCGCGCCGATCCTCGCCGAGCATTTCAGCATGCGTTCCCTGGTGCGGCTGGCGCAGGAGGTGCTCGGCCAGTTCCAGGGCCTGCTGACCTTCGTCGCCGTCACGCTGGTCTTCATGATCCTGGGCCTGCTGGAAACCGGCGGCACTGCTCGGCGCCTGGCGGCCATGGGGGGAACGGCGCAGGCCGTGCTCGGCGCACTGACCGAGACCGGGTCGAAGCTGCGCACCTACATGGCCGTGCGCACCGTGATGAGCGTGCTGACCGGCCTCGCCGTCTCCGCCTTCGCGTATGCGATGGGGCTCGAGCTCGCGGCGGAATGGGGCGTCATCGCCTTCGTGCTGAACTACATCCCCTTCATCGGATCGTTCCTCGCTACGCTGTTCCCGACCATCTTCGCCATCCTGCAGTTCGGGTCGTGGCAGGCGGCGATCACCGTCTTCGCCTGCCTGCAGGTGATCCAGTTCATGTCCGGCAGCTACATCGAACCCCGGCTCGCCGGCGCGCGGCTCGCCATCTCGGCCTTCATGGTGCTTGTGGCGGTGTTCGTCGGCGCCTTCCTGTGGGGCGTGCCCGGTGCCTTCATCGGCGTACCGGCACTGATCGCCGCGCTGACCATCTGCGAACGCTTCGAGGGCAGTCGTTGGGTCGCGACGCTGCTGTCGGGGAAGTAAGGCAAGGAGATCCGGCCATGACCACCACACCTGGGCGGCGAACCGGCGCCCGCCTCGCGACCTGGCTCGTGGCCATTCTGGTGTTGGCTGGCTGCGGCAACATCAACCGGCTTGACCCACCGCCGCTCGCCGCGACGCCGACCCTGTCGATCGCCGGTATCGACAATGCGCGCTTCTGGCCCGATGCCGACACCGCGCCGCTGCTGCGGGAGATCGCGCAGCTTCGCGAGCGCCAGGCCGCTGGCGCCGCGCCGCGCCAGGTTCCCGCCGCACGCAACTTCCTCGCCTTGTCCGGCGGCGGCGACAACGGCGCCTTCGGCGCCGGCCTGCTGGTCGGCTGGACGGCCTCTGGCCGCCGGCCGACCTTCGACGTCGTCACCGGCATCTCGGCCGGCGCGCTGATCGCGCCCTTCGCCTTCCTCGGCCCCGCCTACGATCCCCAGTTGCGGGAGGTCTTCACCGAGGTCGCGCCGCATGACGTGCTCCAGATGCGCAGCATGCTCCGCGCCGTGCTGTTCGGGGAGGCGCTCGCCGATACCTCACCGCTCTACCGGCTGATCGAGCGCCACGTGAACCCGGCGATGATGGCTGCCATAGCCGCTGAATACGCCCGCGGCCGCCTGCTGCTGATCGGGACCACGAACCTCGATCTCGGCCGCCCCGTGCTGTGGAACATCGGCGCCATCGCCGCAAGCGGACACCCGGACGCGCTCGAGCTGTTCCGCCGCATCCTGCTCGCCTCCGCCTCCATCCCCGGCGCCTTCCCACCGGTGCTGGTGGATGTCGATGTCGCCGGCCGGGCCTATCAGGAGATGCATGTCGATGGCGGCGCGGCGCTGCAGATGTTCCTCTACCCGCCGACCCTCGAACTCCGGGAGCAGGCGCGTGGCCGGCCGGCGCGCGAGCGCACGGCCTGGATCGTACGCAACGGACGGCTGGACACGGAATGGGCGACGACCAACCGTTCCATCCTCAACATCGCCTCGCGCTCGGCCTCGACGCTGCTGCATTACAGCGCGATCAACGACATTACGCGCATCTTCCTGACCACGCGGCGCGACGGGGTGAATTTCCGCCTCGCCTATATCGGCCCGGAATTCGACGCGCCGCGCTCCGAACCCTTCGAGACGGCCTACATGCGGGCGCTATTCGACTACGGATACCGGGCCGGGCAGGAAGGCCGTTGGACGGATTCGCTACGCCCGATCGGATCGATCGAGCGGAACAATCCTGCACCGTAACCGGGCCAGTTCGGTCGCGGCGTGAACTCCTGTATTCTGGCGGGCGTTAAGCAGCTTCACGTCTTCCGAGCCAAAGCCCTACATGCCGCCTGACACTGCATCCGCAATCTCAGTCAACGCCCTGCACGGGGCACTCCGGTCCGCCACGGCCGATCTACATGAAGCGGTGGAACAGCGCTTCTCCCGTTTCGATCTCGGCTGCCGCGATGGATACCGCGCCTTCCTTTCCCTTCAGGCAGCGGCGGTGATACCGCTCGAGGCCGGGCTGGAGCGCGCCGGAATCGAGCGCGAGTTGCCGGACTGGCCGCAGCGCAGCCGCGCCGCCGCGCTGCTGGCGGACCTTGCCGCGATGGGCCACACACCGGCGCCTGTTGCCCCCGTTACCGTCGCCGACGGTCCCGAAGCGCTCGGCGCAGCGTATGTGCTCGAGGGCTCGCGCCTTGGCGCCGCGGTACTGCTGCGCCAAGCCGGCACCGGCCTGCCGGACCGCTTCCTTCGCCACGGCGCACGATCTGGCCTTTGGCCGAGCTTCCTCGCCCGGCTGCGACGAACACCGGAAGCCCATGGCCCCGCGGCCATCCGCGGTGCACGTCTCGCCTTCGCGCAGTTCCTCGACGAACGGGTGCCGGCATGAGCGAGCCTACCCCCCAGACCCTCGACCTGACCAATTGCGACCGCGAGCCGATCCACCGGCCCGGCCGCATTCAGGACATCGGGGCGATGATCACTGTCGATGCCGGCGGCGTGATCCGCCATGCCTCCGCCAATGCCGGCGACTATCTGGGCGTCGCGGCACGGGACCTGCTCGGCAGGCCCGCCATCGATGTCATCACGCCCGAAGTCTTGGACGCACTGCGTCGCCAGGCGGCGCAGGCGCGCGGCGACGCCCCCGAGCACTGCCGCGCCATCCGGCTGCATGAGCGCGGCACGCTGGTGGATGTGGCACTGTTCGACTCCGGCGGGCTGCTGGTGATCGAGGCCGAGCCCGCCGACTCGGCGGGTGGGCATGAGCTCGCGCGCCGCGTCCGGGAGATCGTGCGGCATCTGGACGTCGCAGGCAGCCATATCGAACTCTGCCAGGCCGGAGCGGACCAGCTCGCGCGCCTGCTCGGCTTCGATCGCGTCATGGTCTATCGCTTCGATGATGACGGCTCGGGCGAAGTGATCGCCGAGACCGTGCGGCCGGGCGTGGGTTCCTTCCTTGGCCAGCGTTATCCGGCCGCCGACATTCCACAGCAGGCGCGCGCGCTCTATCGCCGCAACTGGATCCGCACGATTGCGGATGTGGATGGGCCGCTGGTCGACATCCTCGGTGACGGCGCGGGCGTGCTCGACCTCTCGCTCAGCGCCCTCCGCGCCGTCTCGCCGGTGCATCTCGAATATCTGCGCAACATGGGCGTCAGCGCTTCGCTGTCGGTCTCGATCATCCTGAACGACCAGCTATGGGGGCTGCTGGCCTGCCACCACTACGCGCCGCGCGCGGTCAGCAGCCAGCGCCGCACTGCCGCCGAACTGTTCGGGCAGATCTTCTCCCTGGCGTTGCAGAGCCGGCAGATCCGCGACGAGGCCGACCGCGAAGCGAAGGCGCGCAGCGTGCAGGACCTGGTCCTCGCGCGCGTCGCGGCGACCCGGACGACGACGCGCGAACTCGGCGCGCTGCTGCCCGAGATCGCCGCGACGCTTGCCGCCGACGGCGCCGCACTGTCGGTCCAGGGCGACGTCCGCCTGTGGGGCGAGGCACCATCGCGAGAGGCCCTCGCCGGCATCCTCGACCATCTCCGCCGCGAACCGCCGACGGAGTTGCGGATCGTCGAAAGCCTCGGTGAATGGCATCCCGCCGGCGGCTCGGGCCTGGGTGATGCCGCGGGCATGATGGTGCTGTCGCTGTCCCGCGTGCCCCGGGACTATCTCATCTTCTTCCGTCGCGAATACGCGCGCACCGTGGTGTGGGGCGGCGAGCCCGTGAAGCAGGTGGGCCCGCTGGGCGACCGGCTGACACCCCGCAAATCCTTCGAGGCCTGGCAGGAGGTGGTGCGCAATCGCTGCGCCCCCTGGACGCCGCTCGACCGGCGGATCGGTGCCGGGCTGCGACTGACCCTCGCCGAGATCGTGCTCCGGCTGTCGCAGGAACTGGTGGACGAGCAGCAGGCCGCGCAGCAGCGACAGCAGCTGCTGATCGCTGAGCTGAACCACCGCACGCGCAATATCCTCGCCCTGGTTTCCGGCCTGGTCGCGCAGTCGCGCGCAGGTGTGGAGCGCGCCGACGGCACCGCGACAGCCGCCATGGCTTTCGGCCAGCTCGAAGGTCGCGTGCAGGCGCTGTCGCGGGCGCATGACCAGCTCACGCGGCAGCATTGGCGGCCGGCGCCGTTGCGCGACCTGCTCGCTCAGGAGTTGGCTCCCTACGACACCGGGCCGCGGCGCGTGCGGCTCGACGGACCCGACGTGCTGCTGACGCCGCGCGCCTTCTCGACGCTCGCGCTGGTGGTCCACGAGCTCGCGACGAACGCGGCCAAGTATGGGGCGCTCAGCGCGGTGCACGGCAGCGTCTCCGTGGTTTGGCAGCGCCAGCCGGACAGCGCGCTGCGCATCGCCTGGCAGGAGACCGGCGGGCCGCCGGTTCAGGCGCCCCTGCGGCAGGGCTTCGGCAGCACCTTCGTCGAGCAGTCCGTGCCATTCGACCTCGGTGGCGAGGCCCGCGTCAGCTACGAGTTCGAAGGGCTGAAGGCGTGGCTCGTCATTCCGGCCGCCCATGTGCAGGATGGCATGGCTCAGCCCGCGGCACCCGCGGCGACGGCACCGACAGCCACGCCGCAGAAGCGCTCGGGCCGCGTCATGGTGGTCGAGGATGACTTCATCATCGCGCTCGACCTGCGCGCGGCGCTGCGGCGGCTCGGCGTGGGCGAGGTCGCGACTGCATCGACGGTGAAGCAGGCGCTCGCGGCGATTGATGCGGCGCCGCCCGATTTCGCGTTGATCGACGTCAATCTCGGCGGCGAGACGTCCTTCCCGGTCGCCGATGCGCTGGCGGCCCGCGAGATCCCCTTCGCCTTCGTTACCGGCTATGGCGACGACGCTGCCGTGCTGGGGCGCTTCGCGGGCAGGCCTGTTCTTCGCAAGCCCTTCGATCGCACGGCGCTGGCGAGCCTGCTGCCGGCCGGGTAGCGCCTTGCCGCCGGTCGCTCCGGTACCGAGAACCCCGCGGCGGCGCAAAGCGCACGAACGAGGGCCACGGGTGGCTTACTCGAGCCGCAGCGCTGCCCGCATCTCCGCCGCACCGGCGGGGTCCGCCAGCGCCGCCAGCCGCCCGGCCGCCAGCATCGCGACGCGCTGCGTCAGGGCCCGGCGGCGCGCGGAGGCCAGGCGGTGTTCCGGCGCCTCGCGGATCAGTGCCGCCTCGCGGTCCTCGGCGACGACGAGCCCGACCTCCTCGGGAAGCAGTGTCTGGGGGAAGTCGAGATCGACCGCGAAGTACAGCCGGTCGCACCAGGCGCGGTAATCCTGCCACTTGCCGTCGCACAGGAAGTCGCGCGCACAAGACTTGATCTCGATGATCGCGAAGTCGCCATTCGGCAGCAGCGCGACGATGTCGGCGCGGCGGCCGTCGGGCAACGTCACCTGCTCGACCGGCGCCCAGCCGCGGATGGCGCAGAAACGCGCGGCGGCACGGGTCACCGCCAGGGTGCGGATCGGGGCGGCAATGCTCTCCATGCCGCCCATGTTCCCTCTTCGTTCGCCGCGACGCAAGCGGCGGCGGCGATGGCGCTACCGCACCAGCCCACCCGGCTTGGGCGACGCACTCGCCGCCCCCGAGGACCGCCCCGCATCGACAGGCAGCGTGACGCCGGTAATCCAGCGCGCGGCCGGTGAGGCAAGGAAGCACGCAGCCTCCGCTACGTCCCAGGCCGAGCCCTCCACCTTCAGCATCCCCGCCGTCGCGCGCTGCTGGCGCAGTTCCTCGGTCATGCCGCGCGAGGCCACCATCGGCGTGTAGACATAGCCCGGCGCCACCGCATTCACGCGGATCAGGTCGCCACCGTGATGCGCCGCCATCGCTCGCGTCATCTGCACGATCGCGCCCTTGGTCGTCGCGTAGAGCAGGCCCGGATGCCCGCCTTGCAGCCCGGCGACGGAAGCGAGGTTCACGATCGCGCCACCGTCCTGCTTGCGCATCTCGGGCACGGCGTACTTCGCCATCAGCATCACGGATTTCACGTTCACCGCCATGCCGTGATCCCAGCCCTCGGGATCGACCGCCGTCGCATCGCCCGACGGGCCGCTGATGCCTACATTGTTCACCAGGATGTCGAGGCGCCCCCACAGGCGCAGGGCCTCGGCCACCGCCGCCTTACAATCAGCCGCCTTCGACACGTCGCAGACCGCGGACGCACTCACGCCACCGTCGGCGTGGATCATGTCGCCCGTGCCCTTCAGCCAGCCGAGCTCGACGTCCAGCAGCAGCACCTTTGCACCGCGCCGCGCAAGCAGCGCCGCGATCGCGCGGCCATTGCCGACCGTGGTGGCGGTGGTGCCCGAATCGCGCGATCCCGCGCCGGTGACGATGGCGACACGGCCGTCGAACCGCGTGTTGTCCTGCATGCTTCGCTTCCTCCTGCTTCGTGCCAGCCTGCACCGGGACGGCGGGGCTGCAAAGGTTGCGGGGCACGCATGGCGGGGCCACCTGTGCTGCATGATGCGCCGTGCCCTGCTCGCCTCCCTCGCCCTGCTCGCCACACCCGCCCTGGCGCAGGAGGCGCCGGTCACCTCGGAACGCGCGACCTTCCGCGTCACCACCTTCGCCCGCGGCCTCGAACACCCCTGGGGCGCCGCCTTCCTGCCGGATGGCTCGCTGCTGGTCACCGAGCGGCGCGGCCGGCTGCGACGGGTTACGCCGGATGGCCGCGTCTCCGCCCCGCTCGCTGGTGTGCCGCAGGTCGAGGCCGCGGCGCAGGGCGGACTGCTCGACATCGCCCTCGCACCGGATTTCGCGCGTACGCGCGAGGTCTTCCTGTGCCAGGCGGCCGCGGTGGCGGGCGGTGCCCTGACGCGGCTGATCACCGCGCGCCTTTCACCCGGCAATGACGGTCTGACGGCTGTGCGCCGCGTCCTCGATGCGACGCCCGCGCAATCCTCCGGCCGGCTGCATTTCGGCTGCCGCATCGTCTTCGACCGCGACGGCTTCCTCTACCTCTCGACCGGCGAGCGCAACGAACGGAACCGCGCGCAGCGGCTGGACGACTTGGCCGGCAAGGTCATCCGCCTGACGCGGGATGGCCGCGTGCCGCCGGACAACCCCTTCGTCGGCCGCAGCGGTGCGCGACCCGAGATCTGGTCCTACGGTCAGCGCAACCCCCAGGGCCTCGCCGTGAATCCCTGGACCGGTAGCCTGTGGGAGGCCGAGTTCGGCCCCCGCGGCGGCGACGAGATCAACGTCATCCGCCGCGGCGCCAATTACGGCTGGCCGGTGGTGAGCTTCGGCCGCGAATACTGGGGTCCGCGGATCTCCCGTGAGACCGCGGGGCCGGGCATCGTCGACCCGATTCATGTCTGGACGCCGTCGGTGAGCCCCTCCGGCATCGCCTTCTACGATGGCGAGGCCTTTCCCGGCTGGCGGCGCAGCCTGTTCGTCGCGGCGCTGTCCGAACCCGGCCTCGTGCGCCTGACCACCGATGGGGACCGCGTCACCGGTGAGGAGCGACTGCTTTGGGGCCGCGACCGCATCCGGCAGGTCGTGGTCGGGCCGGATGGCCGCATCTACCTCCTGACCGATGCGTCAGACGGCGCGGTGCTGCGGCTCGACCCCGCATAGGCGGCTACGGCAGGTTCAGCATCACCCTGTGTGCCGCTGCCGGTGTTCCCTTCGGCAGCCGCGGCCTGAGCCGCGCTGACAGCAGATGCACGCCCGGGTGTCCCTTCGCCTCCGGCAACTCCGCGCTGCCCTCGGCGAGCGGCCCGTCCTCCCCGCAATACCCTTGCAACCAGGCATTCAGCGCCCGCGCCGCGGCGGCCGTTCCGTGGCCGCGATGCAGTTCTCGGGCCCCGCGCACCGCCAGCGCCTGCACGAATCGTCCCATCCCCAGCACCCAGGGTAACCGGGCCGCCGCCACCGCATCCGCGCTCGCCGCCGCATCGTGGTAGCGGCGCGGCCGGTGCAGTGTCGGTGCTACCAGCAGCGTCGCGCGATCCGCGCCGGTCGGGACCAGGGTGGCGAGGCCGAGAGTGACGAGCGTCGCCTCCGCCTCCGCCGCGTCGCATTCCGTCGGCATGCGGCCCATCGGCGGCAGGCCGGACTCAGCGCCGCCCTCATGGCCCTCGATGCCGGCACTCCAGCCGTCGCGCCGGAAGGCCTCGGCCGCTCGCGACATGAGCACCCAGCCGCCCCCCGTCCAGCGCGGCGCCCCCTCCCCGCCACGCGCCAGCACGCGCGGGCCGACCAGCGTCACGAAGCGTGCTTCCTCACTGTCGCGCAGCGACCGCCAGGCGGCGTGGCGCGGGCCCTCATGCACGCGCGCGACGTCGCGCTTGCCCGGCAGCGCCGCCCATTCCGTCAGGTCGAGCAACGCGGGCGCCGCATGCACCACCACCGGCACGAACGCGCCTGCCCCGGCGGCCGCCAGCCCGCGCAGCGCGAGCACATCCTCCGGCTCGGCGCCGAACTCGGCATCCATCAGCAGCAGCCCGAAGGGCTCGCCGGACCCCAGGCCCTCATCCCACAGCAGCAGCGACAGCTCGCTATCTGCCGGGTCCTGCACGGCGCGGAGGTCGCGCATCATCTCGCGCTTCGTCAGCGGCATCAGCTTCACCACGGCCGGGGCCCCTTCCTGCGCCCCGACGAGCCGGTGCAGCGACCGCCAGGCCGCCTCCATCGCCACGAAGCGCGGATGGTTGCAGATCGCCGCCTGCATCAGCGCGATCATCGCCTCGACCCTGGCAAGCGCACGCTCCTCAGACCCGCCGCCGAGCGTAACCGCAGGGCGCGCCGCCTCGGTCGCCGCCAGCACCGCGGCCAGCGGATCCTCGGCGTCATCAGGCGTCTGGGGCATCGCAACCTCCGCTGTGGGGAGAAGGCAGGGTAGCGTGCCGCGCAGGACCTGTCCCGCCACGGCTTGACGGGCGCAGGCGCGGCGCGCTGTGTGAACGCGCTTGCGCCCTGACCTCGCCCTCCTCCCCCTGCTCGCCGCTGCCGGCTTCGCCGCCGGGGGCGGCATGCGCCTGATGGACCCCCTGCTGCCGCTGCTCGCCGCCGATTTCGGCGTCGTCGTCGCGGCCGTGGCGCCCGTGGTCGCCGGCTTCATGCTGGCTTATGGCGCGGGGCAGCTCGTGACCGGGCCGCTCGGCGACCGCTTCGGCAAGGTCCGCGTCGCGACCTGGGCGCTGCTGCTCTACGGGCTGGGCCTTGCCGCGTCGACGCTTGCCTGGGATCTGGCCTCGATGACGGTGCTGCGCACCGCGACGGGCCTCGTCGCAGGCGCAGTCATTCCGCTCGCCATCGCCTGGGTGGGGGACGCAGTTCCGTATGAGGACCGCCAGGCGACGATCGGCCGCTTCCTGACCGGCATGGTCATGGCGCAGCTCCTGGTCGGGCCTTTGTCGGGCGTCGTCGCGCAGTTCTTCGGCTGGCGAGCGTCGTTCCTGGTGCTCGCCGTGCTGGCGCTGGTGGTGGGTGGCCTGCTGGCGCGCCGGCTCGGGGCGGCGACCATGCTGGGCGGTGCGGTCGGCCAAGCGCGTGGCTTCGGCTTCGCCCAGTACCTCCGGCTGCTGCGGGCGCCCGCCGGGCGCCGGCTGATGGCTGCTGCGGCCATCGACGGCGCGGCCCTGTTCGGTGGCGCCTTCCCCTTCACCGGCGCCTATCTGATCGAGCGCTTCGGCCTGTCCCCGGCCGAGGCCGGCCTCGTCGTGGGCGGCTTCGGTCTCGGCGCCTCCATCTATACGCGGGCGGCGAAGCGCCTTATCGCCCGGCTAGGCGAGCAGGGAATGGTCGCGGTCGGTGCCGCCGCCATCGCCGCCTCGCTCGCCGGCATGGCCGTGGCGCCGGGCTGGTGGGTGGTCGCGGTGTTACAGGTGCCGATGGGCATGGCCTTCTACATGTTCCACGGCGTGCTGCAGGCCCGCGCCACGGAAGCCCTGCCGGAGGCACGGGCGACCGCCGTGTCGGCCTTCGCCATGGCGCTGTTCCTGGGGCAGAGCCTCGGCGCGCTTGCCTTCGGCGCCGTGCTGCACGCGGCGGGCTACGGCGCGGTGTTCGCCGGGGCGGCCGTGGTCGTCGCCGGGCTGGGCGCGTGGGTGGCGATG
Organism: Neoroseomonas terrae; assembly: GCF_018129025.1. Taxonomy (GTDB): domain Bacteria; phylum Pseudomonadota; class Alphaproteobacteria; order Acetobacterales; family Acetobacteraceae; genus Neoroseomonas; species Neoroseomonas terrae. The sequence goes on along the minus strand of NZ_JAAEDI010000034.1, from coordinate 37,414 downwards.
GCGCCGGCGCGGTGAGAGCGCGCTGGAGAGCGGCGCCGCCCGTCTCCAAACCTCACCTCGCCCAAGGCCTTCCTGATTACGCCGATGTTTCCGCTGTCGAGTTGGAGGGGCTTTGCCCCTCCAAACCACCCCAGCAAAGGCCGAAGGGCGTTTGCAAACCTCCACTTGGTGCCGTGCGCCATGGTCAGGAACGATGCCGAAACCCACTCCCGCGCACGAAACGCGCTTGGAGGAGGCAGCAGGCCCGTCGCGCTCGGCGCCCGCAGATTGCGGTCCAGGGGCAACCCCCTGGCGGGGTGGTCCGGAGGGGCAGCGCCCCTCCGTTCTCCGATGCCTGAAGCAACGGCCTAGTCGGGAAGGCCCTTCGGCCTTTGGTAGGCGCGAAACACTGCTTCGCGCCGTCGACACGCCTACTCTTCGTCGTCTTCACCTTCCACGATGGCCGCCTGAAGCTGCTCCGTCGTGATCAGCAGGATCCTTCGCGCATCGAGGATCTGCGGCGCCTGATGCTGCAGTTCCTCCCACCGCTCCTCGACCGCATCCAGCGCGGCATCGAGGTCGGGGAAGGTCTCGGTTTCCGGCGCGGCGCCGGCGGAACGCCAGCGCAGCGTGACAGGGCCTTGGGTCATGGGCAGCACCGCGATTGAAATGATAGCACCAGCACATAGGCGCGAAGCCACCGGCTTGGCCAGGGGGCAGCCCCTCGCCGCCTCGCCACGGGCAGGGTAAGCACGCCGGGTCGATCTCGAGGAAACTGGACATGACGCAGCAGCGCAGAACCGCACTCATCACCGGCGCCGGCCGCAACATCGGGCGCGCCGTCGCCCTCGGCCTGGCGCAGGATGGGCTCAACGTTGTGGTGAACGGTTCATCCAACCGCGCAGCATGCGAAGCCGTGGCCAATGCCGCCCGCGCCTTCGGCGTCGAGGCAGCGGTCGTCATGGGCGATGTCGGCAGCGAGGCCGAATGCAGCCGCATCGCCGCCGAGGCGACGGCCCGCTTCGGCGCCGTCGACGTGCTGGTCAACAACGCCGCGCTGCGTCCGGCCAAGCCCTTCCTCGAGATGACCGAGGCCGAATGGCGCCGGGTGATGTCCGTCGATCTCGACGCCGCAGTGTGGCTGTCGCGCGCCTGCCTGCCGGGGATGGTCGCGCGCGGCTGGGGGCGCATCGTCAACTTCACCGGCATGAATGCGATGCACGGCTATGCCGGCCGCGCGCCTGTCAGCGTGGCGAAGCATGGCGTCTGGGGCCTGACCAAGGCGCTGGGCAAAGAATTCGGTCCGAAGGGCATCACGGTGAACGCCGTCTCGCCGGGCCCGATCGCCGCGGACGATGCGGACGCCCAGGCCGTGCCGGCCGATTATCGGGCCGCCGCTGTCGCGAAAGTGCCGCTCGGCCGAGAGGGCACGCCGGCCGAGGTCGCGGCCGTCGCGCGGATGCTGGTCTCGGACGCGGGCGCCTATGTCAACGCGCAGATGCTGCAGGTGAACGGCGGCGCGCAGACCTGAAACGCCGGGACGCGCCAGGGACGGGCCACGGCCTTCCCTGGCGGCGGCACCGCCGGCGCTGCTAGACCGCGCGGGTTCACACGAAAGGGGCGCCACATGCGTTACAAGGTCGCCGTCGTCGGGGCCACCGGAGCGGTGGGTCGCGAGATCATCAAAACGCTCGCGGAGCGCGACTTTCCGGTACAGGAAGTGGTGGCGCTTGCCTCCGGCCGGTCGGCCGGGGCCGAGATGTCCTTCGGTGCCGATGCGGTGCTGAAGGTACGCGACCTCGACCGCTACGACTTCGCGGGAACGCATCTGGCGCTGTTCTCGCCGGGCGCTGCGGTCTCGGCGGTGCATGCGCCGCGGGCAGCGGCGGCGGGGTGCCTCGTGATCGACAACACCTCCCAGTTCCGCATGGAGCCGGGGGTGCCGCTGGTCGTGCCGGAGGTGAACCCGCAGACGATCGCGAAGCGGCCGAAGAAGGGGATCATCGCCAACCCCAATTGCTCCACCATCCAGATGGTGATGGCTCTCAAGCCGCTGCACGACATCGCGACGGTGAAGCGCGTCGTCGTCGCGACCTATCAGTCGGTGTCGGGGGCGGGCAAGGAAGCGATGGACGAGCTGTGGTCGCAGACCCGCGGCGTCTTCGTGAACGACCCACCGACGCCCGAGCAGTTCACCAAGCCCATCGCCTTCAACGTCATCCCGCATATCGACCGCTTCATGGACGATGGCGCGACGAAGGAGGAATGGAAGATGGCGGTGGAGACGCGGAAGATCCTCGACCCGGACATCCAGGTGGTGGCGAGCTGCGTGCGCGTGCCGGTGATGATCGGCCACGGCGAGGCTGTGCATGTGGAGTTCGAGCGCCCGATCACCGAGCGCCAGGCGCGCGAGGCGCTGCGCGAGGCGCCGGGGATCACGGTGCTCGATACCCGCGACGACGGCGGCTACGCGACGCCGATCGAGATCGCGGGTGAGGATGCGGTGTTCATCTCCCGCCTGCGGCGCGACCCGACAGTGCCCAATGGGCTCGCCTTCTGGTGCGTGGCGGATAATCTGCGAAAGGGTGCGGCGCTGAACGCGGTGCAGATCGCGGAGGAAGTGCACCGCAATGGCGTGCTGGCGTCATGACGCACGGAAGCGAAGCGCGCTGACCGCATGGACGGTCTGGCAGCGATGCTCGAACGCTCCGGGCAGGCATGGCTGCCGGTCAGGTCCGGGGAATCGGGCGCCCGGATCTTCCGGCGGACGGATGGTTTCGCCCACGCCAAGGCCGTACCGCCGGACCGCGCCGATGAACTCGCCGGCGAGCGCGATCGGCTCGCATGGCTGGGCGGGCGCGGTATCCGCGCGCCCGAGGTGGTCGGCTGGCGTGAGACGGAACACGGCGCCTGGCTGGAGATGACGACGATCCCCGGCGTGCCGGTGGCGGCGCTTGGCGGGGAAGCGCTGCTGGCGGCATGGCCGATCATGCTCGAGCAGCTTGCAAGCCTGCATGCCCTGCCCGTCGATGAATGCCCGTTCGACCGGGGCCTTGCACGCATGGCCGAGCGCGCTGCCGACGTCGTCAAGCGTCAGGCGGTCAATCCGGATTTCCTGCCCGACGAAGATCGGGCCATCCCTGCCGAACGCCTGCTCGCGCGCATTGAAGCGGAACTGCCAGCGAGGCTGGAGCAGGAGGCCCTCGATCGCGTCGTTTGTCATGGCGACCCCTGCCTGCCCAATCTGATGATCGACCCGGCGACATCGCGGTGCACCGGCGTGATCGACCTCGGCCGGCTCGGCCGGGCCGACCGTCATGCCGATCTGGCGCTGCTGCTCGCCAATGCCGGCGAGTCCTGGACCTCGCCGGAGCAGGCCTCCCGCGCCTTCGACCTCCTGTCCTCCGCGCCCGGCATCGGGCCGCCGGATCGCGAACGCCTCGCCTTCTACCTCCGGCTCGATCCGCTGACCTGGGGATGAGCGAGCGCCGCGGCGGTCATCGCTGGTCGGGATACTCCCTACCGGGCCGGGCCCGGTAGGTCGGCAGGGACCAGCCGCCGAGGATGGCGGCGGCGCGCGTCCCGAAGCCGAGCGCGATGCCACAGGACAACGCGACCGTGCGCTCGACCCCGTGATAGTGCAGCAGTGCCGCGCAGGCCGCGCCCAGCGCCGCCGCCGTTACGTAGATCTCCCGCCGCAGCACCAGCGGGGTCTCGGCGCAGATGATGTCGCGCAGCATGCCGCCGGCCGTGGCGGTGATGGTGCCCATCAGCACGGCGACCCAGGGCGCGGCGCCGACGCTGAGCGCCTTCTCCGCCCCCAGCACGGCGAACAGGCCGAGGCCCACGGCGTCGGCCCAGAGCAGCAGCACGAAGCGCCGCTCGACCAGATGCGCGGTGACGAAGACGGCCAGCGCCAACCCCGCCGCCAGCGCCACCATGCCCGGCTGCGCCAGCCAGAACACCGGCTGTCCCAGGATGAGATCCCGCACCGTACCGCCCCCGAAGGCGCAGATGCAGGCGATCAGCATGAAGCCGACGGGATCGAGCTGCTTGCGCGACGCGCTCAGCGCGCCGGCGACGGCCAGCACCGCCACCGCCGCCCAGGTCAGCGCATCGAGCAGATCGTCGAAGACAGTCACGTGCCGGCGGTCACTCCGCCGGGACGGTCGCCGCCCGGCGGCTGCGCGCCTCCGACTGCGCCGATCCGGCGCAGAGCAGTGACAATCCGAGCAGCAGGGCGACCACAGGCAACACGAGCACCGGATAGCCCATGTCGATCAGGAAGCCGAGCGGCACCGGCGTGATGGCCGATCCGAGCGGCAGGCCGGAGGAGACGAATCCGAACACCTTGCCGATCTCGCCCGGCGGCGAGGCATCCTTCAGCATCACGTCGCGCGGCGTGCGGGAAGCGCCCATCGCAAGGCCACCGAGGAAGCCCACGACGGGCAGCAGGACCTCGGGCATCGGCATCAGGCCGAGGGCGAGGATCATCGCCATGGCGAAGCCCGTCAGCACGACGACGAAGCCGATCAGGTTGCGCTTCGAGGTGTCGGCGACCCAGCCGCCGACCAGCGTCCCGCCTGTCGCACCGATCATGTACCCGGTCAGCACCATCGAGCCGACGGCAACCGGCGTGCCCCACAGCTTGCCGAGCACGGTGATGACCCAGGCCTGGATGCCGGAGCCCGCCATGGACGACAGCAGGAAGAAGGCGAAGAACAGCAGAATGGGGCGGGAGAGCAGCAATTCCCGCCCGCTCGGCCCACCCTCGACGACCGGCTTCTTCGGCTGCTCCTTCAGGATGCGCGACTGCAGCAGGATCGCCACGACGACCGGGATGCCGAGCAGCCCCACCGACAGCAGTGCCATCCGCCAGCCCATCGCCGCGGCGAGCAACGCGATGACCGGCGGCGCCAGCGCGAAGCCGAGATTGCCGGTGAAGGTATGCAGCGCGAAGGCGCGACCCATACGCGTCTTGTCGATCGACCCGGCCAGGATCGCGTAATCCGCCGGGTGGATCACGGAATTGCCGATGCCCGACAGCACCGCGAGCAGCCAGATCGCCCAGATCCCAGGCGCGAACGCCATGGCCGAGACCGACAGCGCCATCAGCAGCGTGCCGCCCACCAGGAAGGGCCGCGCGCCATGCCTGTCGACCCAGAAGCCGACCGGGGTCTGCAGCAGCGCCGTGGTGCCCGACATCAGCGCGACCGCCAGGCCGAGCTCGGCGAAGGAGACGTGGAATTCGTCGCGCCAGAAGAAGAACAGCGGCGGCAGGGTCAGCATGTAGAAATGGGACAGGAAATGTCCCGTGCCAATCAGCGTGATGATCCGCGCATCCTGGCCGATTCCGGCGGGTTTGGAGGTCTCGGCGGGCATGGTTCGACCCTGGCCTGTGAAGTATCCTCCAGGCTGAGCGCAGGATGCTTCCCCGTCAACGGTGCGGCAGCCTAACATTCCCTCCATGCGGGCAATGGGTCCGGATCGACCGCCCGTGGGCCTTTCGTCCTCCGCCGCGCCGTCACGGCGCGATGTTGCGGTCGTCCGGTGCAGGGCCGTGGCCACGACGGGCCGCGGGGCGGTCCGACAGAAACGCACTTCGCCCGGAAGCCCACCCTTCCTATGCTTCCGCGCGAAACCGGGGGATTTGCATGTCGGATGAGCCGGCGCCGCTGTCACAGGCTGAGATCGACCAGTATACGCAGCAGAGAACCGGCGGCGATCGCACCCGCCTCGAATGGCACGGCTTCAAGGTCCACAGCCAGTCCGACGAGGACGGCATCATCGAGCGCATCTTTTCGCTGATCGGCACGACCGACCGGCGCTTCGTGGAGTTCGGCTGCGAAAGCGGCAGCGAAAACAATACGCACTACCTGCTCGACCAGGGCTGGACCGGCCTGTGGATGGAAGGCAACCCGAACTACGCACCGCTCGTCCGGGAGAAGTTCCGCGCGCAGATCGCCAGCGGCCAAGTGCGCTTCGTCGAGACCTTCGTGACGCCCGACAACATCAACGCAATCCTCAAGGAGCAAGGCGTCACCGGCGAGATCGACTTTCTGAGCATCGACATCGACAGCAACGACCATCACGTGTTCGAGGCGATCGACGCGATCTCGCCGCGCCTGGTCTGCATCGAGCACAACCATACCTTCCCGCCGGGCGTCGCCTGGGAGATGCCGTACGACACGGATTTCCGCTGGGATCCGGCCTCCGGCGAGGCGCCCTACGGCGCGTCGATCACCTCCATGGCGGCGCTCGCCGCACGCAGGGGCTACGTGCTCGTCGGCTGTGGGCTCTGCTCGGCGAACGGCTTCTACGTCCGTTCCGACCTCGTGGGCGACCACTTCACCGGACCGTTCACGCCGGAAGGGATGTTCAACCCCCTCGAGTACAAGATGATCCTGCGCTACCCGGCGCGCAGCCCGGCCCCGGCCCCGGCCGTTCCGGCGCGCCCGGGGATTTTGGCGCGGCTGCGACAGGCGCTCGGCATGTAGCGCGGGCGCGGCGGCGTTTGTTGCGAGCGCCTCGCAAGTACTTGCCGTGGCGGCAGAAAGTCCCGCCGCGGATTTGACGCTATCCGGCAGCCCACCATACAAGGACCGGGACAAGGCCGACCCTCGGCTCGGGGATCGGGGAAGCGGCCCACTGGAGTTGACCCATGTCGAAGATCACCGACACGCGCGAGGCCGTGATGGTCGGCCGCCGGTCGGACGGCAGCCTCGTCCGCCGCCCACTGTCGCCGCATCTGCAAGCCTATGACATGATGCAGATGACCTCGGCGCTTTCCATCACCCATCGCATCACCGGCGTCGTCTGGTCGATCGGCCTCATTTTCCTGGTGTGGTGGCTGGCCGCCACGGCCTCCGGTGAAGCCGCCTACAACGGGGCGATGTGGTTCTTCTCCTCCTTCCTGGGCGTGCTCGGCCTGCTCGGCCTGACGGCGGTCGCCTGGTACCACACGCTGAACGGCATCCGTCACCTGTACTGGGACAGCGGCCGCGGCTTCGATCTGCCGACGACCTACCTCACCGGCCGGGTGGTGCTGCTCGGCACCGCGGCGCTGACGGCGCTGACCTGGTTCATCATGTTCCTGACCTGGATCTGACGCCGATGGCCGCGCCGCAGATACGCTCCCTCCGTTCCCCGCTCGGCCGCGTGCGCGGCCTGGGCGCCGCCAAGGGCGGCACGCATCACTGGTGGATGATGCGCGTCACCTCGATGGCGCTGCTGCCGCTGACGATCTGGCTGGTCTTCGCGCTGGCCCGCATGCCGGATGCGACCTGGCTGGAGGCGACCATCTGGATCGGCCGGCCATTCAACACGGTGATGCTGCTCGCCTTCCTCGCCGCCGCCTTCCACCACACGGCCTATGGGCTGCAGGAAGTGGTCGAGGACTACGTGCGCGGCGACCTCGCGAAGCTCGGCACGCTGATGGCGATCAAGGGCGCGTGCTTCCTGCTGTGGCTGACGGCGACGATCGCCGTCCTGCGGATCGCGCTCTGACCGGGGCTGGCGGGGCCGCGATGACGGCCCAGATGTGGACTGACAGAGGACGGCAGCCGGGGCGATCCGCCCCGCGCCGTGGACGATAAGCGAGACGGATGCGATGAACGCGATCAGCAAGCCTTCGAACGGCGCCTACCGCATCGTGGACCACACCTACGACGTCGTCGTGGTGGGCGCGGGCGGCGCGGGGCTGCGGGCCACCTTCGGCATGGGCGCGGCGGGGCTTTCCACCGCCTGCATCACCAAGGTGTTCCCCACGCGCTCGCACACCGTGGCCGCGCAGGGCGGCGTCGGCGCCTCGCTCGGCAACATGGGCGAGGACGACTGGCGCTGGCACATGTACGACACCGTGAAGGGGTCGGACTGGCTGGGCGACCAGGACGCCATCGAATACATGTGCCGCGAGGCGGTGCCGGCGATCATCGAGCTGGAACACTTCGGCGTGCCGTTCAGCCGCACCGAGGACGGCAGGATCTACCAGCGCCCCTTCGGCGGCCACATGACGCATTACGGCAAGGAGCCGGCGATGCGGGCCTGCGCCGCCGCCGACCGCACGGGCCACGCGATCCTGCACACGCTGTACCAGCAGTCGCTGAAGCATAATTGTGAGTTCTTCGTCGAGTATTTCGCCCTCGACCTCATCATGGAGGAAGGCGTCTGCCGCGGCGTCATGGCGTGGAACCTGGAAGACGGTTCGATGCATCGCTTCCGCGCACAGACTGTAGTGCTCGCCACCGGCGGCTACGGCCGCGCCTACTTTTCCTGTACCTCGGCGCATACCTGCACGGGCGATGGCGGCGGCATGATCCTGCGCGCCGGCCTGCCGCTGCAGGACAATGAGTTCGTGCAGTTCCACCCGACCGGCATCTACGGCTCGGGCTGCCTCGTGACCGAGGGCGCCCGCGGCGAAGGCGGCTACCTCACCAATTCCGAGGGCGAGCGCTTCATGGAGCGCTACGCGCCGACGGCGAAGGACCTCGCCTCCCGCGACGTCGTCTCCCGCGCCATGTCGATGGAGATCCGCGAGGGCCGCGGCGTCGGTCCGCACAAGGACCACATCCACCTGCATCTCGAACACCTTGGTGCCGAGATCCTGCATGAGCGGCTGCCCGGCATTTCCGAGACGGCGAAGATCTTCGCCGGCGTGGATGTGACGAAGGAGCCGATCCCGATGCTCCCGACCGTCCACTACAACATGGGCGGCATCCCCACGAACATTCACTGCGAAGTGCTGGCCGCCACCGGCACCGACCAGGACCGCGTCGTGCCCGGCCTCATGGCGGTGGGCGAGGCGGCGTCGGTCTCCGTGCATGGTGCGAACCGGCTCGGCACCAACTCGTTGCTCGACCTGGTGGTGTTCGGCCGCGCCGCGGCGCATCGCGCGGCGGAGACGATCAAGGCGGGTGCGACCCAGGCACCGTTGCCGCCCAAGGCCGGCGAGGCCTCGCTCGACCGGTTCGACCGCGTGCGCAATGCGAAAGGCAGCACCTCGGTGTCCGACCTGCGCCTGACGATGCAGCGCGCCATGCAGACCCACGCCGCCGTCTTCCGCACTTCCGAACTGCTGAAGGAAGGCGTGGAGAAGATGGACAAGGTCGCCGCCGGCTATGCCGACATCAAGATCGCCGACCGCTCCCTAATCTGGAACAGCGACCTGATGGAGGCGCTGGAACTCGACAACCTGATCGGCAACGCGCTGACGACGATCCATGGCGCCGAGGCGCGCCATGAGAGTCGCGGGGCGCACGCGCATGAGGACTACCCCGAGCGCGACGACCAGAACTGGATGAAGCACACCCTGGCGCGCGTGGACGACAACTACGCCGTCAGCCTGGACTACCGCGACGTGAAGATGCGCACGCTGACGAACGAAGTGCAGGTCTTCCCGCCGAAGCCGCGCGTGTACTGAGGACAACCGACCAGATGGCCACCTTCACGCTTCCGAAGAACTCCACGGTCGGCGAGGGCCGCACCTATTCCGCGCCGGCCGGTGCCAAGAACGTCAAGGCGTTCAAGATCTATCGCTGGGATCCGGATGGCGGCGCCAATCCGCGCACCGATACCTACGAGATCGACCTCGACGCCTGTGGCCCGATGGTTCTCGACGCGCTGATCAAGATCAAGAACGAGGTCGACACCACCCTCACCTTCCGCCGGTCCTGCCGCGAGGGCATCTGCGGCTCCTGCGCGATGAACATCGACGGGCTGAACACCCTCGCCTGCCTCAAGCCGATCGAGGATGTGACGGGCGACTGCCGCATCACCCCGCTGCCGCACATGCCGGTGGTGAAGGACCTCGTGCCGGATCTCTCGCAGGTCTATGCGCAGCTCCGCTCCGTCGAGCCCTGGCTGAAGGCCGACACCCCCCCGCCGCCCGACAGCGAGCGTCTGCAATCCAAGGAGGAGCGCGCGAAACTCGACGGGCTATGGGAATGCATCCTGTGCTTCTGCTGCTCGACGGCCTGCCCGTCCTATTGGTGGAACGGTGACCGCTACCTTGGCCCCGCGGTGCTGCTGCAGGCCTATCGCTGGATCGCCGACAGCCGCGACGAACACACCGGCGACCGGTTGGATGCGCTGGAAGATCCGTTCAAGCTGTATCGCTGCCACACCATCATGAACTGCACGCGGACCTGCCCGAAGGGGCTGAACCCGGCGCAGGCGATCGGCGAGATCAAGAAGCTGATGGTCGAACGCCAGGGTTGAACCTCCGGCGGCAAGACGCATGAGAAGCGGGAGGAGCCACAAGCTCCTCCCCTTCTTTTTTCAGCTTTCCACACCGGCCCGCCGCTGCGATGTTGCCCGCCAACACGGAGGCGATGCCGGTCGAATACGAGACCGGGAGACTCAATCGTGAAGCGTATGAAGACCGCGGCCTACGCCGCCGGCATCCTGTTCGCCGTGACCGGCGCTGCCGGTGCGCAGACGCTGACCATCGGCGCGGGCGCGCCCGTCACCTCGATGGATCCGCACTATCACAATTACGGCCCGAACAACGCGGCCACCATGCATGTCTATGACCGGCTGGTGGAACGCGACGGGCATGCGCGCCCTCACCCGTCGCTCGCCACGTCCTGGCGCGCCGTGTCGGACACGGTGTGGGAATTCAAGCTGCGCGAGGGCGTGACCTGGCACGACGGCAAGCCCTTCACGGCTGACGACGTCGTCTTCACCTTCTCCCGCGTGCCGAATGTCGCGAACAGCCCGGGCGGCTTCGGCGGCTTCCTCCGCGCGATCGAGCGCGTCGAGGTGGTCGATCCGCACACTTTCCGCCTGCACACGCGCCAGCCGCATCCGCTGATGCCGCTCGACCTGTCGTCGGTCTCCATCATCGCGCGCCACGTCAGCGAGAATCCGACCAGCGAGGATTTCAACGCTGGCCGCGTCGCGATCGGCACCGGACCGTACCGCCAGGTCTCCTACCGCCTTGGCGACCGCGTCGAGTTCGAGCGCAACGACGCCTGGTTCGGCCCGGCGCAGCCCTGGCAGCGCGTCTCCTATCGCATCGTCGGCAATGACGGCGCACGCACCGCGGCGCTGCTCGCCGGCGACGTGGACATGATCGAGCAGATCCCGACCACCGACGTCGCGCGGCTGCGCCGCGACCAGCGGCTGACGGTCACCTCCATCGCCAGCCTGCGCACCGTCTATCTTGCGCCGGACTACGGCAATGACGGCGGCTTGGCGCTGGTCACCGACAATGCCGGGCGGCCGCTACCGGCGAACCCCTTCAAGGACGCGCGCGTGCGCCGCGCGCTCTCGATGGCGATCAACCGCGAGGGCCTCGTCAGCCAGATCATGGAGGGTGAGGCGACAGCGACGGCGCAGTGGCTCCCCGAAGGCGCCTTCGGCTTCAACAATCAGGTGGCGACGCGCCGCTACGACCCCGCCGCGGCGCGCCGGTTGCTCGCTGAAGCCGGCTATCCCGAGGGCTTCCGCGTCACCCTCGCCGCGCCGAACGACCGCTGGCCGAACGATGCGCGCATCGCGCAGGCCGTCGCGCAGATGTGGACGCGCATCGGCGTGCGCACGCAGGTCGATGCGCTGCCCTGGACCGCCTTCGTCGCGCGCCGCGCCCGCTTCGACTTCGCGGTGCAGCTCGGCGCCTGGGGCTCGTCGAGCGGCGAGGCATCGAACTTCCTGGTCAACACGCTCGCCACGCGCGATCGGTCGCGGCTGACGGGCGCGAACAACAACGCGCGGTATTCGGATGCGAGGTTCGACACGCTCGCCGCGCGCGGTTCCGAGACGCTGGACGATGCGGCGCGCGAGGCGATCTGGCACGAGGCGGTTGCGCTGTATGCGGAGGAAGAGCCGCTGATCCAGCTCATGCAGTACGTGAACACCTGGGCGCTGCGGCGTGGCCTCGCGCACGATCCGCGCATGGACGAGCGCACCGTTGCCATGGGTGTGCGTCCGGCGCGCTGAACGTAACAGGGCCCGGGGGATGGTTCCCCCCGGGCACCTTCTGCACTAGCCTCCCATCCAACGAATGGGAGAAGACCATGTCCAGGATTGCTGCCGCCGTCATGGCAGGGGCATTCAGCCTCTGCGCCTCGACCGTCATGGCGCAGACGCTCACGATCGGCTCCGCCGCGCCGGTCACCACGATCGACCCGCATTTCCACAATGTCGGCCCGAACAACGCGCTGACGATGCACATCTTCGACCGGCTGGTCGAACGCGATGGGCGTGCGCGGCCGCATCCTTCTCTCGCGGCATCCTGGCGCGTCGTCTCGGACAATGTGTGGGAGTTCAAGCTGCGCGAGGGCGTGACCTGGCATGACGGCCGGCCCTTCACCGCGGACGACGTGGTCTTCACCTTCTCCCGCGTGCCGAACGTGCCCAACAGCCCGGGCGGCTTCCAGGGCTTCCTGCGCGCCATCACGCGCGTGGAGGTTGTGGACCCGCACACGCTGCGGCTGCATACGGCATCGCCGCATCCGCTGATGCCGCTCGACCTCGCCTCCGTGTCCATCATCGCGCGGCATGCAGCCGAAGGGGCGGGCACCGAAGACTTCAACACCGGCCGCGCCGCCATCGGCACAGGTGCGTATCGCCTCATCTCCTACCGCTCGGGCGACCGGGTCGAGATGGCGCGCAATCCGAACTACTTCGGCGGTGCGGAACCGTGGGAGAGGGTGAGCTACCGCATCGTCAACAACGACGCGGCGCGCACGGCGGCGCTGATCGCCGGCGATCTCGACCTGATCGAGCAGGTGCCGACCTCCGACCTCGCGCGGCTGCGGCGCGACAACCGCGTGACCATTACCGAGATTCCGTCGCTGCGCACCGTCTACATGGCGCCGGACTACTCGCGCGACGGCAACACGCCGCTGATCACCGACAATGCAGGCAACCCGCTGCCCGTGAATCCATTCAAGGACGCGCGTGTCCGCCGCGCGCTGTCCATGGCGATCAATCGCGAGGCGCTGGTCGAGCGCGTGATGGAAGGTGCGGCGACCGCCACCGCGCAATGGCTGCCCGAAGGCGCGTTCGGCTACAATGCCAGTGTCCGGCCGCGCACCTTTGACCCGGATGCCGCGAAGCGGCTGCTCGCCGAGGCCGGCTATCCGGACGGCTTTCGCCTGACCATGCATACGCCGAACGATCGGTGGCCGAACGATGCGCGGCTGGCCCAGGCGGTCGCCCAGATGTGGACGCGCATCGGCGTCCGCGTGCAGGTCGAGGCGCTGCCCTGGACCGCCTTCGTGCCGCGGCGCGCGCGCATCGAGTACGCCATGCAGATGGCGGCCTGGGGCAGTTCGACCGGCGAAGGGTCGAACTTCCTGATCAACACCCTCGCGACCAACAACCGGCAGTTGCTGACGGGCGCGAACAACAACGCGCGCTTCTCCGGCCCGGCGTTCGACGCGCTGGCGGCACGCGGCTCCTCGACACTCGACGACGAGCGGCGCGAGGCGATCTGGCATGAGGCCGTAGCGCTCTACGCCGAGGAGGAGCCCCTGATCCAGCTGGTGCAGTACGTGAACACCTGGGCGGTGCGACGGGGCCTGACGCACGACCCCCGCATGGATGAGCGGACCGTCGCGATGGGGGTGCGGCGGGCAGAGTGAGAGCCTGACGGCGCCGGGCGAGGGAATCGCATGAACTCGCCTGGATCGCTGGCGGCATGGGGGCCGCCAGCCCTCCGTTCTGACCGTCGTGGCGTCGCGCCCGGAATTACACAGCCTCCACAACTTGACAGCCTCACCGCCGGAATGAAATTACTGTCAGGCCGCCATAACCTCTTGTTCATGGTGAGCCGGCTCTCCAGCGGAAACCTTCGCGATGCTTTTATTCTGTGGATCGTCAAGCATAAGGCAGTTTTCGCTTAATAATGCTCGCAAAGCCGGCCGGTTTTCATTTTTGGCAGCGAGTATTCTTGGCCTCTCAAACAAAAATTCTGCCATTCAGCATGGGCGCACCATAAAGCATTTGGCTGAGCTTCCAGGAAATAATACATTTGTATTATTGTTCGGAAATGTTGATCTCGATTTTATCTATTATAGGCACTGCTGCCTGAAGGGAGTCGTTGAGGATGTCGTTCATCTGCAACGCTGCATTTCAGCATACAAGGCGTTTCTCGAAGATCTCCTCCTGAAAGGGCAGGAACGCGGGCGTTCCTGCAAGATCTGCGTATTGGCACCGCAGGCATCGCCGATCCGGGACGAAGTCTTCGTCGAAGTGACCTCGAGACAGGCGAAAGTCGGCCGGGAAGCGATCCGGAAGCTGGGTGACCGGATCGACGTGTCCCATTCCGCCCGCTTGGCTCGCACCAGGATGTTCGCCGACATGCTCGAACGGGACATCGCGCTGCGCGATCTGATCAGGGTGTTCCGGATAGATGGCGAGATGATCGGGCCGGATGGCGCCCTCGTCGACCGGTTCTATCCCAAGCTGCTCATGGAGCATCACGCCAACCCCCTTGAAACGCACAAGAGCTGGCGGCGCGCCCTTTCGGACGAGCTCGATATCTTTCACAGGTTCCGGCCGGCGGCGACGCCCGACATGCCTCTCGCCCCGGCGGCGGCCTGACGGATCGGAGGTCCGCCGGGGCACAGGGCGGAACGTCGTCGCCCTACAGGAACCCCACGGGGTCCACATCCACCTGCACCCGGACGTTCCCCGGCACCACCACCTTCGCCAGCCACGCCTCGAGCAGCGGCTGCACCGCGATGTCCCGGCGCGTCTTCAGCAGCAGTCGCCGCCGGTGCCTCCCCCGCAGGATGGCGAGCGGCGCTGGTGCGGGGCCGAGCACCTCCACCCCCTCCCCTCCCGGTGCCGCGAGTCCGAGGTCGCGCGCCGTCCGCTCCGCCGCCCGCTCGTCCTCCGCGCTCACGATCAGTGCGGCGAGGCGACCGAAGGGCGGCCAGTGGCCCGGCCGGCGGTCGTCCGCCTCGGCCTCCATGAAGGCATCCACGTCGCCGGAGACCAGCGCCTGCATGACCGCATGCTCAGGCGCGAAGGATTGCAGCAGGACGTGGCCGCGATGCTCCTCCCGCCCCGCCCGTCCAGCGACCTGATGCAGCAGTTGGAAGGTGCGCTCGGCGGCGCGCAGGTCGCCGCCCGCCAGGCCGAGGTCGGCATCGACCACGCCGACCAACGTCAGATGCGGGAAATGCCAGCCCTTGGCGACGATCTGGGTGCCGATGATCAGGTCCACCTCCCGCCGCTGGATCGCCTGCGCTGCCGCGCCGGCGGCCGCAGGGCCGGGGATGGTGTCGGACGCCATCACCAGCCGCCGCGCTTCCGGCCACAGGGCGGTCGCTTCCTCCAGCACCCGCTCGACGCCAGGGCCGATCGGCACGGTGGAATGGGCGGTGCCGCATTCCGGGCAGGCTTCCGGCGGTGCTTCGACATGCCCGCAATGGTGGCATTGCAGACGGCGCTGGGCCCGGTGCTCGACCAGCCAGGCGGTGCAGTTCGGGCAACGCAGGCGATGGCCGCAGGTCCGGCACAGCGTCATGGGCGCATAGCCGCGGCGATTCAGGAACAGCATGGCCTGCTCGCCCCGCGCGAGCGTCTCGGTGACGGCAGCCACGAGCGGCGGACTGAGGAAGCGACCGCGCTCAGGGGGCGTTCGGCGCAGGTCAATCAGCGCCACGTCGGGCAGCGCCGCCCCGCCATGGCGGGCCGGCAGGTGCACGCCGGCATAACGGCCCGTCGCCGCATTGTTGGTGCTTTCGAGCGACGGCGTCGCGCTCGCCAGCACGCAGGCGGCGTTGCTGAGACGTGCGCGCACCACCGCCATGTCGCGCGCGTGGTACACGACGCCCTCCTCCTGCTTGAACGCCGTCTCGTGTTCCTCGTCGACCACGATCAGGCCGAGATCGGGATAGGGCAGGAACAACGCGGATCGCGCGCCGACCAGCACGGGCGCCTCGCCTTCCGCCACGACGCGCCAGGTCTCCCGCCGCGTGCGAGAGGTGAGCTCGGAATGCCATAGCGCCGGTGCCGTACCGAAACGGCCACGAAACCGGTCGAGCCACTGCGTCGAGAGCGCGATCTCCGGCAGCAGCACGAGGGCCTGGCGCCCCTGGGCGAGGCAGGCCGCGACGGCTTCGAAATACACCTCCGTCTTGCCCGAGCCGGTCACGCCAGTCAGCAGCGTGGTCGAGAATTCGCGCCGCTGCACGGCCGCGCGCAGTGCCGCTGCGGCAACGTCCTGTTCGGGGCCGAGCGCCGGTCCGGAGCGCGCCGGGTCCGGCAGCGCAAAGGCCGGATGGCGCGGCAACAGGGCGGGCTCGATCAGCCCGGCATCGGCCATGCCACGGAGGATGGCCGGTGCGACGGCAGCGGCCCCGGCGATCTCGCCGCCCGCGCGCCCCTCCCCCTCGGCGAGCACGTCCAGCACGCGCCGCCGCGGCGGGGTGATGCGCGCCCCTTCCGGCGGATGCGGCGCACGGCGCCAGCCGACCTGCGGCGCGCGCGGTTCCAATGCCGATGGGGTGCTCATCGCCATGCGCAGCACGGCGCCGCGTGTGCTCAGGGTGTAGGCGGCGACCCAATCGACGAAGCGGCGCAGCGTGGCCGTCATCGGCGGAACGTCGATCACGCTTTCGATACTGCGCAGTCGCGCGTCCGGCAGGTCGGGATCAGGGGCATCATCCCACACCACGCCGATCACCTGGCGACGGCCGAGCGGCACCAGCACGAAGGAACCAGGCGGGAGGGCCGGCTTATTTATGACATTTTTGTAATCATATGAATCGGCAAGTGGCAGTGGCAGCAGAACACGCAGCCGTGCCGACAGCGGAACATGGCAGCCAGTACCATCAGTCCGCTCCAACTTTGCAGACTTCATGAGTTACACTGTGACCTTGGGCACAGTCTTCGTTTCGCCCCCGCCGCAAATTGCTCCAGGAAGGTGTTCCAGTATGAAGTTCTTCGTCGATACCGCCGAGGTCGCCGACATACGATCTCTGGCCGAGGCCGGCCTCGTCGACGGTGTCACCACCAATCCGTCGCTGATCGCGAAGTCCGGTCGCGACATGAAGACAGTCATCGCGGAGATCTGTGCCATCACGCCCGGCCCCGTCAGCGCCGAGGTTACCGCGACCGACGCCGCCGGCATGCTCGCCGAAGGCCGGGTGCTGCGTGCCATCGCGCCGAATGTGTGCGTGAAGGTGCCGCTGACGGAAGCGGGTCTCGTTGCATGCCGCACGCTGTCCTCCGAAGGTGCGATGGTCAACGTCACGCTCTGCTTCTCCCCTGCCCAGGCGCTGCTGGCGGCCAAGGCGGGCGCCACCTTCATCTCCCCCTTCGTCGGCCGGCTCGATGACATCTCGACCGACGGCATGCGGCTGATCGCGGACATCGTCCAGATCTACCGCAACTATCCCGGCCTGAAGACCGAAGTGCTCGTGGCCTCGGTCCGCCACCCGATCCACCTGATCGAATCCGCCAAGCTCGGTGCCGATGTTGCAACCCTTCCGCCGTCGGTCATCCGGATGCTGCTGAAGCACCCGCTGACCGATCGTGGCCTCGAGGCCTTCCTGGCCGACTGGCAGAAAACAGGACAATCAATCCTATGAGCGGTCACCTCCCTGCCTCGGCTGTTCCTCCCACGGATATCCAGGCGGAGGAGGTCGAGGCCTTCCTGCGTGCCCATCCCGGCTTCCTATCAGAAAGACCGGATATCTATCGCGTGCTGGTGCCGCCCCGGCGCCTGCACGGCGAATCCTTCGCCGACCATATGGCGGCCATGCTTGCCGCCGAACGCAACCGCGCGCGCGCCATGGAAGCCGAGGTCCGTGAAGCGATCGAGGCCGGACGGGCGGGTGCCGGTCTCGCCCTTCGCGTCCGCCTCGCCGTGCTCGCGCTGATGCGCGCGCATGACGTGATGGAGGCCGTGACGCAGGAGGTCCCCGCACTGCTCGGCGTCGAGACCTGCACCGTAGGGATCGAGCCGGGCACTGGCCCGGCCGTGACGCCGGCGGGCATGCTGCGCCTGCCGCGCGGCGCCGTCGTACGGCTGGTCGGCCATGGCCGCGACGCGGTGGTGCGGAACGCGCCGACCGACATCGAATTGCTGCATGCCGAGGCGGCGCCGCTGGTCGTCCGCGACGCGCTGGCGCGCGTACCGCTGGCGATCGGCCCGCCGGCGCTGATCGCGGTCGGCGCGCGCGACCCGGGCGCATTGCCGGCGCGCCAGACCGTCGCGCTGCTCGCCTTTCTCGGCCGCGCCGTCGCCGCCGCCCTGTCGCGGTGACAGGAGAACAGGCGCGCCTCGCCTGGCTCGACTGGCTGGCGCGGGAACGGCGGGCCAGCGGTCATACGCTCGATGCCTACGGCGCGGATGTCGCCGGCTTCCTCGGCTTCCTGACGCAGCATCTCGGCGGCGAACCCGACCTTCCCGCGCTCGGCGCGCTCCGGCCAGCGGACTTGCGCAGCTTCCTCGCGGAACGCGCCGCGGCAGGCGATTCCGCCGCCACACGCGCACGGCGCCTCTCAGCCGTTCGCGGCTTCATGCGCCACCTGACACGGCATCACGGCATGGCGGCGCTGCCGCTCGGCGTCATCCGCGGACCACGGCCAAAGCAGCCCATCCCGCGCGCGCTGACGCCGGACCAGGCCCGCGCCGTGGCACGGGAGGTCGGGGAGGTGCACAGCCTTGGTCGGCACGAGAAGCCCGCGATGCAGGCGGCGCGCGACACGGCACTGTTCGCGCTGCTGTACGGCGCCGGGCTGCGCATCGCCGAGGCGCTCGCGCTGAACCTCCGCGACGCGCCGCTGCCGGGCAACGAGGCGGCGCTGCGCGTCGTCGGCAAGGGTTCGAAGGAACGGCTGGTGCCGGTGCTGCCGGCCGTCCGTGCGGCGGTCGCAACCTACCTGCGCGAGCGCGGGGCGGGCGATGCAGACGAGCCGCTGTTCCTCGGCGCGCGCGGCGCGCGGCTCGACCCGGCCGTCGCGCAGAAATCGCTGCGCGAGTTCCGTCGGTTCGCCGGCCTGCCCGAACATGCGACGCCACACGCGCTTCGGCATTCCTTCGCGACACACCTGCTGGGCGCGGGGGCGGATCTGCGGTCGATCCAGGAACTGCTGGGGCATGCCAGCCTGTCGACGACGCAGCGATATACGGCTGTGGACGCCGCCGGGCTGCTCGCCACATGGAAGAAGGCGCATCCTCGGGCGCGGTGACGCAGAGCGGCCGAGGCGGTGCGTTGCCCTTCCCCGGACCTCACCCCACCAGAGGCCCTCCTGATGAGTTGGCTACTCCTGGCAGCGGAGATCGGAGGGGCTCTGCCCCTCCGAACCACCCCGCCAGGATGCTGGGCATCCTGGACCGCAATCTGTTGTTGCCGAGCATGGCAGGCTTGTTGCTCCTTCCAGGCGTCTCGCGCGCAAGAGCGAGTTTCGGCCCGGCTCCTCCCCATGACGCACAGCGCCAAGTAGAGGTTTGCAAAGGCCTTTCGGCCTTTGCTGGGGTGGCCTGGAGGGGCAAAGCCCCTCCAACGCTGACAGCGGAAGTATCGGAGCAATCAGGGAGGCCCTTCGGCCCGTAGCGAGGTGAGCCTCGGAGAGCGGCAGCCTCCTCGCCATGCGCCGTCACTCCACCCGAATATTCGCCGTCCGGATCACCTCACCCCAGCGGTCGATCTCCGCACGCAGGAACGCCCCTGTCTCCGCCGGTGGGCGGCCTTCGACGACGAAACCGATATCCTGCAGCCGCCGCGCCATCGCCGGTTCCTGCACGATGGTGCGGACCTCCTGCGCCAACCGCGCCGTGATCGCATCCGGCGTCCCGGCCGGGGCCAGCAGCATGCACCAGGTGCTCGCCGCGAAGTCGGGCACGCCGGCTTCCATCACCGTCGGCAGGTTGGGAATGAAGGCGGCCCGGGTCGGGCTCGCGATGGCGAGCGGGCGGATCGTGCCGCCCTCGAACTGCGCCTGGAAGGAGGAGTACGTGTCGAACATCCAGCCGATATTGCCGACCATCAGGTCCTGGAGTGCCGGCTGCGTGCCGCGATAGGGCACGTGCTCCATCGTCAGTCCGAGCTTCAGGCGGAGCTGCTCCATGGCGAGATGCGCCGTCGCGCCGATGCCGCTCGACCCATAGTTCACCTTGCCGGGGTTCGCGCGGATGTAGGCGATGTAGCCCTGCAGATCCTCGGCGTTGATGTGCTTGGAGCCGGCCATGATCAGCGGCGACTGCACGACGAGGCTGACGGGGGAGAAGGAGTCGAGGGCATTGAACGGCATCTTACCCGCCTGCAGCGTGGCGTTCGCGGCATGGGCGGGCAGCACCATCACGAGCGTCGTGCCATCCGGCGCGGCGGTGGCAGCCGCGGCCGCGCCGACGATGGAATTGGCGCCGGGACGGTTCTCGACGACGACGGGCTGGCCGATCGCGCGGGACAGCGGCTCGGCGACGAGGCGCGTCGCGATGTCCGTCGTGCCGCCCGGCGTGTACGGTACGATGATGCGCATCGGGCGGTTCGGCAGGGCCTGCGCGGCAGCCCCGCGGGACAGCATCGGCAGGCCGGCGCCGAGAGTGATCGCGGCACGGCGGGTCAGCGCGCGGCGTGGCGCCTCGTACTTGGTCATGGACTGCGTTTCCCCGGGTGATCGTTGTTGAAGTCCGAGGGTCAGGTAGAGCAGATCACCACCTGCCGGAAGTGGCTGTCGCGAAACGTCACGGCGCTGACGCGGCGGCGCGCCGGGCATCGTTTGCCGCGTCATGCGCCGCGCGGATCGGCGCCGCGAGACGTCGGCCGCGTGTCGCGGCCAGCACCAGGGCCACGGCGGTGGGCAGGGAGACGCGATGGCCCACCGAGACGTAGAGCGGCCTGGCGCCGCGCCGCGTGCGAAGCGCCGTGCCAATGCACTGCCCCTTCCACAGCAGCGGTGCGGTGTCGCCGGGTTCCGGCCCCGGCTCTCCAGTGCCGACCAGCAGCGACTTGGCGACGCCGATGGTCGGCACGCCCAGCACCACGCCTAAATGACATGCGACGCCGAAGCCGCGCGGATGCGCCATGCCCTGCCCATCCATCAGCACGACGTCCGGCTTCAGCGTGAGGCGCGACCAGGCGGCGACGAGCGCTGGCACCTCGCGGAAGCCGAGATAGCCGGGGACATAGGGAAAGTCGGCGATGCGCGTTTCCGTGGCGGCGGCCAGCACTTCATCCGTCGCCGCGTCGATCGTCACCACCGCCGCATGGACGCGCTTCGTCGGGTCGAAGCGGGTGTTCGACACATCGGCGCCGCCGAGACGCAGCGGCCGCGGGGGCAGCGCATCCGTCGTGACGACGTGCGCGGCCATTTCGGCCTGCGCCGCGCGCGCCGTTGGGACGTCGCCCGGCAACAGCCAATGAAGTGGTGTCTCCGGCCCCATGGGCCCCAGCATGCCCTCAGAAGCCGCCTGTGTAACGCAGCCGGGCAAGGATCGAATGCGCCGTGCCGCGTCCGCCGCCTTCCTCATCGACATAGCGCGCATATTGGTAGCCGAGATCGGCACTGAAGCCCGCGCCGATCTCACGGCCGACGGAAACTTCGTACCAGTTCTCCGCGGGCACCGGGTCAACGCTGCGCTTGCGGCGGAGCTGCTGCCAGGCGGCGGTGGCGCGCCAGGGACCCATGCGGTGCTGAATGCCGAGCGTGGTGAAGGTCGTGCGCTCGCTCAGCGTCGTCTCCTCGCTGCCGGCGACCTCCTCGCCGGTGTCGGCGTCGATCGAGCTCGTCTCGATCTCGATGCGCGGCCGGCCGCCGGCGTTGCGGAACTGCACGCCCTCGGCGAACAGCAGCGTCGCCTGGTCGCGGTCCCAGCGATGCTCATAGCGGATGCCGGCGGCGTAGCCCCATTCGCGCGCCGTGCCGTCCGAGCCCGGCGCCAACGACATCACCGCGAGGTGGTAGGAGAAGCCCGGCAGGAACGGGATGCGGTCGCCATCCAGCGCGAGCACGCCGTTGTTGAAGGTGCCGTTGTTGCCCGGCCCGCCCTGCGCCGCGGTGTTGCGGTTGTAGCGCTCGTAGCGTTCCGAGCAGCAGCGGCGCGAGGTGACGTAGGTGCCGGTCAGGAAGGTGCGATCCAGCGTGAAGACCGCGGCCGAGACGTCGTGCTCGCCGAAGCGCGGATCGGACAGCCAGGTCCAGGTGGCGGCGGCACCGAGCGACTGGTCCACCAGATAGACCTCATGCGCGCGGACCGCCGTGAGGATGCCAGGGAAGTCGTGGTACCCCCGGCCGAAGGGCGCGACGAGGATGCCGCCCTGTAGCACCAGCGTGTCGGCCGGCTTGAACTCCGCATAGAGTTGTTCGAGGAAGATCGCCTGCCGGCGGAAGCCGATGACGCCGCCATCGGGAAAGCCGCCGGTCGAATCGCCCTCTCCGACTGGCTCGGTCGCCAGCACGCCCTGGATCGAGAAGTTCTCGGTCAGAGCGAGACCCATCGCGACCTCCCCGAACAGGAAGACCGAGCTGCCGGTGCGTGCGTGATCACTGGCGCTGGTCGTGCTGACGCCGATCATGCTCATGTCGATCTCGACGTTGAATTGCGGGAAGCGCACGCCGGCGGCCGGCGCAGGCACTTCCGGCAGCGGCCGGGTCAGCGTCGCGGCGTCCTGCGCCGTGGCGGGCAGCGTGACGGCAAGGAATGCGGCGACGGCCGATGCGCGCCTCACGCCGGGCCTCCGCGCATCGCAGGCACCAGCAGGCCCACATTGTGGCGGAACATCGCCTCATAGGTCGCGGCCGGGCCGCCGGGGGCCGAGAGCGCATCCACATACAGGCGGCCGCCGACCTGCACATTGGCCTCGGCAGCCACGCGGCGGATCATCGCGGGGTTCGTCATGTTCTCCATGAAGACGGCGGTGATGCGCTGGTCGCGGATCTGGCGGATCAGGCGGGCGACCTCGGCGGCGGATGGTTCGGCCTCCGTCGAGACGCCCTGGGGGGCAAGGAAGGTGATGCCGTAGGCGGCACCGAAGTAGCCGAAGGCGTCATGGCTGGTGACGGCGCGGCGGCGCGGTTCCGGCACCGTCGCAACCTGCGCGCGGACCCAGGCGTCGAGGGCCGTCAGGCGGGCAGCGTAGGTCTCGGCGTTGCGGCGGTAGGCCGCTTCCCCCGCCGGGTCGGCGGCGACCAGCGCAGCGGTGATGTTGCGCAGATAGATCTGGGCGAGCCGGAGATCCTGCCACGCATGCGGGTCGGGCACGCTCGCGGGGGCGACGCTGTGCGACCGGCGGCGGCCGGCGGCGCCATGGTCATGGCCGTGGCTGTGCCCGGCCATGGCGCGCGGCGTGATGCCCTCCGTCGCGGTGACCATGGTGCCACGGAAGCCGGCCGCACCGACCAGGCGGTCCATCCAACCATCGAACCCCAGCCCATTGCGGACGACGAGTTTCGCGTCGCGCAACGTCGCGACATCCGACGGGCGTGGCTGGAAGCCGTGCGTATCGACGTCGGGGCCAGCGATGACGCGCAGCGCGATACGCTCGCCGCCGATCTGCGCGACCATGTCGCCCAGGATGGAGAAGGACGCCACGACGGGCAGGCGGTTGGCCTGGGCAGCCCCCGGGCGAGCCGCGAGCGCGGCCGGGAGGGCGAGGAACAAACGGCGGTTCACGACGGGCAAGACCTGAGATGTTATACCATAACATCACATGGTACCGGACGGCCTACAAGAGCGCCTGTCATGGGAACGTGCCGGGTACGCGATCTCGAAAACACAGGGTCAGGTCAAGGCAAGCGCGCGTCAGGCACGGCCCCGGCGTTGAGTGGCATGCGAGCAACGTGGGACCGGTCGCGTGACGCGGAAGCGCGTGGCTGCTGGTGCCGGCGCGGCCCGGCGCAGTCACCCCTTCCCGAACAACCGCCGCAACCACCCGAACATGCCCCCGCCCGACGCTGGGTCCCGCCGCCGATGCGTGGCGTGCGGGCGGCGGGCCGGCGGTGGAAGGGCGCTCGCCACCGTGTGCCGCCCGGCATCGCGTGCCGCCACGAGGCGCCGCTCCAGCGCGATGACGTGGCTCACGGCTTCAGACGGAGAAAGCTGGATAAGTTCCGAGGCCGTCGCGTCGGCATCGTCCCACGCTTCCGCGCGGCGCAGGGCATCGACGACGCGGACGGTCTGCTCGGCGTCGAGAGGCGGCCCGCTCCGCCACAGCGCCACCGCATCCTGGCGCCATGCCTGGGCCAGGTCCGGGCGGCCAAGATCATCGGCCACCCACGCTGCCTGCAGCGTCGCCTCGGCGGCCGCATGGAGCGCTCCGGTCTCCTCCAGAACATGGCCCCAGGCGAGGAAGCGACGGGCGAGCGGCGGATGGGTGGAATCTTGAATAAGCGCGCGGAAGGGCGCAGCTGAGACCGCCGCGGCGGCGCCAGGATGCGCCCGCGCGATGGCCGGCGCCGTGTAGTGGCAATGCGGGCACTGCTGAAGCCAGCGGAGCATGGTCGAGCGCACCGGCTCCCCCGGCCGCAGGTCGAGGTCGGGTGCCTGTTCAGGCAAGGGCGAGCTGAAGGGTGGCTGCCGGCTTTCGCGCCCACAGACGCCGCAGGCGACCTGACCAGCGGCGGCAGAACGGGGCGGTGCGGAGGGCTTCTCGGCCATGGAAGCGTCATCATAAACCAGATCGCTCGGGGCCGGTATCGCATCGCGCCGGGGCGACGTGATCCGGACAACGTTGCACCATTGCGCGACGGCGCCGGCTTCGGCACATCTGCGCCATGCCCCGCGGCGACCTTTTCCCCGACATCGCTCCCTATGAGACCGGCCTGCTGCCGCTATCCGGCGGACACGTCATGTATTGGGAGCAGGTGGGCAACCCGCGCGGGCAGCCGGTGCTGTTCCTGCATGGCGGGCCGGGAGCGGGTGCGGGCGCGGTGCATCGGCGCTTCTTCGACCCCGGGCACTGGCGCGTCGTGATCTTCGACCAGCGCGGCGCGGGGCGCTCGCGCCCCCTCGGCGAATTGCGGGAAAACACCACGCCGCATCTGGTGTCGGATATCGAGCTGCTGCGTCGCTTCCTCGGCATCGACCGGTGGCTGTTGTTCGGCGGGTCCTGGGGGTCGACGCTGGCGCTGGCCTATGCCCAGGAACATCCGGACAAGGTGGTGGGCTGCGTGCTGCGCGGCGTCTTCCTGGGCCGCAAGGCGGAGGTCGACTGGTTCCTCTACGGGCTGAGGCGAGTCTTCCCCGATGCCTGGGCGTCCTTCGTCGAGCATCTGCCGGAGGCCGAGCGCGGCGACCTGTTGGGGTCCTATCTGAAGCGGCTGTGCGATCCGGACCCGGCAGTCCATCTGCCGGCGGCGCGGGCCTGGAGCCAGTATGAGGGATCGTGCTCGACCCTCCTGCCCTCCCCCGAGACGGTCGCGAGCTTCGCGCAGGATCGCACGGCGCTGGGGCTGGCACGGATCGAGGCGCACTACTTCGCGCATGACCTGTTCCTGGCGGAAGAAGGGCTTCTGGGCCGAATCAGGCGGCTGTCGGGCATTCCGGCGGAGATCGTACAGGGCCGCTACGACATGGTGTGCCCGCCCGAGACGGCGTTCGAACTGGCCGCGGCCTGGCCGGGCGCGCGGCTGACGGTCGTGCCGGATGCCGGCCATTCGGCGCTGGAACCCGGCGTGCGCACGGCGCTGGTCGGCGCTGTGGAACGGTTCCGGCGGCGCTGAGGCCGTGGTATGAGGCGCGCGGTGGGTCCCCGTAGCTCAGCAGGATAGAGCACAGGATTCCTAATCCTGGGGCCGTGAGTTCGAATCTCGCCGGGGACACCACTTCCATTCGCTGGGGCAGGTCGTGATCTCGCGCGCCGCGCCGAGCGACCACAGGCCGCCGTCACACGAAAATCCATGACGAGCCGGCCCCACCGAAAACTTGCCACCACGCGCCTCGTTTAGGTTCCGGTCCGGGCCTGGATGGCTGTCGAGATGAAGCGTTCGCCGCGCGCTGCGCTCCTCACGGTCGCCAAGGGCACTCGGCCAGCCCTAGCAACGCCGACGGGCGCTCCCAACGCAAAGTTGGAGCCGCGCCCGCCAACATGAGGAGCGCTCCATGAACAATATGGCCGAAAAGATTCGCGAACGGATGTCTGTCGTAGCGGCTGACGGCACGCATGTGGGCACCGTTGACCAGGTCGAGGGAGACCGAATCAAGCTTACGCGTAGCGACAATCCGACCGCCTCGCAGAACATGGCCGGCGCGTCTCAGACGATGGCCGGTTCTTCGCAGGGCGGGCACCGCTACCTTCCCATCAGCTCCGTCGCCTCGGTCGATGGTGACACGGTGCGCCTGAGCACAAGCGGAGCGGAGGCCCAGCAGTCCGCTGGCGCCCAGGGCTCAACCCAGGGCGGGCCTTCACGGGCGTAAAGGAGCACGGCGCCGGCCATGGACCGGCGCCGCACCTCCTCACGATCAGCGACGCTCGGGGTATGTGAACGCCGGCCGCGCCTTCAGGCTATCCACGGTCGCGCCGGGCAGCATCCAGCGCTCGCGCTCGCCGTTCCAGCGGAGGTCGCTGAGCGGGATGGCGATATAGCGCTCGCCCATGCCGAGGAACCCGCCGACCGACAGGACGGCGATCGTCGCGCCCCCCGCCGCGTCGACCATCAGATCATGCACTTCGCCGACGTTCCGGTTCTCCTCGTTGATGATGTTGGCTCCGATGATCTGGCTCGCCCGGCGGGCGGTGGCCGCTGGCGTCGGGGTGGTCACCGTGGTGCTCGGAGGCGCGGCGACGGACGGCGCCGCGGGGGTCGTGGTCGAGGGCGCTTGCGCCAAAGCCAGGCCCGGAAGGCTGACGATGGCGGCGGTCAGCAGCGCGCGACGTATGGATGAATGGGTCATAGCGTTCTCCCTCCGGATCCAGAAGCGGATCTGCCTGTTGCAACGCGGGGCTGCGTCCTCGGTTCCGTGGGCGGCGCGCGACACCGCCCTAAAGCCGGAAGCGGCCGGGCATTGTGGCGGCGTCGCGCAAGCCGAAGTAACGTCGGAGGCAGGCCGATGTCTCTGCACACAGGACGGCCGAGGGGCACATGGAAAAGATCGACGCGAAGATCCTGGGGATGGTTTCCGTGACGCTGCTGACGCGGCTGACGGCACATTTGGAACGGGAAGGCGTTCTGCCGCGCGGGTGGACCGCCACCCAGCTGCGCGAGGTTGCCGCGACAGCCGAGACCAACATTCTACGCGGCAGCGACCCGGAATTTCACCACGCGTTCGCCAAGGCGCTCACCCGCATCGCTGAGGTATGCCTGCAGCCGGTGGCCGCCAGTCCGAACGACGGCGAAGCGGACTGAGCGAGCGCCGCGGGGGATATCGCGGGGCTTCCGGGGCTGACCGGGGGGCGAAGGCAACGACGTGGCGAGAAGGCATCAGTAGATGCCGAATGCGATTCTGGCGCGCCTGTGAAGCAACGGGTCTCCGAAGTCGTCGTTCCTCCGACGAGGGGCCTTCACGACGACAGGACAGAATTGCAGGCCAGGTAATGAGATCATCCGACGACAACACGCAGCAGGAGAGGCTGAAGCAGCCCTCATCGCCCAAGCAGCCGTCCATCGCTGATCGGGCGTTTCAGACGTGGCTTCGCCAAGCGGTCAAGGCCGAGTACGGCGACGTCGCGGACGAGCCGCTTCCCCCTGACCTCGAGGCCCTGCTCAACAAGGCAGCAGGACGGACGCGGCAGGCTTTCGCACGCGCGGAACCTCGCTCCGCCGAGTGACGCGTGGCGGGCCGGGCCTGCAACCTGCACGCCTTGAACCGGTTAATGCGTCTCCGAGGCAATGATGGAGGGCACAATGTCGGATCGCATGGCAGGCAAGGGCGTCGCATTGAACGAGACGCAGCAGCTGATCTCGTCGGACAAGGTCGAGGGCACCAGCGTCTATGGCGCGGATCGCAAGAAGATCGGCTCGATCTACACGTTGATGGTCGACAAGGTGTCTGGCCGGGTGTCCTACGCCGTCGTGAGCTTCGGCGGCTTCCTTGGCATCGGGGATGACTACTACCCGCTGCCCTGGAACAGCCTGACCTACGACATCGATCTCGCGGGCTACACGACATCGATCACGCGCGAGCAGCTCGAGAACGCTCCGCACTATCGCGTGGACGAGACGCCGTGGGATCGGCCGGGCTACGGCCGGAGCGTCTACGACTACTACGGCCAGCCGATCATCTGATCGGGAGGCGCGCCCGATACCGCCCGCCGGCCGTATTGGTCCGGCGGGCGTCGCCGTGGTGCCTCCCCGACGAGGGCCGCGTCATCGCGCCGCCGCCGCTGGTGGCGCGACGCCATCGCGGGCATGTCGTTGCCACGGGCTTCGTCCTTGCGGACACCTTCTTCCGGCGATACCACCAGGATCTGCGGTTCGGCTGCTACCAATGCGCTGCCGCGACTCCACCGGCGGCCGCCGCGCGTACCCTCCGCGGTCGGCGGGGCGACTCCCCGCCCCTGCAGGACGAGGATCCGCGATCACGATGAACGACTTGCCGCCCCATCCACCGCTCGACCAGTACTACCGTCATGCGAGCGACCGGGACGACTTCGTGCGCGCGCTGTTCGACCGCGGCGCACCGGCCTACGACCAAGTCAATGCGCTCTGCTCCTTCGGCTCCGGGGCGCGCTACCGTCGGGCGGCGCTGCAGCGCAGCGGCCTCAAGCCCGGCCAGCGCGTGCTCGACGTCGCGATAGGCACGGGGCTGGTCGCGCGGGAGGCCGTCAGGATCCTCGGCCGGCCGCAGGATGTCATCGGGGTCGACCTCAGCGCCGGCATGCTGCGGGAAGCGGGGGCCAGCCTGCCGATTCCGTTAATCCAGGCCCGTGCCGAGGCCATCCCCCTCGCCGACTCCAGCATCGACCTGCTGAGCATGGGCTATGCGCTGCGTCATGTGCCCGACCTGACCGGCACCTTCCGCGAGTTCCGTCGCGTGCTGCGCCCGGGCGGCAGCGTGCTGCTGTTGGAGATCGACCATCCGCGCAGCCGCGCCGGCGGGGCGGCGCTGCGGTTCTACCTCGGCAGCGTGGTTCCGGCCGTGTCGCGGTTGCTGGGGGGCGGGCAGGAAGCGCAGATGATGATGCGCTACTTCTGGGACACGATCGACGCCTGCGTGCCGCCCGCCGCCATCGAGGGGGCGTTGTCGGAGGCGGGGTTCACCTCAGTCTCGTGCGACGTTCAGCTCGGGATCTTCAGGGCCTACCGGGCCCGGCGGTGAAGGCAGGGTGGCGTCCGGGCCGCACCGCCGCCGGGCGCGTGCCTCACCCGGCCGCCACCGATACCGCGAACCGCGTCGGTGCCAGCAACCGCAGGCGATCGGCCAGCGATGCACCGCGAAGCCCGCGCAGGTAGATCCGGCCCACGCCATGCGGCCGTGGATCGGTGAAGCCGGCGCGCAGCAGGTCTGCGGTCAGCCGTTCGCGGGTAAGCCCGTCGTGGTAGGGCACGCGGGCCAGGATCTGCCGGTGGGTGTCACCGTCCACCGGCGAACCACCGCGGCCGCCGAGCATCGCGGCGATCCGGCGCAACAGCGCGCCGCGCCGGGATTCCCGCACCCAGTCGCCATCCACCACCAGCAGCCGCGAACCGGGCTTGAGCACGCGCCGCCAGGCGGCGAAGGCCGCCGCGGGGTCCGTCAGCGTCCAGACCAGGTGGCGCGTCACCGCGCCGTCGAAGCTGGCGTCGGGGAGGCCGGCCAGCGTTTCCGCATCCGCGAGGCGCCCCTGCCAGGGCTGGCCGGCGAGCTTGGCCCGCGCGAGGCGCAGCATCGTCTCGGAAAAATCCACCCCGGTGACCGTGGCCCCGAGGCCGAGCAGCGCGCGGCTGACCTCGCCCGTGCCGCAGGCGAGGTCGAGCACGCTGCGCCCGGCGAGCGGGCCGAGGCCGTCCGTGATCAGCCGCTGCCAGCCACCAAGGTCGGCCTCGTCGATCCGGTGACCCGGCGCCGCATCGAAGCCGGGGGCGCGGCGGGACCAGTAGTCGCGGATCTCTTCCTTGAGATCGAAATTCCCGGCCGCGCTCATGGCAACGCGGCATCGATCATCAGCGTGCCCCGCCGCGACGTCTCGGCGACGAGATCGACGCCGTAGGTCCGCCCGCAGACCGGATCGGAGAACACCTCGCCCGGCGTGCCGTCCGCGACGACCTGGCCCTGGCTCATCAGCAGCACGCGGTCGGCGTGGCGCGCAGCGAGCGACAGGTCGTGCAGCGCCACGACCGCGACCCGGCCGTCGGTCAGCGCCACCCCGCGCAACAGGGCGAGCGCCTCCAGCTGGTGGCGGAGATCGAGGGCGCTGGTCGGTTCGTCGAACAGGAGCACCGGCGCTGGCTGCACGAGCCCTTGCGCCAGCGCGACGAGCTGCTGCTGCCCGCCGCTGAGGTCGCTGATCATCCGCTGGGCCAGATGCGCGATGCGCGTGCGGGCCAGGATGGCCTCGACGCGCGCCGCCACCGTGCCGGCGCCGCCCGACGCGCCGGCGGCGCGCGCGGCCACCAGCACCGCGTCGAACACCGTCAGGCGCGCGGCGGAGGCATAGACCTGCGGCACGTAGCGGACGAGGCGCGTGCGCTCGGCCAGCGTGGTGCCCTCGATCGGCTTGCCGTCCAGCAGGATGCGCCCGGCATTCGGCCGCTTGAGCCCGGCGATGCTGCGCAGCAGGGTGGATTTGCCCGAGGCGTTCGGCCCCAGCAGCGCCGTGACGGTGCCGGGCAGCAGCGCCGGCACGGTGACGTCGCGCAGCACGGGGCGGCGGCCATAGGCGACGGACAGGCCCTCAATCGCCAGCCGCGTCATCGCACCGGGCTCCGGCGCGTCATCACCAGCGAGAGGAAGAACGGCACGCCGACCAGCGCGGTGATGATGCCGATCGGGTAGATGATGCCGGGCGACAGCGCCTTCGACACGATCGAGGTCGCGGACAGCATCGCGGCCCCCGACAACATGGATAGCGGCGCGAACCACCGCTGGTCCTCCCCCACCAGCAGTCGTGCGACATGCGGCCCGACCAGCCCGACGAAGCCGACCACGCCGACGAAGGATACGGCGGTGGCGGACAGCAGGGCGACGATCACCAGCACCTCCAGCCGCAACCGGCGCGGATCGACGCCGAGGCTCGCCGCGCGGTCGTCTCCGAAGCGCATCGCGGTCAGCGCCCAGCGGCGGCGCCACAGCAGCAGGGAGGCGATGGCCAGCACGCCGGCGGCGATGCCGATCTTCTCCAGGCTCGCGCGTTGCAGCGACCCCATCATCCAGAAAACGATCTGCACGAGCTGCGTTTCCGACGCGCGGTACTGCAGCAGGGCGAGCAGCGCGTTGAAGGTGAACATCAGCGCGATGCCGAACAGGATCATCGTCTCGGAGGTCGCGCCCCGCGCCAGGGTGAAGACATGCACCAGCATGGCGGCGCCGAAGGCGAAGGCGAAGGCATTCACCGTGACAAGCGTCGGCCCCGCGGCCGGCAGCACCGACATGCCGGTGACGATCGCGACGGAGGCGCCCACGCCCGCCGCCGAGGACAGCCCCAACGTGAAGGGGTCGGCGAGCGGATTGTCGAGGATCGTCTGCATCTCGGCCCCCGCAAGGCCGAGCATGCCGCCGACCACGACCGCGAGCAGCGCGACGGGCAGGCGGATGTCCCACACGATCACGGCGTGGCGGGGGGATGCGGCCTCGGGCGAGAGGAGCGCGCCGATGATGTCGCCGTAGGACAGCGCGCCGGGCCCGGTGCCGAGATCGGTGATGAACAGCACCATCACGGCGATGGCGCCCGCGGCGAGCAGCGCGCTCCGCCGCAGCGCCAGCCGTCCGGCGCCGCGCGCGGCGTCACCGGCCGCCGAGGCGGCTGCGCTCACGCCAGCTGCGCCCAGAACACGCCGGTCAGCGGGATGGGCGAGAAGCGTTCGTGATAGACGCGCCAGGTGGCGTCGGGGTCGACATCCGCGAATTGCTGCGGATACAGCCACTTCGCGAAGACCTGCAGCGCCACGAGATGCGCCGGCGATGTGTAGAACTGGTGGTAGATCGAATAGAACCGCTTGGTCTTCACCGCGCGCAGGGACGGCCAGCCCGGCCGCTCGGCCAGCGCGCGGATCGCGGCCTGCACGCGCTCGGGCGTCGCCTCGTAGCCGAACGGCACGCCGCGCGATCCCTGCACGGATTCCGACCAGTCGGCGCCGGTGCCGATGATCACCTCGGGGTCGTCGGTGAAGATCGTCTCCGGGTTCACATTGCCGCCGAGGCCGGGGAATCGTCCCGCGCCCCAGTTGATGCCGCCGGCTTCCTGCAGGGTCACGCCCAGATTGGCGTTGCCGAAGGTCTGGCAGCAACTGTTGGGATCGTAGCCGGCCGCGCGTTCCATCAGCACCGTGATGCGGCGGTTCGCCGGCAGGTTCCACACGCGGGAGGAGACGCGGCGCGTCTCGCGCAGGAAGTAGTCGTTGAAGCCGCGCGCCTCGGCATCAAGGCCGAGCAACCGCCCCAGCACCTCGATGCTCGGGGAGGTGTTCTGGGAGGGCTGTTCGCGAAAATCCACGACCGCCGTCGGGATGCCGGCACGGGCGAGCTTGTCGTAGGTGTTCGTCGCCTCCAGCCGCTGATGGGCGGATAGCGGGAAGATCACCAGGTCCGGGTCGAGGGAGATCGCCTGCTCGGTGCTGAAATCCGCGTTCACCGCGTTGGAGAAGCGCGGCAGGCGCTCGGCCTGCGGGCAGGCGGCACGATATTTCCGCCAGGTGCCCGGGTCGAACATGATCATGTCGTCGGCCCAGCCGACCACGCGCTCGAAGGGGCTGCGCGGCACCAGCGTGCTGAAGCCGTACATCAGCCGGCCTTCGCCCAGGATCACCTTCCGCGCCGGGGCCCGCAGCGTGATCGTGCGGCCCGCGAGGTCGGTCGCCGTGATCGGGTCGGCGCCCAGGGAGGGCCGCGGCAGGCCGGCCGCCGCCGTCAGCGCGAGGCCGGACAGCAGCAAGCGACGGCGCGAAACGGGCGCGTTGGGCGGCATGGACATGGGCATCCTTTCGGACAGGAGGCTCCGGCCGGCCCGCTATATTGCAAGCGAAACGCAGTATCAATCACGCCGCCCGCGGCTACTCCGCCACGAGGCTCAGCCGGCGGATCAGCGGCGCCCAGCGTTCATTGTCGCGCTTCGCGCGCTCGGCGAAGACGTCGGGCGTGTGCGGGTCGGCCGGGTCGGCGCCGACGCGGACATAGGCGGCCCGCACCTCCGGGTCCCGCAGCGCGCCCTGCAGGGCGGTATTCAGCCGCGTGACGATCTCGGGCGGCGTGCGCGACGGCACGGCCAGGCCGAAATAGGTCGAGGCCTCGAAGCCCGTGATCACCTCCCCCACCGTGCCCACTCCCGGCCATTCGGGGCGGGGCGCAGGGGTGGTGACCGCGATCGGACGCACCGTGTTCACCGTGCGCAGCGGGTCGCCTTCCGGCAGGCCGAGGCAGCGCGCATGGACACGACCGGCCATGAGGTCGGTCATCGCGTTCGTTGTCTGGCGATACGGCACGTGCACCATGTCGAGGTTCAGCCTCTCCCCGATATCCTCCATGATGATGTGCGTGATCGCGCCGACGCCGGCCGAGGCGTAGTTGAACTTGCCGGGGTTCGCGCGGATCCAGGCGACGACCTCCGCGAAGTTCCGCCCGGGGATGGAGTTGTGCACGACCAGCAGGTTTGATGTCGTGCAGAACATGCCGACCCCGGTGAAGTCGCGCGCCGCATCGTAGCCGACCGAGCGGTACAGCAGCGCGTTCAGCCCGCTGTTGGTCCCCATGGTCGCGACCAGCACGGTGTAGCCGTCGGGCGCCGCCCGGGCGACCGCCTCGGCTGCCATGTTGCCCGCTCCGCCCGGCCGGTTATCGGCTACGACCGGCTGGCCGAGGCGCTGCGACATCGCCTCAGCCGTGACGCGGGAGACGATGTCGGTCTGCCCGCCGCCGCCATAGGGCACGACGAGGCGGATCGGCTTGTCGGGATAGCCCGATTGAGAGAGCGCAGGCGCCGCGAGCATCGTGCCCGCCGCACCCAGCATGACGCCGCGGCGCGAGATGACCATGGTTTCCTCCGTTGGTTGGGAGGAAGCCTAGGCCAGCCCCGTCACGTCAGGAAGGCGCCGCCATTCACATGGATGGTCTGGCCGGTGATGTAGCCGCCTTCCGGGCCTGCCAGCAGACGCACCACGTCGGCGATCTCCTGCACGGACGCCTTGCGGCGCTGCGGGATGCCCTGGTCGCGGCCGAGGCTGTTCGGCATCGCGCCCGCGCTCGCACCGCGCGTCGTGTCCACCGCGCCCGGGGCGACGCAGTTCGCGCGAACGCCCTGGGGGCCGAACTCCACGGCCAGCGCACGCATCAGCCCCTCGAGCCCCGACTTCGATGCCGAAACATGCGCGCGATTCGGCGTGCCGACATGGGTCGAGATGCCCGACAGCGCGATGATCGAGCCGCCGCCGCGCCCGACCATCTGCGGCAGGAAGGCCCGCGAGAGGATGAAGGCACCATCGAGCGCGACCGAGAGGATCTCGCGCCACTCGGCCAGCGACATGTCGAGGAACGCCGTCTGCCGACGCAGGCCGGCGTTGCAGACCAGGATGTCGGCGCCGCCGAATTGGCGTGCGATTTCGGCCGCCATCTCCGTCACCGCGCCTTCCTGCGAGACATCGGCGAGCAGCGCGGCGGCTTTGCCGCCGGCGTCGCGGATCTCCTGCGCCACGGCCTCGATCGCCGCGGCGTCGGACCGGCCATTCACCACCACCGTCGCGCCGTCCCGCGCGAGCGTCAGCGCGATGGCGCGCCCGATGTTCTTCCCCGCGCCCGTGACCAGCGCGACCTTGCCTGCGAATGCTGCAGCCATGCGTTCCTCCTGCCTCGGCACGCGCGATAGCACGCGGTGCGATCAGGGGGCAGGCGGCGCCAGGCAATCGGCGAGCGTGGTCGCGTCCATCTGCGCGAGGAACGCCTCCCGCGCCCGCCACAGCACGCCGCGCAGCAGGCAATCGGGCGAGAGGCAGCAGGCGCCGCCATCGGGGCGGAAGCATTCGACCAGGGCCTGCCCGGCCTCGAAACGCCGCACCACCGTGCCGAGCCGGAGCGCGGCGGGCGGTACCGCCAGCTCGACGCCCCCGCCCGCGCCGCGCCGCGTCTGCACCAGTCCCGCCGCCGCGAGATCCTGCACGATCTTGTGGACATGGTTGCGCGGCACGCCGACCGACCGGGCCAGCGTCTCGACCGCCTGCCGGCGGGCGGGTTCGGCTCCGAGGCGCATCAGCACGCGCAAGGCGACATCGGTGGCAGCCAGAAGGCGCAAGGACGGGTTCCGTTCGAAAGTGGTATTGACGATACCACAATAATCGCGCATGTCATCGCCATCGTGCAGCCCTCCCCGCCCATTCCCGAAGGCCCCGAACGCCGCGCCGCCCTGACGGCCGAGGTCTCGGCCCGCACCGGCCTGACGCCGGAGACGATCGGTCGCTTCCTGCGCGCCTTCTACGGCGCGGCGCGGGTCGATCCGCTGCTCGCCTCCGCCTTCGTCACCGTACCGGACTGGGAGGCGCATATCGCGGCTATCACCCGGTTCTGGTGCTCGGTCGCGCTGATGACGGGCGAGTACCATGGCCAGCCGATGCGCGCGCATGCCCGCCTCACCCTGACCTCCGACCACTTCTCGCGTTGGCTCGCACTGTTCGAGGCGATCGCAGAGGCGCAATTCACCGCCGAGGGCGCGGCGCACATGATCGATCGCGCGCGGCGCATCGCCCGCAGCCTGGAACTGGGGCTGGTGCCCTTCGACCCTGGCGCCGCCCGACCGCCTGGGGTCTGACTGCCGCCGTCACCCGGCCAGCACGACCGCCAGCCGGTCGCCCAGTGCCGGTGCGCCGACACCGATCGGGTTGCCGCCCGCCAGCCAGTCGCCACTATCGAAGGCGTTGGTCCAGCAGCCGGCCTCCCGCGCGATGACGATCGCCGCTGCCGCATCCCAGCTGTTGATGTGCCGCTCGAGATACGCATCGAGCCGGCCCGCCGCGCTCTCCACGAGCCCCAGCGTGCCCGACCCGCCCGTCCGCACCCCGGCGCCAAGCGCGCTGACCGCCATGGCCATGCGGTGGTATTCCGCGATCGGCAACCGCATCGACCAGCCACATTCGACAGTCGCGCGGCGGATGTCCGTGGTGGGCGCGGCCCGCATGGGCGCGCCGTTCAGCGTAGCGCCCATGCCCTCGGCGGCGGCGAAGACCTCCGCCGGCGCATGACGGGCCACGGCGCCGGCCACCGCCCTTCCCTGCATCACGAGGCCGATCGACACGCACCAGCGGTCCCCGCCGCGCGCGAAATTCGATGTGCCGTCGATGGGGTCCAGCACCCAGAGCGGACCGGCACCATCCGTCGCGCCGCCCATCTCCTCGCCGAGGATCGCCTCGCCGGGGAAGTCCTGCCCAAGCCGCTCACGAATGAAGCGCTCGGTGGCGGTGTCCGCCTCGGTGACGAAGTTCTGCGCGCTCTTGAGAGTGCCGATGCCGCCGCCCTCCACCCGCAGCCGCGCAGCAAGGGCGGCGGCGTCGACGGCGATGGACGTCATGATGTCGCGGCGGCGGGCAAGGTCGGTCATGGGGCGGCAGGCTCCGGGGGTGTGGTCCGTGATAGCCGCGGCTTGTCACGGGCGGAACCGAGAGGGGCTCTGCCCCTCTCGGACTCTCCCCGCCAAAGGCCGAAGGGCCTTTGGAAACCTTCACTTGGCGTTGGGCCTGGCGGGCGTTTTGGAAGTGGCAGGTCGCGCCGCGTGCCGCGTCCGGGATCGATCCGCGGGTTGGGGCTGAGCCAGCGCTCACCTTCGTCCGGCTGCCCTGTCACACCGCCTGCGCCACCCGCTTCTCCTGCGCCCACAGCCACGCCACCGATCCCAGCGCCACCACCAGCAGCACCACCGCGAAGGCGTTCAGCGCGAACCAGCCCATCCGTTCCAGCAGGAACCCCGCCAGGAAGGACGCGGTGGCGGTCGTCCCGAAAACCAGGAAGTCGTTCAGCGCCTGCACCTTCCCCCGCTCATTCGCCCGGTAGCAGGTGGTCACCAGCGTCGTCGCGCCGACGAACAGGAAGTTCCAGCCCACGCCGTTCAGCGTCAGGGCGATGCGGAAGTTCCAGGCGTCCAGCCCCGCCACGCCGGCAGCGACACCGAGACCGAGAAGGAGAATGCCGGCGAACATCACCGGCGTCGTGCCGAAGCGCGTGATGAGGTGGCCGGTAAAGAAGGCCGGCACGAACATGCCCAGCACGTGCAGGGAAATGACCCAGTGCGCCTCCACATCCGGCAGGCCACAGGCGACGATGGCAAGGGGCGAGGCGCTCATCAGGAAGGACATCGTGCCAAAGGCCACCATGCCGGAGACGACGGCGGCGATGAAGCGCGGCTGCGCGGCAATCGTGCCGAGCGGCCGCGGCGGCGCGGCCGGCGCCGCCGACGCGCCGGGCGCCGGGGCGATGCCGACGGGC
>NZ_JAAEDI010000033.1 GCF_018129025.1 Neoroseomonas terrae | reverse complement strand
GGGCAGGGCCGGGGCGTCCTCCGCCGCCGCGGCCGCCAGCGCGGCGATGCCGGGGCGCAGTGCCGCCAGGGCTTCCTCCAGCGGCTGCGCCGGCGCGTTCAGCAGGTCATGCGCCGCGGCTTCCTGCAACCGTCGCAGCGCGAGCAGGGCGGCGAGCCGCACCTCGGCCGCGGCCGGCGCGGCGTCGATCGCGTCGCAGGCGGCCTCGAGCCGGAAGGCCTCGGCCGCGAGCAGGGACGCGCGGCAGGCGGCGACCGGGTCGGCGGCCGTGGTCAGCCGGGCCAGCGCCGCGCAGCCCAGCCGGTTTGCCACGGCGTTCGCGACGATGGTGGCGACCAGGTCGCGCCGCAGCCGATGCCGTTCGATGTAACGGGCGTAGGCGTCCCGCAGCGGCATTGGGAAATAGGCGACCAGCGCGGGCAGCAGCGCGGGCTCGTCGGGCAGATCGGAATCCGACAGCGCATCGGTCAGCCAGAGCTTGGCGAAGGGCAGCAGCGCCGCGATCTCCGGCCGCGTCAGCGCATCGCCCGCACCGATCCGCCGCGCCATCGCCGCGGCATCGGGCAGCCCCGCCACGGCGCGGTCGAGCAGCCCGGCCTGCTCCAGCCGTTCCATCAGCGCGGCCTGCGCGGGCAGCTCGTCGGGCCCGCCGAGCTGTTCCAGCGAGACGGCAAGCGACTGCTGGTGATTGTCCCGAAGCACCAGCGCGGCGACCTCGTCCGTCATCTCGCGCAGCAGCTCGTCGCGGTTGCGGCGCGTCAGCACGCCTTCGCCCTCGGCATCGGCGAGCAGGACCTTGATGTTCACCTCGTGGTCGGAGGTTGACACGCCTGCCGAGTTGTCGAGCGCATCGGTGTTGATGCGGCTGCCATGGCGCGCCGTCTCGATGCGGCCGGCCTGCGTCACGCCGAGATTGGCGCCTTCGCCGACGACCTTGGCGCGGATCTCCGCGCCGTTGATGCGGATCGCGTCGTTGGCACGGTCGCCGGCATCGGCCTGCGATTCCGTGCTCGCCTTCACATAGGTTCCGATGCCGCCGAAATAGAGCAGGTCGACCGGCATCCGCAGGATCGCCTGCATGATGGCGGCGGGCTCGGCGCGATCCGACGCGATGCCGAGCATCGCCTGTGCCTGAGGCGACAGCGGCAGCGATTTCGCGTTGCGCGGGAACACGCCGCCGCCCTCGCTGATCAGCCGCGCCTCGTAGTCGGCCCAGGAGGAACGCGGCAGGTTGAACAGCCGCTCCCGCTCGGCATAGGACGCCTCGGGGTCCGGCTCCGGGTCGAGGAAGATGTGGCGGTGGTCGAAGGCAGCGCGCAGCTTCGTCTGCTTCGACACGAGCAGCCCGTTGCCGAACACGTCGCCGGACATGTCGCCGACGCCGACCATGTCGAACGGGGCTTCCTGCACGGACCGGCCGAGCGTCTCGCGGAAATGCCGGTCGATCATCACCCAGGCGCCGCGCGCCGTGATGCCCATGCCCTTGTGGTCGTAGCCGGCCGAGCCGCCGGAGGCGAAAGCGTCGCCGAGCCAGAAGCCGTATTCCGCCGACAGCCCGTTCGCGATGTCGGAGAAGGTTGCCGTGCCCTTGTCCGCCGCTGCGACGATGTAGGGGTCGTCCCCGTCGCGCCGCACGATGCCGGGCGGCGTGACGACCGCCGTGCCCTGGTAGTTGTCGGCGAGGTCGAGCATGCCGCGGACGAGCATCTTGTAGCAGGCGATACCCTCGGCCTGGAACGCCTCCCGGTCCGTCGCCGGCGGCGGGTGCTTCAGCACGAAGCCGCCCTTCGCACCCGTCGGGACGATGATGACGTTCTTCAGCCGCTGCGCCTTCATCAGCCCGAGGATCTCGGTGCGGAAATCCTCGCGCCGGTCGGACCAGCGGATGCCGCCGCGCGCGACAGGGCCGGCACGCAGATGGCAGCCTTCCATGCGGACGCCGTGCACGAAGATCTCGCGCCAGGGGCGCGGCAGCGGCATGTCGCCGGCCAGCGCGCTGTCCAGCTTGAAGGCGATGGTGTCCTTGTCCTGGAAGAAGTTGGTGCGCAGCATCGCGTCCAGCGCGACGCGCAGCCGGGTCAGGATGCGGTCCTCGTCCGGGTTCTCGACGCCGTCGAGCAGCGCGGTCCACGCCGTTTCGGCGGCGGCCGTGTCGCGATCGGCCGCGGCCGGGTCGAAGCGGCGGCGGAAGATGTCGATGAGCAGGCGCGCCGCTTCCGGCTGCGCCGCCAGCGCCGCCTCCACCGAGGCCTGCGCGAAGGCGAAGCCCACCTGCTTTGCCCAGCGGAACATCGCCCGCAGCAACCAGCACTCGCGCCAGTCGAGTCCCGCACGCAGCACCAGCCGGTTGAAGCCGTCCGCTTCCGCCGCGCCGTTCAGCAGCGCTGACAGCGCACCGAGGATCTCGTCGAACCGGTCGTCGGGGCAATCGGCGCCTGCTTCCAGCTGGTAGACATGCAGCACCACCGGCGGGACGCCGGCCGGCGCCAGGTGGAACGGCTG
The DNA here is from genome assembly GCF_018129025.1 of Neoroseomonas terrae. Taxonomy (GTDB): domain Bacteria; phylum Pseudomonadota; class Alphaproteobacteria; order Acetobacterales; family Acetobacteraceae; genus Neoroseomonas; species Neoroseomonas terrae. The sequence continues at coordinate 60,446 of NZ_JAAEDI010000033.1, read as the reverse complement.
TTCCTCCACCGCCCGCAGGTCGAGGCTCTCGAACAGCGGCAGCGCATCGGCGAGCGCGAGCGGCCCGCCGGCATTCACCAGGCGCAGCGTCAGCAGCCGCGGGCCGGCGCCGGGGGCGCGGCTGAGCGCGGCGCGCGGCCGGCCGGCCGCGATCGCCTGCTCGGCGAGCAGGATGTCGGCCACACCCTGCGCGGCCGTCGCCGTCTCGCGATAGGCGGCGGGAAAGGCGTCGCGCCAGCGGCCCAGCCGGGCCGCCGCTTCCGCCTCCCCTTCGCTGGCCGCGAGCGCTTCCGCCAGCCGCTCCCCGAAGCCACGCGAGACCTGCGTGACGGCCGCTTCCAGCGTGGCGACATCGACTGCCGGCACCTCGCCGGGCTTCGTGCCGATGATGTAGTGCACGCGCGCCAGCGGCGCGTCGCCCAGCGCGATGTAGAAGGCCGAGAGTCGCCCGCCATAGGCGCGCGCGATCATCTGCCCGGCGCGTTCGCGCAACCGCGTGTCGAAGGTGTCGCGCGGCAGCCAGGCGATGACGGAAACGAAGCGCTCGAAGGGATCGGCGCGCACCACGAGCGCCGCGCGCGGGCGGATCGACAGGTCGAGCGCCCGGCGCGCGCCTTCCAGCACGCTCTCGGCCGGTGCCTGGAAAAGCTCGTCACGCGGCCAGGTGTCGAGGATGTTGCGCAGCGCGCGGCCGTCATGGCTGTCGGCCTCGACGCCGGCGATCTCCACGATGTGGTCCACCTTGCGCCGCAGCAGCGGGATCGACCGCGGATTGCGGTTGTAGGCGGCCGCCGCGAACAGGCCGAGGAACAGCCGGCCGCCGATGACGCGCCCATTCGCATCGAAGATGCGCGAGGCCACCACATCCGCGTGCTGCGGGCGATGCACGGTCGATCGCATATTCGCCTTCGCCACAGCGATCGGCGTGGGATGGGTCAGCGTGGAACGCACCGCGGGGGGAATCGCCGAAAGGTCGCGCAGCGCGTCGAAGACCGGCACGGCGGGGTCCCGCAGCAGGCCGAGATTCTCATCCGCGACGATGCGCAGCGTGCCCTCCGGCCCGACCTCGTATCGGCGGTGACCGAGCAGGACGAAATTGTCCTCGGCCAGCCAGCGCAGGAAGGCCGCGGCTTCCTCGGCATCCGGCCCGCCGGCCGCGACGACTTCCGTCTCCGCCCCGTGCAGCAGGGCGAGCATCGCCGGGAAGGCGTCGGTGGCGGCGCGCACATCCGACAGCGCCGCGGCCAGCGCCTGCTCCAGCTGGTCCAGCCCTTCGGTCTGTCGGCCGGGCGGCCCGGACAGCACGGCGCCGGCCGCGCCCAGGGTGACGCGCATCATGCTTTCCCGCGCCGTCGCGGCCGGGTCGATGGCGAGGAGATGGCCCGCCGCGTCGCGCCGCACCCGCAGCACGGGATGCAGGAGGGCGGATACGGCCCGCCCGTGCAGCGCCAGGGCGGCGAGCACCGAATCGACCAGGAAGGGCATGTCGTCGGTGACGACCTCGGCGACCGGGCGCGGTCCGGTGCGGGGGCCGGCGGGCAGCACGCGGACCTTGGCGGTGCCCGGGGTGCGGTCGGTGGCGAAGGCGTAAAGGCTCGCGGCCGCGGCGGCGAGGGCCTCGGGCGGCGTCGCCGCCAGCTCGGCGGTCGGCACGGCGCCATGCAGCGCGCGCAGCAGCACCGCGGCGTCCGGCGGCAGGGCGGGGGCCAGCGCGGTCAGGGCCTCGCCGGCGGCGCGCAGCACCTCGTCGCGCGTGGTGTCGGGCAGGGCGCGAACGTCGTCCGCCATGGCAGATCCTCCAAGTTTATCGGCCCCGCGGGAGCCTGCGCCGGGGTATGGCCCGGCGTCCAGCCCGACGCTGACGCGGTCCGATGATCCGGGCTAGACTTCGCGGCATGAAGATGACGTTGCAAGACCTGCTCGCGCCGATCACGCCGGAACGCTTCTTCGCCGAGTTCCACGACCGGCAGCCCTTGCATGTCGAGGGGCATCCCGCGCGATTCGCCGATGTGCTGGACTGGGCCGGCATCAACCGCCTTCTCGACATGTCCCATGTCTGGACCGAGACGAGCCTGAAGCTGGTGCTGGACAGCGTGCCGGTGCCGCCCGCCCAGTACAGCGTGAAGGCCGTCTCGCGGGACGGCGCGCAGGTGCTGCAGCCCGTCGCCGAGAAGGTGCAGGACTGGGTGCGGCGCGGCGCCTCCGTCGTGATGAACGACGTGGACAGCCTCTCGCCCGGCCTGGCCGCCGTCTCGGGCGCGCTGGAGGAGGCCGGGCTGGGGAAGGCACAGGCCAACGTCTACATCTCCTTCCAGTCGCACAAGGCATTCCACTCGCACTACGACACGCACGACGTCTGGGCGGTGCAGGTGGAAGGCGAGAAGATCTGGAACATCTGGGAAGGCCGCGCGGACTACCCGATCCCGCACCCGATCTTCCGCGGCCAGAAGCAGGACCACCACGACCGCGCCAAGGGCGCGTTGCGCGGCCAGGTCACGCTGAAGAAGGGTGACATCCTGTATCTGCCGCGCGGCTGGTATCACGACGCGCTGGCGGAGGCGCCGAACTCCGTCCACATTGCCTATGGCGTACATTCGCCGCTGGGGATGGACGTGCTGAACATCCTGTCCGAACGCGCGCTGTACGACCCGGAGTTCCGCAAGCCGCTGCCGCGCCAGGATGGCTCGGCGCCCGCGAAATACGCGCTTTCGCAGCAGCTCGCCGCGCTCGGTGCGCGGCTGACCGAGCTGTCGCGCGACCCGAAGGTGCTCGAGGTGCTGGAGGGCTTCGTCAGGGACTACCGCTTCCGGCGCGGCGGCTACGACCTGCTTGCCGCGCGCGGTGCGGCGCCGGCCGCTGCCGCGGCGGAACCTGCGCAGGGCGGCCCGCGTTACCGCGTCGCCGAACCGGGGGCGAAGCCCGTGCGTCGCGGCAATGACTTCGGACTCAAGACCGGCAGTGGGGTGATCCCGATGAGCTACGGTGAAGTCGAGGCGACCGCCTGGATACTGGCGCGCCCGGTAGTGGCCGAGGCGGATGTGTCCGCGGCATGGCCTGCGCTCGACGCGTCGGCGCTGATCGCGCGGCTGCGCGATGCAGGGGTGCTGGCGACACCATGATCCGCCTCGCGATACTGCTGGCGGGGCTGATCGCCCTGCCGGCCAGGGCCGAGGGCCCGGCCTTCAACTGTGTGGGCGCGCTGGACCTCGAGGACGGGGTCTTCTCCGTCCCCTTCGCGCGCAACTCCGCCCGGCTGGGTGACGCTGCCCGCACCCCCATGGATTCGGTGATCGAGGCGCTGGGTTCCGAACCCGGGCGGGTCGCCTGCGTGCTGGGTCATGCCGGGCAGGAGGGCGGGGCGACGACCTCGATCCGCCTGGCCGCCGAGCGCGCCCGCGCGGTGTCGGCCGCGCTGGCCGCGCGCGGGATCGCCACGACGCGCCTGCGGTCGGAAGCGCGCAGCGCCCAGTTCAGCCCGCGGGTGCGGGCGGAAACGCCGCCGTCGCGGACCGTGACGGTCGTGGTGCTGCCGGCGCCGTGACGCGGATGGGAGGGGCAGGCCTTCCATCACTGCAGATCCTGGCATCGGGGATCAGACGGGAGCAGTCCGCCGCGTTGCTCCCCAACGTCAACCGGCACGTTTGAGCAATCCGGACCGCGATCGGCCGGCGCCGGGCATGGCGCCTTGTGCGTGTTGCGGACGCACTTCGCGCCCATGAGCAAGTCCCGGCAGCGTTCCCGGCCGTGCTGCTGGGCACCAAATGGAGGTTTGCAAAGGCCCTTCGGCCTTTGCTGGGGAGGTTTGGAGGGGCAACGCCCCTCCAACGATCGCGGCGGCCGTATCGCCGCGGTCAGCCCCGCGTTCGCTGCAGCAGCGCCGCCAGCCGAGGTTTCGCTGCTCTCTGCGCCGCCCGCTCGATTGCTCGGTAATCCGCCACCAGGCTGCGCCCCGCCTCCGTCAGCGTCGCGCCGCCGCCGCGATAGCCGCCGGTGCTGGCTTCGACCACCGGCGTGCCGACCAGGGTGTTGAGTTCGTCCACGAGGTCCCAGGCGCGCTTGTAGCTCATGGCGAGCGCGCGCCCGGCGGCCGAGATCGACCCTTCCCGGTCGATCGCCTCGAGAAGGTCGATCTTGCCTGGCCCGATTCGACCCTGCGGCAGGTCGATCCGAAGGCTAAGCAAACCGGCTTGTGGCCGGTCGCGTGGCGCCTGGCGGCTCATGGCCGGAACCGTAGAGCAGAACCCGAAAGGGTGGAATCACCCGATCGGGCGAACCTATCCGTGTACCTTTAGTTCCGCGGGCGTCGCGATCAGATCATAGGCCTTCGCGGAAGGATGGTCCGGATGCGAGACCCAGCCCGCGCCCGGACCCCCGCGCGCGAGAACCAGACCGCGGACGCCGGCGCCTGAGGCACAGGAAGTTGGCGGCCGAGAAGATCGGCCGCCGCGGCCATCATTCCACGCCCACCATCACGTCGGACGCCTTGATCACCGCGCTCGCCTTCTTGCCGGGGGCAAGGCCGAGTTCATCAGTCGCTTCGTTGGTGATCGCGGCGGTTACGGTGACGCCGTTGCCGATGTCGATACGGACATGGGCGGTGGTCGCGCCCTTGGTCACCGAGACGACGGTGCCGGGAATGACGTTGCGGGCGGAAAGCTTCACGATGTTGCTCCTTCAGCGTGCCGTGATGGTCACTGAGATATCGGCGGGCGGGGCGCCATAGGCGGCGGACGTCACCAGCAGCGCAGCACCGGCCGAGGCATAGTCCGCCGCGTTGTCCTCCGTCACGCCGCCGGCGACGATCACCAGCGGACGGCGGGGCAGGGTGGCCATGGCGCGCACCGCCTCGGCCACTTGCTCGGGGGAAAGCTTGTCGAGCTGCACGGCGTCGATGCCGGCGGCGGCGAACCACATCGCCTCGTCCACGCTCTCGGCCTCGACCGTGATCTTGCGTTCCGGCTGGGCGTTGCGGAGCTGCTCGACCCACAGATGCGGGGGCATGCGGCCAAGGAAGGCGCGGTGCTGGGCAAATACGAGCACACTGTCCGACAGGCCGAGGCGGTGCGGGATGCATCCCCCCGCCATGATCGCCCGCAGCATGACGTCCTTTGCCCCTGGCAGGTGCTTGCGGGTGCAGGCGACGGCGATGTTCGGCCGGCCCTTCCGCGCGGCGGCCAGGATGCGCCTGGCGCGGCTGGCGATGCCCGAGGTCACCTCCATCAGCGTCTGCGCCACCTTCATCCCGTGATGCAGGGCACCGGCGTCGCCTTCCGCGACCAGCAGGTCGCCCCCGGCCTCGACCTGGGCGCCGGTGGCAGCCACCCGCCGGGTTCCGGTGCAGCCGGCGAGCAGCATCAGCCGCTCGGCTTCCTCGACGCAGCAGGCGGTGATGGTGGTCCGCGTCCGGAACACGGCTTCCCCGCGGCGTTCGACGATGGCGAGGCCGCGTGTGGTGAGGTCCCCGTAGGGGACATCCTCCCGCAGCATCGCGAGCAGCCTTTCGTCAGGCAGCTGGTAGGGCATCGGGCGCTCCGCTTCCTGCCGCGCCAGTCGCGGCCGTCCCCATGCGATGGTCGAAGGTGACCGCCTTGACCAGTGCCCAGACTACCATGCCGGTATGCAGTTGCAGCCGTTGCACGCTGTCCCGGGTGATCCGCGCCAGCAATTCGCTGGGCCCGATGGCGAGGCGCACGAAGACCTCCTGACCCTCGCCGGCCGGCTGGATGTCGGTGAGGGTGCCGCGGAGGACGTTCCGGGTGGACAGGCCCTGCGGTTCCGAAACGGCAACGGCCACGTCGCGGGCGCGGACCCGAACCCGCAGCCGCGTGCCCGGCGGGCCGGGCCGGAGGATGGTCAGCAGCGCCCCGCCAGGGAAGTCGAGCCGGGTCAGCGCATCCGCCGGCGCCTCCCCCACCGTGCAGTCCAGCAGCACGCCGGCGTCCCGCCGGGCGGCGAGCGGCAGGTCGGTGCGCGCCGCCAGTGCCGCGACCGGGCCGTCGGCCAACACCCGGCCCCTGTCCATCAGCACGAGATGATCGGCGAGGGCATCGACCTCATCCAGCGCATGGGTGACGTAGAGGATCGGCAGCCGCGCCACGTCACGCAGCCGGGCGAGGAAGGGCAGGACCTCGGCCCGCCGCGCCGCATCCAGCGCCGCCAGGGGTTCATCCATCAGCAGCAGGCGCGGGCGGGCGAGCAGGGCGCGGCCGAGGGCGACGCGCTGCCGCTCCCCACCCGAGAGCCCCGCCGGCCGGCGACCCAGCAGATGCGCGATACCGAGCAGCGCGACCACTTCGTCGAAGCCCGGCCCCTCGGCGCTGCGCGGGGCGCGGCGCAGGCCGTAGCGCAGGTTGGTCTCCACGCTCAGATGCGGGAACAGCCGCGCATCCTGGAACACCACGGCGCAGCGCCGGCGTTCCGGCGCCAGGGCGATGCGGCGGGCGGTGTCGAGCACGACGTCGCCGCCGATGGCGATCCGCCCTTCCTGCGGCCGCAGCAGCCCCGCGACGGCGGCCAGCACGCTCGTCTTGCCGCAGCCGGAGGGGCCGAACAGCGCGGTGACGCCGGTCTCCGGCGCGTCGAAGGCGACATCCAGCGCGAAGCCGTCGCGCCCGAACCGGTGTTTCAGAACGATCTGCGGCATCAGGCGCGGCCGAGCAGGCGATGCATCCGCCGGGCGATGAGTTCCGCCAGCAGCAGCCCGGCGATCGCGAGGCTGAAGGAGATGGTGGCGAGACGGGCGGCGGTCGCTTCCCCGCCCGCCGTCTGGGTCGCGGTGTAGATGGCGAGCGGCAGGGTCTGCGTCTCGCCGGGGATGTTGGACACGAAGGTGATGACCGCGCCGAACTCGCCAAGGCCCGCCGCGAAGGCCGTGACAGCGCCGGCCAGGATGCCCGGGGACATCAGCGGCAGGGTGACGGTGAGGAAGCGGTCCATCGGCCCGGCGCCGAGGGTGCGCGCCGCCGCCTCCAGCCCCGTATCGACCGTGTCGAGCCCGAGCCGCACCGCGCGGACGATCAGCGGGAAGGACATCACGGCGGTGGCGAGCGCCGCCCCGTCGGTCGTGAAGACCAGCCTGATGCCGAACCAGTCGTTCAGCGGCCCGCCGATCGGGCCGCGGATGCCGAACAGCATCAGCAGCCCCCAGCCCACCACCACCGGCGGCACGACCAGCGGCAGGTGCACCACCGCATCCAGCAGCATCCGCCCCGGAAACCGGCCGCGCGACAGCAGCCAGGCGACGCCGATGGCCGGCAGCAGGGAGACGGCGACGGACCGGCCGGCCACGTCGAGGCTCAGCCGGACCGCCTGCCATTCCTCGGCGCTGAGGCCGAGATTCATGCAGCCCTCACTGGGCGATGCTGAAGCCGAAGCGCTGCCAGGTGGGCCGCGCCTCGGGCCCGGTCAGGAAGGTGAGGAAGGCGCGCGCCTGGGCGTTGTCAGCCGCCCGGCGCGTGAGCGCGAAGGGATAGGTCACCGGGGTGTGGCTGGCGGCAGGGAAGGTGCCGACTACGCGCACGCCCTGGCTCGCCGCCGCATCGGTGCCGTACACGATGCCGAAGGGCGCTTCGCCGCGTTCCACCAGCAGCAGCGCGGCGCGGACATTGTCGGCGCGGGCAAGGCGCGGGGAGATCGCATCCCACTGCCCCATCCAGGTCAGCGCCGCCTGCGCGTAGCGGCCGACCGGCACATGCGCCGGGTCGCCGGTCGCGATGCGGCCATTCGCGCCGAGCATCGCAAGCAGGTTCGTCTCGCGCGTGATCGTCACCGGCTGGGCCGAGGCGGTCGGCGCGACGAGCACCAACGAATTGCCGAGCGGGCTCGTCCGCGTGTCGTTGACGATCAGGTTGCGCTCCTGGACGTAGTTCATCCATTGCTCGTCGGCGGACATGAACAGGTCCGCCGGCGCGCCCTGTTCCATCTGTCGTGCGAGGGCTGAAGACGCAGCGAAGGAGAAGCGCGGCGCCGGATTGCCGCGCGACGCCCATTCCTGCCCGAGGGCGCGCATGGCGTCGGTCAGGCTGGCGGCGGCGAAGACCGTCACGGCCTCCTGCGCCCGCGCCGTGGAGGCGCCGGCAAGGCTGAGCGCGGCGGCGGCCGCGAGCAGGACACGACGGAGCATGGGCTGAACTCCCGCTTACGTTATATGTGTACGGAAATAGCCGAAGGGGTCCGCGCCGTCCATCGCCGCGCGGGGACGAGGAATGCAGACGACGACATGGAGTGCCACGCGCCCCGGCGAGATCGAAGGCGGCAAGCCCGACCGCGCCGACGCGGCCATCACCTTCATCGGGCGTATCCGCACGCCTTTCGCCACGCCGTCCGACTGTCCGCATCGCGGGAAGCCGGATGGGCCTGTGTGCCGGATCGAGGTGGACGAACCCTGGCGCCCGGCGCTGCACGGCATCGAGGCCGGCTCGACGATGCAGGTGCTGTACTGGATGCATCTGGCACGGCGCGACCTGCTGGTGCAGGCGCCCAAGGGCCGGCCAGCACCGCTCGGCACCTTCGCGCTGCGTTCGCCGAACCGGCCGAACCCGATCGCGTCGTCGGAGGTCGTCGTCGTCGAGGTAACCGCAGAGGGGGTGCTGGTCCGCGGACTGGATTGCGTGGACGGGACGCCGCTGGTCGACCTGAAACCGGTGCGGGGCGTTACGGACGTTCCGTAGCCGCCGGCGAATCGCTGCCTATCGGGACATAGCGGAGGGGTGACGCCTCATTTGCGCGAGGATTGGCGGCAGCGGTCGCATCAGGAAGGGGCTCTGCCCCTTCCCGAACCCTTCCCCGGCAAAGGCCGAAGGGCCTTTGCAAACCTCGATCTGGCGCTGCGCGCGAAGGGTCGGGACATGGTCGTCACAGGGTTCCGCGCGAAGGGGTTTGACGTCAGGAGAACGGGCGTTTGCGCCCGGCGCCAAATCATGGCGGTCCAGGCCATCCATGGCCTGGCGGGGTGAGGTTCGGAGAGGGGCAGCGCCCCTCTCCGATCTCGCCTTCACCCCAGTCCGATCTCAGCCACCAACGGCGGCGGCGGTGCCATTCGCCCGCACGCCGAGGATATGGGCGATCGCGTAGGTCAGTTCCGGCCGGTTCAGCGTGTAGAAGTGGAACTCGTCCACGCCGTTCGCCTGCAGCGTCCGTACCTGTTCCGCTGCGACGATGGCCGCGACCATGCGGCGGATTTCCGGATCCTCCTCCGTGCCCTCGAACAAATGTCCGAGCCAGTCGGGGACATGCGTCCCGCACATCGCCGAGAACCGCGCCGCCTGCGCGAAGTTGGACACCGGCATGATGCCCGGCACGATGGGTGCGGTGATGCCGGCCGCGAGGCAGCGGTCGAGGAAGCGCAGATAGGTCGTGGTATCGAAGAAGTACTGCGTGATGGCCCGCGTGGCGCCGGCATCCAGCTTGCGCTTCAGGTTGTCGAGGTCGTCGCCGGGGCTCGCCGCCGCCGGATGCGTCTCCGGATAGGCGGCGACCGAGATCTCGAAATCCCCGATGCGCCGCAGCCCGCCGACCAGCTCGTCGGCGAAGGCGTAGCCGCCCGGATGCGGCGCGTATTCGGTGCCCACCGGCGGATCGCCGCGAAGGGCGACGATGTGCCGCACGCCCGCATCCCAGTAGCCGCGGGCGACTTCGTCGACCTCCTCCCGCGTCGCACCGACGCAGGTGAGGTGCGCGGCGGGCACGAGGTCGGTCTCGCGCGCCAGCCGCGACACCGTCGCGTGCGTGCGCGCATGGGTGCTGCCGCCGGCGCCATAGGTGACCGAGACGAAGCGCGGCCGCAGCGGGGCCAGGCGCCGGATACAGGCCCAGAGTTGCTGCTCCAGCGCCTCGGTCTTCGGCGGGAAGAACTCGAAGGACAGCAGCGGCGGCGGGTGACCGGCACCGCGCACCGGCAGCGGGCCGATGCGCTCGCCGGCCAGCCAGCGTTGCAGGGTTGGCGTCGACATGTTCATGCTGTGCGCGCCGCCTGCGCCGCCGCGACCATGTTCGCGATGGCCGGCTTCACCTCGGGCCACTTGCGCGTCTTGAGCCCGCAATCCGGGTTCACCCACAACTGGTCCGCAGGCAGGCGGTTAGCCGCCGCCGTCAGCAGCGCCGCCATCTCACCCACCGCCGGCACGCGCGGGGAGTGGATGTCGTAGACGCCCGGCCCGATCTCGGCGGGGTAGCGATAGGAGGCGAAGGCGTCGAGCAACTCCATCTGCGAGCGCGCCGTCTCGATGGAGATGACGTCGGCATCCATCGCGCCGATCGAGGCGATGATGTCGTTGAACTCCGAGTAGCACATGTGGGTGTGGATCTGCGTTGCGTCCGCGACGCCGGAGGCGGTGATGCGGAAGCTCTCCACCGCCCAGTCGAGGTAGTGCTGCCACTCGCCCCGGCGCAGCGGCAGGCCCTCGCGCAGCGCGGCCTCGTCGATCTGGATGACGGCGCAGCCGGCCTTTTCCAGGTCCACCACCTCGTCGCGGATGGCGAAGGCGATCTGGCGGCAGGTGGCGCTGCGCGGCTGGTCGTCGCGCACGAAGGACCAGTTGAGGATCGTGACCGGGCCGGTGAGCATCCCCTTCATCGGCTTCGCCGTCAGCGACTGGGCATACTCCCACCAGGCGACCGTCATCGGCTGCGGGCGCGCCACGTCACCGAAGATGATCGGCGGGCGCACGCAGCGCGAGCCGTAGGACTGCACCCAGGCATATTTCGTGAAGGCGAAGCCGGAGAGCTGCTCGCCGAAATACTGCACCATGTCGTTGCGCTCGAACTCGCCGTGGACGAGCACGTCCAGGCCGGCTTCCTCCTGCCACTGCACGGTGCGGGCTGTCTCATCGCGCAGGAACTGCTCATACGCTACGTCGCCGATCACGCCCTTGTCGTGGTCGGCGCGCGCCTTGCGCACTTCCGGCGTCTGCGGGAAGGACCCGATGGTCGTCGTCGGGTAGGCCGGCAGGTTCAGCCTGGCCCGCTGCACGCGGCGCCGCGCGGCGAAGGCCGATTTGCGCCGCGCAAGTGTCGCGTCCTTCTGTGCCGCACGCTTCTGCACCGCGGGGTTATTGATGCGCGGGGAGGTGCGGCGCGACGCCACTGCGGCGGATGCCGCATCCAGCGTCGAACGCACCGCGTCGCGGCCCTCATTCAGCGCGCGCGCCATGGCTGCCAGCTCCGCGACCTTCTGCACGGCGAAGGCGAGCCAGTCGCGGATCTCGGGGTCGAGCGCCGTCTCGCGGTCGAGGTCGATCGGCGTGTGCAGCAGGGAGCAGGAGGGTGCGAGGATGACGTTGCGCCCGGCTTTCACGACCGGCTCTACGCGATCGAGGATCGCGGAGAGGTCGGCCTTCCAGATGTTGCGCCCGTCGATCACGCCGAGCGAGAGAACGAGGTCGGGCCGCGCGCCCGCGACCACGGCATCGAGCTGCTCCGGTGCACGCACCAGGTCCACATGCAGCCCCTGCACCGGCAGCGCCAGCGCCGTGGCGAGGTTGTCGCCGAGCCCGCCGAAATATGTCGCGAGCATCAGCTTCAGCCCCGGCGCGGCCTTGACCAGCTCGGCATAGGCGAGGCGCAGCATCTCGCGATCGCGGTCATCGAGGTCGAGCACCAGGCATGGCTCGTCGATCTGCACCCAGTCGGCGCCCGCTGCGGCAAGGCGCTTCAGCACCCCGGCATAGATGGGCAGCAAGGCGGGCAGCAGGGCGCGCTGGTCGAAGCCCTCGGTGCGGCTCTTGCCGAGCTTGAGGAAGGTCACGGGCCCGATCAGCACGGGGCGGGTGAGGATGCCCTGGGCCTTGGCTTCGAGGAACTCGTCGATCGCCTTGGTCGAGGACAGGGCGAAGTGCTGGCCCTCGGTGAACTCCGGGACCAGGTAGTGGTAGTTCGTGTCGAACCACTTGGTCATCTCGGCGGCCGGCGCGCCCTCGCCTTCATGCGCATGGCTATGGGTGCAGCCTTCGTGGTGCACGTGCCCGCCCTGCGAGCCGCGCGCCATCGCGAAGTAGGTGGCGAGGCCAACCGGCCCACCCTTCCAGCCATAGATGGCCGGGACGGCGCCCACCATCGCGCTGGTGTCGAGCATCTGGTCGTAGAGCGAGAAATCGTTGGACGGCACGATGTCCGCGCCGAGGTCGCGCTGGCGTGCCCAGGCCTGCCCGCGCAGCCCGGCGGCGGTGGCGAGCAGCGCGGCCGCATCGGACTTGCCGGACCAATGACTTTCCAGCGCGGTCTTGAGCTCTCGCCGGGGGCCGATGCGTGGGAACCCCAGCGTGGCGACGGTGACGGTCATGGCAGCCTCAACCCTTGTTGTGGGCGGGCCGCGGGAAGGCGCACGGGCATGCTGGCGCGGCAGGGCCGGCGCGTTGCTGCCACGGGCGACCCGCCCGGACACCCCGCCGGAGGACGTTATGTGCCGGGGCAGGTCTCCTGGCTCGCGGGTCGCTGCGGCTGCCCGGCCTTCCCGGGGCGAGAGCCCCAGTGACCATGGTGGGCAGCCGCTCACCGCTGACAGTTGCGGGGGCAGCTCCGGCATCGCACCGGATTCCCTCTTAGCTCCGCGCCGCCGTGACGGACGGAGAACCTCGACACGGCGGAGGATGCCGTGCGCCACCGGCCGAGTCAACGTCATTTAAACATATCCTTATATCATCATCAAAATGCGACGTCAGGCATGGCACGGCGGGCGCCGGAAGGGCATGATGGCGGGGCGAACAACGAAGGAATCGCCGGATGACCACAGTCAGCATGCCGCGCCGTGCCGCGCTCGCGGGTCTGGCGACGCTGCCGCTCGCCGCGGGCGGCGCCCAGGCGCAGGCATGGCCGAACCGGCCCATCCGGCTCGTCGTTCCCTTCGCCGCCGGCACCACCACCGACATCTTCGGCCGCGCGCTCGGCGCCGCGCTGTCGCAGGCGATCGGCCAGACCGTGGTGGTCGAGAACCGCAGCGGCGCCGGCGGCAACATCGGCGCGGCGGCCGTGGCGAAGTCGCCGGCCGATGGCTACACCATCCTGCTCGGCACAAGCGGCACGCATGGGGTGAATGCCAGCCTCTATCGCGACCCGGGCTTCGATGCCGTGCGCGACTTCGCGCCGGTCGCCGCCTTCGTCACAACGCCCGTGGTGCTCGCGGTGCGGCCCGAGCTCGGCCCGGCGGATTTCCCGGCTTTCGTCGAACTGGCGAAGCGCCGTTCGCAGCCGCTGACCTTCGCTTCGGCGGGCAACGGCACGACCGGCCACCTGTCGCAGGCGCTGCTCGACCAGAAGGCCGGGACGCGCACGATCCACGTGCCCTATCGCAGCGGCGCGCAGGCGATCACCGATCTGCTCTCGGGGCAGGTGGACGCGATGTTCTACCACTCGCTGCCGCTGATGCAGTTCGTACAGGACGGCAAGCTGCGCCTGCTCGCCGGCACCGGCGCGCGGCGTACGCGCAACCTGCCGGACCTGCCGACGATGCAGGAACTCGGCCTGCAGGGCTTCGTGGTCGAAGGCTGGTGGGCCGTCTATGCGCCGGCCGGCATGCCGCAGGAGATCATCCGCCGCCTGAATGCCGCGACCAACGCCTTCCTTCAGGAAGGCAGCACGGTCGAGATGCTGCGCAATCAGGGCGTCGAGGGTCTGGGCGGTACGCCCGAGGCACTCGGCGAGCGTACGGTGGCAGAGGTCGCCAAGTGGCGCGAGGTGATCCGCGCCGCCGGCATCGAGCCCGGCTGACGCGCGACTTGCAGCGACGGGGCAGGGGCATTCTTCTGCCCCGGAACCACACCGGAGAGAACGCGATGACACGCCCCCTGCCCATCCTGCCGACGACCGTCGTCGGCAGCTATCCGCAACCCGCCTGGCTGGTCGATCACGATATCCTGCGCGGTCGGCTCGTGCCGCGCGTCCGGGTGCCGGAACTGTGGCGCATCCCCGGGGACCACCTGACCGGGGCGCAGGACGACGCGACGCTGGTCGCCATGCGCGACATGGAACGCGCCGGCATCGACATCATCACCGATGGCGAGATCCGGCGCGAAAGCTATTCCAACCACTTCGCATCCGCGCTGGACGGCATCGACCGCGACAGGCCGGCGGAGGTGGTCGGCCGCACCGGCAAGCCGACCGTCGTGCCGCGCGTGACGGGGCGTGTGCGCCGTGCCCGGCCGGTCGAGGTGCGCGACGTCGCCTTCGCCCGCGCCAACACCGACCACCAGGTGAAGATCACACTGCCCGGCCCCTTCACCATGACACGGCAGTCGAAGAACGAGTTCTACGGCGACGATGCCGAGCTCGCGATGGACTTCGCCGCCGCGCTGAACGAGGAGATCCGCGACCTGAAGGCCGCCGGCGCGGATGTCATCCAGCTCGACGAGCCCTGGATGCAGGCCTTCCCGGATGAAGCCCGCCGCTACGCCATCACTGCGGTGAACCGCGCCCTGGAGGGGATCGAGGGCACCACCGTCATCCATCTATGCTTCGGCTATGCGGCGATGGTGAACGACAAGCCGAGCGGCTACTCCTTCCTGCCGGAGCTGTCCGGCGCGATGGCGCAGCAGATCTCGATCGAGGCGGCGCAGCCGAAGCTCGACCTCGGTATCCTGAAGGATCTGCCGGGCAAGACGGTGATGCTCGGCATGCTCGACCTCGGCACGAAGGAGGTGGAGACGCCGGAGGTGGTCGCTGAGCGCATCCGTGCCGGCCTGCGCGTGCTGCCGGCCGACCGGCTGGTGCCGGCGCCTGACTGCGGCATGAAGTACCTGCCGCGTGACCGCGCCTTCGCCAAGCTGAAGGCGCTCGCGGATGGCGCGGCGATCGTACGGAAGGAACTCGGCGCGTAGGGAGCCGGGCGAGCGGGCCGTCGAGGCCTGATAAGCGAAGATTCGCGGTTTTCGCTTGAGTCACGAGGCCATGGCGGCTGACATGACGCCGCCATGGCCGACACAGCATCGCCCGCCTGGGTTGGGCTTTTCGACCTTTTTCGCATCGGCATCGGGCCGTCGAGCTCGCACACCGTGGGCCCGATGGTCGCCGCGCGGCGCTTCGTCTCCGAACTGCCGGCGGATGGCTTCGTGTCGGTCGCCGTCGATCTCTACGGGTCTCTCGCGCTCACCGGCAAAGGCCATGCGACGGACCAGGCGGTCATGCTCGGGCTGCTCGGGGAGCGGCCGGACACGGTCGATCCCGATGCGGTTCCCGGGATGATCGCGCGGTTGCGGGAGACGCGCGCATTGCCGGGGCCGGGCGGCACGACGCTGCGCTTCGACCCGGATGCCGACATCCTGTTCCATCGGCGCGAATCCCTGCCGCAGCATCCGAACGGGCTGGCCTTCCGGGCGATGCCGCGGGAGGGCACGCCGCTCCGCCGCGTCTTCTTTTCCGTAGGCGGCGGCTTCATCGTCGAGGAAGGCGAAGACGGCGCGTCCAACGATGGTGGCGTCCCCGCCGTTCCATATCCCTTCGAGACATCGGCATCTTTGCTCGCCGTGGCCGAGGCGGCGGGCCTGTCCATCGCCGAGCTGCAACGCGAGAACGAACGGGCCACGCGCGACGACGCCGAGATCGCGGAGGGCATCGCGCGCATCTGGGCAGCGATGGGCGCCTGCATCGACCGCGGCCTGCGGCAGACCGGCGAATTGCCGGGCGGGCTGCATGTACGCCGCCGGGCCCCGGGGCTGTATCAGCGCCTGCTCAATCGCGAGGGCCGCAACGAGGTGGATCCCCTGCTCGGCATGGACTGGGTCAATCTCTACGCGCTCGCGGTGAATGAGGAGAACGCCGCCGGCGGTCGCGTCGTGACCGCGCCGACCAATGGTGCGGCCGGCATCGTGCCGGCGGTGCTTCGCTACTACACCACCTTCGTCCCTGGCGCGGACCAGCGTGGCATTGAGACCTTCCTGCTCGCCGCCGCAGCGGTCGGGTCGCTGATCAAGCGAAACGCTTCAATCTCCGGCGCCGAGGTCGGTTGCCAGGGCGAGGTCGGCTCCGCCTCGGCGATGGCTGCGGCGGGGCTCGCCGCTGCGCTCGGCGGCAACAATGCCCAGGTCGAGAATGCGGCGGAGATCGGGCTCGAGCACAATCTCGGGCTGACCTGCGATCCGATCGGTGGGTTGGTTCAGATCCCCTGCATCGAACGCAACGCGCTGGGCGCGGCGAAGGCGATCAACGCCGCGCGGCTCGCGCTACACGGGGACGGCATCCACCATGTCAGCCTGGACCAGGTGATCCGAACCATGCGCGAGACCGGGCGCGATATGTCGTCGAAGTACAAGGAGACGTCGCAGGGCGGGCTGGCGGTGAACGCGATTGCGTGTTGAGCGCGGGGCCTGCGAGGGAAGTGGCTGGGGGACCTGGACCCCCAGCGTGCGGCCGATAAGCCATTGATCTACTGAGCCGGAAGGCCCGGCTGGAGTAGGTGGTGTGACCATGGTGGGACAGTGCGGCAGGCGCGACAATAGCCCGCGCAGCGCTCGCGGTGAGATCCCGTTGTGCTGGGCATATGACGGGCGAGCAGTCGCACGGGGGGCTTTATGGGCGAGGACGAGATTCGAGCGCATGGCCGTTCCGCTCTGCACCGCGCAGAGATCGAGGCGAGTTCGCTGTGTGGATGCTTCTCTTGCTGCGGGACTTTTCCTCCCGCTGCCATCAAGGACATGGACGGACGGCAGCCAAACTGCGCTGTGCCCCATTTGCGGCGTGGATGCGGTGATCGGCGATGCATCCGGCTGCGCGGTGGATGCGAAGTTCCTGGCCCGCATGAACCGGCACTGGTTCTGATCGGGCAGGCAGCGAAGAGAAGGAAGGTGCACACCGGCGGCGGTGTTCAGAGATCGGCATCGACGGTGCTCTGGCGGCGCACGCGTCTCCTTCGCTGAACTCAGCCTTCCCAGGCGGATTGCGGGGCAGCCGTTATCGCTCCGACAGCCATACCCTGACCGCGCCCCGTGTCCCGCATTGCTGGCATCGGAGCAGCCGCGCCAAGTCCCGCAGCCGACACGTCGCCCCGCCATACCGGTGCGGCCCCAAGGCCGTCCGGTGCCCGCAGCGGCACGCCACCGCAACCCACTGCCCGGCCTCCGCAGCGTCCGACGCTGACGCGTCCAGCATCGAGACTGCACCCCGGCGGGGCTTCATGGCGCATCGTCCCCAGCGGCGGACCGGAAGCCAAGCCGGCGAGCGAACCGGCGGACTACCCGGTGTTGCGGCGGGTTGGGCTGGGTGTCTGCCTCCAGCATGGCGACGACGCTGTCGATCATGGGCAGGGGCAACGCGGGGTGCCAGGCGAGAAGCACGGCCCGCATGTCCTCCGTGACCGTCTGCGCGGTGTCTCCCCGGGCAACGGCGATCTGCCGGACTTGGTCCAGCCGGCGCATCGTTGCGGCGGTCAGTAGGGCGTGGAGTGGAGGGCGGTCGGGGCGTTTGGGCGGCGGGGACGTCCGACATGCCCGGGAGGATGCCCCAGGAAAGAGAACGTAGCAAGAACACTGGCGAGCGATCCAGGTGCATCCCGCAGTCCGGACGGAGTCCAGTGGCCGGGAACGAGAGCCCGAACGTCTGCCGCGAATGTGACCGCGACATCCTTGAGCCACGGGCGGTCAGCGGTAAGACTCATATCCGTAACGTTTCATCGGCTGGGCGAGGAACCGTGGTGGACGGTGCGGGCAGAGGCGGGCCGGAACTGCGGACAGTCGGCGAGACAGCGACCCCTAGAACGCGCGGCCGGCGGCTTTCCGACAAGTTACTGGTCGCCTTCCATCACGCCTGCGATCAGCGCGACCTGGAAGTAGCCGGGGAACTTCTGCGGACGCTGGAGCGGATTGCGACCCGCCCAGGACCAAGCCCGAACCGGCGCAAGGACGTAGACAGCTTGGTGGCGGCCTACGAGCGCCTTTGGGCGCTACGCCACCCTGATGACGCCGCAGGCTTTTAGGAGATGGCCGAGGTAACCGCCCGACCTCCTTCAATGACGGAGAGGTAAGGGCACCGCGTAGGCTCGCGGCGCTGGTCCTCGAAGGCCAGTTGTGCAGGCAGGACGTCCGCGCACTCATCTTCGAGCATGCTCTGGTGGCTGGCGTCGGCCGCCTCGGCCCGCCGCCACGCCCATACACGGGCCGCCGGGTCTGTGTTCGCCATGTTGCCCCAGGAGACGGTTACCGCGAGAGGACCGGCGATGATCTCAAGGCTGGGGCCTTCCTTCACCAACGCCAACCAAGCCCAGCGCAGGTGCCGCTCTGTGATGCGGCCGTAGAGATCAAGGCGTCCGATGGTGCTGGAGAGGGACCGCGGCCCGGCCTCAAAGGATAGCGACGATAGAACGGCCATTGGCGGCCTCCCGGGGGTGAAGGTGTTAGATAGTGCGCGCCCGGAAGGGACTTTCTATTCACAAAATACTCACATTTAGATCAAAAAAAGAGACGAACGAACATTCGTGTAGGGCCAAAGCACCACAGCGCCCTGAGGAGTTGGGGGGTGGAGCTGAGGGGATTGTGCACCGCAGCGCCACCAAACCCAGCAATATGAAGGCATTCAGGCGCCAGCCGGCCGGCTGGTGGAGCAAAGTGTGTAGCTGAAACGAGCAAACCGGGCGAGAGGGGTGTTCGGCCTGCGTCGGCGAGCCGCTCACCATCCCGTGACATAATCGCTCGTGGGTGCTGTAGTCGGGTGGCTAGGAAGCCGGGGGTTGATTTGATCTCTATAATCTCATGGATTGCGGTCCTTATCGGTGCCGCTCTTGCTGCCTTTCAAATCGTTGAAGTCCACCTCGCCGCAGTGAGTGCGCCTCAGCAAGCAGCAGGCGCCGGGCTCGCGTTGGCCTATGTCATCATCCCTTATTGCTTTGCTCGGGCGATCGAGAGTTTGGCGCGAGGCAGCGCCGTTGCTGAGCCTCAGGGGATGCCTCCCAGCCTGAACGCCAGCGTTGACGCGAGCCCTAGGGCGGACGCGAGTTCCGAGGCCGTTGCCCGGCCACGCTATCCCGCCGGCGCAGACGGCTGGCGAAAGCTCATTTCGGACGCTGAAAAGCAAGGTTGGACTGCATCAACCACGCTCGGCGGCGTCACTTTTCGTCATTCAGCGACGGGCCGGCAGGTCAAAGAATCGACCATGGAGAGTGCCGTTGTCGCGCTTGATCTGCGAGCTTAAGGCCGTGCGCCGTGCGGCCCTCATGATGTATGTCGCGCTGGCTTTCCCCGCGTTGGCAGACGATCGCGTGCCAGCACCTGGGGGTGCCGCGGCGACGGGTGCGGGCGGCGGGAACGCGGGGACACCGACGCTCACGCGACAGGAAGCTGAGCGTCGCGCGGCCATTGTTCGTTTCGGAGCCCAAGACGCGTGTAGGAGGGGCATTCTGTCACGCGCTGCCGGATCGGGGGCGCCCATGATGGTCTTGCAGTTCCGAGGCCCGCCGTCCGAAACGGTGGAGGGCGACAGGCTCGTGCTGCGCGGTATAGCTTCGGTTCAGAATGGCCCGTCAGGTCGCTACCTAGCGACGGGCACATTCACCTGTCGATACGGGCTCGAATCTCATACGAGCGAGATCGAACTTGGCAGCGATTGGTCGTTCGGCGGGGCGATGTGGTGACGAAGTGGAGTCCCCGTGCGGCCTGCTAGTTCGGGATGACGGAAGGGTAGCCCCTTCTGCCTACAAGTCAGAAGCGCGCCAGATGTTCTTCATGGCCGTCGCCGTCCCCTGCCTGTTCGCCTGAGCAGGGCGATCCTCGATAGCCCCACGGCAGGTCGGGGGCACGCTATCCCAGTGACGTGTCGCCCACTTCCCGATATGGATGAGGGACTTCCCAGTCTCTCAATTTTTTGATGATGTCGACCTATGTCCGAGAACAACGATATCATCGACTGGTCATCAAAGCAGTTGCCGTGGGTAGGCGACGCCCTCCGACGACACGCAAGCTCCGAATCCTTTGTCCTGTCCCAGGGGGACAAAGATAAAATTGAGAAGAACGTCCGGCATGCCGCGGGATTTCTGGTTGATCCGGCACCCACTTACACTGCTGTAAGTGTAGATCAGCTAGGTTCGGGGAGCGCTGATACCTCGCGTCCCGTGCTATGCTCTCTTGGGCCTGTTGAACACATAGGGCGGCTTGCCAGAGACCAACGTCTCTCTTTTGCGCTCGATGGCGTGACCCTGATTTACGGCGACAATGGAACGGGGAAGAGCGGTTACTGTCGCATCACCAAGGCTCTCTGCCGCAGTGCGACGAGAGACAGTCTACTTGGCAATATATTCGAGGAAGGGACCAAGCCGTCAGCGCGCGCTTTGGTCCGCTATATCGCGAAGGACGGCGATCCCGTCGCCGAAGAGCAATGGACAGATGGCTCGCCCACGCCGAAGGCGCTGCGCAACATCTCTGTCTTCGACTCTTCCAACGCGCGTTTCTACATCGACAAGCAGAACCGTGTCGCATTCCTTCCGCGCGACATCGCGATCCTCGAAAGCCATGCTGCTCACCGCAGTGAAATGGATGCGACGTTCACGGCTGAACGAAAAGCTCTGGACGGTCAAATCAAGGTGCCGCTCCCGGGTGGGTATGCGCCCGATGGGATGATCGCAACGAAAGTCATCGCGGCGCTGCTTCCGAGGAAGGTTCTTCCAACCCCGGAATACATCGCGGAACTCGCAACCTTAACACCTTGCGAAGAAAACGAACTCGCATCGCTTGTGACAACGCTTGCCCAAGATCCAGCTGCCATGGCCGCATGTTATCAGCGCTGCGGCACAGCGCTGACTTCGACTCTCGCGACGCTCGAACTCATCGAAGTCAGCTTGGCGGCGAGCATCACTGCCGATCTTAGGGCGAAAGTGGATGCCGCCGTGACGGCTGCGACTGCGGCTAACATGGATGCGGACACGCGGTTCAGTAGCGAGTCGCTTCCCGGGGTGGGGCGGGAACCGTGGAAGCTGATGTTTGAATTCGCGAGCGCCTACATCGCCGCAAATGACCTTGGTGACGAATTACCCCACGCAGTAGGAGACCTTTGTGCGCTCTGCCAGCAGCCGTTGGACTCACAGGCAAGCGCACGGGTCGAACGCTTCAAGAAGTTCATCGCCGGAGAGGCGAACAAGCTTGCTTCAAAAACCAAGGTTGAACTTGAGCGCGAGCTAACTGTGCTGAGAGAGCTCTCGCTTCCTTCGAAAGCGATGGTGCAGCGGGACTTGGCCGAGTTCGCAGCCATGTCCACGGAACGGAATGCCTTGGCCGAAGGCATCAAGGCATACATCGAGGCCTCTATCGCTCATCGGAACATCCTACTGAAGGCAGCAACCTCTGGCGACTTCACCGAGGTTTCCGCACTCCCCGCCTCGATCGTAACCGATGTCAAAACGGAAATCGTGACACTGTCAAATGAAGCACTGGCGCAAGCTGCGCTAGCTACCGATGATGTTGAAAAAACGAAATTGGTTTCTCGCCTCTCATCTCTTAGAGACAAGCAATGGATGAAGAACAACGTGAGCGTCATTAAGGCGCGCCGTGATGCATTAGATCAGCACGCGAAGCTCACTAAATGCTTAAGTCTCGTCGGTAACCTTCAACTCTCCAACTTGATCACGACTGTTCGCCGTCGGGTGGTTGCGACAGGCCTTCAGGTGGGTATACAGAAGGAGATCGAGAATCTTGATCTTATGCATCTCCCGTTTGCCGTGAGTGATAAAAGCGATGACGGCGCCAGCTACTTTTCAGTCGGACTGAAGGCAAAGGTCGCAGCGCCCAATCGCGAAGTGCTTAGCGAAGGTGAGCAACGTGCGCTGGCTCTGGCGTGCTTCCTCGCTGAGGTCGAAGCTGACACGGCGATGCATGGTCTGGTGATCGATGATCCTGTGTCATCGCTTGATCACATCCGCATTCGCAAAGTCGCCCAGCGTTTGGTCGCGGAAGCAAGCAAGGGCAAGCAGATCATCATCTTCACGCACAACATGCTGTTCTTCAACGAAGTCAGGGAGGCCGCAGCCGCAGCCAACCCACAGGTCAAAGTGCATCAGCAGGTCGTCACCAAAACCGAAAGCGAGGGATTCGGTGTCGTCTCGGGTGACGAACCTTGGGCGACTCAGAAGGTTTCAACTCGAATTGCTGCCCTTCAGAAGCGGCCAAACCAAATCGAGAAGGAATTTCAGGACTTTAACACCGAAGAATATCGGCGAGTTGTGAAGGATTTTTATACTGATCTGCGAGAAACATGGGAACGGCTCGTGGAAGAGGTGCTTCTAGGGAAGGTCGTCGAGCGCTTCAACACCGATGTCAAAACGCTGAGCCTTAAGACCGTCGTCGTTGAGGATGACGACTATGGGAAGATCTATTGGGCGATGAAACGCGTTTCCGAACGATCAGGACACGACAGCGCCGCTCCGAAACAGGTAGTTACGCCGACTCCAGCTGAAATGAGATTAGAATTGAAGGAGATCGAACAGTTCCGATCGGTTATTACGGATCGATCCAAGGAGGCGGAGAAGCGGCGAAAGAAGAAAGAGAATCCCCCTGTCGCAACAATTGCTTGAACGCTCAATCTGATCTGGACGTAACAGCATCTACAGCTGGATTGAAACTTGCCAATTAGTCGATTTCGCTTTTGCAAGAACCTCAGGGACTGAGGTTAGGAGCGTAGCGCCAGTTGCTTTGTTAAATAACATGACCCGGTGCCTCGGCCCCAGCGCTTCCGATGCCAGAATCTCCCCCTCGGTGAAAGCGAAAAAGAATCCGGAAAAATCGGGCCGAACTCGCGCTTGATTTGCGGTCTTGAGTTCGACAAAGACTAATTTTGATAGTGCCTCTTTTACGGATGCCATGTCGCGAAAATCTACACTAACTCCCGCCGGAATGGAAATTGCATCGAAACTCGATCGTTTAATAATTATTCCACTTTCTTTCAATGCGTTCATTAGGACGTTAAGTCCGTGTCCTTTTGGGCGTGCTACCAAATTCCTATTTGAAGAAAGAATTTCCTGCTCTCCAGCGGCTCCATTTTGATTTGCTAGGCGCTGAATATGATTTCGCTTTAGATTAATCAAATCGACTGGATGCATTGAAGGTCCCTTCGCAAATGCTCTTTGGTTTCTATGTTATCGCGGTGTCGTCCCCGACAGACTGCCACTCAGAGAGAGGGGGCGGAACTGCCCTTCTATGCTCGGCGATATAGCGCTCTTGAAGCTCGGATGGGGCGCATCATTAAGCGCTGCCGCGATATCGCTAAGCCGTGGCCCCGTCACACGTGGGCTGGATCGTCAACGCCCGAGTTTTCACGCGCGAAACGCATCAAGACAGAGCCATAGGCGCCGGCCGGCGCGTTCCGCACGGCACTTGCTGCCCAGCCGTGCGTGGCTGCCGCCGTCCGTTAGAGTATACCTCAGTGGACGTCCTGAAATCGCCCGTAGGGAATGTCCGCTAGGGTTGACCTTCTCCATTTGGACGAATATACAAATGGACATCATCTCAACGGACGGGCGGCGGCATCCATGGCGATTATCCTCTACGGTCGGGTCAGCACCGCCGAACAGACCATCGCCCACCAGCGGACCCAAGCTGAGAAGGCCGGCTTCCAGTTCGACCATGTCGTCTTCGATGAGGGCGTCTCCGGCGTCTCCATGAAGCTTCGCGACCGGCCGAACGGTCGCCGACTCTTCGACATGCTGCGGGCCGGCGACACCCTGGTCGTGCGCTGGGTCGATCGGCTGGGTCGCGACTACAACGACATCACGGACAACCTGCGCGAACTTATCCGCAAGGGCATCATCGTGCGGACCATCATTAATGGGATGGTGTTCGACGGCGCGACGACCGACCCCGTCCAGATGGCCGTTCGCGACGCCCTGATCGGGTTCCTCGCCGCGACCGCGCAAGCGCAGGCAGAGGCCACCAAGGAAGCCCAGAAGGCCGGCATCGCCCATGCCAAGGCACAGACCGATCGCACGGCCTACAGGGGCCGCAAGCCGGAATATGACCGGAAGGCTCTGACCCTGGTCCATGACATGCTCGCGCAAGGCAAGGCGATCGCGTCCGTTGCCAGGGAGGCCGGCCTGTCTCGTCAGGCGGTCTATCGCATCCAGGCCGATCCCAGCAGCGCGGAGAAGGCTTTAGCCCTCTGGGGCATGTGAATGCTCGTGGGCTGGCGGGATGCAGCGCGGCGGTTGGCATTGCCGGCCGTGGCGCTCCCAACGCCCATGCTCAAGGGCCGGCCACAGTCGGGCATTTGCCGGCTGGATCGCTGCACCCGGCAGAACCCTTGGCATTCCGGTCCGGGTCGGCACATGAGATTTGTATCAAATATTGAGATGCGCAATGAATGCGTGGTAGAATAGGGCACACAGCACAATTGCAGCGAGACGACCACAGTGCCCAAGCTCAACGAGCCCGCCATTGGCGCCCCAGAACTGACACCAACCATATTCGTTTGGTGTGCTTACTCCCACGCCACGGGCATTGCCTCCCTTGAGGACATCGCCGACGGCGCTGGTCTCTTCCCGAATGCTATGGCCTCCCTCTTCTGTCGCGAGGGTATCTTTCGGAACTGCCCTCCGAGATTCTTCACCTGGGTGAAGAGTGATCCTCGATGGGACGCCGCCTGGGCTGATCTCCGAACGGACATGGCGCTGCCGTCGCGCGCCGCATCGTCCGCATGACATCCGAGCCGACCACCGCCCGCCGCTACCGTCGCCTCTTGCCAGCGGACGAAGGAGCAATGAAGGCCCTCTGGGAGTCGGGCACCGTCACCGCCGAAGACCTGGCTGCGAAGTATTCCATGTCCAGGAGGGGGGTGCAGGCTGCCCTCCTGCGCCTCGGCGCGAAGAGAGGTGCCGCGAGCGCTGCGATAGCCACAGCCGTCAGCGCCCGCATTTTGTCAGACGTAATGCCTGAGCATCCCGACACTGCGGCACGTGTCCGCTGGACGCGGGATGAGACCTACAAGAACGCCACCCGCATCGAAGCCCTAGCCATGGCCGCAGCCGAGCAGGCTGCGTCTGGGGAGATCGCATCCGCTGCCGCCGTCCTCCGCGCTCTCGACAGCGCCGCCGCCATCATCAGCCGCACGCGCACGGCACGGTTCGTTGCCCTTGGTCTCGATCTCAGGGGCAGTGTTCATGACGGTGATCCGCCTGAGCTTGTCGTGAAGGAGATGACCCCGGCCGAGGTGGCCGACGTGCGGCGGCAGCAAGAGGAAGAGGACGCAATCACCCGCCCGGGGACGCAGGACCATAGCGCCGACGAGACCGCCGATCCCGGAGCCGATGAGGTCGTGATCGAGGGCGACGAGGCGACCGTGCTCGGTGCGGCCCCGTGACGACCGAAGTCCTAGAAAATGCAGACCGACCGGCAACCCGACCCGGAAACAACCCGGGGTTGAAATTCCCGACACATTTGCAAGTCGGGGCAAGTTCGACCCCTCTCGCCTATAGTAGCCGCATGCCACGACCACGCGCTCCACCATGCCAGTTCATTCCGTATCCGTCCCTTATTTTCAGGGTTCGACACGCTTATGGGATCGGCTGAACGCCAACTTTTCCTTGGCTTTGCTGCCGACAGGAGGTTCCGCGCGGAGCGCGGCTAGTAAGTAAGAGTTAGTAGAGAAGGGGAACCACCAAACAGGAACAGCAATCCAACCATCATGCCATCGCCATCTAAACCAAGCCCACCAACCAAGCGCCCATCAACAGGGCGCCGCACCACTCCCAGGGGCAAGCCCCAACCTTCGACCGCCATCACCGCGCCCGAGTTCCTGGACGCCATCAACGCCTTCCACTTCGCCGCCGTGCAGGGCACGCCGCTCAATACCAGTGTGACGATCGACGCCCAGGGGGCATGGTTCGTCCCTCGGGGCAGGACCACCAGGGCGGCGACCAGGATGTTCGCCACCGCCGTCGAGAACGCAGTCGAGTTCACCGCCACCCGGCTCGGCGTTGCACCCGCCTACACCATCACGTTGGAGAACCCGTCCTGCGGCGGCCATGGCCTGCACGCGAACGTTCTTTTGCACAGCCCGACGAACGACGCTGAGCGCGCCTTCTTCCACGGACGCTTTGTCAGCGTCTTCAAGCGCCGGTTTCGCTGGAAGACCGCTCGCAACGCCACCTACACGCCAATCAAGATCGAACCGGCACTCCTTGGCGACACCAACGCTCACCGGGCCCTCACCTACCACCTGAAGGGCTGCGACGACGCGACCGCGCATGCAGTGCTGACGACCCCCAAGGCTGCCCCGGGTCTCGATCCGATCCTGCGTGACCGCTTCCACCCCAACCACCTCCGCGAGCCCCAGGGGACGATCCACGGGCCGCGCGTCATCATTGCCCCGAGCATCAGCAAAGAAGCCCGCCAGAAAGCCGGCTACACCGACACGGCGACGCTGGCCGACCCCATCCAGCCGTTCCGTGCACGGCAAGCCAAGCTACGTGCCATGAGCGAAGCCCGGCAGGAAGCCGGCGCACCCATGCCCAAACCCGCCCAGGTGGCGGCCAGCCCCGTCGAAAACGCGAACACGAGCGCCACGTCGAACACGCCAACCACCGCCGCCCCGCAGATCACCAGCGCCACTAAATCATCGGCGCACACCCTCACGCAGCCGCATCCCCACCTCGAACACCAAAACCACGCCCAGGTGGCCGACGCCGACCATCAACCGCCAGCCCAAGCTACAGGCCCACCATGAAGTGCCCAACGGAAGAGATAAGTCATCGCTGACTAATGCCCGCAGTAGAAAGTCACCAAATAAAATCTATGAAATAGGATTTTCTATCTGCAGCATCTGTCTTATTATCTAACCGTCCGCAAATTAGGAGAGAGTAAGTGGATATTTCTTTGATCAATTTCGGATATGCCGCCGATATCATATCAGCGTCCGAGATTTTGCTTCACGATGACCGGCCATCCAGCCTGCGCCTGGATCTGCTTCATCCAGTTCTTGGCATGGTCTCGACCATCCAGCCGGGCGGCGGCAGCGAGGTCTATCTCATCCAAGATGGCAGCCCCGACACTGTCCAGGTGCCCGCACCGTGAGGGTGGAGCACATCAGCGCCGCTACCTACAGCGCGATCGTCGATGACCTCACCAGCGTCGAAACCATCATGCTCGACGGAAGATGGCCGATCTCGGTCGGGCGCAGCGCGCACTACGGCCACATCATGATCGGGCACGTCCAGGATCGCTTCATCATCGTGACGCTCGACCCGGTGCCCGATCCCGATCCCGACTGGGCCGCCCGGCCCCTGACCATGAACCCCGAGGCGTTCCAGTGACCGAACCCCTCGACCCCGCCGAGCCGATCCTCATCACTTACACCGACGAGCACGACCATGACGTATAAACTTCCAAGCCTCGAAGCCGAGTTCGAGCGGTATCGTGAGGCGCGAGAGGCACTGGTGGAGTCGGGCGATGCCGCCGCGATCCCCGACTTCCTGTTCCGTTGGTGCAACTCGACCGAGCGGCCCGTAGAATTATTGGCGCTGTATTACAATATGGCAAATGCAGATGACGCACTCTTCTGGCGCCTTATCGCGGATGAGTGGTCAGGATTCGATAGAATCCCGCTCGACGACTATATCATTTGGTTCGAGGAGCTCCGCGCCGCATGGTCGCCAGGGTGCATGGAGCCGACCGATCGGGCGGCCTATGACGCGCTGCCGGACGAGGTCACGGTCTATCGTGGTCAGTCTGCGACGGTCCCTCTCGGCCTAGCCTGGACGCTGCGGCGCGACGTAGCGGTAGGTTTCGCCGCAGGGCATCGGGGTATCAGTGTTCCCAGCCCGGCCATCGTCACTACCCGCGTGAAGAAGACTGACATCGCATTCGTTTGCACCGATCGCAATGAGGATGCGGTGGTGCTGTTTGAGCCGCCGGGCGCTGAGGCCGTCACCATGGAGATCATCGGGCCTGCCTCCAGCGCCGGCACCAAACACTGACACCCCGCAGGGAGCGCGCCAGGAGTCGCCCTGGCGCCTTCCACGCGCTCGCCCGCTACCTCCGGCCCAGAAGTCTCAGGTTCCGTCCAACGGACTCCCAGAAGCCGCTAGCGACGCTTGTCCTTCTCTGGCAGCAAGAGCGGGTCCGACGGCTTCCCAGAGAAATCAGCGCCGTCTCGCTCGCGGGCGCGCTTCTGCACCTCGACCAACGCTCGCAAGAGGGCCTGATCGAGCGCGAGTCGCCCTTGGCCTTTTCGAGGTATCCCCTCCCTGGCACAGACCTTGTCTGCGAAGTCAGCGACCAGCACCCGGCCATCTTCGTTACCGAAGCCGAGACCACGTCGGGCGATGCCCTCGTTCACTTCGACAAAGCCGGCCGCCTGTAGAAATGCCCGCGTTGATGGGCCTTTGGCGGCAAGGCGTTCCTCGGCATCCAGGCGAAGTTCATACTCGTAGAACTCGCGGGCGATCCGCGCGAGCTGTTCTTCATGGCTCTCTGTCGGCGGGCGTGGCTGGCGATCTCCCTCGGTGGGGTCATCATACTGACGCGGCGTGATGACCGCGCCGGCATCAACCTCAGGCGCCGGATGGACATGCAGATGCGATAGGTCGATCTCGGGATAGCGCAACAAGGCCAACGTCGCGGCCACCGCCTTGAGGCCCGGCCCCTTGTCATAGCGCACGTCACCCTCGGTCCCGCTGCCCCCGTGGCCCATGAGGTAATCGCGGTGGCGCTTCTGCTGGAAATCCGTGATGGCGTCGGTGAGGCGCGTGATGGCCGTGTGTCGGAAGGCGTGCATGCCCACGCCCTGTCGATACACGCCGACTTGCTGGCGGTAGTAGATGAAGTCCCGCGTGAAGCGTGCTCCGCGCCGACCGTCCTTCCCTTGTGGCGGCAGGTCAGGGAACAGCGGATCATCGGGGTTCGGCGCATTCTCCTGTGCATACTGCACGAAGCCCAGGCGGATCACCTCAGGATGCAGGGGCAGGGCACGAGTGGCGTTGCCTGTCTTAAGGCTGCGGCCCTTCCTGCCGGTCGATTCGTCGGCCTCCGTCTCCACGATGTTGAGGAACCATGTCCCCGCGTCGCACTGAAGGTCGCGCCCGTAGAGGTCCGCGAACTCTTCCAGTCGGCCGCCGTGGAACAGTGCGAGGATGGGGAGCCAGAACTTCGCATCGCGGATGATGTGCGGGCCCGGCTGGGTCGCGCGGGCAGCGTCACGGCCTGACCAGACGGGCGTCTTGAACAGCGCCGTTAGCTCCTCTGGCGCCCATGCGTCGCGCTGATCACGCGCGTTCTTCGACGCCTTGAAGCGGTGGCCTTTCACAAGCTCGCCGTGCGCGGCGACGCTGATCTTCCCTTCATCCAGCGCGAAGCGGAAGAACTGCGAAAGCGCCGTGAGATGGCGCTTCACTGTCTTGTCTGTCAGGCGGTCCGCCTGACTCGCATCGGCCTCTGCGATGATGTCCGCGACGCTCTTTGGCGGTGCCGTGCGGGACCGATTGTAGAGCGCCGGCATCCTCCGCAGCGTGCCAAGGAACTGCGTCACGTCGCCGCGCTGGTAGTCGGCCGGCGGCCGGTCGCCGCACACCTCGAAGAACAGCCGTAACGTGTTCCGTTCCTGCCCGATGACCTGATGGCGCGTCCGATCGATCGTCGCCCGGCGCTGAAAGTGCGGTTCGACCATCGTTGAGGCGAGCGGGCCACCGGTGCTGGCAGACGGGGCTGCCTCAGCAGGCGCGGGTGCCGGTGCCGCTCTCCCCTGCGCGGGTAGCGATGCCGGATCGCTTGCGAGGGCGTCTCGGCCCAGCACGTCGCGCAGGTTGGCCCGCAGCGTCGCGTTGAGGTCGGTATTGTCTCCCATCGCCTGCCGTGCCCTCGCCAGCGCCGCACTGAACTCCCGGTCCAGCAGGGCGGCGCGGTGCTCAGCCTCGCGGAACCGGCGCGTGCGAAGGCTGACCACGACCTCACGCCCTCGCGCCTCACCGGGTAGTCGCCTGCGATAGCGATAGATGCAACCCCGGCGCGCTACATGTGCGCCCGCATGGTGGGACCATGGTGGGACAGTATCGGGCACTTTCGGTGCTCCCGGCGCTGCGCCAGGGCTGAAAGGCTCACTAGATCAATGGGTTCGGCGACGGTGGCTGGGGGACCTGGATTCGAACCAAGAATGCCCGAGTCAGAGTCGGGAGTTTTACCGTTAAACTATCCCCCAAGCGGGCCCGACCATTGGCCGGGGGCGCGCATGTAGCACCGCAGGACGGGTCCGGCAACACCGTCCGGAGCCGCTCACGATCGCGCGGGCGTGGAAAGCGCTTGCCCCGGTCCCTACATCTCCGGATCATGACCGCGCGCCCGGACGCTGCCGCGCCGGTCCGGACCCTGCAATGACCGAGAGCTACGCCCGCCACATCCCCGCCGCCCCGCCAGACCTGGCGGCGCCGGTGTACGCGCGCGCGGACCACGGCGCGCCGGCGTATGCAGCGATCGATCTCGGCACCAACAACTGCCGGTTGCTGGTCGCGGCGCCTACAAGTTCGGGCTTCCGGGTTGTCGATTCGTACAGCCGCATCGTCAGGCTGGGGGAGGGGCTGGCGCAGACCGGTCGGCTCGCCGAGGGCGCCATGGACCGGGCGGCTGCGGCGCTGCGCGCCTGCGCGGAGAAGCTGGCACGCCGACCGGTGCGGCGATTCGAGGCCGTGGCGACCGAAGCCTGCCGTCGGGCCGCCAACGGGCCGGCCTTCCTGGCGCGGATCGCAGCGGAGACGGGGCTGAGGCTGCGCATCATCTCGGCGCGGGAGGAAGCGGCGCTGGCGATGGAATCCTGCGCACCGCTGCTGGAGCCGGAGGACCGCCGCGCGCTGCTGTTCGACATCGGCGGCGGCAGCACGGAGATCGCCTGGATCCGCGTCCCGGGGGCCGGGCCGCCGGAACTGATCGCGTATCTGTCGCTACCGCTCGGCGTGGTGACGCTGGCCGAGCGCGCGGGTCAGGATTGCTTCACCCAACGCGGCTTCTTCGACGTGGTGGACGAGGTCGCGCTGCACCTCGCGGAATTCGACCGTGTGCATTGCATCGGGCAGGAGATCCGGGCTGGCGGGGTGCGGCTGATGGGCACCTCGGGCACGGTCACGACGCTGGCCGGCGTCGCGATGGCGCTGCCGCGCTACAAGCGGCCGCTGGTGGATGGCAAGACGCTGGAATGCGAGGCGGCGGACCTCGCGCTCGGCGACCTGTTCGCGCTGGGGCGGGAAGGGCTCGCGCAGCACCCCTGCGTTGGCCCGGAGCGGGTGGAGTTCGTGCTGCCGGGCTGCGCGGTGTATGCCGCGATCCGGCGGGTATGGCCGACGCCGCGGATCACGGTCGCAGACCGTGGGCTGCGCGAAGGCATGCTGACCCGGATGATGCGCGCCGAGCGCGCCGCGCCCCGCCGCCGCGCCGGGCGCTAGAAGGACTTTACCCGATGGCGAAGCAACCGCCCGGCACCGGCCGGGGCATGTCCACGCGGCTGAAGACCGCGGAGGGGCGCAGCACGGCCAGCCAGCGCTGGCTGACGCGGCAGTTGAACGACCCTTACGTGAAGGCGGCGAAGGAGCAGGGGTTCCGGTCCCGTGCGGCGTTCAAGCTGTTGGAGATGGATCAGAAGCTGAAGCTGCTGAAGCCGGGGATGCGGGTGGTCGATCTCGGCGCGGCACCGGGCGGATGGACCCAGGTGGCGGTGGCCGCGGTGGGGCCGCGCGGGCAGGTGGTCGGCATCGACATCCTGCCGATGGACCCGGTGCAGGGGGCGACCGTGCTGCAGGGCGACTTCACCGAGCAGGAGGCGGAGGACCGCACGCTGGAGGCAATGGGCGGGCGGGTGGATGCGGTGCTGTCCGACATGGCGCCGAACACCACGGGGCACCAGGCGACGGACCATCTGCGCATCATGGGGCTGGCAGAGATCGCGCTCGATTTCGCGCGGCGGGTGCTGGCGCCGGGGGGCGCCTTCATCGCCAAGGTGCTGCAGGGCGGCACCGAGGCGGAGATGCTGGCGGCGCTGAAGCGGGATTTTGCGGTGGTGCGCCACATGAAGCCGCCGGCGAGCCGGAAGGACAGTGCCGAACTGTATGTGGTGGCGACCGGGTTCCGGGGGTGACCGGCCGCTCACATCAACGTGTGCTGTTTTGGACAAAGTGCAGACGCGGATGAAGGCGTTGGTCAGAGGCGGGTTCACGGCTGATCGAACAGGCATAATCCGTAGGACACGCCGTGACGAATGTCGGGTCCTCTCGCAAAGCGGCGTCCCCGTCGCCGTGCGGCTGGCGCTGACTGGGCGGCCGCGGTTCGTCTGCGATCGAGGCTGACCTGCTCCCCAGCGCTTCCGCGCAACTCAGCAAAAAGAGGGAGGGGGATTCGGGGGAGGTTCTCCTCCCCCAACCTTTCCAACCTTCCCCTCGCGCAACCCAGCCGCCACGCAACCGCCGCTTGCCCCGGCTGGCGCCCCGCAGTAAGGGGGCTCGCCAAGGTTCGGATCGTTGAAAGGTCCCCCATGGCTCCCGACTCCCTGCAAGACTCCCCCCGCCCCGGCACTCGCATGATCGAGGAGGCTTACGCCTTCGACGACGTGTTGCTGGTGCCGTCCTATTCCACTGTCCTGCCGTCCCAGACCGATACGCGCACGCGGATGACGCGGGAGATCTCGCTCAACATTCCGTTGATCTCCGCGGCGATGGACACGGTCACCGAGGGCAACATGGCGATCGCCATGGCCCAGGTCGGCGGCATCGGCGTGATCCACAAGAACCTGCCGCCGGAGGAGCAGGCGGCGCAGGTGCGGCAGGTGAAGAAGTTCGAATCCGGCATGGTGGTGAATCCGCTCACCGTGCATCCGGACCAGACGCTGGCCGAGGTCCGCGCACTGCAGGACCGCTACCGCATCAGCGGCATCCCGGTGGTCGAGCGCGGGTCGGGCCGGCTGGTCGGCATCGTGACCAATCGCGACGTTCGGTTCGCGACCGACCCGAACCTGCGCGTCTATGAGCTGATGACGCGGGAGAACCTGGTCACGACCTCCCCCGAGGTGCGGCCGGATGAGGCGCGGGCGCTGCTCCACAAGCACCGGATCGAGAAGCTGCTAGTGGTAGATGACGCCTATCGTTGCGTCGGCCTCGTCACCGTGAAGGACATGGACAAGGCGCAGGCCAACCCGAATGCGTCGAAGGATGCGATGGGCCGGCTGCGCGTCGCCGCCGCGACCGGCGTGGGGGAGGACGGGTTCCGCCGGGCGGAGCTGCTGGTCGCCGCCGAGGTCGATGTCGTCGTGGTCGATACCGCGCACGGCCATTCGGGCGGGGTGATGCAGGCGGTGGAACGCATCAAGCGGCTGTCGAATTCCGTGCAGGTCGTGGCCGGGAACATCGCGACGCCGGAAGGCGCGCTGGCGCTGATCGAGGCCGGCGCGGATGCGGTGAAGGTCGGTATCGGGCCGGGGTCGATCTGCACGACGCGCATCGTGGCGGGGGTGGGCGTGCCGCAGCTGACGGCCGTGATGGAAAGTGCCGCGGCGGCGCGGGAGAAGGGCGTGCCGGTGATCGCCGATGGCGGGATCCGCACCTCGGGTGATCTTGCCAAGGCCATCGCGGCCGGCGCCGACTGCGCCATGATGGGCTCGGTCTTCGCCGGCACGGATGAGGCGCCGGGCGAGGTGTTCCTCTACCAGGGCCGGTCGTACAAGTCGTACCGGGGCATGGGCTCGCTGGGCGCGATGGCGCGTGGGTCGGCCGACCGGTACTTCCAGGCCGAGGTGCAGGACACGCTGAAGCTGGTGCCCGAGGGAATCGAGGGGCGCGTCGGCTACAAGGGCCCGGTGGGCACGGTGGTGCACCAGATGGTCGGCGGCCTGCGTGCGGCGATGGGGTACACCGGCTGCGGAACGGTGTCGGAGCTCCAGGCGAATGCGCGGTTCCGGCGCATCACCGGGGCAGGGCTGCGCGAAAGCCATGTGCACGATGTGGCGATCACCCGCGAGGCGCCCAACTACCGCGCCGAGGGGTAGCCCGGCTGGCGGCGCATCGCCGTCTCGGCCATGCTCGCGGGCGGGGGCAGATCCTGTCCGGGCGGTAGCGGCCGGGCGGGCGAAGATGCCTCGTCCTTTCGGCGCCTGAGCGGCTTCCGGCGCCATGGCGCGGTGGGCGGCGGTGCCCCGGAGCTGAACCATGGCCGCGCCCGAAGCCGTTGTCTTCGACGCCTACGGAACCCTGCTCGACGTCAATGCCGCGATGGAACGGCACGCCGCGCGGCTCGGTGACCGCTGGGCGGCGCTGTCGGCGGAATGGCGGGCGAAGCAGCTTGAATACAGCTGGGTGCGCAGCCTGACCGGGGCGGCGCATCACGAGGATT
Source organism: Neoroseomonas terrae (assembly GCF_018129025.1). Classification (GTDB taxonomy): domain Bacteria; phylum Pseudomonadota; class Alphaproteobacteria; order Acetobacterales; family Acetobacteraceae; genus Neoroseomonas; species Neoroseomonas terrae. Next base: position 26,199 of record NZ_JAAEDI010000033.1, on the reverse strand, counting down.
TCTGGCTGTGCACGCGCGACGCCCTGGCCTTCGTCTTCGCCCGCCACAACATCCGGGATGCGGGGCTGGAGAAGGACCTGATGGCGGCCTACGGGGCGCTGCCTGCCTATCCTGAGGTGCCTGCCATGCTGCGCGCGCTGCGTGGGGCGGGCATCGCCACCGCCATATTGTCGAACGGGACGCCCGGCATGCTGGCGGATGCCGTCGCGGCGGCGGGGATCGAGAATTTGATTGATGAGGTGTTGAGCGTGGAACTGGTGGGCGTCTTCAAGCCCGATCCGAGGGTTTACCGGCTGGCGACGCGGCAGTTCGGCTGCGCGCCGGACGATCTCGCTTTCGTCTCGGGCAATGCCTGGGATGCGCAGGCGGCACTCGCCTTCGGCATGCGCGTGGTGCGGGTGAACCGTGCCGGGGCACCGGACGAATACGGGCTGGCTGAGGCCGGGGTGCCGGTGCTGGGCGATCTCGGCGGCCTGCCCGGCCTGCTGACGTGACGCCCGCCGCGAGGATTGCCGCCGCGATCGATCTGCTGGCGGTGCTGGAGGAGCAATGCTTCGCGCCCGCGGCACGGCGCCGGCCGGCCGATGCGGTGGCGAGCGACTTCTTCCGCGCGCGGCGCTTCATCGGCGGCGGCGACCGTCGGGCGGTGTCGGAACTGGCCTGGGGGGTCGTGCGGCAGCGGCTGCGGCTCGACTGGCATCTCGCCCGGCTGGGGGTGGCGCCGACAGCCCGGCTGCTGCTGCTGGCGCGCCTGCTGCTGGGGCGCGGCGTGGATGACCATGGACGCGGGCGGCAGGCAGCCGAGGCGGCCTTCGACGGATCCCATTACGGCCCGGCGGTGCTGGATGCCGCGGAACGGCGGGTGGCCGCCGCGCTGGATGGGCGGCCGCTGATAGACCCGGCGATGCCCGAGGGCGCGCGGCTGAACCTGCCGGACTGGGTGCTGCCGAAGCTGTCGGCGCGCTTCGGCGCATCGCTGGCGGCGGAAGCGGCCGCGCTGGAGGAGGAGGCGCCGCTCGACCTGCGCGCCAACCTGCTGCGGGCGGAGCGCGACACAACGGCGACGCTGCTGGCGGGGGAGGGGCTGGAGGTCGTGCCGACGCCGTTCTCTCCCTGGGGCCTGCGGCTCCCGTCGCGCCGGCCAGTGACGGGCACGAAGGCGTACAAGGACGGGCTGGTCGAGGTGCAGGACGAGGGCAGCCAGCTCATCGCCCTGCTGGCCGATGCGCGGCCGGGGATGCGCGTGGCGGATTACTGCGCGGGGGCGGCCGGAAAGACGCTGGCGATGGCGGCGACCATGGGCAATCGGGGGAAGATCACCGCCTGCGACACCTCGGCCCCGCGGCTGGAGGGGGCGGCCCGGCGGCTACGGCGCGCCGGGGTGGACAATGCGGAACGGCACCTGCTGGCGCCGGGCGACCGCTGGGCGAAGCGGCGGGCCGGGTCCTTCGACCGGGTGCTGGTGGATGCGCCATGCACCGGGACGGGCACCTGGCGGCGGAACCCGGATGCGCGGCTGCGGACCCGGCCGGAGGACCTCGCCGAGTTGGTTGCTGTGCAGGATGACATTCTCGGCAGGGCGTCGGAACTGGTGCGCCCGGGTGGCCGGCTGGTCTACGCTACCTGTTCCCTTCTGCCGGAGGAGAACGAAGAGCAGATGGAACGCTTCCTGGCGCGCCGGCCCGGATTCGCACCGATCCCGCTGGGTGGGCTCTGGGAGAGCCTGCGACCCGGAACGGCGGCGCCCTGCGCGGGGCCTTGGATGACGCTGTCGCCGGGTGCCCAGGGGACGGACGGCTTTTTCTGCGCAGTGCTGGAGCGCCGGCCGTGATCAGCATCCGTCGGGCGCGTCCGGCTGACGCGCAGGCGATCGGCGAGATCCATGCGGCGGTGTGGCGCAGCGCCTATGCCGGCATTCTGCCCGATGCCTATCTGGCGGGACTGTCGCCGCAGCGGCTGGGTGGGTTCTACCAGCGGGCGCTGCTCGACCGGCGGGAAGGGCATGCCGTCTTCGTCGCGGTGGCAGGCGGGACGGTGGTTGGCTTCGGCTCCTGCGGGCGATCGCGCCGGGCGGGGATCGCCGAGGGTGAGGTGGAGACGCTCTACCTCCTCGAGGATTGGCGGGAACGCGGGGCGGGGCGGCGGCTGATGCGCGCCATGGGCGCGCATCTGCGGGCCGTGGGCTGCCGGTCAGCGATGCTGTGGGTGCTGCACGACAACCCGACCCGCTGGTTCTACCGGCATCTGGGCGGGCGGGAAGTGGCGCGGGACGAGACCCGGGTCGGCGGCCAGCCCGTCGCGCAGGCCGCCTATACCTGGGACCCGATCGAGACGCTGCTGGCCGCGACCGCGCCGGTGCAGGACCGGTAGGCGGCCTGCGGCAGCGGCCCTTTACGGTACCACGGGCCCCGCGACGAAGGCGCCGCCGAAGATCAGGTAGACGACGAGCACGATCAGCAGCAGGCCGAGGATGCCGCCGAAGCCGCCGCCGCCGTAGTAGCCCGAGCGATAGCCGTAGTAGCCGCCGCCGCCGAACAGCAGCACCAGCAGGATGATGATCAGAAGCAGGGTCATCGTTATGTCTCCTTCGTGACAGGGAGCGCCCCAGACGATCCAAGGTTGCATCGAGCCGTCTTGCCCGGCGCGCGTTCCTGTGCTTCACGCCGCCATGGCCGACCCCAACGCTTCCTCCGCCGCCCGCCACGACCGCATCCTGATCCTCGACTTCGGAAGCCAGGTGACGCAGCTCATCGCGCGCCGCCTGCGCGAGACCGGCGTCTATTGCGAGGTCTGGCCGTTCAACAACGCCCCCGAGGACCGCATCCGCGCCTTCGCGCCGAAGGGGATCATCTTCTCCGGCGGGCCGGCCTCGGTGACAGAAGGGGAGAGTCCGCGCGCGCCGGATTATGCCTTCGCATCGGGGCTGCCGATCCTCGGCATCTGCTACGGGCAGCAGACGCTGGCGCATCAGCTCGGCGGCACGGTCGAAGGCGGGCATGCGCGGGAATTCGGCCGCGCCTTCATCGACGTGACCGGCGATTGCGCGATCACCCAAGGGGTTTGGGCGCGCGGGGCGCGGGAACAGGTGTGGATGTCGCATGGCGACCGCATCACCGAGCTGCCGCAGGGCTTCCGCGTCGTCGCGTCATCCGAGGGCGCACCCTTTGCGCTGATCGCCGACGATGCGCGGCACTACTACGGCACGATGTTCCATCCTGAGGTGGTGCACACGCCGCATGGCGCGGCGCTGCTCAAGAACTTCACGCATCTGGTCTGCGGCTGCACCGGCGACTGGACCATGGGCGCCTTCCGCGCCGAGATGATCGAGAAGATCCGTGCGCAGGTCGGCAAGGGGCGTGTGATCTGCGGGCTGTCGGGCGGCGTCGATTCCTCTGTCGCGGCCGTGCTGATCCATGAGGCGATCGGCGATCAGCTCAGCTGCATCTATGTCGACCACGGGCTGATGCGCGCGAATGAATCCGAGCAGGTCGTCGCCACCTTCCGCGACCGCTTCAACATCCATCTGGTGCATCGCGACGCGTCCGACCTGTTCCTCGGGCAGCTTTCCGGCGTCACCGACCCGGAGGTGAAGCGCAAGACGATCGGGCGATTGTTCATCGAGGTGTTCGAGGAAGAGCAGAACAAGCTCGGCGGCGCGGATTTCCTCGCGCAGGGCACGTTGTATCCGGATGTGATCGAGAGCGTGTCGGCGACCGGCGGGCCCTCCGTGACCATCAAGTCGCACCACAATGTCGGCGGCCTGCCGGCGGGCATGCGCATGAAGCTGGTGGAACCGCTGCGCGATCTGTTCAAGGACGAGGTCCGCGCGCTGGGGCGCGAGCTCGGCATCCCGGAGGAGATCGTCGGGCGGCATCCTTTCCCGGGGCCGGGCCTCGCCATCCGCATCCCGGGGGATGTGACGCGGGAGAAGGCGGACCTGCTGCGCAAGGTCGATGCGATCTACTTGGAGGAGATTCGCTCGGCAGGGCTGTACGACGCGATCTGGCAGGCCTTCGCGGTGCTGCTGCCGGTGCGCACGGTGGGCGTGATGGGCGACGGGCGTACTTACGACCAAGCCTGCGCGCTACGCGCGGTGACGAGTACGGATGGGATGACGGCCGATGTCTATCCCTTCGACATGGCGTTCCTGTCGCGCGTGTCGAACCGCATCGTCAACGAGGTGCGCGGCATCAACCGCGTGACCTACGACATTACGAGCAAGCCGCCGGGGACGATCGAGTGGGAGTGACTCCCCGCAGGGTAGGCCAGGTCCGGCTACGCCTTCGCGCCACCCGCTGAGGGGCGGCTGGAGAGGGGCATGGCCCCTCCCCGAAACTGCCCGCTTGTAGCGTCAGCCTTCCTCTTCCTCGAACAGCCAGAGCTGGCCGCTCGGCTGCCCCGGCCCGGTGTGGTCGGTCATGCCGAGGAAGGCCGGGATGCGGCGGCGCTGCGCTTCGGTCAGGGCGTTCACCAGCGGCCGCGCTGCCTCCACGAAGCGGCGCAGGTCGCGGCCGCGGGCTTCCTCGCCCTCGGCGATCGCGCCGAGCACGTCAAGGAAATGCGTCGGCCGCGTGGCGTTGAAGCGCGCCGAGCGGCGATTTGCTGCGTCACGCACGATGTCGCGGATGGCGGCTTCGACAGGCGGCCACAGGCGCTCCTGTTCCGGCGTCAGCGCGATCACGGCCTTCAGCGCGGCGAGGCGGGCATTCAGCACCGCGCGCGCATCTTCCGGCGTGTAGTCAGGCACCGCCGGGGCAGCGGCTGGCGCCTGCTGTGCGTGAGCGGGCTTGATGGCGGCCGGGGCGGCGACAGTCAGGGCGGCCACGGCGGCGAGGGCGAGGATCGGCTTCATCGGTATCACTCTCGGATCAAGGGTCGAGCAGGAGCGGCTTACTGCCAGCCGCCGCCGGGGAGGCGGCCGTGATAGGGCGTGTCGCGGCAGTGGCCCCACGGACCGCGCCAGAAACCCGGCGGGCATCCGTTCCAGGTCTGCGGCGGCGGGCCCCAATAGCCGGGCGCGGGGCCATAGCCGGGACCGCGGCAACCGCCCCAGGGGCCGCGCCAGCGGCCGGGTCCGCAGCCCTCGGCGACCGGCGTGAGCAGGCTGGGCGCCGTCAGGCCGGCAACCGGCGCCAGTGGCGCCGCGGCCGCCGGCGCCGCGGCGGCGAGCAGGCCGGCGGCGGCAGCAGCCAGTATGGTGGTGAAAGCCTTCATCATTCGCTCCTTGGCGACGCGGCGGGTCAGCGGAAGGCGACCCGCGCCATTTCAATCTCGTTGAGCGCGGCGTGGATCAGCCGGATCGCCTCGGCCTTGTGGCCACCGAAGCGATCCGGCGCCCGGTGCAGCGACTGCAGCGCGGCGGCGAGGTTTTCCTCAGCCTCGGTTAGGTTGGGAAAGGGCGTCTGTGCGGCGCAGCCTGCCGCGGTGATGGTGGCGGCGCCGGCGACCAAGACCGGTAGCGCGCGCATCATCATGCGCCGCTCGGCGTTGGTGTCCGTCATCGTCGTGTCTCCGTCTTCGGTTCGAGGGGTCGGCAGCGAACTGCGCGGCGGCACCTTCGCCGGAAACGCCGCACTTGGCACCCCTATAACCATTCACGCATCTTCACACACACGCGCGCGCTAACACGACACGGTCGGCAACCGCGGCGGAAGCGCAACCCGACGATGCCCGCCGCTGTTGCCTGGCGGGAGGACGGAGATGATCGGCCTGCGCCTGCTCGAACGCCTCGCCGCACCTGTCAGCGCCATGATGTTGCCGCCGGCGTCGATGCGGTTCGATTTCCTGCACCCGTCCGGCGAAGCCGCGCTCGTCGGACCGGATTCACTCTCCTGGCGTATCTTCAAGAACCCGGTCACGCTGTTCATCGGCGGCGTCGGCGCGGTGATCCTCGAACTCGCCGAACCCGCGGTGCGGTCGGGCGTGTGGGACCATTCCTCCTTCCGGCAGGACGCGGTGACGCGGCTGCGCCGCACGGGCGCCGCGGCGATGATGACCGTCTACGGGCCCGCCGGCGCGGCACGGGAGATGATCGCGCGCGTCGTGCGCATGCACGACAAGGTCAGCGGGACCACGCCCGATGGCCAACCGTACCACGCCAATGATGAACGCCTGTTGGACTGGGTGCAGGCCACGGCGTCCTATGGCTTCATCGAAGCCTACTCGCGCTTCGCACGCCCGCTGTCCGACGCCGAGCGATCGACGGCCTTCGCCGAGGGCGCACCGGCGGCGCAGCTATACGGCGCCGTCGGTGCGCCGCTTTCGACGGCGGAATGGGAGGCGCTGTTCGCACGCACGCTGCCGCGGCTGGAACGATCGTCGATCGTCTTCGACTTCCTGTCGATCATGAACGAGGCGCCGCTGCTGCCGCGGCCGATGCGGTGGCTGCAACGGATGCTGGTGAAGGCCGCGATCGACATCGTCCCGGCGGTACTGCGCGAGCGGCTAGGCATCGCACAGATGACGCCTTCCGCACCCGAGCGCGCGGCGGCGCGAATGATGGCGCGCATCGCCGACCGGCTGCCGCTGCGTGAGGCTCCGCCGGCGCAGGCGAGCATGCGGATGGGGCGGGACGCGGCGTTCCTGTATCGCTGAGGGGTGCCGCATTTGCGCGGATCTGTTGCGCAGCGGGGGGAGCCGGAAAGGGGCTTTGCCCCTCTCCGGACCTCACCCCACCAAAGGCCGAAAGGCCTTTGGAAACCTCGACCTGGTGCTGGGCGCCCGGGATGGTCGGGGCGCGGTCGGGCGCGGTACCGGGGATTGCCTGCTGATGATGGGCGCCTAGCCTGGCCTGGGAGTCACCCGCCCAGCGCGGCCGCGTTCCGCGCCGCTGTTGCCAGCGTGTCCGCCCGTTCGTTCATCGGGTCCCCGGCGTGGCCGCGCACCCACTTCCATTCGACCTCGTGCGGCTTGGCGGCGGCCAGCAGGCGTTGCCAGAGGTCCAGGTTCTTCACCGGTTCCTTCGCCGCGTTGCGCCAGTTGCTGCGCACCCAGCCATGGATCCATCGGCTGATGCCGTTGCGGACGTATTCGCTGTCGGTGTGCAGCGCGACGATGCAGGGCTTCTTCAGCGCCTCGAGCGCCATGATCGCCGCCGTCAGCTCCATGCGGTTGTTGGTCGTCGCACCCTCGCCGCCGGACAATTCGCGCTCATGCTCGCCGAAGCGGAGGATCGCGGCCCAGCCACCGGGGCCGGGGTTCGGCTTGCAGCCGCCGTCGGTCCAGATCTCGACGAGCGGCCGCGTATCGGCCGTCACAGGCCGAGCGCCGACGCGCTGGTGGCCTGGGCGAAGAAGCGCAGCTTGCGCAGGTATTCCAGCGGGTCCTTCCGCGTGACCAGCGCGCCGGCGGGCGTGTGCGTCCAGTCGTAGAGCCGCGTCAGCAGGAAACGCAGCGCGGCGCCGCGGCACAGCACGGGCAGCGCCGCCCGTTCGGCCGCGTCCATGGGCCGGACGGCATCGTAGGCCGAGAGGAGCGCCCGCGCCTTGGTGACGTTGAACGAATAGTCGGGCTCGAAGCACCAGGCGTTGAGGCAGACCGCGACGTCGTAGGCGAGCAGGTCGGTGCAGGCGAAGTAGAAGTCGATCAGGCCGGAGACGCGGGGCTTGCCGTCTTCGTTGGGCAGAAAGAAGACGTTGTCGGGGAACAGGTCGGCGTGGATGTGGCCGCTCGGCAACGCGCCGGGTTCCGGCCAGCCGGCCAGGATGCCGGTGAGCGCGCCGTCCAGCTCCGCGATCAGGCCTGGCTGCACCTCGTCCCCGCGCGCGCGGCAGCCGTCGAGCAGCGGCGCCCATCCGGCGGGGCCGAGCGCGTTCGGGCGGCGCGTCGCGAAGCCCTCGCCGGCGCGGTGCATCTGCGCGAGCGCGCGGCCGAGGGGCGCGCAATGCTCAGGCCTTACCTTGCGGGGCCAGACGCCGGGCAGGAAGGTGACGATCGCCGCCGGCCGTCCGGCGAGTTCGCGCAGCGCCTGCCCGTCCCGCGCATGGACCGGCGTGGGGCAGGCGAGGCCGCGCGCCGCCATGTGGTCCATCAGGCCCAGGAAGTAGGGCAGCTCCGCCGGATCGACGCGCTTCTCGTACAGGGTGAGGATGAAGTCGCCCGCATCCGTCTTCAGCGCGTAGTTGGAGTTCTCCACGCCCTCGGCGATGCCGCGGAAGGCGATCAGCCCGCCGAGCGCATAATCGGCGAGGAAGGCGCGCAGCGCCTCGTCAGTCACTTCGGTGTAGACGGCCATCAGGCGGGGACGCGCATCGGCGGCAGGCGGAAGGTCACGTCCTCGATGGCCACGGTCACGTCCTCGGTCGTCACGTCGAAGCGTTCGCGCAGGCGGTCTATCACTTCCTGCACCAGGATTTCGGGGGCGGATGCACCGGCGCTGATGCCGACCGTCGCGCAGCCATCCGCGACCGACGGGTCGAGGTCGGCGCCGCGCTGGACCATCACGGCGCGCGGCGCGCCGGCGCGTTCGGCGACTTCCCGCAACCGAACCGAGTTCGAGGAGTTCGGCGCGCCGACGACGATGACCAGCTCGCTGCGCGCCGCCACCGCCTTCACCGCTGCCTGGCGGTTGGTGGTGGCGTAGCAGATGCTTTCCTTGGAGGGTTCGGTCATGGCGGGGAAGCGTTCGCGCAGCGTAGCGACGATCGCGGCGGTGTCGTCGACCGACAGCGTCGTCTGCGTGGTGTAGGTCAGCGCCATGCCGGGCGGCGGCTGCACCAGCCGCGCCGCCTCGACATCCTCGACCAGCGTGACGGCGCCCTCGGGAAGCTGGCCCATGGTGCCGACGACTTCGGGATGGCCTTCATGGCCGATCAGCAGCAGGTGGTGGTCGCGGGCGTGGTGGCGCTCGGCCTCCCGATGCACCTTGCTCACCAGCGGGCAGGTGGCGTCGAGGAAGTACATCTCGCGCGCCCGTGCCTCCGCCGGAACGGATTTCGGCACGCCATGGGCGGAGAAGATCACCGGCTGCCCGTCATCCGGGACCTCGGACAGCTCGTCGACGAAGATCGCGCCCTGGCGTTCCAGCCCCTCGACCACGAAGCGGTTGTGGACGATCTCGTGGCGGACATAGACGGGCGCGCCGTGGCGCTTCAGCGCTTCCTCGACGATCCGGATCGCGCGGTCCACCCCGGCGCAGAAGCCGCGCGGGCCGGCGAGCAGGACGTGGAGGCGGGGCTTTGCGGCGGTCATGTCGGTTCCGGTTGAGGGCAGGTTGTGGCCTGTCCCGGGCGGGCGGCACACTATAGATGGGGCGCCTGTGGTCAAAGGGGGTCGAAAAGGTGGGATTCATGCGGCGCGATGCGGTGATGGCTCTGGCGGCGGCGGCACTGCTGGGCGGCTGCGGGTTGAACACCGGGTATTCGACCAGCCCGCCGGCGCCATGCCCGCGCATCGCCATCCTCGCCGATGGCGCGGACCTGACGCGCTATCGCGCCGGGGCGGTGCAGGATCTCGCCGCCATGACCTCCGATGCGCGGCTGATCGGCTTCCAGGCGCAATGCGACTACACCAATCGTCGGCGGTCCGTTTCGGTCGCGGTCAGCGGGGTGTTCGAGCTGGAGCGGGGCCCTGCCGGCGCCGGGCTGCGCAGCGTCGCGCTGCCCTGGTTCGCGGTGGTGACGGATAGCGACGATTCGCAGGTGATCGACCGCCAGGAATTCGTCACGACCGTCGAGCTCGAAGGCAATGCGAACCGGGTCCGGGTGCAAAGCCGCCCGGTCTCCTTCGACTTCCCGGTGGATGAGCGGCGGGTGGAGAACCATACCATCCGCCTGTCCTTCCAGGTGACGCCGGACCAGTTGGCGGCGAACCGGCGGCGCGGGCCGCGATAGGGCCCGGCGGGCCGCCGTTGCGCCGGCGCGGCCGATCTGTCAGGAAGGCGCACCCCGCAGATCCCGCGCGGGAGAGAGGGGCGGCGACGCCCCCGCCGAAGGCGCAACCGGCCCCCGGAAACGCTCAGGCACCAAGGGCCGCGCGGGGAAGGGGCCTCTGGAAAGCCCGGTGCTGAAAGGCACCGGCACCGACGGAGTAAGGCGAGGCAACGCCCCCGCCGAATCTCTCAGGTTCCATCGACAGAGGGGGGCCACGGACTGAACCCCAGTCGCCGCGGATGCGGCGGGAGGCACCGTGGCCGATTCGTCGCCCGAGACCCAGTTGGAAACGCCGCCCGCGGCGATGTTGGAAACGCCGCTGGCGGCGCTGCACCGCGAGCTTGGCGGGCGTATGGTGCCCTTCGCGGGGTATTCGATGCCGGTGCAGTACCCGGCCGGCATCATGGCCGAGCACCTGCATTGCCGCGCCGCCGCGTCGCTGTTCGACGTGTCCCATATGGGGCAGGCGGAGCTGGTGGGTGAGGGGGCCGCGGCGGCGCTGGAGCGCGTCACGCCCGCCGATGTGCAGGCGCTGAAACCTGGCCGGCAGAAATACGGCCTGCTGACCACCGACGATGGCGGCATCCTGGACGACTTCATGGTCGCCAACCTCAGCGAGCGGCTGTTCCTGGTGGTGAACGCCAGCCGCAAGCATGTGGACCTGCCGCGGATCGAATCGGCACTTCCAGCCGGCGTCACGCTGAAGCCGCTGCCCGATCGTGCGTTGATCGCCCTGCAGGGGCCGGGGGCGGTGGCGGCGATCGCGACGCTGGCGCCGGGCATCGCCGAGCTGCCCTTCATGGGCGTCGGTGCCTTCAACATCGCGGGCGTCGCGGCCCTGGTCTCGCGCAGCGGCTACACTGGCGAAGACGGCGTCGAGGTTTCCGTCCAGGCGGAGCAGGCCGAGGGCTTCGCCCGCGCGCTGCTTGCGTTGCCGGGCGTGCAGCCGGCGGGCCTGGGCGCGCGCGATTCGCTGCGGCTGGAGGCCGGGCTCTGCCTCTACGGCAACGACATCGACGAGACGACCAGCCCGGTCGAGGCCGCGCTGACCTGGACCATCGGCAAGCGTCGCCGCATGGCGGGCGATTTCCCGGGCGCGGCGCGCGTCGCGCAGGAACTGGCTGATGGGGCGAAGCGCCTGCGCGTCGGCATCCGGCCCGAGGGGCGCCAGCCGGCGCGCGGGCACACGCCGATTCACGCGCCTGGCGGCGCGGCCATCGGCGAGATCACCTCGGGCGGCTTCGGCCCGTCGCTGAACGCCCCGGTCGCTATGGGCTATGTCGCGCGTGAGCACGCGGCCGACGGCACGTCCCTGGATCTCATGGTGCGCGGCAAGGCCTTGCCGGCCGTCGTCGCGCCCACCCCCTTCGTCCCCCACCGCTACGCCCGCTGAGGAACCGCGCCGATGTCCGAACCGAAATTCACCAAGGACCATGAATGGGTGCGGCTCGAGGGTGGCATCGCCACCATCGGCATCACTGACCATGCGCAGAACGCGCTCGGCGACGTGGTCTTCGTGGACCTGCCCGAGATCGGCCGCGAAGTGACCGCCGGCGAGGCGATCGCGGTGGTGGAGAGCGTGAAGGCGGCCTCCGACGTCTACGCCCCGATCGCGGGGAAGATCGTCGAGGTGAACGGCGTGCTGGCCGACAATCCCGGCACCATCAATTCCGCGCCGACCACCGATGGCTGGTTCTTCCGCATCGAGGCCGCGGATGTCGCCGAAGTCGCGGCGCTGATGGACGAGGGCGCCTACGCGGCGTTCGTGGACACGCTCTGATGACGGACGCGCTCGACACGCTGGCGGCGCTGGAGGCGGGTGACGCCTTCGCCCCGCGTCACATCGCCCCGAATGACGGCGAGATCGCCGCGATGCTGAAGGTCGTCGGCGCGTCGAGCCTCGATGAACTGGCGTCGAAGACCGTGCCGGCGGCAATCCTGGGGATGGACCTCGCCGGGCTGCCGGAACCGGCGACGGAGCTGGAGCTGCTCGCCGAGCTGCGCGCCATGGCGCTGCGCAACCGCGCGGACATCAAGTCGCTGATCGGCATGGGGTATCACGGCACGCACACGCCGCTGGTGATCCGCCGCAACGTGCTGGAGAATCCGGGCTGGTACACCGCCTACACGCCGTACCAGGCGGAGATCGCGCAGGGTCGGCTGGAAGCGCTGGTGAACTTCCAGACGATGATCACCGACCTGACCGGGCTCGATGTCGCGAACGCGTCCCTGCTGGACGAGGCGACGGCGGTGGCCGAGGCGATGCACCTGGCCCACGCCGCGACGCGCGGCAAGTCGGACCTGCTGATTGCGGCGGATGACCTGCATCCGCAGTCGAAGGCGGTGCTGGTGACGCGCGCGGCGCCGCTCGGCATCACGGTGCAGTTTGTGAAGGTTGCTGACCTGGTCGCGGAAGTCGCGGCCGCGAAGCCCTTCGCGCTGGTTCTGCAATACCCCGGCACGACCGGCGAGGTGCGCGACCTGACGGCCGAGATCGCCGCCGTGCACGCGGCGGGCGGCCTCGCGCTGGTCGCGGCCGATCCGCTGTCGCTCTGCCTGCTGACGCCGCCGGGCGAGATGGGGGCGGATGTCGTCGTCGGCTCCGCCCAGCGCTTCGGCGTGCCGATGGGCTATGGCGGCCCGCATGCCGGCTACATGGCGGTCAAGGATGCGCATAAGCGGCTGATGCCGGGCCGCCTCGTCGGCGTGTCGGTCGATGCGGCGGGGGCGCCGGCGATGCGCCTCGCCTTGCAGACGCGCGAACAGCACATCCGCCGCGAGAAGGCGACGTCGAACATCTGCACCGCGCAGGTGCTGCTCGCCGTCATGGCCGGCATGTACGCCGTGTGGCACGGGCCGGAGGGGCTGAAGCGCATCGCGACGCGGGTGAACCTGCTGGCGCGGCTCGTCGCCGGCGCGGCGCACGAAGCCGGCTTTGCCGTGAAGCACGACGCCTTCTTCGACACCGTCGCGCTGGATGCCGGCGAGAAGGCCGAGGCGCTGATGGCGAATGCCGTGAAGCGCGGATTCAACTTCGCCCGCATCGACGCGACGACGGTCGGCATCGCGCTGGACGAGACGGTGACGCGCGAGGATCTCGACGTGATCATCGCCGTCATCACCGGCACCGCGGTGAAGCCCGCGACGGCCGGGGCCACGGCCGGCGGCATTCCGGCGGCGTCACAGCGCGGCTCGGCGTTCTGCACCGCCACCGTGTTCAACACGCATCATTCGGAGCACGCGATGCTCCGCTACCTGAAGATGCTGGAGGACAAGGACGTCGCGCTGAACCGCAGCATGATCCCGCTGGGATCCTGCACGATGAAGCTGAACGCGACGGCGGAGATGGTGCCCGTCACCCTGCCGGGCTTCTCCGTGATCCATCCCTTCGCGCCGATCGACCAGGCGAAGGGCTATCGTGAGCTGACCGATCGCCTGTCCGACTGGCTGTGCCGCATCACCGGCTTCGCGGCGGTGTCGCTGCAACCGAATGCCGGCAGCCAGGGCGAATATGCCGGGCTGCTCGCCATCCGCGGCTGGCATCTGAGCCGCGGCGACACGCATCGTGACATCTGCCTGATCCCGGCCTCGGCGCATGGCACGAACCCGGCCTCGGCGGCGATGGCGGGGATGAAGGTCGTCGTCGTCGGCACGGATCGCGATGGCAGCGTCGATCTTGCGGACCTGAAGGCGAAGGCCGAGCAGCACGCGGCGAACCTCGCCGCGCTGATGATCACCTACCCCTCCACCCATGGCGTCTTCGAGGCCTCGATCCGCGAGATCTGCGCGCTGATCCATGCCAAGGGCGGCAAGGTCTACATGGATGGCGCGAACATGAACGCGCAGGTCGGGTTGACCAGCCCGGCCACGATCGGCGCCGATGTCTGTCACCTGAACCTGCACAAGACCTTCTGCATCCCGCATGGCGGCGGCGGGCCGGGCGTCGGGCCGATCGGCGTCACCGCGGAACTCGCGCCCTTCCTGCCGGGCCATCCGGTGGTGGATTGCGGCGGGTCGCCGGAGATCGTCGTCTCCGCCGCGCCCTGGGGCTCGGCCTCGATCCTGCCGATCTCCTACGCCTATATCCGCATGATGGGCGCCGAGGGGCTGAAGCGCGCCACGCAGGTCGCGATCCTCAACGCCAACTACATGGCGAAGAAGCTCGAGGCGCATTTCCCCGTTCTCTATCGCGGCATGAACGGCATGGTCGCGCATGAGTGCATCCTCGACTGCCGCGGCTTCCAGCAGGGCGGCGGCGTGATGGTCGAGGACATCGCGAAGCGGTTGCAGGATTACGGCTTCCACGCGCCGACCATGTCCTGGCCGGTCGCGGGCACGCTGATGGTCGAGCCGACCGAAAGCGAGCCCAAGGCCGAGCTCGATCGCTTCATCGATGCCATGGTCGCGATCCGCGCCGAGATCCGCGCGGTCGAGCAGGGCCGCATGGACAAGGCCGACAACCCGCTGAAGAACGCGCCCCACACGGCGTCGGAAATCGCGGCCGCCGACTGGCCGCATCCCTACACGCGGGAGGAAGCGGCCTTCCCGCTGCCCTTCGTGAAGGCACGCAAATACTGGCCGCCGGTGAAGCGCGTCGACAATGTGTACGGAGATCGTAACCTGGTGTGCTCCTGCGCACCCCTTGAGGCATACGCGCAGGCTCATCAGATTGCGGCTGAATGAGCCAGCTCAAGCCATGGCAGGTGACTGCCAGCCGCATCGTGCTCGCGGATCGATGGATCCGCGTGCGCGCCGACAGCTGCGTCGCCCCCTCGGGCGACGTGGTCGATCCGTTCTACGTCCTTGAATACGCGGACTGGGTACATGTCGTCGCGCTGACGGATGACGACCGGCTGGTGATGAACCGTCAGTACCGCCACGCGGCGGGCGAGGTGCATCTGGAACTCCCCGGCGGGGTGATGGATGCGGAGGACGCCGACCCGGTCGTCGCGGGCGCGCGCGAGTTCCGCGAGGAGACCGGCTACGCCGCGCGGGAATTCCGCCATGTGGTGAGTCTGCGGCCCAACCCGTCCACCCACACGAACCGAGTGCACACGGTGCTGGCGCTCGGCGCGAGCCCGAACGGCGCACCGTCCTTCGACAATGGCGAGGAGATCGCCGTCGAGCTGATCACCGTCACGGAGATGCTGCGCCTGATCCGAGAGGGCGCGGTGCAGCAATCGACGCATGTCGCCTCGATGCTGCTTGCGCTGGCCTCGGCGGGGCGCGTCACGTTCTGAGGGCATCGCGCAGCGCGATCATCATCGGTGCGTCCTCCGGCATCGGGGCGGCGCTGGCGCGGCGCTTCGCGGCGGATGGCTGGCGGCTTGGCCTAGCGGCACGACGGCTGGACCGGCTTGAGGCGCTGGCGGCCAAGATCGGGGCGGATTGCCGAGTGCGCGCGATGGATCTCGCCGTGCCGGAGGAGGCACGACGCGGCCTGGAGGCGCTGCTGGCGGAACTGGGCGGGACGGACCTCATCGTCATCTCCGCAGGGACGGGCGAGTTGAACGCCGATCTAGCCTGGCCGCCGGACCGCGACACCATCGCTGTCAATGTCATGGGATTCGCCGCCGTCGCGCAGCGCGCGATGGCGCATTTGCTGGCGCAGGGGCACGGGCACCTGGTCGGCGTCTCCTCCGTGGCGAAGCTGCGCGGGAGTGGCGACGGCGCCGCCTACAGCGCCTCGAAGGCTTTCGTCTCCACCTATCTCGACGGGCTGCGCGACAAGGCAAAGCGGTCCCGCCTACCGATCACCGTCACCGAGATCTGCCCCGGCTTCGTCGATACGGCGATGATGAAGGCGGACAAGCCGTTCTGGGTCGCCACCCCCGAGCAGGCGGCCGCCTGCATCGACCGGGCAATCGCGCACCGCGCCCGGCACGCCTATGTCACGCCCCGCTGGCGGCTGGTGGGGCTGCTACTGCGCATGCTGCCGGGACCGTGACGGCGGGCACGTTGCGCTCCGGCCGGTGACTGTTCCATTCTTCCGCATGCGGGATGAAGCCCGCATGGGAGGAATCCGCAATAATGGATCGTCGTCGTTTCGTTGCCGGCGGTGCCGCCGCCGGCGCTGCCGTCGCCGCTGTGGCCGCCCCGGCGCTGGCCCAGACCGCGCCACGCATCCGCTGGCGCTGCCCGGGCAGCTTCCCGAAGTCGCTCGACGCGCTTTGGGGCACGCACGAGCACATCTGCCGCCGGGTCAGCGAAATCACCGACGGCGCCTTCCAGATCCAGCCCTTCGCCCCCGGTGAGGTGGTACCCGCCCTGCAGGTGCTCGATGCCGCGGGGTCGGGGTCGGTCGAGATCGGCTGGACCGCGCCCTACTACTACACCGGCAAGGACCCCTCGCTCGCCCTCGGGTCCTGCATTCCCTTCGGGCTGAATGCGCGCCAGCAATTCGCCTGGTGGCATGATGGCGGGGGCAAGGACCTCATGGCTCCGGTCTTCGCCGACCAGGGCGTGCGCTGCATCCTCGGCGGCAATACCGGCGCGCAGATGGGCGGCTGGTTCCGCAAGGAGATCAAGTCGGTCGAGGATCTGCGCGGCCTCAAGTTCCGCATTGCGGGCCTGGCCGGGGATGTGCTGCAGAAGCTCGGCGTCATCGCCCAGCAGCTCGGCGGGCCGGACATCTACCCGGCGCTGGAACGCGGCGTGATCGACGGTGCCGAATGGGTCGGGCCCTATGACGACGAGAAGCTCGGCTTCCAGCGCGTCGCGCAATACTACTACTTCCCCGGCTGGTGGGAGCCAGGGCCGTCCATCGTCATGCTGGTGAACCAGCGCGCCTGGGAGGGCCTGCCGCCGCAGTACAAGGCAGCGCTGGAGACGGCCTGCGGCGAGGGATACTCCTTCATGACCGGCCGCTACGACGCGCTGAATCCGCCGGCGATGCGGCGGCTGATCGCTTCCGGGACACAGCTGCGGCAATGGCCGCGCGACGTGATCGCGGCCTGCTACCGCGCGACGCAGGAACTCTACGCCGAGATCGGCGCGCGCAACGCCCGCTTCAAGGAAATCCACGCGCAGTGGGACCGCTTCCGCCTGGACCAGCAGACCTGGTTCCGGGTGGTGGAGGACAGCTTCGCGAATTCGATGGCGGTGGCGCAGGCGCAGCAGCCGCGGTGAGGGACGGTGCGGAGGGGTGACTGATCCTCCCCTGCAGTCAGGAGATCGGAGGGGCGCTGCCCCTCCGAACCACCCCGCCAGGGGGTTGGACCCCCTGGACCGCAATCTGTTGGTGCTACGCGTGGCGGGGTTGCTGCCCGGCGCTTCGTGCGCAAGAGCCGGCTTCGGCATCGTTCCCGCCGTGGCGCACGGTACCAAATGAAGGTTTGCAAAGGCCCTTCGGCCTTTGCTGGGGAGGTTTGGAGGGGCAAAGCCCCTCCAACGACAACAGCGGAAGCATCGGCCCTGGCAAAACGGCCAGAGCCGTCGCGATTCACTGCCCGTGCCGCACGTGCCGCAGCTGGAAGTAGTTGTCCGCCGTCTGCACCACCGTCCAGCCCTGCCGCACCGCCCAGACGATCTGCTGCTGGTGCAGCGGGATGAACGCCACGTCGTCGCGGAGCACCTGGCTTGCTTCGCTAATCAGGCGCTGGCGCTGCGCCGTGTCCGTTTCCACGGCGATGCGGTCTACCAGCGTGTCGAAGCGCGGATTGGAGTAGCCCGCGCTGTTGAACACGCCGCGCGCGCCGTCGCGCGTCGCCGCCAGATTGTAGAAGGCGTTGTGCGCATCGCCCGTCGAGGGCGTCCAGCCGAGCATGTAGAAGGAGGTGTTGAAGCGCGGCGCGTTGATCTCGGCGAAGTAGCGCGCGCGGGTCTGCGCCGCGAGCGTCACGCGGATGCCGACGCGCGCCAGCATCGCCGTCACCGCCGTGCAGATCGCCTCGTCATTCACATAGCGGTCGTTCGGGCAGTCGAGCGTCACGCCGAAGCCGTTCGGATAGCCGGCCTCGGTCAGCAGGCGGCGACCCTCCGTGACGTTCACGGCGGGGCGCTGGTCGTCGGCTTCGAGGAAGCCGTTCACGCCGGGGCCATAGAGCAGGTTCGACGGCCGCGACTGCCCGCGCATCACCGTCCGCTGGATGGCGTTGGCGTCGATCGCGAGCAGCATGGCGCGGCGCACGCGCACGTCCTGGAACGGGTTCTTGCCCCGCACGTCGGACTTCAGCAGCTGCGGCCGCATCTGGTCCATGCCGAGGAAGATCGTGCGCAGCTCCGGCCCCTGCATGATCGACACGCCTGGGGAACGGCGGATGCGCTCCACGTCCTGCGGCGGCACGGTGTAGAGGAAGTCCATCTCGCCCGAGAGCAGGGCCGCGACGCGCGTCGCGTCGTTGGAGATCACGTTCAGTTCGGCGCGCGTGATGTTGTGGCGCGGGGTGTCCCACCAGCCGGGGTTCGGCACCAGCACGGTGCGGCGGTCGGGCTCGCGCGATTGCAGCAGGAAGGGGCCGGTGCCCATCGCGTTGCGGGTGGCGAAGTTCTCGCCGGCCGCGGTCAGGTCGGCGGGGCGCTGAGCGTTGTGCTGCGTCGCCCAGGCGCGCGACATGATCCCCCAGTTGGTGATTTCCTGCAGCAGGATCGGGTTCGGCACGGTCGTCTCGAACTCGACCGTGTGGTCGTCGATGGCGCGGATCTCCTTCACCGAGGCGAGGACGCCCTGGATGTTGGAACCGGGGCCACGGGCGCGCTCGGCGCTGAAGACGACGTCACCGGCAGTGAAAGGCGTACCGTCGGAGAACTTCACGCCGCGGCGCAGATGAAAGCGCCAGACGGTGGGCGAGGGGTTCTCCCAGCGCTCGGCCAGCGCGGGCTCGATGCGCATCTCGGCGTCGCGACGGACCAGCGGCTCATAGATGTTCGCGTTGAAGGACAGCAGGAAGGTCTCCTGCCGCGTGTACGGGTCCATCGAGTTGACGTCGCCGTCATTGGCCCAGCGGAAGTTGTTGGCCTGCGCGGCCATCGCGGTGCCGGCGAGCAGCGCCGCGGCGAGGGTGATGCGAAGCGTCATGGAGCATGTCCCGAGAGTTCAGTGCGCGGGATGCTGACCCATCAGACGCAGGAAAAAAAGGGCACGGTGTCGTAAACAACAGCGTTCAATCGGTGAGCGAATAGCCCCTGCCAAAATGAAAGCGGCCCGACGCTTTCGCGCCGGGCCGCTGAGCATGGAACGGGCCGTCGCGGTCAGGCCGCGCGCAGCGCCTTCGGCAGTTCGGTCACGCTCTGGTCCACCAGCGCCGCGTCGGCGCGGGCATCCAGCGTCTCGGTCAGCACCGCGCGGGCGGCGGCGCCGGCGATGTCGGCGGCGGCGTTGCGCACGTCGGCGACGGCGCTTGCCTCAGCGGCGGCAATGCGGTCGAGCGCCATCCGCTCGCGACGCTTCGCGGCGGCCTCGGCCTCGGCCGCAGCGGCGGCCCCGACGCGCTCGGCCTCGGCGGTCGCGCGGGCCAGCAGCTCCTCCGCGTCCTTCGCGGCGGTCGCGCGCTCGGCCTCAGCGTCCTTCAGCATCTGCTCGGCCTCAGCGCGCAGGCGCGACGCTTCGGCGAGCTGCTTGCGGATCGTCTCGGCCTTGCCGTCCAGCGCCCCGCCGATCGCGCCCCACAGCTTCTTGCCGAGCAGCAGGAAGAACAGGACGAAGGAAACGGCGACCCAGAACTTCGGATCGAGCCAGAAGTGTTCGTAGCTGTGCATCACGCCCTCCCGCGCGCGGCGAGTTCGCGCGTCACGGCCGCATCGACCGCGGCGCGGTCCACCCGGCCAACCAGCTTGGTCAGCAGCGCCTCGGTGGTGTCGGTGGCGACCGAGCGCAGCGCGCCCATCGCGGCGGTGCGCGACGCGTCGATGCGGGCCTCGGCCTCGGCGATCTGGGCGTTCAGCCGCTCATTCAGCGCGGCGGCCTTGGCGTCGCTCTCGGCCTGGGCGGCCTGCATGGCGGTGGCCACCTCGGCGCGGGCCGTGGCGCGTGCCTGGTCGGTAGCGGCGCGGTGGGCGGCCATGGCGGCGTCGGCCTCGGTCTTCGCGGCCTGCGCGGCCTCGAGGTCGGCATTGATGCGGGCGGCGCGGTTCTCGATCACGGCGCCGACGCGCGGCAGCGCGACATAGGCCATGATGTAGACCAGCGCACCGAAGATGATCAGCTGCCAGACGATCTGGCCGATCAGCAGCGGGCCCTGTTCGGGGTGGCCGAAGGCGAGCTGCGGCATGCCTTCCACGGGGATCGAGCCCGTGGGCGCCGCGATCGCCGCGATCGGCAGGGTGGCAGCCAGCGCCGCCAATGTCGTCACTCGGCGCATCGCCGTCGTCTCCTTCGCCGTAGAGACCCGGGAGGCTTCCCGGGTGGATACCGCGCCCCGCGCCCGGTGACGGGCGCGGGGCTGCGGGATCAGGCGAACAGGATGAGGAAGGCGATCAGCAGCGCGAAGAGCGCGACGGCTTCCGTCAAGGCGAAGCCCAGAATGCCGATCGGGAAGACCGCATCGCGGGCACCCGGGTTGCGCGCCACGCTGGTGATCAGCGAGGAGAAGATGTTGCCGATGCCGAGACCCACGCCGAACAGCGCGATCACGGCGATACCGGCCCCGAGGGCCTTCGCAGCGGCGACTTCCATGTTTACTCGTCCTTCCGTCTCAGATGGAGTTTCTGTCCGAACGCGTGTGCGACCGCACCCCGGTCACATGGCGGGTCAGTGCAGATGCACCGCGTCGTGCAGGTAGATGCTGGTCAGGATCGCGAAGACGTAAGCCTGCAGGAACGCGACCAGGAATTCGAAGCCCACCAGGGCGACGTTCACCGCCAGCGGCATGGCGGCCACGAAGGGACCCACCGCGCCGAGGCCACCCAGCAGCACGACGAAGGTGGCGAACACCTTCAGCATGACGTGGCCGGCGACCATGTTGGCGAACAGACGCACCGAGAGGGACACCACCCGGGAGAAATACGAGATGACCTCGACCGGGATGATGATCGGCGCCAGCCAGACCGGCGCGCCCTCGGGGAAGAAGTAGGAGAAGAAGTGCATGCCGTGGCGCATCAGCGCCACCACCGTCACCGTGATGAACACCACGACGGCGAGCGCGAGCGTCACGGCGATGTGGGAGGTGAAGGTGAAGGCGTAGGGCAGCATGCCGAGCAGGTTGCCGAACAGCACGAACATGAAGACCGAGAAGACGAAGGGGAAGTACTTCTTGCCCTCGTCGCCCACCTGGTCGCGCACCATGCCGGCGATGAATTCATAGGCGGATTCGCCGAGCGCCTGCAGCCGGCCCGGAACGAGCGCGCCGCGTCGGGCGCTGGCGAGCATCAGCCCGGCGGACAGCGCCACCGCTACCAGCATGAAGAGGTTCGACTGGCTGAAGGACACGGCCTTGCCGACCGCGCCCAGGATGGGCGTCAGCTCGAACTGGCTGAGAGCGTCGATCGTCTTGCCTTCGACTGCCACCGGCTGATCCCCCGTCGATCTCTCACTTCATGCGCGAGCGCGGACGTGGATTGAACAGGCGATAGACGTTCAGGATCCCGGCCGCGCTGCCCAGGACGAAGAACACCAGGAAGAGCCAGGGCCAGGTTCCCAGCCAGCGATCGAGCAGGAAGCCGATCACGATGCCGACAACCAGGGCCGAGACGACCTCGACCCCCGCGCGCAGACCGTATCCCCAAGGGCTTTGCGGCACCGCCCCGCCACTCGTGGGCGGTTTGTCCAGGCCCTGTTCGGACCTGGCCTGCCGCAACCGCTTCTCGAAACCGTCGCGCTCGTTCAACCTCTGCTCCCTAGCGGGCTCCGCCGGAAGGCAGGCGGGCTTTAGGGGTGACCCCTGGCACTGTCAAGCGCATGACGCGCCGCAACAGCGCGTCTGCGCGGCATTGCCGCCGCCGGTCGGTCAGTCGACCGGAACCAGCGGTATCGGCACGTCACTCCGCGCCTCGGGCGAGGCAATGCGGGCCAGGGCCTCGGGTGCCATGGGCCGGCCGAGCAGATAGCCCTGGCCTTCGTCGCATTTCATGTCGCGCAGGCGGGCCAGCTGTACCGCGCTTTCGACACCCTCGGCCACCAGCCGCGCGCCGAGGCCGTGCGCGATGCGCGCCACCGCATCGACGATGCGCTCCGTCCGCGCGCTCGCCCCGAGCCCCGCGACGAAGGACCGATCGAGCTTGATGACATCGAAAGGCAGCTGCTGGAGGTAGCCGAGCGAGGCGTAGCCCGTGCCGAAATCGTCGAGCGCCAGCTTCACGCCGATCTCGCGAAGCTGGGCGAGGGTCGTCGCGGCGGCCTCGGGGTCGCGGATGAAGACGTCCTCGGTCACCTCGATCTCGATGCCGGCGACGTCGCAGCCGGTCGCGTCCAGTGCGGCCCGGAGCAGTTCCGGCGCCTGGCCGGAGACGATGTGGCGGGCAGAGAGGTTCACCGCCACCGGGATGTCGAGCCCGGCCTCGCGCCAGGCCTGCCGCTGGCGGAGCGCCATTTCCAGCGTGTAGCGGGCAAGCGGCACCGACAGGCCGGCGCGTTCCGCGGCGGGGACGAAGACGTTGGGCGGGACCACGCCGCGCGTCGGGTGCGTCCAGCGCAGCAGCGCCTCGCAGCCGCTCAGGGTCAGGTCCGACAGGTGGAACTTCGGCTGGTATGCGAAGTGCAGCTCGGCGCGGGCCATCGCCTGCTGGACATCCGTCTCCAGCCGCCGCTGGTCGATCAGCGCCGCTGCCATCGTCGAGGAGAAGCGCCGCACCTGCGCCCGGCCCGAGGCCTTGGCGCGGTACAGCGCGATATCCGCCCGCTGCAGCATCAGCGGGCCATCCGCGCCCTCGCCCGGTCCGATGGCGATGCCGATGCTCGCGCCGACCGAGACGGTGGCGCCATCGATCGAGTACGGCGCGCCGAGGGCCCGGCCGAGCCGCGCCGCGGCGGCATCGGCTTCCTCGACCGCCGCGATGCCGGTCTGCACCACGGCGAACTCATCGCCGCCGAGGCGGGCCAGCATGTCCTGCGACCTGAGGCAGGCGCGCATCCGGCCCGTTGCGGCCAGCAGCAGCGCGTCGCCGGCCGCGTGGCCCATCGTGTCGTTGACGTCCTTGAAGTCATCGAGGTCGATCAGGTGCAACGCCACCATGCCGCCTTCGGCCAGCGCGTGGTTCAGCCGGCGGGTGAAAAGCAGCCGGTTGGCGAGGCCGGTCAGCGAATCATGCTCCGCCATGTAGCGGATCTGCTCCTCCGTCGCCTTGCGCTCGGAGATGTCGAGACTGATGCGCACGACGGCCGAGGCCGGCCTGCCGGGGTCGGCCACCGGGGCGGCGGTGGTCAGCAGAATGCGCCGCGTGCCGTCCGGCCCCGTCGCCGCTTCCTCGCGGAAGGGAAGCTGGGTGCCGCCGGCCAAGGCGGCGGCGATGTCGGCTGTGTCCTCCGCCGTACCGGTGGCCTCGGCGACGTCGCGGCCGAGCAGCGCGGCCTCCGTCGTGCGATGGAACCCGGCGAGCGCCGCATTCGCCAGGACGAAGCGGCCTTCCCGGTCATGGGCCGAGACCATGACCGGCAGGGCGTCCACCACGACGCGCAACAGGCGTTCGGACTGGCCGGCGCGGGACTGAGCGACCTCGGCGTGGCGCAGCAGGCTGCTGGCGCGCCGCCACAGGACGTAGAGCAGCGCCGAAAGCACGGTCGCGCTGACGATCAGCCCGATCAGGCTGATCGCGAAGGCATTGTGAAGCCGCCGCAGCCCGGCTGCGGCGGCCTCGGCGCCCCGGCGCTGGTCGTGCAGCAGTTCGCGGTTCGCCTCGCCCAGATGCAGCACCAGCGCGCCGAGCGTGTCGTGGGCGCGGTCGATGGCCCCGGCGTCGCCGGCCTGATGTTCCTCGGCCACCGTCTCGATCGTCGAGAGGCTGGCGAACAGCGTGGGCAGCCTCTCGCGCACGGACAGCAGGGCAGCCGAGGGCGGCTGTTCACCGTCCCCCTGCTGCAGGGCGACGAGGCGGCTCCAGAGGATTTCGTAGCGCAGGGCGACCGCGGCCGTGGCGCCGGGCACGCCGGCGGCAAGGCGCTCGACCTCGGTACCAAGCCGCGCCGCCTCGAGCAGGGCCTGGCTGCTCTCCCATAGACCTACCCGGTGCCCGCCCGGGTTGAGCTGGCTGTGGGAGGCGAGTTGACGGGCGGAGAGGACGAGGGAGGCGACAAAGACCAGCGCCGCGAGGGAGGCCCCAAAGAGAAGCACTGTGGAGCGTGACGAGCGGACCGGCATCATGCGGTCTTCAGCGGCACTGAGGCTGCGTGGCGGTCACGGCGGTCCCATCAGTGAATCTCGAGCCGGCTGAGCTGCCAGACGGCGCGGCGCCGGTTGGTCGGCGTCTCCAGCTCCGGCCGACGGGACCACGGAAAGACGATCCAGAACGGGCCGCGGAGGCGAACCGGGACTGGCGTACCGTCGAGGCGGGTGGCCAGGAAGGCATCACTGTCGAGGAGCTCCTGAATCGGCGAAGTGAAGGCGTAGTCATTCAACGCCGAGGCGGTGATCAGGTTGCCTCGCGATTCCACTGCGTCAAGCAGCCGGCGGAGCGGAAGGCCGCTGAAGTGCTGCGGCCCGACCGTCCAGGGCGTCCGCGTCCTAAGGTCGGCGGCACCCAGCGCCTCGATCTCCGAGAGCGTCAGGCGACGCGGCGCCGGCGGCGCGATGGCGCCGCCGATCTCAAGGCATGGTTCACCCGACGCCAGCGCGACGCGGGGAAGAGCGGCACCGGCAAGGATCGTGCGTCGCGCGACGGGCATTGGGAATAACTCCAACCCCAGGTTGGATAGCTCTGCGCCAGTAAGCGAAGCGTTATCTGGCGGCAATCCGTCACATCTGTGCGACGACATGGCGATTAGGCAGTAACCGGACCTTCCGCCAGCTCGACCGCCTGACCGAGATCGACGCTCAGCAGTCGCGACACGCCGCGTTCCTGCATGGTCACGCCGTAGAGCCGGTGCATCCGCGCCATGGTCAGCGGGTGGTGGGTGACGACGAGGAAGCGCGTGCCGGCCTCGGCAGCCATCGCCGTCAGCAGGTCGCACAGCCGCTCCACATTCGCGTCGTCGAGCGGCGCATCCACCTCGTCCAGCACGCAGACCGGGGCGGGCTGGCAGCGGAAGACTGCGAAGATGAGGGAGAGTGCGGTCAGCGCCTGCTCGCCGCCCGACAGCAGCGAGAGCGTGGAGAGCTTCTTCCCCGGAGGTTCGGCGTAGATCTCAAGCCCGGCTTCCAGCGGGTCGTCCGACCCGACGAGGGCCAGATGTGCCCGTCCGCCGCCGAACAGCCGGGCGAACAGGTTGCGGAACTCGGCATCCACACGGTCGAAGACGTCGCGCAGCCGCTCGCGGCCTTCGCGGTTCAGATGGCCGATGGACCCGCGCAGCTTGGCGATGGCGGCTGTCACCTCGTCCCGGTCGGTGCCGATCTGGCCGATGCGGTCCTCAATCTCCGTCACCTCGATCTCGGCGCGCAGGTTGACCGGGCCCATCTCCTCGCGCTCGCGGGCCAGGCGCTCGACCTTGCGGCGGGCCTTATCCTCGGCGGCGTCGGAGAGTTCCTCGGGGGCCGGCGGCAGTTCCGCATCCTCGCCGAGGCGTTCCTCGATGCGGGCGGCGACGGCGTCCTCGGCGGTGGCGGCGGCCTCGGCGGCGCCCTCGGCGCGGACCTGGGTTTCGCGCGCCGCGGCAAACGCCGAATCCGCCTTCCGGCGGGCTTCGGCGGTGTCGCGCAGGGCAGTTTCGGCGGCGGTGAGCGCGGCGGCGGCGGCGGTGTGGGTTGCCTCGCACTCCGCGAGCAGGCGGCCGGCCTGGGCGCGGCGGCCGGCGGCGTCATCGGGGGCTTCGGCCACGCCGTCGCGTTCGGTCTCGGCCTCGGCGCTGCGGCGGCGCAGCTCGATCACGCGGGCCTCGGCATCGGCGCCGCGCGTGGTCCAGAGCGCGGCTTCCTCGGCAACCGCGGCGAGGCGGGCGGCGACGCGGCCCCCCTCATTCGCCAGGGCGCCGATGTCGCTGCGCGCCTGCACCTCGGCGCCGCGGGCGGCGGCCAGCGCGTCGCGCGCGGCGGCGACGGCTGAGCGCATGGCGTCGAGGTCGGGCAGGGCGGCCTCGGCGGCGAGGGCCGCTTCCTGTCCCGCCTCGGCTTCCGCCAGTTCGGCGGCGACGCGCGCAAGCTGCGGTTCCAGCGCGGCGAGGCGGCTTTCCGCCTCGGCGGCGCGGGCGGCGAGGGTGGATTCGTGCTGCCGCGCGCCCTTCGCGTTGCCCTCGGCGGTGCGGCGGGCCTCGCGGCCGGCGTGTTCGGCGGCCTGGGCGCGGGATTCGGCGCGGCCGGCTTCCTCG
>NZ_JAAEDI010000032.1 GCF_018129025.1 Neoroseomonas terrae | reverse complement strand
CGGGCGGCGGCGGCTCCGCCGGTGGTGGCGGCGGCGGCTCGGGCAGCGGGTCGATCGAGGGCTCGGGCGGGGGCGGTTCCGGAGTCGGCTCAGGCGGCGGCTCCTCCTGCACCGGTTCCGGTGGCGGAGGTTCCGGTGGGGGCGGCTCCGGCGGCGGGGGCTCGGGCGGTGGGGGCTCCGGTTCGGGTGGCGGCGGCTCCGGCTCCGGCGGAGGAGGCTCCGGCTCGGGTGGCGGGGCCTCCTCGGGCGGCGGCGGCTCGGGCGTCGCCGGCTCCTCCGGCATCGGCTCCGGGGCGGGCGATTCCTCGATGACCGGTTCGGCCATCGCGATGATCAGCGGCACTTCCTGCGGCGGCGGCGGCGCCGCGGCGGGGACGATGACGAAGAGGAGCAGGGCGGCGAGGACGCCATGGAACACGGCCGCGCCGCCATAGGCGATCGCGCGCACCCGCCCCGCATCGGGTTCGGGCGACGCGTCGGCCGGCAGCGGCTCGCCCGTCTTCCTGTTGGGCATCGCCATCGCTCAGCGAGGGGCCCCGCTGGGCTCCGCCTCCGCAATCAGGGACACGCGCGGGATGCCGGCGGCCGTCACGCGGCCCATGATGCGCAGCACCTCCCCGTACGACACCGAACGGTCGCCGCGGACATGCACGGCGAGGTCCGGCTTCTCCGCCTTCAGCGCGGCCAGCCGCGCGGAAAGCTGCGATTCGTCGATGCGCTCGTCGCCGATATGGATCGCGCCTTCCCGCGTGACGGTCAGCACGACGGGCGGGGAGGGGTTGGCGACGCGAGGGGCGGCGCTGCGTGGCAGGTCCACCGGTACGCCGGCCGTCATCATGGGCGCAGCGACCATGAAGATGATGAGGAGGACCAGCATCACGTCCACGAACGGCGTGACGTTGATCTCGGACATCGGGGCGGCGTCGTCGTCGTCGCCGCTGTCATTGCCGAGGGAGACGGCCATGACGCTACTCCGCCGCGCGGGCGAGGTTGCCGCCGCGCGGCGGCCGGCCGGACAGCCGCGCGCCCGTGGCGCCGATGGCCGCCAGCGCGTCGGCGCGCAGGCCGGCGACGCGGCGGGCGATGCGGTTGTAGCCGATCACGGCCGGAATGGCGGCGAACAGGCCGATCGCCGTCGCCAGCAGCGCCTCGGCGATGCCCGGGGCGACGACGGCAAGCGAGGTGTCGCGCGACTGCGCGATGCCCTGGAACGAGCCCATGATACCCCAGACCGTGCCGAACAATCCGACGAAGGGGCCGATGGCGCCGGTGGTGGCGAGGAAGGCGGTGCCATGCTGGGCGCGGCGCAGCGCACCCGACAGCGTCTCCCGCATCGCGCGTTCGATGCGTTCGCGGTACTCGCCGCGGCTTTCGTCGTGCTCGCGGCCCTCGGCCCATTCGCGGGCGGCGGCGCGCTGGATGCGGGCGGCGAGGCCCTCGCCGGTCGCGGCGGCCGGATCGCCGGTATTGGCGAGCGCCTTCACCTCACGCTGCAGGCGGCCGAGCAGGATTCCCTTCTCGATCATGATCGCCCAGCAGATGATCGAGGCGAGCACCAGCGCGCCCATGACGCCCTGCACCACCGGGCCGGCCTGGACGACCAGGCCGAGCAGGGAGTGGTCAGCCGCGTGGGCCACCGCCTCGACGGAAGCGCCGGTGGGCGGCGGAACGGCCGGGGCCAGGCCCTGCGCGGCGGGCGCCAGCCCATCGACGATGGGCGCGATGCCCTGGCCTGCGCTGACCGCGCCGTCGGTGACAGCCTCCGGGGCGGGCATGGCCGGCGAGAGGCCGTCCGCCGGCAGCGCGGGGGTCTGCGCGGCCGGCGCGGCACCTTCGACGGGCGCCGCGGGGGGCTGAGTGACAGGGGCCGGCCCATCGACAGGTGCCACAGACGCCGCGCCTTCCGGAGGCGTCACGGGCGTCGCAGCACCGGGGGTGGGGGCGGGCGCCGAGGCGGCGGGTGGCGCGGCGGGATCGGGGGTGGCGGCCGGCGGAACGGTGGCGGGCGCCTCCGGCGCGACAGCAGGCGCAGCGCCCTGCGCGGCGGCCTTCCGGCCGAAGGACGTCAGCAGACCAAAACCGACGATACCGGTCGTCGGCGCGCGCAATGCGAGCGCCAGAAGACGGGACGACATCGTTCATTACCCCCGGGGTGCAACCAAGTCGGGCGGACTATATGTTTATGCGACTGACTCGCAATAGCGAATCTGATGCGCCGCAACAATGCAGGGCCGCCGGCCCCGCATGATGCCGCCCCCGGTTACAATCCGAGGACCGCCGCGGCTTCGGCGACGGCCGCCTCCAGCGCGCCCGCCGCGAAGGGGGATGTGAGGCCCGCCGATGCCACCAATGCCTGGAATGGCATGGATCCCCCGCGCGCGCATAGCGCAACATAGGCATCGAGCGCCGCTGCAGAGTCCCGCCGCGACCACACCCAGAACTGGAGCGCGACGCACAGCGCCAAGGTGTAGTCGATGTAATAGAATGGAGAGTTGTAGATGTGCGGCTTCGCCTGCCAGCGGCCCCCCTTCGCCGGGTAGGCGAGATCCCCGTAGTCCGTCCACGGCATGTAGAGCCGCTCCAGCCGCTGCCACATCGCGTGGCGTTCCGCCGGCGTCGCCCCGGGGTTCGCATAGACCTCGTGCTGGAAGTGATCGACGCAGACGCCGTAGGGCAGAAAGGCCAGCGCCGAGATCAGGTGCATGGCGCGGTAGCGGTCTGCCGCCGCATCGCCCACCAGCAGCCCCATATGCGGGTGCGTCAGGTATTCGAGGCCCATGGAGTGGATCTCCGCCGCCTCCATGGTCGGCCAGAGATAGTCCACGCCGGGCTGGTGCCGGCTTTCCCAGCACTGGAAGGCGTGCCCCATCTCATGGGTGAAGACGCCGATGTCGTGATGCGTGCCGTTGAAGTTGGCGAAGATGAAAGGCGCGCCGACGCTGGGGAAGGAGGTGCAGAAGCCACCCCCGGCCTTGCCCGGCCGGTTCTTCAGGTCGAGGAAACCGCCCTCCCGCATCATCGCGTAGAAGTCCGCCAGGCGCGGATCCATGCGCGCGAACATCTGCTGCGCCGCGCCCACCAGCATGTCGTGGTCGCCGGCGGGCTTCGGATTGCCGGCGGGGTCGATCAGCGCCTCATCCCAGTACCGGAGGCGGTCCCAGCCATGGGTGGCGCGCCGGGTCTCGAGGATGCGCCCGACCAACGGCGTGACGTGCCGGGCCACCGCCTCGCGATACCGCGCGACGTCGGCGGGGCCATAGTCCAGGCGGCGCATGCGGCGATAGGCGAGCGGCGTGAAGGTATCGTCGCCCAGCTTGCGCGCCATGGCGGTGCGCAGGCCGACGAGCTGGTCGTAGATGGAATCGAGCTCCTCCCCGTTCTCGGCGAAGAAGAACCAGCGCGCCGTCTCGGCCTCATGGCGGATGGCGCGGTCCGGGTCCTCCGCGAAGGGCGCGAGGCCTGACAGGTTCACCTCCTGGCCGCGCACCGTCACCTTCGCCCCGGCGAGCAGCGCGGTGTAGCGCGCGGAGAGGCGGCTTTCCTCCTCGGTCTCGGCGGCGATGGCCGGGTCGAAGGTGGTGATGTCCGTCTCCCACAGGGAGACGGCATGGGCGCCGGCCAACGCCGCCAGCCCCGGTCGGTCGGCCTCGGCCAGAAGGCGCTCCTTCAGCTTCGTCTCACGCGTCGCGGCCTCGGGCGCCAGAGCGTCGGCGTATTCCCGCGCGGCGACGGCGTCCTTGTCCGTGGTGTCCTGGGCGAAGCGCAGATGCACGAGGGACGACCAGGTGTCGTAGTCGCGCCGCGCCGTGTCCCACAGCGCCAGCGCCCCCGGCCGGTCGCCGGCATCGAGCCGCGCATCGATCGCCGCGTGTTGCGCGGCGAGGCTGTCCTTGTCGGGGCGGGCAGCGCTGATCTCGGCGAAGCGGAGCGTCATGGGGGGTGGCCTGCGATATGAGACGTCGTCGCCACCTCGCGCCCGCAGGGCGGCGCGGTCAAGCGATGGACGCCGGCCCGGCTTGCCGCCACCCTGGCGCCGACGGAGGAAGCGATGCCGCGATTGATGTCCACCCTCGCCCTTGCCGGGTTGCTGCGCGAGGCCACGCCGACACTGGAGGCGACGCTGGGCGCGCGGGTCGAGGTCGAGCTCGCGCCCACCATGGCACTCGAGGCGCGCATCCGCGGCGGCGAGCGTGCGGATGCCGCGATCCTGACGGCGGAGGCCGTGGCCGCGCTGTCCGCCGAGGGCGTGCTGGACGGGCCGACCTTGCGACCGCTCGCGCATTCCCGCGTCGGCTTGGCGGTGAAGGCCGGGAGCCCGCATCCCGACATCGGCAGCGTGGACGCGCTGCGCCGGCTGCTGCTGGCGGTACCATCGCTTTGCTATTCGCGGGCCGGCGCCAGCGGCATCTTCTTCGCGGGGCTGATCGAGCGCCTGGGCATCGCCGCGGCGGTGAATGATAAGGCGGTCATCATCCCGCAGGGCTTCACCGCGGCGAAGCTCGTGACAGGGGAGGCGGTGATCGCGTTCCAGCAGATCAGCGAGCTGATGGAGGTGGAGGGGATCGAGGTGGTCGGCCCGCTGCCGGAAGGGGCGCAGACCGTCGCGGTATTCTCCGGCGCGACATTCACCGGGGCGGCGAACGGGGCGGCGCTGCTGGAGGCGGTGGCGGCGCTGTGCACACCGGCCGCGCTGCGGCGGAAGGGGCTGGAGCCGCCGGGGTGAAGCGGCGACCGTTGGAGAGGAGCCCGGCCCTCAGCGATCACGCCGCCGCCACGCCCCGCGCCACCGCCCACCGCCGCGCCCGCATCAGCAGCCACAGCGCGATCGACAGGTTGACCAGGTTCCAGGCGATGCCGTTCCACATCGCCGCCTGATATGACCCGGTCGCGTCGAAGATCGCGCCCGCCATCCAGCCTCCGAGCGCCATGCCGACCAGCGTGGACGACAGCGCGATGCCGACCCGCGTGCCCGCCTGCTCCGGCGGGAAGTTCTCCCGCACGATCATCGCATAGGACGGTACGATCCCGCCCTGGAACAGGCCGAACACCGCGCTGACGACGTAGAGCGCGACCATTCCGTCCGCCGGCAGGAACAGGAACAGCGCGATGCCCTGCAACGCGGAGCCCAGGACCAGCGTCCGCAGCCCGCCGATGCGGTCCATCACCGCACCGAAGGCGAGGCGAGAGACAATGCCGGCGGCGAGCATGACCGACAGCATCTCGGCGCCACGCTGCGCGCCGTAGCCAAGATCGACGCAGTAGGCGACGATATGGACCTGCGGCATGGCCATCGCGACGCAGCAGGCAATGCCGGCCGCGCCGATTGCCGCCTGCAGCACGTTCGGGGACAGGCCGAGGGGGCGCGCCGGCGGTAGCGGCGCGAGCCCCGCGGGCCTTGGCGGCGGCAGCGGCGCACGTCGCCGCAGCGCCAGCGCGGCCAACGGCACCATCGTCGCGACGCAGAAGGCGCCCATCGCCAGATGCGTGCCGCGCCAGCCGATCGTGTCCACGCCCCACTGCAGCA
Source organism: Neoroseomonas terrae (assembly GCF_018129025.1). Taxonomy (GTDB): domain Bacteria; phylum Pseudomonadota; class Alphaproteobacteria; order Acetobacterales; family Acetobacteraceae; genus Neoroseomonas; species Neoroseomonas terrae. The sequence continues at coordinate 58,907 of NZ_JAAEDI010000032.1, read as the reverse complement.
GCGGCGGCCAGACCGTGCCGGCGACGTAGTTGCCCGACGCCGCGAGCGCGACGGCAATGCCGCGCCGCCGGACGAACCACAGCGAGGCGTCGGCGATCAGCGGCCCGAACACCGCCGCCGCGCCGAAGCAGCCGAGCAGCGCGCCATAGGCGAGGCCGAAGACGATCAGGTTCGGCGCCATCGCCGCCACCACGCCGCCGAGCCCAATCGACACCGCACCCATGAGCACCGGCGCCCGCACCCCGAACCGGTCGGCGAGACGGCCCATCAGCACGCCGCCGATGACGAAGCCGACCATCGTCATCGTGTAGGGCAGCGAGGCACCGGCGCGGGCGGTGCCGAATTCCGCCTGAACGGCCGGCAGGACGACGACGACGGACCACATCGGAACGCTGCCGATGGCGCAGATCACGATGATGGCGGCAAGCCGCAGCCAGGCACTGCGCGAATCAAGCACAGGGTCAGTCACGACGGCGGCCGATCGGACATGGCGGCTTCTCTCCCGCCGGCAAGGATGGCAGGCGCCGGGCCGGCTTGCCACTGTGCCGGAGGGCGGGCGGCCATGCAGGGCCGGCGGAACAAGAAAAGAGCCGGAGGGGGTTGCCCCTCCGGCTCCGTCGGTCCTGAGCGTAACCGCAGGGATCAGGCGAAGGTCAGTACCCCGGTCGGGATCGCCTGCACGTCCAGCAATGTGATGGTGCCGCCGTCGCTCAGCGTCAGCACCAGGTCCTGGGCCTGGCCGCCACCGACATCGGCGAGGCTCTGGTCGTCGACGGTCAGGCCATCCTCGATCCGGATGATGTCGAAGCGATAGAGGTCGGTGATGATGTCCGAGCCGGTATTGGCACCGAAGACGAAGACATCCGCACCGCCGCCGCCGGTCAGCACGTCGTCCCCCTCGCCACCGAGCAGCACGTCGTTCTGCTGGCCGCCGTCGAGCGTATCATTGCCGGCGCCGCCCTGCAGCAGGTCGGCATTCGCGCCGCCGGAGAGGCTGTCCGCGCCCGCGCCGCCGATCAGCGTGTCGTTGCCCGTGTCACCGTCCAGCGTGTCGTTGCCGTCGCCGCCGAGCAGGCTGTCATTGCCGTTGCCGCCAAGCAGCAGGTCGTCATCCGCGCCGCCGTCCAACGTGTCGTGGTCGACGCCGCCGTGCAGCGTGTCGTTGCCCGCGCCCCCGAACAGGAGGTCACGGCCGTGGCCGCCATCGAGCAGGTCGTTGCCGGCCTCGCCCCGGAGGGTATCGCCGGCGGTGCCGCCATCGAGCGTGTCGTCGCCCTCGCCGCCCACCAGGCTGTCATCCAGGTCGCCGCCGCGCAGCACATCGTTGCCTGCGCCGCCAAGCAACGTATCGGAGCCATCGCCGCCCTCAAGGCTGTCATCGCCGGCGCCGCCGTCGAGCCAATCCTTGGCGAGACCGCCCATCAGCGTGTCGTCCCCCTCACCGCCCAGCAGCGTGTCGTTGCCGCCGTCACCGGCAATGCTGTCGTTGCCGTTGCCGCCCACGATGCTGTCATGGTTGCTGCCGCCGGACAGCGTGTCGTTGCCGATGCCACCGACGATCGTATCGTTGCCGCCGCCGCCAGACAGCAGGTCGTCACCGACGCCGCCGGTGAGCGAGTCGGCGGTGCTGCGGCCGGACAGCACCGTGCCGTCCAGCACCGTGTCGTCGGTGCGGACATTGAGGTCCTGCATGCGCTCGTCGCCCGTCGCAGGCGTATCCGCGGTGCCGTAGGCAGCCTGCGGCGTCGCGTAATTCTCCCGCAGATACTCCTGGAAGGCCTGCTGTTCGCCGAGCAGCTCGGACGTCGTGACGCCCACGGTCTGCATCGTCGCCTCGAGAGTGAAGTCGAGCGCTTCATTCGCCGCCGCGGAAACGCTGCCATCGGCCAGCAGGTAGCGGAAGTTCTCGCCGTTCGCCTTCATCGGGAAGCCGTCGCCGCCATTGGCGAGGTAGCCGAGCGTGACCATGCTGATCGTCGCCGGGGCGTCGGCGCTGACCACGCCGTTCTCGATCAGCCGGGCGATCACCTTCCCGTCCCCATCGATGGCGGCGATGCTGACCACGCGCGAACCGGCCGGGGCGTCGGGATCGTAGGAAACCGCGAAGCCGCCGATCTGCGGGTAGCGGCCCTGGTTGCCGAGCGAGGCGACACCGTGCTCGAGCATCGCCTTGAGGCCCGCCGCCGTGGTGTCGAACACCATCAGCGTGTTGTTGAAGCGGAGCGAGTTCTCGATATCGAGCGTCGAGATCGCGCCCTCGGGCTTGTCGGCGGCCGGGTTGGCGGCGGTCGGCAGCTTCTCGCCGGTCGCCGGGTCCACCGTGCCGATGGCGGTACGGATGCCGCCGCCGTTCTTCAGCGAGACGATGATCGTATCGGCCGCGAAGGCATCCCGCGCCGCGGCGATGTTGGCATCGGCGGTCAGGTTGCCGAGGTTGGTCTCCCCGTTGCGGACCTGGTTGCGCTCACCTTCCAGGTAGACGTCGGTGTAGCCCCAGATCTCGCCGTCCTTCGCCTCGATCACCGCCTGCACGGCGTCGGTGATCTCCTTCACCTCCGCGCCCTTGGTGCCGTCGGCGAAGGCGGTGGTGTCGAGATCGTCGACATCCACGCCCCAGGCGTCGGCGACGTTCTGGTCGGTCGTCGCGTAGGCACCGTTGATCGCGCCGTCCAGGCTGTCGGCGATGATCTCGCCATTCGCGTCGAACTCGACCACGAGCCGCCCAAGGTAGGTGAACTCGTTATCCGTGCTGACGATCAGCGTGGTCGCACCATCCGCACCCTGGGTCACGATCGGGTAGTCACGGGCGAAATCCGCCGAATGGCCGGGGAAGTTGGCCGCCTCGTCATTCGCATCGCCCATGCGGGTGTGCGAGCCGGCGGCGAGGATGATGTCCACCCCCGACAGCAGCGGCGCCAGCGCTTCCTCGAGCTCGAGCTGCTGGAGGTGGGAGGTGAGGATGATCTTGTTCACGCCCTGATCGCGCAGGTCGTCGATCACGATCTGGAGCAGCGCGGCGAGTTGCGCGACATCGTTCGTCTCGCTACCGTCGCCGGGGAAGCCCTTCACCTCGACGCCGCCGGTCGAGGAGATGGCCTCCAGGATCTGCGTCGTCAGGCCGACGATGCCGATCTTCTCATTGCCCTGGGTCACGACCGCGGAGGGAACGATGCGGCCGGCCAGCGTCGAGGCTTCCTCGAGCCCGCCCGTGCCCACCGTTTCGAGGTAGCGGCCGCGGATGTCGGCATCGCCCGAGAAGTCGAGGTTGGCGGTGATATAGGGGAAGTTCGCGTCCAGCACGGCGTCGTTGAAGGTGCGCGTGCCGAGGTCGAATTCATGGTTGCCGACCGCCGAAGCGTCGACGCCGATGCGGTTCAGGATCTCGATATCCGCCGCGCCGGGGTTGTCGCCGCGCGTGTGCGTTGCGGCGACCGTCGGGTCGGTGCCGGCCGCGAAGAAGGGGCCGGGGATGTAGTTGTCGCCGCCGGAGAGCACCAGCGTGTTGGCGAACTGGCCTTCGAAGGCTTCGACCAGCGCGGCGAGGTTCGGCGCGGTGGTGGAGGCGAGCAGGCCCGATTCGGCATCCGAGAAGTGCAGCAGCTGCAGCTTGAAGGTCGTGTTCAGCGTGTAGGCCGTGGTGGTCGCGCTGTCCTCGTTCGGGGCGACGATCATCGCCTCACCGGTCGGCGAGTCCTCGGCCGGGATGAAGGTGATGACTTCGGGGGCGTCATCGCCCGGGGTGGTCAGGAAGCCGGTGAAGGTGAAGTCGTCCGGCGCATCCATGCGGAAGGTGGCGATGCCGTCAGCGCGCTCCAGCGCGACAAAGACGAAGAAGTCGCCGCCGACCTGGCCGAAGGTGACGCTCTCGGGCTCGACGCCCTTGTTGTCGTCGCGGTTCTCGTCATAGCTGTTCGGGTACAGCGTCGCGATCAGCTCATCGAGCATGTTGCCGCTGTCGAAGACCAGTTCGCCATCCGTGCCCCACACGCTGAAGGAGCGGCCGCCGAAGGCATGGAGCTGGTCGTAGTCGCCGTCGCCATCCGTATCGCCGGTCGCGACGCTGACGGTCAGGCGGCCGATCGATTCGACGATGTCGGGCGTGCCGTTCCCGTTCAGGTCCGGGAAGGCCGTCGGGTCGAGCTGGGCGGCGAGATCGGAGATACGTGCTTCCTCGCTGAAGCCCGGCCAGTCGGCACGGGCGTCGCCCTCATTCGCGGTGATCAGGTAGGTGGTGCCGCCGAAATCCACCGCCGTGATCCCGTCCGGCATGTACATGCCGTAGACGTTGTCATAGAGCCCCGGGGCGAAGGCATTGTCCTGATCGTTGGCCGAGATCTCGTTGCCCGGCAGCCCGTGGTTCTTCAGGCCGAGCGGGAGGATGTCAACGAAGCTGCCGGTCGAGAGGTCGAGCACGCCGAGCGCGTTCGCCTCCTGCAACGTGACATAGGCCTTGGTCGGGTCGTTCGGATCGACCGTGATGTATTCGGGCTCCAGGTCCTGCGCGGCCGTCGCGCCCGGACCGAAGAGGCGCACCCCGGCCTCGCGCAGCGCGTCGATCTGGCTGTTGAAGGCCGTGAAGTCGGCAGTGGTGACGCTGCCGGTAGCGAGGTCGATGATGCTGACCGAGCCGTTCGGATCGACGCTGTCGGACAGACCGTAGGAGTTCGGCTCGCCCTCATTCGCCGTCAGCAGCTTCGTGCCGTCCGGGGTGAAGCCGATCTGGTCGGGCTGCGCGCCGACGGTCAGGAAGGACGCGCCGTCGAACTCCCGCGGCGTCAGCACCGCGCCGCCATTGGCGTCGCGCACGACGTCGATCACGATCACCTTGCCCGGGTCGGTCTTGGGCTCGGATTCGATCGCAAGGGCGACGATGCCGTTCTTCGCGGCGACGCTGTTCACGTTGCCGTAGGCGGCGGTCGACAGGCTCTGGACGATCGTTCCGGTGGCCGGGTCGATGGCGTCGACGCCGTCGGGCCCGATGACGAACAGCAGGCCGGTGGCGGCGTCGAAGGCCGCCACCTCCGCATCCCGCGCGGCCGAGCCGTTGGTCGCCGTGTGAGCGACGGTGAAGTGGTGGGTAGCGTTAAGCTGCGTCCCCGACATGGCTGCCTCCGGCAAGGATGTTCCAGCGCCGATTAGGGCGCCTGCCGGATTGCCTCCCTCACAGAACTATGACCGGGCTGTTAAACACTTGTTAACGATTTGGGAGCCGCAGCGTCAGCCCGGATCTCGTGACCGCTCAGCGCCGATGGGATGCACCGCCATCCAGTGCCGCGCGATGTCTACGCGTCGCGTTATCCACACGTCGCGCCGTCGGCCGATGTGGTCGAGCAGGCGCTGCAGCCCCATTGCCCGCGCCGGATGGCCGATGAGCCGCATGTGAAGACCGACCGACATCATCTTCGGGCGCCCCTTGCAGCCTTCGTCGTAGAGCATGTCGAAGGCATCGCGGACGAAGGAGAACCAGTCGTCCGACGTGCCCAGCCAGCCGGCATACTTCCCGTCATTGTTGACCAGGGAATACGGCACGACGAGGTGCGGCTTGTTCTCCACCTGCACCCAGAACGGCAGTTCCTCTCCATAATAATCGCTGTCGTAGAGGAAGCCGCCGTGCTCAACGACCAGTCGGCGCGTGTTCACCGAGGGTCCGTAGCGGCAGTACCAGCCGGCGGGCGGCTCACCGAACGTCTTGGCCAGGCTCTGCACGGCCTTCGCGATGTGCTCGCGCTCCTCGGCCTTGGTCAGCTCGAAATGCTTCACCCAGCGCCAGCCATGGGAACAGATATCGTAGCCCGCGGCGCGGATGGCGGCCGCGGCCCCCGGGTTGCGTTCCAGCGCCATCGCGCAGCCGAACACCGTCATCGGCAGGCCGCGTTCCTGGAACAGCCGCATCAGGCGCCAGACGCCGACGCGGGATCCGTATTCGAACATCCCCTCGGCGGCGAGGTCGCGGCCGGACTTCACCTGGCTGGCGGGGTGGGCCTCGGTCAGCCCCGCTTCCGTACGGCCGTCGCCGAGTTCGAAGGAGGGTTCGGATCCTTCCTCGTAGTTCATCACGAAGTTCACGGCGACCTTGGCGTCGCCGGGCCATTGCGGATCGGGCGGGTTGGCACCGTAGCCGATGAAATCGCGCTGCACCTCATAGGACATCGGGCTCGGCTCCGCTCAGGCTTCGGTGACGATGAAGGGGGCGACCTGGATGAACTCGTCATCCTCGCTGCCGCCATCCTTCCACATGACGATGGCGAAGCGCGCGGTCTGGTCGAAGACGGTCGAGGGATGGTGCCAGACATCGGCGCCGTAGGTCACGCCCTGATCCGGCCGCGCGAGGAAGGCACGCGCCTTCGCCATCTCCGGCCCGCCATCGGCACCGTTCGGCGCGACGAGCACCAGCCACCGTCCGGCATCCATCGGCACGAAGGACTGCGACGAATGCCGATGCCGCTCCATCGTCGTCGAATTGAGCGGCAGGGTCGCCGGCAGCTTCGTGCTGAAGGACAGGCTAGGCTTCGCGTGTTCACGTCGATTGGCCAGCGCCGCCTCGATATAGACGCGCCCCGGTTCGGCAAGCGCGGTGAGAACCTCGCCGAAGGGCGCGAAGCCCTCCGCGGTCAGGGGTTCCAGGGTCAGGCGCATGGGCGGCTCCGGCGTTGCTTGTCCCGATGATCGGGCGCCGCCGCCCGCGCCGTCCAGAGGGGCTATTTCAGCACGAAGTCCTTCAGCACCTCCGGCCTGAAGGTCAGACCGTGGCCCGGCGTTTCAGGCGCGGTGATCATGCCGTTCGCGATCCTCGGCAGGCTGACGAACACGTCGTCCAGCAGCCCCATCTGCTCGGCCCAGATGCCGTTCGGGATCGACGCCAGCAGATGGACGTTCAATTCGGGGAACAGATGCGGCGCGATGGTCATGCCCCAGGTCTCGGCCACGGTCGCGATCTTACGTAGCTCGGTCAGGCCACCGCGCATCGGGTCGGGCTGCAGGATCGGCAGACGAGGATTCTCGAAGAAGGGCTTGAGGTCCGCGCGGCCGAAATGCGTCTCCCCGCCCACTACACGCATGTCGAGCGCCTCGGCGCAGCGCAGGTATCCGGCGAAGTCGTCGGCGAGCACCGGCTCCTCCAGCCAGTAGATGTCGTGCTCCTCGAACTTGCGGCCCATGGTGATCGCGACATCGGCGGACCAGCCCATGTTCACGTCGATCATTATGTCGATGTCCGGCCCGACGGCCTCCCGCATGCGGCGGACATTGTCGGCATCCGTCCGCAGGTCGCCGACATGCGCCACCTGCATCTTGATGGCCTTGTAGCCCTGCGAGACGTAGTGCTGCGCCTTCGCGATCATCCCGTCCCCGCGCGCGCCGCGGAAGCAGCCGCTGCCATAGATCGGGATCTCGCTTCGGAAATGCCCCCAGAGCCGATGCAGCGGCAGGCCGGCCGCCTTGCCCACGACGTCCCACAGCGCGATGTCGATCGCCGACTGCGCCATCATCGCGACGCCCCCGCGCCCGCCGGTCAGCGTCGCGCGCCAGAGGTCGCGCCAGATCGCCTCCACCGCCGTCGCATCGCGGCCGACGATGCGTGGCGCCATGGCCTCCGCGATGCAGGCGCCGATGGTGCGCTGAAGCGGCAGGTTCAGCAGATGAAGGTACCCCATGCCGGTCAGGCCGGATTGCGTGACGACCTCGACCACCACGAGGTCGCGCATCGCGCCCAGCGCGTGGCCGGCGAGCCAAGGATCGTCGGCCCACGGCATGCGCAACAGGGTGGTGCGGACCTCGCGGATGGTCAGGTCGGTCATGGGTGCGTTTTCCTCCGTGGTGCACAGCCTGCCCCCGGCGGCGTCGCTTTGCCAATCCATGCGACATGGGCCTTTAATGCGCGACGCGACAAGACGGACAGCAGATGCTCAAGACGCCCGGCCACTACGACTACATGCCCTGGCGACGGCGGCCGAAGATCACTTGGCCAAACGGCGCGCAGATCGCCGTCTGGCTGGCGCCGAACATCGAGCATTACGAGCTGAACCCACCGCCGAACCCCCGCCGCACGCCCTGGCCGCGACCGCTGCCGGATGTGCTGAACTATGCTTGGCGCGACTACGGCAACCGTGCCGGTTTCTGGCGCATGGCCGACGTCATGGCGAAGCACGGGGTGCGCGGCTCGGTCTCGCTGAACGTCGCGGTCTGCGACCACTACCCCGAGATCATCGAGCGCTGCCTGGAACTGGATTGGGAGCTGTTCAGCCACGGCACCTACAACACGCGCTACTTCTACGAGATGGACGAGGCGATGCAGCGCGAGGTCATTCGCGACAGCCGCGAGACCATCAGGCGCGTCTCGGGCCAGAACCTCGATGGCTGGCTCACGCCCGCGATCTCGAACGACGAGACGACGCAGCATGTGCTGGCGGAGGAAGGCATCCTCTACACGCTCGACATGACGCATGACGATCAGCCGACGCCGGTGAACACCCGCGCCGGGCGGCTCGTTTCCATCCCCTATTCGCTCGAGATCAACGACGTGCCGCTGTTCGTCACGCGCGACACCCCGGCGGAACGCTACGCCGCCATATGCAAGGCGCAGTTCGACCAGCTGTATGAGGAAGGGGCCGAATCCGGCACGGTGATGTGCATGCCGCTGCACCCCTATCTGATCGGCCAGCCGCATCGCATCGCCGCGCTCGATCAGGTCCTTGCCCACATCACTGGCCACGACAAGGTTTGGCTGGCGACGGGGCGTGAGATAGCGCGCCACTACATCGACCATCACCTCGCCGACCACCAGGCCTGGATCGCGGAGGGCACGCCATGACCCTGCCCCCGGACTACACGGATTACCCCATCCGCAGACGGGCGATGGACCATGACCGCTACGCCTATCGCGCCCTGCCGCGCGCGGCGCCGATCGCCTGGCCGGGCGGGGCGCGCGTCGCGCTGTGGGTCGCCGTGCATGTCGGGCACTACCCCATGGACATGCGGCTGAAGCCCTTCGCGATCCCTGGCGGGATGGAGCGGCCCTACCCGTCCTATTGGGATTTCACGCAGCGCGACTACGGCAATCGCATCGGCATCTACCGCATGATGAAGGCCATGGCGGCCCGCGGCGTGAAGGGCACCGCCCTGATCAGCGCCACGCTGGCCCGCGAGTATCCCGTGCTGATGGATGAGATCGAGGCCGCCGGCTGGGAACCCGCCTGCGCCGGCCTCGACATGGGCCACCTGCACCACGGCGACATCGCGGAGGCCGAGGAGCGCAGCCGGTTCGCCGAGGCCACGGCGTTGTTGCGCGGCCGCTTCGGGGACGCCGTGACCGGCTGGCATTCGCCCGCCCACTCGGAATCCGCCCGCACGCCGGACCTCGTCGCCGGCGCCGGCTTCACCTGGACCAGCGGCTGGCCGAACGACGACATGCCCTATCCCTTCGCGACGACGGCCGGGACGCTGACCGCCATGCCGCTGTCGCAGGATCTCTCTGATCAGCGCCTGCTGATGCAACAGAACCTCGCGACCGAGGACTATTGCTCCGCCATCCTCGCGGCGCATCAGACGCTCGATGCGGAGGCGCGGGCGACCGGCAGCGGCCGTATCCTGACCCTGTCCGTGACGCCCTGGCTGATGGGCCAGCCGCACCGCATCCGCGCCTTCGGGGCGCTGCTGGATGCCATCCTGGCCCGCGGCGCGGTCTGGAGCGCGGCCGGGGCCGAGATCGCCGCGGCTTGGCGGGCGCAGGCATCCTGACGGGCGTCCTGATCACCCGGCCGGAGCCCGGCGCCGCCGAAACCGCCGCCGCCTGCGCCGCGTTGGGCTGGGATGCGATCCTGGCCCCGGCGCTGGAACTGCACGCCACGCCCGCGGCGCGGCTGCCGCGGGCTCAGGCGCTCCTCCTGCCATCGCGCGCTGCGGCGCGCGCCCTGGACCCTGAATCGACGCCTGTCCTGGCTGTCGGCGACGGCACCGCGGCCGAGGCGCGCGCGCGCGGCTTCACCAATGTCCGCACCGCCGAGGGCGACGCGGCGTCGCTGGCCGATCTCGCCGCCGCGACGCTCGATCCGGGCGCCGGGCCGCTGTTGCTCGCCGTCGGCCGCGGTTACGGCACCGGGCTGGCCACCGCGCTGCGCGCACGCGGCTTCCGCGTCGTGCGCCGCGTCGTCTACGCAGCCCTTCCCGCCGCCGCGCTGCCGCCGGCCGCCGCCGCTGCACTGGCCGCCGGCCGCGTCCGCGCGGCCTTGTTCACCTCGCCCCGCGGTGCGGCGATCACGATCTCGTTGCTGCGTGGTGGCGGCCTCGCCGGCGCCGTCCGCTCCATTCGCGCCCTCGCTATCAGCCCACGCATCGCCGATGCTCTCTCCGCGCTGCCCTGGGCCGGCATCGAGACGACCCGGCGCCCGGACCCCGCGCTGCTGCCCGGCCTGCTCGGCCCGCCACCGGACTGACCCGGTCGTCGGGGGAGCCAACCGGCGAGGCGGTGCTATACACCCGCCAAACCGTCGCCACGGCTCGCAGCATGAGGACCGGCATGACCGACAAGCCCACTACCCCGATCCGCCGCTATCTGGACCCCGCTGCCGTCCCGCTCCTGGTCGGCTGCCTGGTCCTGGTGCTGGCGGCGGCCTGGCTGTGGGTAACGCCCCGCCCCGCCCCGGCGCCGAACCCGACCGCGGAGACCGTTGCGGCACTGCAGGCGCGGGTCGCCGCGCTCGAAGCCCGCCGCGGTCCTGATCTTGCGCCAATCGAGCGGCGCCTCGCCGCCGTGGAGAGCCGCCGTACCGCCGACCTCGGGCCGGTCGAGGCGCGGATCGCCGCGCTGGAGGCGCGCCCGATGCCGGACCTGTCGGGCATCGAGCAGCGGCTCGCCGCCATCCCCGCACCCGCGGACCTGCGCCCGATCGAAGGCCGCATCGAGGGGCTGACCGGCCGCATTGCCGCCGCCGAAAGCCGCGCCGGCGAAGCGCTGGCCCGGCCCCTGCCCGACCCGGCCGCCTTCGCCCCACGCGCAACCGTGGAGGGGCTGACCAGCCGTGCCGACCGGCTGTCCGAGCGGCTCGACGCCGTCGCGACGCGCCAGCAGGCCGCCGATGCGGACACGATCCGCCGGACGCAGGAACTGGCGCACGGCGTGAACGAACGCCTTTCCGCCGCCGAACGCGCCGAGGCCGAGCGCATCGCCACAGCGACCACGGCGCTTGAATCCCGGCTGCGCAGCGCCGAATCGGCGCTGGCCGCTCGCCTTGCCGCGCTGGAGCAGGCGCAGGCCCGTGTCGCCGCGGTCGAATCCCGCGCCACCCGCCTCGCCGCCTTCGATGCGCTGCAGCTGCGGCTCGATGCGGGGCAGCCGCTCGGCCCGGCGCTCGCCGCCCTGCCCGCCGCGCCGGAAGCGCTGACCCGCTTCGCCACCGTCGCGCCGCCGACCGAATCCCATCTGCGCCTGTCCTTCGAGGCCGCGGCGCGCGCTGCCCGGGCGGCGAGCGAGCCGGCCCGCGAGGGCCAGGGCGTGCTGGATTCCGCCGTCTCCCGCCTGTCCGGCCTCGTGACGGTCCGGCGTGGTGAGCAGGTGGTCTGGGGTGACGCCGCCGCCGCCGAGCTGGAAGGCGCCCGCCGTGCCCTGGAGGCCGGCGACCTCGACGCCGCGGTGGCCCGCATCGACCGGCTGCCGCCGGCCGCGCGCGGCGCGATGGCCGAGTGGGTGGCACAGGCCCGGGCGCTCGGCGCGGCACGCGCCGCGCTGACCACGCTGGCCGCTGGCTGAGGGGGACAGCATGCGTCGTGCCCTATGGGTGTTGGTCGCGCTCGCGGCCGTCACCGCGCTCGCCTTCTGGCTGGCCGAAACCGGCGGCACCATCGAGGTGCAGGTCGGCGAATTGTGGATCGGCGTCGGCCTCCCGATCGCGCTGCTGGCACTCGTCATCGGCTTCGGGCTGCTGCATGGCGTCTTCACCGCCCTGCGTGCGCTCGGCCGCGTGCCGGCGCAGCGCCGGGCGCAGCGGGCGGACCGCCGCCGCACTGATGGCGATGCCGCCGTCACGCGCGCCCTGGTGGCGCTCGCCGCCGGCACGCCGGAAGCCGCGCGCATCGAGGTGCGCCGTGCCCGCCACCTGCTAGGCGACACGCCGCAGACCCTGCTGCTGGCCGCCGAGGCCGCCCGCCTCGCCGGGCGGGAGGACATGGCGGCCGATGCCTTCAAGGCGCTGGCCGAGCGCCCGGACGCCCGTTTCCTCGGCCTGCGCGGCCTGTTGCGCCAGGCCATGCAGCGGCAGGACTGGGAAGCCGCCCACCGGCTGGCCAAGGAGGCCGAGGCCGCCCAGCCGGGCGCGGCCTGGCTGCGCGAGGAACGGCAGGTGCTGGCCCTGCGCACGCATGACTGGCGCGAGGCGCTGGCGCTCTCACCGCCCGGCGGGCCGCGGGCTGCCCTGGCCCTCGCCGCCGCCGAGCAGGAGACCGATGCTGCGCGAGCCGCCGAGCTGGAGAAGCAGGCGTTCACCGCCGACCCGGGCTTCGCGCCCGCCGCGATCGCCCACGCGAAGCGGCTCTCGGCCGCCGGCAGCACCCGCCGCGCGCGGGCGGCGCTGGAGCAGGCCTGGGTCGCCGCACCGCACCCGGATATCGGCGCTGCCTGGATTGCCGGCACACCGGCGCCGCTGGCCCGCGTGAAGGCGGTGGAAGATCTGATCCACCGCAACCCCGACCATCTGGAAAGCCGGCTGCTGATGGCACGCGTCGCCCTCGATGCCGGGCTGACCGGCCGGGCGCGCGCGGAGCTGGAAGCCCTGACCGCCGCCGGCCACGCCGATCGCCGGGCATACCTGATGCTGGCGGAACTCGAAGAAGCCGAGCATGGGGACACCGCCGACGCGCGAGCGGCGCAGGCGCGCTGGCTGCGCGGGGCAGCGAGCGCCCCTGGGGCGCCCGTGTGGCGGTGCAGCGCCTGCGGGGCCGAACACGGGGCGTGGAAGGCCGAGTGCACAGCCTGCGGGGAAGTGGGCCGGATCGCTTGGTCGGCGCCGGCTATGGGGTGAAGTTGCGCCGGCAAGGTCCATTGCCTGTCCTCGCGCCCCGGCTGTCTAAGACTTAAGCGCCTTCCTGCTTCCGCCGTTGGAGATCGGAGGGGCTCCGCCCCTCCGAACCACCCCGCCAGGATGCTGGGCATCCTGGACCGCAATCTGCTGGCGCCGGGCGCAGCAGGCAAACCAGACCGTCCGACCAAGGTGGTTGCACAGAAACGGGTTTGGCGCCGTCCGCGCGCTTGGCGCACTGCACCAAGGTGAGGATTGCAAAGGCCCTTCGGCCTTTGCTGGGGTGAGGTTTGGAGAGGGGCAAAGCCCCTCTCCAACAGCGCGACTATGCGGGCAGCGTCACCTTGATCACCCCAACGGTGTTCCCGTTGCTGTCGCGGATGTCGCCCTCCACTTCATCCGCCAGGCTCTCCGCCGCATCGGCCAGCCCCAACCGCCCGAGCAGCGCGGCGAAGACCCCCATCTTTGCGCGCGACGCGCCATCGGCGAACTTCACCGCGATGCCGAGGCCCTGGTCGGGCACGAAGCCCACCACGAAGCCCTCCGCACCGCCCTTCAGCAGCACGCGGCCCTGGGTGGCGCGGACGATCTTGCCGGTGGCCGAATCCCGGCCGGAAAGGTGGTCGGGATAGGCGCGGATGGCCGATTGCAGGCGGCGGATGGCGGTGCGGCGGGCGTCCGTCGCGACCCTCGCCGCCGCCCAGCGCGCGGCGGCCCGGGCCATCGCCCGCATCGGCAGCGCGATGGCCGGCAGCCCGCAGCCGTCGATGCCGCGCGGAAGCGACGACGCGTCCTCGCCGAGCAGTTCGGAGAAGGCCTCGATGTAGAGGCGTTGCGCGGGGTGCGCCGGGTCATTGTAGGTCGCGACCGGCGCGCCGAGGTGCTTCGTCAGCGTCAGGAAGCCGCAATGCTTGCCGGAACAGTTGTGATAAACGCGCGAACGATCGCCGCCTGAACGCCAGATCGCCGACTGGTCCGCCTGGCTGCGCGGCATGTCCGGCCCGCAGACCAGCGCCGATTCCGTCAGGCCCAGGCGGTCCAGCCAGCCGCGCACCAGCGCGACCTGGAAATCCTCGGCCGAGTGGGAGGCGCAGGCGAGCGCCAGGTGTTCCTCCGTCAGCCCGGCGGCGTCCGCGGCACCGGTCTCGACCAGCGGTATCGCCTGGAACGGCTTCAGCGAAGACCGGGGAAAGGTCGCGAAGGCCGGATCGCCCCAGGATTGCAGGATGCGGCCTTCTGCATCCGCGACGACGGCGACGCCGTAATGCAGGCTTTCCAGAATGCCGCCGCGACGGATCTCGGCGAGGGGAACGAAGCTCATGGCGCGGCTCCGCGGTCAGGGATTGCGCTGGTGCCGGGGCGGCCTTCCAGGATGGCGTCGAACAGCTTCACCTGCAGCGGCAGGCAGTGCGCGTGCAGGTCGAAGCGCTCCAGCATGGTGCGGCGCGCGGCCTTGCGCAGCGGCGCGTAGCGATCGGGGTTCGCGAGCGCATCGACCACCGCGTCGGCCATGCGGGCATGATCGAAGAAGGGCAGCAGGATGCCGTTCTTCTCGTGCTCCACCACCTCGGCGAGCGGCGGGGTGTCGGAACCGATGATGAGCGCCTCGCAACCCATCGCCTCGACCAGCGACCAGGAAAGGACGAAGGGATAGGTGTAGTAGACATGCGCCTTCGTCAGGCGGAACAGCGCGACAAGCCCTTCATGCGGGATGCGGCCGGTGAAGTGGACGCGCGACATGTCGAGCTTCGCGCCGACTTCCTCCAGCATCGTGGCCTTCCATGACTTGCCCCCCGCGGGCAGGCGGCCATAGCCGCGCTCCTCCCCGCCGACGATCACCGCATGGGCCTTGGGGCGCCGGGCCAGGATCTCGGGAAGGGCGCGCATGAAGACATCGAAGCCGCGATAGGGTTCGAGGTTGCGGGAGACGAAGGTGACGACCTCCTCCTCCTTGGATGCGGTGAAGCCGTCCGGCAGCTTGACGTTCGCCGCGCCGTTCGGCGTGGCGAAGCTGGCATCCACCCCTTCATGGACGACCGAGGTCTTGGCGCGGATGAAGTCCGGATAGCGGCTGCGCTGCCAGAGCGTGGGCGAGACCCCCCAATCCGTCGCCTCGAGCGACTGGGTCTGCGTCATGTTCAGGGTGCGCACGCGCGCCATCTCGTCCAGCGTGACTTCCTGCGACGGGTCGAAGCCGACGTCGCCACCCACGGCCTGATAGTAGAATTCGCAGTACTGGAGCTGCTTCGCGTCGGGGAAGACGTCGCGCAGATAAAGCCCTTCGCCCCAGCCGGGATGACAGCAGATGATGTCGGGGGTGAAGCCCTTCTGCTTCAGTCCGATCAGGGCGCGGGCGACGGCCTGGCCGCGGCGCACCGCGGATTCGACCGGGCGGAGGTAGCGATGGGTCTTCTCGCCGGCACTCTCGGGCGCGGCGTAGCGCACATGCGTAGGGCCCGGTGGCGACTGGTTGGCCCGTTCACCAAGGCCGATGACGCGCGCGCCCTTGCGCCGGGAGATGAGCGGCGCGAGGTGCCGATACTGCCCCGGGAAGTTCTGGTGGATGAACAGCGCCTGAACCACGCGCCCCGTCTCCCTGTGCCGCGACCGGTCGCTTGATGCCGGCAATCCGGCGGGTGGGCAACCACTCTGGCCGCGCGGCCGGGGCCGCGCCAGGATGGCGCCGATCGGAACGGAGATCGCGCGATGGGCTTCGACTTCACGGGGAAGCGGGTGTTGGTGGCGGGCGGCAGCCGCGGGATCGGGCGGTCGATCGCGCTCGGCTTCACGAAAGCCGGGGCGAAGGTGTCGGCCTGCGCGCGCGGGGCGGATGGGCTGGCGGCGCTGACGGCGGAGGGCATCGCCCATGTCCAGCCGACGGACCTGGCGGACGCCGGGCAGATCGCCGCGTGGGTCGAGGCTGCCGCGGGGACGCTCGGTGGCATCGATGTGCTGGTCAACAACGCGTCCGGCTTCGGGGCACCGGATACCGAGGAGGCCTGGAAGCGCGGCCTCGATGTCGATGTCATGGCGACGGTGCGGGCGTCGAACGCGGCGCTGCCTCACCTGCGCGCGTCGAAGGGGTGTGTCGTCAACACCACCTCGATCTCGGGCCTCGCGCCGTCCACACGGTCGCCGGCCTATGCGGCGGTGAAGGCGCTAGTGATCAACTACACGGCGTCCCAGGCGTCGATGTATGCGAAGGACGGCATTCGCGTGAATTCCGTCGCGCCGGGTTCGATCGAGTTCCCCGGCGGGTCCTGGGAGAAGCGGCGGACGGACGATCCCAAGCTGTACAACCGCATCCTGGCGGGGATCCCGTTCGGGCGGCTCGGCGCGCCCGAGGAGGTCGCGGATGTGGTGATGTTCCTCGCCTCGCCGCTGGCGCGGTGGGTGACGGGGCAGACCATCGTGGTGGATGGCGGGCAGATGCTGGGCTGACCCGCGCGATCGGACAGCGAAGCATTTCGGGTACAGGGCCGATCCGTTCCGGCATAAGATCACGGCGTCGGGAACGAGGAATGGCGCGGTGGCGAAGTCGGGGCTGATCGGGTTGGGTGGGGCGATCGCGATCGCCCTTGGCATGGCGCAGCCGGCGGCGGCGCAGGGGCTGGACCCGCAGGTGGGCCAGCCGCTGATGCAGATGATGCAGGCCGCGAACATGCAGTGCCAGCAGGGCAATCAGCAGGGCTGCATGCTGGTGCCGCAACTTCAGCAGGCGGCGCAGGAGCTGATGCAGGCGCAGATGGCCTGCCAGCAGGGCAATCCGCAGGCCTGCCAGATGTACCAGATGGGCGCCCAGCAGGTGATGATGGCGTACCAGCAGGCCTTCGGCGGCGGGATGATGGGTGGCGGTGGTGGCATGGCGCCGAACGCCGGCGGGTACTCGCCGCAGCAGCAGGCCTGGGACCACCAGCAGCGCATGCAGCAGCAGCAGTTCCAGTTCCAGCAGCAACAGCAGCAGTATCAGCAGCAGCAGCGGCAGAACGACTGGAACCACCAGCGCTTCATGGACACGCTGCGGCGATAGTCAGGCTTCGAGCAGGCGCTTGAGCGTCGCGAGGTCGCCGGCGACCGCCGTGGCGTCGCGCTCGAAATCGGCGTCCGACATGCCAGGCTGGCGGAACAGGGCGAAGATCACCTCCGCGCCCGATGCGTTCGGCAGGATGCGGACGGGCACGTCGACCTCACTGCCATCGGGCAGGATGACGGTGTGATCGATCACGCCGTAGTCGTTCCGCGGCGCGAAGCGCATGCGCAGACGGCCCTGCGGCGCGTCCACGAGCCAGTCGTCGCCGTCCCGCGTCACGCCGGAACCAAGGCCAGCCGCCCAACGCGGCAGGTTCTTCGGCTGCGAGGCGAAGGCGTAGACGTCGCGGGCGTCGCGCTCGATGGCGACGGTCAGGATGCGGCAGGGGCGGGTCGGCATCATTCGTCTCCAGGCCTGCCGCTGCGCAGGCGCTTCGTGGTGCCGCGACGGGTCTTCTCATCGACGCGGCGGGCCTTGGCGGCACGGGAGGGCTTGGTCTCCCGGCGCGGCGGCGGTGGTGGCGTCGCGGCCTCCCGCAACAACGCCAGCAGCCGCTCGAGAGCATCTTCACGGTTGCGTTCGCGCATCCGGTGCCGCTGCGCCGTGATGACAAGCACGCCGTCCTTCGTCATGCGCCGCCCGGCGAGCGTCGCGAGCCGCATCTTCACCGCCTCCGGCAGGTTGGACGAGGCCATCGCGGCGAAGCGGAGCTGAACCGCCGTCTCCAACTTGTTGACGTTCTGCCCGCCGGGGCCGGAGGCGCGGAGGAAATCCTCCGTCAGCTCATCCTCCTCGATGGCGATACGGGCGGTGACGCGAATCAGCATGGCGCGGGCAGGGCGGTAGCAGGCATGTCGTCCTTCAGCGCAACGCCGGTCGCGCCGAGCGTCTGCGCGGCGCGCAGCAGCCAGGCGGCCTTGGCGGCGGCTTCGTCATAGGTCAGGCCGCCGGGGCGGATATTGCTGATGCAGTTGCGCTCGGCATCCGTGCGCCCGCGGCGCGGCGTCCAGGTGAGGTAGAGGCCGAGGCTGTCGGTCGCCGAAAGCCCCGGGCGCTCACCGATCATCACCACGACGGCGGCGGCGCCGAGACGTTCGGCGATGTCGTCACCGAGCGCGACGCGGGCCTGTTCGGCAATGACGATCGGGCCGACGGGGAGAGGCAGCAGCGGCAGCAGGCGTTGCAGCACGGCCGGCGCGTGGCGCTGCACGCCGATGGCGCAGAGACCATCCGCGATGACGATGGCAACTGTGCCGGGCGCGCGCGGCAGTTCGGTGTCGTCGGCCAGGCGCCGCCCGAGATCCGGCCGCAGCAGGAAGGTCCGGCGATCCGGCGCGGCGCTGCGGACGCGCCGCACCGGGCGGTCGAGCGCCACCTCCAGCGCCCGCACATCGAGCCCCGACCACACCGCATCCCGTGCGCGGGCATGCGCTTCCTGGAAATCCAGATGCGCAGCGGTCGGCTGCGCCGTGCCGGCGCGGCCCAACCCGACACGGGCGTCGGTGAAGCGTCGCAGGTCGCGCCAGAGCGACGGCGTCGTCACGACAAGCCAATCAGCGCCGGCGAAAGCCGCGCGGGGATGCGATCCGTGTCGCTCCCGATGCCCATGCGCGCAAGCCATTCCTCGAACTCCGGCGCCGCGCGCTTGCCGAGCATCGCCCGCGCCGTCAGCCCGTCATGGAAAGAAGTTGATTGGTACGCAAGCATCACGTCATCCGCGCCGGGCACGCCCATCACATAGGTCACGCCGGCGACCGCGAGGCAGGTCAGCAGCGTATCCATGTCGTCCTGATCGGACTCGGCATGGTTGGTGTAGCAGACATCGACCCCCATCGGCAGGCCGAGCAACTTGCCGCAGCAATGATCCTCGAGCCCGGCGCGGATGATCTGCTTGCCGTCGAACAGGTATTCCGGGCCGATGAAGCCGACGACGGTGTTGACCAGCAACGGTGCGAATTCGCGCGCAACGGCGTAGGCGCGGGCCTCGATGGTCTGCTGGTCGACGCCGTGATGCGCCTCGGCGGACAGCGCGCTGCCCTGGCCGGTCTCGAAATACATCACGTTGTCGCCGACCGTGCCGCGCTTCAGCGACAATGCCTGCTCGCGCGCCTCCCGCAGCGTAGAGAGCGACACGCCGAAGGAAGTGTTGGTCGCCTCGGTACCGCCGATGGACTGGAATACCAGGTCGACCGGTGCGCCGCGATCCATCGCCAGCATCGTCGTCGTCACGTGCGACAGCACGCAGGATTGCGTCGGGATGGCGAAGCGGTCCCGCACGGTGTCGAGCATGTCGAGCACGCGCATCACCGCCTCGACATTGTCGGTCGCCGGGTTCACGCCGATCACCGCGTCGCCCGCGCCCAACAGCAGCCCGTCCAGCACCGAGGCCGCGATGCCGCGCGGATCGTCGGTCGGGTGGTTGGGCTGCAGGCGGATGGACAGCGTGCCCGGCAGGCCGATCGTGTTGCGGAAGCGCGTGATGACGCGGCACTTCGCCGCGACCTGGATCAGGTCCGCCACGCGCATGATCTTGGAGACGGCGGCGACCATCTCCGGCGTCAGGCCCGGCGCCAGCGCCGTGACCGCGGCGGGATCGGCCGCCAGCAACCAGTCGCGGAAGCCGCCGACCGTCAGGTGTCGGACCGGTGCGAAGGCCGCCACGTCGTGGCGGTCCATGATCAGCCGCGTGACCTCGTCGGCCTCATAGGGAATCACGGCCTCGGACAGGAAATGCGCCAGCGGCAGGTCGGCCAGGGCGCGCTGGGCGGCAACCCGCTCGGCCGCACTCTCCGCCGCCACCCCGGCCAGCGCGTCGCCCGACCGCGGCGGCGTGGCGCGCGCCATCAGCGCCTTCAGGTCTCCGAAGACGTAACGCGTGCCGCCGATGGTCTGCGCGAAGGGCATGGCCTCATGATGCCGCGCCGAGCGGCGGTCTTGCCAGCCCGACGCCTCGCCCTAGGATGCAGGCAGCCTGAATTTCCGAGGAAACGGATGGATCCCAACGCGATCGACAAGGCGCCGGATGCTGCCGACGCCTGGCCGGACCAGATCTACGACCTGCTGAAGAAGCACGAGATCCGGCAGGTCTGCCTGGTGCCGGATGCGGGCCATTCTCGCCTGATCAAGCGCTGCCTGGCCGACAACGAGATCATCGTCACCACCCTGACGACCGAGGAAGAAGGCATCGCCCTGATGCAGGGCGCCTGGCTCGGCGGGGACAAGTCGGTGCTGCTGATGCAGTCCTCCGGCGTCGGCAACTGCATCAACATGCTGTCGCTGTCGCACATCCATCGCTGCCCGATGCCGATGCTGGTGACGATGCGCGGCGATTTCGGGGAGTTCAACCCGGCCCAGGTGCCGATGGGCAACGCCACCCAGGCGGTGCTGGAAGCCATGGGCACGCTGGTGAAGCGCGCCGACACGCCGGAGGACATCGCGCCGACCGTCGATGCCGTGATCCGCATGGCCTTCAACACCTTCCGCCCCGCCGCGGCCCTGATCGGCCAGCGCGTGATCGGCGCCAAGACCTTCGGCAAGGATTGAGACGATGCTTGCGGAATCCGGAAAACTCGACCGTCGCGAACTGACCCGCGCGCTGCTGGCCGACCGCGGTGATCTGGCGGTGATCGCCGGCCTCGGCGCGCCCTGCTGGGACATCACGGCGGTGGGCGACCACAAGCTGAACCTACCGCTGTGGGGCGGCATGGGTGCGGCGGCGATGATCGGGCTCGGCCTCGCGCAGGCGCAGCCGACGCGGCCCGTGCTGGTGCTGACGGGCGATGGCGAGATGCTGATGGGCATCGGCGCGCTCGCCACCATCGCGGTGAAGAAGCCGAAGAACCTCGCCATCGTCGTGCAGGACAACGAGCATTACGGCGAGACCGGCATGCAGGAGACGGCGACGAAATACGGCGTCGATCTGGTCGCCATGGCGAAGGGCGCCGGCTTCAAGCACACGATGTTCGTGACGAAGCCCGAGGAAGTGCCCGCGCTGCGCGCCGCGATCCATGCGGGCGACGGGCCGTTCTTCGCCGTCGCCAAGATCGACGCCGGCAGCAAGAAGCTGGTCCTGCCGCCCCGCGATGGTGCCGCCATCCAGCACCGGATGCGCGAAGCGATCCTGGGGGACGCCGCCTACCACCAGCTTTGAGAGCAGCGGCGGCCGGCACACCCGGCCGCCGTCCCGAACCAGGCCGGCGACAGACCGGCGATCGGAGGAAACGATGTATCGCCGCAGTCTCATCGCCGCCGCCCTGGCCACGCCTGCCCTCGCACAGGCGCAGGCATCCTGGTCGCCGGACCGGCCGATCCGCATGGTCGTGCCCTTCGCACCGGGGGGCAGCTCCGACGTGACGGCACGGCTGGTGGCCGAGGCCATCTCGGCCCGGCTCGACCAGCCCGTGGTGGTCGAGAACCGGCCCGGCGCCGGCGGCAACATCGGCTCCGAGGCCGTCGCGCGCGCCACGCCCGATGGGTACACGCTGCTGCTCGGAACCAGCTCGACCCACGCCACCAATGCCGCGCTGTACCGCAACATCCCGTTCAACGCGCAGCGCGACTTCGCGCCGGTCAGCCAGGTCGCCTTCATCCCGAATTTGCTGGTCATCAGCCCGGATGTGCCGGCGCAGGACCTCCCGGCGCTCATCGCCCTGGGCAAGGCCCGGCCGGGCAGCCTGAACTTCGGCAATGCGGGTTCCGGCACGTCCCAGCATTTGTCCGCCGCCATGATCGCGGCGAAGGCCGGGATCGAGGTGACGCACGTCGCCTATCGCGGCGGCGCGCCCGCCGTGACGGACCTGATCGGCGGCAAGATCCAGGCGATGGCCGCGCCGCTGGTCGAGGTCATCGCCCATGTCCAGGCCGGGCGGCTGCGCGCCATCGCCATCACCACCGCGCGGCGTTCCGCCCTGCTGCCGCAGGTGCCGACCATCGCCGAGACCATTCCCGGCTTCGAGGTCGCGCTGTGGAACGGCATCTTCGCCCCCGCCGGCACGCCCGCCCCGGTCGTGCTGCGCGTGTCGAACGAGATCGCGACCGTGCTGCGCACCGATGCGCTGCGCGCGAAGCTCGCCGAACAGGGCAGCGAGCCGGTCGGGTCCAACCCCGAGGCCTTCGCCACCTTCATCGCCGCCGAGATCCCGAAATGGGCGGAACTCGTCCGCATCTCCGGCGCCACCGTCGAGTAAGCAGGGAACCATCCATGCCGCACGTCGTCTGCCTCCGCCCGCTCCATCCCGATGCCATGGCGCGGCTGCGCGCCGAGCCGGGCTACACGGTCACGATGCTCGACCCGGTGACGCCGGAGACGCTGGCCGAGCCGATGAGGACGGCGGATGCCATCATCGTGCGCTCGACGAAGATCGACCGCGCCTTCCTCGCCAATGCCCCGGCGCTGCGCATCTGCGCCCGCCACGGCGTCGGCTATGACGCCGTGGATGTCGAGGCGCTGACGGAACGCGGCATCCCGCTGACCGTCACCCCGGATGCCAATGCCGTTTCGGTTGCCGAACACGCGATGATGCTGATGCTGACCACGGCGCGGCGCACCATCGACTATGATCGCAACACCAAGGCACTGGACTGGGGCCCGAAGCCGTCGCTGCGCACGCTGGACCTCGCGGGGCTGACCGTGCTGGTGGTGGGCTTCGGGCGGATCGGCGGGCGGGTGGCGCGGCTATGCGCCGCCTTCGGGATGGATGTGCTGGTCCACGACCCCTACATTCCGCAGAACACCATCAAGGGCGCGGGATTCAAGCCGGTGAAGGTGCTGCATGAAGGCCTGGCCGCCGCCGATATCGTGACCACCCACTGCCCGTCCAACATCGAGACGCGCGGCATGGTCAATGCGGCCTTCTTCGCCGCCATGAAGCCGGGTGCCGCCTATATCAACACGGCGCGTGGGACGCTGGTGGACGAGACGGCGTTGACCAATGCGCTGAAGACCGGCCATCTGGGCGCGGCCGGCCTCGACGTGTTCTGGGAGGAGCCGGTGACCACCAAGCTGCCCTTCCTCGACTTCGCCAATGTCGTCGTCTCGCCGCACTCGGCGGCGGCGACGGATCAATCCACCCGCCGCATGGGGCTGTCCTGCGCCGAGAGCATCTTCGCCCATCTCAAGGGCCAGCTCGACCCCGACGTCGTCATCAACAAGGAGGTGCTCCGCGGCAACGCGTGAGCAGCATGACTATGACGAATCCGCTCCTCGTCCTCGCCGACCACGCCGCCACCTGGAAGTCGCGCCCGCTCGATACCGAGGTCGCGCATCACGCGCGACGCGCCCTGGTGGACTGGTTCGCCGCCCTTCTCGCCGGCGCCTGGCGGGAGCCTGCCACGCTGATGTCCGCCGCCCTGGAGGACGAGACGCGCGGCGGCGGCGGCGCTGTCTGCTACGTCTCAGGGCGGCGCGTGCCGGTGCGCCATGCCGCGCTGCTGAACGGCACGGCGTCCCACACGGTCGAGTTCGACGACATCTATCGCTACGCCGTCTATCACCCGGGCTGCCCGACGATCGCGGCTGCGCTGGCCGCGGCCCAGGCGCGCGGCGTGACGATGGAGACGCTGCTGCGCTCCCTCGCCGCCGGCTATGAGGTGTCCTGCCGCATCGGCCGCGCGGTGCAGCCGTCGCACTACGATTTCTGGCACACTACCGGGACGGTCGGCACCTTCGGCGCCGCCGCATCCGTCGCCGTGCTGCTGGATTGCGACGAGACGCGCATCGCGCATGCCATCGCGACGGCTGCCACGATGGCGTCGGGGCTGCAGCAGGCTTTCCGCGGCGAGGGCATGTCGAAGCCTCTGCATCCCGGCCATGCGGCCGAGGCCGGCGCGCTTGCCGCCATGTCCGCCGCGAAGGGCATGACTGGCGCGCTGGACGTGCTGCACGGCCCGGCCGGCTTCGCGGCCGCGACCAGCGAGGACACCGGCAAGTGGGAGATGGCGCTGGCCGGGATCGGCAAGCCTTTCGCCATCACTGACATGACCTTCAAGAACCATGGCTGCTGCGGCCACATCTTCGCCGCGCTGGACGCCGTGCGCGACCTGCATCTCGAGAACGGCTTCAAGCCGGAAGATGTCGAGAGCGTGCTGATCGGCGGCTACAAGGCCACGAAGGAAGTCTGCGACCGGCCGAATGCCATGACGGAGCAGGATTGCCGGTTCTCCGCGCAATTCACGGCCGCGACCATGCTGCGGCATGGTGGTGTGCGACTCGTTGCCTTCACGCCGGACCGTCTGGCGGATCCGGAGACGCGTGCGCTGATGGCGAAGGTGTCGGTGACGCTTGACCCCGAATGCGCGGCGGCGTTCCCGTCCAAGCGGTCCGCGAAGGTGACGATCACGCTGAAGGATGGCCGCGTGCTGAACAGGCACCAGCATACGCGCAAGGGCGATCCCGATGCGCCGCTGTCCGACCAGGACCTGTCCGACAAGTTCCTGGAACTGACGTCGGATGCGGTGGGATCCGCGCCGGCGAAGGCGCTGCTGGCCCAGCTCTGGGAAGGGTCCTCGCTGCCGGGGATCGTGCCGCTTGTGGCGACGCAGGCGCGCGCAGCCGAGTGAGGACGGTCGTCCTCCTCAGCCGCTCCGGGATCGGCGGGCGCACGCCGCTCGCCTCCTGCTGAAGGCCCGTCGGATCTACCGTCGGAGGTCGGAGGGGCGCTGCCCCTCCGAACCACCCCGCCAGGGGTTGGACCCCCTGGACCGCAAGCTGTTGGTGCCGGGCACTGAGGCTTCGTTGCCGCCGCCAGGCGCGTTTCGTGCGCCAAATCGAGTCTCGGCGCGATTCTAACCATGGTGCACGGCGCCAATTTAAGGTTTCCAAACGCCTTTCGGCCTTTGGTGGGGTGGCTTGGAGGGGCAAAGCCCCTCCAACTCAACAGCCGAAGTGCCAGCGCCCCTCCGGCCAAGGCAGCCTCCTCAGCCCCGAATCTCCAGCGCCGCCATCCCCTCTGACAGCAGGCGCCGTAGTTCCGCCTCAGGCAGCGCGACGCAGCCCTCGGTCGGTGGCAGGCCGGGCCGTGCGAGGTGCAGGAAGATCGCGCTGCCGCGCCCGCGCACTACCGGCGCGTCGTTCCAGCCAAGCACGCCGATGACGTCGTAGACCGTATCGTCGCGCCACAGGCGCTCGTGGCGGGCGCCATGCGGCAGCCGAATACGGGTGTTGTAGGCTGGGTCCCCCACGTCGTCGCACCAGCCGTCCTCGGGCGCGATCGGCTCGGCGGGAA
This sequence comes from Neoroseomonas terrae, assembly GCF_018129025.1. Classification (GTDB taxonomy): domain Bacteria; phylum Pseudomonadota; class Alphaproteobacteria; order Acetobacterales; family Acetobacteraceae; genus Neoroseomonas; species Neoroseomonas terrae. The sequence goes on along the minus strand of NZ_JAAEDI010000032.1, from coordinate 33,648 downwards.
TGGCGCCGCCAGGGCGCGGGCCGCGGTCGGCTCGCCACAGCAGGCGGCGGATCGGCAGCAGGCCGACCGGGGTCGCGCCATCCCCTTCCCGCTTGTCGGAACGAATGCCGCCGGCACCGATCGCGCAGCGCAGCGTCTGGCCGCGAAAGCGCAGCAGGGCGTCGGGCGTGACGATGGCCGTGCCACTCATTCCGGCAGCAAGTGGCCGAAGCGTGCCGCCTTGGTGCGAAGATAGCCATCGTTCACCCCGTTCGGGTCAAAGGCGTGGGCTTCGCGGCCCAGCACCTCGATGCCGCAGGCGGCAAGGCCATTGATCTTGTCAGGGTTGTTCGTCAGCAGCCGCACGCGCTCGACGCCGAGGACGCGCAGCATCGTGGCGGCGACGAGGAAATTGCGTTCGTCGGCACCGTAGCCCAGCGCGCGGTTGGCATCGAGCGTATCGAGCCCGCCATCCTGCAGCGTATAGGCGCGCAGCTTGTTCACCAGTCCGATGCCACGGCCTTCCTGGGCGAGATACAGCAGCACACCGCCGGCCGGGTCGGCAGCCATGCGAGCGATCGCGCCGCGGAGCTGCGGGCCGCAATCGCAGCGCAAGCTGCCGAGCAGGTCGCCGGTGAAGCATTCGGAATGTGCTCGCACCAGCGGCGCGCCGCCCTCCACGGCGGTCCGTTCAGGCGTGCCGACCAGAATCGCCAGATGCTCGATGCCGCCGTCCGCGGCGCGGAACGCGACGACGCGCGCATCCCGTGCGCCTTCGAGCGGCACGCGCGCGTCGGCAACGCGCGTCAGCGACGTCGCGGCGGTCGCTGGATAGTCGATGACGTCGGCGGCATCGACGGCGAGCAGCGACATCCGTGCGGCCGCCACCGGCCCGGCTGGCGCGGCGACCAGCGCCGGCAGCAGGCGCCCGAGCTTCGCCAGCGCAATCGCGGCGTGGGCGAGCGGCGGAGCCGTCACACGCTCGGGCTGCTCCGGCAGCATGCGGTCAGCGGTCGGGTCGGCGAGGCTGCGCAGGACCTCCGGCTCGGTCAGGGTGGGGTTCAGCCGTAGGGCTACGGCACCCTCATCCTCGGGGGCATGGGGCACGGGGCGTTGCAGCACGGCGGCAGCCCGCATCGGCGCGAGCAGAAGCACAGGCGCAGCGTGCGCCGCGTCCGAAAGCTCGGCCAGGCCGAGAGCGCCGACGGTTTCGGCCGCGGCAACCACGAGGCAGGCATCCGGCCCGTTCAGCAGCACAGGCGTCCCGCGGCGCAACTCGGCCACGGCGCGATGGACTTGCCGGAGCGCCAGGATGCGCGAATCGCGCGCGGCATCGATCTGGGTCTCGGCGGCGCGGCTGCCTTGTGGCGTCATGGACTGGCGTTCCGTAGGGTGATTCGATGGCGCGCCCGAACTATGGCGTGCCGAAGGCAGCACATCGATGCTGGATGTGGTACGTTTCCTTGCGTCGTCCAGTTCCCCAGCCCCGCCATCACAGCTGCGCGATTTGACCCTATCGGCAGGGCAGGCGCTGGCACAAGAAAGCGTAGCGGTTCATACGTCACGCAAGTTTTTTTGAAACCGTTTCGCCGGCCGGCGGTTGAAACCGCTGAGAGATAGAGGGGATCAGCTCGTATGGCAGGGCCGCGTCCGGTTCTTATCGTGGAGGATGATGCGGCGCTGGCCGCGACCTTGAAGGACCAGTTGGCGCTGGACAGCGAGTTTGAGCCGTCCGTGGCGGGGCGGCTCACCGAGGCAGAGGCGTTGCTGGCCACGGCTGGGGTACATTTCGACCTTATTCTGCTGGACCTGACTCTGCCGGACGGCGATGGACGCGAGTTCTGCGTGCGCATCCGCCGCAGCGGCTTCCGCATGCCGATCATCATGCTGACCGGCTCCGACGCGGAGGCGGACATCGTGAGCGGCCTCGATGCGGGGGCGAATGACTACATCGCGAAGCCGTTCCGCCTGGCAGAGCTGCTGGCGCGCATCCGCGTGCAGCTGCGCGTCTACGACAGCAGTGAGGACGCCATCTTCCAGGTCGGGCCGTATTTGTTCCGCCCGGCGGCGAAGCAGCTGCACGACCCCGCCAACGGGAAGCGCCTGCGCCTGACCGAGAAGGAAGCGGCGATCCTGAAGTTCCTCTACCGCGCCGGCGGCAAGCCGGTGCCGCGGCAGATCCTGCTGAACGAGGTGTGGGGGTACAACAGCAACGTGACGACCCATACGCTCGAGACGCACATCTACCGCCTGCGGCAGAAGATCGAGCCGAACCCGGCGGAGACCCGCATCCTGGTGACGGAGACCGGAGGCTACCGCCTGGAGCTGGCCGCCCCGGGCGAGCCGGGCTGATGCAGCGCAGCCTTTCCGACGGCGAGATCGTCGGACAGGCAACGGGATCGCGTCCTGGGTTGTCGCAGCGGCTATATGCCGAACCATGACGCGGCCCGGAATATGAGCCGACTCATCTCGTACGACGAAGCACCGCCCGAGGTCCGGGCGGTGTTCGACGACATCAAGGCCGCACGCGGCGTCGCCGACGTGAACAACTTCTGGAAGGCGCTCGCCGTCCATCCGCCCACGCTCGCGCGGACGTGGGAAAGCCTGAAGCATGTGATGGCACCCGGCGCGCTCGATCCGCTGGTCAAGGAGATGCTGTACCTCACGGCCTCCGCCGCGGCGGGGTGCACCTATTGCGTCACCTCCCATACCGCGGCGGCGAGGACGAAGGGCATGACGCCGGAGATGCATGGCGAGTTGCTCGCCGTGCTCGGCATGGCAGCCGAGACGAACCGGCTGGCGGAAGCCCTGCGCGTCCCGGTGGACGAAGCGTTCGGCTGAATCGAGCAGGGCAAGGCGGAAAAGGATGCGGGCGCGGAGGCAAGCCCCGCGCCCGGTCCGGTCGGTTGGCGGGACGGGGCAGCCGCCCCGATCCCGGTTCAGTTCAGGCGCTCTCCATGCAGCGTGACGTCGAGGCCCTCGCGTTCCTCTTCCTCGCTCACGCGCAGGCCGATCACCACGTCGACGATCTTCAGCAGGATGAAGGTCGACACCGCCGTGAAGACGATGGTCGCGCCCACCGCCGTGCACTGCTTGATGAACTGCGCCATCGAGCCGCTGACGCCTTCCGGCGAGGCCGTGGTGGCCGAGAGCGGGCCATAGGCCAGGAAGCCCACCATCAGCGCACCGACGATGCCGCAGATGCCATGCACGCCGAAGGCGTCCAGGCTGTCGTCATAGCCCAGCGCGTGCTTCAGCGCCGTTGCGCCCCAGAAGCCGGCCAGGCCGGCAACCACGCCGATGATCAGCGCGGAGCCCGGCAGGACGAAGCCAGCCGCCGGGGTGATGGCGACAAGGCCCGCCACCGCGCCCGAGATGGCGCCGAGCACGGACGGCTTGCCCTTCGTCATCCACTCGATGACCACCCAGGAGAGCGTCGCGCCCGCCGCCGCGATCTGCGTGACCAGCATCGCCATGCCCGCGCGCCCGCCGCCCGACGATGCCGCCGAGCCGGCGTTGAAGCCGAACCAGCCCACCCACAGCAGGGAGGCGCCGATGACGGCGAGGCCGAGGTTGAACGGCGACATGTTCTCGGTGCCGTAGCCGATGCGCTTGCCGAGGACGATAGCGGCGACCAGGCCGGCCACGCCGGCATTGATGTGCACCACCGTGCCGCCCGCGAAGTCGAGCGCGCCGTCCTGGAACAGCCAGCCATTCGGATGCCACACCCAGTGCGCGACCGGCGAATAGACCAGCAGCGACCACAGGGTGATGAACACCACCAGCGCGGAGAACTTCATGCGGTCCGCCACCGCGCCGGTGATCAGCGCGGCGGTGATGATCGCGAAGGTCATCTGGAACATCATGAAGATCGTCTCGGGCACGGTGAAGGCCACCGCGGAATCGCCCGTGCCCAGCGAGAAGGGCTGGTCCCACTTGTCCGCCACGCCGGCGAGCAGCACGCGGGAGAAGTCGCCGAAATAGGCCCCACCCTCACCGAAGGCGATGGAATAGCCCGCCACCATCCACAACACCGAGACGAGCGCGGTGATGAAGAAGGACTGCATCATCGTGGCGAGCACGTTCTTCTTGCGGACCATGCCCGCGTAGAAGAGCGCGACGCCCGGGATCGTCATCATCAGCACCAGGGCGGTGGAGGTGAGCATCCAGGCGGCATCGCCCGTATCCACCTTCGGGGCTTCCTGGGCCATCGCGGGCATCGCCGCGACCATCATGGCAGCGGCGGCGAGCCCGCCGCGCGCAAGAATGCGCTTCACCTTGCTTGTATCCTTTCCGTGCATGGCCGTCCGCCTCACAGCGCCGAGTTGTCGGACTCGCCCGTGCGGATGCGCAGGGCGCGCTCCACATCCAGGACGAAGATCTTGCCGTCGCCGATCTTGCCGGTGCGCGCGGTCGTGGCGATCGCCTCGACGACGGCGTCGGCGAGCTCGGCCGGCACGGCGACCTCGATCTTCACCTTGGGCAGGAAGCTCACGTGGTATTCGGCACCGCGGTAGATCTCGGTCTGGCCCTTCTGCCGGCCGAACCCCTTCACCTCGGTCACCGTCAGCCCCTGCACGCCGAGCGGGGTGAGCGCCTCGCGCACCTCATCCAGCTTGAAGGGCTTGATCACTGCCATCACCAGTTTCATGGCGCCGTCCTGTTCCTTCTCTCGGCGGATGCGGGACTTCATTCCAAGTCCCGTGCCACAGGCGAAACCGGGCGTTGCATAGGGATCCGCGCGATGTCGCCGGAACAGGCGCCAATGAATCGGGCATCTGCCTGATTTGAAGGCATGATGGCAGGTGAAGCCGCCGCGCGTAGAATGACCGCATGAACGAGGTCGAGGTCTGCATCCTGGGCGCCGGGCCGGTCGGCGCCACGCTGGCGGCGGCGCTGGCCGCGGGTGGCGTTCGCACCGCGGTGGTCGATGCCGCCCCGCTGCCACCGATGGAACTGCCTGCCTTCGATGGCCGCGCCTATGCCATCGCCCTTACGTCCCGCCGGCTGCTCGACGCCGCCGGGGTGTGGGAGAAGCTGCCCGCCGAACCCTGCCCGATCCACGGGATCCGGGTCGCCGATGGCCGGCCGGGCGAACGCGCCTCACCGCTGTCGCTGCATTTCGACCACGCGGAGCTCACCGACGAGCCTTTCGGCTGGATGGTCGAGGCGCGCGCGCTGCGCGTCGCGCTGAATGCGCGCCTGCCATTGCTGCCTGAACTCTCGGTCTTCGCGCCGGCAACGGCTTCCGTCACGCGCATGGCGGAGGGCGTCATCGTCCACCTCTCGACGGGGGAGGAAGTCCGCGCGCGCCTCGTCGTCGGCGCCGAAGGACGTCGGTCCCCGCTGCGCGAGGCCGCGGGCATCCCGGTGACGCGGCTCGACTACCATTGCCTCGGCATCGTCGGCGCCATCGCGCATGAGAAGCCGCACCACAACCAGGCGGTCGAGCAATTCCTGCCCTCCGGCCCCTTCGCGCAGCTTCCGATGACCGGCACCGACGGCCACCCGCATGTCAGCGCCATCGTATGGACCGAGCGCACCGCGGTGGCGACCCGCTGCCTCGCGATGGACGACGCGGCCTATGGCCGGCAGATCGCGGCACGGATCGGCGATCATCTCGGCGCCGTCACGCCGATCGGGCGGCGCTGGTCCTATTCGCTCTCGGCCATGCACGCGATGCGCTACGTGGACCAGCGGCTCGCGCTGGTGGGCGATGCCGCGCACGGCATCCATCCCATCGCCGGGCAGGGGTTGAACCTCGGCTTCCGCGACGTCGCCGTGCTGGCCGATCTGGTGACGGCGGCGGTGCAGGCCGGGGAAGACCCGGGCGCACCCGCGCTGCTCGCGCGCTATCAGGCGGCACGGCGCCCGGACAGCCTGCTGATGCTCGGCGCGACGCACGGGCTGGAGCGGCTGTTCACGTCCCGCCTGCCGCCGGTGCGGCTGGCGCGGCGGCTCGGTATCGCAGCCGTGGACCGGGTGCCGGGGTTGAAGCGGTTCTTCGCACGGCGAGCGATGGGAATGTGACGCGGGGTCGCTGACGGTCGCGCAGCGGGACAGAAGAAGGGCGCGGCCCCTTCCGGAACCGCGCCCTTCGATCGTCCTCGGCGATGGCGGCGGCTTATGCCGCCTTCGCCATCCCGCGCAGCACGTAGTGCAGTATGCCGCCGTTCTTGTAGTACTCGACCTCGTCGGCCGTATCGACGCGGCAGAGCACCTGGGTGTTCACCTTCGAGCCATCGGCGCGGGTGATAACCACATCCATCATCATGCGCGGGCGGAGATTCTCGACATCCAGGATGTCGATGGTCTCGTCGCCGGTCAGGCCGAGCGTCTCCCGGCTCTCGCCTTCCTTGAAGACCAGCGGCAGCACGCCCATGCCGACGAGGTTCGAGCGGTGGATGCGCTCGAAGCTCTCTGCGATGACCGCCTTCACGCCGAGCAGGAAGGTGCCCTTCGCCGCCCAGTCGCGCGAGGAGCCCGTGCCGTACTCCTTGCCGCCGATGACGACCAGCGGCACGCCTTCCTTCTTGTACATCATGGCGACGTCGTAGATCGGCGCCACGGTGCCGGACGGGTAGTGCTTCGAGATGCCGCCTTCGACGCCGGGCACCATCTCGTTCTTGATGCGGATGTTGGCGAAGGTGCCGCGCATCATGACTTCGTGGTTGCCGCGGCGCGCGCCGTAGCTGTTGAAGTCCGCCTGCCGCACCTGGTGTTCCAGCAGGTATTCGCCCGCCGGCGACGCCTTCTTGATCGAACCGGCCGGGGAGATGTGGTCCGTCGTGATCGAGTCACCGAGCTCGGCCAGGATGCGCGCGCCCTTGATCGAGGAAACCGCGCCCGGCTCCATCGTCATGCCCTCGAAATAGGGCGGGTTCTGCACATAGGTGGAGCCCGAGTTCCAGCGATAGGTGTCGCTGTCCGCGTCGACGCGGATCGCCTGCCACTGCTGCGGACCCTTGAACACGTCGCCGTAGCGCTCCTGGAACATGGCGCGCGTCACGACGGCATGCACCGTGTCCGACACTTCCTTCTGCGTCGGCCAGATGTCCTTCAGGAAAACCGGCTGGCCGTCCTTCCCGTTGCCGATCGGTTCCTTCGTCAGGTCCTTCTTCACCGTGCCGGCGAGCGAGTAGGCAACCACCAGCGGCGGGGAAGCGAGGTAGTTCGCGCGGACATTGGCGTGCACGCGGCCTTCGAAGTTCCGGTTGCCCGACAGCACCGAGGTCACGACCAGCTTGTTGCCTTCGACCGCATCCACGATCGGGTCCGCGAGCGGACCGGAATTGCCGATGCAGGTGGTGCAGCCATAGCCGACAGTCTGGAAGCCCAGCGCATCGAGGTAGGTCTGCAGGCCTGACTTATCCAGGTACTCGGTCACGACCTGGGAGCCCGGCGCGAGCGAGGTCTTCACCCACGGCTTCGCGGTCAGCCCCTTCTCCACCGCCTTCTTCGCGACGAGGCCGGCGGCCACGAGCACATAGGGGTTCGAGGTGTTGGTGCAGGAGGTGATCGCCGCGATCACCACGTCGCCATGGCCAAGGTCGTACTCGGCACCCTCGACGGCGACGCGCAGATCGGCCTTGTCGCCGGGCACGCCCATCGTGCCCGCCGCGAGGTCCTTGCCAAAGGCAGCGCCGACGCCGTCCAGCGCCACGCGGTCCTGCGGCCGCTTCGGGCCAGCCATGGAGGGACCGACGCTCGCGAGGTCGAGCTCCAGCGTGTCGGTGAAGACCGGATCGGGCGTGTCCTTCTCGCGGAACATGCCCTGCGCCTTCAGATAGTCGCGCGTCAGGTTGATGCGGTGCTCGTCGCGGCCGGACAGGCTGAGGTAGCCGAGCGTCGTCTCGTCCACCGGGAAGAAGCCGCAGGTCGCCCCGTACTCCGGCGCCATGTTGCCGATGGTCGCACGGTCGGCGAGCGGCAGCTCATCGAGGCCCGGGCCGAAGAATTCGACGAACTTGCCGACCACACCCTTCTTGCGGAGCATCTGGGTGACGGTCAGCACCAGGTCGGTCGCGGTGACGCCTTCCTTCAGCTTGCCGTGCATCTTGAAGCCGATGACGTCGGGGATGAGCATGGCGATCGGCTGGCCGAGCATGGCCGCCTCGGCCTCGATGCCGCCGACGCCCCAGCCCAGCACGCCGAGGCCGTTCACCATCGTCGTGTGGCTGTCCGTGCCGTAGCAGCTGTCTGGGAAGGCGAAGGTGTCGCCGGTGTCGGTCGCGGTCCAGACCACCTGCGCCAGGTACTCGAGGTTCACCTGGTGGCAGATGCCGGTGCCCGGCGGGACGACGCGGAAGTTGTTGAACGCCTCCTGGCCCCAGCGGAGAAACTCGTAGCGCTCGCCGTTGCGCTCGAACTCGATGTCGACGTTCTGCTGCAGCGCGGTCGGCGTGCCGGAGACGTCCACCATCACCGAGTGGTCGATGACGAGGTCGACCGGCACAAGCGGGTTCACCTTGCGCGGGTCACCGCCGAGCTTCAGCAGCGCATCGCGCATCGCGGCGAGGTCGACGACGGCGGGCACGCCCGTGAAGTCCTGCAGCAGGATGCGCGCCGGACGGAACGGCACTTCCTTGGTCGAGCGGCCTTCCTTCACCCACTCCGCGATCTTCTTCGCGTCGTCCACGGTGTAGGAGCGCCCATCCTCGAAGCGCAGCACGTTCTCGAGCAGCACCTTCAGGCTGTAGGGCAGGCGGGCGATGTCGCCGATGCTCTTGGCCGCCTCGGGCAGGCTGAAGTAGTGATAGGTCTTGCCGTCCACCGCTAGGGTGCGGCGGGTCTTCAGGCTGTCCTGCCCGATCATCCGCATGGTTGGGGTGCCCTTCATTCGGTCCGAAGCCGCACTCGCGGCTGCACAAACGGGCGGTTTAAAGCATGACGGCCGGAAACGGTCCATGGAGTGGGGGCAGGTTTGAGCGAAACAGGCGAGGCGATGCTTGAGGTGCATGACCTCGCCTGCCTGCGGGGCGACCGCGTCGTATTCTCGGGCCTGTCCCTGAGATTGTCGGCGGGCGCTGCATTGTTGCTGACAGGCGCGAATGGCGCCGGCAAGTCGACAATGCTTCGCATTCTCACTGGACTACTTCGCCCTGCGGAAGGCGCGGTGCTGTGGCGTGGCGAAGACATCGCGCTGGACCCGGCGGCCCATGCCGCGCGGTTGCGCTACCTCTCGCACCAGGATGCACTGAAGCCGGCGCTGACCGTCGCGGAGAACCTGACCTTCTTTGCCGGGCTTACCGGCGGTTCGGTTGAGGCGGCGCTCGATGCCGTGGCGCTCGCGCCCCTCGCGGACCTGCCCGCACGGGTGCTGTCGTCGGGCCAGAAGCGGCGCCTGGCGCTGGCCCGACTTGCCTTGGCACCGGTGCCGCTCTGGCTGCTCGACGAGCCGACCACGGGGCTGGACGCAGCGTCGGTCGAACGGCTCGGGCCGCTGCTGGCGGCGCATCGCGCGGCGGGGGGCATCGTCGTCGCGGCGACGCATATCCCCCTTCCCTTACCTGATGCGCAGGAGTTGCGACTGTGAGGGCCTTCGCCGCGCTGCTGGCGCGCGAAATCCGCCTGGCGCTGCGTCACCCGGCCGACACGCTGGCGGCGGTGCTGTTCTTCGTGCTGGTCGCGGCGCTGTTTCCCTTCGGCGTGGGGCCGGCGCCGGAGACGCTGGCGCGGCTCGCCCCCGGGGCGCTGTTTGCGTCGGCGCTGCTGGCGGCACTGCTGCCGCTCGATCGCCTGTTCGGCGCGGATGCGGAAGATGGGACGCTGGACCAGCTTCTCCTGTCCGGCCTCCCGCGGGGTGGAATCGCGGCAGCGAAGGCGCTGGGGCACTGGATCACCACGGGATGGCCGCTGCTTGCCGCTACGCCGATCGCTGCCGCGTTGCTCAACCTGCCGGTCCAGGCCTGGGGCGCGGCGCTGGCGGCGCTGGCGCTCGCGACGGCACTGCTGTCGCTGCTCGGAACGGTGGGGGCGGCGCTGACGCTCGGGGCGCGACGAGGATCAGTACTGCTGCCGCTTCTTGTGTTGCCGCTGGCGATCCCTGCCGTGATCTTTGGGGCCGCGGCGATCGAGGCGGCGGCGGCCGGGTTGTCGCCGGCGCCGTTCCTCTTGCTGCTTGGCGCCGGTGTGTCCTTGGCTGCGCCACTCGCACCGCTGGCGGCGGGGGCCGCGCTGACGGTGGACTGATTCGGCCCTGCTGAGCTTCCCGCGGCGCCTCTAATAATCACGATTTTGTGATGTTTGTTTCGAAGGTGCGAGGTGGTTGCACCCCGCTGGCCGCAGGTCACGCGATGCACGCGACGCGCGCATCCGCGGCTCCTGATCGGGGGTCACACATCGGCGCGGAAATCAGCCGCGATCCAGTCCAGGTCATTTTCTGATCGCCACGTTTGGCTGCTCAAGGGTTTCCCGTTCACTCAACCTTAACGAGTATCATTAGGCGGAAATCTCTCACACCGGGAATCCTTCGCTGAAATTTACGCCATTGCGGCGGAGAACACGGCCCGCAACAAGGTTGTCCATCTCATTTTTGGCGCTTTGATTCCGAATATGCTCCGCCCGGTGCCCGCATCCAGCCGCCCGACCCGCGCACCCGCCCCCCCGGCGGGTGCGCGGGTCGCGCGACGCTTGGCGGCGCTGGCCCGGCGCGGTGTGCGGATCGTCCTGCGCGAAGCGGTCTCACTTGGTGCGGCCACCTCTCCGATGCGGGACAGCCAGGCCGAGATGCCGAGCAAGGGGGTCGCGTCACCGCCTGCTCTCACGCAGACCGCGGCGAGGGCGCCGCGACCGCCTTCCCGACCTGCCAGCGCCCGGCGCCCGGCCGGCAAGCGCGGCCGAGGGGCCGGACGAGCGGGCCCCTCCGGCCACGCGCCTCTTCGCAATCACCGTCCCTTTCCGCCCCACAGCGCACTGCGCCGTGGGGTTCTTCGCGTTTCAACCCGCCGCCGCGGCCCTGTGCGCCGGTGTGACCAGATCCTGAGGAGAGACAGTTCCAATGGCCACGATTAACGGCACGACCGGCGACGACACCATCACGGGCGGCGGCTGGCCCTGGGCACCCAATAACTCGAGCCCCGGCGTCTCGGGCAATACGACGGACCAGGCCGACCTGATCTTCGGTGACAGCCTCAACGGCGGCGCGAACATCACCCTCGGCGGCGACGACACGATCAATGCGCGTGGCGGCAACGACACCGTCTATGGCCAGGGCGGCAACGACACTGTCTCGGGCGGTGACGGCAACGACCTGATCTACGGCGGCGTCGGCAACGACAGCCTCACCGGCGACAGCGGCAACGACACCATCGAAGGCGGCGCCGGCGCCGACTACATGCGCGGCGGCAGCGGCACGGACGAGCTGTCCTATTCCTCTGATACGGCGGGCGTGACTGTCAGCATCATCGACGGCACGGCCTCCGGCGGCGATGCCCAGGGCGACAACATTGGCATCAATCAGTTCGAGAACCTGCGCGGTGGCTGGGGTAACGACCATCTCACCGGCGGCTCGACGGCGGACAACGTGCTCTGGGGCGGCGCCGGTAACGACACGATCGTCACGAACTACGGCGACACGGCTTATGGCGAAGCCGGCGACGACTACCTAATCGGCACCGCACCACAGTCCGGCGAGGAGGATATGGACCTCCTCGACGGCGGCGACGGCAACGACACCATTCTCGGCCAGGGCGGGCGGGATACGCTGATCGGCGGCGCGGGCAACGACAGCATCGTCGGCGGCGCGCAGGCGGAATCGATCGACGCGGGTTCCGGCGACGACACGGTGGTCGCGACGCTCGGCAATGACACCATCCAGGCCGGTGACGGCATCGACCTGTTGGACTTCTCCAACATCAGCGGCGCTGTCACGGCGAGCCTCGGCGCGACGTCCGGCGTGAACGTGACGGGCGGCGCAGGCAGCGACCGTGCCTACGGGTTCGAGAACGCGATCGGCGGCTCGGGCAATGACAGCATCTTCGGCGGAAGCGGCGACACGGCCAACCAGTTCTGGGGCGGCGCCGGCAATGACACGCTGAACGGCGGCGGCGGCAACGACACGCTCAACGGCGGTGCGGGCAACGACAGCCTCATCGGCGGTTCCGGCACCGACCTTGCCGACTACAGCAGCGCCACCAGCGACGTCGTCGTCAATCTGAACAACAGCGGCAACGGCACCGGCCAGGGCGGCGCCGATGTCGGTAGCGATTCGCTGACCGGCATCGAGAACGTCACCGGCGGCGCCGGCGACGACTCCATCGTCAGCACTGGCAACGCGAACAACCTCTTCGACGGCGGCGCCGGCAACGATACGCTGAGCGGCGGCGGCGGCGACGACACGCTGATCGGCGGCACCGGCGACGACTGGGCCTCGTACAACGGCACCGGCTCGGCCGTGACCGTGACACTGGACGAATCCGGCAACGGCACGGCCACCGGCGCGGCGGGCAACGACACGCTCCAGGGCATCGAGAACATCCTCGGCGGCAGCGGGGGCGACTCGCTGACGGGCAACAGCGACGACAACACCATCAACGGCGGCGGCGGCAACGACACCATCGTTGGCGGTGGCGGCAACGACAGCCTCGTCGGTGGATCCGGCAACGACAGCCTGGTCGGCGGGTCCGGCAACGAGACGATCGACGGCGGTGCGAACGACGACACCGTCGTCGGCTCGGCCGGCAACGACAGCCTGGTCGGCGGCGGCGGCACCAACACGCTCGACTACTCGGGTTCGGATGCGCCGGTGGTGCTCGACCTGAGTGCCGACACCGTCAATGATGGCCAGGGTGGCATCGACACCATCTCCGACTTCGGCAACTACGTTCTCGGCGATGGCAACGATACGGTGATTGCCGGCGGCGGTGCCGACACCATTCATCTCGGCGGCGGCGACGACAGCTATTCCTGGTCCGACGGGGGTGGCAACGACACGATCTACCTCGGCGGCGGCAACGACACCCTGGACTTCCAGGGCTGGACCGGCGGCGGCGACGATCCGTGGGAAACGGTCGACGGCGGCGACGGGTCGACGCTGTTCTACAATACGGTGAACGGCGGCGACGGGCCCGACACCATCACCGTCTACGGCTACGACCCTGACAACGACGTCATCGTCTGCTTCGCCGAAGGCACGCGCATCGCGACTGCCCGCGGCGAAGTGCCGGTCGAGCACCTGCGCGCGGGCGACCTCGTGGTGGCGGCCCATGGCGGTGCGCCGCTGCAGCCGCTGGTCTGGGTCGGCCGCACCCAGGTGAACGTCGCGCGCCAGCGCGACCGCGCGAAGGCCGCGCCGATCCTGATCAAGGCCGGCGCCCTGGCCTCGGGCGTGCCCTTCCGCGACCTGCGCGTCAGCCCCGAGCACGCCATCCACCTCGATGGCCGCCTGGTGCCGGCACGGCTGCTGGTGAACGGCACCAACATCGTGCAGGAGCTGTGGGTTCGCGAGGTCACCTACTATCACGTTGAACTCGAGCACCACGGCCTCGTGGTTTCCGAGGGCGCGGTGACCGAGACCTACTTCGACGACGGCAATCGCCACCTCTTCGACAATGCGAAGGTGGCCGCGCTGGTCGTGGACTTCGAGGCGATGCGCAGCAACGGGCGCTATCGCGCCGCGGCTTGCGCGCCGGTCCTCGAGGAAGGGGACGCGGCGCTGGACGGCATCCGCGCCCGCATCGCGGCGCGGGCCGACCAGCCGGCGCGCCGCGTCAAGGCCGGCTGACGCCGCCACGGCGGGGGGGCAGTCGCCCCCTCGCGACGGCCCGTCACTGCCTGGATACACATCGGTTCGCCATCGATCGCGGTAGCACCCGCGCGGCGACCGCGACGGTTCCTATCGCGTCGCACGGGGCGAGATCGCTCGCGTCGGCAAGCTCGAGCAGATTCTGCCTCAGTTGCGACAGGCGCCGATCACCGGCACGCCGTCCGGGGCGCAGGCCCCACGATGCCGAGGCGCGCGCACCGTCTGCCCCGCAGGCTATTCGGCGCGCTGCGGGCGCGCGAGCAGCCGGGCCATCGCCTCCGGCACGGTGATGCGTTCCGCCACGAGGTCGGCCACCGCTTCGCAGATCGGCAGTTCCACCCCGGCCGCCGCGGCGCGCGCGACGATCGCGGGCGCTGTTGCCACACCCTCCGTCACGCCGGCCCGCCCCGCCAGCACCGCGGCCAGGCTCTCGCCTCGTCCCAACGCCAGGCCGAGCGACATGTTGCGACTGCCCGGCCCGGCGCAGGTCAGCATCAGGTCGCCCAACCCGGTCAGGCCCGCCGCCGTCTCCGCGCGGCCACCCAGTGCGACGGCAAGGCGCGACAGCTCCGCCAGGCCGCGCGTGACCAGCGCCGCGCGGGCATTCTCCCCCAGCCCCGCCCCTATCACTGCGCCGGCAGCGATGGCGATGACATTCTTCGCCGCGCCGCCGACCTCCGCGCCGATCGGGTCCTCCCCGCCATACAGCCGGAAGGCGGGCGAGGAGAGCAGCGCGAGCCCAGCCTCCCGCAGCGCCGGGTCGGCCGCGGCGACGACCGCGGCGGCGGGCAGGCCGCGCGCGACCTCATGCGCGAAATTCGGCCCTGACAGCACGCCCGCAGACAGGCCGGGACGGATCGCCTCGATGATCTCGAGCGGCAGGCGCAGCGTCGACGCCTCCACGCCCTTGCAGCAGGCGAGCAGTGGCACGCCGCGCACCGGCATCGCAGCCAGCACGCGCGCGAGCGCCTGGGCCGGCACGACCATCAGCGCCAGCGCAGCGCCGCCCAGCGCTTCTTCGGCATCCGCGGTGACCTTGACGGCGTCGGGAAGTGCGATGCCGGGCAGGTAACGCTGATTGACGCGCGCGGCCGCAATGGCCTCGGCCCGGGCAGTATCCCGTGCCCAGAGCGCCACGTCGCAGCCGGCGCGGGCCGCCTGGATGGCGAGCGCGGTTCCCCAGGCGCCGGCGCCGAGGATGGCGGTCTTCGCGGTCATGGGCGGCTCCCGGGGAAAGGCGTTGTGCCGTTCTGATGGCCGCGTCGGCTTCGCCATTGGAGAACGGAGGGGCTCCGCCCCTCCGAACCACCCCGCCAGGGGGTTGGACCCCCTGGACCGCAATCTGTTGGCGCCCGGCGCAGCAGCCAAGTCGGACCGTCCACGTGTGCTTCGTGCGCGAGGGCGCCTTCCGGCATCGTTTCCGCCCATGCCGCCCGGCGCCAAATAGAGGTTTGCAAAGGCCTTTCGGCCTTTGCTGGGGTGGCTTGGAGGGGCAACGCCCCTCCAACGACAACAGCGGAAATCTCAGGACGACCAGGAGGGCATTTCGGCCTTTGGCGGCCTGTGCTCCGGAGATGGGCGAAGCTCCATTCGGACCACCGTGCGCGCCCCGCAAACTTAAGCGCTTCCCGCCTCATTCCGCCGCGACCCTCGTCACCGAGACCCCCGCGCCGGCCTCGTGCTCCAGCACTCCCAGCAGCGCCGCCAGTATCGTGCCCGCTGCTTCCTCGAAGCCGAAGGGCGGGTTCATCACCAGCAGGCCGCTGCCGTTCAGTCGGCGCGGGTCGGTCGGTTCACGCAGCCAGAGCTCTGCCGCGACCACATCCCGTACGCCGGCGGCGCGCAGCGCGTCGTGGAAATCCCGCACCGGCGAGCGGTGCTTCACCGGGTACCAGGCGGCGACGATGCCGGCACGGAACCGGCGGTGCAGCTGGGCGATGGCGGCGGCGAGGCGGTCGAACTCGTCACCCTGCTCGAAGGGCGGGTCCATGAGGATCAGGCCGCGGCGTTCGGGGAAAGGCGCCAGGGCACGGATCGCCTCATAGGCGTCGCGGTGGTGCACGGCCACCTGGCGATCCCGGGCGAAGTGGGCGCGGAGGGCAGCATGGTCCTCGGGATGCAGCTCGCAGCAGGCGAGCCGGTCCTGCGGGCGCAGCACGGCGCGGATCAGCGCAGGGGAACCGGGGTAGCGCGCCGGGAACCCCTGGCCCACCAGGGCGGCGACGAAGGGCGTCAGCGGACCCTCCGTGATGCCCCGCAGCCGCAGCGCGCCGCGCGCGGCCTCTCCGGTGCGCGCGGCCTCATCCGCTGCAAGGTCATACATCCCGCGCCCGGCATGGGTATCGAGCACAGCGAACGGCGCGTCCTTCCGCTTCAGCGCATCGAGCAGCAGCAGCAACAGCGCATGCTTCAGGCAATCCGCGTGGTTCCCGGCATGGAAGGCGTGGCGGTAGTTCATGCCGCGCCGGTCAGTTCCGCGAGCGGCCAGCGTGGCCGCGGATTGTGGTCCATCGGGTCGGTCAGGCCGGCGCGCAGGCGCTCGATCCCGGCCCAGGCGACCATGACGGCGTTGTCGGTACACAGCCGCAGCGGTGGCGCCAGCATCGGCACACCCAACGCGGCAGCCGCGGCGGCGAGGGAGGTACGCACCGCGCCATTCGCCGCGACGCCGCCCGCCACCACGACGGCAGTCGCCTGCGGCACCATCGCCAGAGCATGCTTCGCGCGGTCGGCCAGGACGGCGGCGACGGAGGCCTGGAACGACGCCGCCACATCCTCCCGCGCCGCGCCCTGCGCCAGGGCTCGCGCGACGGCCGTCTTGAGACCGGAGAAGGAGAAATCGCAACCCGGCCGGCCGAACAGCGGCCGCGGCAGCGGCACGGCCCGCGCATCGCCGACCCCGGCCAGCCGTTCCAGATGCGGCCCACCCGGCCAGGGCAGGCCCATCAGCTTGGCGGCCTTGTCGAAGGCCTCTCCCACCGCGTCATCCAGCGTGGTGCCAAGCCGCCGGTACTGCCCGAGCCCCTCCACCGCCACACACTGGCAATGCCCTCCCGAGACCAGCAGCAGCAGGTACGGAAAGGCGGGCGCCCCGGCTTCCAGCAGCCCCGGCAGCCGCGCAGTCAGGGCATGGGCCTCGAGGTGGTTCACCGCGACGAAGGGCAGGCCGTGGGCGATCGCCACCCCCTTGCCGAAGGAAGCGCCGACGATCAGTCCACCGATCAGTCCCGGCCCCGAGGTAGCTGCCACCGCGCCGAGATCGCCATAAGTCAGCCCTGCGCGCTGCAGCACTGTTTCCGCCAGGCCGGGCAGGGCCGCCAGATGCGCCCGCGCCGCGATCTCAGGCACCACGCCGCCGAAGACGGCGTGTTCCTTCTCCTGGCTCAACACCGCCTCGGCCAGGATCGCGCCGTCCGGCGCGAGCACGGCCGCGGCCGTCTCGTCGCAGCTGCTCTCCAGCCCCAGGACGGGGCCGCGCAGCGTCATCACATCTTTCGCGCCCATGGGCGGGGTTCTATGACGCGCCCATGGCCCTTGCCCACCCCACAGCCGCCGTGCCGGATCACCGGCGGCCCCTGCCCCTGCGCGTCGGCACCCGCGGCTCGCCGCTCGCCCTGTGGCAGACGCGGTATTTCCTCGACCGCATCACGCGCTTCTGCCCGGTGCTGCGCAACGCCAAGGCCTTCGAGGAACACGCGATCACCACCTCGGGCGACGCGATCCAGGACCGCACCCTCGCCGATGTCGGCGGCAAGGGGCTGTTCGCCAAGGAGATCCACGAAGCGCTGCTCGACCGCCGCGTGGATTTCGCCGTGCATTCGCTGAAAGACCTCGAGACCGAGATGCCGCCCGGCATCGTGCTCGCCTGCACGCTGACGCGGGAGGATGCCCGCGACTGCCTGCTGCCCGGCCCCGCCTTGCCTCCCTGCGACCCGGCCGATCCCTTCGCGGCGCTGCCGCACGGCGCGGTGGTCGGTACCTCCTCCGTGCGCCGGCAGTCGCAGCTTCTGCATCGCCGCCCGGACCTGAAGGTCGTGATGTTCCGCGGCAACGTGCAGACCCGGCTGCGCAAGCTGGCCGAGGGCGAGGCCGCGGCCACCCTGCTGGCCCTCGCCGGGCTGCGGCGCATGGAACTGAACCCGCCGGGCAGCGTCGCGCTGGACCCGGAAGTGATGGTCCCGGCCGCCGGCCAGGGCATCGTCGGCGTCACGGTGCGGGCGGACGATACGGAACTGCACGAGCTGCTCGCCGCCATCGAGGACCCGGATGCACGCGCCGTATCGTCGGCCGAGCGCGCCCTGCTGGCGGCGCTGGACGGATCCTGCCGGACGCCGATCGGCGGCTATGCCCGGTTGCTTACGGGCGGGCGGCTGCGGCTGACCGGGCTGGTGGCGCGCGCCGACGGCACCTTCCTGCTGAAGCGGGCGGAAGAAGGACTCGCAAAGGATGCCACGCGGCTGGGCCAGGAACTCGGCCATGCACTGCGACGGGACAGCCCGGCCGACCTGTTCGCCTGAGAATTCTCGCTGCTGAGCGGCCCCCCGGCCCTTCCCTCACCGAACCTCACTCCGCGAAGGTCCGAGCGGCGCTCTGGCGCTTGTGTATTTGCGTCTGCCGCGAACGGAGGGGCGCTGCCCCTCCGAACCACCCCGCCAGGGGGTTGGACCCCCTGGACCGCAATCTGTGGGCGCCGGGCACAACGGGCACGCCGGACCCACCCCGCACGCTTTGTGCGCAGGAGCGGGTTTCGGCGTCGTTCCTACCGCGTTGCGCGGCGCCAAGTGGAGGTTTGCAAAGGCCTTTCGGCCTTTGCTGGGGTGGCTTGGAGGGGCGACGCCCCTCCAACCGCGACAGCGGAACTGTCAGGAGGCCACCAAGCCTTTGGCGCTGGGGTCCGGACGGTACAGCGCCCTCTCTCCCAGTACCGACAGCCTCAAACCCATTGTCCGGGCGCGCATCTTGCCCCGATCAGGTGATTCCGCCTGCTCGGGAACTGCCCCCGCCGCGCGGAACATCGACGAACGCCACCCGCGCATGCCGGTTCCAGGCGATCCCGTCCGCTGCCAGCGTTTCCGACAGCAGTTCTTCATCCAGCCGGCAGTGCTGCACGAGCAGGCGGACATAGACGCCTACGAAATCCGGCCCGTGCCCTGCGCCGTCGCCATCCGCGGTGCTGGTCATGGCGTGCGCGATCTCGTGCAGCAGCACCCAGCTCGGCAGGCTCTCCGGGGCCTCGATGGCGAGGCGACTTCCGGTGGCGAGTACGCCGCGCGACGCCTTCCGCGGCCGCATGCGCGGTGGCCAGGCCAGACCCTCCGCCGCCCATACATGATCGACGAGCGCCTGCATCTGCCCAAACGGGACGATGGATCGATCGCGCGGTGCGACGACCCGGTTCTCCCAGGCGTAGACGCGGGCGTCGCGCGCGCTGGTCATCGGCCGCGGCGCGGCAGCGCAGCCGCGGCAGCGCCTGCGCGGACCGGTCGTTGCAGGTTCACGCGGTCACCCGCCTCCGCGCCGCGGCGATAGGCGCCGGCGTCGCGCACAGTGCGCGTCGTGTAGCTCGTGCGCAGGCGGATGCCGAGATCGCGGAACCCTTCCTCGATCAGCCGTTCCTTCACGAGGACCAGCGCGGTGCCCCTTGAGGTCGGGCCGCGGGCCGCTTCCTCCGTCGCACGGCGATGCGCGGCAAGATCCTCGATGCGGCCGGAGACGCGCTCGGCGAAGCCGTAGCGGAAGCTGCGAAGCCGGTTCTGGGGCGTCGCGCGGCTGCGCTGGTAGCCCGGGCTCGCGCGGAAGACGCCTTCCTCATGGTCCACGGCGGCGGCGACCAGATGCAGCAGGTATTCCGCCATCAGCACATCCGGTTCCAGCCCGTAGAAGACGAAGGTCTGGCGGCCGACCATCCAGCCCTTGGTCTCGGTCAGCGCCACCACGGACAGGAAGATGCCGTTCAGGGCCTGCAGTCGGGGTCCGGCGAAGAGCACCTCCCGCTGGATGCACGCCTCCTCGCGCAGCTCGACTTCGGACATCGTGAGGCCATAGACCTCGAGCAGCTCGCCGACCTTCTGTGCGGCCGCCAGCGCCTCAGCTTCGGAACAGCCGCGATCCACGGTGCGCGCCGCCAGGCGGCGGATACGGTCCTTCACCTTCGCAAGTTCGGTCTGCTGGCTCACCGGGCGGGGAATCTCGTCGGGAATGGAGGGTGCAGCCGGCGCAGTGACCAGCGGTGGGAGTAAATGGGGCGGCGGGGACGGGATGTCATCGCTGCTCTGCTGGCGCCGGCGGGCGGGGAGCTGCGGGGGTACGCTCCAGACTGGAGAGGGGCGCTGCCCCTCTCCAGACCTCACCCCGCCAGGCCAATGCATGGCCTGGACCGTCGGCATCCGGCGTTGGGCAGAATGGCATTCTTTCCCCAGCAAACGCGCTAGGGGCACAGGTGCGGGTTTCGGCACTCATCCTGTCAGTGGTGCCCGGCGCCAAACTGAGGTTTGCAAAGGCCCTTCGGCCTTTGCCGGGGTGGGGTTCGGGGAGGGGCGGAGCCACTCCCTGATCCGACACGGACCCTGTCTCCGCGCCATTGAAGTTGCGCCAGCCTCGCCCGGCCGATCGGCGTCACGAGATTCGTGCCAGCCAGGCCGGCCGTTGCAGCAGCCACGCCAAAGCACGCCCGGTCAGGTACCAGTGGACGCGCAGACCCTCGCCCAGCAGGCGGATGGGTTCGATCTGCGGCGTCTCCTCGGCCGCCACCGGCATTGGCCTGAGGCCGAGCCCTTCGGCCATCAGCATCGACCGGTGCAGATGGAAGCGGCTTGTCACCAGCGTCTCGGGTCCGGCGGTGCCATGCAGCGCGCGATGATTGCTGAGGTTCTCGAGGGTGTGGCGGGAATCCGGCTCCATCGTGATGCGGCCGGCATCCACGCCGCGCGCAACCAGCCAGTCGCGCCCAGCCTCGGCCTCCGTCGGTTCCTCGGTGGTCGCGCGGCCACCGAGGACCACCACCCTCGCCTCCGGGAACCGCCGTGCCAGCTCCGCTGCCCGTGCCAGCCGATGCTCGAAATCGGTCGAGGGCCGCCCCTGCTTCAGCCGATGCCCGAGTACCAGGATGCGCCGGGGTGCCTCGCGCGGCAGCAGCGGCGCGAGCCAGGCGCGCCGCGCCACGGCGGCGGTCGCGAGGACCGGGGCGATCCCCACCGTCAGCAGGCAGGCAGCCAGCGCGGCGGCCAGGGTGATCGCGCCGTCGCGGCCGACGATCGGGCCGCGCGCTGGCGTCACGCCTGCAGCCAGCGCTGTGCCGCGGCTTCGGCACCCGAGGGCAGCATGTACCGCCGGTCCGTCACCCAGGCCGCGATGTCGTTTGCGACCATCTCGCCCTGCGTATCCCGGAGCAACATGTGATAGCCGGCGGGGTAGAAGCCGACGCGCTGCGCCGGCGCCGGCAGCGCGGCAAGCAGCGCGCGGGTCGGCCCCGCCGGCACCAGCCGGTCCCGCCCGCCATAGAGCAGCAGCGCCGGCCCACGGAGGCGCGGCGCCGCCGCCACGGCGGCATCCATCAGGTCGACCAGCCCCGCGATGGCGTCGACGCGGGTATGGCGGATCAGCAGCGGATCGCGCGACCAGCGCTGCCAGGCCGCGATGTTGTCCGTCGGCTGGAAGCCCGGCGCGCTGTTCTGGAACCCCATCATCGGCACGGCGCTCGCCATGACGTCGAGCAGTCCGCGCGCGAACCAGCCGAGGCTCGACCGCGACACCACGGCCGGCGCAAGCAGCACGTAGCCATCCACAGGGGGGGGCGCGGCGGAGGCCCCGGAAACCAGCAGCACCGCCCCGCCCATGCTTTCCCCCATCATTACGACGGGGACGCCGGGATGGCGGGCACGGATCAGCCGCGCGGCCTCGGCAGCATCGGCGGCCATGCTCTCATGCCCCGCCCAGATGCCGCGGTTGGGGGAACCGCCGAAGCCCCGCTGGTCATAGGCGTAGAGGCCGACACCGGCATCGGTGAACCAGCCGGCGGCATCCTCGGCGAAGGATCGCGCATGCTCGTTCATGCCGTGCAGGCCGATCACGATCGCACGCGGCGGCTGCGGCGGAAGCCAGCCGTAGACCGGCAGTCGGGCGCCATCGGCCATGACGAGCGCATCCGGCGTGAGCATCGGCACCGCGACATGCGGGCCCATCGGGGACCGCACCGGCGCGCACGCGGACAGGGCGAGCGCCGCCAGCGCGGCACGCCGCGATGTCGCGCCGCCGACGGGGAGGAGGGATGGTCGACCATGGTCCGTAGCCACGGGTTCCGCCCTGTGCCGCCGGGCCAATGCTGCCGCTGCGTCGCGCCAAGACAACGGGATGTGCCTCGCCTTCGGGGTTGCGGTTGCGCCGGGCGCGGTGTCGCCCATGGCGGCCGCACTGTACCGCTTCATCCCGCGTTTGGCGCCCCTTGACGTCGCGCAGCCGCCCCGCGTTGTGCACCGGGTCACCGCGGGTAATGGTTCTCCAAGCCCTTTCGGCGTTTCATGCCGCGCCCCGGAGGACCGCGCCGACCATGGATTGGGAGATACCGCTGCACGTCGCGCTGCGCTCCGTGACGGCGATCCTGGCGATCATCGCCTTCGGTTACGGCGTCGCGCGGGCGGTGTCCGTGCGCGGCGATGGCTGGCGCCGCGGCCTTCGGGCGCTGGGCGCTCCGCTGCTGCTCGGCGTCGTGGTGCTGTCGGTGCTCGATCTCGCCACCGTGCTGACGCAGCTCGAAGTGCCTGAAGATACCGTCCTGGAATGGATCTGGACGGCGCTTGACGTCCTGGTGCCGGCCTTCCTCCTGCTGCAGATGGAAACTTGGCGGCGCTACGACCGGCTGCAGGCGGAACTCGCCATGCTGTCCGAGACCGACCCGCTGACAGGCCTGCCGAACCGCCGCGGCTTCCTGGCCCGCGCCGAGCCCGCCGTGGCCGCCGCCCGGCGGGATGGCCGGGCCTGCGCGGTGGCGATGCTCGACCTCGACCGCTTCAAAGCGATCAACGACGGCTTCGGCCACCCGGCCGGCGACGCCGTGCTGCGCGGCGCCGCGTTGACCATCGCCCAGGCGGTGCGCGCTTCGGACGTGACCGCCCGGCTGGGCGGGGAGGAATTCGCCCTGCTGCTGCCCGGCGACGATCCGGCCGGTGCCGCAAGGCTCGTCGAACGACTGCGCGCCGCGGTGGCGGCCGGGGTTGCGCATCCGGCCGGGGCAGGCCAGCGCGTGACCTTCAGCGCCGGCATCGCAGCGTTGGGCCCGGGGGGCGGGGAGGCGGCGCTCGAAGCGGCGCTGTCGGCGGCGGACCAGGCGCTGTACGCCGCAAAGGCCGCCGGGCGGGACCGGGTGATGATCGGGTAGCGGCCGCCCACATTTCCCCCGGCAGCACCACCCCCCACCCCGCATGGCGGTAATTCGCCCCGCTGCCTTAGTGGCGCGGGACTTGCGTGGCACCATGCACCGCACCCCCGGCAAGGAGCCTTCGTGACCCGTCGCCTGCCCCGACACCGCTGCCCGGCCGATCAGGCATGACGGCTGCGAAGGCTCTCCGCCTGCTGCTCGGCCTCGCGCTGGGTGGTCTCGGCGGCGCGGCTTTCGCGGCGCTGCACCTGCCGCTGCCCTGGCTGATCGGATCGCTGGTCGCGGTTGCCGCGGGGCGGCTGTCGGGCCTGCCGGCAGAGGCCGACCCCCGGCTGCGCAACCTCTTCCTCGGTATCATCGGCATTGCGCTCGGGCTGTACTTCACGCCGGCCACGGCGGCGGTGCTGGGGGCCAAGGCGGGCCTGCTGCTGCTCGCGGCCATCGTCACGCTGGCGATGGGGGCGGCGCTGGCGCCGCTGCTCGCGAAGCGCGCGAGAGTCGACATGGCGACGGCCTGGTTCTCCTCCATCCCGGGTGGCGTCGCCGACATGGCGATGCTGGCGGAAAGCTATGGCGGCCGCCCGGCCCCGGTCGCGCTGGCGCAGCTGCTGCGCGTCTGTTCGGTGGTCGTGCTGGTCCCGAACCTGTTTGCCCTGGCCGGGCTGAAAGGCGACGTGCCGCAGGTCGCGACGATCCTCCCCTTCCAGCCCGGCATCCTGGCGTTGCAGGTTGCCGGCGGGCTCGCGGCGGGCTTCCTGCTGGTGCGGCTGGGCGTGCGGGCCGGGTGGATGCTCGGGCCCCTCGCGGTCACGGCGGCTCTCACCGCTTCGGGCGTGACGCTGTCGGGCATCCCGGCATGGCTGTCGGCCGTCGCGCAGGTGGTGCTCGGTGCCAGCCTCGGGGCCGCCTTCGGACGGGAGACGATACGCCCGCTGCGCCGCTTCCTGCCGCATGCCGTGATGCAGGTCTTCCTGCTGATGGCCGGCTGCGCGGTGGCGGCGGGGCTGATGGCCTGGCTGTTCCAGGAGCCACTGGGCGCGATGATCCTCGGCACCGCACCCGGGGGCGTCGCGGAGATGAGCCTGACCGGCAAGGTGTTGGGCATGGATGTCGCACTGATCGTGACGCTGCACGTCACGCGCATCTTCCTCGTCACCGTGCTGACGCCGCCGGTCTTCCGCCTGCTGCACCACCGGAAGGGCAGGGAATAGGGAGCGCGCGAGGGGCGCCGTCTCTCCCAGCGCCCCGCCGCCCGTTCACACCTTCGCCAGCCCGCCTTCCCGCAGCCGGTATCCGAACCGCCGGGCCAGCGTCAGCCACAGATACGCCGCCTTGAACGCCAGCACGGGGAACTGCCGGTTCGCGTTCGCATGCACGTCCCCGGCCAGCAGGCTGACCAGCCCTTCCCGCATGCGGAACCGGTTGCTCGGGAACATGAACATGTCCCGAAGCACCGGCGTGTTGATCCGGTAGATCAGCCAGGACAGCGAGCCGATGGCGCGCTTCACCTTGCGCTCGAAGGCACGCGCCATCGGCGCCGCACGGGCGGGGTCGTCGAGCCAAGTGTCCGCCACCGCCGCGCCCATCTCGGCACTCGCCATCGCCAGCAGCACACCGGAGGAGAAGACGGGGTCGATGAAGGCATAGGAATCGCCCGCCATCAGCCAGCCATCCCCCTGCATCACCGTTGAGGCGTAGGAGTAGTTGCCGGTTGTGGTGACGTCGCTGACCAGCTCCGCGCCCTCGATGCGACGGGCGACGGACGGCACGGCGCGCAGCGTGTCGAGGAAGAAGTCCCGCACCTCGCCGCGCCGACGCTTGAAGAAGCCGGGGTTGCTGACGACGCCGATGCTCATCACGTCGCCCGGCAGCGGGATCATCCAGAACCATCCCTCGTCGAACAGATGGATGGTGATGTTGCCGTCCTCCGCCTCCCCGAAAGGCGCGACGCCGCGGAAATGGCCGTACAATGCGGCCGTGTTGTTGTGCGGGTTGCGCGCCTTGCTGGCCATGCGGCCCGCCAGGACCGTGTCGCGGCCGGAGGCATCGATGACGAAGCGCGGGCGGAAAGTGTGCATGGCGCCGTCCTCGCCACGAGCGGTGACGTGGTGTCCCGCGCGCGCATCGAGCGCCACCTCCATCACACGCATCCCCTCGCGTGCATCGGCGCCGCATTCGCGGGCGCGGGCGAAGAGGATCTCATCGAACTGGCTGCGCCGGACCTGGTAGGAATAGGTGTAGTCCTGGTTCAGCCCGGCGGCGAAGGAGAAGGCGGTGTGCCGGCCGTGCTCATCCGACACGAAGCGCGCGCCAGGCTTGTACACGCCGATCGCCGCCATGCGCTCCGCCACACCCAGCGTCTCGAACAGCCGCAGATTCAGCGGCAGCAGGCTCTCCCCGATATGGAAGCGCGGATGGTGGTCCTTCTCGAGCAGGATCACGTGCCGACCCCTGGCGGCCAGCAGCGCGGCGGCGGTGGCCCCGGCAGGGCCGCCGCCAATGACAAGAACGTCGCAGGCCGTTCCGGCCGGCGCCATGGCAGTGTTATCGAGCGGCATGATCCTGTGCCCCGACGCGGTCCGACTGTAGGATGACGGCCCATTCCAGCCGGTTTCCCGTGACCGACGCAACCTCGTCCACATCGCCGCCGCTCGTGGCCCTCATCCCCGCCTATCAGGAAGCGGCGACGATCGCCGGCGTGGTCAGGCGGCTCTGCACGGTCATGCCGGGCCTGTCGGTCCTGGTGGTTGACGACGGGTCGACGGACGACACCGCCGCGATCGCCAAAGCAGCCGGGGCGACGGTGCTGCGCTGCGCTTCGAACGAAGGAAAGGGCGCGGCGCTGCGGCGGGGCATGCGGCATGCGACGGCGATGGGCGCCGCCCTGGTCGTGACGCTGGACGGCGACGGCCAGCATCGGCCGGAGGATCTTCCGCGGCTGCTTGCCCTCGCCGGCCCGGGCGTCATCGTGATCGGATCCCGGCGCGGTGCGGCCGGGCAGCCGGCAGCGCGCCGCCGGGCCAATCGCGTGGCGGATTTCTGGATCTCCTGGGCCGCGCGCCACCCGGTGGCGGACAGCCAATCCGGCTTCCGCATCTATCCGACCGCCGCGCTGGCCGACCTTGCGCGGTATGACGGCCGCGCGCGCCGCTTCTCCTTCGAAAGCGAGATCCTGATCGATGCGGCGCGGGCCGGCATCATGACGGTGGCGGCGGAAATTCCGGCGCTTTACGGGCCGACACTGCAACGGGCCAGTCATTTCCGGCCCGTTGCGGACATCGCCCGGATCGTCATCATGGTCGCCGGAAAGCTGCTGGCACGCGGCATGGACCCGGTGGGACTGTGGCGCAGTCTGCGGCAGGAAAGTCAGGAGAAACGGGATGCTCCAACGGCGTGAGATGCTGCGCGGCGGAATGCCGGCGCTGGTGGCGGTGGGCGCAAGCCTGGGCCTCGGCGCCTGCCGCGAGGCACCGATCTATGAGAGCGTCGGCGGGCAGTTCCCCGGCAACGGCAACATGGCTGACCGCGAATCCCAGATCCGCCGCGCCGCCGCGACGCAGACCGGCTGGACCGTCCAGCCCGTGCGCTACGGCCTGCTGCGAGCGACGAATTCCTGGCGCAGCCACCAGATGACCGTCGATATCTCCTATGACGTGCGCACGTTCTCGATCCGCTACGTCAACAGCGTGAACCTGGACTACGACGGCGCACGCATCCATGCCGCCTATAACGACCGGGTGCGGGCGCTGGAGGGGGCGATCCTGCGGACGCAGCCTGACACGGTGAGCCGCGCGACCCCCGCCGCCCGCACCGCGCCGCAAAGCGCCACGGCGAGCGCACGCTCCTCACGCCGCCTGACCGAAGGCGTGTCGGAACTGCCGGTGGGCTCGATCCCGGACGGCGCCTTCCCGGCTCTGCCGGCGGGCCAGCCGCGCTAGAGCATTTCGCAGTTTGTCGGAAACGGCACCGGCCCGGTCTCCGATTTTGCGACTGATTGGTCTGATACTTGCGCTGTCGCGGTTGGAGGGGCGTCGCCCCCTATGCGCGAAGATTTGCGGTAGCGGTTGGATCAGGAAGGGGCGCTGCCCCTTCCCGAACCCTACCCCGGCACGGGTACCCATTCACATTGCCTCGGCAGTGTGAATGGGGCCCGCATAGGCCGAAGGGCCTTTGCAAACCTCCACCTGGTGTCGTGCGCCGCGGGCAGGAACGACTCCCGGACCCGCTGCTGTGCCCGGCGCCAGCAGATTGCGGTCCAGGGGGTCCAACCCCCTGGCGGGGTGGTTCGGAGGGGCAGAGCCCCTCCGATCTCCACCGCCGGAACCAGCAAGGTAATCAAGATTCGGCATACCGCCGTTTGGTAGCCGGGTGGGGCGTGGGCCGGTGCCATCCGATCGAGAGCTAGGACCTACGCCATCCCGCCGTTGATCGAGATGGCCTGCCCGCTGATGTAGGCGGCGCGGTCGGAGCAGAGGAAGGCGACGAGTTCCGCGACTTCCTCCGCCCGGCCGAGGCGTCGCGCGGGCACGAGTTGCCGCACCGTCTCCGGCAGCACCGTGGCGGCGATGGCGGGGCTGTCGATCAACCCCGGGGCAACGGCATTCACGGTCACGCCGCGGGGCGCACATTCCAGCGAGAGCGCGCGCACGGCGCCGATCAGCCCGGCCTTGGCGGCGGCGTAGTTCGCCTGCCCGCGATTGCCCATGATGGCTGAAACGGAGGACATCGCGACGATCCGCCCGTTGCGCGTGCCCATCATCGGCAGCAGCAGCGGCCGCGCCACGTGGAAGAAGCCGTCGAGCGAGACGGCCATGACACCGCGCCATTGCGCTTCGGTCATCGCGGCCATCGGCACGTCGTCATGGATGCCGGCGTTATGCACCAGCACCTGGATCGGCCCGGGTTCGAGCAGGGCATCAACCGCACGCTGCGCCGCGCCGTGATCGGTCACGTCGAAGGTGGCGTGCTCGCCACCGATCTCGACCGCCAGCGCAGCGGCGGCGGCGGCGTTCGCATGGCCATGCACGATGACGCGGCATCCGTCGCGGGCAAGCGCACGGCAGATCGCCGCGCCGATGGGGCTGGCGCCGCCGGTGACGAGGGCGCGCCTCATCCGACCGCGCAGACGGGGCCTGCCATGTCCCGGTGCGCGGACAGGTCGCGGATCGTCGCATCGGGACCGCACAGCGCGCAGGCCGGGTCTCGTTTCAGCCGCACGGTGCGGAAGCGCGCATCCAGCGCATCCCAAAGCAGCAGCCGGCCCTTCAGCGGGTCGCCGATGCCCATGATCAGCTTCAACACCTCGGTCGCCTGGAGCGTGCCCATCACCCCGGTCACCGCACCGAGGACGCCGGCCTCGGAGCAGGTCGGCACCAGCCCTTCCGGTGGCGGTTCTGGGTTCAGGCAGCGGTGGCAGGGGCAGACGCCGTCATGCCCGGCGAAGACCGAGAGCTGCCCCTCGAAGCGCAGCACCGCGGCACTCACCAGCGGCCGGCCCAGCAGATGGCAGGCGTCGCCGATCAGGAAGCGCGTCGCGAAATTGTCGGTGCCGTCGCAAACGACGTCGTAGCGCGGGATCAGGTCCTGCGCCGCTTCCGCATCCATGCGCCGCGCATGTACCTCGACGATGGTCGCGGGGTTCAGCGCATGCAGCGTCTCGGCCGCACTCTCGGCCTTGTTGCGGCCGATGCGGTCGGTCGTGTGGGCGATCTGGCGCTGCAGGTTCGACAGTTCCAGCCGGTCGTCGTCTATCAGCCCGATGGTGCCGACCCCCGCCGCGGCCAGGTACAGCGCGAGGGGCGAGCCGAGCCCACCGGCACCGACCACCAGCACCCGCGCCGCGCGCAGCCGCGCCTGCCCGACCGCGCCCACTTCCTGCAACAGGATGTGACGGGAATAACGGTGCAGTTCCGCTTCGGTGAAGTCGAGCTCCATGGTCCGGGATATGGGCGCGGCGGCCGTCCCGGCGCAAGGCGGCGCTTGCCGCCAGTGGCGTTGCTGCGCGAAATGCTCCGATGAATGGGGAGACTCTGATTCACCACCTGGCGGTCGCGCTGGCGATCGGGCTCCTGGTGGGCGCGGAACGCCACTGGCGGGAACGCGACGCATCGCCCGGTACGCGCACCGCCGGGGTGCGCACCTTCGGGCTCATCGGCCTCGGCGGCGGCATCATGGGCGCCCTGGCGGCGCCCGCGGGCCCGGTGGGCGGGGCGCTGACGATCGGCGCCGGGCTGTTCGCCCTCGTCGCCGTGCTGCTGCCCTTCGCGCTGCGGGAATCCGACGCCGAGGACAATGTCAGCGCCACCAGCCTGGTCGTCGCGATCGTCACCTATGCGCTCGGCGCGCTGGCGGTGTCGGGGCAGCCGCAGGCGGCGGGGGCGGCCGCCGTCGCCATGACCGGCCTGCTTGCGGCGCGGGAGCAGCTGCATGGGCTGATGGCACGCATCACCTGGGCGGAGATGCGCTCGGCCATCCTGCTGCTGTCGATGACGCTGGTGGCGCTGCCGCTGGTGCCGGACCGGCCGATCCCCTGGCTCGCCGGGATCAATCCGCACAAGATCTGGACGCTCGCGATCCTGCTCGCCGGCATTTCCTTCCTTGGCTACCTCGCCGTGAAGCTGGGCGGGGCGCAGCGCGGGCTGCTGCTGGCCGGCGCGGCGGGGGGGCTCGTCAGCTCCACCGCCACGACGCTGTCCAACGCCGCGGCGTCGACGAAGGACGGGCCGGCGCGCGGGCTCGCCGCCGGGGCGCTGGTGGCGGGGGCGGTGTCCTGCCTGCGCACGATCGTCCTCGCGATGATCGCCTCGCCCGCGGTGGGGTTGGTGGTCTGGCCGGCGCTGCTCGCCGCCGCGGCCGGGATGGGGGCGATGGCCGCCATACTGTCGCTGCGTGGCACCAAGGCTGAGGAGGAGCCAAACCCGCCGTCCAACCCGTTCGAGATCGGGTCCGTGCTGCGCATGGCCGCGCTGCTCGGCGGAGTCGGCGCGATAGCGAAGCTCGGCGCGGAATGGCTCGGCGGCGCGGCGGTGCTCCTGATCGCGGCGGTGACGGGGCTGGCCGATGTGGATGCGATCACGCTGTCAGTCCCGCAACTCGTGCCAGGGGTGATTGAAGCGACCCTCGCCGCGGCGGCGATCGCCGTGGCGGTCGCCAGCAACATCATCGCCAAGGCGGTCTATGCCGCCACGCTCGGCAACCGGGAATATGGGCGGACCTACGGAATCGGTTCGCTGCTGGGGCTCGCCGCCGGCGGGGCAGTTCTGCTGGTGACGATGCGATAGGCAGGTGCGCGGCGATCCTCCGCGGTCTCTTCACGCTATATGGGGCTCACGAAAGCCGGAGGGGCTCGGCCCCTCCAGACCACCCCGCCAGGGGGTTGGACCCCCTGGACCGCAAGCTGTTGGCGCCCGGCATGGCGGGCTAGTTGCGCGCCCAGGAGGATTCTGCGCGCGTCGCCCGGCGCCAAGTTTAGGTTTGCAAAGGCCCTTCGGCCTTTGCTGGGGTGGCTTGGAGGGGCAACGCCCCTCCAACTGCGACAGTGGACGTATCAAAGCCATCAGGAACGTTTCCCAAACCCACGCCTGATGAGAGCCGCGCCCATCGAAACGTTGCTGTCCGCGGCGGAACGCCCCGCACATCATGGCGCGGCACCCCGCGATTCAGGCGCAAATCGCGACTCATTCGCAACAGACCGTTGCCTTTCGATACTGGCGGCGGGGCCGCCGCCGAGCCAAATAGCGACCAGAGGGGTGTGCCCATGGTCGTCTCGCAGCCTGATGTCCGAATTCGTTCAATCTGTTCCGCCACCCCTGCGCGTCGGTCCGGCACCGCGTGCCCTGCTGCTGACGATGGCCCTGGCCGCCTGCGCCCTGCCGATCGAGCCGGCTGACTCCGGCATCGCGGCCCCCGGGCGCTTCGTCG
The DNA here is from genome assembly GCF_018129025.1 of Neoroseomonas terrae. Classification (GTDB taxonomy): domain Bacteria; phylum Pseudomonadota; class Alphaproteobacteria; order Acetobacterales; family Acetobacteraceae; genus Neoroseomonas; species Neoroseomonas terrae. Next base: position 2,632 of record NZ_JAAEDI010000032.1, on the reverse strand, counting down.
CCGGCCGGGCCCCGGCAGAGGCGGCGCCCGCACCCGACCCGGCCTGGTGGCGCGCCTTCGGCGCCCCCGAGCTCGACCGCCTGATGGACGCGGCGATGGCCCGCAACTTCGACCTCGCCGCGGCGATCGCCCGGATGCGACAGGCGGACGAATCGCTGCGCATCGCGGGCGCCCAGCTATTGCCGCTGGTCGAGGGCAGCGCTTCGATCGGGCGGAGCCGTGGCACCTCCGCCACCCCGGGCACGCCGGCCAACGCCGGCCGGCGCTATGGCGGCTCCCTCCAGGCCAGCTACCAGATCGACTTCTGGGGCGGGCTGGCGGCGCAGGAACAGGCGGCTCGCGACAGCGTCACCGCCGCGGAGTTCGGCATCGGCACGGTGGCGCTCGCCACCCAGTCGGCGGTGGCGAGCACGCTGTTCGACCTGCTCGGCGCCCAGGAGCAGCTCGCGAACCAGCACGAGAATTTGCGCATCGCGGACCGCACGCTTGGCATCCTGCGGCAGCGGCTGTCGGTCGGGACGGCGACGGGCCTCGATGTCGCACAACAGGAATCGGTCGTGGCGCAGCAGCGCGCGCAGGTGCCGCCGCTGCAACAGGCGGTCGAGGCCAACACCTATGCCCTCGCAGCGCTCGCCGGGATGCAGCCGGCCGAGATCACGGTGGCGACGCAGCGTCTCGCCGGCATCCGCGTGCCGGAGATCATGCCCGGCCTGCCCGCCGCGGTGCTGGCGCGCCGACCGGATGTGCGGCTGGCCGAGGCGAACCTCGCCGCCGCGAGCGCGGACGTCACGGTCGCGCGCGCCGCGCTGTTCCCCAACATCGTGCTCACGGCGGAAGGCGGCCTGCAGAGCGTCGCGCTGCAGACGCTGCTGCGCCCGGGTGCAACGATCTACAGCATCGCCGCGGGGCTGACGCAGACGATCTTCGACGGCGGCGCGCTCCGCGCCCAGCTTGCCCAGACGCGCGCCCGGCGGGAGGAACTGCTGGCGAACTACCAGCAGACCATCCTCGCGGCGCTGCGCGACACCGAGACGAGCCTTTCCGCCCTTCAGCGCAGCCGGGAGACGGTGACGCTGCAGATGGCGCGCGTGCAGGCGGCCGAGCGGGCCTATGATATCGCCGACGCGCAATTCCGCGCAGGAACGATCGACCTGCTGACGGTGCTGACCACGCAGTCGAGCCTGTTCAACGCCCGCCTGGCGCTGACGCAGGCACAGACGTCGCGGCTGCAGGCGGCCGCCACGCTGTTCACCGCGCTCGGCGGCGGTTGGACGGTCGGGAGCATTCGCGCCGCGCTTGCCGCCGCCGGAGGGCCGACCCCATGAACGAGCTGCCGCGCCCGCCGTTGCGGGAGGCTCCCCGGACCCTGGAAACCGCTGCCCCGCGCCGGCGCCGGCGCCTTTGGCGCTGGCTGCTGCTGCTGGCCGTGCTTGCCGGCGGTGGCTGGTATGCCTGGCAACGCGGCTGGCTGCCCTGGCCGCCGCAGCCTGAGCGCGCCGCCTCCGCCCCGCCGGCGGGCTTCGGCCCGAGCGGCGGGCCGCGCGGGCGCATGACGGTGCCGGTCAGCACCGCCGATGCGGCGGTCACCGACGTGCCGATCCTGCTGGACGCGCTGGGCACGGTGCAGGCGTTCAACACCATCACCATCGTGCCGCAGGTCGCCGGCCGCATCACCGAGATCGCCTTCACCGAAGGCCAGGAGGTGAAGGCCGGCGATGTACTGGTGCGCATCGACCCGCGTACCTATCAGGCAGCGCTCGACCAGGCCGTCGCGACCAAGGCGCAGCGGGAAGCGCAGCTCGCCAATGCGCGGCTCGACCTCCAGCGCTATGCGACGCTGGTGCGCGGGCAGGGTGCCTCGCAGCAGACGCTCGATACGCAGCGCGCGACCGTCGCGCAGCTTGAAGCGCAGGTGCAGTACGACCAGGCGACCATCGAGAACGCTCAGGCGCAGCTCGACTACACGGTGATCCGCTCGCCCATCAACGGGCGCGTCGGCCTGCGGCAGCTCGATATCGGGAATCTGGTGCAGAGCAGCTCGGGCGGCATCGTGACCGTCACGCAGATGCGGCCGATCAGCGTGACATTCACCCTGCCGCAACAGGCGCTGCCGCAGGTGATGACGGCGCTCGCCGCCGGGCCGGTGCAGGTCGAGGCGCGGCTGCCCGAGCCGACCATCCCGCGCGCCGACGGCACGCCGCCGCCGCCCAACCCGGTCGGCACGCTGGTGACGGTGGACAATCAGGTGGATGCCGCGACGGGCACGATCCGCCTCAAGGCGACCTTCCCGAATGAGGACATGCGCCTGTGGCCCGGCGCCTTCGTGAACATCCGCCTGCAGGTTGCGCTGCTGCGGGATGTGGTGGCGATCCCGCTGGTCGCGGTGCAGCGCGGGCCGGACGGACCTTATGCCTTCGTCGTGCAGGCCAACAGCACGGTGGCGCAGCGTCCGCTGACGCTCGGCGTCGTATCGGGCACGCAGGCGGTGGTACAGCGCGGGTTGCAGCCGGGGGATCGCGTCGTCACGTCCGGCGCGCTGCGCCTGACGGCCGGGGCACCGGTGCAGGTGGCCGACCCCGTGCGCCCGCCCGCGGCGACGCCGGGGCCGCGGCGGCGGCCAGGCGGCGCCCAG
>NZ_JAAEDI010000031.1 GCF_018129025.1 Neoroseomonas terrae | reverse complement strand
GCCGGCCCTCGCGCGCCGCGGCATCCAGCGCGCCGCCGGCCGCCGCCATGCGGGCCGGCCAGTCCGGCGCGGCGGCCCAGCCATTGTCGATCACCAACAGCAGCGGCCCCGACCCGCCGCCCACGCCCATCGGCTGCCACACCGGCCGCGCCAGGCCGAGGATCAGCAGCGCCGCCGCCGCCATGCGCAGCAGCAGCAGCCACCAGGGCGTGCGGTGCGGCGTTTCCTCCACAGGCGGCAGGTCGCGCAGCAGGCGGATCGCCGGGAAGGCCTGGCTCTTCGGGGCCGGCGGGCTCACGCGCAGCAGCCACCACAGGACCGGCAGGGCGGGCAGAGCCAGCAGCAGCCAGGGTGCTGCGAAGGCGAGGGGACCGACCTGCCACATCAGCCGGGCGCCAGCCTGCGATGCAGCGCCAGCAGCGCCGCTTCGGGCGGGTGGTCGGTGCGATGCGTGGCGAAGGACCAGCCGGAGGCTGCGGCGAGCGCTGCCAGCCCCTCGCGATGCCGGGTCAGCCGTTCCTCATACAGCGCGCGCACGCCTTCGACGCGCGGCACCAGCGCCTGCTCGGCCCAGCCTGGAGCCTCGAAGCGCACGCGGCCGGTGAATGGCAGGGTTTCCTCCGCAGGGTCGAGCACCTGCAACAGATGGCCCCTCACGGCGCCCGCCGCCAGTTGCGCGACGGCGCGCCGCGTTTCCTCGAGCGGTGCCAGGAAGTCGCCGATCAGCACCGCCCGCGCATGACGCGGAATCCGTGCATCCTCCGCCTGTTCCGGTTGGCGCGGCAGGGATTGCGCGAGGCTCGACAACGCCCCCCGTCCCGAAAACGCCCGTGGGAGCCCGAACAGCCGGACCCGTTCCCCGCCCCGGAACAGCAGCGCGGACAGCGCGAGCAGCAGCAATTCCGCCCGGGTGCGCTTGCTGGGCAGCATCGGGTCGCTGCCCCAATCCATCCCCGGGCCGGACTGGCACCATAGCGCTACGGTCTGCGCCGCCTCCCACTCCGTCTCCCGGACGAACAGCCGGTCCGATCGCGCGGATTGCCGCCAATCGACGCGCGATGCCGCATCGCCGGGCAGGTACGGGCGGAACTGCCAGAAAGCGTCGCCCTGGCCCGGCCGCCGGCGCCCGTGCACGCCCTGCATGACGGTTGTGGCCACGCGCTCGGCCTGGACGACGAGCGGGGGGAGCGAGGCGCCAAGGGCCTCGGCCCAGGGGATGGGGATGGTGGTCATGGGGTCGCCTCGGGGGAGGGCTCTGCCCTCTCCCGAACCCCCACCCGCCAAAGGCCGAAGGGCCTTTGGAAACCTCGATTCGGTGTCGGGCAGGCCAAGAGCGCTGCCGGGGGAGAGGCGGCTCCCGTGCACGGCGCCGGGGGATTTGCCGGGCGAGGGGCGCGACCTGCGTTCCGCCCGGCCATCCTTGCGTCGGGCCCGGCGCCAGGTATCGGTTTCCAAAGGCCCTTCGGCCTTTGGCGGGGTGAGGTTCGGAGAGGGGCGGCGCCCCTCTCCGATGCGCCCGTCGCCACCGTCTGCCTCACCCCAGGCTGTCCTTCAGCGCCTCGATCACCTCGCCGATCCGCACGCCATCCGCGCGCGCCGCGAAGGTCAGTGCCATGCGGTGCCGCAGGACGGGCTCGGCCAGCGCGATCACGTCGTCCACGCTGGGCGCGAGCCGGCCGTCGAGCAATGCGCGGGCGCGGGTGGCGAGCATCAGCGCCTGGGCGGCCCGCGGCCCCGGCCCCCAGGCCAGGTGCTTGCGGACGGTATCCAGCCCGGTGGTCTCCGGCCGTGCGCCGCGCACGAGCTTCAGGATGGCCTCCAGCACCTGCTCGCCGACCGGGATGCGGCGGATCAGCGCCTGGGCGGTGACGAGCTCCGCACCGGTCATGGCCTGGATCGGCTTCGCCTCCCGTGCGCCGGTCGTCGCCAGCAGCATGGCGCGTTCGGCGGCCTCATCGGGGTAGGTGACCTCGATCTCCAGAAGGAAGCGGTCGAGCTGGGCTTCAGGCAGGGGGTAGGTGCCCTCCTGCTCGATCGGGTTCTGGGTGGCGAGCACGTGGAAGGGCGTGGGCAGGGCGTGGATCTCGCCGCCGATCGCGACGCGATGTTCCTGCATTGCCTGCAGCAGCGCGGATTGCGTGCGCGGGGACGCGCGGTTGATCTCGTCCGCCATCAGCAGCTGGCAGAAGATCGGGCCCTTGATGAAGCGGAAGGCGCGGTGGCCGTGGGCGTCTTCCTCCAGCACTTCGGAACCCAGGATGTCCGCCGGCATCAGGTCGGGCGTGAACTGCACGCGGCGCGGATCGAGGCCCAGCACCGTGCCGAGCGTATCGACCAGCTTCGTCTTGCCGAGACCGGGCACGCCGACCAGCAGCACGTGCCCGCCGGAGAGCAACGTGATCAGCACGCGCTCGACAACGAGGTCCTGGCCGAAGATGACCCGGCCGATCGCCTCCCGCACGTGGGACAGGCGGACACCAAGGGCTTCCACTTCCGCCACCAGAACGGCGGGGTCCTGTGTTGTCTCGGCCACTTCACTCATGAGGGTTCGGCTCCCTATATGACGGCTGTGGAGGCGGGCGCCGGCAGGTGCCACCTCGTTGGGATTACCTCGCATCGGCGACGCTCAGTGCAAGGGCGACGAAAGACAATGACCGTCCAGAGCATGGAACAGGCAACGGCGGATAGCGTGCGGATGAACGCTATGCCGACGGAAGGCAAGGCTGCGGGCTGCGCGCAGGCAGGAAGCCAGGCAGGAAGCGTGCCATCGGGCGGCCTGCCGCCCGCCGGCACGGTGCTGGCACGCGCGCGGCAGGAATGCGGCGCCTACGCGATCCGCATCGGGCGCGACGGCACCTGGTACTACAAGGACAGCGCGATCCAGCGGAAGCCGCTGGTCTGCCTGTTCGCCTCGGTGTTGAAGCGCGGGGACGATGGTGCCTATTGGCTCGAAACACCGGCGGAACGCGGGCGGATCGAGGTTGAGGACGCCCCCTTCGTCGCCGTCGAGCTGTTCTGGCGCGATTGCGACTGCGGCGGCGGCGAGCCGCAGCAATGCCTGACCTTCCGCACCAACCTGGATGAAATGGTGACCGCCGATGCGGGGCACCCCATCCGCGTGCAGCTCTGCCCGCGGACGCGCGAACCGCGCCCCTACATCACCGTGCGGCCCGGGCTCGAGGCACGGATCAGCCGCGCCGTGTTCTACGAACTGGTCGCGCTCGCCGAGCAGGAGACGGTGGACGGGCGGGAAGTGCTGGGCGTCTGGAGCGAAGGGACCTTCTTCCCGATCGACGAGGTGCCAGCCGTCGACATGGCAGCGGATTGAATGGGCTTCGACGGCGGCGGCGACGTCACGGAGGCGGGCCCGCCCCCATTGCGGCTCGACGCGGCGCTGCTGCGGGCGCGACTTGCCGACCCGGACACCATACCCCGCGATCGGCCGGAGCCTGAGGACGACCTGGAACGCGCCGCACGTGCGGGGGGGCGTTCGATAGAAGCCGCCGTGCTGGTGCCGATCGTCCTGCGCGACGATCCGACCGTGCTGCTGACGCTGCGCTCTGCCAGGCTGACCGCCCATGCCGGCCAGGTGGCCTTTCCCGGCGGCCGTATCGAGCCCGGCGAGACGCCGGAGGAGGCGGCCCTGCGCGAGGCGCAGGAGGAGGTTGGCCTCGACCCTTCGGTTCCAGAGATCATCGGCCGGCTGCCGACGCTGATGACCGGCACGGGCTACCTCGTTACCCCGGTCGTGGCGTTGCTGCGGCCGCCCTTCGCGCTGCAGGAGGACCCGGCAGAGGTCGCGGAGGCGTTCGAGTACAGGCTGTCCCAATTGCTCGACCCGGCCGCGCCCGAACGCCGCCAGCAGGAATTCCGCGGCCGCATGCGGGAGTTCTGGGTCTGGCCGCACGAGCGCCACTACATCTGGGGTGCGACTGCCTCGATGCTGGTCACGCTATCGGGCGTCCTCCGCGGGCCGTGACGGTTGCCTGATCGCTGCAATTCGGAAATCCAGCGGCGCTCCTGATCGGTGCTTGCCGTCGCGAGGGCAGCTTGGCCGCCGGTTGCAGACGGAAGGCCCCGGCAGTGCAACGTCCCTCGCCCGTGCTGCGCGCCCTGAAACGGGATTTCAAGGCCTTTCGCCACGCACATCCGGCCCGGTACTCTCGTCTCGAGGAAACGGAGGAGAACCACCATGGCCACCAGCATTGCCGCCGAGCGCCGCCTTCTCGGCGACGACTTCGCTGCTGTCGCGCCGAGCCACTATCCCGCTCTGGGAGACCTGCCGGCGGAGGAGGTGCTCGCCCTGGCCCGTGCGCTGCGCGAACAGCGGGACCGGCTGCGCGGCATGGTGCACGCGAACCGCCGCGCCGGCCGCGGCAAGGGGGAGGCGCGTGCCGCCGCCGGCAACGATGCCGCGCTGACTCGCCGGAAGCAGGTCTACGCCGCCGCCCTGAAGCGAGTGAACCACCGGCTGGACGCTCTGCACGGGCGGGCCCGCCGCGCCTGGCACGCCGCCGCGCTGCATGAGGTTCTGGAACGCAAGCGCGCCGCTGCCGCCCCGCATCCGGCTGGCGGCGACACGGCGGGTTCCGGGATGCACGCGAAGCCGAGCCGCAAACGGACCGTGCGCACCGATCCGCGCGAGATCGGGCGCGTCTCCCAGTTCGTGAAGAACGCGCAGGCGAAGCGGGATCGCTGAGAGTCCGTCTGGACAGTCCGGCACCTGACCGCGCGTTCCAGGATACTGACCTAGGGGCGGACCGGTAACCTGCACGGAAACGCGCCTTCGGGCGTGTTTCCCTGAGGAATCCGTGCTCGACGGTTCATCTGGCCTTGATCGCGAATGCGCGATATCCCGATTCCAACACATCCGGGAGAAACCAATCCATGACCACTCGCCGCATCCTCCTCGCCGGCGGTGCGGGCCTGCTCGCAGCGCCCGCCGTCCACGCCCAGGGCGCTTGGCCCGACCGTCCCGTCCGCGTGATCGTGCCCTGGCCGCCCGGCGGGTCCACCGACGTGCTCGTACGGCTCTATGCGGAGGCGCTGTCGCCCATCCTCGGCCAGCCCTTCGTGGTGGAGAACCGCGCCGGCGCCGGCGGCAACATCGGCCTCGACGCCGTCGCGAAGGCGACACCGGACGGCTACACCATGGGCATCGCCTCGGTCGGCCATCTCTGCATCAACCCGACCCTGTATGCCCGGCTTGCCTATGATCCGGTGAAGGATCTCGCGCCGGTCGGCGTCGCGTGGGACCTGCCGAACGTCGCGGTCGTCGCCGCCGAGAAGAACCCGGCGCGCACCCTCCAGGAGTTCATCACCTGGGCGAAGGCGAAGCGCGGCGGGATCACCTATGGCTCGCCGGGCGTCGGCACCACGCCCCACCTGTCGGGCGCGCTGTTCTGCGCGCGCACCGGCATCGAGGGGACGCATGTGCCGTTCCGCGGCGCGGCGCAGACCATTCCCGCCATGCTGTCGGGCGACGTGGATTTCGCGTTGGACAACCTGGCGTCCTACGTGCCGGTCATCACCGGTGGGCAGATGCGCGCCTTCGGCGTCACGACGCCTGCGCGCTGGCCGACCCTGCCGGACATCCCGACCATGGAACAGGCCGGGCTGCCGAACTTCGTGCTGACGTCGTGGCAGGGCTTCGTCTTCCCGACCGGCACGCCGCGCGCGGTGATCGACCGCACCAACGGCGCGCTGCGGCAGATCGCCTCGCGGGAGGAGGTGAAGGAACGCTTCCTGCGCGTCGGTGCCCTCGCCGAGTGGAGCACGCCCGAACAGATGACCGAGCGCGCCGATCGCGACCGGCCGGCCTGGCAGGAAGCGGTGCGGCTGTCGGGCGCGCGGGTGGAGTAACAGCGGCGTCTCGGAGAGGGGCCTTGCCCCTCTCCGAACCTCACCCCAGCAAAGGCCCGAGGCCTTTGCAAACCGATACTGGCGCCGGCCAGGACTGTTCATCGCCGACGAGAACGCACGCCGTGCCCGGCGGTCAGACTACGAACAGGGCGGTGGGCAGGGAACCGGTCACTGCTCTCCGATGACCCGCAGCGCACGGTACCAGGTCAAGGTTTCCAAAGGCCCTTCGGCCTTTGGCGGGGAGGGTCCGGGAGGGGCAGAGCCCCGCCCGGTTCCCACCGTCAGCGCTGCTGCGTCCGCCGTGGCGGCGTCGGTGTCCGCCGTGTCGGTGCCGGCGACCGGCGCGCGGGCGTCGTGGCGCGACCGCGTCGTGCCGGCGCGGCGCGCGGTCGTGGCGGGGGCGGCGGCGGCCGGCGGATCGAGTAGCGCTGCTGCGCCGGCGGCATGAGCATCCAGCGCGCCTGGAGCGTCGCGTCGTCGGGGATGTCCTCGCCGAGGCGGGTCAGCGCGGCGCGGGCGCGGCGCTTGTGTTCCTCGGTCAGGTTGGCCCAGGGGATGGCGCCCGGGGAGTAGACTTCCTCCGGCTCCGGATCGGGGTCCTGCACGACGGGCGCGGCGGGCTGCTCCGGCGGCGTGCTCGCGCAGGCGGCAAGGCCCGTCAGAAGCGCCAGCAGCCCGGCGCGGCGTCCGAATCGGCGCGTCATGTCGCGAGTTCCACCATCACCGGCACGTGGTCAGAAGCTTTCACCCAGCCCCGTGCATCTTTGAGAACGACATGGCGGGCGAGCCCGCCGGCGAGGTCGGGGCTGACCCAGACATGGTCGAGCCGCCGCCCGCGATCCGAGGCGCGCCAATCGGCCGCGCGATAGGACCACCATGTGTAGAGCTTCTGATCGGCGGGAACGAAGTGGCGCAGCGCGTCGTGCCAGCCGCCCGCCTTCTGCCAGCCGTTCAGCGCATCGACCTCGATCGGCGTGTGGGACACGACGTCGAGCAATTGCCTGTGCGACCAGACATCGTGTTCGAGCGGTGCGATGTTGAGGTCGCCGACCATGATCGACCGCTTCGCGGGGCGCGCGGCGGACCACGCTGTGGCCTCGGCGACGAAGTCCAGCTTATGGCCGAATTTCGGGTTCTTCTCGCGGTCAGGGATGTCGCCGCCGGCGGGGATGTAGAAGTTGTGCAGCTCGATCGGCCCGCCGGGTGCATCCACTGCGACGCCGAGGTGCCGGCAATCGCCCTTGAGGCACCAGTCGGGGTCTTCCGTGCGCAGCAGGATCGGCCGCTTCGAGAGGATGGCGACGCCGTTGTAGCCCTTCATCCCGCGCGCCAGACGGTGCGTGAAGCCGAGTGCCGCGACGCCCTCATGCGGGAAGTGCTCGTCGGGGCACTTTGTCTCCTGCAGGCAGAGCACGTCGGGGTCTAGCTGCATCACGAGGTCGCTCAACAGCGGCAGCCGGAGCCGCACGCTGTTGATGTTCCAGGTCGCGATGCGCAGCGTGCCGCTCCCGGCGGCGACGTTAGCCGGCATCAGACGATCTTCGTCTTCACCTCGCCCACGCCCTCGACCATGCCTTCGAGAACGTCGCCCTTCTGCACCGCGGCGACACCTTCCGGCGTGCCGGTCATGATGAGGTCGCCCGGCGCGAGCTCGACGAGTTCGGACAGGTTCGCGATGACTTCGGCGACCGACCAGATCAGCTTGGACAGGTCGGAGGTCTGCGTGACCTTGCCGTTCACCTTCAGCTCGATCTTGCCCTTGGCCGGGTCGATGCCGGCCGCGGGGACCAGCAGGCCCATCGGGGCCGATTTGTCGAAGCCCTTGCCCATGTCCCAGGGGCGGCCGGTCTTCTTCGCCTCGTTCTGGATGTCGCGGCGCGTCATGTCGAGGCCGCAGCAATAGCCCCACACATGCTTCAGCGCATCGCCGACGGCGATGTTCTTCCCGCCCGTGCCGATGGCGACGACCAGTTCCATCTCGTGGTGCAGGGACTTCGTCACGGTCGGGTAGGGCATGTCGGCATCGTTGGTGACGACGGCATCGGCGGGTTTGGTGAAGTAGAAGGGCGGCTCGCGGGTCGGGTCGGAGCCCATCTCGATCGCGTGCTCCGCATAATTGCGCCCGACGCAGAAGATGCGGCGCACCGGGAACATCGCGTCGCTCCCCTTCACGGGGATGGCCGCGACCGGCGGCGGGGGCAGGACGTAGGACACCATGCGGGCAAGGCTCCGATCGAGGGTCTGGACCGGCCACCTATACAGGCCGCCGCCGCATGCCGAAAGGCGCGCCCGGCGGCTGTCGGCAACTTCATGTGTCACATGAGGAAGGCGGGCGATCACCAAGTATTCGGGCGATAATCGACGCACAAAAAGAAGCGCCCGGTCAGGGGGGTGACCGGGCGCCGTATTTGATTCCGATCGGAATGGTCGGGCGAGCCGGCAGGGGACACCGTACTCGTCCACCGGCGTATTGCTTGCCGGCACGCAGATATTAGACCTCTGTGCTGCGGGACGCAAAAGGCAATTGGACAACTCCCGGTGACGCGGGTCACCGCGGCCACCGCTCCCGGCAGATCTGACGCGGCCTATTCCGCCGCCTGGGCAATCTCCGCCTGACCGAGACGCGCCGCGCGATGGGCGCCGCAGGCTGCGCCGAAGGCCAGGAAGATCGCCCGGCTGTCGGCGTCGTGTTCCCAATCGTATTCTGGATGCCACTGCACGCCCATGGCGAAGGAGATCGCTCCGTCCACGCGCACCGCCTCGACGGTGCCATCCGGGGCCCACGCCTCGGCGACCAGGCGGGGGGCCAGGCGCTGGACCCCCTGATTGTGCAGCGAATTCACCGCAAGCCGCCCGGTGCCGCGCGAGGGCGGCGTGAGGAGGCGGGCGAGTGCACTGTCCTTCTCGATCCGTACCCCATGGGCCTTGCCCGTGCGCACGCGCGGGATGGGCTGGTCGGATGGTGTGGAATGGTCCATCCGCCCCGGCAGGTCCTGGATCCGCTGATCGAGGCTGCCGCCGAGGGCGACGTTGAGTTCCTGCATGCCGCGGCAGATGGCGAGCAGCGGCACGCCCTGCGCGATCGCGGCGCGGATCAGCGGCAGGGTCGTGGCGTCCCGCTGCTGGTCCTCGGGCGTGCCCTCCGCATGGGCCGGGCCATCGTAGTGACCAGGCCAGACGTTGGAGCGGCTGCCGGTCAGGATCAGCCCATCGAGATGGGGGATCAGCTCGGCCGACAGGTCCTCCCCCGCCGCGGGCAGCAGTACGGGCGTGCCGCGCGCTGGACCGCGGACCACGCGGACATAGGTGTCGGAAGCGGCGTGGTTCGGCGTTCCGAAAACGCCGAAGGGCTTTTGGCAGCAGGAGATGCCGATCAACGGTCTCATGGAATCGGAGCCTCTCCCGCCACGGCGTCAGGATCAAGGCGTTCCGTGGCGAATTAATGAAAGATCGGACGGCGTTGCATCATAGCCATGCAAATCGTGCACACGATTGCCGCCCGATCAGGGAACATTGTGCTGGCGCGCTTCAGCCGCCCTGCGGGGCCCCGAGGCCGCCGGGTTCGAAGAAGCGCGGGTCGTTGAACTGGAACAGCCCGGCCTGGAAGCGCAGCCCCGTCTCGATGCGGGACAGGGTCACGCGCGTCTCGCGCCGCTGCGCATCGACGATGGACCACTGGCGCAGCTCCATCGGCTCGGGGTTGAAGACCAGGGTCAGCAGGCCTTCGCCTGGCTCGCGGGTGCGATACATGCTGACGCGCAGGAAGCCGCCGGACCGCTCGATGCGCGTGACGGTCACGTCTCCGGACAGCCGTACCTCCCGCCGCAGCAGGATGCCGAGCGGCGTCTGGCTGACCAGCAGGGTGGTCGGCGCCCGCAATTCGCGGTCGTACATCAGGAACTGGCCGGAATCGGCGACGAGCAGCAGCGGCTCCGGCGGATCATACTCGAAGCGCATGCGGCCGGGCCGCCAGATCCAGGCGGTACCCTCGGCCGACGCCCCGTTCTGCGCGATCTGCAGGAAGCGGGCGCGCAACGTGGTCAGGTTGTTCAGATAGGCCTCGACCCGCGCGAGGTCCGCGCGGTCGCGGTCGGTGAGCGCCGCGCCCGGCGGCCCCGCAGCGCGCTGGGCCAGCGCCGAGGTGGCGAGCAGGGAAGGAGCGAGCAGGAGCAGGCGGCGGTTCATGATGGCGCCATGTGGCGCGCCATCGCCGCCGTTGGAAGCCCCTGCTTCGCCGGCATGCTCAGCGCGGGGCTGCGCCCTGCGGCATCTGCATGGTCTGATAGCCCTGCGGCCGCTGGAACTGCGCCGGGTTCTGCGCACCATAGGCGACGTTCACCGCCTCCATCTGGCCCTGCTGTCCCTGGGAAGCACCCTGCGCCCGCAGCATGACGCCGTCCGCGGTGATGCACGCCTCGCCGCTCTGCGCCTGCGCCTGGTAGCGCCAGATGGTGCACTCCGTCCCGGCGACCGTCGCCGTGCCGCCGCGCGTGAAGTTGGCGTTCTGCAGTTCCCGCTGCATGCCGGCCGCCTGCTGCATCGGCACATCCATGATGGAGCGCGTGGCCTCCATCACCATGAAGCCGCGCTGGTTGCGGTGGTCGGCGACGACATAGGCGACGCCACCCGGCATGTTCATGCGCATCATCTGCTGCGCGGCCAGCCACTGCATCGTCAGTTCCGCAGGCTGGCCGCCCGGGCCGGCGACGCGATAGGTCACGGCGACGTCACGCGTGGGGAACAGCGGCGGCCGGTCCTGCGCCTGGGCAGCGAGCGGCAGGGTGGCGATCAGGGCGGCGGCGAAAGTCTTGCGCATGCGAATCTCCTCAAGCGCGTGAATCTGGCACGCTGAATGTGGCGGTGGGATGAAACCATTCACAGGGAAGGGCGCGTCTTCCGACACGGAAGGTGCCCGTGACGGTCAGCACAACGCCGCCCGGGTTTCCCCCGGGCGGCGCGCTTGCATCCCGACGCTGGTGAATCAGCCGCGCGACGCGAAGCTGATCACGGGGCGGGCCTGCAGGCTTTCCTTGGTCGCGCCGGCCAGCGTCCAGCGCGCATTGTCCTCGGCGAAGCGCAGCTCGGACAGCGGCACGGCCACCAACCGCGAGCCGATTCCGAGGAAGCCGCCGACCGACACCACGGCGATCGGCGCAGCGCCGTCGCGCTGGATGATCAGGTCCTCGACCTCGCCGATCGACGCGCCTTCGTCGTTGTAGATGTTGGCGCCGATGATGCGGCTGGCACGGCTGCTGGGCCGTACCTCCTGAGTCGCGGCGGTCGTCGCCGTGGCGGCCGGCTGGCCGCTGCCTGCCGTGCCGCTGCCCGTCGCGCGGTCGACCGCGCGACCCACGGCCGTGCCGGGCGGGTTGTTGCCGGTGCCGTCCGGGCTCGTCGGCTGGCCCGTCACCCGGTCGACCGCACGGCCCACGGCGGTGGATGGTGGATTGCCAGGCCGGCCATCCGGGATGGTCTGCTGCCCGGTCGCCCGATCTATCGTCCGTCCCGTCGCGTCGGAAGGCGGGTTCGCGGGCGTCCCGTCACGCTGTTGCGCGACGGCCAGTGCCGGGCTGAGAGCGATCGCCGCGGCCAGCGCGGCGGGAAGAATCCTCGGGTTCCTGGTCATCGCTTCGTGTCTCCTGGCAATTGATGCCGGCATCGACACCGGTCGGAGGGACGAACGCCGCCTACCACCCTGGGGTTGCGCACGTTGTTGCTAGGCTGACGCAACCAGAATGCGGGGCTGTCCGTTGTGATCACGGCAATCGAGCCAACGGAGAGAACCGATGTTTCGCATCTTCACCATCCCCGTGCCGGCGCGGACGCCGCATGGCCGTTGCCTGGCCCGATACGGAATTGAGCCGGCCCGCGCCGGTGATCCCTGGTGGGTGATCTATCGCGACAAGCAGGGCCGCTGGCTGACGACGATGGTCGCTGATGCCACCGGGGTCTGACGGGGCGGGACCGGTGCGGTCCACTGACCGCATTCCTTTTCACGCAGCATAAAGGCCGCTTATCGAGCGGCCCTTCGTCCCCAATGCCAAAATAATGCGGCCCCTCAGCGGCGCCGACGCACCCAGGCGGAGATCGCCTGCGTCGCAACGAGACCCAGTGCGCCCTGCAACGGGCTTCGCGTCACCGCCGTCATCATCGTCTGGCGCAGCAGCCGCGCTTCCTCCGCAACCGGGTCGGGCCGGCGTCGGGAACACAGCAGGAGGATCACGGCGACGACGAGATCGCCCGCCGCCACCATCCCAGCCGCGGTAGGAAATCCGTACCGCCCCGTGAGCGCCGCGACGGCCGCGACATGCGCGGTTGCGACCGCCGCAACGCCGAACACGGCAGCCGCGGCGATCCACCCGGCCTGGAGCGCGGTACTGCGTAGCTCGCGCCGGAGCCGGATGCCCTCCGCCTCCGCCGCGACGCCCAGCATGCGGAACAGGCGCATCGCGACTACCGCCGCATCAGCAGGCCGATCGCCAAGCCGGCCACCGCGGCGGTCGCGATGGCGGCGAAGGGCTGCGCGCGGACGGTGCTGGCCAGGCTGTCGCTCTGGCGCCTCGCCATCGCGGCCGCGCTGGTCGCCAGTTCCTCGGCCTGGCCGGCGACGCCGGCGATGGCCGGGGTGACGCGATCCGCCATCAGCGCCTCCACCTTCGCGCGGAGCGCGGCGATCTCGTGCTGCACGGTGTCCTTCACGGCATCCTTGGCGTCTTCGGCAGCGCTTCTGGCACTCGACATGCTCGCTCTCCTCGATCGATATCTCGCCGACACAACGGGCCGCGGCGGCGAGGGTTGCACGCAACTGTGCGCGGCGCCCGGCGTTTGCCTCGCCGCAGCACGTGGAGAAGTGGATGCGCCGCGCATCGGAACCGCCCGCCGGACCCAGCGCCGCCGGACCCGACCCCTTGTGGCTGATCGCAGCGCTGATGGTGCTGACGGCGCTCCATCTCGGCCGGGATGTCTTCATCCCGATGGCGCTGGCGCTGCTGCTTTCCGTGGTGCTGATCCCGCCCGCGCGGATGCTGCAGCGCATGGGGCTGCCGCGGGCGCTCACCGTCGCGCTGCTGCTGCTGCTGAGCCTGTCGGCGATCGGCGCGACGATGCTGCTGGTGATCTCCCAGGCGCTGAGCCTCGCCGCCGACCTTCCGAACTGGGAGAGCAACCTGCGGGCGAAGCTGCGCGCGGTGTCGGAGGGGTCGGGCGTCCTCGACCGCGCCGCCGGCACGCTGCGCCGCCTATCGGAAGAGCTCAGCGGCGGGCAGGCGGCCTTCACCACCACGGCTCCGGCGGCCCCGGTCGACAGCAGCGGCAGCACGCTGGCGACCCTGCTGGATATGGCGAGCTTCGTCGCCGCGCCCGCGGCCTCGCTCGCCGTCGCGCTGCTGCTCATGGCCTATCTGCTGATGCAGCGGGAGGATGTGCGCGACCGCTTCCTGCGTCTCGCCGGGCTGAAGGACATCCATCGCACCACTCGCGCGATGGCCGATGCGACCGAGCGCGTTGGCCGCTTCCTGCTGATGCAGATGATGCTGAACGGCATATTCGGCCTCGGCATGGGCATCGGCCTGATGCTGATCGGCGTGCCGAACGCGCCGCTGTGGGGCGTGCTCGCCTTCGTGCTGCGCTTCATCCCGTTCCTGGGTGCCTGGATCGCCGTCTCGCTGCCGCTGATCGTGGCCTTCGCGACAGGGGAGGGGTGGACCGGGCCGCTCCTGGTCATTGCCCTGTTCGCCGTGGTGGATGGTGGCGTCACGCACGTGCTGGAACCGCTGATCTACGGCCGCACCGTCGGCATCTCACCCTTGGCGCTGCTCATCTCCTCGGCGGTGTGGACCGTGCTTTGGGGCCCGATCGGCCTGCTGCTGGCGCCCCCGATCACCGCCTGCCTCGCGATCCTCGGCCGCCACGTGCCGGCCTTTGGCTTCCTGGAGATTCTGCTAGGCGACGGGGAGGCGCTGCCGGCGCCGCTGCGCTTCTACCAGCGTTACCTGGCCGACGATTCCGAAGGCGCCCAGCAGATCGCCGAGGAGCATGCGGAGGCCGAAGGCGTGGCCGCAACGCTGCGGGATCTGGTCGTGCCGGCAATCCATGCCCTGGTCGCGGACCGTGCCGCAGGCACGCTGCCGGTTTCGGTCGCCCGGCGTATCGCGGCGGACATCACGGCCCTGGCCACCACCCTCACGGCAGATGAGGCCGTGTCGCCCGAGGCCCATGCCATCCGTGCCGTCCCGGTCGCCGGCCCGGCGGACCGCGCGCTTGCCGCCGCGGTGGCCGCCGCCGCCCGGCTACGCGGCTGGCGGGAGGCGGAGGCGGGCGAAAGCTGCGCCGTGGCGATCCTGTGCATGTCGCAGCCGGTATCGGCGCCGCGGCTGCGCCGGGCGCGCGCCGAGGCGTCCCGCGATGCGCGTGGCACGGCGGGCATCGCGATCGACGACCTTGCGGCAACGCAGCTTGCCCCCACCGTCGCCCCCGCGCCGGTGGCGCGCAGCCTGGAGGCGCTGGTGGCGCGTCTCGGCCAGGCGCCCGTCGGCCAACTGAAGGCGGCGAAGGCGACGGATGGCGAGCTGCCGCTCGATCTGGGTGCGCCCGCGCCGGCCTGATGGCCGCCGATGGTTACGATTCGGTAGGGCGGCCGGTGCTTAGCTCCGGGGATGACCAGGCAGCACGCGATCGCCTTCCGCCCCGACACAGCGCCGCCGCCGGAGCGCCGCGGCGGCGAACGGGTGCCGTTGCGCCGGGGCGCGTTGCTCGAACTACCTGGGCGGCGCCGCACGGCGGTCAATCTGCTGGACCTTTCCGGGGGCGGGGCCGCGGTTGCAGCCTTCGGCACGGCGCTCCAGCCGGGCATGGCGGTGGCGCTGGTGATCGACACCGTGCTGTTGCCCGCTGTCGTCGTCGCGGTGTCCGAGGGGCGGGCACATCTGGCCTTCCGGCCCCTGCCGCAGGCGGCCGAGGCGGCGCTCCACCGGTTGCTGATCGGCCTTCGGGAACCTGCCCTCGCGTCCTGACGTCGCCGGACTTTCCTCGCGCAACGATTGCGGGACCGGGGCGGAGCGGCGTAGGAAGCGGCCCATGGATGGCCTCCACACCCCGCCGCGCCGCGCCGAGATCCAGCGCGAAACCGCCGAGACCTCGATCCACGTCGCCATCGACCTCGACGGCGCCGGCCGTGCGGAGGTGGCAACGGGGATCGGCTTCCTCGACCACATGCTGACGGCGCTGGCCCGGCACGCGATGATCGACCTCGGCGTCGCCGCCAAGGGCGACCTGCATATCGACTTCCACCATACGGCCGAGGATGTCGGCATCGTCCTCGGCCAGTGTCTGAAGAAGGCGCTGGGCGACAAGCGCGGCATCCGCCGGTACGGCGCCGCGCTGCTGCCGATGGACGAGGCGCTGGCGGAATGCGCCATCGACATTTCGGGCCGGCCCTTCCTCGCCTGGTCCGTGCCCTTCGCCCGCGACAAGGTGGGGGAGATGGACACCGAGCTGTTCGAGGAGTTCTTCCGCGCCTTCGCCTTCAACGCGGGCATCACGCTGCACATGACGCTGAAGGCGGGCACCAACGCGCATCATGTGGCGGAGGCCTGCTTCAAGGCCGCAGCCCGCGCCCTGCGGGAGGCCGTGGAACCGGACCCGCGCGCGGGTGGTACAATTCCCTCCACCAAAGGGGTGCTGGAGGCCTGAGGATGCGGGTGTGGACCGTGCATGTCAGGCCGCCGGCAGAAGGAGTGCCGGCGCGGGCGACGCTGCTGCGGGACGGCTTCGCGCCGATCGCGCTGCTGGCGCCGCCGCTGTGGTTCCTCGCTCATGGGCTGGTTGCGGCTACGGCCGCCTATGTGGCTCTCGTCGCCGTGATTTGCATCACGCTGCAGCCCGCCGCGGCGCTTGCGCTGGTTCTCGGTGTGAACCTTTTCATCGGCTTCGAGGCCCGCACCCTGCAAGGGTGGTGGCTTAGTCTGCGCGGCTGGCGGACCGAGGCGGTGGTGATGGGGCGGGACGCGGATGCGGCCTTCCTGCAACTCGCCGCCTGGCGGCCCGACCTGGCGCGCGCGGCGGACTGACGGGGGAGCAGGGGCATGGCGCAGCGTATCGCAGTGGTGGATCCGGGGTCGGGCAATCTAGCGTCGGTCGTCCGCGCCTTCGAGAAATCGGCCGAGGAACATGACATCGAGGCGGTGGTGAAGGTGGTTACCGCCGCCGCCGACCTGCGCATGGCCGACCGGATCGTGCTGCCCGGCCAGGGGGCCTTCGCCGCCTGCCGGCGCGGCCTCGATGCCCTGCCGGGCATGGTGGATGCGCTGGAGGAGCGGGTGCGGGGCCATGGCGTGCCCTTCCTCGGTATCTGCGTCGGCATGCAACTGATGGGCGACCGCGGCCTGGAGCACGGCGAGACGCCGGGCCTCGGCTGGATTCCCGGCACCGTCACCCCGATGGACCCGCGCGGCATCGACGGCGCGCCACTGCCGCTGCCGCAGATGGGCTGGAATGCGCTTTCCTTCGAGGAAGGCCACCATCCGGTGCTGGATGGCGTGAATCCAGGCGACCAGGTGTATTTCGTCCATTCCTTCGCCTTCGAGGCGGATGACCCCAAGGACGTTGCCGCCACCGCCGACTATGGTGGTCCCGTGACCGCCATCATCGCACGCGGCAATCTTGCCGGCCTCCAGTTCCACGTCGAGAAAAGCGGGCCGATCGGGCTCGTCATGCTCGCCAACTTCATGCGGTGGGAACCTTGAACGCATCCGTCGCCGTCAAGCCGCCCGGAAGCCTGGCTGTCGAGCGGGTCGAGCGTCTGTCCGATGCCGACCTCGCCGACCTCGCCGAGGCGACCGACGCCGCGATCATCGAGGGCGGCGGCTTCGGCTGGATCGAGCCGCAGGGCCGCGGCGCGCTGGAACGCCATTTCCGCGGCGTGCTGCTGGTGCCGGAGCGGGAGCTGTTCGTGGCGCGGCTGGACGGCCATGTGGTCGGCTCCGCCCTGCTGGTCCGTCCGCCGCGCAACAACGAGGCGCAGGCCATCGCCGCGACGCTGACCCACGCCTACGTAGCGCCTTACGCGCGCGGCTTCGGCCTCGCCCGGCTGATGGTGGCGAAGGTCGAGGAGCGCGCCGCCGCCCTCGGCCATCGGGTCATCAACCTGGATGTGCGGGAGACGCAGGCGACCGCCATCGCGCTGTTCGAGAGCCTCGGCTACCAGCATTGGGGCACGCATCCGTTCTATGCGCGGGTGCGCGGGCAGACCGTCGCCGGGCGGTACTACATGAAGACGCTCGAACCTGGCCGCGGACGCAGCACCGGCGCGTTGATCGAAGGCGGCTGACCGGAGACGGCGCTGCATGCTGATCGCGGCTGGATTGGTGCTGGTCACGGCAGCGATCTGCCTCGGTTATGGCGTTGTCATGCTGCGCCTGGCGGAGCGGCTGCGGCCCGGCCTGTCGGCGGGTGTCACGGCCGGGGACGTCGGCATCCTCGGCTACATCGCGGTCAGCCTGCTGGCGACGCTGCTGAACGTCGCGGTGCCGCTGTCGCCGGTGGTGGCGGGAACGGCCTGCGTGTTCGGCCTGATCCTGCTGGCGATGGGGGCGCGGCGGTTCTTCGCGCAGGGTGCGGGCTTCGGCTGGGCTGCCCTGCCGACGGTGGCCACGCTTGGCGCGCTGTGTGTCCTGCTTGGCCTGCTCATTCCCCGCTCCACCGCCGCCCATTACGATAGCGGTCTGTATCATGTGCAGGCGATCCGGCTGGCCATGGAGTATCCGCTGATCCTGGGCAGCGCGAACATCCACATGCGCTTCGGCTACAATTCCAGCCTGTTCCAGACGGCGGCGCTGCTGTCGGGCGGCGGGCTGTTCGGCATGGCTGGAGCGATCACCAGCAATGCGCTGCTGATGGCCTTCGTGCTGCTGGCCTCACTGCAAAGGGCGATCGCGACGCCCGCCAACTGGCGCCGGTCGGCGGTCTTTGCGCTGGCGGTCTGCGCGGTCGCGGTCGTCACGCCGATCCTGTCGTTCCGCGGTACCGTCGGCACGCCGAATTCCGACATCCCGAGCGGAATCATGGTGTTCTACGCCTTCGCCTTGGCGCTGCACCTCTCGGACCTCCAGCGCGATGCGGCGGCGACGGACCGGCGGGGCGGCACGGCTGTCCTGCTGTTCTGCGTGGTCGCGCTGGCGGTGACGCTGAAGCTGTCGGCGGCGCCGGCGGTTCTGCTCGCCGTGCTGCCGCTGCTTGCCTGGCGCCGCGCGGCGATCGCCGGGCGGGACCTCGTGCTCGGCATCGGCGCTGCGGCCGCGATCGGCGTGCCATGGCTGCTGCGCGGCGTTGCGACCTCGGGCTGCATCGCCTATCCGCAGCCATCCTCCTGCCTGCCGGTGCCGTGGCGCATCCATGCCTCCGTCGCACAATCGGACCTCGATTGGATGCGGTCCTGGGCTCGCCGCCCGGAGGTGCCGCCCGAGATCGTGCTGGCCGACTGGTCCTGGTTCCCCGACTGGGTCGCAGCACTGACGCGGGAGCCGGGCCTGCCGACCATTGTCGCGCTCGCCGCCGCGGCGGCGCTGCTGGCGCTTGCACGGCTGCTGCCGCCCGGTATCGCGACGGCATCGGCGGGCGCGTCACGGGCACCCTGCGCCGATATCTGGGTGCTGGCCGGGGTCGCCGTGGCCGGCATGGCTTTCTGGTTCGTCTCCGCACCGCTGGTGAGGTATGGGCAGAGTTGGATCGCCCTGCTGCCGATGCTGGCAATCGCACAATGCTGGCCCGTGAGCTTCCGCGGCCGGGCGCTGCCGTGGCCGGATGGCCGCCGCGCCGCCGCCGCGCTCGCAGCCGTGCTGGCGCTCGTCGCCATCGTCCAGACGGCCAGGCAGCCCCGGGCGCGGCTAGCCGACACTGCCTTGCCGCACTACCCGGCGACCGCGGTCGCGCTGCGCGGCGAGCATGCCGGCATTCCGATCACGATACCGGTGCAGGGTAACCAGTGTTGGGACGCGCCGAGGCTCTGCACCCCGCATCTGAAGGCCGGCCTTGTCCATGAGCCGTTCCTCTGGACGTGGTGGGTGCGGGATCCGTCCTGACGTACCGGCTGCGCGAGGCTTCCGAGCGGCTCGATCTGGTTTCCCCCGCGATCGAAGCGCACTAGCCTCGCAGGTCCCGTCCCCGGTCCGGGTGCATCCATCCGGATGGGATCTGCTCCAGGCCCCTCATGTCCCAACCGCGCATCGCCGTCCTGATCCCCTGCTACAACGAGGAAGTGGCGATCCCGCAAGTCGTCGCGGCTTTTCGTGCCGTGCTGCCGGAAGCCGTCGTCTACGTCTTCGACAACAACTCCCGCGACCGCACGCGTGAGGTCGCGGCCGCGGCCGGCGCCGTGGTGCGGATCGAAACGCTGCAGGGCAAGGGCAACGTCATCCGCCGCATGTTCGCCGACATCGATGCCGACGCCTATGTGCTGGTCGATGGCGACGACACCTACGACGCCGCGGCGGCGCCGGAGATGGTGCGCCTGCTGCTCAGCGAACGGCTCGACATGGTGACCGGCACGCGCGTCACGGAGGCGATCGCGGCCTACAGGCCCGGCCACCGTCTCGGCAACCATGTGCTGACGGGCGCGGTGCGGCTCGTCTTCGGCAAGCGCATCACCGACATGCTGTCGGGCTTCCGCGTCTTCTCGCGCCGCTTCGTGAAATCCTTCCCCGCCCTGGCGACGGGGTTCGAGACGGAGACCGAATTCACCGTCCATGCGCTGGAACTGCGCCTGCCGGTTGGCGAGGTGGTGACCGCCTATCGCGAACGCCCGGCCGGGTCGGCGAGCAAGCTCAACACCTGGCGCGACGGCTTCCGCATCCTGTGCACGATCTTCGCCCTGGTGAAGCGGGAACGGCCGCTGCCGTTCTTCGGCGGTATCGCGGCGGTGCTGCTGGTACTGGGCCTTGGCCTGTCGGTGCCGGTCTTCGTCCAGTACGCCGAGACCGGGCTAGTGCCGCGCCTGCCGACAGCTCTGCTGTCCACCGGGCTGGTGCTGCTCTCCTTCATCTCCCTCGCCTGTGGGCTGATCCTCAACACCGTGACGCGCGGGAGGCAGGAGGCGAAGCGCATGGCCTATTTGGCCCAGCGCCCCTTCGAGCCGACGAACGACGCCCCTATTCCACCCGCGCCCCGGATGCCCGGATGATCGGCGCCAGCCGTCGTTCCTCGGCGGCGCGGAAATCGGCGATCTGCTCGGGCGTGGTCCACCAGGCAGTCGCCCCCTGCTCGAGATACTGACGCTTCAGGTCCTCCGATTCCAGCGCGCGGCGTGCCAGCGCGGAGATGCGCTGCACGACCGCCGGCGGAATCCCGGCCGGGCCGCAGATGCAGGTCCAGGACGACATGTCGTAGCCGGACAGCGTTTCGGCGATGGACGGCGTATCCGGCACCACCGGGCTGCGCTGTGCCGAGGTGACGCCGAGCGCGCGGACCCGCCCCTCCTTCGCCTGGGCCAGGGCGCCGGGGATGTTGTCGAAGATCATGTGGACACGCCCGGCGATGATGTCCGGATAGGCCGCAGCGCTGCCGCGATAGGGGACATGTGTCATGTCGACGCCGGCCATGGTGCAGAACAGCGCCCCGGCGATGTGCAGCGTCGTGCCGGCGCCGGCCGAGCCATAGGAGTACTTGCCCGGATTCGCCTTCAGCAGCGCGATCAGCTCCGGCACCGAACGCGCCGGGATGTCGTTGTTCACCACCAGCAGGTTGGGCAACTGCCACAGGCCGCTCACGAAGGAGAAGTCGCGCTGCGCGTCGAAGGGCATGCGCGCGTAGAGCGTCGGCGAGATGGCGTGGGAGGCGATGCCCCCGAGGCCGATCGTGTATCCGTCCGGCGGTGCCTGCGCGATGGCCTGGTTGCCGACCAGCCCGCCCGAACCGGTACGGTTCTCCACCACGAATTGCTGGCCCGACAGGTCGGACATCTTCTGGCAGACCTGGCGCGAAAGCGTGTCGGTCGGTCCGCCGGCGGCATAGGGGTTGATGTAGCGCACGGGCCGGCTGGGCCAGGCATCCTGCGCCATGGCGATGCGCGGCACCCCCAGCGCGGCGGCGGCAAGCATGGCGCGGCGCCCGATGGCGACTGGTGTCATGCGGCTTCCTCCCCCGGGCCGTCTTCGCGGCCGGTCAGGCCGAAGCCTAGGACGGCCCGGCCCGGCGATGCGAGATGAAACGGCACGCCGTTTGCCGCCCCCGCCCCCGCGTGCTAACGCGCCGCCACCCTTCCGGCGCGCCCGTCGTGCCCGACTTCGAGAGGCCCTGACATGTCCGACCAGCCGATCCCGCCCCAGGGCATCAACGGGGGTGCCAACCCCGCCACCGGCCCGGTGGTGCTGAACATCCAGTTCACCAAGGACCTGTCCTTCGAGGTGCCGGGCGCCCCGGAGATCTACCTGACCCTGCGCGACGCCCCGCGGATCGACATCGCGCTCGACGTCCAGGCCCGCCGCCTGCAGGACGGGCAGGAGACCTACGAAGTCTCCCTGCAGATCCGCTGCGACGCCAAGACGAACGAGGGCAAGACGGCCTTCATCGCCGAGCTGGTCTATTGCGGCATCTTCACCCTGAACGGCCTGCCCAACGAGATGCTGGAGCCGGTGCTGCTCGTGGAATGCCCGCGGCTGCTGTTCCCCTTCGCGCGCAACATCCTCGCCGACGTCACCCGCGACGGCGGCTTCCCGCCGGTGCTGCTCTCGCCGATCGACTTCGTGCAGCTCTGGCAGTCGCGCCGCGGCCAGCCCGAGGCCGCGCCGGTCGCGAACGCCTGAGGCCACACGCCTTGTGCTGACGCGGGGTCGCCCCGCGTCATCTCGGCCAGCACCATGACCAAGCGCCGCGTCGCCATCGTGCTGTTCAACCTGGGCGGTCCCGATCGCCCGGAAAGCGTTCGTCCGTTCCTGACGAACCTTTTCACCGATCCGGCGATCCTGCGGGTGCCGGGCTTCGTGCGGCCTTGGCTCGGTCGCCTCATCGCCTGGCGCCGCACGAAGCCGGCGCTCGAGAACTACGCCTTCATCGGCGGCCGTTCGCCGCTGCTGGAACTGACGCAGGAACAGGGCCGGGCACTCGATGCCGCCCTCGCCGGCGACCCGGCCATCGAGGCGCGCAGCTTCGTCGCCATGCGCTACTGGCACCCCCTGTCGGATGCCGTCGCGCGCGACGTCCAGGCCTGGAAGCCCGACGAGGTGCTGCTGCTGCCACTCTACCCGCAGTATTCGACCACCACGACCGGCAGTTCCGCCACCGCCTGGGACGAGGCCTGCGCGGCCATCGGCCTGTCGGTGCCGACGACGATGCTCTGCTGCTGGCATTCGCATGGCGGTTTCGCATCCGCCACGGCGGCGCTGGTCCGCGGCGCTTATGCGCAAGCGCGCGCGGCGCTGCCGGACGACGTGCCGCTGCGCCTGCTGTTCTCCGCCCACGGCCTGCCCGAGAGCATCGTGAAGGCCGGCGACCCGTATCAGTGGCAGGTGGAACGCACCGTCGCGGCCGTGCGTCGGGAACTCGGCGACATTGCCGAGATGGACCATGCGGTCTGCTACCAGTCCCGCGTCACGCCCCAGGTCTGGATCGGGCCGTCCACCGAGGCCGAGATCGAGCGCGCCGCGCATGACAAGGTCGCGCTGCTGGTCTGCCCGATCGCCTTCGTCTCCGAGCATTCGGAGACGCTGGTGGAGCTCGACATCGAGTATCGCGAGGTCGCGCACAAGCTAGGCGTGCCCGGGTATTTCCGCGTGCCGGCGCAGAATAGCGACGCCGGCTTCATCGCCGCCCTGGCCGATCTCGCCCGCGGGGCGCTCGCGTCGGGGCGCACGCTCTGTTCCTACGCCGGCGCGCGGCAATGCCCGAAGCAGCAGGGCGACTGCCCGCATGCCCGCGCCCGGATCGCGGAAGCCGCCGCATGAGGCCGCGCGCCGTCCTGTTCGACTGCGATGGCGTGCTGGCGGACAGCGAGATGGTGGTGAACGCGCTGGTCGCCGAACAACTCACCGCGCTGGGCTGGCCGATGACGGCGGCGGAAGCGCGCAATGCCTTCCTCGGCCTCGCGCTGCCGGACATGGTGCCGCACATCGAGGCGCGCGTCGGCCCCCTGGCACCGGGGTGGGCGGAGGAGATGTCGATCCTCATCGCCCGCGAGATGGCCCGGCGCACGCCGGCCGTGCCTGGCGCGGCCGAGGCGGTGCGTCGCGTCGTCGCGGCGGGCATCCCGGTCGCGGTGGCGTCGAATTCCGGCCGGGTCGAGCTGGCGGCTAAGATGCGCGCCCTTGGCCTCGCGCCGGTTTTCGCCGGGCGCATCTTCTCCTTCGAGGACGTCGACCGGCCGAAGCCCTACCCGGACATCTACCTGGCCGCGGCGGCGGCCTGCGACGCCGCCCCGCAGGATTGCGTTGTGGTCGAGGACAGCGTGCCTGGCGTGCGCGCCGGGGTGGCCGCGGGGTGCCGCGTACTGGGTTTCGCGCACGAGACGCCGCGCGGCGTGCTGGCGGCGCATGGTGCGGAGCCGTTCGGTTCGATGGATGAGCTCGGCGGGCTGCTGGGGCTGTAGCGATGGGCTCTGATTGAGCGACAGGCGGAACCGAGAGGGGCGCTGCCCCTCCCGGACCCTCCCCGCCAAAGGCCGAAGGGCCTTTGGAAACCTCCACTTGGCGTTGGACGCGATGGAAGTGCTGTCAGGGGCAGGACAGTCTTAGGGTTCGCGCCTGATGCATCTCGGCCGAGGAGCAGTGGGGCGCGCATTTCGGGCCCGGCACCCGGTCGAGGTTTCCAAAGGCCCTTCGGCCTTTGGTGGGGTGAGGTCCGGAGAGGGGCAAAGCCCCTCTCCGGAAACCCTGAGCGCTCAGAGTGCTGGCGTCACGCCCCCGGGCAGCCCACCACCACCCGCTGCAACGTCTGCACCCCTTCCGCAGTCTGCGTCCATCGCGCGTCGGACTGGGGCGGGTTCAGCAGCCGCGAGGCTTCGGCAAGATCACTGCAGCGCTGGTCCTCCGCACCGCAGGACACCGACACACCCATCATCCGTGCGCTGCCACCGTAGAACCGGGCCGAGCTGTTGCCCGGCGAATCGCGCAGCAGCGTGTCGGCCTCCGCACGCAGCAGGTCGTTGTCGGGGCAGATGTTCGCGCGGGGCTGACCGGAGCGGCGGTCGTAGATGGCGGCGAGCAGTTCCTCCCGCCAGGTATTGCGTTCGGCCGGGGTATTGGCGCCGCCGGCGGCGAGCGCGGCTTGCCCCGCCGTGACGGCGCAATCGAGATAGCCGGCGCGCTGGCCGGCGGCGGCGCTCGCCGCCTGGCGACGGCAGGCGCGGGCGCGCAGAGCCTGGGCCTCGGCACAGGGCTTGTCGGCCGCGCCGTTGCAGGCGGCCACGGGTTCCTGCGCCACGTCGCCCCAGGCGCCCTGCGCTGCGGCGGCGGCCATCCGGGTGAGCTGGGCGGTGCCGGCATTGGCGGCACTGCCGGCGGCGCCGGCGGCGACCTGCCCCACCGGCCCCGCAACCGCGCCCGCGACCGCGCTGGAGGCGGCTGAGCCCGCAGCGCTGCCGGCCAGCGAACCTGCGGCGCCCGTGGCCTGCTCGCACCCGGCCAGCAGGCCGAGCCCGAGCACCAGAAAGGCGGGGCGGAAGAGCAGGCGGCGGTCCGGCATGGCGTCGTTCTCCTGTGACGGGCGCAGGCTATGCCGAAACCTCACCCGGATCATACCCATGCCGGGGCGTGGCATCGGCGCGCCAGTGAACCGTTGCGCAGGCCCCGGCCGTTGCCCCTCGCTCCTCTCCGGGCCACGCTGCGCTGGCTTTCGGAGGGTTCAGATCATGGCGCGCCACCAGCTCTACGTCCGCCTCGGCGACACGCGCTATCGCGTCGAGCGTCCCTGGGGTGAGGTTCCCCAAGGCATGGGCGTGCCGAGCGACGTCGCCTGCGATGCGGAGGGCCGCGTCTATGTCCAGCTTCGCCGGGATCCGATGACGGACCCGGAGAATCCGGCCGTCGTCGTGCTCGCCCCCGATGGCCGGCGCATCGATGCCTGGGGCGGGGCGGAGGTCGCGGACGGCCACATGCTGTCTGTCCATCCCGATGGCCGCGTCTTCGTCGTGGACCGCGACGCGCATGAGATCATCGTCTTCTCGCGAGATGGAAAGCGACTGGGCGGCCTCGGTCGCCGCGACCACCCGGGCGAGCCCTTCAACGCACCCTGCGATGTCGCCTTCGGCCCGGACGGATCAATCTACGTCGCCGATGGCTACGCGGCCTCGGTCGTGCACCGCTTCAGCGCCGAGGGCACGCCGATGGCCCGCTGGGGGCATGAGGGCACCGGCCCCGGCGAGTTCTCCACCCCGCATTCGGTCTGGGTGCTGCCGGACGGGCGCGTAACCGTGGCGGATCGCGAGAACAACCGCGTTCAGGTCTTCACGCCGGACGGGTCCTGGCTGGACACCTGGCACGGCAACCACAAGCCGATGAGCGTGCACGGCGCGCCGGGCGGCGGGCTGTATGTGACGGACCAGGTGCCGCAACTCTCGCTGCTGGGGCCGGACGGGACAATTCTCGGGCGCTGCCGGCCGGTGCTGAACGGGGCACACGGCATGTGGTGCGGGCCGGATGCATGCATCTATCTGTCGGAGCAGAACCCGGCGCGGCTGACGCGGCTGGTGCCGGTGGAAGGGTAGGCGACGACCGCGCGCCGGTCGAAGGATCCGGCGTGCGGGATCGCCGCACGCGTGGCTTCCGGGCGGCAGCCGCTGACGTTCAGGCGGGGATCCGCGCGATGACCTTGATCTCGAAGTCGAACCCGGCGAGCCAGGTGACGCCGACCGCCGTCCAGTTCGGATAGGGCGCCTGCGGGAAGACCTCCGCCTTGACGGCCATGACGGTCGCGAACTGCTTCTCGGGATCGGTGTGGAAGGTCGTCACGTCGACGATGTCGTCCAGACCGCATCCACCAGCCGCCAGGGTCGCCTCGAGATTGGCGAATGCCCGACGGACCTGGGCCTCGAACTCCGGCTCGGGCGAGCCATCGCTGCGGCTGCCGACCTGGCCGGACACGAACAGGAGGCTGTCGGACCTGATCGCCGCGGAATAGGTCTGCGCGGTGTAGAGGTCATGCCGGCCGGCAGGAAAAACGGCGTCACGCTTGGCCATGGGGCAGTCTCCTCGGGGGTCGCGGAAACGCGATGCCGGCGGCATAACGTCGGTGCGCAGCTCAGCATACGTGCCGTATATGAAGATAACATACGTCTCGTATGTCAACCGATGCGCAGCGCGGAGCGCATGAAGGATCTGTGATGGTCGCACGGCGTCGCCTGGAAGCGATGGAGCAGAACCGCAGCAAGCTGATTGCCGCCGGACGCAAGGCATTCGCGGCGGAAGGGTTCGCCGCCGCGTCGATGGATGAACTGACCGCATCCGTCAGCCTGACGCGCGGCGCGCTCTATCACAATTTCGGCGACAAGGCGGGGCTGCTGGCGGCCGTGGTGGCGCAGGTCGATGGCGAGATGGCGGCGCGCGCTCGGGAAGCCAGCGCAGCGGCGGCAGATGGCTGGGAGCGGCTGCTGGCCGAGGGCGCGGCCTATATCGCCATGGCGCTGGACCCGGAGGTGCGCCGGATCGTGCTGCTCGACGGGCCCGCCTTCCTTGGCGACCCGTCTCGCTGGCCCAGCCAGAATGCGTGCCTGGACGCGACGAAGCGGACCGTTGCCGGGTTGATCGCGGACGGCGTCATGAAGCGCGTCGACATCGAGGCCGCGGCCCGTCTTCTGTGCGGGGCAGCCCTGAACGCGGCGTTGTGGGTGGCGGCCAGCGACGACCCGCAATCCGTGCTGCCGAAGGCCGTCCATGCTTTCCGCCTGATGGCCGAGGGATTCCTGCTCGGGGATCGCTGAAGCGGCTCCCGAGGATCGAGGCCCATCGTGATGGCTTACTCAGCCCAGGACGAGCGGCCCTGGATCGCCCAGCGGCCATCCTTCAGCGTGACGATGTAGAACGACTTGTACGACCCGATGCGCGAGCCGTCGTCGCGGAAGCGGCTGAACTGCACGCGGAAATGCACCTTGTTCGGGCCCGCATCGACGAGTTCCACATAGTCCCAGGCGCTCTTCGCCCATTCGCGGGCCTGGCCCTTGCGGTCGAAGACGATGGAGCTGAAATCCTCCGGGCGCTCGAAGATGGTGACCTTGCCGCTGTGGAAGCGCACATGCGGGAAGTGGTACCAGCGCGTGCGGATGGCCTCGGCATCCTCGGCGCTGAAGGCGGCCATGAAACCGTCCATGGCGGCGCGTGCCGCCGCGATGTCGCTCTCGCTCATGCTTCGGCTCCATGTACGGTGACCCAGCTGTCGAACAGCATCTGGCGGCGGCGCGCGAACAGCGCACCCCATTTCGCCCGCTGCTGCTGTTCCGGCCCGGCGGCCGCGCTGTTCCAGAAGCGGCTCCGCTCCCAATGCGTCAGCGACGGGTACCAGGTCATCAGCAGCACATGGGCGGGTTCGCGCTGCTCGCGGTCGAGCCACAGGCCGAGCGGTTCGCTGCCGGTGTCACCCTCGAAGCCGGTCCAGGCCTCCGTGGTGATGGCGACCATCTCCGCGACATCGGCCGAGGGCAGGATGAACCAGCGATGCGTGACGATGCCGCCGCGCGCGGGATCGACCGGCGTCTGCCCGCGCGTCAGGATGGTCAGCACGCGCGTGGTCACCGATGCCACGTCCGGGTCGCCGGCTTCGGGCGTCGCGGTCGGCTCGCCATCCCACAGCGAGACGCGGGTGACGCGGTTCATCGACGGGCCGATCTGCGCCTGCCACAGGCCGAACAGCCGCCCGCCCGGCACGGCGCCGAGCTTCGCGCGCAGCGCGGCGGCACGGCGCGGCTGCGCGGTGAATTCCTCGAAACGCAGCAGCGGCATGTGGCTCAGCTCTCCAGCGTCAGCCCGGTGCGGGCGATGATCTCGCGCCAACGGATGCGATCGGCGGCGAGGAAGGCGCGGAACGCCTCGGGGCCGAGGAAAGCCGGGTCGAAGGCGAGCTCGCGCAGCCGCTCCACCGTTTCCGGTTCCGCCATGATGCGGCCAAGCAGCGCACCGGTCCGATCGACCAGCGCCGAGGGCATCCGCGCGGGGCCGGACAGCGAATAGAAGGCCGAATGGTCGTATTCGGCGAAGCCGGCCTCGATCATCGTCGGCACGTCGGGCAGGGAAGGCTGGCGCGCGGGGCCGGTGACGGCGAGGACGCGCACGCTGCCTTCGCGCAGCAGCGGCAGCAGCCCGGCGGCGGACACCGCGTAGAACTGCAGCCGCCCCGCGACGAGTTCCTGCAACGCCGGCGCGGCGCCACGATAGGGAATGTGCTGCATCTGGAGCTGCCGGCCCTGGCTCATCATCTCGCCGATCACATGGGCGAGGGTGCCGGGCCCGGCCGAGCCGTAGTTCACGCTGCCCGGATTGGCGCGCGCCCAGTCGAAGAATTCCGCGACGGTGCGCGCCGGCACCGAGGCATGCACGGCGATCGCGTACCAGGAGATGACCAGCCGCGCGATCGGCGCGAAGTCGCGTTCCGGGTCGTAGGGGATGTTCCGGCGCAGCATCGGGTTGCGGACGAGCGATGAATCGCTGCCGAGGATCAGCGTGTGCCCATCGGGTTCCGCCGATGCGCCGGCCTGCATGGCGAGGTCGCCGCCCGCGCCGGGCTTCGGTTCCACCACCGCCGCCTGGCCGGTCAGCGCGGTGATGCGCTGCCCGATGATGCGGGCGAGGGAATCGGTCGTGCCCCCGGGCGCGAAGGGCGTGATGATGCGGAGCGGCCGCTGCTGGGCGCGCGCCGGCATGGCCGGCAGCAGCGCCGGCGCGGCGAGCAGGGCGCGGCGGGTGGTCATTATGGTTTCCTCCACCGGCGATGCTGCGCCGGCGGGCGCCGCTTGGGAAGGGCGGTTGCTACCGCGTCTCGACCGTGAGGTGCGCGAGCTCGTGCACCGGCGCGAGCCGCGCGCGGATGGCCTCGCCGCTCACCGGCCCGGTGACGCTGACGATCGCCGCATGGGCGCCGGGGCCGATCCGCCAGATGTGCAGGTCGGTGATGCTCGCATCGCCGGGGCCTTCGACCTCGCTGCGCACTTCGGCGGCGAGCTGCGGGTCGGTGGTATCGAGCAGCACGCCGGCAGTGTCGCGCAGCAGCGTCCAGGCCCAGGCGGCGATGACGACGCTGCCAACGATGCCCATCGCCGGATCGAGCCAGACCCAGCCGAGATGACGCCCGCCGAGCAATGCGACGATGGCGAGCACCGAGGTCAGCGCATCGGCAAGGACATGGACGTAGGCCGAGCGGAGGTTGTTGTCGTGATGATGGTGATGATGGCCGTGGTCGCGACGGTGCCCGTGATCGTGTCCGTGATCGTGGCCGCCGCCTAGCAGCAGCGCGCTCGCGACGTTCACGGCGAGGCCGAGCACGGCGACGATGGTCGCCTCGGTGAAGGCGACGGGTTGCGGGTCGAACAGCCGGACCGCCGATTCCACGCCGATGCCGAGCGCGATCACCGCGAGGATCAGCGCCGAGGCGAAGCCTGCGAGGTCGCCGACCTTGCCGGTACCGAAGCTGAAGCGGGGATTGTGCGCGTTGCGCCGCGCGAAGGCGTAGGCGATGGCCGAGACCGCCAGCGCGCCGGCATGCGTGGCCATGTGGAAGCCGTCGGCAAGCAGCGCCATCGAATTGAAGGCCATGCCGGCGGTGATCTCGCCCACCATCATCGCCGCGGTCAGCGCGACGACCCACAGGGTGCGCCGGGCGTTCTCGTCGTGGCGGTCGCCGAGGAAGACGTGCTGATGAGGGGTCATTGGAACGTTCCCTACCGGGCGTAGCGCCGCACGACCGCGATGAGTTCCTCCGCACCCGCGCGGCGCTCCGCGTCGGTCAGATCAGGGTGGGCGACGTGCTCGCGCAGATGGTCCTCGATGAGCCCGTCCATCAGCCCGCCGATGGCGCCGCGCACCCCGGCGACCTGGTGCAGGACGGCGGCACAGCCGGCATCGCCGGCGATCGCCTTCTCGATGGCGGCGACCTGGCCCGCGATGCGCCGCACGCGCGCCAGCAGCCGGTCCTTGTCCGATGCGATGTGACCCATAGGGTAGTCCCCTACCCTATACAGACCGGCAATGGAAGGCGGCGATCGCCGGCGCCGCGGTCAGACCGGCGCGTGCCGGTCCAGCAGCGTGTCCGGCAGCGGCATCACCCTTGCGCCATAGGTCCAGACCAGCGCGCATTCCACGCGCCGGCCGGGGAAGGCCGCGCGCAGCAACGCGCGGTACGCCGCCATCTGGCGCAGGTAGAGCGGTGCCACTGCTTCCGGCGCCGCGGGCGGCGGCCGGTTGGTCTTGTAGTCCAGCACCAGCACGCGGTCGGGCGTGACGAGCAGCCGGTCCACCTGACCGGCAATCAGCGTTCCGCCGACGCGCCCCGCGAGCGGCGCCTCGGCGAGGCTGTCGGCGCCCAGCGCGGCGGCGAGCATCGGGTCGGCGAGCAGTGCGAGAACTTCGGCGAGCACCGCCTCGCGCTCGGCTTCCTCCAGCCCGTGGCCGGGTCGCGCCAGGAAGCGGCGGGCCATCGTGGCGCGCTCCGCCGGCGGATGATCGGGCAGGTGCTGCAGCAGCGCATGGACCAGCCGGCCGCGCCGGAAGCGCAGGCCGCGCGGATCGTCGGCGGGGCGCGGCGGCGCCGCGGGCGTCTCCTCCTCGCCAGGCAGGGCGGAGGGGGCGACGGCACCTTCCGGTGCTTCGCGCGGTGCCGGGCGATACGCCCAGTCGGGCAGGGCGGCGGCCGCGACGCGTGCCCGCGGCGGCGGCTCCGGCCGGGCGGGCAGGGTCTGGGCGCCGCCGAGCCGGCGTTGCGTCGCGTCCGGTGGAAACAGGTCGCCCGCGCCGCCGAAGGTCGTCGGGTCGAATGGTTCCGCCGGGGCGCCCAACCGCTCGAAGCCCCGTTCGACCAGCCGGTACCAGGACCCGTCCGGCACCTTCTTCTGGCCCTGCCAGCCGCAGACGAGGATGCGGTCCTCGGCCCGCGTCAGCGCGACGTAGAGGAGGCGGTGGCGTTCCCGCGCATCCGCCGCCTGGTCCTGCTGGCGGCGTTCGGCCAGGGCGCCGGCATCGAAGCCTTCCTTGCGTGGCGCCCAGACCGGCAGGTCGCCATCGAGCCAGCGCAGCGTCGTGCGGTCCGTCGGCTCCGCGGTGGTGTCGGGCAGGATGACGATCGGCGCCTGCAGGCCCTTCGCGCCGTGCACGGTCATGATCCGCACGGCGTCGCCGGCACCTTCCGCTTCGCGCTTCACCTCGGCGCCGCCCTGGCGAAGCTGCTGCACGAAGCCCTGCAACGACGGCGCGTGGGCGCGTTCGTGCTCGAGCGCGGCGTTGAGGAACTCGTCGAGCGGGTCGGCGGCATCCGGCCCGAGCCGAGCCAGCATCCGCGCGCGCCCGGCCCGGGCATCCAGCGGGCCGGGCGCGCCGAGCACGCCGGCGAACAGCGCATGCGGTGTCGCGAAATCCGCCCGCCGCAACAGCGCATCGAGCCAATCGGCGACGCGGCCGACCCGCGCCTCGCCGCCGCGATGCGCAGCGAGCGCCGCCCACAGCGAACCTTCGCGCGGCTGCGCCAGCGCGAGCAATTCATCCTCCTCCAGCCCCACCAGCGGCGATTTCAGCAGCGCGGCGAGCGAAAGGTCGTCCTCCGGCAGCAGCAGCACATCGGCCAGTGCCAGCATGTCCTGCACGGCAATCTGGTCGGCGAGGACCATGCGATCGACGCCGCCGACCGGAATGCGGAGATCCTTCAGCGCGCGCACCAGCGCCGGCACGAAGCCGCCACGCGCACGGGCGCGGACCAGCACCAGGATGTCGCCCGCGCGCACGCGGCGGCCCCGGGGCTGTTCGGCCTCGCGGCCTTCCTCGACGCGGGCTGGCAGTGTCCCGGTCGCGATCATGTGGTGGATGCGCTGGGCCAGCAGCGCGGCCAGGCGCTGCGGCGCGCCCTCGGCATCGACCGGCGCATCGGGTGGCGCCCAGGGCGGCGGTTCCGCTGCGTCGGTCGTGGTCAGCAGCGGCCACAACTCCACCTCGCCCGCATGGCCGGCTCGGTCGGCGAAGTGGCGCAGCGGGTCGTCGCCACCGACGACGCCCTCACGCGCCGAACCCTCCGCGAAGACAGCATCCACCAGCGCCAGCACAGGCGCGGTGGAGCGGAAGGACACGTCGAGCGTGACCGGGCGGAATTCCTGGACTTCCTGCGGCACGGTGCCGGCGTAGTGCGCGCGTTCCCGCGCGAAGCCTTCCGCATCCGCGCCCTGGAAGCGATAGATCGACTGCTTCTCGTCGCCCACGGCGAAGATAGTGCGGCCGGCTTCGCGCGCACCGATGCCCGCGAAGAACTCGGAGGTCAGGGCGCGCACGATGCCCCACTGGTCGGGGTTGGAATCCTGCGCCTCGTCCAGCAGCACGTGGTCGAGGCCGCCATCCAGTTTGAACAGCACCCAGGCGCTGCCGGGGTCGTCCAGCAGCCGCTCGGCGCCGCGGATCAGGTCGTCATAGTCCAGCATGCCCGCGCGGCGCTTCGCCGCGTCGTATCGCTGCAGCACCGGCGCGCCGATCGACAGCAGCGCGATGGTTGCGGCGAGCAGCCGGCAGGCAGCACGCGCTTCCTGCACGGCCGCGAGGCGCTCGCCTTCCGCCTGCATCGCTGCGACCAGCTCCTCGTACTGGGCGGCGATGCGCTTGTCCTTGGTGACGAGCGTCTTCCGCACCGCTTCCTCAGCGGTCAGGAAGACCGATTTCCAGTCCCCCCACCGCGCGGCGCGGCCAGCGATGTCGAGCGTCAGCCACTCCGCCATCCGCTCCG
This sequence comes from Neoroseomonas terrae, assembly GCF_018129025.1. Classification (GTDB taxonomy): domain Bacteria; phylum Pseudomonadota; class Alphaproteobacteria; order Acetobacterales; family Acetobacteraceae; genus Neoroseomonas; species Neoroseomonas terrae. Next base: position 34,013 of record NZ_JAAEDI010000031.1, on the reverse strand, counting down.
CGTTGCGCTGGTCGGTCTTCTCATTGCCGCTCTGCCCGAGCCGCCGCGCGATGCCGAGCAGCGGGGCGGCGTCGACATCGCAGGCGGCGCAGATCAGCGCATCTTCCCGCGACTCGCCGGTCAGGCCGAGCTTTCGCGCCAGCGCCGGTTCCAGCCCGGCGATGCCCTGCCGGGATTCAACCGCACGCAGCAGCCGGCCGCGATCCTGTGCGAGCGTGCCGACAACCTCGGCGAAGCGCGTCGGCGGGACCAGCCGCGCGAGGTTTTCGAGCGCCACGCGGTCCGGGGCCGCGGCCAGCACCGCCTCGCGCTCACGCGCCAGCATGCTGCGCGCTTCCTGCTCCTCCACCACCGCGAATTGCGGCGCGAGGCCGGCTTCCAGCGGGAAGGCCCGCAACAGCGATTGCGCGAAGGCATGGATGGTCGAGATCCGCATCCCGCCCGGCTGTTCCAGCACGCGCACGAACAGAGCGCGTGCGGCCAGCAATTCCTGCGCATCCGGGACGCGCCCGGTCAGCGCGGCGAGCGTCTGCGCCAGCGCGGCATCCTCCGCCGTCGCCCAGCCACCCAGCGCGCGAGCCAGCCGCGTCGCCATCTCCGCCGCGGCCGCCTTGGTGAAGGTCAGGCACAGGATGCGCCCCGGCTCCACCCCCGCGAGCAGCAGCCGCAGCACCCGGTCGGTCAGCAGCTTGGTCTTGCCCGACCCGGCCGATGCCTCCACCCAGGCAGAAGCGGCGGGGTCCGAGGCACGTGACTGCGCCGCCTCGGCGCGCGCGCGCGGGCTCGCCGGCGCGTTCAGAAGGGCCGCCCCGCCGCCGCCTGGCCGATATGCGGCATCACCGCGTTGGCCAGGAAGGTGAACAGCGAAGCATCGTCGCGTGCCTGGCTGCTGCAGGTTATCACCGCCGTCCAGACGATGCGCTGCGTCGCGCGTTCCCGCAGGTCCACCGTGCCGGACACGCGGATGGTCGGCACGTTCCGCCCGCCTGCCCGCGGCACATTCTGTGTCCAGGAGATGTCGTCGCTCTCGCGGAAGGTGCGGCCGGAGCTGCGGTCGTTGAAGCCACCGAAATTGTCACCCTCGATCGAGGTGCCGCCGCGCCAGGACAGGATGTAGGGCGCATTCGCATCCACGCGCCGTCCGGCCGTGGCGAGCGCGCCGAGCACCGCTTCCCGCAGCCGCCGGTCATTGGGGCCGCCGCCCGGCCGCTCAGGCACCGCGACCGCCGCATCCCGCGGCACGGGCGCGAAGACATTGGCCGAGATCCGGCCCGGACAGGCCGATTGCGCGAAGGCCGGCGTGGCGCCGAACAGCAGCGCGGCGAACAGGAAGGGACGAAGGGCAGTGCCGCGCATGGGCGTTCCTCGGCTGGGTCGAGACGCCGAGAGTAGGTCAGCCGGCGCCCGGCTGGAACTGCGTCAGAAGCGGGGGGAGGGAACTCCCCGCAGACCCACCGTTTTCTGTCTGCCACCAGCGCGCGGTTGGGGGTGTGCTGCCCATTTGGCGGGGAGCGCTGGCCGGCGCTGCGCGCGACGGGCATCGCCATGCGGAACGCAACTGTGCCGCCCGGCGCCAGGTAACGGTTCCGAAGGCCCTTCTGGTTACACCGATACTTCCGCTGTCGATTGGAGGGGCTTTGCCCCTCCAAGCCACCCCAGCAAAGGCCGAAGGGCCTTTGCAAACCTCGACTTGGCGCCGGTGCGCCGCTGGCAGAATTGGTGCCGGAACCCGCCCTTGTGCACAAAGCGAGTCTGACGGGAACAGCAAAGCCCGCCGCGCGCGATACCAACAGATTGCGGTCCAGGGGGTCCAACCCCCTGGCGGGGTGGTTCGGAGGGGCAGAGCCCCTCCGATCTCCGATCACAGAGGTAGCGGCGCAACTAGGAAGTTCGGGGAGGGGAAACGCCCCCCTCCGAGACGCGACTACAGCGCGCCGCCCTTCCGTCCCGCCATACCGCCAAGCCGCAGCCGCAGCGCGTTCAGCTTGATGAAGCCCTGCGCGTCGAACTGGTCGTAGGCGCCCTGGTCGTCCTCGAAGGTGACGTGCTTCATCGAGTACAGGCTGTGCGGCGACTGCCGGCCCGTCACGATCGTGTTGCCCTTGTAGAGCTTCAGCCGGACGGTGCCGGTCACGCTCTTCTGGCTCTCGTCGATCATCGCCTGCAGCATCCGGCGCTCCGGGGCGAACCAGAAGCCGTTGTAGATGATCTCGGCGTAGCGCGGCATCAGGCTGTCCTTGAGGTGCGCCGCCTCGCGATCCAGCGTGATCGATTCCATCGCGCGATGGGCGACGTAAAGGATCGTGCCGCCGGGGGTCTCGTAGCAGCCGCGGGACTTCATGCCGACGAAGCGGTTCTCCACCAGGTCGAGCCGGCCGATTCCGTTCTCCTTGCCGAGCGCGTTCAGCTTGGTCAGCAGCGTGGCGGGCGACAGGCGCTCGCCATTGATGCCGACTGCGTCGCCGCGCTCGAACTCGATGGTGATCTCGGTGACCTCGTCCTTCGCGTCCATCGGGCTGATGGTGCGCTGCCAGACCATCTCGTCCGGCGCATCCCACGGTTCCTCGAGGATCTTGCCCTCCGAGGAGGAATGCAGAAGGTTCGCATCGACGCTGAAGGGCGATTCGCCGCGCTTGTCCTTGGCGATCGGGATCTGGTGTTCCTCGGCGAAGGCGATCAGCGCCGTGCGGCTGGTCAGTTCCCATTCACGCCAGGGCGCGATGATCTTGATGTCGGGCTTCAGCGCGTAGTAGCTCAGCTCGAACCGGACCTGGTCGTTGCCCTTGCCGGTCGCGCCATGGGCAACGGCATCAGCGCCCACCTTCTCAGCGATCTCGATCTGGCGCTGGGAGATCAGCGGGCGGGCGATCGAGGTGCCGAGCAGGTACATGCCCTCATACAGGGCGTTGGCGCGGAACATCGGGAAGACGAAGTCCTTCACGAAGGTCTCGCGCAGGTCGTCGATGTAGATGTTCTCGGGCTTGATGCCGAGCAGCAGGGCCTTGTCGCGCGCCGGGCCGAGTTCCTCGCCCTGGCCGAGATCCGCGGTGAAGGTCACCACCTCGCATCGGTAGGTGGTCTGCAGCCACTTCAGGATCACGCTGGTGTCGAGCCCGCCGGAATAGGCGAGCACGACCTTCTTCACGTCCTTCACGCGCATCGGGCGCTCCCAGGTCTTACGAAACCGGGCGGGTATGGCGCCCGGCGGGGCAGAGGGCAAGGTCAACCGGCCGGGTCCGGCACTACGCCGTCCCGCCCTGAAAGCAGGAACATGCAATGAAGGAACAGGAACCGCGCTTCATCGTCATCACCGGCGGGCCCGGTTCGGGCAAGACGACGCTGATCGAGCGCCTGGCCTCTGAAGGCTATGCCCACGCACCCGAGGCGGGGCGCGCCATCATCCAGGCGCAGACGGCGATCGACGGCCCGGCCCTGCCGTGGCGCGACAAGGAATTATTCGCGGAGCTGATGCTGGGCTGGGAGATGCGGTCCCACGCCATGATGCAGGGCCACCCCGGCCCGGTACTGTTCGACCGCGGCGTGCCGGACATCATCGGCTACCGGCGGCTCGAGGGCTTGCCGGTGCCCGCGCACCTCTCCGGCGCGGCGCACCTGTGTCGCTATGCAAAGCGAGTCTTCTTGGCTCCGTTCTGGCCGGAGATCTACGGCCGCGATGCGGAGCGGCGGCAGGACGGGGAAACTGCCCGCCGCACCTGCCAGGTCGTGGCACAGGCCTATGCCGATCTGGGATACGAGATCGTCGAACTGCCATGCCGCCCGGTGACGGAACGCGCCGCCCTCATCCGTGGGATGATCGGCCCGCCGGGCTGACGGCGGGCCGGGAGTATCACACGCGCAGCGTGCCGGCTTTCGCGGCCGCGTACCGCTCCCCGATCTTCCCCCAGTTCAGTACGTTCCACCACGCCGTCAGGTAGTCCGCGCGCCGGTTCTGATAACGCAGGTAGTAGGCGTGCTCCCACACGTCGTTGCCCATCAGCACCCGTCCGCCATCCATCAGCGGCGTATCCTGGTTGGGCTTCGACACCAGCGAGAGCCCGCCCTGCGGCGTGACGGCCACGAACACCCAGCCGGAGCCGAAGACGCGGGCGCCGGCACCGTTGAAGTCGGTGCGGAACTTCTCCATGCCGCCGAGGTCGCGGTCGATCGCGGCCTTCAACTCGCCGGTCGGCTCGCCGCCCTGGCCGCCCATCAGCTCCCAGAACATGCTGTGGTTGGCGTGGCCGCCGCCGTTGTTGCGGATGGCGGTGCGAACGGCCTCCGGCACTTCGGACAGGCGCTTCAGCAGATCATCGACCGGCATCTGCGCGAGCGCCGAATGGTCCTTCACCGCGGCGTTCAGGTTCGCGACATAGGCCGCATGGTGGCGGCCATGATGGATTTCCATCGTCATGGCGTCGATGGCGCGCTCATTGGCGTTGGGCGCATAGGGCAGCGGCGGCAGTGTGAACGGGCCCGAAGGCGCCTGGGCGTAGGCGGGGCGGCGCATGGCGGCGGCGGTCAGCAGGCCGGCGGCGCCGACCAGCATGCCGCGACGGTTCATCATGGTCATGGACAGGCCCTTCCTCCAGGAGGGGAGAGGATGGGCACGGCGCCCCCCGACCGCAACCGTGAAGGCAAGCGTGGCCGCAGGGCCGGCAATCACCTTATCGGATGGCGACCGCGCCGCGCTCCGTGAGCGTGGCGCGCGACCGCGTCCGGACCATCAGTGGCCGCCAGAGCGGTAGCGCAGGGCTCAGGGGCCGCGGCCCGCCCACCATTCGAGGACAAAGCAAAGACCTGAAGCGGTCGCTGCAGGCGACCGCCGCAGAATCAGCCTTCCTCGTCCCGGTCGGCCTCGACCTCGATCGCGTCGTCGATGCCGTCGGACTCGTCCTCGAGCTCCTCGGCGTCTTCGATCGCCTCGTCGCCCTCGACATCCTCCACCTCGATGTCGTCGGCCTCGGCCTCCGGGGTGGCGGCGCGCTTCTTCAGCTTTTCGTCCGGCACCGGGGCCGGTGCCGCGCGGCGCAGGCGCGGCTGCTCGGCCGGCTGCTCGGTGCCGCATTTCGGGCAGACGGCAGGGGTACGGGCAAGGTCGTAGAATCGGGTGCCGCAGGCCACGCAGCTGCGCTTCAGGCCGAGTTCGGGCTTAGCCATGGGTCACATCCGTCTCGCGCACGGGGCCCCGCGCGCCTGTGCAAAGGGTCGGGCGCATTGCCACGCCCTGCCGGGCCATGTCAAACGCCGCCCATGTCGCATCCCGATCCCCGCCCCCTCCAGGCCCGCGCGCCAGGTTCCCCGCTTGCCGGCCGGCTCGGCGTGCCGGGAGACAAGTCGATCAGCCACCGGGCCCTGATGTTCGGGGCGCTCGCGGTCGGGACCACCGAGATCAGCGGCCTGCTGGAAGGCGAGGACGTGCTGCGCACCGCCGCCGCCATGCGTGCCCTGGGTGCGGAGGTGGAACGGGTCGGCCCCGGCGCCTGGCGCGTGTCGGGCCGCGGCGTGGGCGGCCTGGTGGAACCGGCGGATGTGCTCGACATGGGCAATTCCGGCACCGCGGCGCGGCTGCTGCTTGGCCTGCTCGCCGGCCACCCGGTCTTCGCGACGATGACCGGCGATGCCTCCCTTCGGAAGCGGCCGATGAAGCGCGTGACGGAACCGCTGTCAGCGACCGGCGCGGCGTTCTGGACGCGGGAAGGGGGCCGCCTGCCGCTCGCCATCCGCGGCGCGGCCGACCCGCTGCCCATCGACTACACGCTGCCGGTGGCTTCGGCACAGGTGAAGAGCGCCTGCCTGCTTGCCGGGCTGTGCGCGCCGGGCACGACGCGCGTGGTGGAGCGCGAACCCACCCGCGACCACACCGAGAACATGCTGCGTCACTTCGGCGCGACCGTGTCGGTGGAGGACACGGCGCAGGGCCGCCTGGTGACGCTGGAAGGCCAGCCCGAACTGGTCGCGGCCCCGGTGCTGGTGCCCGGCGACCCGTCCTCCGCCGCCTTTCCGATCGTCTCGGCGCTGCTGGTGCCGGGATCGCGCGTGGTGGTCGAGAATATTGGCCTGAACCCGCTGCGCACCGGCCTTATCACCACGTTGCGCGAGATGGGCGCCGCGCTGCGCGTCGAGAACGAGCGCGTCGCCGGCGGGGAGCCGGTTGGCGACCTCGTCGCCGAATACACGGAGCTGACTGGCGTAACCGTGCCGCCGGGCCGCGCGCCCTCGATGATCGACGAATACCCCGTGCTGGCGGTCGCGGCCGCGGCCGCGCGCGGCGTGACGCGGATGACCGGCCTTGCCGAGCTGCGCGTGAAGGAGAGCGACCGGCTGGCCGCCACCTTTGCCCTCCTTGCCGCCAATGGCGTGAAGGCCACGATCGAGGGCGACGACCTGATCGTGGAAGGCACCGCGGGCGCCATCCCTGGCGGCGGCACGGTCGAGACGCACATGGACCACCGCATCGCCATGTCGGCGCTGGTGATGGGCCTCGCCGCCCGCGCGCCCGTCACGGCGGACGACGCTGCCTTCATCGACACCTCCTTCCCGGGCTTCGCCACGTTGATGAACGGCCTGGCCGGCACCGAGGCGATGGCCGCCCCGTGACGGCCGGCACCGTCATCGCGGTCGACGGTCCGGCGGCGGCGGGGAAGGGGACGCTGGCGCGGCGCCTCGCGGCGGCGCTCGGCCTGCCCTATCTCGACACCGGCCTGCTCTACCGGGCGGTAGGGCGGCGCGTGCTCGATCGCGGCGCCGACCCGCGTGACGCCGCCGAGGCCGAGGCCGCCGCGCGCAGCCTGACGCCGGATGACCTGGAACGGCCCGATCTCCGCGGCCCGATGGCCGATATGGCGGCGAGCGCGGTCGCCGCGATCCCGGCGGTGCGCGCCGCGCTGCTCGACTTCCAGCGCGCCTTCGGGCGCGAGCGCGGTGCGGTGCTCGACGGCCGTGACATCGGCACGGTCGTCTTCCCCCAGGCGCCGGTGAAGCTGTTCGTCACCGCCAGCGTCGAGGAACGCGCACGCCGGCGTTTCCTGGAACTGCGCGGCCGTGGCGTGGCAGCGGACGCGGCGCAGGTGGAGTCCGAGATCCGCGACCGCGATGCCCAGGACGCCAATCGGCCGGTGGCACCGCTGCGGCCGGCGGCGGACGCCGTGATGTTGGATACGACGGCACTGGACGCGGAGGCCGCATTCGTGACGGCGCTGGAGATGGTGCGCGCGCGGCTGAGGTGAGAGTTCCTCGGAGAGAGCGGCAAAGCCTTATCTGCGCGAAGGTGGATCGAAGAGGGGCACTGCCCCTCTCCGAGCCTCACCCCGCCAGGCCATGGATGGCCTGGACCGCCATCATTTGGCGCCGGGCGCGAAGGCCATTCTCCTGATGTCAAATCGCTTCCGTGCGCAGAGCATATGACCATCATCGTCCGGCCCTATGCGCGCAGCGCCAGGTCGAGGTTTGCAAAGGCCTTTCGGCCTTTGCCGGGGTAGGGTTCGGGAAGGGGCAGAGCCCCTTCCTGATCCAGCTAAGGGGCAAAGCTCCCTTCCGATCACGCGCACCGCGGGAGCAAATGCCGCGCCTACCCCACCCCCCAATGCGCCCGCAGCGCCGCCGCGGCTTGTCGTAGCGTCAGGTCCGAGGTCGGGATGAACCGCCCCATCGTCAGATAGGCGTGCATCTGGTTCGCGACGTGCAGATGCGTCACCGGCACGCCTTCCGCCGCCAGACGGTGCGCGTAGGCCGCGCCTTCGTCGTGCAGCGGGTCGTGGCCGCAGGTCATCACGAAGGCGGGCGCGACGCCCGCGAGCGAGGCGGCACGCAGTGGGGAGGCACGCCAGTCGGAACGCTCGGCCGCATCGGGGATGTAGTGGTCGACGAACCAGCGCATCGTCGCTGCGGTCAGCGGATAGCCGTCGATGCAGCGGTGGTAGGAAGCACGCTCGGCGCCGCCGAGGTCGGTCGCCGGATACAGCAGCAGTTGGAATCCCGGCGCCGGCACCGTCCCGTCGCGACCCATCAGCGCCATGACGGCGGAGAGGTTGCCACCGGCGCTGTCGCCGCCGACGGCGATGCGTGCCGGGTCGATGCGCAGCGTCGCTGCCTCGGCGTGGATGAAGCGCAGGGCGGCGGCGCAATCCTCGACGGCGGCGGGGAAGCGGTGTTCGGGCGAGAGCCGGTAATCCACCGAGATGACGCAGGCGCCGAGGTGGTTGGCGAGGCTGCGGCAGAGCTGGTCGTAGGTGTACAGGCTGCCGATTACCCAGCCGCCGCCATGGATGAAGACGAGGCAGGGCAGGACGGCGGCGGGGTCGGTGCCGCGGCCGCGATACCGCCGCAGCCCGATCGGGCGGGCGGGGCCGGGGCAGGCCAGATCCTCGACCTCGGCGACGTCCTGCGGGTCGGGCTGCAGCACGGGAACCGCGGCGGCGGAGACCTCGCGCGCCTGCTCCGGCGTCAGTGTGTGGAGGGCGGGGCGGCCGCTCTCGCGGATCAGGTCAAGGACGCTTTGTGCGCCGGGGTCGAGGGGCATGGTCTTTCCGTCACTCCGCGATGGCCGTCCGCGGAGCGTGCCGGGTAAGGCGCCGACGATCCACCCCGGCAGGGGCGGAATCAGCCGCGGTCGTAGTCCAGCTCGACCACACCGTTCGGAAAGGACCGCGTCGCGGCAAGCCGCCAGCCTTGCAACGCGCCGGAAGTGCCGAACAGCCGGATGCCGGCACCGAGTGTGACCGGAATGACGAACAGTTCGAGCCGGTCCACGAGGCCGCGCGCCATGGCCGCCTGCGCGACCGCCGCGCCGCCCAGCAGCCAGATGTCGCCCGCCGTCTCGGCTTTCAGCCGAGCGATCACGGCGCCCAGGTCGCCTTCCGCCGCCTCCACTCCGGCCGGCGGGTTGGGGTCGAGCGGCCGGTGCGTCAGCACCACCACGCGCTTCCCGGCATAGGGCCACTCGGCGAAGTCGCGTACTTGGTCGTAGGTCGCGCGGCCGGTCAGCAGAGCCCCGATGCGCGCGAGGAAGCCGGCCATGCCGTAGTCCTGCGCGTCGAAGGGGGCGAGCCAGCCGATGCCGCCTTCTTCATCCGCGAGGCAGCCGTCGATGGACATGGCGGCATAAAGGATGACCCGCGCGGTCATGCGCGATGCCGCCAGCGGGCGCGCACAGCGCGTACCCGGCCGATCAGCCCCGGGCCGTCGCCGAACACCAGGATGTGCACCCGCGCGGCGAGGACGCGCGCCATCGCCTTGGCCCGCCGCACGGCCTGCCAGACCCGCAGCGCCTCAAGATAGGCATGGGCCCGCGCCAACAGCCCGACGACGACGTTCCGCACCCGCGCGAAGGCGGCGATGGTCATCAGCTTCGGCTCGGCCAGGGCATAGAGATGCGCCGAGACCGCGGTGCCCAGGAATTTTGCGCTAACCAGCAACATCACCCCCTTGATCGCATGCCCGCCGCCGATCAGCCAGACCGCGGCGAGCTTCAGCGGGATCAGCGCGAGCAGCGGCAGCAGGAACAGCAGCAGCACGATACGCGCATCCAGCCGCGCGACCAGCCGTTCGAGCCCGGCGAAGACCGGCAGCCGCGCGATCGCCGCGCCGAGTTGCCCGGCCCAGCGCCAGATCGTTTCCTCCAGCACGACCCAGAGGAAGGCGAGGATCAGCAGCGGCGCGCGCAGGATGCGGCGGAGATGCGGCATGACCCGTAGAATACGGCCGTCGCGATTGGCGCGGAAACGGCTTTCCACGGTCACGCAGCGCCCCGCGCGGCGAAGCCGAGCCGTTCCTCCGGCAGCGCGCCGATTTCCTCCTGCCGCAGCCAGGCGGAGAAATCCGCATCGGCCGTGACCACCGCGAAGGGAATGGCGAGCAGGAGCGACGCCAGCACCGGCATCGCCAGCAGCAGCGCGAAGGGCGAAGCGGCCGCGAAGGCGACCGCCAGCAGCACGCCGGCCAGCGTCGGCGGCCAGAACTGCTGCGCCGCATCCGCCCAGGACACGCCGCGGTCGGCGCGGTTCTGCGGCACCCAGCCGACCTTCAGCCCGAAGGGCAGCGCCAGCATGAACAGCGACTGCGCCATCAGCCGCGCCGGTTCCATCAGCGTGGTGAAGGCGATCTCGGCCGCTGCGCCGCGCAGCACGTCGTCGCGCCCGCCATAGGCGTCCGAGAGGTCGCGGCGCAGCAGAAGTTCGACGTAGCCGGCAAGCTTCGGCGCGTAGTGGCAGGTCCAGCCGGCGAGCAGGAGCAGCAGCAGCCCGCCTGTCGGCGTCGTGGCCCCGCCGCCGGTCAGCGCATTGATCGCGGCCAGCAGCAGGATCGCGCACCACAGCGGCGCGCCGAGGAACAGCAGCATCGCCTGCACCAGTTGCCAGCGCGCCATCAGGGTCTGCCCCGGCAGGCGCAGCAGCGCGAGGTACTGCATGTTGCCGCCGGCCCAGCGCAGGTCGCGCGTGACGAAGTCGCCGAAGGTGGGTGGATTGCCCTCGCTGCTGCCGGTGTCGTCGGGCAGCACGCGCACCTTCCAGCCGGCGGCCGTCAGCCGCGTCGCCTCCACCTGGTCGTGGGACAGGATGCGCGACCCGTCCCGCAGCGGTTCCAGCCGGCAGTGTTCCCGGAACGGGGCGATGCGGATGACGGCGTTATGGCCCCAGTACGGACCCTCATCACCCTGCCACCAGGCCTGCCCCGTCGCCCAAGTCCGCATGCCCTGGCGCATCCCGAACTGGAACAGCCGCGGGAACGCCGCGCCCGCCGGCCTGCCGTGGATGAGCTGCTGCACGATGGCGAGCTTCGGGTCGGCTTCGAGAATGGCGACGAGGCGCAGCACGGCCTCCGGCGTCATCCCGGAATCGGCGTCGAGGCAGAGGAAGTGGTCGAGCCCCTCGGCGTGGTGGTCGAGGAAGTCCATGACGTTGCCAGCCTTGAAACCGTCATTCACGACGCGGCGGCGATACTGCGTGTCGATGCGGCCGGCAGCGAAGGCGCGGATGGCGGCTTCCTCGGCCTCTGCGGTCGGGCCGGCCGGTGTGTCGGACAGGATCCACAGCGCGAAGAGATCCGCCACGCCGTGGGCCGCGAGCCCATCCATCAGCCTGCGGAGCGGCGGCAGGACGGCGTCCATGTCCTCATTGCGAATGCAGATGGCGATGGCGGTACGGCCCTGCGGCGGGCCGGGACGGACCTGCCGGAGCGCCGGCAGCGCGGCGGCGACGGGGTCGCGGGCGAACAGCCGGATCGCGAGCCCCACCAGCGCATTGGCGGCCGACAGCGCGCTCCAGGGGATGGTGCCGAGGAAGCAGAGCAGAATCAGCCCTTCCCACAGCGTCCAGCCGCCTGGCGCCAGCACGGCGACAGCAAGGCGCAGCAGGCCGGCCACGATGGCCAGGGCCAGCAGGACGAACAGGATGCGGCGCAGCAGGATCGGCTCGGTCACGCCGCGGGTCTATGCCCGCAGCGTGGCGGGATTGCGAGCGGCAAGGCCGATCCGAAAGCAGACGGTGCGACCGCCCGTCCCTGGGTGCTACCTCATTGGCGCGGGGTTGAGCCTCGTCGGTTGGATCAGGGAGGGGCGCCGCCCCTCCCCGAACCCCACCCCGGCAAAGGCCGAAGGGCCTTTGCAAACCTCAACCGGGCGTCGGGCGCCGCTGGCAGAATGGTGCCGAAACCCGCGCCTGCGCCCCGCGCGTTTGCCGGGGCCAGAACGACCTTCTGCCCAACGCCAGGTGCCGACGGTCCAGGCCATGCAATGGCCTGGCGGGGTGAGGTCTGGAGAGGGGCGGCGCCCCTCTCCAGTTTTACCTTCGCAAGAAGGGGGCAAACCCCGTCCGACACCGATCGCCATCCGGGAGCGGCACGACCAAGAACGGCCGCCGATATCAGTCCACCTGCGCCCCAGATGCCCGCACGACCGGAGCCCATTTCACCACCTCGGCCCGCATGAAGGCGTCATAGGCATCCGGGCCGAGTGGCCAGGGTTCTGCGCCGTATTCCTGCAGGCGCTGTGCGATGCCCGGGTCGTTCAGTGCCGAGACGATCTCGGTCCCCAGCCGGTCGCGGATCGCCCGTGGCACGCCCACCGGCATGGCGATGCCGTACCAGGAAGCGACGTCGAAATCCGGCACGCCCTGGTCCTGCAGCGGCACGAGTTCCGGCATCGTGGACGAGCGCTGCGCCGTGGACACGCCGAGCGCCCGCAGCATGCCGGCCAGCACCTGCTGGCGGGAGACGGGGGCGTTGTCGATGTTGAACAGCACCTCCCCGTTCAGCACCGCCGCCATGGATGGGGCCGTGCCGCGATAGGGCACATGCGTCACCTCGATCCCCATCCGCATGCCGAACAGCAGGCCGGACAGGTGCGACGATGTCCCTGATCCCGCCGAGGAGAAATTGGCCCGGCCCGGATTGGCGCGACAGAAGGCGACGAGGTCCTGCACCGACTGGATCGGCCCGTCTCCCTTGACGATCAGCACGTTGGGCATCGCGGCGATGCGGGCGACGCCCGGCAGGTCCTTCAGCGGATCGAAGGAGAGGCGCCGGTACAGCGTAGGGCCGATGCCGTGGGATGCGATGTGGTTGACGAAGTGGGTGTAGCCATCGGGCGCGGAGCGCGCCGTGACCTCCGCCCCCACCATGCCGCCCGCGCCCGGCCTCGGCTCCATGATCATCGGCTGGCCGAGCGTCTCGCGCAGCCGGTTCTCCATCATCCGCAGGAAGATGTCGGAGACGCCGCCGGCGGCGCCACCCAGGATGAAGCGGACCGGCTTGTCCGGCCAACTGCCCTGGGCGTGGAGGGCCGGTGCGGCGAGCACGGCAGCAGCCGTGGCCGCAAGGGTGCGACGGGTGATCAATGCGTGTTTCCTCCCGGCCTCCGGGGCCTTGGCCGGAAGCCTAGGGCATGGCGGGGGCGGATTGGAACCGGAAGCCGCGGCCGGTCACGCGAGGACGGTCGCGTCGCGCCAAACCAGCCCTTCCGCCGTGCGGTATCGGGCGTGCGGAGGGCCATTGCCGAATTCCACCAGCGTCCAGCCGTTCGGCACGCCGCGGACGCGGTGGGACAGGCTGCTGCCGCAGATCAGCACCGGCGGCGTGCCGAGCGGCTCCGTCGGGCGGTGCAGGTGCCCGGACAGGATCGCGGCAACGCCTGCCCCCCGCATCGTGGCAAGCGCGGCGGAGGCGCCCAAGGGCCGCGCGCGGTTCATCGCGGTCGGCGGATGGCGCATCGGATGATGGGCGACCACCACGACGATGCGCCCCGCCGCCGCCTCGATATGCGCGGCAAGGCGCGCGAGCCGCCCGCGGGAGACGCCACCGGCCGACCAGTCGGGATGCGGTTGCGCGCGGCGCACGGTGTCGAGGCCGATCAGCGCAAGGCCTGGCAGCGTCAGGACCGGCTCGGTCGTGGCGCTGATGAAGCGCCGCCAGCGACGGCGCGGATCGAACATGCGCTCGAAGACGGCGCGTGCCGGGATGTCGTGGTTGCCCGGCACGGCGACGACCGGCGCGGGCAGGGCCGCGATGAACGCGGCCGCGGCCTCGAACTCGATGTCGCGGGCATGCTGCGTCAGGTCGCCGCTGATGGCGATCGCGTCCGGGGCGAAGCGCGCGATGTCCTCAATCAGCGGGGCAACCAGGTCCGGCTGATGCGCGCCGAAATGGATGTCCGAGAGATGCGCGACGCGGATCATCCGCGCGCCGGCCGCAGCACCCGCAGGCTGCCGGGCCGCAGGCGGAAGCGCAGCGGGGGTGTGAGGAGGTGCTGCTCCCCATCCAGCGTGACGCGAAGCCGGCGGTCCACGCCCTGCACGGCCAGATACGGGCGATGGAAGGTGGTGACGCCCTGATCCCCGGCGAGCCGCCCGCGGATCCAGCGCCAGCCCTGCCGCAGCCCCCGCAGCACGCCGCCGCGCTTCACGGCATCGACCTGGAAGTGCGGCTCGTCGCCCGGGACCGGCAGCGTCACGACCGCTACATCCGCCCGCAGGCGGCGGCCGTTCACGCGCAGCCGCAGGGCGCGGCGCGGCGGCCGGGCGACGGCGCGCAGTGCCGCGCGGATCAGCGGCAGCCAGCCGGCGATGCCGGTGCCGCGCTGCATCTCGCGAAAGCGCACGAGGCGGGAGGTGCGGCCGACGATTGACTGATACAGGAAGACGCGGCCGTTCAGCGCGCCATGGGCCAGCGGTTCAGCCATGGCGCCGGCCAGGCTGCGGGCGGCCTGCAGGGGGTCCCCGGGCAGGCCGAGCCGCGCCGCCAGCCGGTTCATCGTGCCGCCCGGCAGGATGCCGAGCGTGATGTCCCGCCCGACCAGCCGTTCCGCGACGGCGCGAATGGTGCCATCGCCGCCGATGACGAAGACCACATCTGGCTGCGCTTCGAGCGCGGCGTCGAGCTGCGCGTCGAGCGGCCGCTCGGGCTGCGGCGGGATGGCGAGGTCGTAGCCCGCCTCGCCGAGCGCTGTTGTGAGGCCGCCGATGCCGGTGTGGTCCAGCCGCGCCGATCCGGCAGCCGGATTGATCAGCAGGGCGGCGCGCATGGGGCGCGCCGCCGCGGTTCCGGCTGGTGTCTCATCGGTCGGCACGTCGGACATGCAGGCGCAACGCCCGCAACGACCGTGCGGTTGCGCGCGGCGCTACCGGGCCGGCCAGGGCCCCACAAGCCTCCGGAAGCGCTCGATCCCGGCAAAGGTTTCCAGGTCATCCTCGCGCTCCGGCCCGCCCAGACCCGTCTTGGCCGGATGCGCCGGGTCCATCAGCAGTTGGAGCCAGTCGCGCGACATATGGGCGTCGAGCGAGGCTTGCAGCGCCGCGAATGCCTCGTCCTCGACCATCCCGATCTCATCCTGAAGCGCCTGGGACGCGCCGCCTTCGGCGGCCTGCGCCACCAGCTCCCGATGCTTCTGGCCAAGCGCGCAGGCCTTGTACATCTGGATCGTCGCGTCCTCGCCGGTCGCGGGGTCGGCGGCCTCGAGCGCGGTGATCAGGCTCAGCGCCAGATCGGGCTGCGGGGGCTGGCGGTACAGGGCGTCGAGGATGCGGTTCATCGCCGTGACGCGCGGTGCGACGTCGATACTCTCAGCCTGGGCGCCCGCTCGCGCGGCATGCGCCGCCTCGTGCGCCCCGGCGGCGTCGAGGACGACCGCGAGATCGCTCTGACTGTAGGCGTTCCGGCGCAGCTCCGCGAGGCGCGTGAAGCCGTCGATGGCGTCGCCAAGTCGCAGGCGCCGCGCCTGCGCATTGGCCCAGGCGCGCACTTCGTCCGCCGTCATTTCCTCCGTCAGTTCCTCGCTCGACAGGAGGTCCACCGCCTCCCGCAGATCGGCATCGGCGTGGACCTGTCCGCCATCCAACGTGGCATCGCGCAGCAGTTCCGAGACGTCCCGGTATCGCAGCACGCCCACGGCCATCCGGAGCGCCTGTTCGCGCGAGGCCTCCCTGTTCGCGGCGTCGCGGTCGAACTCCGCCGCTTCGGCGACGCGGTCCGCGGCGGCGCGGTCGCGCTGCGCCTTCTCGGCTTCCTTCCTGGCCTTGCGCGCTTGGGCCTCCGCCCGACGCAC
The DNA here is from genome assembly GCF_018129025.1 of Neoroseomonas terrae. GTDB lineage: Bacteria > Pseudomonadota > Alphaproteobacteria > Acetobacterales > Acetobacteraceae > Neoroseomonas > Neoroseomonas terrae. The sequence goes on along the minus strand of NZ_JAAEDI010000031.1, from coordinate 18,481 downwards.
GCCCGCGTTCTCGAGGTCCATCGCCGCTTCCGCCAGTTCGCGGCTCAGCAGCAGCGTCATCAGCAGATACGCCCAGAGGAAGCCGCCGATCGTCCCCGCGATGAGCGCCGCGGGCACGACGGCGCCAGCGGCGGGGTAACGCACGAGCCCCGCATCCATCAGCAGGTAGTGGAGCAGCGACGTGAAGCCGTGGCCAATGTCCCGGGCCTGCACCAGCCCGACACCGACGATGATCTTGGTGAGCCAGTCGGCGATCTCGTTCAGCGCGGGGCTCGCGCGGTAGCTGGCGAGGATCTGCTGGGCCACGGTGGCGGAATGCGACCGCGTGCCACCGGCCGCGGCAGGTTCCGTCGGCGTGGCGTCATCGACGGCAGGCGGGCGCTGGTCGGACCCGCGCGCCGCGCCGGCGCCGCCCTGTGTCGCGGCAAGCGCCTGGCTTCGTGGATCGAGGCGGGGCAGCCCGAAGAGGAAGCCGAAGAAGGCGCCGATGAGGCCCGCCGCGACGACAAGGCCGGCAACGGTCGCGAAGGCACCGATGATATGGAATGGCGCGCCGAGGATGAGCAGGCCGATCGCCGACCAGGCGTCGGACCAGGCGAATGGCCATCCCGCAGCGGCCGTCGCCGCGGCGCGCCATGTGCCGGCGGCGATGGCCCAGAGCAACAGCACCGCAAGGCCTGCGATGAGCGACCGCCGGCCCAGCCGGGCACTGACTTCGATGCCGCGCAGTTCGCCATCGGCATCGCGGAGGTCGTCCTCCACAGGCCGTTGCGCGGCCTCCTGCTCTGGCTGGGTGGGCGACGGTGCGGCCGGGCGCGGCCGGCTAGCGGTACGGGCCGGTGGCCTCGGGGGCACCTGCTGCCTGGGTGCCGGCCAGAATTTGCTTCGCAACCAGGCGCGGATACCCACGGCTCGCCTCGGGGTGGCATGTTCGAGGCGGCAATTCTCGGTGGGCTAGAACATTCCCGTCAAGAAATAGAATGATTTCGGAATGATTTCCGGGCGGCGATCCGCCGAGGGAAACCGCCTAGTCCCGCGGACCCGGCGCGAGGACCTCGCGCTTGCCGACATGGTTGGCGGCGCCGACGACGCCTTCCTTCTCCATCTGCTCGATCAGCTTCGCGGCGCGGTTGTAGCCGATGTTGAGGTGGCGTTGGACGAAGCTCGTGCTCGCCTTGCCTTCCCGCGTCACCAGCGCCACCGCCTGGTCGTAGAGCGAGCCCTCGGCATCGGTGTTGCCGCCGAGCATGCCGGGCTGCGCGCCGTCCTCGTCGGCTTCCTCGGTGACTTCCTCGATATAGGCGGGCTCGCCCTGCTCGCGCAGGAACTCGACGACGCGCTCGACCTCGGTATCGGACACGAACGGGCCGTGGACGCGGGCAAGCCGTCCGCCGCCCGGCATGTGCAGCATGTCGCCCTGGCCGAGGAGCTGCTCCGCCCCCTGCTCGCCGAGGATGGTGCGGCTGTCGATCTTCGACGTCACCTGGAAGGAGATGCGGGTCGGGAAGTTCGCCTTGATGGTGCCGGTGATGACGTCCACCGACGGGCGCTGCGTCGCCATGATCACATGGATGCCGGCGGCGCGCGCCATCTGCGCGAGGCGCTGCACCGCCGCCTCGATCTCCTTGCCCGCGACGATCATCAGGTCGGCCATCTCGTCGATGACGACGACGATCATGGGCAGGGGTTCGAGGGCGAGCGGCTGTTCCTCGAAAACCGGCTTGCCGGTATCCGGATCGAATCCGGTCTGCACCTTGCGGGTCAGGACCTCGCTGCGCGCGCGGGCCGCGGTGACCTTCTCGTTGTAGCCGCCGATGTTTCGCACGCCGAGCTGGGACATGGCGCGGTAGCGGCGCTCCATCTCCCGCACCGTCCACTTCAGCGCGCCGATCGCCTTGGGCGGCTCGGTCACTACCGGGGCCAGCAGATGCGGGATGCGGTCATAGACCGACAGTTCCAGCATCTTCGGGTCGATCATGATGAAGCGGCACTCGTCCGGCCCGAAGCGATACAGCAGCGACAGGATCATGGTGTTGATCCCGACCGACTTGCCCGAGCCGGTGGTGCCCGCGATCAGCAGATGCGGCATGCGGGCGAGGTCGGCGATGACCGGGCTGCCGCCGATATCCTTGCCGAGCGCGAGCGGCAGCTTCGCCTGATGGCGCGTCCAGGCTTCGTCCGCGAACATCTCCGACAGATAGACCGTCTCGCGCTTGGCATTCGGCATCTCAATGCCGATGACGTTGCGGCCGGGCACGGTCGCGATGCGCACGGCGATCAGCGACATCGACCGCGCGATGTCGTCGGCGAGGCCGATGACGCGCGAGGATTTGGTGCCCGGCGCCGGTTCCAGCTCATACAGCGTAACCACCGGACCGGGGCGGATCTCGGCGATGCGGCCGCGCACGCCGTAATCCTCCAGCACCGATTCCAGCAGCCGTGCATTGGCCTGCAGCGATTCCTCCGAAGGCCGCCCCGTGCGTCGCGCCGGCGCCTCGGTCAGCAGGTCGAGCGGCGGGAGCTTCCAGCCATCGGTGCCGAGATCGAGAGCGCGCTGTTCCGGCGGGCGGCGGGTGCGGTCCGGCGCGCGGTCGAGCACCTTGCTGCGCGCGGCGAGGCGGGGCTTGGCGGCGGGTTCGGTACCCGGCCGCGCATCGCCATCCTGGCCGGGCAGCGGGGCGGGCGGGTCGGCCGGGCTAGGCGGGGCGGCAGTCGCCGCCTCATCCGCCGCGCGCAGCATCGCACCCAGGGTGGTCGTCGTGCCGGGCTCCCGCCTCAGCAGCGCGCCGGCGCCGCGGCCCATGCGCTGAAAGGGCATGCTCAGCCGCGCGATCAGGCCAGGGCGACGCGGGCGGGCGGGCGGCGGCTCGTGGTCCTCCTCGTCGTCGTCCGGGCCGTTGCGGCGCAGGCTCGCCGCGCCGTTGCGGGCGGCGACCACGGCCACCTGGCCCGCGCCGACCGCAACACGGCCGGCGCCGCGCCACTCGCCGACCGTCAGCCCGCAGGCGATGAAGGCTGTGCCGACCGCGGCGACCATGACGATCCCCTGGCCGGCGAGGCTGCCGAGCGGGCCGAACAGGCTCGCCAGCCCCTCCACCACCAGCCCGGCAACGGCGGGCCCCATGATGCCGCCGGGCCCGGCCTCGATCGGCAGCATGCGGGGCAGCGGCAGCAGCGACGTCGCCGCCGCGGCCATCGGCATGCCGGCCAGCAGCCCGAGCACCCGCGCCGGCACGGAACCGAGGCCCCGATGCGTCGCCAGCCGGAACGCCCAGGCGAGCAGCACGACGCAGGGCAGCGCCGCGGCGAAGCCGAACACCTGCAGCATCAGGTCGGAGACGATGGCGCCCGCCGGTCCGGCAAGGTTCGTCGTCGGTCCATACGTCGCGGTGTTGAGCGACGGGTCCGCCGCGTTGTGGCTGCCCAGCGCGACGGCCAGCGCGACGGCGCCCAGCGCCACCAGCAGCCCGGTGAGTTCCATCGCCCGGCGCCGCAGCACGGCACGAACCGCCGCGGAGGCGAAACGGCCGGAGCTGGCCCCCTCGGACCGGAGGGAGGCAGCGGAATGGTCGGTCAGGGCAGCGCGGGGCATCGGGCTTTCGTCTTGATCCTGGCTGGCAATGCTATACCGGAAGCGCCTGTTGGCGCAGCGTTTCAGCGGTGGTGGGTCCGATCGTCACGGCGGGCGTTGCCGATGGGACACGGCGGGCGGCATCACGCCGCCACCAGAAAGACCGGTGCCGGCCCCTCGCCGGCGGGGGTCGGGCGGGCGCGCAGCAGGGCGCCGCCGGGCGCCGCTTCCAATGTCATGTGCAGCCCACCGGTCGCCGGCACCATCGGCCCGGCCTCGACCGCGAGGCGCAGCATCGCCTGTTGCAGCTCGCTCGTGGAGGCCGTCAGCGCCGGGAGCCCGGCCGCTGCCTCCACCGTCACCGGGCGGCCGCCGCCGAAGGCCAGCCGGACGACCGGTTGCATCAGGTCGAGCAGCACGGCGGCGTCCGACTCCGCCGGCGGTGCGCCGAGTGCCAGATAGCCATGCAGGAGAGTCTTCAGCCGCGCCGAGGCGTCGCGCAGCCGCTCGGCCCGGGTGATGTCCCGTTCGGTCGCGTCGCGGGCGCGCAGCATCAGCTCGGCGGTGCCGGACAGCGCGGCAAGCAGGTTGTTCGCCTCATGCCGAACCGGGCGCGCGAGCGTGGTCAGGAAGTCGGTCGTCTCGGTCATCAGGCGCCCCTGCCGCGATGGGTTTCCAGGATATCGCGGAACAGCCGGGCGGGCAGGCCGCCGCCGGCCACGCCTTCCATCGGCGTCGCGTCGTCATTGCCGAGCCAGATGCCCATCACCAGACCGCCGGCGATGCCGATGAACCACGCATCGCGATTGTCCTGCGTCGTCCCGGTCTTGCCGGCGACCGCGAGGCCGGACACGGCCGCCGCCCGGCCGGTGCCGCGGGCGACGGTTGCCGCCATCATCCGCCGCATCGCCTCGGCGGCATCCGCCGTGATCACCGGCGTGGGGCCGGGCGGCAGCCAGGCGATCGGGCGGCCCTCCGCGCGCATCTCGGCAATGCCGAAAGGCGCGACGCGGCGGCCGCCATTGGCGAAGGGGGCATAGGCGGTGACGAGGTCGAGCAGCGTCACTTCCGCCGTGCCCAGGGCAATCGACGCATCCCGCGGAAAGGGGCCCGGCAGGCCGAGCCGCTGCGCGACCGCCCCCACTTTCCGCGCCCCGCCGGCGCGCTGCATCAGCCGCACCGCGGCCGTGTTCACGGAATGGGCGAAGGCGTCCTCGACGGTGATCTCGCCGCGGCTGCGCCAGTTGCCGTTGCCGGGCGTCCAGCCGCCCAGGTTGATCGGCCCGTCGGCGACGCCGTCATCCGGCCGCACCCCGGCCTCGATGGCGGCGAGGAAGACGAAGGGCTTGAAGGCGGAACCCGGCTGCCGCCGCGCCTGGGTTGCGCGGTTGAAGGGGCTGCGGCGGTAGTCGCGGCCGCCGGCCATGGCCCGCACGGCGCCGCTCGCCGCCTCGATCGCCACCACCGCGCCCTGCGAAACGCCGGCGGCGCGGCCCTGGCTGGCGAGCATCGCCTCCAGCCGCAGTTCCACCGCTGCCTGGAGTCGGGCATCGAGCGTCGTGCGCAACAACAGGTCCGAGGTCGGCGGGGCATGGTCGCCGATGCCGTCGCGCACCCAATCCGCGAACCACCCGGCGTCGCGGGACGGGGCGGGCGGGAAGTGGATCCGCTCGGCCTCGGCCATCGCCGCGGCGGCGGGCAGCACGCCGGTTTCCACCATGGCGCCCAGGACCTCGATGGCGCGGTCCACGGCGGCGCTGGGGTTGACGCGCGGGTTGTAGCGGGACGGCGCCTTCGGCAGGCCGGCCAGCACCGCCGCCTGCCCGGGCGTCAGCCGCCGTGCCGGCACGCCGAAATACAGCCGCGCCGCCGCATCGATCCCGAACGTCCCGGCGCCGAGATAGACGCGATTGAGGTAGATCGTCAGCAGTTCATCCTTGGTGAAGCGCGCTTCCAGCCACAGCGCCAGCAGGGCTTCCTGCACCTTGCGCCGGAGGCTGCGCTCGGGCGTCAGGAACAGGTTCTTCGCGAGCTGCTGCGTCAGCGTCGAGCCGCCCTGCACCACTCGCCCCGCCGTGACATTGGCCACCGCCGCGCGGATCATGCCGATCACGTCGAGGCCCATATGATCCCGGAAGCGGCGATCCTCGATGGCGACGAAGGCCGCCGGGACATGCGGCGGCAGATCCCGCAGCCGCACCGTTTCCCCATACAGGTCCCCGCTGGTCGACAGCAGCGCGCCATTGGCCGCGACCATGGTGATCGCGGGCCGGCGCGTTGCCGCGAGGGCATCCTCCGGCCGCGGCAGGTCCCAGGCGAAGAAGATCAGCGCGACGAAGCCGGCGACGAGGCCCCAGACGGTGAGCGTGACCGCCCAACGAAAAAAGCGCGGCGCCAGGCGGCGTCGCGAGCGAGCGGGGGGTGCTGGTCGGGCAGGAGCGGCAGCGGGGGCACGCCGCACCCGCGGCGCGACGGCACGGGGCATCGGCGGCTCATTAGCACGGTCGGTGCCGAAACCGGAGAGGCGGGGTCCACCCCGACCGATGATCGCCATCGTGGCACCCGGTCGTACCGTTGCGGCGGACCATCGGGCGACTGTCCGGCAGGCGTGATGAGAGGGCGCCCCCGGCAGCTGCGAACCTCTCGCAAACCCCCTTACTTCATGCGTTTTTCCCGCTTGCCGTGTCCTGCCTGCGCTTGCGTAGGGCATCGCGCAGCCTCCATCCTGGCCGGCGCATAACCCCCCCGGAAAGGCCTTTCATGCGCCTGCCTTCCCTGGCGATGGCCACTTGTCTCGCCCTGGTTCCCCTTGTCGCCGTGGCCCAGCCCGCGCCGCGGGCCGCCGCCCCCCAGGCGCAGCCGCGCGAGCGCGAGGCAACGATCAGCAACCAGTCCGGCCAGACGCTGCGCGAGCTCTATGCCGCCCCGCCGGGCGCCGCGGATTTCGGGCCGGATCTGCTCGGCGCCGAGACCGTGCCGGACCGGGGCAATTTCCGTGCGCGCATCGCGGGCGCAGCCTGCGAGCTGGAGTTCCGCGCCGTGTACCAGGACGGGACGGAGGGCCGGCGGCGCCAGAACATCTGCCAGAACCGGCGCGTGCAGTTCGGCGACCCCTCCGTTCCAGTGCGCGAGATGACCGTGCGCAACGAGACCGACGGCATCCTGCTGCAGATCTTCGCCGCCCCCCCGAACGCGCCGGGCCGCGGGCCGGACCGGCTGGGCGAGAACATCATCCCCGCCGACCGCGAGTCGCGCGTTCGACTCGGCCGCACACGGGACTGCGTGTTCGACGTGACGGCCGTCTTCGAGGATGGGGAGGAGGAGATGCGCCCGGCCGTGAACCTCTGCCGCCAGCCGCGCCTGACCTTCGGCGACCCCAACGCGCCGCGGCGCGAGGCGCGCATCAACAACACCGGCGACCGCGCGATGCGCGAATTCTACGCCTCCACCCGCGCGCCGCTGATCTGGGGGCCCGACCGCCTGGCATCCGACCTGTTGCCCGCCGGTGGGGAGTTCACGCTTCGCCTCCGGGGGGCCGCCTGCCTTTGGGACCTCCGCGCCGTCTATGAGGATGAGGCCGAGGAGGTGAAGCAGGGCGTCGACCTGTGCCGCCAGCGCGACGTGGTCTTCGACGGTTCCGGCGCGCCCCGCCCGCCGGATCGGCGCGTGACGCTGGTCAACCGCCACGAGGCCGCGGTGCAGGAGGTCTACATCTCCGGTGCCGCCGAGGAAGATTGGGGCCCCGATCGCATGGGCGACGACGCGTCGCTGCCGCGCGGCGGCCGGATCGAGGTCGGCGCCCGGCTGCGCGACTGCGAGGCCGATCTGCGCATCGTCTTCGAGGAGCGCCGCGCGGCGGAGGAACGTGCCTCGATCAACCTGTGCGAGACGCCGGTGATCGTGCTGCGTCCCGGCTGGACGCTCACGGACCGGCTCGATGCCGGAGAGCCGCCCGAGACCGGCCCGCGACCGGGCAGCGTCCGGCTGCGCAACGGGGCGGACGTGCCGGTCGCCGAGCTCTACGCCTATCCGGCCGGGCAGGATCGCGGGCCGGACCGCCTGGGCCGCACCGTGCTCGGCGTGGGGGAGGCTCTCGACTTCGCCCCGCCGGACGGCACCGGCTGCCAGGCGGATCTGCTGGCGATCTTCCGCGATGGGCGGGAGGTTGTGCTGACCGGGCAGGATCTTTGCGCCGGTGAGGAACTCGTTCTGCGATGAAGCGCTTAGTGCTGGCGGCGCTGCTGATGGCGGCGGCGCCCGCGACAGCCAGCGGTGTTCCCGAAGCGATGCGCGGCACCTGGGCCGCCGGCTCCTGCACCTCGCCTGACGCGCTGCTGCACGTCACGGCGCGCAGTGTCGCGAAGCTGCCGGCCGCGGGACCGGCGCGGCTGGTGCGTTTCCGCGCGATGCGCGAGCAGGACGGCTGGACGCTCGGTATCGGCGCGGGTGCCGAGGCCCCGCGAATCATGCTGCGCCCGGATGGTGCCGCCCTCGACCTAGCGGAGCCCGACGTAAAACTGCGCGACGACCGCCTGCCCGGGGCGACGCGGGTGACACGCTGGACGCGCTGCTCCGCCGGCAGCGTCGGCCCCGCGGTGCTGCATGGCGAGGGCATGGCCTTCCTCGGGACGCTGGAACGCCTGGAAGCGGCCTGCCAAGGCGGTGCCGTGCAGGCCTGCATCAACAGCCTGGTGGCGGAGGCGGACGTCTCCGGCGACGGCGCGCTGAGCCCGGCCGAAATCGCCCGGCTGCTGCGCGGCGCCGCCTGGGCGCTGGCGCTGCAGCAGGGCAGCGAGCCGGATGCCATCGCCGCGGCCGGCGGTCTCGGTGGCATCGCGGCGCTCGCGGCGGCACGGCTGTTAGTGGCGAGCCTCGATTACGACGGCGACGGACGCCTCTCGCTGGCGGAGCTGGGGTGGGACCGGCTGGCCTTTCCGCCGGGTACCGGCAGCGCGGAGGGACAGGCCGGGACGATCGAGGCGCTGGCTGATGGCGCAGGCTTGCTGCGGAGCCTGATCGAACAGATGGCGGTGGAGTAGTCGGGGGTCGACCTGCCGCGGGGGGACGGGGTGAGCCGCCCCTCGCAGGGATGTCCGAACCTTGACCGCATCCCCAGCGCCTGTTTGGCTGCGGGCCAAGGCTCGGCCGGAGCCTCCGTGTCCGCGGAAAGGGCTGCGCCCGCGTCCCAGATCGAGTGGCTGACGGATCATCCACCCTTTCCTGTCTGAGCGGCGGACACAGACGCGAAGGAAGGGGATTCCCGTGTCCGACCGATCTGACACCGTGCCTGCGCGGCATGCCTCGCCATTCCGGATCAACCTCGATCAGCAGCGCAAGCGGGCGAAGGATCTGCTGCGCGCGCTGCGCGACGGCGACGCGGAGGCGCAGCGCCGCTTCCGCCTGCACCATCCGCGCGCCGCGCAGGACGACCTGCTGCGGCTGAGCGAGGCGCAGTTCGTCATAGCGCGCGAGCTGGGCCTGCCGAGCTGGCCGAAGCTGAAGGCGCATGTCGAGGCGATGGACCGGAGCTGGCAGCGCATCACGCAGGGCGAGCCGGCGCCGGACCGCGACAGCGCAACGCTGCACATCCGCTGCGGCTCCGATATCGGCGCGGCGCTGGTCGAGGCGGGCTTCACCGGCGACTTCCTGGAATACTCCGACCCCTTCTGCCAGGGGCCGGTCACCGCCGCGCCGGGATGGCTCGAGCAGCGCGTCGATTTCCTGACGGACGCCTACGGGCAGGGCGCCGGGATGACGCGGGAGACGATCGCGGCAAAGCTGGCGCGGGAGGAGGATGGCCTTGCCTCCGCCGCCGCGCGCTACGGGCGCGTGGTGCTGTGGTTCGAGCATGACAGCTACGACCAGCTCATCCTCGCCCGGTGCCTGTCGGCCTTTGCCGAGGCGCCGCCGCGCTGCCTCGAGCTGATCTCGCCGGCCGGCTACCCGGGCGGCACGCGGTTCATCGGCCTCGGCCAGTTGCCGCCCGAGGCGCTGCGGCTACTGTGGGCGGAACGGGTGCCCGTTTCCGACTGCGCCCTGCGCGCCGGCCAGGCGGTGTGGGATGCGCTGCGCGCTCCCGACCCGCGCGCGCTGGCCGGGATCGCGAGCACCGGGACGGCCGCCCTGCCGCAGCTCGGCCGCGCGGTGCGGCGGCATTGTCAGGAATTGCCCGGAACCCGCGATGGGTTAGGCCTGACGCAGCGCCTGATCCTCCAGCTCGTCGCCGAGGCTCCGCGCCGTGCCGGAGAGGTCTACAGCCGGCTGATGATGGAGCGGGAGCCGCTGCCCTGGATGACCGACCTGATGTTCCACGACACGGTCGAGGCGATGCGCCGCGCGGCCGAGCCCGTCTTCTCGGGCAGCTTCGAGGAGACGGAGGATCGGCAGTGGCCGCAGGAGCGCCTGACGGCGACGCCACTCGGCCGCGCGGTGCTGGCCGGCGAGGTGGACTGGATGGCCCTGCGCCCACCACCCCGCTGGGTGGGCGGCGTTTTCATCCCGGATGCGGCGCCATGCTGGCGGTGGGATGAGGCGATGGTGGCGGTGACGAAGGCGTAGCCGAGGTTTCGCACCGGATGCACGCCGTGTCGCAGCGTTGCGCCCACGACATCCGTGGTGCGTAGGGGCGGCCGCCCGAGCCGCCCTGTACCAGAAGGAGGTTTCCAAAGGCCCTTCGGCCTTTGGTGGGGTGGCTTGGAGGGGCAAAGCCCCTCCAACTCCCGCGCCGCCCCTCAGAACTGCCGCAACAGCCGATCGATGTAGTCCAGCTCCGCCGGCGGCCGTTCGCGCTCAGCGCCCCGCCGCCGCAGTTCTTCCTGCAGGCGCCGGGTCTTCAGCAGTTCGGCCTCATCCGGCACGCGGGTGTCGGAGGCATTGTCCTGCCCGCCGGTCTGTTCCCGCGTCCGGCGGCCGAGCGGGTCGCGCCCGGGCCCCTGTTCCTGCGCCTGGTCCTGGCCTTCGCCGCCCTGCTCGCCATTGGCCATGCCGTCGCCTTCGCCGTCCTCCTCGCCCTCGCCGGGCTGGGACTGGCCGAACTGGCGCTGCATCTGCTGGGCCATCTGGCGGCCGCCTTCGGTCAGGGCGCGGATGGCACGCTGCTGCGCGTCGCGGGCGTCGCCGCCTTCGCCCAGCGCCTCGGCTGAATCGCGCATGGCGCGGTCGGCCTCGCCGAGCTGTTGCGGCACGTCGCCGGTCAGGTCGCCGAATTGCTGCATCAGCTCCCCGAGCGCGCGGCGGAGCGCGCGCTGGATGCGTGCATCCTGCTGGCTTTCCGCCTGCTGCTGCGGGTTGGGCTGGGCCTGCTGCGGCGGCTGCGGGCGCTGCGGCCAAGTGAAGCTTTGCGACTGGCGGCGCTGCTGGGCGCGTTCGCGGTCGGTCTGCTCGGCCCGCTGGTGGCCGCGGTCGAGCATCTGCGCCTGTCGCTGAACCATGTCCTGCACGGCGCCCATCTGCTGCTGCCCGCGCTGGCGCTGCTGCTGCCGCTGGCGATCCTCGGCGCGCATGTTGCGGCCTTCCTCCAGGGCGCGGAGCATCTCCTCCAATTCGGCGAGTTCGCGCTGCGCGTCCTCGGTGCGGCCCTGGCGGGCGGCTTCCTCCATGCGACGGGTGCGGCGGTCCAACTCGCGCTGGTCCATCAGCCGCTGCTGCGGGTCATAGGGCAGGGCCTCGGCATTCTCGCGCTGCAACCGTTCGGCAAGCGCTTCGAGGTGGCGGCGGATGGCCTCCCGCAGGTCCTGGATGCGGCGTTCGAGTTCGGCGCGCTGCTCGGCGGTCTGCTGCTCGGGGTTGCGACGGGCTTCCTCCAACGCTTCGCGCAGCGCCTCCCGTGCGGCGGCCAGGGCGCGCGCGGTACGGTCCGTGCGCCCTTCCTCAAGCGCCACGGCAATGTCCCACAACGTCTCCTGCACCTCGGTGACCGCTGCCGGGCGGCGGTCGCGCAGAAGGCGGTGCCGGGCGCTGCGCAGCGCGAGGAAGGTACCGGTATCGTGCTCGAAGGCGTCCGGCGCATTGGCGATGCGGTCGAGCTCCTGCCGCGCCGGCTCGCGCCCCGAGGGGTCGACCGACAGCGCCTTGCGCAGCGCGATCAGCAGTTGCGACACCGGATGCGTGAAGGAACGTTCCGGCAGTTCCAGGAACGCGCCCTCGCTCCGCCCTTCCTGGCCAGCATGGTCGCGGGCGACGAGCCGTGCCTCGACCTCCAGCCCTGCCCAGGGATGGGCGGACAGGTCAGGCTGGCCGGCCCCCTGCGCACTGCGCGGGCTGCCCGGCGGCAGCGGCAGGTCCAGCACCACCGGCTCCGCCTCCGGCCGCAGCTTGAGGCGAAGTTCGACGCGAAGTGCGGCGACACCCCAATCATCCTCCACCCGCCATGGCAGACGGATGGCCAGGCCGCGCGCGGCACGGGCCGGCGCCTGTTCCCACGCCGCCACCGGCGGGGCATCCGCGCGTACCGTCAGGGTCCATTGGGCGATCTCGGTGCCGTCTCGCCGCACCGCGAGCCGCGCGCCGGTGTCGAGCACCGTTTCCATCGTGTAGGAGCCGCGGTCGAGCGTGCGGAACGGCATCGCCCTGCCGCCGAGCACCAGATCGGGCACGCCCCCGGCGCCGCCCGACAGCGCGACCTGCAGGCGGCTGCCCGCCGGCACGCTCACTGCGCCGCCGGCAGTGTCGAGGAAGACCGGCGCGGCGCCGGTATAGGCCGGCGGGGTGATCCAGGCCTCCAGCCGCACGCCCGGCGTGGTGGGCAGGGCCGCGCCGGAGAAATGCGGCACCAGGGCCCGGCGCAGGCGTTCGGGGGTTTCCACTCCGGCAATCATGAAGGCTGCCGCCAGCGCCACCAGCAGGCCGCCGCGAAGCGCCAGGCGGTCGCGCTTCGCCAAGCCCGGCCGCGGCGCGGTGACACGCAGAGCGGACAGCCGCTCGGCTGCCCGGCGGCGATGCGCCTCCCACAGCGCGAGGCCGACGGGGTCGTTGCCGCTCGGCCGGTCGCCCAGCGTCGCGATTGGGCGGTGCGCCAGTCCGGAATCGCGTTCCAGGCGCCGTTGCGCCGCCTCGGTGCCCGGCAACGCCAGCAGCCGTGCCGCCCGCCAGCCCGTCCAGCCCAGGGCGGCGGCAAAGCCGAGGAGCAGGAGCGCATGCAGCGTGCCTGGCAGGTGGAGCGGCAGGCCAAGCAGCGCGACCAGCAGGAACAGGCCGAGGACGCCCAGCGGTGGCCAGAGCGCCGGCCACGCCGCTTCCCACCAGAGGACGAGGCGCGCAAGGCGGGTACGGCGGGCGAGCTGGGTCATGGCGCGAGCTTTCCGGCGCCGGCGCTTTTCCGGGGGAAGGCTGATCGGAGGGGCGCCGCCCCTCCGAGCCACCCCGCCAGGATGCTGGGCATCCTGGACCGCAATCTTTTGGTGCCCGGCACGACGGTCACGCCAGGTTCCCGAAGGCGGATCGGGGCGTTCATCCTGGCAGCGGCGCCTGGCGCCATGTCATGGTTTCCAAAGGCCTCGGGCCTTTGGCGGGGTGGCTTGGAGGGGCAGCGCCCCTCCAACTCCACCGCGAGCGTCACGCCGCCAGCCATGGGGGCACCTGCTGCCCATGCAGCAGTGCATCATGCGTCTGCCGGGCCCGCACGACGGCGAAGCGATCCCCATCCACCAGCACCTCCGGCGCCAGCGGCCGGGCATTGTAGGTGGAGGACATCACCGCCCCGTAGGCGCCGGCATCCAGGAAGGCGACGACGTCGCCCGTCACCAGGGACGGCAGCATCCGGCCGCGGGCGAAGGTGTCGCCGGATTCGCAGACCGGCCCGACCACCTCGGCCGCCGTCAGCGGCGCCACTGCCTGCACGGACGAAACCGGCACGATGCCGTGCCACGCCTCATACATAGCCGGCCGCACCAGGTCGTTCATCGCCGCATCCACAACGACGAAGCGATGCGCCGCACCCTGCTTCTGCAACACGACCGAGGCCAGCAGCACCCCGGCCGGACCGGCGATCCAGCGGCCCGGTTCCAGCATGACCGGCAGGTCGAGTTCACCAAGCGTCGCGCGGATCGCACCGGCCAGCGCCTCGGGGGAGGGCGCCGGTTCGTCGCGATAGGAAATGCCGAGCCCGCCGCCGCAATCGACGCGCTGCACCGGCAGGCCATCCGCCCGGAGCGCCTTCACCAGCTCGGCAAGCCGCGCATAGGCCGCGCGATAGGCCGCCATGCCCGACGTGATCTGGCTGCCGATATGCGTCGCGATGCCGATCGGCTCGATCCCCGGCAGCGCGGCCATGCGGGCATAGATCGCCGCGGCGTCGGAGATCGCGACGCCGAACTTGTTCTCGCTCTTGCCCGTCGTGATCTTGGCGTGGGTCTTGGCATCCACATCCGGGTTCACGCGGATGGCGACGCGCGCCGTGCGGCCCATGCCGGCGGCGATGGCGGAGATCATCTCGATCTCCTCCACGCTCTCGGCATTGATCTGGAAGATGTCCTCCTCCAGCGCGTGGCGGATCTCGTCGGCCGTCTTGCCGACGCCGGAGAAGACGATGCCCGAGGCCGGGATGCCGGCCGCGCGGGAGATACGCAGCTCGCCCTCGCTGACGACGTCGGCGCCGAGGCCCTCGCCAGCCAGCACCTTCAGCACCGCGAGGTTGTCGTTGCACTTCATGGCGAAATGCACGGTGGCGGTCAGCCCGGCGCCGGTCAGCGCGGCCTTCAGGGCGCGAGCGCGGCGGCGTAGCGCCCCGGCGGAATAGACCCAGGCCGGCGTGCCGACCTCGGCCGCGATACGGGCGAGCGGCACTTCCTCCATCACCAGCCCGTCCATGGCGTGCAGGGCGAGATGCGGGCGCAGGGCCAGGAGCTCGGCAAAGGAGGGGTCGTCAGCGTCGGTCAGGGCAAGCGGGGAGGCCATCCCGCCATTGTCGGGAGCGCGCCCTTGCTTCGCAAGGGCCGAGTGCGGTTTCTGGCCCTCAGACGGCGGGCGTCCGACATCCGCCGGCCTTGCCTGCGCGCCATGCGCTGGCGGGGGCGGTGGTGAAATCGGGCGCGGTCGCGCTTCGCGCTCGCGAGGGCTTTTGGACCCCCGGAAGGCCGGCGGCCGGCAATCCGCCGGCCTTGTATTCGCGGGATGCGGCGGGTCGTCTGGTCGCTCCGCGCTCGCGGATCGCGGCGTGGCCGCGATCCGACGGCGTGCGTTATTCGACGCCGAGCAGCTCAACCTCGAAGATCAGCGTCGCGTTGGGCGGAATGACGCCGCCGGCGCCGCGCGCCCCGTAGCCGAGTTCGGGCGGAATGATCAGCGTGCGTTCCCCGCCGACCTTCATGCCCGCGAAACCCTGGTCCCAACCGCCGATCACCTGGCCGACCCCAAGCTGGAAGGAGAAGGGCTGACCGCGGTCGCGGGAACTGTCGAACTTGCGGCCCTTCTTGTCCGGCGCGGATTCGTCGAACAGCCAGCCCGTGTAGTGGACCTGGATGTACTGGCCGGCCGTCGCTTCGGCGCCGGTGCCGATCTTGGTGTCGCTCATGGGCTGGACTCATGCCTCGTGATGGTTACGGCGCACACCCTACACCGCCTCGCGGCGGGGCGCTGCGGCCCGGGCCAGCAGATCGGCCATCGCCTCGTTCGATGAGGCGACGGCCAGCCCGGCGGCCGCCGCCGTATCACGTCCCCGTAGCGCGGCCAGCAGCGCGCGATGGCTCTCGGCCGAACGCTGGAGCCGCCCGGGGCTGAAGCCGAGGCGCAGGCGCAATGCCTCCACCAGCGCCCAGCTCCGTTCCATCACCGCCGCGGCATCCGGGTTGCGTGCCGTGGCGAACAGCAGGCGGTGGAACTGCTGGTTCACCGCCATGGCCCCGGCGCCGTCGCCAGCCTCGGCGGCCGCCTCGAACCGAGCTTCCAACGCGTCCAGCGCATCGAGATCGGCGTTCGAGACATGCCGGACGACGTCCGGGACCAGCACGCCGAGCACGGCGGCACGCAGGCGGTAGATGTTGCGGATGTCCTCGGTCGCCAGCGCCCGGACGCGGGCGCCGCGATAGGGCAGGGCCTCCACCAGCCCTTCGCCTTCCAACAGCTTCAGCGCCGCCCGGACCGGCGTCGCGCCCGCCCCGAGCCGCGCCGCCAGGGCCGAGACCGTCAGCTTCGCACCGGGCGGCAGCGCGCCCTCCACGATCAGCCGGCGAAGCTGGGCGGTGACGGCGTCCTCATGCGTGATGGGGGTTGATTCGATCATATCGGAGAGATTAGATAAAATCCTGTTGGGAGAAACCAGTCCAATGCGCGTCCTCGCCGGGCAATTCCGGGAATTGACCCAGGCCGACCTCGCCTTCGCGCGGCAAATCGGCTGCGCCGGCGTCATGGTCAACAAGCCTGACCTCGACAGCCCCGCCTGGGTGGCGTTCCTGAACAAGGAATTCACTGCCGCCGCCGGCCCGCGACCGCCGACGAAGCGCTGGTCCGCGCTCGACCTCGCACAGATGCGCGCGGCCGTCGAAGCGCACGGCCTGACGCTCGACTGCATCGAGGGCGTGCCGCGCAACCTGATCGACAAGGCGATGCTCGGCCTGCCGGGCGCGGATGAGCAGATCGACCACTTCAAGGCGACGATCCGCGCCATGGGCCAGGCGGGCATCCCTATCCTCGGCTACAACTGGATCCCCGACGGCGTCTGGCGCACGGCGAAGGCTGCCCATGGCCGCGGCGGCGCACTGATCACCGCCTATGACGACGATGTCGGCCAGCGCGTCGCGACCGGCAGCCTGCCGCCGCGCGACGAGGCCGCGATGTGGGCGAACTGGGAACGCTTCATCACCGAGGTCCTGCCCGTCGCCGAAGCCGCCGGCGTGAAACTCTCACTGCATCCGGACGATCCGCCCGTGCCCGTGCTGGACGGCGTCGCCCGCATCTTCCGCGACGAGGCCGCCTTCGCCCGCGCCATGTCCTTCGCCGACAGCCCCAGCCACGGCGTGTGCTTCTGCACCGGCACCTTCGCCGAGGCGGGGGCCGACGCCATGATGGCAGCGCTGCGCCGCTTCGCGCGGGACGGCCGCATCCACTACGTCCATTTGCGCTCGGTCGCCGGTGCGCTGCCGCGTTTCGCGGAAGCCTTCATCGATGAAGGCAGCGTCGATCCGGTCGCCGTGTTGCGCGTGCTGCGGGACGAAGGCTTCGACGGCTCTATCATCGACGACCACGTCCCGCATGTCGCGGAGGACACGGTCTGGGGCCATCGCAGCCGCGCCTATGCCACTGGGTACATCGCCGGAATCATCCGCGCGCTCGGCGCGGAGACGGGAGGAACAACGCCATGACAACCCGCCGTTCCCTGCTGGCCGCGCCGGCGCTGCTTCTGGCCGGCCCTGCCGCGGCGCAGGACCGCCCGCTGCGCATCGTGGTGCCGTTCCCGCCCGGCGGTTCCTCCGACATCCTTGCCCGCATCCTGCAGCCGGAGCTGCAGCGCGTGCTGAACCAGGTCGTGGTGATCGACAATCGCGGCGGCGCGGCCGGCAACCTCGGCGCCGACAACGTCGCGAAGTCGCCACCCGACGGCACCTCCATCCTGCTGACCGACACCGGCATCCTGACCGCCGGGCCGAGCCTGTTCGCCCGCCTGCCCTACGATCCGGCGACCGATCTCGCGCCGATCACGATGCTGACCTTCGCGCCCTACATCATGGCGGTTCACCCCTCGGTGCCGGCGCAGACCGGCGCGGAACTCGCCGCCTTGGTGCAAGCCGACCCGGGCCGCCTGAACTTCGCGCATTCCGGTGTCGGCGCGCTGAACCACCTGACCATGCTCGTCGTCATGCAGCACTGGGGCGGCACGGTCACCGAGGTCTTCTACCGGGGCGGCATGATCGGCATCCAGGCCGCCGTCACCAACGAGAGCCAGCTCATCGTGAACGGCGCCACGGCCGTGCTGCCCTTCGTGAAGGACGGCCGCCTGCGCGCCATTGCCGTGACCGGCCCGAACCGCCTGCCGGACCTGCCCGGCGTCCCGACCTTCCGCGAACTCGGCTGGCCCGCCTGGGACGCCGGCATCGGCCAGGGCACGCTCGCCCCGACCCGCACGCCGGACGCCGCGATCCAGCGCCTCTACAACGCCTTCCGCCAGGTGCTGGCCGAACCGCCCATGGTGGCGCGCATGACCAGCCTCGGCGCCTCCATCCGCACCGAAGGGCCGGAGGCGTTTCGCCGGCAACTCGCGGCGGAGACGGATGTATGGGGGGCGATCGTGCGGGCGCGGGGGATCAGCCTGGATTGAGGGGGGCGCGCCCTCGCGGCCACTGTTGATGTTGGAGGGGCTTTGCCCCTCCAAGCCACCCCAGCAAAGGCCGAAAGGCCTTTGCAAACCTCCACTTGGCGCCGGGCGACGCAGGCAGGACCGATACCGAGACCCGCTCCTGCGCACGAAGCGTGCGTGAAGGGTTCCAGTGTGCCTGCCGTGCCCGGCACCAACAGATTGCGGTCCAGGTGCTCCAAGCACCTGGCGGGGTGGTTCGGAGGGGCAGCGCCCCTCCGATCTCCGCTCAGGCCCCCAGCGCCCCGAGCCCCCGCACGGCCACCGTCACCGCCGCGAGGTCCCGTGCGGCGGCGGCTTCCTGGATCAGCCCGGCCACGGCTGCTGCGCGGACGGAATCCGGCGTGCTGCCTGCCAGGCGCAGCGTCGCGAACCGCATCTGGCTTGCCGTCACGTCGTCCGCCAACGCCGCGCGGGCGCGGGGTCCGAACGCCCCGGCGGCCGGTGCCGCGGCGATCGCGGACCGCAGCACGTCCAGCGCGAACTGTTCCTCGACCGCTGCCCAGGCGACGGCCGCCGTGGCGGCGTCCACCCCGGCGTGCCCCGCCAGCCGCACCACGGCCGGTGCGGCGGCAAGGCGCGGGGCGGTGGCGGCCAGTGCCGCGGCGTCGATCGGCAGCCCGGCG
>NZ_JAAEDI010000030.1 GCF_018129025.1 Neoroseomonas terrae | reverse complement strand
CGGGCTTGCCGCCCGGCAGCAGCATCGGCCCGGTCGCGCCGGCGGGCTTCACGCCGGACGGCACGACGGGCTGCGGCTGGGGCGGCACGGCGATCGGTGTCGGGCTGGGCGAGGGCGGCATCACCGCGCCGGCCCCGGCATTGGGAAACAGCCGCAACCCGGCCCCGATGGCGGCTGCGCCGTCGCTGCCCACCGCCCCGAACGGCATCACCGCCGGGCGGCTCTCAGTGCCACCCTTCTGTGCGGTGGCCAGATCGGGCGCGGTCATCAGCCCGATCAGCGCGGCGGCGGTGGTCAGAAGGCGTCGAGACATGGGGGAGCGTCCCTGCCGGAAATGACTGTCGGTCTGAGGATCGTCCGACGGCGCGCGCGTTTCAAGCATCCGGCCGATCGCGGGGTGAAGCATTTCCGCCCCGCGATGCGGCGCTGCGATGCGGATCACTCGATCCGCGCGACCTCGTCGAAGGACAGGCGCGGATTCCGCGGGAACAGGCCAGAGGGCTCGCCATAGCCGAGATTGACCAGGAAGTTCGACTTCCACCGCGTGCCGGCGAAGAACAGCTCGTCCACCTTCGCATTGTTGAAGCCGCTCATCGGCCCGGCATCGAGCCCGACCGCGCGCGCGGCCAGGATGAGGTACGCGCCCTGCAGGGAACCGTTGCGGAAGGCCGTCTGCTCGGCGAAGGACGGGCTCGAGGTGAACCAGTTCTTCGCATCCGGCGAGTGCGGGAACAGCACCGGAAGCTGGTCATAGAATTCGAGGTCATAGGCGACGATCGCCGTGACCGGCGCCTTCATCGTCTTCTCGGTATTGCCCGCCGACAGAGCCTCCTTCAGCTTCGCCTTGCCTTCCGGCGTGCGGACGAAGACGAAGCGGGCAGGGGACGCGTTCGCGCTGGTGGGCCCGAACTTCAGCAGGTCGTACAACTCGTGCAGCTTGGCATCGGGCACCGGCCGGTCCTGCCAGGCATTCTGGGTCCGCGCCTCGCGGAACAGCTGGTCGAGGGCGGCGTCGTCGAGGGTCTCATGAGCCATAGCGGTGTCCTGCATGTCGGTCGGCTGATCGCACCGCATAAGCCGCATTGCCGCAACCCCGCCAGGGGCCGCGGGCGAGGCAGCGATCAGCCCCGCGAATGAGGGGTCGCGGTCAGGCCTCGACCTGCTCCACCGCGACGACCTCCGGCACGTAGTGGCGCAGCATGTTCTCGACGCCGTGCTTCAGCGTGGCGCGGGAGGACGGGCAGCCGGAGCAGGCACCCTGCATGTGCAGCCGGACGATGCCTTCGCGGAAGCCGCGGAAGACGATGTCGCCGCCGTCGCCGGCGACGGCCGGGCGCACCCGCGTGTCCAGCAGTTCCTTGATCTGCGCGACGACCTCGCCATCGGCGGGGTCGAAATCCTCGCCATGCTCGCCCTCGGCCTCGCCATCCTCGAGCACCGGCATGCCGGACAGGAAGTGTTCCATGATGGCCCCGAGCACGCGCGGGCGCAGGGTGGTCCAATCGGCATCGTCGGCCTTCGTGACGGTCACGAAGTCGCTACCGAAGAAGACGCGGGCGACGTCACCCACCAGAAAGACCCGTTCGGCGAGCGGCGAGCGGCCGGCGGCATCGGATGCGGCGGTGAAATCTGCCGTGCCGCGGACGCCCAGCACGTCCCGGCCCGGCAGGAACTTCAGGGTGGCGGGGTTGGGGGTGGCTTCGGTCTCGATGAACATGACGACGTTCCGGTGTGGTCCTGATTCCCGACCTATGTGGTCCGGAATAGGGAGGGGTGCAACCGCCGAAGCTCCCCACTGCTCGCGGCCCTGCCGCGATCCCGGAGCGCGCGCCGCGAACGCGCCCAGACCACCAACGCCGCCAGCGCCCCTCGCCTGGCGCGAAGGCAAGGCGGCGGATGCCGGCCGCCCACGGTCCGACGGCGCGAAAACTCACGTGATCCGGTCGAGTTCCTTCTCGTCCAGCGAGCTCGGTACCAGGGTCATCGGCACCGTCAGCCGGCTGGCGAACCGCCCGGTCAGCGCGGTGATCAGCGGCCCTGGCCCCCCGCTGTCGGCCGCCATCGCGAGGACGAGGATCGAGATGCGCGGATCCTCCTCCAGCAGCTTCAGCAGCTCGTCGCGCGCCTCGCCTTCGCGGATGATCAGGATCGGGAAGCCGCCGGTGATCTCGTTCACCTCGGCGGCCAGGGCGGAGAGCATCTTCTCCGCCTCCTCCCGCCGTTCCTCCTGCATCATCACTCCGACGCCGGCCCATTCCACGAGGCCGACCGGCTCGATCACCCGCAGCAGCGCGACGCGGCCGCCGCCCTTGCGCGCACGCAGGCAGGCGTAGCGCAACGCGATGGCGCGCTCGGGGCTGTCATCCACCACGACAAGAAAGATGCGGTCGCGCTTGGCGGCGGTGGTGGCGGCGGCGGCTTCCTCGCTTCCGGGCATCGCAGGGACCTCAACTACGGCGGAACATCACGCTGCCCAGCCACCCGGCCAGGGCGGCGAGCAGGATGCAGCCGACACCATAGATCACGGGCTGGGTATGCGCGACGTAGGCGATCGACGCCGCCGTGCCCACCCGGTCCACCCGCAGGAACAGTTCCTGCCGCGCGATCACGCGCTGCTCGCGCACCAGCAGCACCTCGATGCGGTAATCGCCCGTCTGGACCGTATCGGGGAAGGAAATGCGGGCGCTGAACAGCCGCCCGCCCGCCACCGTGACCGGCGATGCATATTCCTGCCAGCGGCCGTCGTCCTGCTTCAACTCCAGCAGCGCGGCGCGGAAGGCCGGCGCCTGGCTGCCCGACGCCCGCAGCGGCAGCGCATCGAGGCCGAGCCGCCCCGCCCGGCGCGCGTCTTCCGGCAGGACCTGCCAGACCGGGCGCGTTGCGGCGATGGCGTAGAAGCCCGGCATTTCCCGAAAGGTCGCGGAAGGCCCGTTCAGCCAGAAGCCGAGAACGTTCACCTTCCGTCGCACCACCGTCGCCTGCGGCGGGCCCCAGGCGACGACGATAACGTCCTCATCCGTCTGCGGACCGATCAGGCGCTCGGTCGCGCCGAACACCATGACGGAGGATCCGGTGAAGCCGGTCGAGATCTCGACCTGGTTGGTCGACAGATCGGCCGTGAGCTGCGGCGTGTTCGCCGCGACCGAGGGCGGTGGCGGCGCGGCCGCGGGCGGCGGCACGAGCGGCGCCTGCGCCCGCGCCCCGCCGGCCAGCGCGCACAGCAGCACCAGCATCGCCCCGCGAATCACGGTACCGGTCCGATGACGAACAGGCTGTCAGGCGTGCGTACCAGGTCATAGAGCAGGCCGAGCGCAACGCTGAGCACCAGCATGCCGAGCAGCGCGCGCGTTTCCTCCCCGCGCAGCTTTGTCCCCATGGCGGCGCCGAACTGGGCGCCTGCGACGCCGCCGGCCAGCAGCAGCATCGTCAGCACGATGTCGACGCTGCCCACCTGCACCGCCTGCAGCAGCGTGACGTTGGCCGAGACGAAGACGACCTGGAACAGCGAGGTGCCGATGACCACCGAGGTCGGCATGCCGAGCAGGTAGATCATCGCCGGCACCAGCATGAAGCCGCCGCCCACGCCCATCACCGCGGACAGGACGCCGATCGCCATCCCGACTAGCAGCGGCGGCACCACCGAGATGTAGAGGCGCGACTTGCGGAAGCGCATCTTGAAGGGCAGGCCGTGCAGCCAGGTGTGCTCATGCGCGCGAGCTGCCGCGGCGCCGGTGCGGCGGCGGCGCAGGATGGCGCGCACGCTCTCCCGCACCATCAGCATGCCAACCGTGCCCAGGATGACGACGTAGAAGATGGCGACGGCGAGGTCGACCTGCCCGGCGCGGCGCAGCACCGCGAAGAGCTGCACGCCGAGCCCTGAACCGATGAAGCCGCCGACCAGCAGCACCGTCCCCATCCGGACATCGACATTGCCGCGCCGCCACTGCGCCATCAGCCCCGACACCGACGCGCCAAGCGTCTGGTTCGCGCCCGAGGCGACGGCGACCGGCGCCGGAATGCCGATCAGGATCAGGATCGGTGTCAGGAGGAAGCCGCCGCCCACGCCGAACAGGCCTGAGAGCCAGCCCACGCCGAAACCGATGCCCAGCAGCAGCAGGCCATCCACACTCATTTCGGCGATCGGCAGGTAGACCTGCATCCCGTCCGGGCCTCGATTGCAAAAAAACTTCCTCCCGCCGGGTTTGAACCCCGTGGGTCGAAGCGACAAGGCACAATCGGCATTGGTCGCGGCAGGATTGCGGCAGTGCGGCAAGGAAGCCCCTTTTTGCTCGCGCCTGGTTCGGCGCATGCTGCGCGGGCGGCGCTCCGACGCCGGCCAGGAGGCACCGACCATCATGATGCTGTCCCGACGCCTCCTGCTCGGCGCCGCGCTGGCGGTGCCGGCGCTGCGGCGGCCTTCGGCCCAAGCTGCGCACCAGGTGCGCCTCGTGCATGTGAACGATTTCCACAGCCGCCACGAACCGGTCGTCCGCGCGACCGGGGCGGGCTGCCGCGCGGATGAAGCCTGCCTCGGCGGCTCGGCGCGGCTGGTCGGCGCGATTGCGGCGGCCAAGGCGGAAGCTGCCGCGGCGGGGCGCGGCGCCGTCGCCATCGATGCCGGCGACGAGTTCATGGGCAGCCTGTTCTACACGCAGTACCGCGGCGCGGCGGAACTCCAGGTCATGAAGGCCTGGGGCTGCGAGGCGATGACCCTCGGCAACCATGAGTTCGACAACGGCCCGGAGAACCTCGCAACCTTCATCGCCGGCGCGGATTTCCCGATCCTAGCCGCCAATATCGACACGCGCGCTGAGCCGGTGCTGGGCGGCCGCACCCGCCCCTGGTGGGAAACGGTGCGCGGCGGCGCGCGGCTCGCCTTCATCGGCGTGACGACTCCGGAAACGCCGCTGCTCTCCTCCCCCGGCCGCAACCTGCGTTTCACCGACCCGGCCGAGGCCACCCGCCGCGCCATCGCCGAAATCCGCGCGACCGGCCCCGCGACCATCGTGCTGCTGTCGCATCTCGGCTACGGCCCCGACCGGCAGATGGCGGCGGAGGTCGCCGGGCTCGACGTGATCGTGGGGGGCCATTCGCACACGCTCCTCGCGAATGACGAGCCGGATGCGGAGGGCCCGATGCCGGTGCTGGTGGACGGGCCGGACCGCAGGGTGCGCATCGTTCAGACCGGTGCCTATGGCCGCTTCCTCGGCATGCTGGACCTCGACCTCGCGGCCGATGGGCGCGTGGTCGCGACGGGCGGCGCCTGCGCGCCGATCGGTACCGGCTTCCCCGAGGATGCGCGCGTTGCCGCCCTCATCGCCGAACTCGCCCGGCCGCTGGCCGAGACGCGCCGCCGCCCCGTCGGCACCCTGCCGGCCGAGATGGGCAATGCCGAATGTCGCCGTGGCGAATGCCTGCTCGGCAACCTGGTCGCGGAAGCGATCCTCGCTCGCGCCCCGGGGGCCGAGATCGCGATCACCAACGGCGGGGGGCTGCGCGCGGGGCTGCCGGGCGGGCTGGTCACGCTCGGCGACGTGCTGACCACGCTGCCCTTCGGCAACACCGTCGCCACCATGGGACTGCGCGGGTCGGACGTGCTGGCGGCACTGGAGAACGGCTTTTCGCAGGGTGCCGGCACGGCGGGGCGCTTCCCGCAGGTGGCCGGGCTGCGCGTCGTGTGGGACCCGGCGGCTGCCGCCGGCAGCCGCGTGCGCGCGGTGGAGGTGGCGCAGGGCGGGCGCTTCGCGCCGCTCGACCCGGGGCGGGTCTATCGCGTCGCGACCAACGACTTCATGCGTCGCGGCGGCGATGGCTACGCCCCGTTCCGCGAGCGCGCGTTGGACCCCTATGACGCCGGTGTGCCGGTGGATGACGCGCTGGCCGACTATATCGCCGCCGGGCGCACGGGCGCGATCGCCCTGGACGGGCGCATCGGCGTGCGCTGACCGCCCATGGCGGCGGCACGCCGTTTCCCTCGGAGATGATCTGCGATAGCGTATCGTTGTCGGATCAATCACGGGAGCGAAATGCATGTCACGCAAGTTGACAGCCGAATTCCTGGGCACGCTTTGGCTGGTTCTCGGCGGGTGCGGCGCCGCCGTGCTGGCGGCGGCTTTTCCCCAGGTCGGCATCGGGCTGCTCGGCGTTTCCTTCGCCTTCGGCCTGACGGTGCTGACGATGGCCTATGCGATCGGCCACATCTCGGGCTGCCACCTGAACCCGGCGGTGACGATCGGGCTGGTCGCCGGCGGGCGGTTCCCGGCCGGGGAGGCGATTCCCTACATCGTCGTGCAGGTGCTGGGCGGGATCGCCGGCGCGGGCATCCTGTTCCTGATCGCCAGCGGGAAGGCGGGATTCGACGTCTCCGCCGGCTTCGCGTCGAACGGGTATGCCGACCATTCGCCGGGCCAGTACAGCATGAACGCTGCGCTGATCTGCGAGGTCGTGATGACCTTCTTCTTCCTGCTGATCATCCTCGGTTCGACCCACGGCAAGGCGCCGGTGGGCTTCGCGCCGATCGCGATCGGGCTCGGGCTGACGCTGATCCATCTGATCAGCATCCCGGTGACGAACACCTCGGTGAACCCGGCGCGCAGCACCGGCCCGGCGCTGTTCGTCGGGGGTTGGGCAGTGCAGCAGCTTTGGCTGTTCTGGGTGGCACCGATCATTGGCGCCGTGGTCGCGGGCCTCGTCGCACGCGGATTGTGGCCGGAGGAGACGGCGCAGATCGAGGGGCGGGAGCCCGTCAGGCAGGGCCTGCCAAGCGGGAATGTACAACGCTGATTTGGATCGGAGAGGCGCTCCGGCCCTCTCCGACCCTCAGCGCCACCATGACGTTGTATAGTAGCGCCAGCGGAAGCGCCGATTGAGCGCCGGAAGGCGGGACGCTTGCAATCGCAGGGCGCGGCCAGGAACTGGAGGGACGCTACCCCTCCAGACCACCCCGCCAGGCCACGGTGTGGCCTGGACCGCCGGCACTGGTGCGGGGCGCGGCGCCCGTGCCAAACCCTCAAACCGCATGTCGTGCGCAAGAGCGGTCCTCGGCACTCATCCCGGCAAACGCGCACCGCGGCTGGTTGAGGTTTCCAAAGGCCTTTCGGCCTTTGGTGGGGTGGCTTGGAGGGGCAAAGCCCCTCCAATTCCACAGCGGAGTACGGGGTTCACCACGAAGGCCGTCGGGCTGAGGTCCGAATAGGAACGGCGTCCCTCACCACTCATCCGCCGAGCTGATGTCCGCCCTTTCCGGCGGCACTACCTCAGCAGCCCATCCACCATCGCGCGGTCCGGTGTTGCGCCGTCCCGCGCGCGCAATGCGCCGGCCGCCGAGGCGAAGCGCATCGCGACCGGCACCGGCATGCCCTCGGCGACCGCGAGAGCATAGGCGCCGTGGAAGACGTCGCCGGCGCCCGTCGTATTGGTCGCCTCCACCGGAAAGGCCGGCATGCGTTCGGCCTTCGCGGCCCCCGGCACCAGCCACAGAACGCCGTTTTCCCCCTGCGTCACCGCCGCGAGCTGGACCGGGCCGCTCGCCAGCGCACGCCGCAGCCCTTCCTCGGGCGAGCAGCCCGGCGCGAAGTTGGCCAGCCCTGGAACGGAAAAGATCGCGTGATCCACCCGGGGCACCAGATCCACCAGGATGCGGGTCTCGCTGCGTTCCCCGTCCAGCACGACCGGGACGCCGGCGGCCCGGGCCGCGGCGGCCGCTGCGGCGACGCCTTCCTGCCAGCGCGGGTCGCAGCACAGCGCGCCGGCTTCCCGCACCTTGTCGAGCGGCAGCCAGCCGGGATCGGTACCGAGGCCGGCGCCGCGGAAGGAGATGATCGTCCGTTCGCCGCGCGGGTCCACCAGCACGGCGCCGACCGGCGTGCGCCCGCCCGGGACGCGGCGCAGGCCGCTGATGTCCAGGCCTTCCGCGGCCAGCGCCTCCGCCAGGGGCTCGCCGTTCAGGTCATCCCCGACCCGGCCCCAGAAGGCTGCGCGGCCGCCGAGCCGTACTGCCGCAATCGCTGCATTGGCGGCCATGCCGCCCGGTCCGATGCTGTAGGACCGGGCGGCGATCTTCGCGGGCGGCTGAGGTATGTCCTCGACGCGGAAGGTGTGGTCGGCGACGACGTTGCCGAGGCAGATGACGAGAGGGGCGGCAGGTGATCCGGACATGATGCGCGGCAGGCTCCCACGTCCGGCCGCGCCGCGCCAACCCGCCCCGCCGGCCATTGCCGCGCGCATCCTGGTCCTGCGCGACGATGCGCTGGTTTTGGACAAGCCCGCCGGCCTGCCGGTGCATCGAGGCCCACGGGGCGGCGCGTCGATCGAGGACTGGCTGGAGCCGCTGCGCATGGGCAAGCGGCACCTGCCCCAGCCGGCGCACCGGCTGGATGCCGACACGGCGGGCTGCCTGGTGCTGGGGCGGACCAAGCCGGCGCTGGCCGCCCTGGGACGGGCCTTCGCGGCCGGACAGGTGGACAAGACCTATTGGGCGGTGGTCCGCGGCGGGCCGGCCGAGGATGCGGGGGTGATCGACGCGCCGTTGCACAAGGTCAGCAGCGCCGCGCGCGGTTGGCGGATGGAGGTGCATCCCAACGGTCAGCGTGCCGTCACACGTTGGCGTGTGCTCGGCCGCGGTCCCGCAATGGCGTGGGTGGAATTGCGGCCCGAGACCGGCCGGACCCACCAACTCCGGGTTCATGCCGCCGCCCAGCGCTGGCCGATGCTGGGCGACCCCGTCTATGGCGACCCCGGGTTCGGCGGGCTGCACCTGCTGGCGCGGGCCATCGCCCTGCCCATCGACCCGCCGCTGGCAGCGACGGCGCCGGTCCCGCCGCACATGGACGCTGCGCTGCGCGCCTGCGGCTGGGACGCGACGGCAGCGCCGTGAAGCGCCAGTCGCGCAGTTCCACCAGCGGCGCACCTTCGCCGACAGCAGCGGTGCGGAGGGGCAGACGAGCCGGATCGGAAAGGGCGGCGGTTCGAACTCCGCGATCACCGGTACGGTTAGGAAACTATCTGCGTTTCGCGGCCCCAGACTTGGACCGGCGCCGCACGGAAAGGCGCGCGTCCCTGCCGTATGCCGTGACGGCGCAGTCCGCCCGGCGCCGCGCGTCTTCCGATCCGAGTTCCCCACCATCGCCCGCGCGGCGTAACATCGCGGCCGGGCACGCGCGTTGCCGCCATCCCAGGCCGGAGGCCGATCATGGATATCACGCCGTCCAGCAACGTCGCCTTCTCCCCTGCCGTGAAGGCGATCCAGGCCGCCCGCGGATCGCGCGAAGGCTATGCGCGCATGGAACGTCGTGGCGGCTGGCGGACCGAGATCACGCCGGACCTCGCCGGCTTCATCGCCGCGACGCGCAGCTTCTACCTGGCGAGCGCAAGCGCCGAAGGCCAGCCCTACATCCAGCACCGCGGCGGCCCCCCGGGCTTCCTGCGCGTGCTGGACGCGGAGACGCTGGCCTTTGCGGATCTCTCCGGAAACCGGCAGTACATCACACTCGGCAACCTGTCCGAGAACCAGCGCGTGCAGCTGTTCCTGATGGACTACGCGCAGCAGCGGCGGGTGAAGATCTGGGGTGAGGCGCGCGTGGTGACGGACGACCCGGCGCTACTGCAGACGCTGGTGCCCGACGGCACCACTGCCCGTGCCGAACAGGCGATCATCATCCGCGTCACCGCCTGGGACACGAATTGCCACCAGCATATCCCGCAGCGCTTCGACGCCGAGGAGGTGCTGCGCGCGATCACCGAGCGCGACGAACGCATCGCGGCGCTCGAAGTGGAGGTCGCGCGTCTGCGCGGCGGGTGAGCGGGGCGCCGCCTGCGGCCAAGGTGAGCGTGGCGGAGGCCTCCCCGTCACTTCCGCTGTTGCCGTTGGAGGGGCCTTGCCCCTCCAAGCCACCCCAGCAAAGGCCGAAGGGCCTTTGCAAACCTCGACTTGGTGCCGCGCGCCGCGGGCCGGAACGGTGCCCGAGCCGGCTTTTTGCGCATGACGCGTGCGCGGAAGGTCCGGCGTGCCTGTTGCGGCCGGCCGCCAATGGATTGCGGTCCAGGTGCTCCAAGCACCATAGGCATCGGGGTGGTTCGGAGAGGTCGCGCCCGATCTGCGACGGCTGCAAGAATGCGAGGTCTTAGGAAGGCCCTTCGCCCCTGCCAGGACAGGTTGAAGAAGGCGGCGCCCCTGCAAATCCAAAGTGAACGATGGGGCCAGCCGGGGCGATCTCTCGCCCGGGTCCCGGGCGCTGCTGCGCCGCCTGCGGCAGGGCGTATTCCCCGATTCGAATGCCCTGGTTGCCGCGCCGGAACCCAAGCGGCTACAACCGCTTCGTGCCCGTTTCGCCGCTGATCGCCCCCTCGCTGCTTGCCGCCGACTTCTCCCGCTTGGGCGAGGAGGTGGAAGCCATCGCCGCCGCCGGCGCCGACTGGCTGCATCTCGACATCATGGACGGGCATTTCGTCCCGAACATTTCCTTTGGTCCGGTCGTGGTGAAGGCGCTGCGCAAGCGCACCACCATTCCCTTCGACGTGCACCTGATGATCGCGCCGGCCGATCCGTACCTGGCGGCCTTCGCCGAGGCTGGGGCCGACCTGATCAGCCTGCATCCGGAAGCCGGGCCGCATCTGCATCGTTCGCTGCAGACCATCCGGGCGCTGGGCAAGAAGGCCGGCGTCGTGCTGAACCCGGCCACGCCGGTCGAGGCCGTCGCGCATGTGCTGGACCTGACGGACCTCATCCTGGTGATGTCGGTGAACCCGGGCTTCGGCGGGCAGTCCTTCATCGAGAGCCAGCTCTCGAAGATCGCTGCGCTGCGGCGGATGATCGATGCGACGGGCCGGCACATCCACCTCCAGGTCGATGGCGGCGTGACCGCAAAGACGGCGCGGTCCTGCATCGAGGCCGGGGCCGATGTCCTGGTCGCCGGAACGGCGGTGTTCGGGCAAACCGACTATGCGGCAGCGATCGCTGCCATCCGCGGGGCGGCCGCATGATCGGGATCCTGCGCGGGGCCCGGCAGAAACTCGCGCGACTGAAGCCTGTACGCGTGCCGGATGCGCCGGCGCGTGCCTTCCGTGACCTGTGGCCCGGCGACCCGGCGCGCGGCGCGCGGCTGCTGCGCGGCGAGTTCGAGACGCTCGGCACCGCACGCATCCTGCGCATCGGCCTGCCGGGCGGGGAGGGCTGGGACAGCGCCTCCGGCACAGCGCCCTGGAGGGCGGCGGCGCATGGTTTCGCCTGGATGCGGGATCTGCGCGCGCTCGGGACCGATGCGGCGCGACTGCACGCACGGGCATTGACCGATGATTGGCTGGTCCGCGGCGCCGACGAGGCCGTGGCGGACGCGCCGGAAGTCGTGGGCTCGCGGCTCTCGGCCTGGCTCGGCCATTGGGACTTCTTCGCCGCGACCTCCGAGGACGCCTTCCGCCGCGCGGTGATGACCCGCCTGGCGCAGGATGCGCGGGACCTCTCGGCCGCGCTGCCGGCGGAGGCGGAGCACCGCGGCGCGCTCGCCGCGCTGAAGGGCGCCATGGCCGCGGCGATCGCCTTGCAGGAAGAAGCCTACCTCCAGCGCGCCGCCCGCTTCCTGCCCGCCGAGATCGAGCGCCAGTTCCATCCGGATGGCGGGCATGTCGAACGCTCGCCATTGATGCAGCTTGTTGCGCTGCAGGACCTGATCGAGATCCGCAACCTTCTGCATGGCGCGGGTATGGAACCGCCGCCGCATCTGGCCGCGGTGCTGGATCGCGCCGCGCCGGCCCTGCGGCTGTTCCGCCATGGCGATGGCGGGCTCGCCCTGTTCAATGGCACGCGGGATGAAGGCTCGGCGCTGCTCGACCTGGTGCTGACGCAGGGCCAGGCGCGCGGGCGGGCACCGCTCGACCTGCCGGAAACCGGCTTCCAGCGATTGCAGGCCGGGCGCACCCTGGTGATCGCGGATACCGGCGCGCCGCCGACGCCGCGCGCATCGGCGGGCGGCGATGGCGGGCTGCCGGCGGGCGCCGATCGCTTCGCCCATGCCGGCACGCTGGCCTTCGAGATGTCGGTCGGACGCGACCGGCTGATCGTGAACTGCGGCGCCGCCCCGGCCGCCGAGGAAGCTTGGCGCGACGCGTTGCGCGCCACGGCGGCGCATTCGACGCTGGTGCTGTCCGACACGAATTCCTCCGAGCTGCGCCTCGAGGGCCTCGGTCGCCGGCCGGAGCAGGTCGAGACGGCGCGCCACGAATCGGGCGGCGCGCAATGGCTGGAAGCGAGCCACGATGGCTGGCGCCGCGCCTTCGGCGCGGTGCACCGCCGCCGGCTGTATCTCGCGGAATCCGGTGACGACCTGCGCGGCGAGGATATGGTCGAGATCCCCGGCGACGCCCCCGTGCCGACCTTCTCCCTGCGCTTTCACCTGCATCCGGGCGTCGTCGCTTCACTGTTGCAGGACGAAAGCGCGGCGCTGCTGCGGCTGCCCTCCGGCATCGGCTGGAAGATCCGCGCGAAGGGTGCGCGCGTCGCACTCGAGGACAGCGTCTACCTGGGCGGTGAACCGCGCCGGTCGTCGCAGGTCGTGCTGCTGGCGGAGGAGGGCGAGACCTCCATCCAATGGGCGATCACCCGCGTGTCCATGCCCGCCCCGGGCACGACGCCCGCTGTCGAGTAGCGGGCCGAACCCGTCCGCATGACCCGCAAGGCTTTTGCCTGGGCGTCCTTCGACTGGGCGAACAGCGCCTTTCCCACGGTGGTCTCCACCTTCGTCATCGCCGCTTACTTCACGCAGGGCGTGGCGCCGGACCCGGCGACCGGCCAGGCACAGTGGGGCTGGATGCAGACGCTGGCGGCGCTCGCCATCGCGGTGTTGTCGCCGCTGCTGGGAGCGATCGCGGATCGTGGTGGGCACCGACGGGCGCTGCTGGCGGGCTGTACCCTCGTCACCGCTATCTTCACCGCGCTGGTGTGGTACGCCGAGCCGAATGCCTCCTGGGCGCTGTGGCTGCTGGTTTGCGTCGGCATCGCCACCGTCGCCTTCGAGCTTGGCACGGTTTTCTACAATTCGATGCTGCCGGAGGTGGCAGCACCGGCGCAGATCGGCCGCGTCTCGGGCCTGGCCTGGGGGCTGGGATATGCGGGCGGGCTCGCCTGCCTCGCCGTGTCGCTGGTGCTGCTGGTGCAGCCCGATCCGGCCCTGTTTGGGCTGGACCGGTCGCAATCCGAGCATGTCCGGGCGACGGCGCTGCTCGTGGCCGCCTGGACGGTGGTGTTCGGCTGGCCTGTGCTGGCCTTCGTGCCCGATCAGCCCGGGCAGCGCCTGTCGATCCGCGCGGCGGTGACCGGCGCGGTGGCCGAGACGAAGAACCTGCTCCGCGGCTTGCCGCGGCGACCTGCCATGATGCGCTTCCTGATCGCCCGGCTGTTCTACACCGATGGGCTTAACACGCTGTTCGCCTTCGGCGCGGTCTTCGCCGCCGGCGTGCATGGCATGGATTTCGAGGAAATCTTGCTGTTCGGCATCGCGCTGAACGTCACGGCCGGGCTGGGTGCGGCCGGGTTCGGGCTGGTCGAGGACCGGCTGGGCTCCAAGCCCACGGTGATGATCGCGCTCGTGGCCATGATCGCGCTCGGCACGGCACTGCTGCTGACGGACAGCAAGGCGGTGTTCTGGGGCATGGCCATGGCGCTCGGCATCTTCATGGGCCCGGCGCAGGCGGCGTCGCGCGCGCTGATGGCGCGCATGGCGCCGGAAGGTGAGATCGCGGCCCATTTCGGGCTGTTCGCCCTGTCGGGGCGCATCACGGGCTTTCTCGGCCCGGCCGCGCTGGCCGCGGTGACGGCGGCGACCGGCAGCCAGCGCGCGGGGATGGCGACAGTGCTGGTGTTCCTGGCCGTCGGCGCGGCGATCCTCGCGACGGTTCGGCCGGTGCGGGGCTGATCAGAAGCCGGTCAGCAGTAGGTCGAGGGCGCGGCGCGAAGGTCCTCGACCAAGTGAGGAGCGTAGCGCCGAAGCGTGCCATCAGAACACGCGATACTTGGCGAGGCGCAGGCCGTTGCCTCCACCCGGCGATGATGGGCCCCGGCCGCCTCC
The DNA here is from genome assembly GCF_018129025.1 of Neoroseomonas terrae. Lineage (GTDB taxonomy): Bacteria > Pseudomonadota > Alphaproteobacteria > Acetobacterales > Acetobacteraceae > Neoroseomonas > Neoroseomonas terrae. Next base: position 60,261 of record NZ_JAAEDI010000030.1, on the reverse strand, counting down.
CGGTTCTCCCCCCTACCGGAGCCGGACCGTCTCGGCCCGGATCGTGTCGCTGATCGCACTGGTCGCAAGGGCGCCGGGGTTCCGGTCCGAGGTCGGCGCCGCGGAGCGTGGATTTTTCCAGCGCTCTACCGATCCCGCTGCCCCGCCACATAGGCCCCGCCATCGCTCGGGCGCAGCGCCTGGAACATCTCCGTCACCGCCGTGTAGTCGCGATAGCCGCAGCGGGCGACCGGCTGGGCGGCAGCGGTGTCGAAGCGGCCGTCCCGCATGAAGGCGTCGTCGATATACACGCCGACGACCTGGCCGATCACCATCGACCCCAGCAGTTCCTTCCCGTTCAGGTCCAGGAAGGGGAAGGTCTGCGTCACCCGGCATTCCAGCGCGGCCGGCGTCCCCACGACGCGCGGCGCCTTCACGTTCTGCGACGGCGCCATCTCGAGCCCTGCCGCCTCGAATTCGCTTTCGCCTTCCGGCAGCAGGCCGGAGGAGATGTTCATCGCGTCGAACAGCGTTCGCGGGCAGAGGTTGAAGACGAACTCGCCGGTCTCGATCGCATTCGCTGCGCTGTGCTTCATCGTCTCGGTGGTGAACATCACCATGTGCGGTCGCGACAGCACAGCGTTGAAGAAGGAGTAGGGTGCGAGATTCGGCCGCCCCTGCGCATCCAGCGTCGAGATCCAGCCGATGGGCCGCGGCGCGACGATGGCCTTGAACGGGTCGTAGGGCAGGCCGTGGCCGTTGCGGGGGTCGTAGAACAAGGTATCAAACTCTCCGTGCGAAGGCGCCGTAGAGGCGCGGTCCCAGCAGCGCAAGCGCAGCGAATGCCAGAATGATCGCACTGCCCGGCCGTGTCACCAGCACCGACCAGTCGCCCTGGCTGATCGTCAGCGCCTGGCGCAGCGCCTGTTCCGCCATCGGTCCCAGGATCATGCCGATCACCACAGGTGCAACGGGGAAGTCGAAGCGCCGCATGAACATCGCCATCACGCCGAGCGTGTAGAGGATGACGAGGTCGATGACGCTGTTCGAAATGCCGTAGGTGCCGATCGTCGCGAACACCAGGATGCCCGCATAGAGCTGCGGCACCGGGATCTTCAGGATGCGCACCCACAGGCCCACCAGCGGCAGGTTCAGCACGACCAGCATCACGTTCGCGATGAACAGCGATGCGATCAGCGTCCACACCAGCTCCGCCTGTTGCGTGAACAGCAGCGGGCCGGGGTTGATGCCGTAGGATTGGAAGGCGGACAGCATGATCGCCGCCGTCGCGCTGGTCGGCAGACCCAGCGTCAGCATCGGCACCAGGATGCCGGCGGCCGCCGCATTGTTCGCGGCCTCCGGCCCCGCCACGCCCTCGATCGCGCCGGTGGTGCCGAACTCCTTCGCGTACTCCGGCTTCGCGAGCTTCCGCTCGGCGTAGTAGGACAACATCGTTGGCATCTCTGTGCCGCCCGCCGGCAGCACGCCGAAGGGAAAGCCGAGCCCCGCGCCGCGCATCCAGGGCCAGAAGGATCGTTTCAGGTCCTGCTTCGACAGCATCAGGCGACCGACCTCGAGCACCTCGGTCTTACCCGCATGGTAGTTCCAGGCCATGAACAGCGCTTCGCCCACCGCGAACAGCGCGACGGCCACCAGCACGACGTTCACGCCATCGAGCAGTTCCGGGACACCGAAGGTCAATCGCGGCTGCCCGGTCTGCAGATCCACGCCGACCAGCCCCAGCATCAGCCCGAAGGCGAGCGACGTCAGACCGCGGATCGGCGAGGAGCCGAGCACCGCCGACACGGTGACGAAGCACAGCACCATCAGCGAGAAGTATTCCGCTGGCCCGAGTACCAGCGCCCATTCAACGATGACCGGCCCAAGGAACGCGATGCCGAGCGTCCCCACCGTGCCCGCCACGAAGGACCCGACGGCCGAGGTCGCGAGCGCCGGCCCGGCGCGTCCGTTCCGCGCCATCTTGGCGCCTTCGAGGGCGGTGATGATCGACCCGCTCTCGCCCGGCGTGTTCAGCAGGATCGAGGTGGTCGAGCCACCATACATCGCGCCGTAGAAGACACCGCAGAACAGGATGAACGCGCCCGTCGCGCTGACCTGGAAAGTGATGGGCAGCAGCAGCGCGATCGTCAGCGCCGGTCCGATGCCCGGCAGCACGCCGACCGCGGTGCCGAGGAAGCACCCGAGCAGAGCCCAGCCGAGATTGACCAGCGAGAAGGCGTTGCCGAAGCCGAGCGCGAGGCCGGAGAGGGAGTCCATGATGGCTTAGCCCTGTCTCTGGAAGGGACGAAGGGGGCCTTGCCCCCTTCGAGCTTCCCCCACCAAAGGCCGAAGGGCCTTTGGAAACCTCGATCTGGCGGAGGGCACGACAGGCGTGCCGATCCCGGCGATACGCCGTCCGTGCAGAAGTGGGTCTTGGTGCCGATCCTGTCCATGGCGTTTCGCGCGGCCGTCGACGCGACGCGATCTGCCCCGGTCACGACCACCCGACAGGCCCGGAACCAAGTATCGGTTTCCAAAGGCCCTTCGGCCTTTGGCGGGGAGAGGTCCGGAGAGGGGCAGAGCCCCTCTCTGGCCCCCCGACGCCATCACAGCACCGCCTCGCCCCGCAGCACCGGCACGCAATGCCCGCCGACGCGCGCGCGGATGCCTTCCGGCGTCCGCCGCGCGCCCGCCAGGAGCAACGACGGCCGCCCCATCTCCACGCCCTGCAGCATTTCCCAGGCACCGTCGTCCCCGCCGTCGAGCGACAGCAGGAAGCCGGCCAGTGGCGTCGCGGCGCTGCCGGTCGCCGAATCTTCCCAGGTGCCTGTCAGCGGCGAGAACATCCGCGTCCGCACCTGTGCGCCGTCCCGGCAGTACAGGTACAGCGAGAGGAATCCGCGCGTCTGGTCGGGATATGCCTCCACCGCGCGGCGGAACGCGCCGAGGTCCGGCGCGGCGGCCGTCAGCCCCTCGCGCGTCACCTCCGTCAGCAGGCGTGGATTGCCGCCATCGGTCGCGAGCGTCGGCACGTGCCGGGCGGTGACGATCGCATCCTTCGACAAGCCGGCGCAGGCGGCGGCGACGGAGACGGGCAGCTCGGCTCCGACGCGCAGCGGCTGCGGCGCTGCCACCTCCGCACCAAGCACGCGGCCTGTCTCGTCACGCAGCAGCGCCACCTCAACGAGCCCCGCAGGTTCCTCGAAGCGATAGGTGCGAGGGCTCGCCTCGTCTTCGCGGCCGAGCACATAGGCGGTGCCGACATTCGGATGGCCGGCGAAGGGCATCTCCGCAACGCGGTTGAAGATACGCACGCGTGCGCTGTTGTGCGGCTTCTCCGGGGGCAGGACGAAGGTGGTCTCGCTCAGATTGAACTCGGCGGCGAGGGACTGCATCTCGGCATCCGACAGCCCGCGCGCATCGGGAAACACCGCGAGCTGATTGCCGCCGAAACGACGGTCGGTGAAGACGTCGACGGTAACGAAGCGGAACGCCCTCACGGCACCTCCTGACCCAATGCTCGCAGAATGGCGCCTTCCAGCACGCCGGCGCCGATGTTCACGCCCAGCGCCTCGACGAACAGGAAGAAGGCGCCGAGCGAGACGATGAGCGCGATGATCGCATCACGCAGCGGCGCGCGGGACCCGAAGGCGCGCGCCGTGCAGACGAACTGCACCGCGGCGCCGATCGCGAAGCCGAGCGGCACGATCAGCACGAGGTTCAGCACCATGCCGAGGCAGAGCCAGCCGATCGAGACGAGGTTCGGCGGGCCGGCGTCCTGCACCTCCGGCAGCTTCGCGCTCCAGCCGCCGCGGAGCGCCGAGCCGCACAGCAGCAGCCCCAGCACGACCAGCGCCGCGGCGACGACCGCTGGAACCAGCTTCGGGCCGACTACCGCATAGACCGGCGTGACGGGAATGACCCAGGTCAGCCAGGCCGTCAGCACGCCGAGCGCGGTGACGGCGAGGCCGACCGTGAGATCGGGAAGCGCAGCGTGCTTCATGGCGATCGCCGGTCAGGCGAGCCCGAGATCCTTGAGCACGCTCTCGGTCTCGCTGCGGTCGCGTTCGAGGAACTGGTCGAAGGGCGCGCCGGTCAGAAAGGCGTCCTCCCAGCCGCGATCGGCCAGGATGCGACGCCAAGCCTCGGAGGCGTGGATCGCGGTCATCAGGTCCACCAGCGCCTGGCGCTGTGTGGCGTTGATGCCGGGCGCGCCGAACACGCCGCGCCAGTTCGTCGCGACCACGTCGAGCCCGCTTTCCTTCAGCGTCGGCACGTCGGGATCCAGGCGGCGCTCGCCGGTCGTCGCCAGCGCGCGCACGCGGCCGGCCTTGATCTGTTCGGAGAATTCCGACCAGCCGGAGATGCCGGCGGCGACCTGCCCGCCGAGGATCGCGGCCTGCGCGGGTCCGCCGCCGGGGAAGGCGACGAAGGAGGCTTCGCGCGGCTGGCGCCCGAGCTTCTGCAGCATCAGTCCGAGGATGATGTGGTCGGTCCCGCCGGCGCTGCCGCCGGCGACCGCGACGCTGCGGGGGTTGGCCTTCAGCGCGTCGGCGAGTTCCGTGATGGTCCGGTACGGGCTGTTGGCCGGCACGATGATGACGCCGGCTTCCTCCGTCATGCGCGCGACGGGCACGGTGTTCTGCAGAGACACCGGCGTCTTGTTGGTCAGCGCCGCGCCGACCATGACGGAGCCGCCGATCATCAGCGAATCCGCGCGGCCGCGCCGCTGGGAGAGGAAGCGCGGCAGCCCGACCATGCCGCCGGCGCCGCCGACATTCTCGAACTGGAAGGTGCCGACCAGGCTGGATGCGCGCGCGGCCTGCTCGATGGCGCGGCCGAGGCCGTCCCACCCGCCGCCCGGCCCGGCCGGTACGAAGACGTAGAGGCTCGCGAAGCGCTGCTGCGCGGCGGCGAGGCGCGGCAGGGTGCCGAGGGTGAGGGTGGCGGCGAGAAGGCTGCGGCGATGGGTCATGGCGTGCGGTCCGGTCGTTTCCCCTGGCGATGGCAGCATGCGACGGGCCCGCGCCCCGCGCAAACGGGAAGAATTCGGGCTTGCGCAACCTGGGTGAGGTCTGGGATATTGCGACGCATTCGCAAATAATCCCTTGCATGACCTGCCCCGTCACGCCGTCCCGTCTCCATCGTCGCCTCTTGCTGCCGACCGTCTCGACGGCCGGCGCTGCCACCCTCCCCATGGCGGTCAGCGATCTGAAAGGCCACCGCCTGCCCACCGCCCAGGGCATGGACCAGCGGACGGTTCGGCCGACGGAACCGACGGACAGCGACACCTTCGCGCCGCCGCGCCGTCGCTGACGAATTGCCGCCGCCCGGCGGCACCGGCTTCTTCGATCACACCGGCGGTGAACCGCCAGCGGTGCGCTGCCTCACGCCTTTCGCTTTCGTACCGCTTGCCGGGAACGGGGCCTCCGCACGATGATGGCGCAGGGGTTGAGAGGGATGACCATGACCGAGAGGCATGCGCCGCACGGCGCGCCGCCGGCCGAGGGCGAGGAAGCGCGGCCGGAGCCTGCGCGCAGGGCCCTGGGGCGGCGGCTGCTGGTGCTGCGGATCGCAGCGCTCGGTGTTGCCACCACGGCCGCCGGGCGGGCCGCGGAAGCGATCGAGCCGACGCTTGCGCAGTACCGCACCGGCCTCACGGACTCCGACCCGAACGACGGCGTGGGCTATGGCCGCGGGGGCTATCGCGGGCGCCCACGGACCGGCATCACCGATTCGGATCCCAATGACGGGGCCGGCTATGGCCGTGGCGGCTACCGCGGCGGTTCGCGCACCGGCCTGACCGACGGGGATCCGAACGATCCGCCGGGCAACGGCCGCGGCGGCTCTCGCGGGCGACCGCGCACGGGTCTGACCGATGGCGACCCCAACGATCCTCCCGGTGCTGGCCGTGGCGGCTATCGCGGCGGGTCTCGCACCGGGCTGACCGACAACGACCCGAATGACGCGCCAGGCAATGGCCGTGGTGGCTATCGCCAGGCGCCGCGGACGCAGGGCCGGCCCTATACCGGCATCAATGACGGCGATCCTACGGATCCGTCGGGCTACGGCAGCGGATGGCGCCAGCGAGGCGGCACGGGCATCACCGATTCCGACCCGAACGACGGCGCCGGGCAGGGCCGCGGCGGCGGCGGCGCCCCGCGCAAGTAAAGCCGGCCCGGATCGCAACCGGTCCGGCCAGCGACCAATCCCCCGTTTCTTTCCTGAAGGCGACCGGCCGCAAGCTGCCCGGCGCGGATGAGGATCACGATGAGCGTCACCGCGGCCGAGGCAGCCTGGTCACTGGCCTTCGGCACCCTGTCCCTGGAGGACGGCATGGCGATGCGCGAGGGTACGGCCTGGCGCCTGATGCCGGGCAACGACCCGGACCGCTTCGCCGAGTTACTGTCCGTCGCTGATCTCGATGCCTTCCTGCGCACCGATGCGGCACGCACGCCGCGCGTTTCCATGGCCGACGGCGCGCGCAAGGGCAGCGCCGCGCTGCCGGTCGACGACTACATCGAGGAAGGCGGCGACCGCGTCGACCTGCCGGCGCTGTTTGCCTGCCACGACGCCGGGGCGAGCCTCATCGTCTCCCAGTTCCACGACAGCCATCCGCCGCTCGCGCAGTTCTGCCGCGGCCTGGAGAAGGCCTTCCTGCACGGCGTGCAGGCCAACATCTACCTGACACCGCCCGGCGCGCAGGGCTTCCGCGTGCACTACGACACCCACGACGTGCTGGTCATGCAGGTGTCCGGCAGCAAGGCGTGGCGCGTGTGGGACAACATCCCCTTCGCCGCGCCGACGCGCCACACGCCCTGGGCGAACAACGCCGGGACGGAAGGCGAGCCCCATGCGCTGGCGATGGCGCCGGGCGACACGCTCTATCTCCCGCGCGGGGTGATGCATGAGGCGATGGTGCAGGATGGCGGCGAGCCATCGCTGCACATCACCATCGGGCTGATGGAGCCCGGCCTCGGCGAGATGCTGCGCAATCTGTTCGCCGAATTGGAAGCCGAGGAGCCCGCGCTGCGCGCCGCCATGCCGACTTGGCGCCTCGCCGAGCCCGGCGGCACGGCGATGGTGCAGGACCGCCTGGCCTCGGCGCTGGCGGCGCTGGCGCGGCCGGATATCGCCGACCGGCTGACCATGGCGGCGCTGGACCGCATCGCGCGCGACCGTATGTCTTTGCCCGGTCGCACCCTGCACACGCCGCCACCCGGGCCAGACGACCGGCTGCGGCTGTCGGAGACCATGCACCATACGTTGGTGCCATTCCCGAACGGCAAAGGCGCGGTGCTGCGCTGGTACGGCGGAATCGAGAAGGTGACGGCTGAAGAACTCGGCTGGCTGATGGCGCTGGAGGACGGCGCGACGGCGATGGAACTGGGCGGGGAGGCGCTGGAGTTCTGCCGGCGGCTCGCGGGGCTTGGGCTGCTGGAACGGGCATAGCCGGGCGGCGTGCCGATGGGGGAAGGGGTGATGACCTTGCTGCTTCCACCGTTGAAGATCGGAGGGGCGCTGCCCCTCCGAACCACCCCGCCAGGTGCTTGGAGCACCTGGACCGCAATCTGTTGGTGCCGGGCATAGCGGGGCGCGCTGCCCCCTTGAGGTGCCTCGTGCGCAGGGCGGGCGCCGGTTCCGTTTCCTGACCGTGCGGCGCACGGTGCCAGAAGGAGGTTTGCAAAGGCCCTTCGGCCTTTGCTGGGGAGGGGTCCGGGGAGGGGCAAAGCCCTTCCCCGTTCCGACTGTCGGCGAGAATGCCCAGCCGCCAGAACCCGCGCCCTCCCGCCCCGCGCGACGCTGCCTATAGTGGCCGATCATCCAGCAGGGGCAGCAACGCATGGCCGACCGCAACATCCTTGTTACCGGTGCCGCCAGTGGCATCGGCGCGGCGGCCTGCCGGGCCTTGGCCGCCCCTGGGGTGGCGATCGCGGTGCATACCCGTGGCAATCGGGAAGGCGCGGCCCGGACGGCGGAGGCGGTGCGTGCCCGCGGCGCCGTTGCCTATGAGGTCTTCTGCGACCTGGCCGAACCCGGCTCGCCAGAGCGTGCGGTGCAGGAGGCAGCGGAACTGCTCGGCGGGCTGGACGTGGTGGTGTCCAATGCCGGCTTCGCGGATCGCACGCCGGTCGCCGCGCTGACCGATGAGGGCTTCGCGCGAAGCCATGACGCCATCGCACTCGCCTTCCTGCGGCTAGCGCGGGAGGCCGGGCCGATCCTCAGGCAGGGCAGGGACCCGCGGCTCGTCGCCGTTTCCTCCTTCGTCGCGCATCTGTTCCGCAACGACGTGACGGCCTTCCCCGCCTCGGCGGCGGCGAAGGCCGCGGTGGAGGCACTGGTCCGCGCACTGGCGCTGGAATGGGCGCCGTCCGTCACGGTCAATGCCGTGGTGCCGGGGTACACGCGCAAGGACCCCGGCGCGCATGCGGCGATGACGCAGGCGCAGTGGGATGCGATCGCGGCGCGGATTCCAATGGGGCGTCTCGGCACGCCGGACGACGTGGCGGCGGCCATCGCCTTCCTGGCGTCACCGGGCGCAGCCTACGTCACGGGGCAGTTGCTGCATGTCAGCGGCGGGGTGGTGGTCTGACCCTCCGGACGGGCGGCGTCAGGGCAGCAGGCGGTGGATGGTCACGTCGCGCTGCGTGCGGTCCTCGAGTTCCCGGGTCGTCGCCACGGCGTGCCGGACCAGCGGCTGCAGGCCCTCGGCCGGCAGGTAGGCGCGGCCGGGGTCGGCCAGCAGCACATCCGCACCGTCCGCGGCCATGCGGCGCAGCCAGGGCAGGATATGCGCGGTCATGGGCGCCTCGTAGCAGACGTCGCCGGCGAGGATGACGTCCCACCGGCAGGCGGCGCCGACGATGTCGCCCGCCGGCGCGGCGACCGTCACGCCGTTCAGCGCGGCGTTGATCCGCACGGCGGCGAGCGCCAGCGGGTCGATCTCGGCGGCTTCGACCGCCGCCGCGCCGGCCATGGCCGCCGCCACTGCCGCGATGCCGCAGCCGGCTGCGAAATCCAGCACCCGCTTGCCGGCGACGCGCGCGGGTTCGTCGAGCAGCAGCCGGGCCGTCGCGACGCCGCCGGGCCAGGCGAAGGCCCAGAAGGGGGGCTCGATGTTGCGCTCCTTCAGCCAGTCCTCGGTCGCCTGCCAGATCGGCGTGATCTCGGTGGCGAGGTACAGCGCGATCTCCGGCACCATCGGCGCCCGCCCCACGGTGGTGTGGGCGCGCACGAAATCCTCCGGGCTCACAGCCGGCCGATCAGGAAGGCGAGCGCGATGGCGAGGCCGACCTCGCGATTGGCCTTGAACAGCATGAGGCACAGTGCGGGGTCGTGGATGTCGAGCCGCACGACCTGCCGTGCCAGAAGCGCCGCCGGCAGGAGCATGGCCGGAACGAACCACGCTGACAGGCCGCCAAGCCACCCTGCGAGCACGAGCAGCCCGAGCGTGACGCCATAGCAGGCGGCGAGGAAAGGCCGCGTCCGCTCCCCGAAGCGCAGGGCAGTGGAGCCGATGCCGAGCAGCGCATCGTCCTCGCGGTCCTGATGCGCGTAAATCGTGTCGTAGCCCAGGATCCAGAACAGCCCGGCCACCCAAAGCGCGACGGCCGCGGCATCCAGCCCACCGGTCGCCGCCGCATATCCCATCGGCGCGGCCCAGGAGAAGACGACGCCGAGAACCGCCTGTGGGAAGTCCGTGACGCGCTTGGCCAGAGGATAAAGCACCACCGGCACCAGCGACACGACGCCCAGCAGGATCGCCGCCGGCGGCAGCATGAGCAGGATGAGGAGGGACAGCGCCAGGATGCCGGCGAGGAAGGCCAGGGCCTGCTTCGGTCGCACGGCCCCGGATGCCAGCGGCCGCCCGGCCGTGCGTTCCACCTGGCGGTCGATGTCGCGGTCCCAGAGGTCGTTCACGACGCAGCCCGCGCCCCGCATTAGCACGGCGCCAGCGCCGAACAGCGCCGTCAGCCACAGCCCCCGCCCCCAGGACGGCGCCGCCATGGCGAAGGCCCACAGCCCGGGCAGGAACAGCAGCCAGGACCCGATCGGCCGGTCGAGCCGCATGAGCAGCGCGTAAGGCCGCCAGCCCTCGGGCAGGCGGGCCACCCAGCCACCGGCGCGGATGTCGGTGTATCCACTCACGCGGCGTATAGAGGCTGTGGAGACCCTGCATGTCCACCCCGCGACTCTTCCTCGATGCGCCCTTGTCCGAGGGCGCCGAACTTCCCGGCACGCCGGCCCAGGCGCATCACCTCGGCACCGTGCTGCGGCGCGGCCCAGGCGATGCGGTGGCGGTGTTCAACCCGCGCGACGGCGAGTTCGCAGCGCGCATCGCCGCGCTGAGGAAGGACCGCTGTGCCTTCGCCGTGGAAGGCCGCCTGCGTGACGCCGCGCCCGAACCCGACCTCCGCCTGCTGGTGGCCGCGATCAAGCGTGACGCGCTGGACTGGGTGGTCGAGAAGGCGACCGAGCTCGGCGTTTCCGTGATCCAGCCCGTGCTGACCCGGCGCAGCATCGTCGACCGGGTGAACACGGATCGACTCGCGGCGATCGCCCGCGGCGCGGCGGAACAATGCGAGCGCCTGTCGGTGCCGCGCGTCGCCGCCGCGCTGCCGCTTCACGCCGCGCTGGATGCCTGGGACGGGGGATCGCTGTTCGTCGCCGCCGAGCGCAGGGGTGCAATGCCGCTGCGGCATGCCGTAGCCGGAGCAAGGCTTCCTGTTGGCTGGCTGGTCGGGCCGGAGGGTGGCTTCGAGACGCGCGAACTTGACGATGTCGTAAGTCGTCCCTTTGTTACCGCGGCTGCCCTCGGCCCCCGCATCCTGCGGGCCGAGACGGCGGCGGTCGCGGGCCTAGCGGTGCTCCAGGCACTGGCGGGGGACTGGGACGGGATCTGAACGCGCCGCGTCCTGCGGCGACCGCGGAAGGGCTGCATGTCGAATCCTGGCGAGTCGGATCCCACGCCGATCACCTCCGCGCGTCAGCTTGCCGAATGGTTCGCGGCCGGCAGCAAGCCGCGCCACCAATGGCGCATCGGCACCGAGCACGAGAAGTTCGGCTTCCGCCTGACCGACCTGGCCCCGCCGCCGTATGAGCCCGATGGCATCCGCGCCATGCTGGAAGGGCTGACGCGGTTCGGCTGGGAGCCCATCCTCGACCGCGGCAACCCCATCGGTCTGAAGCGCGGCCAGGCATCCGTCTCGCTGGAACCGGGCGGGCAGTTCGAATTGTCCGGCGCGCCGCTGGCGACGATGCATGAGGCCGCCGCAGAACTCGCCGAGCATCTGGAGGAAGTGCGCGCGGTCGCCGCGCCGCTTGGCCTCGGCTTCGCGCCGCTCGGCTTCCACCCGATCGCAACGCGGGAGCAGATGCCGTGGATGCCCAAGGGCCGCTACGCGATCATGCGCGAGTACATGCCGCGGGTCGGCCATATGGGCCTCGACATGATGCTGCGGACCTGCACCGTGCAGGTGAATCTCGACTTCGGCGATGAGGCCGACATGGTCGAGAAGCTGCGCGTCTCGCTCGCGCTGCAGCCGCTTGCCACCGCGCTGTTCGCGAACTCCCCTTTCGCCGAGGGCAAGGTCAACGGCTACCGCACGCTGCGCGGCAAGGTCTGGACCGACACCGACCCGGACCGCACCGGCATCCCCTCCGTGGTGTTCGAGGACGGCTTCGGCTTCGACCGCTTCGCCGCCTGGGTGCTCGACGTGCCGATGTATTTCATCATGCGCGACGGGCAATGGATCGACGCCGCCGGCATGTCCTTCCGCGCCTTCCTCGAAGGGCGTGCGGAGAAGCTGAAGGACTACTCCGCGACGATGGGCGACTGGGCGGACCACGTCACCACCGTCTTCACCGATGTGCGGCTGAAGCGATTTCTCGAGATGCGCGGGGCCGATGCCGGCGCGCCATCCTTCCTGAACGCGCTGCCGGCCTTCTGGGTGGGGCTGATCTACGACGACGCCGCGCAGAAGGCAGCGCGCGCGCTGACGAAGGGCTGGTCGGTGGCCGAGATCCGCGCGCTGCGCGAAGCCGTGCCGAAGGACGGCCTGACCGCGACGATCGGCGGGCGCAGCCTGCTGGATGTGGCGCGCGACGTGCTGGCCATCGCGCGCGGCGGGCTGGTTGCGCGCGGGTTTGACGAGGCAGGTTTCCTCGATCCGCTGGATGCCGTCGTGGCGACCGGGCAGACCCAGGCGGATCGCTGGCTGGATCGCTGCGCGACGGCGTGGGGCGGTGACGTCGGCAAGGTGTTGGGCGAGGCGGCGGTCTGACGCGCTGACCTCGGCCGAGGTCGCTCCCAGGGAATTGGAGAGGGGCGCTGCCCCTCTCCAAACCTCACCCCGCCAAAGGCCGAAGGGCCTTTGGAAACCCTGACTTGGTGCCGGGCGGGGCGGGCCTTTGCCATGCCGGCGCGACCTCCGTGCCCATCATCAGGGAGCAATCCCTGGCGCTGCGCATGACGATGACCCCACCATTCCTGACAGGCCGTGTTGCCCGGCGCCAAGTGGAGGTTTGCAAAGGCCCTTCGGCCTTTGCTGGGGTGAGGTCCGGAGAGGGGCAAAGCCCCTCTCTGGTCGGTCACATCCGCGCATAAAGGGTGGCGCCGCCCTCCAGCCTCACCGTGCCCCCGCCGCATCCGGCCAGAACCGCACGCCTTCCCGCGCCAGGCCGCCGCCGACGCCGATCGCTGTCCCGTCCGCGCGCCAGCAGGCGGCGCCTTCCAAGGTGCCGTCCTCATGGAAGCCGACCGCGCACATCCCGCCGCCGACATGGGGCATGCGCGCGACGTCATGGCCGCGCGCCTTGAGATCGGTGCGCACCGCCTCGCCGAAGGCCGGCTCGACCTCCACGGCGTCGCCCTGGGTCCACAGGCGCGGCGCTTCCACGGCTTCCTGCAGCGACATGCCGTGATCGACCAGGTTCAGCATCCCCTGCATCACGGACCCGAAGATCCGCAGGCCCCCGGGCATGCCGAGCGCGTAGGCCGGCTTGCCCCCGCGCAGCACGATCATCGGCGACATCGAGGTGGTCACGCGCTTGCCCGGCGCGATGGACAGTGCGCGGCCCGGGCGCGGGTCGAAGGTCGCGAGGTAGTTGTTCGGGATCATGCCCGTGCCGTGCACGATGAAGCGGGCGCCGAAGGAGGAATTGATCGTCTGGGTGAAGCAGCAGATGCGCCCCTCGCCATCGGCCACGGTCAGGTGCGTGGTGTTCGGGCTTTCCGGTGCGACGCCCGGCCCCCAGGCCTGGGTGCGCGCCATGTCGATCAGCGCGTGGCGTTCGTCGGCATAGGCGCGTGACGTCAGCTTCTCGACTGGAACCTTGACGAAGGCCGGGTCGCCGGAGGCCGCGGCGCGGTCGGCGAAGGCGATCTTCAGGCATTCGGCGAGCAGATGCAGCGTGTCGGCCGTGCCGAAGCCCATCGCGCGCAGGTCGTAGCCCGACAGGATGCTCAGCATCTGCATCACATGCACGCCGGATGAGGCCGGTGGTGGCGGCAGCACGATCTCCACGTCGCGATAGGGGCCGCGCAGCGGCGCGCGCTCGATGGTGCGGTAGCCGCGGATATCGGCCGCGGTGACGATGCCGCCGGCGCGCGCGATGCCGTCGGCCGCCGCCTGCCCCAGCGCGCCGTCGAGTGCGGCGACGCCGTCCTTCGCGATGGTCTTCAACGTCTCGGCGTAGTCGGACTGCACGACGCGATGGCCGGCCTTGAGCGGCATGCCGTCCGGCACGTACAGCGCAGCGATGGCCGCATCCCTGATCATGTCCGGCGCCGCTTCCTTGGCGCATTCGGCGAGGTAGGGGGTGGCGCGGTAGCCGCGCTCGGCGTGGCGGATCGCCGGCGCCATGACATCGGCCAGCGGGAAGGACCCGAAGCGATCCAGCATCTCGCACCAGGCCTTGAGGTTGCCGGGCGTCGCGACCGACAGCCCGCCGACGACGTTGGCCCGATCCACCGCCTCCAGGAAGCGCGGATTGTCCGGCTGCGCCGGCGTGAACATGTCCGGCCGCGCGGTGGCGGCGCAGCAGGCCATGCCGTCGATGATGGTATGCGTCCCGTCGGCGAGGCGCAGATGCGCGGTGCCGCCGCCGAGCAGCCCGACCATCATCGGCTCCACCACCGTCAGCGCGAACAGCGACGCGATCGCCGCATCGACCGCGTTGCCGCCGGCCGCCAGCATCTCCGCCCCGGCGGCGGAGGCCAGCGGATGGTTCGTCACCACCATCCCCTTCGTACCGGTGGCGGGCCGTTTCTCAGTGGTGAAGCGTGTGCCCGCGCGCGCGGTCCAGTCCTGTGTCATGGCGGGGATCGTCTTCCTTCAGGGTGATGGCGTGCTGACGTTCAGGACGCGGCGCGGCTGGCAGAGATCCTCCCGCGCCCGTTCCTGCGCGCTGCCGTCGGACCAGCGGATGCGCAGGTCGTTCACGCAGGGCGCGCCGGATGGCGGGGTGATGTGCAGCGCATTGCCCGGAGGCAGCTCGACGCGACCGATCAGCGATGGTCCGAAGCGTGACTCCGCAGCAGGGGACAGCTCCACGCCGACGATGATGGCAGGCCCCAGATTCATCAGGGTGAAGGCGCGTGGCCGCTGGGATTGTTGCGCCATGGCCGGCGCCGCGAGCAGCGTCAGCGCGATGATGCCGTGGCGGCGCCCGTGCTTCCGTCGAAACGCAGTTCGGACGCAGCGCAAAGATCAACTCCCGGACGATCCTCGATCCTGCCGCCAACATAGACCGCGCGAAGATCGAAGACGCAACCCTGCCCCTGCGGCGCGCGGATGTGCACCGCATTGCCGGGGGTGAGCTGCGCGTTGCCGAGCCAGTCGTCGCGCCCCGGGCCGTTTCCCGCGCGGCCGACGAGGAGGCGCGAGATCGTCTCCCGCCCGACGTTCATCAGCCGCGCGGGCGGCGCCGGCGTGGCTGCGGGGTCGGGTATCGATGCAGGCGCAAACGGTGCGGGCGCGGGCGTCGATGGCAGGGCGATGCCTCCACCGACGCCGGCGAGCGAGGAGCCCGGTGCGAGTGTGCGCGGGGCCGCCGCGAGATGCGGCAGCGGGGCGCCGCCGTTCAGCCCGGCCAGGGAGCCCGAGGGCGCCATGCTGCGCGGCCGTGTCTCATCATCAGGCAGCGTGCGGGGTGGCGGCGTCGCCGGGACCAGCCGCGCCGCGAGCCGGGGCGGCAGTTCGGGCACCGCCGACGCGGGTGGAGGCATGTCGGCCATGTCGGTTGGCGGTGCGACGCCAGCCAAGGCGGCCGGCACCTCGGTCGCCGCACCGATCAGCCCACGGACCCGTGGATCCAGAAACCAGGCAGCGACGCCGAGCGCCACCAGCAGCGCGGCGGCGCCGAGGCCGAGCGCGATCGCCAGCGCGGTGCGCCGCTGCGGCGCCGCGGCGGGTGCCGCCATGATCGCCTGCGGCCTGGCAGGGGAGGGTGACAGCGGTCGCATTGCCGGCCGCGGCGCCATCGCGGAGACCGGCAGCGGTGCGGGCGGCCGCGCCGCCGCATGGGATGCGCGTGCCGCCGCGACCATGGCCGCAGCCTGAGCGCGCGGGATCTCGATCGTCTCATCCGCGGCCAGCGCCAGTCGCACGCCGGCGGCCAGCGCATCGGCGTGCTGTTCCACCGGCAGCGGATAGACGTTCAGCCAGTGCGATCCGGCCAGATGCAGCCGCAGCGCACCGCCCGGCTGGCAATCCTCCACGCGCACCGGCACGAGCGCGAGGGACTGGGAGACCGCCGTCACCACCTCGTTCCTGACGTGCACGGAATTGGCGGTGGTACGGGACAGCACGAGCACCATGGCATGGGCGCGGCCGATCGCCGTCAGGATCGCCTCGCCCCAATCCGCGCCGGCCGGCACGTCGCGCGGCGCCACCCAGCAGCGGATGCCGCGCGCCTCCAGCGCCGCGCAGATCGCCTCGGCGGCGCCACGGTCGGTCGAAGCATAGCTCAGGAAGACGTCATGCGGCATTTGGCGGCGTCCGGAACGACGCCTTCTGACACAGGCGGCGTCGCTGCGCCATGCGCGCTAGGTCACAGATTGCCCGCACCCCGGCGCGCCTTCTAGGATTGCACGAGCCGCGCGGCAGGAAATTGATGTCCGACTCCCTCGCGGAGGTCCTGGCCCTCGAGGCGGAGGGCCTCCTTCTCTCCGCCCATGACAGGGCGATGGCCGCCTTGGCCGAGGATCCCGACGATGCCGCGCTGCGCTACCGCGCCACGCTGACCATCGCGCGCGCCGGGGCCACGGGCCGCGCGCTAGACCTGTTCCACCAGCTTCGCCTGCATGCGGAATCGGACCCGGAGATCACGGCCCTCGGGGCGCGGCTGATCAAGGACCGCGCCTTCGAGCAGCCGACTGCCGCGCGCGGCCCGCTGCTGGCCGAGGCGGCGCAGCGCTACGAATCGCTGTGGCGGCGCGGGGGTGCCGGCTGGCACGGCGTCAACGCCGCCGCGCTGCACATGATGGGCGGGGACAACGCACGCTCCGTCACCATCGCCGAGACGGTGCTGCGCAACCATCGCGACTCCGGTGACTACTGGTCGGCCGCGACCGAGGCGGAGGCGCTGCTGCTCGCCGGCCGGGACCTCGCGGCGCGCCGCGCGCTCGATGAAGCCGAGGCGCGCGGCGGCAGCGACCTGTCCGCCCGCGCCACCACGCGCCGGCAATTGCGGCGGGAGGCGACGGCCCTCGGCATCTCCCCGGCCATCGTCGATGCGCTGCGCATCCCGTCGGTGCTGCACTACACCGGCCACATGCCGAAGCTCGGGCAGGACGACCCGGCGATCGAGGCGCTGATCGCGGCGTCCCTCGATGCGGCGATTGCCGCGCAGAATGTCGGCATGGCCTTCGGCGGGCTGGCGGCGGGGCTGGACATCCTGGCGGTGGAGGCGCTGCTGCGCGCCGGCGTCACGCCGACTGTCGTGCTGCCCTGCGATGCCGATACCTATGAGGCGGCGTCCGTGGCTCCGGCGGGCGCGCGCTGGGTGCCGCGATACCGTGCCGCCCTGTCGCGCGTGCGGATGATCCAGCTGGATGAGCGGCCCTTCCCGGATGATGACCTGCACCTCGCCATGGCGGCGCGGCGGGCGATGGGCCTCGCCCGGCTGCATGCCCGCCACCGGGACGGTACGGCCTTGCAGGTCGCGGCCTGGGACCGCGTGCCCTCGCGCGGGTCGGCCGGCACTGGGGCGGATGTCGCGGCCTGGACGGCATCCGGGGGGCAGTCGCTGTTCCTCGGCTGGCCCTGGCCGCGCAACGGCAGTGCGGATACGGCGCCGGAGCCGCGCCGCAGCGCCATGGCCGTGCTGTTCGGGGACCTGCCGCGCTTCAGCGCGCTGGACGATGAGGGCCTCGCCCGCTTCTACGAAGGACCGCTGGTGGCGATGGGAAAGGCGCTCGACCGCCACCCCGCGACCTATCGCAATGCCTGGGGCGATGCCGTCCAGATCACCTTCACCGATGTGACGGACGCGGCCGCCTGCGCCTTCGACATGCGCGCGGCGCTGGAGTTGCAGGAACCGCCGATCCACCCGCGCTTCGCGCTGGATTTCGGCCCGATGCTGCCGGTGCACGATGCGGTGCAGCGGGCCGACAAGTATTCGGGCCGGGCGATGACGCGCGCCGCCCGCATCGAGCCCGTCACCCCGCCCGGCCGCATCTTCGCCACCGAGGCCTTCGCCTGCGAGGTTGCGCTGCTGCCGCGTGGGGCCGGGCTCGCCTGCGACTATGCCGGCCGCATCCCGACGGCCAAGGGCTTCGGATCACTGCCGCTCTACGCGCTCCGGCGCGCGGGCTTCGAGGAGGACATGGCATGAGCGACGCTCGCCTCGCCGAGGAACTCGGCCGCATGACGCTGTTCAGCAACCTGCCGCCGGCGGCACATGCGAAGCTCGCCGAGGGCGCGCGTCGTGTTTCGCCCGCCGATGGCGCACCACTATTCGCCCAGGGCGATGCGCCGGATGCGGTCTATGCGGTGCTCGACGGGCGGGGCCGCGTGCGGGTCGGCGCGCCCGACAGCGCGGCGAAGCGCCTGATGGTCGAGGTGTTCCGCACCGGCGACATCTTCGGTGAGATCGGTGTGCTCGACGGTTCCCCCCGCAGCGCCGACGCGCTGGTGCAGGGGGAGGTGAAGCTCGCCCGCATCCCTGCCGCCGTCTTCCTCGAGACCGCGGAGACGGAACCTGCGCTCGGCCTCGCCCTGGCGCGGATGCTCTCGGGCCGGCTGCGCCGCACCTTCGGGCTGCTGCAGGACGCGACCTTCGCGCCGCTGGAGGTCCGGCTGGCGCGCCAGGTGGTCTATCTGCTGAAGACCGACAGCGTGAAGACGGATCGCGGCGTGCGGCTCGCCGCGCGGTTCCGCCAGGGCGACCTCGCGGACCTGCTGGGGGCGACGACGCGCAGCATCATCTCGATCCTGAACGCCTGGCGAAGCTCGAACCTCGTCGCCTACGACACCGAGAAGGCGTTTCTGTTCGTCCTCGATGAACCGGGGCTTGTCGCCGTCGCGGCAGGGCCGCGGGACGGAACGTGAAGGGTTTCGGCGCGAGCGCCGGCGCGGCGTGGCAGGATCACAGGCGATGAAGCGCGTGATCTCCTTCCTGCCCGCCGTGATCCTGCTGATGGCGGCCGGCCCCGCCGAGTTGCCGACCGACAAGCCGCCGCCGCTGGAGCCGAACCGGCAGGTGCTGCAGGTGCCGCTGCCCACCGAGAAGCCGCCGCCGGCCGTGCTGACCGCCGCCGAGATCCCGGGCCCTGTCTGCGCCCCCATCCACCGCGAGCTGATCGACGACGCGCTGGCCGAGGCGCGGACGCGCCTTGCCGAGGCGATCCGGATGGTGCGCGAGGACCCCGACAACGCGCACATCACCCGCTGGTTCGGCAATGCGCCGCGCAAGACCATCCGCATCACGCTGGACCTGACGCTCGCGCGGCTTGAGGCGTTCGAGGCGCTCGACCTGCGCTGCAACGACCCCGCCGGCTGCCCGGGCGGCCGCTTCGCCTATGCGCGGGAGCGGGACCTCGTGTTGGGCCTTTGCGCACCCTATTTCCGCGCCCGCATGGACGGGATGGATGCGCGCTGGGGCATCCTGATCCACGAGGCGTCGCACATCGCGGCCAATACGCGCGACCATGTCTACCGGCCCACCGGCGCGCTGCGCCTGGCCAAAGAGAACCCCGGCCAGGCCGCCGAGAACGCGGACAACTACGAGTATTTCGTCGAATCGCTGCCGCGCTGAGGGCGCGCGGCTTCCTGATCGACGCGCTACGTCCGCCAATGGAGAGCGGAGGGGCTCTGCCCCTCCGGACCACCCCGCCAGGGGGTTGGACCCCCTGGACCGCAATCTGTTGATGCCGGGCACAGTGGACTCGTTGTCCCTCCAAGTCGCTTCGTGCGCGAGAGCGGGTTCCGGCATCGTTCTTGCCCGTGTCGCCGGCGCCAAGAGGAGGTCTGCAAAGGCCTTTCGGCCTTTGCTGGGGAGGCTTGGAGGGGCAAAGCCCCTCCAACGGCGACAACGAAAGTATCGGGGCACCAGGCGAGCTCTTGCGTCCTCAAGGCCGCATCGCGGTCCGCTGGTGGTGCGGCGTCCGCCGGCCTCAGGCGGGCCTCGCCTTCAGCACGAACAGCGCGGCGAGTGCGGCGAGGCCGAGCGCCGCTGTCAGCAGCAACGATCCCGCGCCATAGGCGTCCACCAGCAGGCCGAAGAAATACGGCGCGAAGGCCTGGGTGGCGCGCGCGGGTGCGGTGATCAGCCCCTGCCGCCGTCCGTAGCCGACCGGCCCGAACAGGGCGAGCGGCAGGGTGCCGCGGGTGATCGTCAGCATGCCGTTGCCGGCGCCGTGGATCAGCACGAAGACCGCGGCGACAGGCGCGCCGCCCGCCAGCAGCACCGCCACCGCCAGCGGATGCGCCAGTACCGCGATGCGGGCCGAGACCATCGGGTTGATGTTGCGCAGCAAGCCGAACTCCAGGATCCGCGCGCCGACCTGCGCCGGGCCGAGCAACGCACCGGCTGCCACCGCCGCCGCCGCCGTCGCGCCCGCCGCCTGCAGCAGCCCTGGCAGATGCGCGCCGAGCGCGGAGGCGCTGAAGCCCGCCGCCGCCAGCACGAAGGCGAGCAGCGCCATGTCCGCGAAGCGCGGTTCCGGCCCGCCGGCGGCCTCGGCAGCGGCGGCGGCCTTCGCGGGCGGCGGCACGGGCGGCAACAGCAGCCGGTTCAGCGGCAGGCCGACCAGGACCTGCAACGCCGCCCAGCCGAAGCAGGTGCCGCGCCAGCCCCATTCCGCCTCCATCAGAGCCGAGGCCGGCCACCCGACCGTGCTGGCGAAGCCGGCGATCAGCGTGATGCCGGTGATGCTGTTGCGTGCCTCCTTCCCATACAGTCCGGCCAGGGTCGCGAAGGCGGCGTCATACAGGCCCATCGCCATCGCGACGCCCATCACCGCCCAGGCCAGGCCGAACACCAGAGGGCCGGGCGCGAGGCCCATCATCACCAACCCGGCCGCGAAGACGAGATTCGATACGGCGAGCACGTCCCGCCCGCCACGCTGGTCGATCGCCCGCCCGGCCGCCGGGCCGAGCACCGCCGTCAGCAGCAGCGCCAGCGAGAAGATGCCGAAGATCGTGGCCCGCGACAGGTCGAACTCGGCCGCGATAGGCGTCGCGAGGATGGCCGGCAGATAGTAGGAAGACGCCCAGGACAGGGTCTGCGTCGTCCCGAGCACGGCGACGGTCAGGGCGCGGTTGGCGGCAATGGACATCGGCGCCCATCCTCGGGCGAGGATCGACGCACGCCAAGGCGGATAAGCCTCTCGCCTGTGGTGGGTCGGCCCGGGCGAGGGGCCCCGCCCCCTTCAGCGCCTGTGGTGCAAACCCGCGCCGTCCAGCGGCCGACGCAATGCCCCGCCGTCCGCCTTCAGAGATCCGTCAAGCCGCCCAGCACGCTGCCGACGACCTCGAGCGACACCGTTGCGACCGTCACCGTGCCTTCCACCGCCGCGCTCGCGGCGCCGATGGCGGCCTGGCCAGCGCTGGACGCGACGATCTCGACGGCCGTGATGCCCAGGTCGAGCACCGTCCCGGTGGCGTCGAGGACGTCGCCGACCGTGCCGCCTTGCTGCCGTTCGGCCTCGCGGCGGAGTTCTTCCTCGGGCGCATCCGGGATCTGGGTCATATCCTCACCCTGGCTGACGTCGCCGGACGGCGGCGACGAAGTGCTTCACCCCACCGCCGTGCCGCCCACCGTCAGGCCAGTCATCTTCAGCGTCGGCTGCCCCACCCCGACCGGCACGCCCTGGCCCTGCTTGCCGCAGGTGCCGATGCCGGGGTCGAGCGCCATGTCATTCGCGACCATCGCGACCTTGGTCAGCGCATCCGGCCCGTTGCCGATCAGCGTGGCCCCCTTCACCGGCGCGCCGAGCTTCCCGTCCTCGATGAGGTAAGCCTCCGACGCGCTGAACACGAACTTGCCCGAGGTGATATCCACCTGCCCGCCGCCGAAATTCACCGCGTAGAGTCCGCGCTTCACCGAGGCGATCACCTCGCCCGGCTCGTGGCTGCCGCCCAGCATCACGGTGTTGGTCATGCGCGGCATCGGGATGTGGGCGAAGGATTGCCGGCGGCCGTTGCCGGTCGGCGCGACGCCCATCAGCCGCGCATTCTGCCGGTCCTGCAGGAAGCCGGTCAGGATGCCGTCCTCGATCAGCACGGTGCGATTGGTCGGCGTGCCCTCGTCATCCACGGTCAGGGAGCCGCGGCGGTCGGGGATCGTGCCGTCATCGATCACTGTCACGCCGGGCGAGGCGATGCGCTGCCCTAGCAACCCGGCGAAGGCCGAGGTCTTCTTGCGGTTGAAGTCGCCTTCGAGCCCGTGGCCGATCGCCTCATGCAGCAGGATGCCGGGCCAGCCGGGTCCGAGCACCACCTCCATCTCACCCGCCGGCGCCGGCACGCTGTCGAGGTTCACCAGCGCCTGGCGCAGCGCCTCCTCCACCCCGGCCTTCCAGCCCTCCTCCGTCAGCACGCGCGCATACTCGAAACGCCCGCCGGTGCCGAAGGACCCCGTCTCGCGCCGCCCATCCTGTTCCACGACGACCGAGATGCTAACGCGCACCAGCGGCCGCAGATCGGCCACGCGCTGGCCATCGGGGCGGATGATCTGCACCGCCTGCCATTCCCCGGTGATCGATGCCATCACCTGCTTCACCCGCGGGTCGCGGGCGCGGGCGAAGGCGTCGATTTCCTGCAGCAGCGCGGTCTTCGCCGCGAAATCCATCTGCGTGAGCGGGTTCGCATCGGAATAGAGCCGCGCGTTGGTTGCTCGCGGCCCGGCCTCGATCACGCCCGACCGGCCCTGCCGCACCGCCTTCACTGTCTCCGCCGCGCGTGCCAGCGCCTCATCCGACAACTCGCCCGCATGGGCATAGCCGGCCGCCTCGCCGCTGACGGCACGCAGGCCGAAGCCGCGCGTCGCATCATAGGAGGCCGAGCGGATGCGCCCGTCATCGATCGAGATCGCCTCGCTCTCCCGATACTCCAGGAACAGCTCGCCATCCTCGCAGCCTTCGGTCGCGTCGCGCAGGCGGGCCTCGGCGGCGTCGCGGTCGAGCAGGTCGAAGAACAGGGCGTCGGTGGTGGCAAGGGCGGTCATGTCGCCTCCTCATGCCGGTGGCCGAACTTATGGCCAACGGTCGCTTCGGTGTGCCTCACGCGCCGGCGCCCGCATCCGCGTGCGTGGCGTCCGCGCCATGCGCTGCCGGCCCGATGCGCGGCGATGAGCCGAACTTCAAAGGACGGCGCTGCTGCTATCGGGCGCGGCCTCGTCAGAGATGGTGATGCCGCGCGGCAGGCGAAGGGTCGCGGTGGTCCCGCTGTCCGGCCGGCTGTCGAGCGTCAGGCTCGCCCCCATCGCCTCGGCGAGCAGCCGGGCGAGGTGCAGCCCGAGCCCCGACCCCGGATAGCGGCGGGCATGCGATGACTCGAGCTGGGTGAAGGGTTCGAAAGCGCGGGGGATATCCTCGGTCGCGATGCCGATCCCGCTATCGACGACGCGGAACACCAACCCGGCGTCCTCCGCCCGCGCAGCCTCCAGCCGCACCTGGCCACCGACGGGCGTGAACTTCACCGCATTCCCGGCCAGGACCTGGAGGATGCGGCGCAGCCGCCGCTCGTCGCACAGCGCGCGTGGCAGGCCGGCTTCGGCGCCGAGCTCCACGGTCAGCCCACCGATCGCCGCGGCCTCACGAATCGTGCCGGCAATGCCGGCGAGCAGCGCCGCGGGTTCGACCGGCATCGGCTTCGCATCGGATTCCGCCCGGCCGGCGCGCGCCACGTCCAGGATGTCGTCGATCAGCGACAGCAGGTGCCGCCCGGCCTGGTGCATGGCCCCGGCGTATTCGGCGATGCTGTCCGGCGCCGGGTCGGCGAGCAGCGCCTCTGCATAGCCGATCACGGCGGAGAGCGGCGTGCGCAGCTCGTGGCTCATGGTGGCGAGGAAGCGGGACTTCGCTTCGCTCGCCGCCTCGGCGGCGGCGCGGGCGCGTTCCAACTCGTCCCGCACGTGGCGGTCGTCGGTCACGTCCGTATAGCTTCGGATGTAGCCGCCATCCGGCGTGCGGTCGGTCATCACCTCGATGATCCGCCCGTTCGGGCGGCGGCGCACGTAGCGCTCGGGGGCGGCGAGGGGCCGGCCCCACTGGTGCGGCTCGGCGCGCAGGTCCTCCTGCGGCATCCGGAACTCGCCGAGCTCGGTCTGCCGACGCCGCATCTCGGTGAGGGTGGTGCCAGGCGCCATCAGTTCCGGCGGGAGGCCGCACATCGATGCCGCGAGCCCGTTCGAGGCGATCAGCCGGCTCTCGGCGTCGAACAGCGCGATGCCATGGCGCATGTTCTCGAGCATGACGTGCAGGATCGCGGCGCGCTGCCGTGCCTCGGCTTCTGCCCGCGCGCGCGCGGTGATGTCGAAATGGGTGACGATGAAGCCGCCGTCCGGCGTGGGGTCGGAGGAAATCTCGAGCACCCGCCCGTTCGCGACCTCCCGCACGGTGCGGTAGGGCTTGCTGCGGTCGAGCGACAGCCCCGCCGCGAGCAGCGCGCTCGCGCCCGGCTCGGGCCCGAAGGCACTGGCGGCATGCAGGTCGCGCAAAACATCGTCCAGCAGCCGTCCGGGCTGCATGGAGTCGGGTGGATGGCCGCCGAGCGTGCCGGAAAGCTCGTTCGCCACCACCACGCGCCGATCGGGGCCGTAGATGACCAAGCCATGACGCATCGAGGCCATGGCCGCCTCCAGCACCCCCGCGCGGTGCCGCGCCTCGTCCTCCGCCTGGACCAGGGCGGTGATGTCCGAATGGGTGATGACGAAGCCGCCATCGGGCGTGGGGTCCGAGGCGACGTCGAGCACCCGCCCCTCGGGCGTCGTGCGCTGGTAGACATGGGCCTTGCTGCGGTCGAGCGAGAGGGCCATCCGCACGGCGTCCGTCGCCATCGGCTCGGGACCGTACCTGCCCTGGCGGTGCAGCTGCTCGATCACGTCCTCGACGGTGCGGCCGACCAGTACCTCATCCGGTGCGTGGCCCACGAGGGTGCGGGCAAGCTGGTTGGCCGCGAGGATCCGCTGATCCGGCCCGCAGATGACGATGCCGTGCCGGATGGCGCCCATCGCCGTCTCCAGCAGTTCGGCCCGCCGCCGTGCCTCCTCCTCGGCCCGCCACAGCGCGGTGATGTCTGTGACGACCGAGATGTGTCCGCCGTCCGGCAGCGGCGCCGTGCGGATGGCGAGCGCGGTGCCATCCGGGCGCTGGCGTTGCCGCTGCTGAGGGCGGGAGAGGTCGCGCCCCATCTCGCGCCGGTAGATGGCCTCGGCCTCCCCGGATCCGTATTCGCCGGCCGTCGCCCGGCGGGTGATCACGTCGTGCAGCGTGTCGCCCACCTGCAGCGGCGCGCCATCCATCAGGCGCTGATAGGCATCGTTGAACAGCGCCACGCGGCGTTCCGCGGTCCAGACGCAAATGCCGTGCGGCAGCGCCTCCAGCACGCCGTTCAGCAGGGCGGCGCGGCGCCTCGCCTCATCCTCCGCCCGGCGAAGGTCGGTCACGTCGTCGCTCTCGACCAGGAAGCCGCCATTCACCTCCGGCGTGCTGTGGAAGCGCACGACGGTGCCGTCCCGCTTCTCGCGCTGGCCGCGCCGCGCGCGGGAAGGGTCGCCGTCGAGCAGCGCCCGGACATAGTCGCGGTCGGCGTTGGCGGTGAATTCGCCGGCCTGTGCCAACGCCGTGACGATCTCGTTCAGCGTGGGGTGGCCGGCCAGCATCTCCGGCGTCGCGCCGGAATGTCGGAGATAGGCCGGGTTGTGCAGCACCAGCCGCCCGGCTGTGTCGAACAGCGCGATCCCCCCGCGCTGGCTGCTCAGCACATGTTCGAGCAGCGCTGCGCGGCTGCGCGCGGTGGCCTCCGCCCGATGCAGGGCGGTGATGTCGACCGAGCACAGCACGAAGCCGCCGCCAGGCAGGGGCAGGCTCGCGACCTCCGACAGCCGGGCGCCGTCGGCGCTGCGCAGGTGCCGCAGATGCGGTACGCTCCGGTCCGCTGCGAGGGCTTCCTCGGCCAGCGCCGCCGGGTCCCCCGCGCCGAGCATGCCGCGAAAGGCGAGCAGCCGCAGCATGTCGCGCAGCGGCGTGCCGGGCGGGAAGCGGTCGGGCTGAGCGCCGGCTTCGCTCCAAAACGCCGCGTTGGCGACCACCAGTCGGCTGGCCTCATCGATCACCATGACCGCATGAGGCAGCGCCTCCAGGGCCCGTAACGCGGCGTCGTCGCGGGTCACCCGCCGACGGCCGCCGGGGGAGACAGGCCGGCCGTGCCGGGAGCGGGACGGCGCAGCGCATGAAGGGCCAGCAGCGCGCCCGTCAGCACCAGCACCGCCACGCCCTGATGCAAGGTGCCGAGCCATGGCGGCACGACCAACAGCAGCGTCACGATGCCGACGGCATATTGCAGCGCGATGGCGATCGCGAAGCCTGTCACGGCGCCGCGCACCCGGCCGCGGGGCAGGTGGCGGACCGCGACCACCGCCGCCCAGATCGCGACCGCCAGCGTCACCGTGGCGAGCAGGCGATGATTGAACTGCACCGCCGCGATGTTGGCGGTGAAATTCGCCCAGGCCGGTTCCAGCATCCAGTAGCCGCGTGGCACGAGGCGGCCTTCCATCAGGGGGAAGGTGTTGTAGTCGAGCCCCGCGCGGATGCCCGCGACGAAACCGCCCGCCAGCATCGCCAGCACGGCGAGGCCGGCGGCGGCGTGCACCAGCGGGCGCAGCGCGCGCGGCACGGCCACGGAGTCCGGCTGAGGGCGAAGCAGCGTCATCGCCGTCCAGAGCAGCACGCCGAACAGCAGGAACGCCAGCCCCAGGTGGATCACAAGGCGATACGGGGAGACGGCCGTCCGATCGGCCTCGAAGCCCGAGGCGACCATGAACCAGCCGACCGCGCCCTGCAGCCCGCCGAGGACAAGGAGCAGCAGCAGCCGCCCGCGATACCCTGCCGGCACCTTCCCGCGCAGCCAGAACCAGGCCAGGCCCGCTACGTAGGCGATGCCGATCAGCCGGCCCCAGAAGCGGTGGATCCATTCCAGCCAGAAGATTTCCTTGAATCCCTCCAGCCCGAAGCCCTGGTTGACCAGCTGGTACTGGGGGATGGTGCGGTACAGCTCGTAAAGGCGGGTCCATTCGGCGTCCGACATCGGCGGCAGCATGCCGGTGATGGGCGCCCATTCCATGATGGACAGGCCGGACCCGGTCAGCCGGGTTGCGCCGCCGATCACCACCATCACCCAGACCAGCCCCGCCACAAACAGCAGCCATCGGGCGACGGCACGGCGGTCGCGGGCGGAAGTGTCGGCCGGGTCTCGTGAATCGAAAGGCATGGGGGCGATATAGGCCAGTGGCGGCGCGCCTGCACGGGGCCTGCTTGCGGGGGCGGTGCGGTGCTGCTACCGCCGCGCCATGGTTCCCGAGCACCGCGCCGCATCCGGGCCCGCGCCGACGGGACCGGACGCTGCCGCGCCACCCGTCCTGTCCGTCGTGATCCCCGTCCGCAACGAGGCGCCGAACATCGCCCCGCTGGTGGCCGAGATCGAGGCTGCGCTCGCCGCGGTGCCGCATGAGATCGTCTACGTCGACGACGGATCGACCGATGGCACGCCAGCGGCGCTGCGCGAGGCGCGGGCCGGCGGTGCGCCGCTGCGCGCCATCCGCCACGGCGCGTCCTGCGGGCAGTCGGCGGCTGTCATCACCGGGGTGAAGGCGGCGCGCGGCCGCTGGATCGCGACCCTGGACGGGGATGGGCAGAACGACCCTGCCGACATCCCCCGCCTGCTCGCCCGCGCCGAAGCGGAGGCAGCCGCCGGCCGCCGCACCATGGTCGCGGGGCATCGCGTGAACCGGCGCGACAGCGGGGTGAAGCGGTATTCCAGCCGTATCGCCAACGCGGTGCGGTCCCGCCTGCTGCGGGACAGGACGCCGGATACCGGCTGCGGGCTGAAGGTGTTTCCGCGCGACCTTTTCCTCGACCTCCCGCATTTCGACCACATGCACCGCTTCCTGCCGGCGCTGACGCTGCGCCAGGGCGGCGCCGTGGTGAGCGAGCCGGTGAACCATCGGCCCCGGGTGCGCGGCGTGTCGAACTACGGAACGCTGGACCGGCTGCTGGTCAGCCTGTTCGACCTGGTCGGCATGGCCTGGCTGCAGCGTCGCGGCAGGCGGCCGGTCATCGAGGCCGACGACGCGCCATGACCACGCAGGCGGCGTCGGGGCGGCGTCGCGCGGCGCTGCTGAAGCTGTCGATCCTCGCCGCCGGGCTGGTCCTGGCCGGGCTGCTGCTGCGCGAGGTCGGCCTCGCCCCAGGCACCGGGTGGGTGGATCGCTGGGTGCTGGGGCAGGGGCTGCTCGGTGACCTCGTCTTCGTGGCGGTGGGGGCGGCCGCGACGGCGGCCGGGGCGCCGCGGCAGGGGGTCGCGTTTCTCGGGGGCTACGCGCTCGGCGTGGTCGAAGGCACGGCGCTGGCCCTGGCAGCGCAGGTGCTGGGCTGCGCCGTCTCCTACCTATGGGCGCGGGCGATCGGGCGGGGCTGGGCGGAACGGCGGCTGGCCGGGCGTTTCGGCCATCGGCTACGGCCGCTGCGGGACGTGCTGGCCGGCAGCCCGTTCAACGCGACGCTCGCCCTGCGCCTGCTGCCGGTGGGCAACAACCTGGCGCTGAACCTGCTGGCCGGCATGGCAGGCGTCAGCCTGCTGCCCTTCCTGGCCGGATCGGCCATCGGCTACCTGCCGCAGACCATCGTCTTCGCCCTGCTGGGCAAGGGCATCCGGGTGGACGGAGCCTGGCAACTCGGTCTCGGCATCGGGCTGTTCGCGGTGTCCGCCGTCATCGGCCTGATGTTGCTGCGCCGCCACCAGGCGGGCCGGGCGCTGGACGAGGACGGCTGAGACGCCACATTACCAGGGACGGCGCGGTCGCCGTCCGGAGGGACGACACGGCATGGATACGGATGTCGCCATCATCGGGGCCGGGCCGGCTGGGCTGGCCATGGCGTGCGCGCTCGCGGGCAGCGGGCTGCGCGTCACCCTGCTGGAACGCGCGCCCGAGGCCGCGATCGCCGACCCCGCCTTCGACGGACGGGAGATCGCGCTGACCCACCGCTCGCAGGCCATCCTGCGCGATCTCGGCGCCTGGGACCGCATCCCGGCGGCCGAGACCGCACCGCTGCGGGAGGCCAAGGTGCTGAACGGCGCGAATCCCCTGGCCCTGCGTTTCGCGCCCGGGCGCGACGGCGAGCCATTGGGCAGGCTGGTGCCCAACCACCTGATCCGCCGCGCGCTCTTCGAGACGGCTGCCGGTACCGACGCCGTACTGATGGCCGGTCGCGCCGTCGCCGGCCTGTCGCTCGGCGCCGAGGGGGCGCAGGTGACGCTCGACGGCGGGGAGGTCGTATCGGCGCGCCTCGTCGTCGCCGCAGATTCCCGCTTTTCCGAGGCGCGGCGGCGGGCCGGAATCGGTGCGCGGATGCTCGATTTCGGCCGCACCATGATCGTCGCGCGCGTCGCGCATGACGCGCCGCATGGCGGCGTCGCGACCGAGTGGTTCGGCCACGGCCAGACCATCGCCATGCTGCCGCTGAACGGTGCGATGTCCTCCGTCGTGCTCACCCTGCCGCCGGCGGAGGCCCAGGCCGCCATGGCTCTCTCCCCGGAGGATTTCGCCGCCGAGGTGACGCGGCGCTACCAATCGCGGCTCGGCCCGATGCGGCCGGCCGGGACCCGGCATGCCTACCCGCTGGTGGCCACCTACGCCCATCGCTTCATCGCGCGGCGCTTCGCACTGCTCGGCGACGCCGCCGTTGGCATGCACCCCGTCACGGCGCATGGCTTCAACTTCGGGCTGTCGGGCGCCGAACGCCTCGCGGCCGACATTCGCCACGCCAGCGACCCGGGTACGGCGCTGAATGGCTATGCGGTGGCGCACCGCCGGGCGACGCTGCCGCTGTTCCTCGCGACGAATGCCGTCGCCCGTCTGTATTCCGACGACCGCGCGCCGGCGCGGCTGGCACGGGCGGCGCTGGTCGGGGCGGGGGCTGCGCTCGCCCCGGTGCGCAAGATGATCGTGGCCGGGCTGATGGATGCGCCGTCGGGGCGGCCGTTGAGGGCGATGCCGGGGCGGTGACGGTCGTCCGCGGGCGGATTCGGAAAGGGGCTTTGCCCCTCTCCGGACCTCACCCCAGCAAAGGCCGAAGGGCCTTTGCAAACCTCGACCTGGTGCGGTGCGCCGCTGGCAGAACAGGTGCTGCAACGTGCCCTTGCGCACGAAGCGCGCCGCGCCCGGCGCCAACATGTTGCGGTCCAGGGGGTCCAACCCCCTGGCGGGGAGGATCGGAGGGGCAGCGCCCCTCCGATCACCGCCGGGACTACAGCGCCCCGATCACCACCTTCGCTGCCCGCGCCGCATCCGCCTCGGTCATGTAGGGGTGCATCGGCAGGGACAGCACCTGGTCGCACAGCGCTTCGCTGACCGGCAGGGGCGCCGGCCCGCCGGCGACGCTGCCGGCATGATGCGTTGCGTAGGCCGGCTGATGGTGCAGCGGCTTCGGGTAGTAGATGCCGCTGCCGATCTGTTCGGCCGTCAGGGCCGCCTGGACCCGCGTCCGCACGGCCGCATCCGGAAGGCGGATGGTGTAGAGGCCGTAGGCGTTCTCCGCCCCCGACGGCGCCTTCTGCACGCCGACGCGGCCGGAGAGTGCGGCGTCATAGGCTGCGCCGAGGCGCTTCCGCTGCGCCAGCTCGTCCTCGAGCAGCGACATCTTCGCCAGCAGGATGGTGGCCTGGATCGTGTCGAGACGGCCGTTCATGCCGGTGCGTTCCACGGCGTAGCGTGTCTTCCCCTCGCCGTGCGTCCGCAGCGAGCGATACAGCTCCGCCCGATCGGCATCATTGGTGAGAAGCGCGCCGCCATCGCCATAAGCGCCGAGCGTTTTGGTCGGATAGAAGGACAGGGCGGTGGCATGCGCCCAGCAGCCGAGCCGCCGGTTGCCGAGCGAGGCGCCGAACGCCTGTGCGGCGTCGTCCAGGGCGAACATGCCGTCCCGGGCGCAGATCGCCTCGATGCTGGTCCAGTTCGCCGGCAGTCCGAACAGGTCGACGCCGACGATCGCGCGCGGCGTCAGCCGGCCCTCGCGCTTCACCGCGGCGATGCGGGCTTCGAGGTCGTCGATGTCGATGTTGAAGGTCGATGCCTCGACGTCGACGAAGATCGGCGTCGCACCGAGGACCAGCGGCACCTCGGCCGTCGCGGTGTAGGTGAAGGCCGGCAGGAACACCGCGTCGCCGGGTCCGACGCCCTCGGCCATCATGGCGATCTGCAGCGCGTCGGTCCCGGAGGACACGCCGACCGCATGGGCGCAGCCGGCGAAGGCGGCGAGCTTTTCCTCCAGCTCGGCGACCTCCGGCCCATTGATGAAGCGGCCGGAATCGAGAACGGCGGCGATGCGGCGATCCAGCTCAGGCCGGATCAGCGCCTGCTGGGCCTTCACGTCGAACAGCGCGATGGGAGCGGTCATGATTCCTCGAAAAGCCTCACGCGAAACCTGGCAGGGTCTCAGAAATCGTTTGGAAGTGCGCTTGAAGGCGCATTTCCGTGTCCGGCAACCAGCCCGCACCCCCACCCGGCCACCCAATCCAGCCGCTGACGTGGGTGGTCGGGTGGGGGTGCGGGCCAGTGCCGGACTTTGCAGGCGATCTCTTAGACCGGGGTGCCGCGTCGGGCGAAATCAACGTTGGTGTCCTTGTGCAACGCAGCGCCGCCTGCGCCGTAGTAGGGTGAGGGTGAAGCGCCTATATCTCAATTGAGAATGATTCGCATCGAGACGCGGGAGTGACCATGCCAGACGCGATCCCCACCATGCCGCCCGCCCTGGCGGCGCTCCTTTCCCGCAGTTCCGTCCCGCCACGGCTGATGCGCGACCCGGCACCCGACCAGGCGGCGCTGGACCTCGCGGTCGCGGCCGCGTTGCGGGCGCCGGACCATGGTGGCCTGCGACCGGCCCGCTTCATCTTCGTCTCCGGCACGGCGAGGCAGGCGCTGGGGGAGATGATGGCCGCATCGCTGGCCCGGCGGGAACCCCAGACTCCGCCCGAGCGGCTCGACATCGAGCGTGCCAAGCCGCTGCGCGCTCCACTTGTCGTCGCCGTCGGCGCGGCGATCCGCCACGACCGCCCCGGCGTGCCGCCGTGGGAGCAGGAAGCCTCGGTCGCGGCCTCGACGATGAACTTCCTGAATGCGCTCGACGCGCTCGGCTTCGGGACCGTCTGGCTGTCCTCCGGCGCGCTTCGCGATCCTGCGGTGAAGCAGGCGCTGGGCTTTGCCGAGACGGATACGCTGCTCGGCTGGGTTTATGTCGGGACACCGGCGCCGGAACGCCCGACGCCACGGACCGTGGATGTGCAGGGCGTCGCGCGGCACTGGGTGCCCGGCGCATGACGAAGGATCCGGCGCGCTGCATCCCGATTCTCGCCTCGCTCGACATCGCCGAGACGCTCACCTTCTATCGCGATCAGTTGGGCTTTGCCGGGGAGGCATGGGGCGACTACGCGCTCGTGCGGCGCGACGAGATGGAACTGCATTTCTGGTTGGCGAAGGACCGCATCCATCCGGAGCACACGGCCTGCTACATCCGCGGCGGCCAGGTGCCGGCGCTGTTCGAGGAGTTCTCGGCGCGCAACGTGCCGGGCCTCACGGCCTTCGAGGTGAAGCCTTGGAACATGCTGGAATTCGCCATCCTGGACCCGCACGGCAACCTGCTGCGCTTCGGCTGCGCGCCGCAGGAGGTCGGCAACGGCGCGTGACGCGGCTGCCGCATTCGTCACGAGACCGTCATCCGCCTTTCGCCAGGAACGGCTAGAGCAGCCCCGCCCGGGCGGACCCGCCCGCGGCATAGGAGGGTGCGGGGGATTGCCGTGCGCGAGGGCGCGTGGAATCCGCTCCGTCCCCGGATGCACGACGACGACGGAGCCGCGCATGAACGACGAGTTGAAGGACCCCGCTGAACGGTCCTGGGTGGACATCGAACTCGAGGACGATTTCGACGAGGAGTTCGAGAACGAGATCGACGACGGGCGCATCCCGCCCGAGCTGCGTGCGCTGCTGGCCCGGCGGAAGAAGAGCACGCTCGACCGCAACCTGTATTTCCGCGAGCTGATGCGCCTGCAGGCCGAGCTGGTGAAGCTGCAGGACTGGGTCCAGCACAAGGGCCTGAAGGTCGTCGTGCTGTTCGAGGGCCGCGATTCGGCCGGCAAGGGCGGCGTGATCAAGCGCATCACCCAGCGCGTGAACCCGCGCTATGCCCGCGTCGTTGCGCTGCCGGCGCCGAACGACCGCGAGAAGACGCAGTGGTACTTCCAGCGCTACGTGCCGCACCTGCCGGCGGCGGGCGAAATAGTCCTGTTCGACCGGTCCTGGTACAACCGCGCCGGCGTCGAGCGCGTGATGGGCTTCGCCAACGAGGACCAGGTCGAATCATTCTTCCGCGACGTGCCGGAATTCGAGCGCATGCTCGTGCGGTCCGGCATCATCCTCGTGAAGTACTGGTTCTCGATCACTGATGAGGAGCAGCAGTTCCGCTTCCTCATGCGCATCCACGACCCGATCAAGCAGTGGAAGCTCTCGCCGATGGACCTGCAGTCCCGCGTGCGGTGGGAACAATACACCAAGGCGAAGGAAGCGATGTTCGAACGCACGAACATCCCGGAAGCGCCGTGGACCATCGTCGAAGGCAACGACAAGAAGCGCGCGCGGCTGAACTGCATCGCGCACCTGCTGACGATGGTGCCCTACGGTGAAGCGCCGCACGAGCCGGTGCTGCTGCCGGAGCGCGTGTTCAACCCGAACTACGAACGCGCCGTGCTGCCGCCGGAGCTGTATGTGCCGGAGCGGTACTGAAGGGCCCTGCCTTCCGGTGCGGCGGCGGACAACCGGAACGGCGCTTTGCCCTGCGCCGAACCTCTGCCGAGCAAAGGCCGACGGGCCTTCGTGATTAGCCGGCTATTTCGCCATCGGAGATCGGAGGGGCGCTGCCCCTCCGAACCACCCCGCCAGGGGGTTGGACCCCCTGGACCGCAATCTGTTGGCGTTGGGCTTCGCGGGCTTGCTGCACCCTCCAAGCGCGCTTCGTGCGCAAGGGCGGGTGCCGGCACCCATCCCGCCAACGGCGCCCCGCACCAAGTTGAGGTTTGCAAAGGCCCTTCGGCCTTTGCTGGGGTGGCTTGGAGGGGCAACGCCCCTCCAACTCGACAGCGAAAGTATCGAGCTAATCAGAAAGGCTCTTCGGCCATGGTGCGCAAAGCCCCTTCAATGCCGCCAGCGCGCACATGAGCAGCGCGACGTAAGCTCCTGCTCAGCGCGTCGCCACTGTCCCTTCCGGCGCGTGCTCGAATTCCGGTACCAGCCGCCCGAGCTGCTGCAGCGCCACCCGAGGCGTCCCGCTGCGTGCCGCGGTCGAGATCTCGTCGATCGCGCGACCGACCAGCGCGGCATCCGCCGTGCGCGGCGTCGCGACCAGCAACCCCGGATACTCGGTCGGGCGCGGCGCTTCCTTGCCGTGGAACAGTTCCTCGAACAGCTTCTCGCCAGGGCGCAGGCCAGTGAAGCGGATCTCCACATCCTCGTCGGGTCGCAAGCCGGCGAGGCGGATCATGCGGCGGGCAAGGTCGACGATCTTCACGGGCTCGCCCATGTCGAGCACGAAGATGCCGCCATCGGCGAGTTCCGGCGGCATGTTCTCGGGGTCTGTCGTGCCGACGACGGACGCCTGCAGCACCAGCCCCACGGCCTCCCTCACGGTCATGAAGTACCGGCGCATGTCGGGATGCGTGACCGTCAGCGGGCCGCCGCGTTCAAGCTGCCGGCGGAACAGCGGCACGACGGAGCCGGTGGACCCCAGCACATTGCCGAAGCGCACGGTGATGCAGCGCATGCCATCGCGGCCAAGCCGCGCTTCGTCGCCGCGCGCGGCGCGGGCTTCACGGTCGAAGGCCTGGCAGTACATCTCGGCAAGGCGCTTCGATGCGCCCATCACGGATGTCGGGTTCACCGCCTTGTCGGTCGAGATGAACACCATCGCCGCGGTGCCGACGGCACGCGCCGCATCGGCGACGATGCGCGTACCGAGCGCATTCGTCAGCAACCCCTCCAACGGGTCGTTCTCGACCATCGGGACGTGCTTGAGGGCGGCGGCGTGGAACACCAGCTCGGGCCGGATCTCCTCGAACAGGCGGCGGATGCGCGGCTCGTCCCGCACATCGGCGAGCACGGCGCGGCGCACCACCTCCGGGTGCTTCTCGCGGAGCTCGAGATCGATTTCGTAGAGCACGTACTCGCCGTGGTCGAGCAGCGTCAGGCTGGCCGGGCCGAGAGCGGCCACCTGCCGCGCCAACTCCCCGCCGATGGTCCCACCCGCGCCGGTGACCAGCACGCGCCGCCCCTGTACCAGCCGCGCCATGCCCTCGCGGTCGAGCGGCACTTGCGGACGGTCCAGCAGATCCTCGATCGACACCGGGCGCAGTTCCACCCGACGCCCTTCCCCGCCGCCCGCGGGCGCGAGCGTGGTGGGCGCCGGGGCGCGGCGCACCGGCACGCCGTGGCGGTCCGCCGCGTCCAGCAGGGATTCCAGAGCCGGGCCGGACAGGCCCGAGGCCAGCACGATCGCCGCCGGCAACCGCCCCTCGGCGCGCAGCGTGTCGAGCACGGCGTCGATCTCCTCGACCGTGCCGAGGATGGCATGGCCCTGCATCCGTCGCCCCGCCTGCCGGGCGCGCAGGGAAAGGATGCCGATGACGCGATAGGGCGCCCGCCGGTCGCGCGACAGGGCGCGCAGGAACAGGTCTGTCCCTTCGGCCGCGCCGACGAGCAGGACGTTCTGCGCATCGGGGGACGCATCGCTCGCATGCCGCGCCGCCTGCAGCAGGCTGGCGACGCGCCCGCCGGCCAGCAGCAGGCCGAGCGCGGCGGCATGGATCAGCGGGAAGGCGTCGTTGGGTGGCCGCCAGGCGCTCAGCAGGTACAATCCCAGGCTGAACATGATGGCCGAGCCGAGCGCCGCGCCGCCCACCGCCATCAGGTCGCGCGGCCCGACGAAGCGCCAATATTGCTGCGCCAGCCGCAGCGGTGCACCGGCGACGGCGAGCGCCAGCACCGCGCCGGGCAGGGCACCAGCCCACCAGCCCGCTGGTGGCCATATCCCCGGCGCGGCCGCCCAGATCGCGGCCGGCAGGGCGGCCAGCGCGAGCACGCTGTCGAGCGTGAGGTTCAGCAGGATGCGAAGCGACGGGCCGCGGGCCATGCCGGGGCTATACGGCGGCCCCGGCGGAACGGCCAGCCTTCTGACGAGTCACGCCGCAGGACCCCAGGGAGCGGTACAGCGCCACCAGCCGCGCGGCCTCGGCCTCCCAGGCGAAATCCTCTCGCGCCGCGCGCCAGCCCGCACCGCCGAGGGCCGCGCGGCGGCCCGGATCGGTCAGGGAGGCGACGGCCGCCGCCACCGCTGCCGCATCGCCGCTGTCCACCAGAACCCCGCAGCCGGAGGCCTGTACCACCGCCGCCACCTCCTCGGCGAAGGCGGGCGCGATCACCGGCACCCCGGCGGCCATGGCGTCGAACAACTTGTGCGGCAGGGCTAGGCGGTGATTCTCCTCGCCGGGCTGGAACAGCACGAGCGCCACGTCGCAGTCCCGCAGCCGCCGCAGCGCCTCCGCCTGCGGCAGCCAGCCCGTGACGGTGACGCGGGCGGCGACGCCCAGCGCCGCCGCCCGCGCCTGGAACGCGGCCTCGCTGCCATCCGTGAAGCGGCCGATGAGCATCAGCCGCGTCGCCGCATCACCGCGCGCCAGCGCGTCCAGCATGACAGGCCAGCCGCGCGACCGCGTGATCGCGCCGAGATGCCCGAGCGCCAGCGGACCGGCCCGTTGCTCGCGCGGCGGCGCGACCGGCGCGGGGGCGTAGTTCCGCACCTTCACGATCCGGGCGCCGCCACCGAAGGCATCGTCGAGCCCGTCCTTCGCCACCACCACCGCATCGGCGGCGGCGCCCATGGCGCGGCAGGCGGCTTCGATCGCCCGCCGCATCACCGTGCGCAGCGGCGCCGGCAGCCGGGCGTCGAGCCGCGACGGGTAATGCTCATGCACATCTAGGACGACCCGTGCGCCGCAGCGCCGGGCCGCGATCAGCGCCGCCAGCCATGCATCCGGCTCGGAGGCATGGATCACGGCTGGCCGCAGCTTCGCCGCATCGCCAGCCAACCCCCACAGGCCGCGCAGGCGCCGCCGCCGGTGGGGGATGATGCTGACGCCGTCGATCGATCCTTCGACGTCGCCCGGACAGAGATGCAGAACGCGCCAGCCGGCTGCCGCCAACGCCGCCCCTTCCTTGCGCACCACCCGCGTATCGCCAGCAGGATGCGCCGCGGAGAGCATCAGCACGGTGCTCAAGCAGACAGCACCTCGGCCAGATGCGCCCGCATCCGGACCCCGGCATGGCCGTCCCACAGCGGGATCGGCCGTGCTCGGCCCGGAGGTTCCAGCACGGCCCGTGGAAGTTCCTCCGGTGTGACGAGACGGTTGCCGCCTGCCGCGACGGTTACCGGGCGCTCGGTGGACCGGCGCAGCGTCAGGCAGGGCAGGCCGATCGCCGCCGCTTCCTCCTGGACGCCGCCGCTATCGGTCGCGATCAGCTTCGCCCCTGCCATCAGGGCCAGGAAATCGAGGTAGCGCAGCGGTGGCAGGAGGGTGACGCCGAGCGGTGGCGTGCAGTGGAAATCCCGCATCCGCGCCGCGGTGCGCGGGTGCACGGGCCAGGCCAGCGGCAAATGCCGCGCCGCTGCCGCCAGCCCCGCCAGCATCGCGCCGAGCGCGCGCCGCTCATCCACATTGGCCGGCCGGTGCAGCGTGACGACGCCGTATCCGCCCGCCTTCAGGCCGTTCGGCAGCGGCCGATCGCGCGCCTCCGGCAGATGGCGCAGCAGCGTGTCCACCATGGCGTTGCCGACGGGCCGCACGCGGTCGGCCCCGAAGCCGTCAGCCACCAGGCGCATGGCCGCATCCCGGTCCGGCGCCCAGAGCAGGTCGCTGATCGCATCCAGCGCGCGGCGGTTGACCTCCTCTGGCATGTCGCGGTCGTCGCAGCGCAGCCCTGCCTCCAGATGCGCTACCGGGACGCCAAGCTTGCGCGCCGCCAGCCCCGCCGCCAGCGCGCCGTCCACATCCCCCGCCACTACTACCAGCGCGGGGCGTCGCTGCCGCCACACCGCCTCGGCGGCGATCATGGTCCGGCCGGTGAGCTCGGCGTGGGTGCCGCCGGTGATGCCCAGAGAGATCGTCGGCGCCGGCAGGCGCAGATCCTCGAGCAGGTCGCCGAACATCGCCGCGTCGTGATGCTGGCCGGTGTGCATCAGCAGCGGCCGACAGATCGGTGCGCCCTCCGCCAAGGCGTGCCACAGCGCGGCGAGCTTCGGCAGGTTCGGGCGCGCGGCCGCGACGAGGTGGACCTCCGGCAGGCTCACGGCAGCGCCGCGCCACCCAGCCGTGCCGGCACGCCCGCCGGGCTGCGCGCCGCCGCCTCGACTACGGCGCAGAATCGCGTGGCGAGCAGTCGCCGGTCCCAGCGCGCCTCGGCCTGGCGGCGCGCCGCCTCGCCCATCGCCGCGCGCAGGGCGGCGTTCGTGGCGAGACGACGCAGCGCCGCGGCCAGGGCCGCCGGATCCCCGGGCTGCACGGCAATGCCGGAAGGGCCGCTCTCGACGATGCGGGCCGTGCGGCCCGGCTGGTTCGTCACCACCGGCCGTCCGGCGGCGAGCCCGTCCATCAGCTTGTTGGGAGAGGTCCATTCGGCGAAGGCCGGCACGTTCGCGAGCAGATGCAACGCGATCTGGCTGCCCGCGTGCAGTGCGCCGATGGCTGCCCGCGGCATGGGATCCAGGAAGGTGACGTTGTCCAGACCCTCCTGCCGTGCACGGGCGACGAGCGCGGGCTTCTCCGATCCGTCGCCGACCAGCACGAGGCGCAGCCGCGCCTCGCCCTGGGCCCGCAGGATGGCGGCGGCGTCGAGCAGCACCCCGAGCCCGTTCGCCCGGCCATGCGCCCCGGCATAGAGCGCGACGCATTCCTGCGACCCGGCCTGTTCCGGCCGCCAGGGCGCGATATGCGGCCCGAACAGGTCCAGGTCGCAACCATTCGGGAGGACATGGACGCGCTCGGGTTCGGCGCCGCGGGCCACGGCAGTCGCGGCCATGCCGTCGGACAGCGCCACCACGGCCGCCGCACGCCCGCAGGCCGCCGTGGCCAGGCGATCCATCGCCCCGAGCAGCGGACCCGGAACCCCGCCCATGGCGCGCGGCAGTTCCGGCCACGGGTCCCGGATCTCGAAGACGAAGGGCGTGTCGCGCAGCGCCCGCGCCGCCAGCGCCGGCAACGCCACCGTCAGCGGGGTGGAGGAGGCGACGATCAGATCGAAGCGCCGCGTCAGCGCCAGCCGCGTAGCCGCGGCGGCATAGCGCAGGAAGGCTGCGGCCCGGGCGGGCAGTCCCATTGCATTGCTGCAGGCGATGTCGAACTCCACGACGCGGATGCTGCCGGCGCGCCCTTCGCGCCGGCCGCGGCGGAAGGGGCCATCCAGCCCGCTTTCCGCGCCGTCGTAGCGACCGCAGGCGAGGGTGGCCGCATGGCCGCGCGCGGCCAGCGCCTGGGCCAGCCCGTGGCTACGCGTCGCCGTGCTGCCCGCCGGGGAGGAGTAGTGCTGGTGCAGGTAAAGGATGTGGAGCGTCACGCCAGGCAGGCCCCTCGGATGACGGCGATGACGCGGTCCTGCTCGGCTTCCGCCAAGCCGTTGCCGGAGGGGAGGCAGAGGCCCTGCGCGAACAGCGCCGCCGCAACGGCGCCGCCGGCGCGTGGCGCATCGCGGAACGCCGGCTGGTCCGGCAGCGGCTTCCACACCGGACGGCTTTCGATGCCTGCGGCGTCGAGACGCTGCCGCAGCGCCTCCCGGTCCATGCCGAAGCGGTCGGGCCGCACCAGCATTGCGGTCAGCCAGCGCGTCGCCGTGCCCCACGGCGCCTCCGGCATGAAGCTGATCCCCG
Source organism: Neoroseomonas terrae (assembly GCF_018129025.1). GTDB lineage: Bacteria > Pseudomonadota > Alphaproteobacteria > Acetobacterales > Acetobacteraceae > Neoroseomonas > Neoroseomonas terrae. The sequence continues at coordinate 20,600 of NZ_JAAEDI010000030.1, read as the reverse complement.
GCAGGTCGGACAACGCATCGCGGTATCGGTCGAACAGGGCCCGGCGCGCTGCCACGCGCGGCGCCAGCGCGGCGAGCTGCACCGTTCCGACCGCCGCCAGCAGCGAGGACAGGGCATAGGAATGGCCGGTCACCGAGTGCTGATAGTGCGGCGCCGGGTCCTTGGCATGGTGCGCCAGGTGACGCGCCCGCGCGACCAGCACCGGATCGTCGGCGGCGAATGCCCCGCCGCCGCCCGCCGTGACGATCTTGTTGCCATTGAAGGAGAGGGCCGCGACCCGCGCACCGCGCCCGGCGTGCCGCCCGCGCATGCTCGCGCCCAGCCCTTCCGCACTGTCGCTGACGACCGGCACCCCCCAGCGGTCGCAGGCGGCGAGGATGCCGTCGAGATCGGCGGCCTGGCCGTAGATGTCCACGGCGACGACCGCCCGCGGCAGCCGGCCGCGGCGTGCCGCGGCCGCCAGTTCGGCGCGCAGCAGGTCGGGGTCGAGCGTCCAGGACGCAGGATCGACATCGAGGAAGCGCGGCACCGCGCCCATTTGCACCGCCGGCGCGACGGTCGCGACGAAGGTGAAGCCGGGCGCCCAGACCTCGTCGCCGGGGGCAATGTCCAGCACCCGGAAGGCGAGGTGCAGCGCCGCCGTGCCCGAGGCCGTGGCCAGCACATGGGGAAAGCCGGTGGCGGCTGCGACCGCGGCCTCGAACTCCGCGATGGCGGGACCGGCCGGGGCGACCCAGCCGCTGTCCAGCACCGCCAGCAGCGCCGCGGCCTCACCTCCCGTCAGATGCGGCGGGGAAAGGTGGATGCGCGCCGGGGGCACCTCGGCGGCGAGACCTTCGAGGGCGCAGGTGGCAGCGCGGAGGGGGGCGAGGAACGTCACAAAGGGACGATATTTCGATAGATGGAAATCAACCAGGGGTTATGCTCGATTTTTCTCGAAGGTCGGCATGGTTGCGTGGCCGGGGGCGGCAGCACCGCGGCCGGTGGCAGCGAGCACGGCGCAGCGCAGCAGCAGCCGGAGGTCGCGTGACAGTCGCGGCGGCGCCTCGGCATAGCGGGCATCGAGTTCCAGCCGCGCCTCCCACGGGACGGCGTTGCGTCCCGCCGCCTGGGCCAGCCCCGCAAGGCCCGGCAGCACCGAGACCCGCGATGCCTGCCGGGCCGAGAAGCGCGGCAGGTAGTCGAGGGGCAGAGGCCGGGGGCCGACCAGGCTCATCTCCCCGCGCAGGACATTGACGAGCTGCGGCCATTCGTCGATCGCGATCGCCCGGAGTCCGCGGCCCAGCCGCGTCATCCGCGCGGCGTCGTCGCCGGCGCCTTCCCGCATCGTGCGGAACTTCAGCAGGATAAAGGGCGCGCCGTGGCGCCCGGCGCGGACCTGGCGAAACAGCACCGGACGGCCGAGCGCCAGCCGCACCGCCAGCGCGACCGCCGCCATAGCCGGTGCCAGCGCCGCGATCAGCAGCGCCGCGGCGAGGAGGTCAAACCCCCGCTTGCCGAAGCGCCGGTACATGCCGTGGTTCCGCCGTGACGCCCAACCCGAGGGCGAGCCCGAGCGCCAGCCAGGCCATCCGATTGCCGAGATCGGTCGAGACCATCACCGACAGCGCGACCGGTAGGGTCAGTGCGGCGATGCGTGCCGCCCGTTCGGCCTCGACCCGTGCGCCGAGCAGCACCGCCGCCGCGCCGCCGCCCCCGAAGGCCGCGAGCCACAGGACGAAGCCCGGCAGCCCCCCTTCCGCCAGGGCTTCCAGCAGGTGATTGTGCGGATAGAGCGCCCGGCGTTCGCCGTGCCCCGCGGCGATGGTGAAGCCGCCGGTGCCGAGCCCCCAGGGAAGCGCCGCCCCGCCCTGTTCGGTCGCCGCGCGCCACAGTGGCAGCCGGCCAGAGGCTTCGGCGACCTCCCCCTGCGAGAGGCGCTCCAGCGTGCGCAGCCCGGCCGCCAGCGGCGGATCCGACTGCACCACCAGCAGCACGGCGGCGGCTGCGGCCAGTACCAGGCCCGGCCAGAGCAGCGCGACGCCGCGCCGGCCCGCGCGCCACAGCACGATGGCCGGCGCTGCCGCCAACGCCAGGGCGAGTGCCGCGAGCGCCGCCCGTCCCCCAGGCAGCAGCGCCGAGGCCGACAGCAGCCCGGCCAGCGTGAGCCAGCCGATCCGCGCCGCCCAGCGCCGCGCCTCCGCCGCCCGGACCGCCGCGAGGGCGGCGGCCGAGGCAATGGCCAGCCCGGCGATCTGGTACTGGACGCGGAGCAGCTCCGGGCTCGATCCTGGTTGGCCGCCGAGAACGATGCTCTCGGTTGCGAGACCCCATGCGATGGTCGCGGCGACGAAGGTGCCGATCGCCAGCGCCGCGCCGGCACAGCGCGATAGCGCGCGGGGATGCCCCGCCACCGCCATCCCCGCCAGCAGCATGGCAGGTCCCAGCAGCACTGCATCGGGCAGCTTGGCGGCGAGGATGCCGCGCGAGGGGCTCCACGCGCCAGCCAGCACCATCCACAGCCACAGCGCGCCGCAGGCGGCGAGCGGTGGGCCGATCGTTGCATCCAGCCGCCAATGATGCCCGGCGACCAGCAGCGGCAGCGTCGCCAGCAGGCCGAGCGCGGCCATGGCCGTCAGATCGACGGGCATCGCGGCGCCTGGCGGCGTCGACTTCAGCGCCCCCGCGAAGTGCAGCGCGGCGGCGAGGATGCCGGTGAGCCCCGCGAGCCCCCGCATGCCGGTCAGCATTCGCCGATGCCACGCGGCGGGGGGATCGGCGGCGGCGGCCGGTCGGGCAGGCCAGCCGGCATCATCGCCGGCTCCTGCCGCTGGCGTGCGGGCGGGGGTGCCGCCGCAGCAACGACTGCCCGCACCGGGTTGAAGCGCATCAGCAGCAGCGCCGCCGCCGCCAGCAGCACCGCGACCGGCACCGCCACGGCCAGCAGGGCCATCAGCAGGGGCCGGTTGGGCAGGGATGGACGCGCCTCGACCATCGGCGCCGAGACCACCCGCGCCGCGACGGATTCATCGGCGGCCACAACGAGTCCGGCGCGCTGCTGCTGGGCCAGCAGCTCGTACAGGCTGTTGCGCAGGAAGACGTCGTTTTCCCGTGCGATGCGCCGTTCCAGCGCGGCGACGCGGCGGCCGGCCTGTTCCGCCAGATCCGCGCGTACCTTGGCTTCGGCGAAGCCGTGCAGCCGTCGCAGCATGTCGAGCGCGAGCGCCGGATCCTGCTGCGCGATCTCGATCGTCCAGGTCACCGAGGCCAGCGATTGCGTCACGGCAAGGTTGCGCGTCAGCCAGTCCAGCACGTCATCCGCATCGGCCGGGCGATCGGCGCCGAGCAGGGCGCGCAACGCCCCGCCGAGCCCTGCCATCCGCCGCCGCGTCAGCGCCTCGGCAATGCTCGTGTCGCGCGTCAGCATCGTCGCCGCCTCGGGTGAGCGCAGGGCGCCGAGATAGACGGCGAAATTCCCGCTCGGCCGGGTGTCGAGCAGCCCCGCCGGCGCGAAGGGCGAGGGCGACAGCAGGGTCGAGACGGCGAAGGACGTCGTCTCCGCCGGCGCCACCACCGACTGCGCCACATGCGCGCGTGGGGTCAGCAGGATCAGCGTGGCGCCGCCGATCCAGAGCACGGCCATGATGGAGAGCAGCTGCCAGCGCCGGCACCACAGGCCTGACAGGAGCAACGACAGCGGCATCACCAGGCCTCGACCAGCGTCGTCAGAAGCGAGACGGGCGCCGCCGCCGCGAGTTCCAGCACCGGCGCCGGCTCCACCCTGCCATAGGCCGGGCTGTGCCAGCCTTGCGCGAGGCGAAGGCGGTGGGGCGCGTCGGCGGTCAGCCGCAAACGTGCCCGAGGCCCCGCCGCCCCCTCGTCCGTCAGGCGCCATTCGCCCGGCGCCAGCCGCCAGCGCAGCACCAGTGCCGAGAAGGCGCCGGCCGCGCGATCCGCGACAACGACCCGGCCGCCCGACAGATCCACGCAACGGTCATGCCGCCGGCCGGCGGCGTCGCGCAGGGCAGCGCCGCCGGGCACGGCGCGGCAGCGGGGCCAGCGCGCGAACAGGAAGCGGCCGACGCGCGGCATCTGCTCCTCCCCATCGAACTGGATCGTGTTGTGCCCGGCCGTGCCGGCGAGCGCCGCCGTCCACCAGTCGCGGCCCGGCGGCGGGTTATACGCGCCGGTTCCGCCATCGATCAGCAGCGGCGCGCCATCCAGCGCGAGGTCGAGATGCAGCAGGTCGTTCTGCGCCGGGCGGAAGCGAAGCGGTGCGCCGGTGCGGAGGAGGAGGCGGAAGCGGTCGGTCGATGCGCCGTACCAGCCCTCGGTGCGCCAGGTGCGGGCTGGAGGGGGGGCGTCCGGTGGGGGCGAATAGGGGGCGACCGGAGAGGGGCTTTGCCCCTCTCCGGACCTCACCCCACCAAAGGCCGAAGGGCCTTTGGAAACCTCGATATGGTGCCGGGCCCTGTGGTTCGTTCGAGGTGATGGAACCGTCGTCGTGCGCGGGACACGGGCTTGTCTTGCGGCGATGGGCGGGAACGGGATGCTGAGCGCCAGCGGCGATGGGGCCCCGCCTGGTATCGGAGCCGGTTCAACGGCCCCCGGCGTGCCTTGCGTCACCAATCCCGTCAGCCGGACCCGGAGCCAAGACGAGGTTTCCAAAGGCCCTTCGGCCTTTGGTGGGGTGGTCTGGAGGCGCAAAGCCCCTCCAGCAGAGCCGTCCGCCGCAAACAGAGCCACCGCCCGCCCGACGCTGCCGCGCGCATCGGCCGTCCCGTGCAGTGAGAGGTCGGCGAAGACCGAATCATCCACCGCCCCGCAGCGCGGCAGGACCCCGGTCGTCGGCTCCATCACGCGCCGTAGCCACAGCGTCGCTGCCTTCGCACGATCGGCGAACGGCGCCGCGAAGGGGGGTGCGCCGTGGTGAAGGCGGAACCACTCCGCGACGGCGAGCGTATCGAGCAACAGCCGGTGGTAGCCGGGTGAGGGTTGGGCGAAGGCGCCGTCCGGTGCGACCAGCCGCGCCACAGCGCGCGCCAGGCCGCGCGCACCGCACCGCGCGAGCGTCGGGTCACCGAGCACGAGGCCGATGACGAAGAGCCCGGCCGGCTCGCTGACGGCGTGGTTGTTGTCCTGCGCGGCGGCATAGGCGCGGGTCGCGGCGATGCGCCGGGCGTGCGCCGACAGCAGCACGCGCATGGCCGATGAGGGTGTGCGGTCGGCGTCGAGCAGCGCGAGGGCCAGGCATAGATGCATGGCGCGCAGCGCCGCTTCCTGGCCGCAGGCCCAGGCGGGGCCGCGGAACGGAGGGTTCGCTGCGACCCATTCGTGCAGCAGGGTTTCGGCGCGGACGAGATGGCCGTGTGCCGGGGCGATCCGAGCCGCCAGAGCGAGCAGTGGTACCGCAAGCAACCGGTTCGCTTCCCAGACGGGGCGGATGTCGCCGGGGGAGAACAGGTCCATGCCCAGGGACGGGGCATTGGCCGGAAAGGGTCCGTGCCAGTTCGCCGGGATGGCGGCGTGCGCGGCGGCCGCGAGCGCTGCGGCGTCGCCCTCCATCGCTCCGTCGGGCGCTGCCGCAGGCAGCAGCGGTCCGGCGCGCAGCGCTGCATCGCCGAGCCGGAGCGACGCGATCCCGCTGCGCAGCGCCAGCCGGTGCCATGCAAACAGCAGGCAGGCGCGGGGGCCGAGCCGACGGGCGGCATCCGCGCGCAGCAGCAGCGGCCGCCCCGACCCTCGGCGGGGCGCGGTTGATACAGCCTCGTCAGGAATGGCGCTCTTGCTCAGGGCGAGGCTATCCGGTGGTTAACAATCACCAATAAGTTGTATAATAAATTCTCAAATTGTCGCTAGGCGTTCTGATCCCGTGCCACCGCGCCCGATGCCCGGCTTGCGTTCGATACCCGTCAGCCCCTCGACTGGCCGGGTATGGGAGCTTTGGTTTCGTGGAGGGCCGCCCGGCCACCCGGCGCGGCATGACCGCCGCCGATGACCTGGCCATGGGCGAGGCTCCGCGGGCCTAGGCTTGTCCGCCGGTTCCTGCCGGTGGTGGCGGCAGGGCTGGTGGGCCTGTCGGCCGCGGCCTCGGGCCAGACCGGCCCGGCCGGGTCTGCGTTGCTGGCCCCGCCGTCCCTGCCGCCAGTCATGCCGGGCGGGGCGTCGCTGCCCGGGCTGCCCCCGGGCACTCAGCAGGATGTGCTGCAGCGGCTGCTGGATGGCGGAGCGACGCGCGGCCCGCCGTCGGGCCTGCCGCGCGCCGCACCGGTCTTTCCCGCGCCGGGTTATGCCGCGCAGGCGCTGCCGGCGCCGTCCGTGCCCGAGGAGCCGCTTTCCGCAGCCGAAGCCTTCTTCGCTGCGCGGCTCGACGGGGCGCCCCTGCGGCAGTTCGGCTACGAGACCTTCCGGGGTGGCGGCGGTGCGCCCGCGCAGGGCTTCGGCGCCTTGCCGGAGGACTACGTCCTCGGTCCGGATGACGAGCTGATCGTCGCCTTCCGAGGCCGGGCGCGGCAGACGCTCACGCTTCGGGTCGGGCGCGACGGCAACCTGCTGCTGCCCGACCTCGCGCCCATTCCGGCTGCCGGGCGCAGCCTGAAGGATTTGCGGGCGCATCTGGAGGGGCTCGCGACGCGCGACCTTGGCGGGTCGGAGGTGTTCGTCTCGATCGGTCAGGTCCGGCAGATGAGCATCTTCGTCGCGGGAGAGGTGCTGCGGCCGGGCTTCCAGCCGCCCAACGCGCTGTCCACGCTGCTGGATGCGCTGTCGGCTGCGGGCGGGGTGCGCAAGACCGGATCGCTGCGCGCCATCCGCATCGAGGGGCCGCGCGGGCGGCGCGTGGTGGACCTTTACGCCGTCATCGCCGATGCGCCGGGCGAAGCGAATCTTGGGTTGCGTGAAGGCGACCGCATCATCGTTCCGCCCGTCGGCGGCACCGTGGCGGTGGCCGGCGACGTCGCGCGACCGGGCATCTACGAATTGCCGGCGCGGATGGCGGCGGCGCCGCTCGGCGACCTGCTGGCGCTGGCAGGCGGCACGATCCGCCAGGGTGGCAACCGTCTGTTGGTGCAGCAGGGCGACGGCGCCGGCCGGCGCTCCTTCGCCGAACTGGCGCCCACATCCGCAGTCCGCCGCGGCGATGCGGTGCTGGTGCAGCCCGGCGCCGATGTCGTCGCCAATGCGGTGCGCCTGGCGGGCCATGTCGCCATCCCGGTCACGCGCGCGGCGACGGGCGGGCGGCAGAGCCAGACGCTGCGCGGACTGATCTCCGATCGGCGGCTGCTGCGCAACGATCCCTATGTGCGGCTCGGCGTCATCTGGCGGGCGGATGCGCGCACGGGCCAGCGGGGCTTCCTGGCCTTCGACCTCGGCCGCGTGCTGGAAGGCCGCGCCAACATGCCCCTGCGCGAGGGCGACGAGGTGATCGTCTTCGCGCGGTCCGACATCGTTTTTCTGACCTCGCCGGCGGTCCAGCGAGCCTTGCGGGGGGAGGCGCCGGCGGCCGTGCCGAACGCACCGCCGGCCGTGGATTGCCCGGCGCTGACGGCGCTGGCGCTCGCCTCGCGCGCCTCCCCGCAGCGCTACGCCCATGTGAAGGGCGCGGGGTTTCCCGAGATCGGCAACGCGGCCTGTCCGCAGGTCTACCTCGACTACCCCGACCTGCCGGCCTTCCTGCTGGACCAGTCGGTCGTGCTGACCGGGGAAGTGCGCGCGCCGGGCCTGTTTCCCATCACCGACGATACGGGGCTCGACACGGTGATCGCGGCCGCCGCCGGCCTGTCGGACGCTGCCGATCTGCGCGTGGTGGAATTCGCGCGCGAACCGCCCGACACCGGCGGCGCCATCCCGCTGGCGCGCACGCGGCTCGACCTCGGCAGCCGCAATTTCGCGGCGATCCGCCTTTCCCCGCGCGACACCATCCGCATCCCGCGCGGCTTCGGGGATCGTGACACCGGCCCGGTCATCCTGGTCGGTGAGTTCCTGCGCCCCGGCACCTACGACATCCGACGTGGCGAGCGCCTGTCGGAGGTCATCGCCCGGGCCGGCGGGCTGACGCCGCATGCCTATCCGTATGGGGCCGTCTTCACCCGGATCTCGGTGCGTGAGCGTCAGCAGGAAGGCTTCGCCCGCACCGCGCGCGAGCTGGAGACCAGCCTGATCCAGGTCGCCTCCGGCCAGGCCGTCGCGGGCTCGCGCGCCTCCGGCGTCGATCTCGGCGCCGCCATCAGCGCGGGGCGCGAACTGGCCAACTCGCTGCGCGAGGCCCGGGCCGCCGGGCGCATGGTGGTGGAGGCAAATCCCGTCATCCTCGCCGCCCGTCCCGAACTCGACGTGCTGCTGGAACCCGGCGACATCATCGCCGTGCCGAAGCGGCCGAACGAGGTCACGGTCGTGGGTTCCGTGCTCAATGCCGGGTCGCTGCAGTTCCGCTCCGGTTGGCGCGCCGCCGACTACGTCCGCGCTTCCGGCGGCACGCAGCGCTTCGCCGATCCGTCCCGCGCCTTCATCGTGCTGCCCAACGGGCAGTCGACCAGCGCGGGCCTCGGCGCCTGGCAGCAGGGCGGGCCGCCGGTGCCGCCCGGCAGCCTGGTGGTCGTGCCGCAGGACCCCAGCCCGTATGAGACCTGGGGCTTCGTGCGGGACCTGACGCAGGTGCTGGGGCAGGTGTCCGTGTCCGCGGCCGCGCTGGCCGTGATTGCGCGCGAGGCCGGGCAATAGGTGGTGTTGCGGCGCTGTTGGCGGTGGAGACGGGCGCCGCCCCTCTCCAAACCTCACCCCGCCAAAGGCCGAAAGGCCTTTGGAAACCTTGGATTGGTGCCACGCGCGGCAGTTGGACCAAGGGAGAGCGTGCGTTGGGCCCGACGCCCGGTGTCGGTCCAGGGCGCCGGGCCCGACACGATACCTGAACACTCGGAGCACGGCGCGGCGCGCGGCCGGATAGACGACGGTCGCTGCGCCCGAGGCCCCGAATCGATTCAGGATACCGGGCGCAACGCGACCTCCGCCATGAAGCACCGCAAGCCGTGCCCGGCATCAGACGGAGGTTTCCAAAGGCCTTTCGGCCTTTGGTGGGGTGGGGTCCGGGGAGGGGCAAAGCCCCTCTCCGTCTTCATCATCGCCGTCCTCCTCGCCTTTCCCGCAGGGGCGCAGGTCCCGGGAATGCCGGTGGAGAGAACCGGCTCCGACTGGGGCGGTGTCGGCCTCATCGAGATGCGCAATGCGCGCTTCCGTCCCGATGGCACGCTGGAGGCCGGCTTCGCGCTGCGGCACCAGCGCAATTTCTGGTTCCTGAACTTCCAGGCCCTGCCCTGGCTGGAGACGACCTTCCGGCTCAGTGAACGACTGAACGGCACGACGGGGGAAGGGATGGTCTCGGACCGGTCCTTCGACATCAAGATCCGGCTGTGGGAGGAAAATGACTGGCGGCCGGCACTGGCCCTTGGCATCCAGGACATCGCCGGCACGGGGATCTATGGCGGGGAATACCTCGTCGCGTCCAAGCGGTTCTGGGATTTCGACTTCAGCGCCGGCATCGGCTGGGGGCGGCTCGGGACGTATGCCGATACCGGCAATCCGTTGACCGATCTGTGGGGCGGCTTCGCCGAGCGGCAGCGCAATGTGGGCCAGGGTGGCACGCCGCGCTGGGGGACGTATTTCCACGGGCAGGACATCGCCTTCTTTGGCGGGATCGAATGGTCGGTGCCGCCGATCGACACACCCTGGGGCGTGCTGGACGGGCTGCGGGCCAAGATCGAGTTCAGCGGCGACCGGCTGCGCGACGAGCGCGGCGGCTATCCGGGCAACGCCACAGGGCTGCGCGGCCTGTCGGCATCGCGCGTGAATGCCGGCGTGCAATGGACGAATGAGTGGCTGGATGTCGGCGTGCAATACGTGAACGGCACGGACATCCTGCTGCGCGCGTCGGTGCGGATGAATCCGGACGATCCGCCGCGCATCCCCTTGCCGGGCCCGCCGCCGATGACTGCGCGGCCCGAGGATGCCTCGCCCGAGGCGCGGCTCATTGCCCCCCGGTTGTTCGAGGCGCTGCGCGCGACGGGGCTCAGCCCCCGCGCCGTCGCGATCGAGGGGGAGGAGGCGCGCATCGCCGTCGGCGACGGCCCGTACCGCACGCTGGCGCAGGTGGCGGGGCGCGTGATGCGGGCGGCGCAGCCGCTGCTGCCGCGGCAGGTGGAGCGCGTGGTCGTCGCCTGGTCGCTGGCGGGCGTGGAGATCGCGCGCATCATGGTGCTCCGCTCGGCGATGGAGGCGGCGGCGCGCGGCCAGGGCAGCGCCGAGGAAATCTTCGCGACCGCGACGCTGATGGCCCCCGGCGACGGCTTCGAGGACGCGGTGCGCGCACCGGGCCCGTTCTTCGATTGGCGGGTCGATCCGGGCCTGCGGCTGCTCCTCGGTGATCCGTCCCGCGCCGTGCTGTGGCAGGCGGCAGTGTCGGCGGGGGCGCGGATGGAACTCGGCGCCGGCTTCTCGATCGGCGGGGGCGTGGCGCAGGTGGTGGCGCAGAACCTGTCCAACGCCGCGCCATCGGATTCGCTGCTGCCGCATGTACGTTCGGACTACGCGCTCTATGCGGAGGAGGGGCGGGACCTCGCAGTCACCTCGCTCTATGCAGAGCGCATCTGGTCGCTGGCGCCGGACGTCTTCGCCCGCGCGACGGCGGGGTATCTGGAGCCGATGTTCGCCGGCGTCTCGGGCGAGATCCTGTGGCGGCCGCACGACCAGCCCTATGCCGTCGGCCTCGACGTCAATTACGTGGCGCAGCGGGACTACGACCAGCGCTTCGGGGTGCAGGACTATCGGGTGACGACCGGGCAGGTGTCGCTCTACCTCGACCTGCCATGGTGGAACCTGACGACGACACTGCGCGGCGGGCGGTACCTGGCGGGCGACTGGGGCGGCACCGTCGAGATCGCGCGGCGCTTCGATTCCGGCATCGAGGTCGGCGCCTTCGCGACGCTGACCGATGTGTCGTATGCGCAGTTCGGCGAGGGCTCCTTCGACAAGGGCATCTTCATCCGTGTGCCGCTGGACCTGTTCGGGCTGCGGACGCGGTCGTCGATGGGGGCGGTGATCCGCCCGGTGCAGCGCGACGGCGGGCAGCGGCTCGCGGTGGAGAACCCGCTATGGGAGGTGACGCGGCAAGGCCGCGAGGAGGCGCTGCAACGGGGGGTGGCGTGGTTCACGCGGTGAGGCGGCATTGGACCGACACCGCCTTCGCCATGACCTTCACGCTTCCAGAAGGGCACAGCCCCCCGCTGCCGCTGGACGCCCCGCCGCGACCGGGGCATAGCCCCTGCCACCCATGCTGATCGACGCCATCCTCCAGCATCTTGCTTTCGCGCTGTGTCTGGCCCTGCTTTCAGCAGGGACGGTGCGGCTCATGATTGCCTATCCGATCCTCGACCATCCGAATGCGCGGTCCTCCCATACGCGGCCGACGCCGCGCGGCGGTGGGGTGGGCGTGGTGCTGGCCTTCGTCGTCGGGATGGCGGCCCTGTACTTCGGGGCTGCCTATGCCCGGCTGCCGCCGCCGCAATTCCTGGGCGTCATCGGGGCCGCGGTGGCGATCGCGGCGGTGTCGCTGTGGGATGATGCCGCGGATCTACGCTTTTCCCTGAAGCTCGCGGCGCAGGCGGTGGCGGCGATGGTCGCGGTGGCGTCCGGGCTGGTGATCGATCGCCTCGCGCTGCCCTGGGTCGGGCAGGTGTCGATCGGCTGGGTGGGCCTGCCGCTGACGCTGTTCTGGATCGTCGGCTGCACCAATGCGCTGAACTTCATGGACGGGCTGGACGGGCTGGTCGGCGGGTCGGTGTTCCTCGCCGCGGTCATCCTGTGCGTCGTGGCGGGGGAGGAGGGGGGCTGGTTCGTCTACGCCGCATCCCTACTGCTGGCGGCGGGGCTCGCGGGCTTCCTGCCGTTCAACCTACATCCCGCGCGCATCTTCATGGGCGATGTCGGCAGCCAGTTCCTCGGCTTCATGATGGCGGTGCTCGCGGTGGCGGCGGCGCGCTTCGATGCGGCCGCCGTGTCCTTCCTGATCGTGCCGCTGCTGCTGTTCGGGCTGCTGTTCGATGCCGCCTTCACCCTCGTGCGTCGTGCCCTGATGGGGGAACGCCTGGCCGCGGGCCACCGGACACATCTGTACCAGATGGCGCAGCGGTCGGGCCTCGGCGTGCGGACGGTCGCCGGCGTGCATTGGGGCTTCGTGCTGTTCCATGGCGTGCTGGTCACGCTGTTCCTGCAGATGACGCCGTCCTCGAAGCCCCTGATCGTGCTGCCGGCACTGGCCGCCCAGATCGTCTGGGCGGTGTACGTCGCGCGGCGCGTGCGCCGCGCTGGGCTCACCTGGGCAGCGGGATGATCTCGGTGGGGGTGGCGGGGGCGGTCACGACCTCGACCACCAGGGGCGGCAGGTCGTCCCCCACCCATTGTTCCGAGCGGAACACGGCGTAGCTGCGGGCATCGACCCAGAAGCGGCTGGTGAAGCTGGCGCCGCCACGGCAGGTCTCCGTCACCAGCAGCGTCTCCTCGGCCGGGGCCGGCCCGACGGTCATGCGGCAATCGAGCCGGACACCGAAGCGCATGCGCGTGGGGTCGGTGGCGGAGCGCATCAGATCCACCACCCGCGTGGCGCGCCACTGCCCTTCGCCGAGCTCCGGCAAGCGGGCGAGCAGGTCCGTCCCGTCGAAGCGCGTCGCGGCGAGCGTCTGCCGCAGGCCGGCGGTGGCCACGACACGCGCGCCGTCGGTCGCGACGGCGACGCCGCCCGGGGTGCGCCATAGGCGGCGGTCGCCTTCCTCCTGCAGCAGCGTCGCGATGCCGCGGCGGGAGCCCAGATGCAGCCGCAGGGCCGGTTCGCCATCGGCAGGCTCGGACGGCGTATTCTCCCATTCGCCCACAGGCTCGCCGGTGCCGAACAGGGCCTCCGTGACGGCGGTCGGCACCAATGCGGACGGCACGATGCCGTCATCCGGGGACGACCCGCAGGCGCCGGTCAGCAGCAGGGCCAGCACGGCGAAGCGTCGCATGATGGAAGAATATCATGCGGCACAAATTAACCTATGGGCGAAATTGGGCCGGCCTGGGCCGTTGCAACGCCACCAGCCCTATGGCCAGCCCTAGCCCGATCCAATGCGGATAGGGCAGCAGGTCGGCGGCGAAGTGCTCGATCAGCGCGGGGAAGATCATCAGCAGGCCCGCCACCGTAAGGCCTGCGCGTTCCCACCCCGCCAGCACGCGGCGGCCGTAGCCCTGCGCCGCCGCTGCCAATGCCGCGAGGCCGGCAGCCGCCAGCACGAACTGCCAGACGACGTCGATCCAAGTCATCGTGGGCGTGAAGTTGAGCAGCAGCCCGACGCCCGCAGGGTCGGTGACGAAGACGAAGGGCAGCAGGAAGGCCGGCAGCGTGTACTTCCACGCCTGCAGCGTGGTGCGGTAAGGCCCGGCCCCCGTGATGGCGGCGGCCGCGAAGGGGGACAGCGCCGTGGGCGGAGATACCTCGGACAACACGGCGTAGTAGAAGACGAACATATGCGCGGCGTAATCCGGCACGCCGAGCTTCATGAGCGCCGGCGCCGCGACCACCGCGCAGATGATGTAGGAGGCGGTGACTGGCACGGCGAGCCCAACCACCCAGACGATCAGCGCCGTGTAGAGCGCCGTGACGACGATCGACCCGCCTGCCGCCTGGATGGCGATGTCGCTGAACTTCAGCCCGAGCCCCGTCAGCGTGATGATGCCGACGATGATGCCCGCACTGGCGCAGACGGCGGCGATGCCGACCGCTTGGATGGCGCCCGCGGCCAGGGTCTCGACCAGCCGCCGGGGCCACAGCGCCTGCTCGGGGCGGATGAACGACAGCGCGACCGCGACCATCATCGCGTAGAGCACCGACATGGTGGCCGAGTAGCCCCACACCATGAAGATGACGATCGCGATCAACGAGGAGAAGTGGAAGCCGTGGCGCCGCAGCAGGACGCGAATGGGCTCCACCGTCATGCCGTCCACGGTGTCGATGCCCCCGCGCTCGGCGGCGATGCGCCGCTGGTCGAGTTCCACCATGAACAGCAGCGAGGCGTAGTACAGAATGGTCGGGATCACCGCCATCTTCAGCACGTCGAGATAGCCGATCTTCAGGTATTCGGCGATCAGGAAGGCCGCGGCGCCGAGAACGGGCGGGGAGATGATCGCCCCCAGGCCGCCGGCCGCCAGCAGCCCGCCGGCATCGTCGCCGCGATAGCCGACCCGCTTCATCATCGGCCAGGCGACGGTGCCGAGCGTGACCGTCGTCGCCACGCCCGAGCCCGACGGCCCGCCGAGCAGGAAGGACGACAGCACGACGGTGCGCCCGGCGCTTGCCGCCTTGCCGCCCGTGGCCGCGAAGGAGAAGTCGACGAAGAACTTGCCCGCCCCGGTTGCCTGCAGGATGGCGCCGTAGATGGTGAACAGGATGATCAGCGTCGCCGAGACATCGACCGCCGTGCCGAATATGCCTTCGAGCGTGATGGTCAAATGCGGGATCAGCCGTTCGGAATCATAGCCCTGGTGCTGCCAGGGCGGCGGCAGGAGGTGGCCGTAGAAGCCGTAGAGCAGGAAGCAGATCGCGACGACCGGCATCACCGGCCCCGTCGTGCGGCGCGCCGCTTCCAGCACCAGCGCGATCAGCATCCAGCCGACGACGATGTCCATCGGCTCGGGGAAGATGTAGCGGTCCTGGAGGTCGTCGCCGCCGGTGATGAGATACCAGATGCAATAGACGGCCGCGGCGGCGAGCGCGATGTCCCACGGCATCAGCCGGTTGCGGAAACGCCGCAGCACCGGGAACAGCACGAAGCCCAGAACCAGCGCGAAGCCGACATGGACGAAGCGCAGCGTCGTCGTCGGCACGATGTCCCACGCCGCCCAGAGGTGGAACAGCGACATCGCCAGCGCGATCGACGTCGCGCCATAGCCGAGCCAGCCGGAGAAACGGTTCTGCGCACCTTCCTCCTCCTCGATCAGCGCCTCGACCCGCGCGGCGGTGGCGTCGTCGAGCGCGTCTGTCGCGGCCTCGGGCGGGAGGTTGTGCGTGGTGGTCACGGGCTGTTCTTTCCGATTACCTGGAGAGGGGCGTTGGCGTTGCCCCTCTCCAAACCTCACCCCTCCAAAGGCCGAAGGGCCTTTGGAAACCAATGTCTGGCGCCGGGCGCAAAGGCCGAACCAACGACGAAACCCGCCCTTGTGCACCGAGGCCGCTGACGGGGTTCCGGGTTCCCGTCATGCCCGGCGCCAAGTGACGGCTTCCAAAGGCCCTTCGGCCTTTGGCGGGGTGGCCTCGAGGGCCAGGGCCCCTCCAATCGCGCTAACCGAGCGTCGCGCCCTTCGCCTTCCAGAACGCTTCCGCCGCCGGGTGCCACGGCACGCCCGCCGCCGCCGACTTCTGCCCTTCCAGCGTGAAGTCGCGCGCCGCCGAATGCACCCGCGCCCAATCCTCGCGGTTGTTCCAGGTGATATCGAGGATCTTTGTCACGAGATCCGCCGGCATGTCTTCCCGCACCGCCATGATGTTGCCGACCGACATCTGCCGGTTCGGCGTGGTCTGGCCGGGGTAGGTGCCGGCAGGAATGGTCTCGGCGAAGTAGACAGGGCCGTACTTCTCGACGATGCGTGGGATGTACTCGTCATGGTCGATCATCACGAGCTGCACGCCGGGCGTCGCGCCAAGGTCGGTGATCGCGCTGGTCGGCACGCCGGAGACGAAGAAATAGGCGTCAAGCTTCCCGTCCTTGATCGCGTTGGTGCTCTCGGCCGGGGAAAGCCGCTCGCGCGCGCGGAAATCCTTGTCGCGGTCGAGGCCCGCGCCCTCGATCAGGCGGAACGCCATGACCTCGGTCGCCGAGCCCGGCGCGCCGGTGGACACGCGCTTGCCCTTGAGGTCCTGCATGCTGCGTATGCCGGTGGAGGCGACCGTCACGACCTGCATGCGGTTGGTGTAGAGCACGGCCATGGTGCGCGCCGGCACCGGGCGGCCGCGGAAGCGGTCATTGCCGCGCAGCGCATCCACCGCCGCGTCCACCTGGGTGATGGCGATGCCGACGCGGTTGGCGCCGAGCAACTGCATGTTGGCGACCGACCCGCCGGTGACCTCGACCGTGGCGCTCATGCCCGGGATGCCGCGGGACAGGTAGTTCGCCAGTGCACCGCCGAGAGGGTAGTAGACGCCGCCCGTGGTGCCCGTGGCGATGGCAAGCTGCTGCTGTGCCTGCGCCCGCGCCAAGCCCGGCAGTGCCAGCGCGCCGGCGGCGCCTGCAATGATGTGACGGCGGGATATCCCGGACATGTTCACTCCTCCACTTTCTTGGACCGATCGGACCTGATAGTCGCAATCGGCAACTCCTTTAAGCCCCGGCCGTTGACTTGGCGCAAGGTGGCGCCGGCTTTGGCGTAGTATACTGCTGACATTGCCTTCCCGAGGAGCACGCCATGTCTGGCCTGACCGCCCGCGATCTGATGACCCCTGACGTCGTGACCGTGCCGCCGGACACGCCCGTGATGGCCATGGCGCGCCTGCTGGCCGATCGCGGCATCTCGGCGGTGCCGGTGGTCGATGCGGCAGGTGCGGTGCTCGGCATCGTCACCGAAGCCGACCTGATCAGCCGCCTGGCGGGTGAGGAGGACAAGCCGGCCTCGTGGTTCGCCTCCCTGTTCGCCGATCCGGCGCGGCAGGCCGAACGCTTCGCCCGCACCCACGGCGTGACGGCAGCGGACCTGATGACAGAGAAGGTCGTGTCCGTGACGCCGGATGCCACCGCAGCGCACGTCGCGCATTTGATGGAGGAGCAGAAGGTCCGCCGCGTCGTGGTGGTGGACGGCGGCAAGCTGACGGGCATCGTCAGCCGCGCCGACCTCCTGCGCGCATTGGTGGCACCGGTGCATGTCGATGCGGAACTGTCCGACGAGCGCATCCGACGCGCTCTGCTGGCGGCGATGAAGAGCCAGCCCTGGACCGACACCTTCTACACGATGGTCGAGGTGCATGACGGCGTGGCGACGTTCCACGGCTTCCGACGGTCCGATTCGGTGCAGAAGGCCCTGCGCGTGCTGGCGGAGAACACGCCCGGCGTGAAGGGCGTGAAGGACGAGACGCAGCCCATGCCGGTGTACATCTACGGGGGCGTGTGAGGACACGAGGGCCGGCCCTTTCCCGGTCGCGCATGAACGCTGCGGCCAACTATGGTCCGGCCCGACACGGCCGCAGCGCAGAGGGCGCGGTGGACGCTGCAACTCCAGGAAAGCCCGCCGCATGGCCCGCCTGCGCATCCGCCACATCACGCGCTACGACTACCGCAACCCGGTCGGGCTGACGCCGCACCGGCTCATGATCCGGCCGCGCGACAGCCACGACCTGCGGCTGCATGAA
Source organism: Neoroseomonas terrae (assembly GCF_018129025.1). Taxonomy (GTDB): domain Bacteria; phylum Pseudomonadota; class Alphaproteobacteria; order Acetobacterales; family Acetobacteraceae; genus Neoroseomonas; species Neoroseomonas terrae. The sequence continues at coordinate 3,205 of NZ_JAAEDI010000030.1, read as the reverse complement.
GCGACGCTCAGCGTTTCCCCCACGCCGCGCGTCACCCGCTGGGCGCACGACGTCTTCGGCAACTCCGTCTGCCTGATCGACTGGGAGCCGGAGGCGCGGACCGACCATCTCGAGATCATCTCCGAACTCGACCTGACGCATTATCCCGCGGGGCCGGAACAGCCGCGCGCGACCGTCGACCCGACCGTCGAGACCTTCCCCTTCTCCTACGCTGCCGATGAGGCGCCGGACCTCGCCCGGCTGCGTGAACGCCACCTGCCCGACCCGCAGCGGCGGATCGACGCCTGGGCCCGGCGCTTCCTGGCGCAGGGCGGGGCGACGCGGACGCTGCCGATGCTCGAGGCGATGACGCGGGCGATCCGGGACGAGTTCATCTATGAGGCGCGCGATGCCGAGGGCACCAACAGCCCGGTCGAGACGCTGGAATCCGGCAAGGGCGCGTGCCGCGACTTCACGCTGCTGATGATGGAGGCGGCCCGCAGCCTTGGTCTCGCGGCGCGTTTCGTCAGCGGCTACCTATATGACGCGGCGGGTTCCGGCGTGGTGGGCGGCGGGGCCACGCATGCGTGGTGCGCGATCTACGTCCCTGGCGCAGGCTGGGTGGAATACGATCCGACCAACGGGCTGGTGGCCGGCGAGAACCTGATCCGCGTCGGCGCCACGCGCACGCCGGAACAGGCGGTGCCGGTCGGTGGCGGGTATTTCGGCAAGCCCGAGGACTTCGCCCGGCTGCACGTGGATGTCGCCGTGATGGTGGGCACCACGGACGATGCCCTGCCGCCCTTCGAGCCACCCGAGGCACCGCCGGCCGTCGAGCCGTCGCCCGCCCCACCGCCGCCCGACACCGCCGGCCCTGCTGATTGACCGTTGGATCGACGTTCGCTTGCCCTATTGGCGCGGCGATAAGTCTCGTGAGTAGCGATCGGGGAGGGGCGTCGCCCCTCCCCGAACCCCGCCCCGGCAAAGGCCGAAGGGCCTTTGCGAACCTCGACTTGGTATCGGGCGGCGCGGCCAGCACGAATCTGCCCCTGTGCCCGAATATGCGCGGGGGTGTGGCCTTCCTGTTGCTTCCCCGGCCAACAGACTGCGGTCCAGGATGACCCGCTTCCTGGGGGATGGTTCGGAGGAGCAGGGGCCCATTTGCGCGAAGGTCAGATCGGAGAGGGGCTCTGCCCCTCTCCGAGCCTCACCCCGCCAGGCCATGGATGGCCTGGACCGCCATCATTTGGCGCCGGGCGCGAAGGCCATTCCCCTGCCGTCAAATCGCTTCAGTGCGCAGAGCCATATGACGATCATCGTCCGGCCCTATGCGCGCAGCGCCAGGTCGAGGTTTGCAAAGGTCCTTCGGCCTTTGCCGGGGTAGGGTTCGGGAAGTGGCAGAGCCCCTTCCTGATCCGACCGCTCCCGCCAGTCTTCGCGCATATGGGGCAGCGCCGCTCCGATCTCCGGCGGCGGAAGAACCTGGGTCCTGGTGTCACGCAGGTCAGGTGGCCTGCGGCACCGCCACACCGACCAGTGAATCCCGCGTGACCAGCGCGGCGAGCCGCGCCTCGTCCCAGCCTTCCGTACCCGCCGGGCGCATCGGCAGCACCATCCAGCGATAATCGGCGGTGCTGTCGACGACGCGGACTTCGACGCTGTCGGGCAGGTTCAGGCCCCATTCGGCCAGCACCTGCCGCGGTTCCCGCACGGCGCGGGACCGATAGGCGAAGGATTTGTACCAGTTGGGCGGATAGCCCAGCACCGCGCGTGGGTAGCAGGAGCACAGGGTGCAGACGACGAGGTGATGCCGGCCCGGCGTGTTCTCCAACACGCCCAGCGGTGGGGCGCCCGCCATCGACGCGCCCATCTGCTCGGCCGCGGCCTTGCCATCGGACAGCAGCAGGGCGCGATAGGCCGGATCGGTCCAGGCCCTGGCGACCATGCGCGCGCCAGTCTCGGGGCTCGCCTTGTCGGTGATCGCCTGGCGCGCGGCGATCTCGGCTTCGGTGACGATGCCCTTCGCCTCCAGCGCCGCGATCAGGCGGTCGAGGAGGGCGATGCTGTCGGGGCGCGGGGGGGCTGCCATGGTCAGGCTTCCTCCAGCCAGTGTTCGAAGACTTCCACCATCAGGGTGTCGGCCGGCTTGCCTTCCTGCCAGATCGGTTCCTGCGCGAAGAGCACGTGGTAGAGCGTGCGCTTCGGTGCGGGCCGGGCAAAGGCCAGGTCCTCGGGGTTCGCGAAGGCGCCGAGCGGGCGTACGACGGTGCCGGTGCGGCCGCGAATATAGTGCGGGGTCCGGATGTGGCAGGGGCCGCGCCGTTCGGGCCAGTCATCCTTGACGCGCACCGTGGCGCCCGGCGCGAAGCGCGGCGTCATTCCACCGCGTCCTTCTCGACCACGCCCTTCTCGACCATCAGCGCGGCGACCGAGCGCAGCCAGCGCTCATAGTAGCCGAGGGCGAAATACTCGCTCTCCGGAATGCTTTCGATGCCACGGCGGAGTTCATCCACCGTCATCAGGCCCTTCTGCGCCAGGATCTGACGCAGCGCGTCGACCTTCTTGCCGAAGGCGTCGGGCGGAACCTCATCGTGCTCGACCGGCGTGCAGTGGAAGCGCGCCGCGCCGCCGAGGTCGTGGATCGCAGGGATGGGCGTGTCGTCGGGCATGACAGGAGGCTAGGCCCGGCGGCACCGGGTCGTCTACTTCACTTCCTCATCCGGCATGACGCCCCAGACATCCGCGCGGCGGATGTAGCCGCGGTGGTCGCCGGTCTGTGCCTCGCACCAGACGCTGCGCGCCTCGCATTGGCGCAGGCGGACGACGACGCCGGGCCGCAGGCGGGCGACGAGCGGGGCGGTGTCCTCCGGCTGGCGGCGCAGGGCGGCCTCGGTGCCCGGCGCAGCGCGCACGATGGCGCTGCGCCGGCCCATCAGGGTGGACTGGTGGACCCATCCTTCCGTTCCTTCCGGGTCGCGGATGCGGCGCCACAGCTCGAACTCGCGGGTGATCTCGACGGGCAGCTCGCGCCGCTGATAGGTCCATTCGATGGGGAAGCGCGTGCCGGGGCCGGCGCGCAGGTTCACTTCATCCGACCGCAGCGCAGCGAAACGGGGCAGCGGCAGGTTGGTGACCCCGCCGACTGAGGCCTGTGGTTCCGGCGCCACCGGCGCGGGTGCCGGTTCCGCCGGGCGGGGGACCGCGGCGGCGCCAGCGGCGGCCCCCG
>NZ_JAAEDI010000029.1 GCF_018129025.1 Neoroseomonas terrae | reverse complement strand
CGATGCTGCTGCCGGGCGGCAAGCCCGCGCCGCTGCCGCCCGCGGGCGCGCCGGCCGCACTGCACAGCCCGACGGCCTTCGGCAACGACCCCGCGGTAACCGCCCGCGTCCGGCAGCAGGTACTCGCCTCCGCCCTGCCGACCAGCCCGAACCCGGACGCGCTGCGCGCGGCCGTGACATCGGGCCGGCCCTGGGAGGAGTTCGACCAGCTGCTCCGCCAGCACGGCTATGACCCGCGCGACCTGGCCGACGTGGTCGCGGCCTTCTATCTGATCGCCTGGGAAGTCGCGACGGGCGGGGACGTCCTGGCGCAGCCGGCCGGCATCGCCGCCGTGCGCGGTCAGGCGCGCCAGATGCTCGCCGGCAACCAGGCGATGTCGCGGCTCGGCCCGGCCGAACGCCAGGCGACGGCCGAGACCCTCGCCTTCCACGCCATGGCGATGGCCGCGCGCAACCAGGATCTGCACCAGGCCGGCGGCGGCCAGGTGGCCGCGTATCGCACGGAAGTCGCCCAGGCGGTGACGCAGTGGCAGGGGATCGACCTGCGGCGCTTCACGTTGACCCCGACGGGATTCCAGCAGCGGTAGAAGCGTTCCTCGCGCAAGCGGGCCCGCTCCATCGTGATCTAACCGCAGCCACGCGTGCTCCCGCGCGGCGACGCAGCGTCCGTCCGCAACCAATCGCCGGGCGTGACGTTCTCCCTCCGACCGAGCAGAGAGGAGATGCCGACCACCATCCGCCGCGACAGCGGTGGTAAAGTTCAGGTAACGGAGAAGTCAGCCTCCTCGAACCAGACCGTCGGGTCTTGGCCATGGAAGCGCCCGGTTTCGACGGTATCTGTCAATGGTCGGATGAAGAGAGGAGAATATCATGCGCTTCACTGTGATCCGACTTGCCGTTGTCGGGCTTGGGCTGGCCGCGATGCCTGCCTACGCGCAGAACAGCACCGCCCCCGCTGCCGTGCTGAATGGCGGGGACGCCGTGGCTGCACAGGCCGATGGCGTCACCACACCGAGTGTCAGCAGCCTCCTGAGCCAGGCTGAGCAGGCCACACGCCAGGGTCGTTTGCCGCTCGCCAGCGAACTCATCGAGCGCGCCGAGACGCAGATCCTGACCCGGTCGACCATCGCCGGCACGGAGACGATCCCGGTGCGGGAGGGCGTCATTGCCAAGATGGCGGAAGCACGCATGGCCTTGGGCCGGCGCGACATTCCGGCTGCCACCACGGCGATGGCCGAGGCGGCGGGCATGACCCGCGGGATGTGACGGGGCTCCAGCACCGGCGCGCAATTCCCCCCACCCGCGCCGGATGCGTCCCCCCGCCACGGCGGCCCGCGGCCACTACCCCCAACGCCGCGGGCCGCCTTGCGCCTCCGATCGCCGGGGGCGCAGCTTTTTTCTGGATTTCGTGGGGAAGCCGCCCTATGTGTGCGGCGCACAATCCGCCTGACCGAAGGTCGCGCCGCCCGCCCACGACCGGGGCAGGGGTGCGGCTTGCCGTGTGGCGCCCGACAAGCAGGAGGCCGCGATGAGCGCCGCCCATATCCGCAACGTGGCCATCATCGCCCACGTCGACCACGGCAAGACGACGCTGGTGGACCAACTCCTGAAGCAGGCCGGCGCCTTCCGCGCCAACCAGCAGGTCGCCGAGCGCGCGCTCGACCGCAACGACCTGGAGCGCGAGCGCGGCATCACCATCCTGGCGAAGTCCACCGCCGTGGAATGGAACGGCGTGAAGATCAACATCGTGGACACGCCTGGCCACGCCGATTTCGGCGGTGAGGTGGAGCGCATCCTGTCCATGGTGGACGGCGCGATCGTGCTGTGCGACGCGGCCGAGGGGCCCCTGCCGCAGACCAAGTTCGTGCTGACCAAGGCGCTTGCCCGTGGCCTGAAGCCGATCGTCGTCATCAACAAGGTCGACCGCCAGGATGCCCGCGCGCACGAGGTGCATGACGAGGTGTTCGACCTGTTCGCCGCGCTGGGCGCGACGGATGAGCAGCTCGACTTCCACACGCTGTTCGCCTCCGGCCGCCAGGGCTGGGCGGATACGTCGATGGAAGGTCCGCGCAAGGACCTCTCGGCGATGTTCGACCTGATCCTGTCGCATGTGCCGGCGCCGGACGTCGATTTCGACGCCCCCTTCGCCATGAATGCGTCGATCCTGGAATCGGACAACTTCCTCGGCCGCATCCTGACCGGACGCGTGGAACAGGGCACCGCCAAGCTGAACATGCCGGTGCGCGTGCTGCGCCAGGATGGAACGGTCGTGGAATCCGGCCGCCTGACCAAGCTGATGACCTTCTCCGGCCTGGACCGCGTGCCGGTGGACGAGGTGAAGGCGGGCGACATCATTGCCATCGCCGGCCTGTCGGACGCCACGATCCCCGACACCATCGCATCCCCGGAGGTGGCCGAGCCGCTCCCCTCCATCCCGGTCGATCCGCCGACCCTCGCCATGACCTTCCGCATCAATGACGGCCCGCTCGGCGGCCGCGAGGGCAAGAAGGTCACGTCGCGCCAGATCCGCGACCGGCTGATGAAGGAAACCGAGGGCAACGTCGCCATCAAGGTGAAGGTGTCCGAGGAAGTGGACGCCTTCGAGGTGGCCGGCCGCGGCGAACTCCAGCTTGGCGTGCTGATCGAGCAGATGCGCCGCGAGGGCTTCGAGCTCACCATCGGCCGCCCGCGCGTGCTGACGCGCGAGAATGCGGAGACCGGCGAGCGCGAGGAGCCCTACGAGGAAGTGCTCGTCGACGTGGATGAGAGCTACTCGGGCGTCGTCGTCGAGAAGATGAGCATCCGCAAGGGCCAGATGCAGGACATGCGGCCGTCCGGCGGCGGCAAGGTGCGGCTGACCTTCCACATCCCGTCACGCGGCCTGATCGGCTACCACGGCGAATTCCTGACCGACACGCGCGGCACCGGCATGATGAACCGCCTGTTCCTCGGCTATCAGCCCTGGGCCGGTGTCATCGAAGGCCGCCGCAACGGCTCGCTGATCAGCAACGCGGATGGCGAGGCGATCCAGTACGCGCTGTTCTACCTGCAGGAACGCGGCACGCTGTTCGTGAACCCGGGCGACAAGGTCTATGTCGGCCTGATCCTCGGCGAGAATTCGCGCGACAACGACCTCGACGTGAATCCGATCAAGGAAAAGAAGCTCACCAACATCCGCGCCGCCGGCAAGGATGAGGCGCTGCTGCTGATCCCGCCCCGGCGCATGTCGCTCGAACAGGCCATCGCCTACATCGAGGATGACGAGCTGGTGGAGGTGACGCCCTCTGCCGTGCGGCTGCGCAAGCGCTACCTCGACCCGCATGAGCGCAAGAAGCACGCGCGCCGGGCGGAGAGCGAGGCGGCGTGATCCGGCGGCGGGCCTGACGCGTGCCTGCCGCGATCTTCCTGGCCCTCGGGCAGATCGGCGATCCGGCCTTCCGCCGGCCGCTGCTGCTCGGGGTGCTCGGCGCCGCGGTGGCGCTGGCGCTGCTCACCTGGGGCGCGATCGAGGCCGCGGCCTGGGCCGCCGCCGGCGGCGCCGCCTGGCTGTCCTGGATTGCGCAGGCGGCGGGTGGGGCGCTCGGGCTCGTCCTGGCTTGGTGGCTGTTCCTGCCCGTAGCCGCAGCCATTGCGGCCCAGCTCGTGGAACCGGTCGCCATGGCCGTCGAGCGCCGGCATTATCCCGGCTTGCCGCCGCCGCGCGGCGCGTCGGTCGCGGCGCAGGTCGCCTTCGGGCTGCGCTTCGGATTGCGCCTGCTGCTCATTCAGATCGTCCTGCTGCCGCTGTTCTTCCTGCCGGTGGTAGGCTTCGTTCTGGCGCTGCTGATCTCGGCCGCCGCACTCGGCGCCGGGATGGTCCAGCAGACCGCCCTGTTGCGCATGGACATGCCGCAGGCGCAGGCCGCCTGGCGCCGGGTCCGGCCGTCAGGCTGGATGCTCGGGCTGCTGTTGGCGCTGATGGCGCTGGTGCCGCTTCTCAACCTCCTGGTGCCTGTGCTCGGTACCGCGGCCGCCGTTCATCTGCTTCATCGATCCACGGCATCGTGATAGCGCGAATCCTGGGGATAAGAGGCCCCTCGGCGTTGTGGCGCGCGAACGGCGCGTGCTAGCCGGATACGCATCACGTCACCCTTTAGGGAATCGAGGGAGTCTGCGATGTCGCTGTTCCGCCGCAAGGACGAACCGGCCACTGGCGCCACCGGGGGGGACGCCGCGCCGACAACGATTCCTGCCGCGCGCGACCCCGACCTCGCCGTGCCTCCCTTCCGCCCAGCCGGAGTTTCGCCACCCGTGTCCACCGCCCCGACGCAGCCCACCGGCCCGATGGCCCCTAAGCCGAACTCGCCCCCCGCCGGCGCCAACGTGGCGCGCCCGGGCGCGCCGGTCGCTGGCGCCTCCGCACCCCGCGGCACCGCCGCCCGGCCGGAGCACGGTGACCGCCGCACCCTCGTCGTCGGCAAGGGCATCAGCCTGCAGGGCACGGTGACCGAGGCCGAGAAGCTGATCATCGACGGCACGATGGAAAGCCAGCTGCTCCAGGCGCAGGAACTGCTCATCAACCATTCCGGCGTCTTCAAGGGCGAGGTCGAGGTCGAGGACGCCGAGGTCGCCGGCACCTTCGACGGCAGCCTGACCGTGAATGGCAGCCTGATCATTCGCGCCACTGGCCGGGTGATCGGCACGGCCCGTGCCCGCCGCCTGTCGGTCGAGGATGGCGGCCAGCTCTCCGGCAAGATGGAGATGATCACCGAGGCGTCGTCGGCCCCGACCGCTCGCCTCGCGCCCGCGCCGCGCAGCAGCGAGCCGGCGGACGCCTGATGCGATTGGAGGGGCTCCGCCCCTCCACGCCATCCCGCCGGAGGCCCGAGGCCTTTGGAACCCGTTGCCCGGCGCCCAGCGGTGCAGTCAGAAATGGATGCCGAAAGCCTTTTCTGCGCGCGGCGAAGGCGCGGCGGGCCGTGGCAGGGCCTCTGGCTCAGCCTGCTGTTGCTGCCTGGCTGCGCCGGCGGCGACGAGGAAGCGACCGCCCTGCTGCAGCACGCCCTTGCCTCGACGCAGGCCAGTCTCGCGCTCAGTGGCGCGGCCGCTCCGGCACCCCCCGCCATGGCGCCACACCCTGCCGGCACCCAGGCCCCCGCTGCGATCCGGCCCGGTGCTGCGCCCTCGCTTGCCGCGGCGACGCCGCTGGTGCACGCCCCCGGCGCCGCGCGGCTGCGCGGCAGCGCCCCGCCCGCGGCGGCCGCCGCGCTGATGGGCCTATCGGCCGACCAGCTTCGCCGCATGCTGGGCGACCCCTCGATCCGCCGGCCGGAAGGCGACGCCGAGGTCTGGCTTTATGAGGCGCCAACCTGCCGGCTCGACGTCATCCTGTATGGCGAAGGCACGGCGCTGACCGTCGGCCATGCCGCTGCCCGTGCACTTGGCGGGGGTGAGGGGGTGACGGAGGGGGCCTGCCTGTCCGCCATCGCCGGCGCCTCGGCGCCCGCCCTCTGGACCACGCAGGGCCCACGCGCTTGAAGCCTTTTCCATGAGTGCCTGGCTCGACGCCTTCGTCCCCGCCTTCGCCCTGCTCGCCCTCGGTGCCCTGCTGAAGCGGCGCCTGTTGCGGGACGACACGGTCTGGGCCGGCATGGAGCGGCTGATCTACTGGGTCCTGCTGCCCTCGCTGATCGTCGCCGCGCTGGCGCCGCTCGACCTCGCCTCGCTGCCGCTCGGGCGCATCGCGGTCGCGATCTGGATCGCGCTGGGGGTCGGCAGCGTGGTGTCGGTGCTGCTGGCGCGCGCCCTGCGGCACGGGCATCCCGCGATGACCTCGGTGCTCCAGGGCGGCATCCGCTTCAACAACCTGATGGGCTTCGCCATCGTCGGCGCGTTGTTCGGCGCTGAAGGCACCGGCTTCGGCGCCGTGGCCACCGGCATGATCGTGCCCTTCGTGCAGGTGGTGACGACACTCGCCTTCGCCTTCGACGGCAAGCGGGGCCCACCGCGGCCGCTGATGGTGGTGCGGCAGCTCGCGCTGAACCCGCTGCTGCTGGCGGTCGCGACGGGGTTCCTCATCGCGCTGCTGGGCGGGCTGCCGCCGGGCCTCGCGCCCACGGTGCAAACGCTGGGGCGGGCGTCGGTCGCCTTGGGGCTGCTGTGCGTCGGCGCGGCGCTGTCGCTCGACAGCTTCACCGACCGCGTCGGCACCCAGGCCGTCACCGGCGTGCTCAAGCTCATGGTCATGCCGGCGATGACCTGGGGGCTCTGCGTCGCGCTCGGCGTGCCGCCCTTCGCCACCGCCATCGCCGTGATCTTCATGGCGCTGCCGACCGCCGCGACCTCCTACGTCATGGCCAGGGCCATGGGCGGCGACGCGCCACTGATGGCGGCGATCACGACGACCGAGCACATCGCCTCGATCGTGACTCTGCCGTTCTGGGTCTGGCTGGTCGCGCCTTGAGGCGCGACGCAGCCCCGTTGCCGCGCCGCCGCGAGGCCGCTATGCGGCGAGACCCATGGCGGAAGGCGCTTCATGACCAGCCTCGACATTCTCGGCATCGGCAATGCGATCGTGGACGTGCTTGCGCGCGCCGGGGACGACTTCCTCGCCCGCCACGGCATGGCCAAAGGCAGCATGACGCTGATCGGGCCGGACGACGCCGAACGCATCTACGCAGCCATGGGCCCCGGCGTCGAAAGCAGCGGGGGATCGGCCGGCAACACCTGCGCGGTCGCGGCCGCCCTGGGGGCGAAGGTCGGCTATCTCGGCAAGGTCGCCGACGACACGCTGGGGCAGGTGTTCCGCCACGACATCACCGCCGCGGGCGTGCACTTCCCGACGCCGCCGCTGACCGGGGGCGCACCTACCGCGCGTTGCCTCATCCTCGTCACGCCGGACGGCCAGCGGACGATGAACACCTTCCTCGGCGCCTGCGTGACCTTTGGGGAGGCCGATCTCGACGAGGCCTCGATCGCGGCGGCGCAGGTGACGTATCTCGAGGGCTACCTGTTCGATCCGCCCGCCGCCCAGGCCGCGTTCCGTGCCGCCGCGCGCATCGCCCATGCCAACGGGCGCAAGGTGGCGATCACGCTGTCCGACCCGTTCTGCGTGGAGCGCCATCGCGACGCCTTCCGCAGCTTCGTCCGCGACGAGGCCGACATCCTCTTCGCCAACGAGGCGGAGATATGCGCTCTCTACCAGACCGACAACTTCGAGGCGGCGGCGACGATCGCGCAGTCCGAGGTCGGCCTCGCCGCGCTCACCCGCAGCGAGAAGGGCAGCCTACTTCTGACCGGCACGACGGCGCACGAGGTCTCGGCCGAGCCGACCACGGTGGTGGACACCACCGGCGCTGGCGATGCCTACGCTGCCGGCTTCCTGGCGGCGCTGACGGCCGGGCGACCGCTGCCGGAATGCGGGCGCTGGGCGTCCGTTGCGGCAGCGGAAGCGATCTCCCATTTCGGGGCGCGGCCGCAAGCGGACCTGAAGGCGCTGGTGAAGGGCTGACGCTGCCGGGGTGGAACCGGGAGGGGCGCCGCCCCTCCCGGACCCTCCCCGCCAAAGGCCGAAGGGCCTTTGGAAACCTCGACCTGGTGTCGTGCACGGCGGAGAGAGCGCCTCCAGCACCTCCGCACCGGGCGAGGGGCACAACGGATGCCCGAGGCAACCGCGCCTGCGCCGGGGCCCGCGCCAGGTAACGGTTTCCAAAGGCCCTTCGGCCTTTGGTGGGGTGAGGTCCGGAGAGGGGCAAAGCCCCTCTCCGCAGCCGCAAGCGCCCGCTCGACCGAGCGCCCCCCTGGCCCGCCCCCGGCCGCATCCCCTACACTTCCCGCGGAGATCCTGAACCCGCATGCTGAAATGGATCGAGGACCATGTCCTGCGTGCCGTGCTCGGCGCGGCGCTGCTGCTCTGGCTTCTCTATGAGGGGGCGGCGCTGTTCTTCGCCTATTCCGGCGATGTGCGCGTAACGGCAGCACTCGTCGGGATTGCGCCGGAGGTCAGTGGACCGATCGCCGAACTGCCGGTGCGCACCGACCAGGCCATCGCGGCGGCGCAGCCCCTGCTCACCATCGAACCCCGCCCCTTCGCGCTGGCCGTCGCGAGCGCCACGGCGGCGCGCGATGTCGCTACGCAGCAACTCGGCTTGGCTCGGGATGCGGTCGCCGAGGCCGACGCCGCGGTGGATCAGGCGCGTGCGCGGTTCACCGATGCCGAGTCGACCCTGGCGCGTGACCAGACGCTGGGCCGAGACGGCTACATGCCGCAGGAGCAGGTGCAGAATGCCGAGCGCGACGCGGCGGTGGCCGAGGCCGCGGTGCATAGCGCGGAGGCCGCCGCCGAGGTGGCGCGCCGGCTCATCGAGGTTCGCACGGCCGAGTTGAGCGCGGCACAGGCGGCATTGGACCGCGCGGCCTACGACCTGTCGCGGACGCGCATCGCCGCGCCTGCCGCAGGCCGGATCGCGCCGTTTGATGCGCGGCAGGGGGACATGCTGGCGGTCGGCCAGCCCGTGCTGACGCTCGTGACGAATGCCGACTGGCGACTGGTCGCGAATGTCGGCGAACGGCATCTGGCGCGCCTGCGGCCGGGGCAGACGGCGTGGGTGCTGCTTGGCAGCGACCCGTGGCGGCTGCATCGGGGGCGGGTGCGCAGCGTGGCGCCGGCGGTGCGCGCCGTGCCGGGCAATTCGACGACGGCGGTCTTACCCGTCGTACCGCCCGATACCGACTGGATCCGGCTGCCGCAGCATTTCCCGGTGGAGATCGTGCTGCCCGATCTGCCGCGGGATGCGACGCTCTACCATGGCGCCACGGCGCGCGTGGTGGTGTGGTTCTGACGGCATGGGCACCTGGACCGCGCGGCGCGGGCTGGCTACCGCGGCGGGTGTCGTCGGGGCCGTGCTGGCGGCGCTGCTGTTCAGCCTGCCGGACCCGTGGTGGGCGGCTATATCGGCCTGGGTGCTGGCGGGGCCGGACCGGCACCTGACGCTGGTGAAGGCCGGCCAGCGCGTCGTCGGAACGGTGCTTGGCCTGGTCATCGGCCTGCTGGCGGTGGGGTTGTCGCGCGATCAGCCGCTGCTGCTGCTGTTGTTCGTTTTCTGCGTCGGCGCGGTCGGCACCTATGCGCGGCACATGGCGGAAGCGCCTTATGCGTGGCTGCTCGGCGCGATCACGGCGACCATGGTGCTGGTGCAGGCGGCAGCGTCCCCGGCCGGACTGTTCGAGTTCGCGCTGAACCGCACGGCGGAGATCCTGACCGGCGTGGCCAGTGCCGCGTTGGCTGCGCTGCTCATCCTGCCGGCGACGCCCGGGGTCGCGGCCGCGACCCCCCCGCCACCGACGCCGCAGCAATTGCGGGTGGTGACACTGGTCGGCGGACTGATCGGCGTGGTGGTGCTGCTCTTGTGGTCGGCCTTCGACCTGCCGCAGCCGCTGCAAATGGCGATCTCGGCGCTGGTGGTGCTCGACCGGGACCTCGGCACGCTGAGCCATCGCGGAAGACAGCGGGCCATAGGCTGCCTGCTGGGGGGGCTTTACGGGCTCCTCGCGATGGGGCTGGCGGATGGATCGCTGATGCTGTGGCTCGGCGTCCTCGGGCTCGGGATCTTCCTGTTCTCCGTGCTGCACCAGGGTGGCGGACCGTCCGCCTATATCGGCACGCAGGGCGGGCTGGGTGTCATCGTCTCGCTGGTGGTCGGGCCGGCGCCACCGGCCTCGATCGTGCCGGTGGCGGAGCGGCTGATTGGTGTCACGCTGGGCGTCGCGACCCTGATCGTGATGAGCGTCGTGGTGATGCGGGCGCTGACGCCGCGGCCGTCCGCAGCCACCGGCTGATCCATGCCGGCGCTCGACGCGTCGGCTCGCCGATAGACCGATTGCCCGAGCTGTTAGGTGACGGGCGCAACCGCCGGCCAGCTTGACGTTCGCCGGATCGCCGGCGGACATCGGCGGCCTCGGCGCGAGGCAAGGATCAGCCGACCTGCCAGTCGCAGGCCCGCTCCGGGAATTCCGGCGGACAAGGCTCGGCGCCCGCTTCGGCGAGCCAGATGAGCAGCACATCATCCTCGTTCGGGTCTGGCATAGCGCCGATCACCGCGGCATAGAGGTCCGGGTCCGCCGCGATGGCGGGGTCGAGGCCCAGCAGCGCGGCGACCTCGGCACGCTGCGTCGCATCCGGGCCGGCTTGCGGGCCGGCATGGGCGGCGAGGATGGCATCGAGTTCCGCGAGGGTGGGGAAGGCGTCCTCGGTCGGCAGCCCGGGGCCGGCGCCGGGCGGCGGTTCGGCGCCACCGAGGACGGGGATGGACGCGTCACCGGCCGACGGATTGGGGATCTGGACGTTCGCCGACAGGAGGTCAGTCAGGGCTTGGCCGAGGACCAGCACCTCCGCCGGTAGCGGATCAGCCAGGGCCGTGCCAAGGACCAGCACTTCGGCCGGCAGCGGATCAGCCGGGGCCGGCCCGAGCACCAACACGTCCACCGGCGCGGTCACCGGTGGATCCTCAATCGGGATGTAGAGGAATTCGGACTGGGGCGGCAGGCGCATGTCGCAGCTCAGGAACCGAGGGGCGCGGCATCCTGCCGCCTCAAAGGCACGCGGTGCGCGCCTTAACGATGCATCAACCTATGCCATAACCACGGCATAGCTTAACCCCAAATCGCATGATGTTAACGCAAAACAACTTATGGTTGCTTTCGCAACCCCAGCGCCGGCCTCTGGCGCATTCCGCGCGAGGGTGGCACGACAGTCGGCAAGCGGTCCGCCCCGGACCTGAGATCAGGACATGCGCCCATGACCCGCAGCCTCCGCGTCGCGGTCCAGATGGACCCGATCGAATCCATCAACATCGATGCCGATTCCACCTTCGCCCTGATGCTGGAGGCGCAGTCCCGCGGCCACGCACTGTGGCACTACCATGTGCGGGACTTGGCGCTGCACGGCGGCCGCGTCACCGCCTGGGCGAAACCCATCGAGGTACGGCGCGAAAAGGGCAACCACTTCACCTTCGGCGCGGAGGTCGAGCTCGACCTTGGCTCGGGCGCCGACGTCGTGCTGATGCGCCAGGACCCGCCCTTCGACATGGCCTACATCACGGCCACCCACATCCTTGAGCACATCCACCCGAAGACGCTGGTCGTGAACGACCCCGCCGAGGTGCGCAACGCGCCCGAGAAGCTGTTCGTCACCCACTTCCCCGACCTGATGCCGACGACGCTGGTCACCGCCGACCGCCGCCGGATCGCCGCCTTCCGCGAGGAGCACGGCGATATCATCGTGAAGCCGCTGTTCGGCAATGGCGGCGCCGGCGTGTTCCACCTGCGCCCGGACGATCCGAACATCGGATCGCTGATCGAGATGTTCACGGAGCGCTCGCGCGAGCCGCTGGTGATCCAGAAATACGTCCCCGCCGTGCGGCAGGGCGACAAGCGCATCATCCTGGTCGATGGCGTCGCGATGGGCGCGATCAACCGCGTGCCTGCCGCCGGCGAGGCGCGCTCGAACATGCATGTCGGCGGTCGCCCGGAGCCGACAAAGCTGACCGACCGCGAGAAGGAGATCTGCACGGCCATCGGGCCGGAGCTGAGGAAGCGGGGCATGATCTTCGTCGGCATCGACGTGATCGGCGGCTACCTGACCGAGATCAACGTAACGTCGCCGACCGGCCTGCAGGAGATCGCGCGCTTCGATGGCGACCACCTGGAAAAGGCGATCTGGGACGCGATCGAGGCGAAGCGCTGATGTACTGAGCCGGAAAGGGGCGTCGCCCCTCTCCGGACCTCACCCCAGCAAAGGCCGAAAGGCCTTTGCAAACCTCGACCTAGTGCTGGGCACAAAGGTCGCGCCGCATCGCCTGCGCCGCGCCGCCCCAGCGCCGGCTCAAGGTTTCCAAAGGCCCTTCCGCCTTTGGCGGGGAGAGGCTTGGCGAGGGCAGACCCCCTCCCCCCACTCCGGCACCTGCGGTCCGGATGGCGTGAATTTCATTCCCCCCGCCCGATTCATGCCATCCCCGCGACGGCATAAGATCGCATCACTCCGCAGACGGATTCGGCCCTGATGGATTTCGGTTCCCTGTTCTCCGCCTTGTTCATGGGCATCGTCGAAGGACTGACCGAGTTCCTGCCGATCTCCTCGACCGGCCACCTGATCCTGTTCGGTGAGCTCATCGGCTTCGAGGGGCCGCCCGGCAAGGCCTTCGAGATCTCCGTGCAGCTTGGCGCCATTCTCGCGGTCGTCGTGATCTATCGCCACCTGATCATGGACCTGCTGCGCGGCATGTGGCGGCCTGGGGCCGAGCGCTTCTATGTCATCAACCTGGTGCTGGCCTTCCTGCCGGCGGCCGTGATCGGCGCGGTGCTGCACAAGACCATCACCGAGCTGCTGTTCACCCCCTGGGTGGTGGCGGTGGCGCTGATCCTGGGCGGCATCGCCATCATCGTCATCGAGCGGGCGCGGCCGGAGCCGACCATCCGCTCGGTACCGGAGATCGGGCCCCTGGCCGCGCTGCTGGTCGGCTTCGGGCAGGCGCTGGCGATGATCCCTGGCACATCGCGGTCGGGGGCCACGATCATCACGGCGCTGCTGATCGGGGTGGAGCGGCGGACGGCGGCAGAATTCTCCTTCATGCTCGCCATCCCCACCATGTTCGCGGCGACCTTCTATTCGCTGTTCAAGGCGCGGCACGACATCGACTTCTCAGCCTTCGGCCAGATCGGCGTGGGGTTCGTGGCCGCCTTCATCGTCGCCTTCTTCACCGTGCGCGCGGTGCTGGCGGTGATCGGTCGAATCGGCTTCACGCCCTTCGGCTGGTACCGGATCGGCCTCGGGCTCGTCGTGATGGTGGCGCTGGCCTTCGGCTGATCAGCGGGCGCGGACCAGTTCCATCACCTCGAGAACCGCGCCGTTGGTCGGGCGCGGGAACACCAACCGCCAGCGATCCGCCCCCACCCGCTCGACCGCGGCGATCCGGTCCTGCTCGGCATCGGTGCCATAGGCCGGGAAGGCCCCGCCGGAGGCCTCGGTGCCGATCAGGACGGCGCGCGTGGGGCTGTCGGGCAGGATAGCGCCGGCGATGCGCTGTGAGCCGGTGAGCTTCTCGAAGAGGCTGGTCCCGGCCTCGGCGCGGATGCGGCAGCGGAATGGCGCGTGGGCAATGAAAGCGGGCGCGTCCGAATCCGCGGCGCCGAAGCGCAGGACGCGGCAACGATAGGTTCCATCCGGCGGGCGTGGTGCGTCGGCGGCGGGACGGGAATCGAGAAGCGCGCCGGCCGCGGAGATGGCGGCGACCTGGCCCCCTGCGCGCGCGCCTTCCAGGGCTTCCGCCCAGGCAGCAGGCAGAGCGGCGAGGCGGTCCACGTCACGGGGCGTGGCGAGGCTTCGCCAGTCGGCATCAGCCGGCGGGCGGATGACCTCGGGTACTGGCGCCGGAGCGGGCGCTGGGGCGCGGGCGCGTGGCTGCGCGTCCACGGCAAGTGGGCAGAGCGCGAGCAGGGCAGTGACGGTCAGGGCGCGAATCATCATGCGGTCGGAGGCGCTGGCGTGGCGGGCAGTGATCTTCTCCGCCACCGCCGCTGCGCGCCACGAAATCTTGCGCGACCTGGCTTCACGCCGCGCGCAACGCCTCAACACCGCCATGCAGCTCCAGCACGCCGAAGACCTGGCCCAGATTGCCGGCGATGAGATGCACCATGCCGGCCGGCATGGAATCGAGCGAGATCTCGACGCGCATCGCATCGCCCTCGCGATGCGCCCGGACGCGGTCAGGCACCAGATCGCGCTTGGCGAGCGGCTGCAGCAACCGTGTCAGCAGGCCAGGCGAGGCCTCGGCCAGCACGACGAAGGACGCGGGAACGAGACGATGAGGATCGGACATGACAGGAAGGCTTTCGGCAAGGACACGGGGGCGGGTGGGGAACGAAAGCGGCCGCCGATGCGCCCACCCGGGCGCTGACCTCAGGCGGCCGTGCCCGTAATTCGTCCCGCGATGCGCCGATGCATTGCCATGGCATGGACGGTAGCAGCCCGGCCCGACAAGCGCCAAGGCTACGGCGCGCCCGACGGCAACAACGCAAGATGCTGTCGAGAGACACCGCGCGGAAGGGCGATACACAAGCCGCGCATGGCTGTCCGCGCAGCTTCCTTGCCTGCGAATTGCTCGACCGGTACGGCGGCGATCGGGCTAACGTCATGGTTCCGCTATCGGGACGTTCCGCCATGATTCGCCGCCGCCTTTTCCTCGCCGCGCCCGCCCTGGCCGCCCGGCCGGCTTTCGCACAGGCCTATCCGGGGCCGATACGGCTGGTCGTGCCCTTCGCTACGGGCGGCACGACCGACATCATCGCGCGGCTGATCGCGGAGGAGACGGGCCGACGGCTGGGCACCACCATCGTGGTCGACAACCGGCCCGGTGCCGGGGCGACGCTCGGGACCGGGCTGGTCGCCCGCGCGGCGCCGGACCGGACGACGCTGCTGATCTCGACCATTTCCGGCATGGCGGTGGGCAACACGCTCTATCGCGACCGCATCACCTGGGATGCCGATCGGGACTTCGCGCATATCGCGATGATTCTCGGCACGCCGTACCTGCTGCTGGTGAACCCGGCGACACCGATGCACAGCGTGGCGGATTTCGTCGCCGCGGCGAAGCGGCCGGGCGGCGTCGCCTACGCCACCAGCGGCATCGGGTCGGTGCCGCATCTCGTCGGGCTGCGGCTGGCGCAGGCGGCGGGGTTCGAACTGCAGCACATCCCCTATCGCGGCGGTTCGCAGGCGGCGACCGATGCGATCGCCGGGACGGTGCCGTCGGTGATG
Source organism: Neoroseomonas terrae (assembly GCF_018129025.1). GTDB lineage: Bacteria > Pseudomonadota > Alphaproteobacteria > Acetobacterales > Acetobacteraceae > Neoroseomonas > Neoroseomonas terrae. The sequence goes on along the minus strand of NZ_JAAEDI010000029.1, from coordinate 61,838 downwards.
GACAGCCTGACGGCAGCCTCGGCCTATATCCGCGCCGGATCGCTGCGGCCGCTGGCCTTCACCACGCGGGAACGGATCGCCGATTTCCCCACGGTGCCGACGCTGATCGAGAGCGGATATCCGGACATCGTCGCGGATGGATGGGCCGGGATCGCCGCACCGGCCGGCACGCCGCGCGCGCTGCAGGAACGCCTGGCCGGTGCGATCCGCGAGGCGATGGCGACGCCGACGATCGCGCGGCGCTATGCCGAGACGGCGACGCTGCCGGGGACCCTGTTCCTCAATGACGCGCAGGCCTTCGTGCGTGCGGAGATCGCGGCCTGGGCGCCAGTGGTGCGCGCATCGGGCGCGACACCGGGCTGATGCCGGCCATCCCGCACCGCACACCTGCCCCCTGGCGTCGCCCGGCCTTACGCGATTTGATGAACGTCAAGGATTGCGCAGCGTCGGCGGAGCATTGATACGGCATCCGCGCATCCATCCACGAAGGAGATCAGGCATGGCTCGCGTCGCACTCGTCACCGGAGGTCAGCGCGGCATCGGCGCCGCGATCAGCGAGGCACTGAAGGACGCGGGGCGCACGGTCGTCGCCTCCTATGCCGGCAACGACGCGGCGGCCAAGGCCTTCACCGAGCGCACCGGCATTCCCTGCTACAAGTTCGACGTGTCCGACTATGAAGCCTGCGTCAGGGCGGTGAAGCAGATCGAAGCCGATGTGGGCCAGATCGAGATCCTGGTGAACAACGCCGGCATCACCCGCGACGGCACGATGAAGCGGATGAACCGCGAGATGTGGGACGCGGTGATCGATACCAACCTCGGGTCCTGCTACAACCTGTGCAAGCTGGTGTGGGACGGCATGACGGCGAAGAAGTTCGGCCGCATCGTCAACATCGGGTCGATCAACGGCCAGGCGGGCCAGTACGGGCAGGTGAACTACGCCGCCGCCAAGTCCGGCATCCACGGCTTCACCAAGGCGCTGGCGCAGGAAGGTGCCCGCGGCCAGATCACGGTGAACGCCATCGCGCCCGGCTACGTGGATACCGAGATGGTGCGCGCCGTGCCGCCCGACGTGCTCGAGAAGATCATCGCGCGCATTCCGCGCGGGCGGCTGGGCACCGCGCAGGACATAGCACGCGGCGTGGTGTTCCTGACGGCCGACGATGCGGACTTCATCACCGGGTCCACGCTGTCGATCAACGGCGGTCAGCACATGTACTGACCGCGCGCGACGCCGCGTCCCCTCCGGCTGACGCGGCGTCGGGTTCGTGCGAGAATGCGTGGTCGGACAAAGGGCGGAACGCATCATGGGCTATGCCATCATCGCCTGGGACGGGCCGGACCCGTCCCGCCGCGCGGCGTCGCGCGACAGGCACCTCACGGTCCTCACTCAGTGGGCGCAGGATGGGCGTCTTGCCCTCGGCGTGCCGTTGTTCACGCCGGACTGGCAGGCCGCCGGTTCGCTGATGCTGCTGAACGTGCCGGACAAGGCCGGGCTGGACGCGTATCTCGCCGAGGAGCCCTTCGCTGTCGACGGCGTCTGGGATCGCTGGGTGGCGCACCCGTTCCGCATCGCCCCGCTGCCCTACCGCCCGTTGCCGCAGCCGGGCGAGACGATCGCCGCCACGCGCACGCATACGGTGACGGTCGCGATGGACGGCACGGATGCCGGGGCGCCCGCACGGCGCGCCGCGGCGCGGGCGGCGCATATCGAGCGCGTCAGCGGCATGGCAGCCGACGGCACGCTGGCCGTGGGCGGCGCGATCCTGGACGAGGCCGGCGTCATGCGCGGCTCGATCGCCGTGTCACGCCACGCGACCGATGATGCCGCACGGGCCTGGATGGCTGCCGACCCCTATGTGACCGGCGGGGTCTGGCAGGACATCACGCTGCATGGGACGCGTTTCGCGCCGTTACCGTACAGGGCGCTGCCGGGCGGCGCCTGAGCCGGTTACGCGACGCGGAAGCATCCCGTTCCGCCGGGCACGGCACCTACCGCTTGAACCGTCCGGGACGGGCTGGCCGGCAGCGCTCGGCCGGTTCACGCTGCATGTGCCAGCCGATGCGGCGGGCTCCCGCCGTCACGGCACCGCAGCTTGACGGGCGGCCAAATCTAGGCCGCCGCCTTCATCCCAACCTCGAACGCCGCCTCCGTCTTCTCCCGCATCTCGTCGAGGCTGACCCCCGGCGCGAGTTCCGTCAGCACCAGCCGTTCCGGTCCCTTCCGCGCGATCTCGAACACGCCGAGGTCCGAGACCACCATGTCCACCACCCGCGCGCCGGTCAGCGGCAGGGCACAGGACTTCAGCAGCTTCGGCTTGCCACCGGCGGTGTGCTCCATCAGCACGATCACCTTCTTCACGCCGGCGACGAGGTCCATCGCGCCGCCCATCCCCTTCACCATCTTGCCGGGGATCATCCAGTTGGCGAGGTCGCCATTCGCCGCGACCTGCAGCGCGCCCAGGATCGACAGGTCGATATGCCCGCCGCGGATCATGCCGAAGCTGTCCGCGCTGCTGAAATACGCGCTGGTCGGCAGAGCCGTGATGGTCTGCTTGCCGGCATTGATCAGGTCCGGATCCTCCTCCCCCTCATAGGGAAAGGGACCGAGGCCGAGCATGCCGTTTTCGGATTGCAGCTGCACCTTCATGCCGGCGGGCACGTGGTTCGCCACCAGCGTCGGGATGCCGATGCCGAGGTTCACGTAGAAGCCGTCCTGCAGTTCGCGGGCCGCCCGGGCGGCCATCTCGTCGCGGGTCCAGGGCATGGTCCGGTGCTCCTCAGGCCAGGGATTCGGCGCCGGCGGCCGCGGGGGCCGTGCGCTTGCGGGTGGTGCGCTGCTCGATGCGCTTCTCGTAGCCCACGGGGCAGGCGATCATGCGCTTGATGAAGATGCCGGGCGTGTGGATGTGGTCCGGGTCGATGTCGCCCGGCTGCACCAGGTGCTCGACCTGCGCGACGGTGATCTTCGCAGCGGTCGCCATCATCGGGTTGAAGTTCCGCGCCGTCTTCCGATAGGCGAGGTTGCCTTCGGTGTCGCCGGTATGCGCGTGCACGATGGCGAGGTCGGCGAAGATGCCGCGTTCCATGACATAGGTCTCGCCGTCGAACTCGCGGGTCTCCTTTCCCTTCGCGACCTCGGTGCCGACGCCGGTCTTGGTGAAGAAGGCGGGGATGCCGGCGCCGCCGGCGCGGATGCGCTCGGCCAGCGTGCCCTGCGGATTGAACTCGATCTCGAGCTCGCCGGCGAGGAACTGGCGGGCGAATTCCGCATTCTCACCCACATAGGAGGAGATCATCTTGCGGATCTGCCGCGTCTTCAGCAGCAGGCCGAGCCCCGCATCGTCGATGCCCGCATTGTTGGACACGACGGTCAGGTCCTTCACGCCGGATTCCCGGATGGCCTCGATCAGCAAGGCGGGGATGCCGCAGAGGCCGAAGCCGCCGGAATGGATCACCATGCCGTCGCGCAGCACGCCGGCCAGCGCCGCCGCCGCGTCTGGATAGACCTTGCCCATGGACACTTCCCCGTTCCGAACTTCCGAGGCCTTCTCCCTACCGTTACGCGGGCTGCGCCGAAAGGGGGAGTTGACCCCCCCTTGCAGGGGCGCCGTGTGAAGGTTATACGGCGCGCCTCTTCCCCGGGGGGCCATAGCTCAGTTGGGAGAGCGCTTGAATGGCATTCAAGAGGTCGTCGGTTCGATTCCGATTGGCTCCACCAATTCGATCAAGGGCTTAGGCGGTATCGCCTGAGCCCTTTTTCATTTCGAGGACACGGCCGGGCGTCCCTCGCTCACGCCTCCAGGAACGCCCGGACCTCCCGCCGCAAGAACGCCGCATCCGCCGGGTTCGCCACCGGATTACCCGCGCGGTGCCCCCAGATGGACGGGATCGGCACCAGCCGGCCGTGGCGCAGATGCGGCAGCTCGGCAGCGTTGTCGGCCACGCGGAAGTACAGGTCGGTCTCGGACGGCATCAGCAGCACCCGCGCCACGATGCCGCGCAGCGCCGCGGTCAGGTCGCCGCCATCGGCGATGTCTCCCGCCTCCCAGCAGCGCATCTGCGCCAGCAGGTCGGCGGCGGCGCGGCGGGCGAAGCGTTCCTCCCAATCCGTGCGCAGGAAAGTGTCGAGGTCGGGCGCCTTCAGCGCCGTCAGGTGCAGCCCCTCGCGATAGAGATCCTGGCTCAGCGCCCAGCCGGCATAAAGCCGGCCAAACGCGCGCAGCGCCGCCGCCGGCTGCGCGGAGAACAGCGCGGCGCCGTCGTATTCCGGCGCCGCCTCCAGCACCGCCATCATGCCCTTGAGGAAGACGCGGTTGTGCACGCTGGTCCGTGCGCTGCCGCAATTCACAACGATGCGCTGCACGGCGTCGGGGCACGCCGCCGCCCAGTGATAGGCCTGCTGCGCGCCCATCGACCAGCCATAGACGGCATGGATGCGTTCCACGCCGAAGACTTCCGCCAGCAACCGCCGCTGCGCGGCGACATTGTCCCACGCCGTGACCAGCGCCGGCCACGGCGCCGTGTTGCTGGGGGAGGAGGACAGACCGTTGCCGAACATGTTCGGGATCACGATGAACCACCGCGTCGGGTCCAGAATGCCGTCGGGCCCGATCAGCCACTCCAGTTCCGGATGCTGGCCGCCATAGCTGGTGGGATGCACCACGACATTATCCCGCGCCGGCGACAGCGTGCCATGCGCGCGCCAGACGATCCGCGCGCCCGGCAACGTGCCACCCTTGCGCAGCGCCATGTCGCCGAGCGCGAAAACCCCTTCCTGCACCGGCCAGCCCATTGCATCCCCCACGCCGTCGCCGGAGAAGCCTGCCAGCGGGAAGGCCGCGTGTCAGCCGCGCCGGCGCAGCAACAGGGGCAGTGCCAGCAGGGGCAGGGCCCCGGCCAGCAGGAAGGCGCGCCCGAAGGCGGTGAGGAAGGCCTCGGCGGGCGGCCTCCCCTGCGCCAGCAGCGTGGCCTCCGTGGCGCCGAGCATCAACGTCAGCAGGGAGGCCGCGCCGACCACGCCGAAGGTGCGCGTCAGCATGGTCAGGCTGCCGGCGACGCCGCGGTCCTCCCGCCGCATCGTGGCCGTCACTTGGTCAGTATAGGCCAGGGTGAACAGGCCGAGGCCCATGCCCTGCACCGCCAGCGCCGCGACCAGCCATGGCATGGCGGTGCCGATGCACCACGGCGCGATGCAGAGGAGGCCCGCCGCGTTCAGTACCGCGCCGGCGACCAGCACGGCGCGCGATCCGAACCGCATCACCGCCTTGCCGCCCAGCCAGGAGCCGAGCATGCCGCCCGCCGGGCTGGTGGCGAGCACGAGGCCCAGCACCCCTGCCTCCAGGCCCGCAATGCGCGCCAGGTAGAAGGGCACGAGCAGCATCACGGCGAAGCCCGCGAAGGTCACCACCGCGTTGGAGAGGTTCAGAGCCGCGAAGCCCGGCCGGCGGAACAGGCTGAGGTCGATGATCGGCCGCGGCGCATGACGGCTGCGCCAGACGAAGCCGGCGGCAGAGGCCACCGCCGCGACGGCAAGCAGCAGCGCGACCGCCGACGGCGCGCGGTTGACCGCCAGCAGGATGGTGGCGACGGTTGCGATCAGCAGCACGGCCCCCGGCGCATCGAAGGGCTCGCGTGGCCCGTTGCGCGGGGCCGCCGGCAGATGGGCGGACAGCAGCAGCGCGGCCAGGGCGAAGGGCGCGCGGAACCAGTAGACCGCCTGCCAGCCGAAGGCCTCGACCAGCACGCCGCCGGCCAGTGGGCCGATCGTCGCGCCGGCCGCGACCGTCGCGGCATAGACGGCGAGCGCCCGGGCGCGCATCGCCTCGGGGAACAGCGCGGTTGCCAGCGCCGGCCCGCAGCCGAGCACCAGCGCGGCTCCCACCCCCTGCAACACGCGGGAGGCCAGCAGCGCCCCGTAGTCGGGCACGACGGTGAGCAGCAGGTAGGACACCGCGCTCCAGGCCAGGCCGAAGCGGAAGACGCGGGCATGGCCGAAGATGTCGCCCAGCCGGCCGACGGCGAGCATCAGGCTGCCATAGGTCAGCACGTAGCAGATCACGACCCATTGGATCTCGGGCACCGCCAGGCCGAAGGCGGCGACCATGGCCGGGAAGGCGACGTTCACCGCGCTGTCCAGCGGCACGATAAGCGTGCCCAGCGCGACCGGCGCCAGGCGCAGCAGGCCCGGCCCGGCCATCCGCTTCCCCTCTGCTTCTCCGGCGGCAGCATCGCCGAACACGCGCGGCATTGCACCCCACCGGCTTAACCGTCGCGCAACGCTGCGGCGGCTAGCCTACCCGCGGATCCGGGCCGGACAGGATGTTGGCACCAGAATTCTCGGCATTGCGGTGCCTCTTCCTCCTCGCCACGCATCACGGACTGCATGTGGCGCCGGAGGAACTGCCGAACGCTCGCGGGCCGGACCTGCTGCCCGCGATGCTGGCTGCCATGCGTCGGCTAGGGCTGAAGGCGCGGGCGTTGAAGGGTCGCGGGTGGGATACGGCGGCCGGACTCGGCAGTGCCTATCCGGCGCTGGCGCTGCGGCGGGATGGAACCTGGATCGTGCTGGTGCATGTCATCCCGGGCGCGGATGGCGAACCTGCGGCTGCGGTCCTGAATCCGGAAGCGGAATCCGAGGGCGTGCAGCTCATCCCCCGCGACCGCTTCATGGCGGAGTGGTCGGGCACGCTGGTGCTGTGCCGCCGGCGCGCGACGACGGCGGAGGGTGGCGAGCGCCCCTTCGGCCTGCCCTGGTTCCTGCCGGAGATCGCGCGCCATCGGCGCTTCTTCGCCGGCATCGCGGTGGCGGCGCTGCTGTCGAACCTGATCGGCTTCGCCATCCCGCTGCTGTTCCAGGTGCTGATCGACAAGGTGATGCCGCACCACGCCTGGCAGACGCTGACGGTCGTCGTCGCCATCTTCGTCGTGCTGACGGTGTTCGATGGTTTCTTCGCCTATGCGCGCCAGCGGCTGATGCTGCTGGCGAGCAACAAGGTCGATGCGCGGCTCGGGTCGCGCACCTTCTCCCATCTGCTGTCCCTGCCGCTGTCCTTCTTCGAGACGCACCCGGCCGGCGTGCTGGTCCGCCACATGCAGCAGACCGAGAAGCTGCGGCATTTCCTCACCGGCCGGTTGTTCCAGACCATGCTGGATGCGGCACTGCTGCCGGTGCTTCTGCTGCTGCTCGCTGTCTACTCGGGCGTGCTGACGCTGGTGGTGCTGGGCTTCTCGGCGGCGATCGCGGTGGTGATCGGCGCCATGGTGCCGGCCTTCCGGCACCGGCTGAACACGCTCTATGCCGCGGAGGGCGCGCGGCAGGCGCATCTGGTCGAAACGCTGCACAACATGCGCGCGGTGAAGTCCCTGGTGCTGGAACCCGCCCGCCGCCGCACCTGGGACGCGCAGGTGGCGGGCGCGGTGCGGGCGCATGCGGACGTCGGACGCATCTCGACCGCCGGCAGCGTCACGACGGGCGTGCTGGAACGGCTGATGCAGATCAGCGTGCTCGGGCTGGGGGCGACGCAGGTCTTCGATGGCAACCTGACGATCGGCGCGCTGGTCGCCTTCACCATGCTGTCCGGCCGCGTGACCGGGCCGCTGGTGCAGATCGTCACGCTGATCAACGAATATCAGGAAGCGGCCCTGTCGGTGCGGATGCTCGGCACCGTGATGAAGGCAGCGCCGGAGGTTCGCGCGGGCCAGCGCCTGTCCCGCCCGCCCATCACCGGCGCCCTGCGCTTCGAGGGCGTGGGTTTCCGCTATCCCGGCGCCGTCGTGCCAGCGCTCGACCGCGTCTCCTTCAGCGCCGAACAAGGCCAGGTGATCGGTGTCGTCGGCCGGTCGGGCTCGGGCAAGACGACGGTGACGCGGCTGATCCAGGCCATCCACGCGCCGCAGGAGGGGCTGATCCGCTTCGGCGAGGCCGATATCCGCACCATCGAACTGGACCACCTGGCTGGTGGCGGCCTTGTTCGTCGGGCTGGTCGGGCTGGCAGCCGTCACGCAGGTGGATGTGGTGATCACCGGCCAGGGGCGGCTCGCCGCCGATGCGCCGCCCATCGTGGTGCAGCCGATCGACCGTGCGATGATCCGCGAGATCCGCGTGCGGGCCGGCGACATCGTGCGGCAGGGGCAAGTGCTGGCGGTGCTGGACCCCACCTTCGCCGAGGCGGACCGGGCGGCCCTTGCTGCGCAGCGGCGCGTGCTGCTGGCGCAGCGCGCCCGGGTCGAGGCGGAGATCGGCGGCCGCGCCGCCCCGCCCGCCCATGACGGAGACACCGCCTTGCAGGCCGTGTTGCAGACGCAGCGGCAGGCTTTCCTCGCCGCGCGGCTCACGGCGCTGGATGAGGAGATGCGCGCGCAGGAAGCTGCCATCCGTACGCTGGAGGAAGGCGACGCGGCCCTGACCGAGCAGGTCGCGATCGCCCGCGACGTGGAGACGCTGCGCGCCCGCCTGCTGGAAGGCCAGGTCGGGTCGCGGCTCCACTTCCTCGACGCCCGCACCCGACGCATCGCCGCGGAACAGCAGAGGGATCAGGACCGCGGCCGGCTGGAAGGCTTCCGCCACGCTTTGGCGCAGAAGCGCGCCGAACGGCAGGGCTTCCTGGAGGACTGGCGACGGCAGCTCATGGAAGACCTCGCCCGACTGCGCGGCGAGCTGGACCGCGTGGAGGAATCGCTCGCCAAGGCGACGCGCCTCGCGGCGCTGACCGTGCTGACGGCGCCGGCCGACGGCACGGTGCTGGAAGTAGCGCGCCGTTCCGCCGGGTCCGTGCTGCGGGAAGCCGAGCCGCTGGTCACGCTGGTGCCCGCCGGCGCGCCGCTGATCGCGGAGGTCGTGCTGCGTTCGGCCGATATCGGACAGGCCCGCGCCGGCGATCCGGTGGTGGTCAAGGTCGATGCCTTCCCCTTCCAGCGCCACGGCGCACTGGCCGGCACGCTACGCGCGGTAGCGCAGGATTCGCAGCCGCAACGGGCCGAAGGGGAGCCACCCGGGCCGCATCATCGTGCGCAGGTCGTCATCGACGGCGGGGCGCTGCGCAATCTGCCGGCCGATGCGCGGCCCCTGCCGGGCATGACCGCGACGGCGGAGATCCATGTCGGCAGCCGCAGCGTACTCGCCTACCTGCTGCTGCCGCTGATCCGTGGCGTGCGGGAAAGCCTGCGCGAGCCGTGACTGCCTGAGCGTTTACGCTCGGGAAAGATCGTCGCTCGCATCCTGGTGAGGACAGCGCGGCGACAGGACGTCCAGACCGCGCGACCAAGTCGCCATCCGCCCCGCGGGTGGCCGCCGTTGTCCATCACGGGCGCCGGCCTGCCGGGAGTGTCCGCGATGACCGTCATCTCCGCCCTCAACACCACCCAGATCCAGGGCCTGACCACGACGACCATTGCGGCGCTGACGACGGCCGCGATCGCGAGCATGGCGGCCACCCAGATCGCGGCGCTGACCACGACGCAGGTCGCCGCGCTGCGGCCCACGCACATCGCCGCGCTGCGCACGACGCAGATCGCGGCGCTGGAGACGACCGACCTCGCGGCGCTGAACACGACGCAGGTGCGGGCCCTGACAGCATCGCAGATCGGCGCGCTGACCACGACACAGGTGGGCGCGCTGACCACCACGCAGGTCGGTGCGCTGGCGGCGACGCAGATGACCGGACTGCAAACCTCGGACATCGCGGCGCTGACGACCACCCAGATCGGCGCGCTCGGCAGTTCGCAGATCGCATCCCTGACCACGGCACAGGTCCGGGCGATGGAATCGACCGACCTCGGCGTGCTGACGACGACGCAGCTCCGCGGATTGTCCTCGGCGCAGGTCGGGGCACTCACGACCACGCAGCTCGGCGCGCTGACCACCACCCAGATCGGGTCGATGACGACGACGCAGGTGGCCCGGCTGGTGTCGGCGCAGCTGTCGGCGCTTACCACGACGCAGCTCGGGGCCCTGACCTCGGCGCATATCGGCGCTCTCGCGCCCGCGCAGTGGCGCGGCTTCGATACGACCGACATCGCCGCGCTGACCACGACGCAGATCGCCGGCCTGCGCAGCGCCCAGTTCGGCGCACTGACCTCCGCGCAGGTCCAGGCGCTGGAGACCACCGACCTCGCCACGCTGGCAACCTCGCAGCTCCAGGGCCTGACGACCACGCAGATGGGGGTGCTGACCACCACCCAGATCGGTGCGCTGACCACGACCCAGATGGCCGGCCTGCCGACGCGGCTGGTCGCGGCGATGAGCAGCGCCTCCGTTGCGGCGCTGACGACGACGCAGATCGGCGCGCTTTCGAGCGGCCAGCTCGGTGCAATGACCACAACGCAGGTCCGGGCGCTGGAGACCACCGATCTCGCCACGCTGACCACAACGCAGCTTCGCGGCCTCGGCAGCGCCGCGCTGGCGGCGCTGACGACCACGCAGGTCGGCGTTCTGACCACCACGCAAGTTGGCGGCCTGACCACGACCCAGACTGCCGGGCTCAGTTCGTCCCAGGTCTCGGCGATGACGACCACGCAGCTCGGCGCGCTGACCTCGACGCAGGTGTCCGGCCTGACCACGGCGCAGCTTCGTGGCTTCGACACCACGGACATCGCCGCCCTGACGACGACGCAGGTGGCGGGGCTGACCTCCACGCAGCTTGGCTCGCTGACCACGGTGCAGCTTGCGGCGATGGAAACGACCGACCTCGCCGTCCTGAACACCACGCAGATCCGCGGCCTGGCGGCAAACAGCCTGCGCGCGCTCACCACAACCCAGGTCGGCGCGCTGACCACGACGCAGATCGCGGCGATGACGGCGCCGCAGATCGCGGGCTTCGAAAGCACCGACATCGCCGCCCTGACCACCACCCAGATCGGCGCGCTCGCCTCGAGCCAGGCGCGCGCCCTGACGACCACCCAGGTCCGGGCGCTGGAGACGACCGATCTCGCCGTGCTGACGACGACGCAGCTTCGCGGCCTGGCGCCGACGCAGTTCGGGGCCTTGACCACGACCCAGCTCGGCGCGCTGACGACGACGCAGATCAGTTCGATGCTGCCGCTGCAGTTGAGCGGCCTGTCCTCGGCTCATATCGCGGCGCTGACGACGACACAGCTGGGCGGTCTGGCATCGAGCCAGATCCGCGTTCTGACGACGGCCCAGATGGCGGGCCTCAGCACGACCAACATTGCCGCGCTGACGACGACGCAGGTTGCGGGCATGGCGCTCGCGCACATCATCGGCCTTTCGACAACGCAGCTCGCGGCACTGGAGACGACCGACCTCGCCACGCTGACGACCACCCAGATCCAAGGGCTGACCGCGTCCCTGGTCGCAGCGCTGAGCACCACGCAGGTTGCGGCGCTGACGACCACCCAGCTTGCCGCACTCCCGACGGCACGCATCGCGGCGCTGGAGAGCACCGACGTCGCCGCGCTGACCACCACCCAGATCGCCGCCCTCGCCTCGACGCAGGTCGGTGCCTTCACCACCACGCAGCTGCGCGGGTTCGAGACAACGGACCTCGCAGTCCTGACGACGACGCAGATCCGCGGCCTCTCATCGGCGCAGCTCGGGGGGCTCAGCACGACACAGCTTGGCGCCCTGACCACGACGCAGCTCGGCGCGCTGACCACAACGCAGATCGCCGGATTGGCCTCCAACCAGGTGGCGGCGATGACCACCACCCAGCTCGGCGCGCTGAGCTCCACGCAGATCGGCGGGCTGAGCGCCGCGCAGCTGCGGGGACTCGACACGACCGATATCGCCGCGCTGACGACGACGCAGGCGGCGGGGCTGACCTCGGCGCAGCTGGCGGCGCTCACCACCACGCAGCTTGGCGGGCTGGAGACGACCGACCTCGCGACACTGACCACCACGCAGCTCCGTGGCCTCGGCGCTACGCAGCTTGGCGCACTGAACACGACGCAGGTCGGCGCAATGGCCACGACGCAGGTCGGGTCGCTGACCGCCACGCAGCTCGGCGGGCTGACCGCCACCCAGGTGGCGGCACTGACCACGACACAGCTGGGTGCCATTGGCACCACGGCGCTGGGCGGCCTGACCGCGAGCCGCATCGCGGCGCTGACGACCACCCAGGTGGGCGCGCTGACCACGACACAGGTTGCCGGGCTGCGGGCGACGCAGATCACCGGGATGGAAACTTCGGACCTCGCGGCGCTGACGACCACCCAGGTCGGTGCGCTGTCCACGACGCAGCTGGCGGCGCTGACCACCACGCAACTCCGTGGCCTCGAGACGACCGATCTCGCCGTGCTGACGTCGACGCAGCTTCGCGGGCTCGGGGCGTCTCAGCTCGGGTCGCTGACGACGACGCAGGTCGGTGCGCTGACGACGACACAGGTGGGCGCCCTGACAACGACGCAGCTTCGCGGTTTCGCGACCACCCAGGTCGCCGCGTTGACCACCACGCAGCTCGGCGCCCTGGGCTCGTCGCAGGTGGCGGCGCTGACAACGGCGCAGCTTCGCGGTTTCGACACCACCGACATCGCGGCATTGACCACCACGCAGATTGCCGGGCTCGGCAGTGCGCAGATCGCCGGGCTGGCGGCAGCGCAGGTCACGGCCCTGGAGACCACGGATCTGGCTACCCTGACCACGACGCAGCTTCGTGGTTTCACTAAGACGCAGGTCGCGGCGCTCAGCACCACGCAGGTCGCGGCGATGACGACCACGCAGATCGCCGGGCTGGCCTCTGCCGCCGTGGGGGCGCTGACCACGACCCAGGTCGGCGCGCTGACCACCGCCCAGGTCGCGGCCTTCGGCTCGACGCAGATGCGCGGGCTCACCTCCGCTCAGGTAGCGGCGCTGACCACGACGCATATCGGCGCCCTGTCCACGACGCAGATCGCCTCCCTGACGCTGGCCCAGGTTCTGGGGCTTGAAACGACCGACCTCGCGGCGTTGACCACCACGCAGATCGGCGGGCTCTCCCGCACCGCGCTCGGCGGGCTCGGGACCGCGCAGATCAGGGGGCTGGAGACGACCGATCTCGCCGTGCTGACCACGACGCAGATCGGTGGCCTGTCCGGCAACCAGCTCGGCGCGCTGACTACGACGCAGACCGGGGCGCTGACCACGACGCAGCTCGCGGCGCTGGTCAGCACGCAGGTCGCCGGCTTGACCACGACGCAGATCGGCACCTTCTCCACGACCCAGCTTGGCGGGCTGGGCACCGCACAGATGCGGGCCTTGAGTTCCAGCCAGGTGGCGGCGCTGACGACGACGCAGGTCGGCGCGCTGACCTCGACGCAGATCGGCGGGCTGGGCGTCACGCAGGTCCGCGGGCTCGAGACCTCCGATATCGCGGTTCTAAACACCACGCAGGTCGGTGCGCTGACCTCGACGCAGATCGCCGCGCTGACCGCCGGGCAGGTCGCCGCCCTGACGACAACCGGGATCGGCGTATTGACCACCACGCAGCAGGCGGGGATCGGGTCGAGCCAGCTCGGCGCGCTGACCACCTCCCAGATCGCGGCTCTGTCCACGACATCGATCGTTGCACTGACGACGACGCAGGTCGCCGGCCTCACCACCACGCAGGTCGGTGCGTTCACCACCACCCAGATCGGCGCGCTGGAGACGAGCGACATCGCTGCACTGTCGGACGCGCAGGTCGCCGGCTTCACCACCACCCAGATCGGCGCGATGGGCACCGCACAGGCCAACGCGCTGTTCGCCTGACCACGCGGGGCAGGCCCCGCAGACATTGAGGAGACGGCGGCATGACCAGAATGGGCATCGCCGAGCTGGTAGGGAACGCGCAGGCGTTGGCCGCCACAGGGCAGGCAGCGCTGGCGGCGGAGCTGTACCGCGACTGGGCGGCGCTGAACCCGGACGATCCGCTGTTGCATGCAGTGGAGTTCAACCGAGGCGTGCTGCTGGCCGATGCCGGCGAGTTGCATGGTGCTGTCGAAGCCTTCACCACCGCCATCCGCCACAAGCCGGATTTCCTGCCGCCCTACATCAACCTCGGCGCGGCATGTGAAAGGCTGGGGGCGAAGGCGCAGGCCTATGGTCATTGGGCCCATGTCTCCGCAAGCCTGGCGGGCGTGACGGGGGAGGCCATCGCCTATCGCGCGGCGGCGCTGAAGCAGATGGCTCAAGTGCTGGAAGGCGGACGGCATCTCGCGGCCGCCGAGGACGCCCTGCGACAGGTCGCGGAGCTGACGCCCTGGCAGCGCGATGTCGTGCAGCATTGGATCAGCCTGCGGCAGCGACAATGCCAGTGGCCGCTGCTGGCACCGCTCGCCGGGCATGACGGCGCGGCCCTGCTGCTGCGGCTGGCGCCCCTGTCCATGGCCTGCCTGTCGGACGACCCGTGGATGCAGCTCGCGGTCGCCGCGGCACATATGCGCGAGGATGTCGGGCCGCCAGCGACATTCCGCACCACGGCCGACTTCGTCGGGCGGCGGGACCAGGCGCCGGGACGGCGGCTGCGGGTCGGGTACCTGTCGTCCGACCTGCGCGAGCACGCCATCGGTTCGCTGATGGCCGAGATGTTCGGGCTGCACGACCGGGAAGCCGTCGAGGTCTTCATCTTCTACTGCGGCATCGCGCAGGAGGACGCGACGAAGGCCCGCATCCGCGCAAGCGTCGAGCATTGGCGCGATATCGCCGCGATGGATGATGCCGCTGCCGAGGCGGCGATCCTGGCCGATGGCATCGACATCCTGGTGGACGTGAACGGACATACGCGCGGGGCACGAACGCGGCTGCTGGCGCGCCGCCCGGCACCGGTGATCGTCAACTGGCTCGGCTATCCCGGCAGCATGGGCAGCGCCTGCCACCACTACATCATCGCCGACCCGCACATCGTTCCCGAGGGCAGCGAGGGCTTTTACTCGGAACGGGTGCTGCGCCTGCCTTGCTACCAGCCGAATGACCGGCAGCGGCCGACCCGCGCGGAGACCAGCCGCGCCGCGCATGGATTGCCGGAGGACGCGGCCGTATTCTGCTCCTTCAACGGCACGCAGAAGATCACGCCCTTCGTCTTCGCACGATGGATGGCCATCCTGCACGGCGTGCCGGGCAGTGTGCTGTGGCTCCTGAAATCCTGCGAGGAGGTCGAGGATCGGCTGCGCGCCCGCGCGGCCGAGCACGGGATCCTGCCCGAGCGGCTGATCTTCGCACCGATCGCCGCGGCGCACGACCATCTCGCACGGTATCCCTTGGCCGACCTATTCCTGGATACGCTGCCCTACGGCGCGCATACCACGGCCTCCGACGCGTTGTGGATGGCGGTGCCGGTGCTGACGGTGCCGGGACGCGGCTTCGCGGCGCGCGTATGCGCCAGCCTGGTGCAGGCAGCGGGGCTGCCGGAGTGCGTCTGCTCCTCGGCAGAGCAATACGTGGCGCGCGCCATCGCCTTCGGCCGCGACCGCACGGCGCTGACGCCGCTGCGCGACCGGCTGCTTGCCGGCCGCGGCACCGCCCTGCTGTTCGACACGCCACGCCTGGTGCGGGAGCTCGAGGCGCTGTTCCGCGTCATGTGGAACGACATGGCCGCCGGCCGACTGCCGCGGCCCGATCTCACGAACCTCGACACCTATCTGGAGCTCGGTTCGGACATGGATCACAGCGCCGTCGAGACATCCTTCCTACCGCACTACGACGCACGATGGCGGGCAGCGGTGGCGCGGCGGGACGCCTACGCCGCCCTGCCATCCGATACGCGTCTCATCGGGGCTCGCTGAGCATGGCGCCGCTCGACGCCGGCACACCGACGAGCTTCATCGGCCTGCCGCTGGAGATGCTGATGCCGGGGCTGGAGGCGATGCCGGCCGCGAGCGCCATCGCCGCCTATCGCGCCTGGCTGGCGGCAAATCCAACCTCGCCACAGCGCTTCGCGGCATGGTTCAACGTCGGGGCAATGCTGGGCGGTGCCGGCGATCGCGCGGGCGCGATGGCCGCCTATCGGCAGGCACTCGCGTTGAAGCCCGATCTGCATCAGGCATCGGTCAATCTCGGGTTGGCGCTGGAAACGGACGGCCGGATCGATGATGCGCTGGCGTTGTGGGGCGCGGCGCTGCAACCCGATGCGGCGCGGATCGCACTGCTGAACCAACGCGGCCGGCTTCTGGAAGCAGGCAAGCGCTATGCGGAAGCGGAACACGCCCTCCGCGCGAGTCTGCTGACCGACCCGCAGCAACCCGACGTCGTACAGCACTGGGTGCATCTGCGTCAGAAGGGCTGTATATGGCCGGAACTCGGCGATGGACTGCCCGGCCTGAGCGAAAGGGAGATGTCCCTCCAGACTGGTCCGCTCGGCGCGCTGGCGCTCACGGACAGTCCCGCGATGCAGCGACGCATCGGGGAGGCGTGGATGGCCCGCAAGGTTCCTGCCGCGCCGCAGCGGCTGTCACCGACGCACGGCTACACCCATGATCGCATCAGGGTCGGCTACCTGTCCTCGGATTTCTGCCGTCACGCGATGGGCTTCCTGATCGTGGAGCTGCTGGAGCGGCACGACCGGACGCAGTTCGAGGTGTTCGGCTACTGCTCCACTCAAGAGGACGGCAGCGAGCTGCGCCGGCGCATCCTAGGCGCGCTCGACCATCACATCCCTATCGGACATCTGTCGGAGGAGGAGGCCGCGCGCCGCATCCGGGCCGACGAGATCGACATCCTCATCGATCTGAACGGGCTGACCGCCGGGGCGCGGCTCGGGGCGCTACGCTGGAAGCCCGCGCCGGTCCAGGCGACCTATCTCGGCTATGTCGGGCCCGTGCCCCTGCCGGAACTCGACTGGATGATCTGCGACGACGTCGTGGTACCCCCCGATCAGGCGGAATACTACCTGCCGCGGCCGCTCCCGATCAAAGGCTGCTACCAGGCGAACGACGCCCGGCCGCCGATCCTGCCCGTCGTGACGCGCGAGTCCGAGGGCCTGCCGCAGCAGGCCGTGGTCTTCTGCTGCTTCAATAACTTCTACAAGATCACGCCCCGGATCTTCACCGCATGGCTCTCGATCCTGCGCACCGTGCCGGACAGCGCGCTATGGCTCACCGAGGACAACGCGACCGGCATCGCCAATCTTCGCGATCTCGCGGGCAAATCGGGGGTGACGCCCGACCGCCTGATCTTTGCTTCCCGCTGCGAGCCGGAACGCTATCTGGCGCGGCTCGGTCTTGCGGATCTGTTCCTCGATACCTTCCCCTACAATGCGGGCACCGTGGCGTCCGACGCGCTTCGCATGGGGCTGCCGATCATCACCTGCACTGGCCGTTCCTTTGCGTCGCGGATGGCCTCGAGCCTGATGACAGCCGTTGGCGCGACCGGTGGCATCACGAGCAATCTGCACGACTATGTCGGAAAGGCGATCGCGCTCGCGAAGGACCCTGTTGCGCGCGCTGCGGCGCGGTGCGAGCTCGCCGGCGATGCCTGGACGCGGAGCCTCGGCGACACAGCAGCCTTCGCGGCGCGGATGGAAGCGGTCTACCGGTCGATCTGCCTGCGCCCCTAGAACCACCGCATCGCGTATCGTCACCCGGTCAGGTGCTTCACCTGGCCGGCACCGGGTCTAACCCGCCGGCGCGACGAAGGCCGTGCCCCACAGGGCGAAGGCCTCGTCGCGCACCACCCGAACCGTCGCGAAGCCGGCGCGGCGCAGCGCAGCCTCAAGCGTGCGGGCGGTGAAGCCGGTGCGATGTGCCATGAAGTGGTTCCCCGCCGCGATCGCTGCCCCATGGCCGAACAGCATGTCCAGCGGCGCGATCGCACCGGCCGGAGAGACATAGGCCGGCTCCTCGAGCCGGTCCTGCGCCACCAGCGCCGCCGCCCGTTGCAGGTCGGGCATCGTCACCAGCGCGAAGCCGCCTGGGCGCAACACGCGGCGGAACTCCGCCAGCGCCAGCGGCACCTCGTGCGCGAACAGATGCTCGAGGTTGTGCGCCGACCACACGGCATCGACGCTCGCCTCGTTCACCATCCCCATGTCGGTGATGGATGCGACGATGTCGGGCGCGACGCCGGGATCGATGTCGAGTCTCACCTCCTGCCAGGCGCCCGGCGTGAAGAAGGCGGGCGGCAGCTTGTCCGGATCGGCCAGTCCGCAGCCGACATGCAGGACGGTGCGCAGCGCCGTCGACGGCTCGGCGGTCAGGGTCATCGCATCTCTCCGTCAGGCGGCTTGCGCCGGCGCGGCCTGGAGGCCCGCAAGATAGGCATCGGCACGCGACCCGCCGGTGCGGCGATCGTGCTCCTCCAGCAGCCGGAAGACGATATCGTAAGCGGCGTAGGCGTCGTGCAGGATCGCCGCCATCGCCAGTAGCTGCCGCTCCGACAAGGCGCCGATCCGCGTCAGGTCGCGGATGAACACCGCGTCAGCCCAGACGAGCTGTCCAAGCCCGGCATAGGGATCGCCGTTCACCATCATCGGCTGCACCACGCGGCTCACCGTCGGGAAGAAGCGATGCAGGACGAAGCCGCGGGCGCGCAGGAAAATCTCCATCTCGCTGAACAGTGGCTGTCCGCGATACAGCGGCAGGAACTCGACCTCCGCCTGGATCACCACGGCGTCGCGCAGCCGAGCTTCGGCGTGGCGCAGCACCATCAGCTCGGCGCCCTGGATGTCCAGCTTCAGCAGGTCCGCGCCTGCTGTCTCCGCCACATCATCCAGCCGGACCGTGTCCACCGCCTCGGTCGCCAGCACGCACCCCCAATCGGGGAAACCATGGAACAGGGACAACACCGCCGGGTCCGGTTCCAGCAGGGAGGTCATCCCTGGCGCCTGGCAGATGTGCAGCACATGCCGCGCGCCATCGCCGACCGCATGGGGAAAGTACCGTTCGAGCGGGCCCCTGCGCCGCTCCAGCTCGGCCAGCGCCGCCCGGTTCGGCTCGAACCCCACGACCTCGGCATCGCCGCCGCGCAGCATGGCGGCATAGGGGGGCTCGGAATCGATCGGGTTTGCACCGATGTCCACGACCTTCACGCGCGGCGCCGCGCCGCCGGTCAGCGTCTGGAAGGAATGCATGCGCGGCTGCCTCCTGCAGCGGGGAACCGGCGCAGAGTGGCGGGCCAGCCCTTGCCGAATCCTTCACGCCTTCACAGTCTCGCCGCCCAGGGAGACAACGCCGATGACCGCAGCCGACCGATTTCGCGCCCGCCTCGCCACGGGCGGCATCATCTCCGCCCCCGGCGCGCCGGACGCGCTGGCCGCGCGGTTGATCGAGCGCGCCGGCTTCGAGGCGATCTACATGACCGGCTTCGGCGCCACGGCCTCACGGCTCGGGCGCCCCGACATTGGCCTGCTGACGCAAACCGAGATGACCACGCACGCCCGCGACATGGTCCGCGCCGTGACCATCCCGATCATCGCCGATGCCGACACCGGATACGGCGGACCCGCCAACATCGCCCGCACCATGGAGGAATACGCCCAGGCCGGCGTTGCCGCCGTGCATCTGGAGGACCAGGTGGCGCCCAAACGGTGCGGCCAGCTCGCCGGCATCCGCCTGATCGCTGCGGATGAGGCCGCCCGCCGGCTGCGCTGCGCCATCGCCTCCCGCCCGGCGAATGGCCCGCTGGTGATCGGCCGCACCGACGCCATGCCGGCGATCGGCGCCGACGAGGCCGTCCGCCGCGCGCTGATGTACCAGGATGCCGGCGTCGATCTCGTCTTCGTCGACGGCATCAAGCGCATCGAGGAGGTGGAGATCGTCGCCCGCCGCGTCCCCGGCCCCAAGGTCGTCAGCATCGTCGATGGCAACGAGACGACGGCGCTGACGGCGCAGGCGCTGGAACAGATGGGCTTCGCCGTCGTGCTCTATGCCGTCACCGCGCTGTTCAGCGCGGCGCGCGCGATGGCCGATGCGCTCGCCGTGCTGAAGCGGGACGGCACGCCGGCCGCCGCCGACGCGATGATGAGCTACGCCGAGTTCAGCACCCTGGTGGATCTGCCGCGATTCCAGGCGCTCGACGAGGCGTATGGCTGATGGGCGGCCGCTCCTCCATCGCGGCGGCGAAGAACGCATCGGGCGTGTCGGTCTCCACCAGCCTGCCGCGTTCGATGAGCCAGAAGCGGTTGCCGACATTCCGCACGAAACGACGATCGTGGGAGACGAGCAGGCAGGCCGCCTCGCCACGGGTCAGCTCGGCCTCCAGCGCCTCCTGCCCCTCGATGTCCAGGTGGTTCGTCGGCTCGTCGAGCAGGTAGAAGTTCGGCTGCTCCAGCCGCAGCAGCAGCATGGCCAGCCGCGCACGCTGGCCGCTGGACAGCGCCGAGACGGGCTGCGACTGCCGCTCGAGCGGGAAGCCCGCGCCCGCCAGCAGCGCCCGAAGGCGATCCGGCCCCATGCCGAAGCGCTTCTCGACCGTCTGGTTCAGCGTCTCGTCCGGCCGCAGATGGCTCAGCGCCTGGTCGCAGATTCCCGGCACCACCGAGGGATTGCAGCGAAATCCCTCACGGGCTTCGCCGCGCACGACCCGCGCCACGAGGTCGAGCAGACGGGACTTGCCGGCCCCGTTGCGGCCCAGCAGCACGACGCGGTCGCCCGGATGGACCCATAGCTTGCCCGTGGCGAACAGCGGCACGCCGCCGGGGGCCGCCACGCGCACCTCGTTCATCGCCAGCAGCACCTTGGCGTCGGTACCCCCATCCGCCAGGCGGATGCGCCCCGCGGACATCTCCCGATGGGCCGGGCGCGCCGCGGTCTCGATGCGCTCCGCACGATCCTTCAACTGGCGGGTCTTCACCGTCAGCAGGTCGGAACCTGAGTTGACGCCAATATTGTGAAGCTTCGCCGCCTGGCGCCGCAGCCGGTCGGCCTCGCGCAGCGCGGTCTGATGACGGCGCCCGGTCGCGGCGTCCATCTCATCCAGGCTGGCGCGCGCCGTCGTGTAGGGCAGCGCGAAGTCCACCGAGGCATCGCGCCGCAGGAACAGCGTCCGGTTGGTGACGGCATCCAGGAAAGCGCGGTCGTGGCTGGCAACGAGGACGGCGGTGTCCTTCGGCAGCGCGGCCATCCAGCGCTGCAGTTGGCCGATCCGCTGCAGGTCGAGATGGTTGGTCGGCTCGTCCATCAGCAGGATCTCGGGCTCGGTCAGCCAGGCACGGGCCAGCAGCACCATCCGCTGCCACCCGCCGCTGAGCTCGCCGAGGGGGCGGTCCCACGCCGCCGCGCGGACCGCCATGGCCTCAAGCGCCACATCGGCGCGCCAGCCTTCCCAGGCGCGGGTCTCGGCCGGCAGTTCCGCTAGCACGACATCCCGCACCGGGAGCGACAGCAGAGCGGCCTCAGGGTCCTGCAGCATGAGGCTGGCGCGGGCTTGGCGCGCGAACCGGCACTGGCCCTCCGTGGGGTCCAGCAGGCCCGCAAGGCAACGAAGGAACGTCGACTTGCCCCGCCCGTTGGCCGCGACCACGCCGATGCGGTCGCCCTTGTGGACGGTGACGTTGAGATTGGACAGAAGGGGTCCGCCCAGCGTGATGCCGAGCGATTGGACGGAGATCAGGGACACTGGCGTCGTCTTCCTCGGTCCCGGCCGACCGCAGGGGGTCAGGCGCGGAACGGGTGTTCCGGGGATGAGCCGATCGGGAAGAAGGACGCCTGGTCCGTGCCCTGATCAGCCCTGCAAACGCATCTGCAGGGCCTGGACAGGGCCACGCTGGCGGTTGTGCCGGAAGAACGTCACGTGACCCTCGGTCATGGTGCCAATGGCGGACAGGCAGCGTCTAATCGATCGTTGCGACATCGGCAAGTCTCGCCGCGCGGCCGCGTGAGGCGCCCTTCCGCCGCCGGGCCGATCCGCCTAGGCTTCCGGGAAAATCGGCTGGGAGAGAACGCCATGACCGCTCGCCGCACCTTGATCGCCGCCACCGCCGGCCTGCTCGCCGCGCCGCGCCTCGCGCGCGCCGCCTGGGAACCCTCGCGCCCGATCCAGCTCATTGTCGGCTTCGCGCCGGGCGGCGGCGCGGATCTGGCGGCGCGGGCCATCGCGGAATCCGCATCGCGCTTCTTCCCGACCCCGCTCGTCGTCCTCAACCGCCCCGGCGCGGGCGGGGCGATCGCCGCGCAGCAGGTGGCCGGCATGGCGCCGGACGGGCTGAACATGGTGGTCAATGGCGGCAGCGAGAGCATCTCCCTGCCTGCCTTCCGGGAGGTTCCCTACGACCCCAAGCGCTCCTTTCGCGCCATCATCCGCCTGACGCGCCAGCCGCTGCTGATCGTCGCGAAGACCGGCGGGCGGTACGGCGACATCGCCTCGGTGGTCGAGGCGGCCAAGCGTGCGCCGGGGACCATCCCGCACGCCTCCTCCGGCATCGGGTCGATCTATCACGCTGTCTTCGTGCTGCTGTCGCAGAAGGCGGGGATCGAACTGCTGAACGTGCCCTTCACCGGCGGCGCGCCCTCGCTCCAGGCGCTGATGGCCGGCACGGTCGAGCTCGCCGTGCTGGCACCGGAGGAAATGGCGGGCCTCGCCCAGGCCGGGCAGGTGAAGGCGCTCGCCGTCGCCTCCGCAGAACGCATCCCGAGCCATCCGGACGCGCCCACGCTACGGGAACTGGGCTACGACGTGGTGATCGAGAACATGAAGGGGCTGAGCACGCCGGCCGGTCTGCCGGATGAGATCGCCGCCTCCCTGCACGACCGCTTCCGGCAGGGGATGCAGGGCGGGGCGTGGAAGACCTTCCTCGACCGCACCGGCGCGATGGACGGCTACCTGGACGGGCCGGGTTTCCAGGCGGCGATGGATTCCGTACTGGACGCGCTGCGCGCCAGCGTGCGGCCGATACCGGCCTGACCGGCACCTCGTTGGGACGGTCGGCATAGCCCGACCCCCAGTTCGGTGGTGCGAGGCGCCGCCGGGCTGGCTATTGTGCGACGCACAATCCCACGGGAGCCGCCCGCCGTGTCCGATACCAAGCCGCCCCGGGCGCGCGCCGTGCGCCGGCCACACGCTGCGCGCGAACCCCTCCTGATTGACCTCGCGCTCCAGGGCGGGGGCAGCCATGGCGCCTTCACCTGGGGTGTGCTCGACCGGCTGCTTGAGGAGGAGTGGCTGACGATCGAGGCGATCTCCGGCACCTCCGCCGGGGCGATGAATGCCGCTGTCATGGCCTATGGCCATATGCAGGGTGGCGCGGCGGGGGCGCGCGCCGCGCTCGAGGCATTCTGGAAGCGCGTGTCCCGGGCCGCCGCCTTCAGCCCGCTGAAGCGCGGCCCGCTCGACGTGCTGCTGGGCCGCTGGTCGCTCGACAACTCACCGGCCTATGTGGCGATGGACCTCGCGACGCGGGTGTTCTCCCCCTACGACCTCGATCTCGGCATGCCCAACCCGCTTGCCTCCGTGCTTGCGGAGACGATCGACTTCGACGCGCTCCACGCCGCGCCCATCAAGCTGTTCATCACCGCGACCAACGTGCACACCGGCCGCCCGCGGGTGTTCCGCAATGCCGATGTCTCGCCGGCCGCGCTGATGGCCTCCGCCTGCCTGCCCTTCATGTTCCAGGCGGTGGAGATCGACGGGCAGGCCTATTGGGATGGCGGCTATTCCGGCAATCCCACCATGACGCCGCTGATCAACGAATGCTGTTCCGACGACACGATCATCGTCGGCATCAACCCGGTCGAGCGCCCCGGCATTCCGAAATCCGCCCGCGACATCCTCAACCGGCTGAACGAGGTCGCCTTCAACGCCGTGCTGTTGAAGGAACTGCAGATGATGGCGCTGCTGCGCGACGTCGCGGACCCCGGCAACGAGAAGATGAAGCACTGGGCGCAGATGCGGGTTCACCTGGTGCAGTCGGACCTGCTGCTGACGCTCGGCGCGTCCTCCAAGCTGAATGCGGAATGGGAATTCCTCTGCCTGCTGCGCGACGAAGGCCGCGCGGCGGCCGAGGCCTTCCTTTCGGAACACGGCCCCGCCCTCGGCAAGCGCTCGACGCTGCCGATCGAATACCTGATGAAGACGGACTGATCCCATGGGTCTCCTCGGCATCCTCGCGGGCCTCGCGCTTCTCGTCTGGCTTGCCTATCGCGGCTGGTCGGTACTGCTGCTCGCGCCCGCGGCGGCGCTGATCGCGGCGGCCTTCGCCGGGGAGCCGCTGCTCGCCCACTGGACGGAGACCTTCATGAACAGCGCGGCGCGCTTCGTCGCGCAATTCTTCCCGCTGTTCCTGCTCGGTGCGCTGTTCGGCAAGCTGATGGAGGATACCGGCGCCGTTGCCACCATCGCCCGCTGGATGACCGTGAAACTCGGGCCGCGTCGGGCGATCCTGTCGGTGGCGCTGGCCGGCGCGGCGGTGACGTATGGCGGCGTGTCACTCTTCGTCGCGATCTTCGTGCTCGCCCCCATGGCCACCGCGCTGTTCCGCGAGGCCGGCATCCCGCGCCGGCTGATGCCCGGCGCGATCGCCGTCGGCGCCTTCACCTTCACCATGTCGGCGATGCCGGGCACGCCGGCGATCCCGAACGCCATACCGATGCCGTTCTTCGGCACCACGCCTTTCGCCGCGCCGGGTCTCGGACTGATCGCCTCAGCCATCATGCTCGGCTTCGGCCTGTGGTGGATGCAGCGGCAGGAGGCGCGCGCACGCGCCGCCGGCGAAGGCTTCGGTGATGGCGCGCCGCCGCCCGTCGATGCCGCGGCGGACGACCCGCTGGTGCGCGAACGCGCGTCGGTGGCCCGCGAATTCGACCCGGCGGAGATGCATCGCAGCCAGGCGACCGAAAAGGAATTGCCGGTCATCCTTGCCGCGCTGCCGCTCATCGTCGTGGTCGCCGTCAACCTGCTGATGTCGATGGTCGTGCTCCCGCGCATCGACGCGGCCTTCCTCGCCGAGGCCCGCTGGGGCGGCACCAGCCTGTCGGCGGTCGCCGGCGTGTGGTCGGTCGCGGTGGCGCTGCTCGCCGCGATCGCGGTGCTGCTGGCGCTCGCCGGCTGGCGCCTGCCATCCCTGCGCGCGACGATGGATGCCGGCGCCAACGCCTCTGTCCTGCCGATCTTCAGCGTGGCGAGCCTGGTCGGCTTCGGCGCCGTGGTGGCCGCCATGCCCGCCTTCGAGGCGGTGCGGGACTGGGTGCTCGGCATCGGCGGCGGGCCGCTGGTGTCGCTCGCCTCGGCGGTGACGATCCTCGCGGCGTTGACGGGGTCGGCCTCGGGCGGCCTGACCATCGCGCTCGACGCGCTGGGGCCGACCTACATGGCGCTGGCAGCGCAGATCGGCCTCGACCCCGCGCTGATGCACCGCGTCGCGGTGATCAGCGCCGGCACGCTCGACGCGCTGCCGCATAACGGCGCGGTGGTGACGCTGTTCGCGGTGTGCGGATCGAACCACAAGGACAGCTACCTCGACATCGTCATGACGACGATCGTGGGTGCGCTGGTGGCGCTGGTGGTGGTGATCGTGCTGGGGAGCCTGCTCGGCTCGTTCTGATCAGCCGAGCAATCGGCCGATGACGCGGGCGGTGTAGTCCACCACCGGGATCACGCGGCCGTAGTTGATCCGCGTCGGCCCGATCACCCCGATCGCACCGACGATCTTCTCCTGCCCGTTGCGGAAGGGTGCCACCACCATCGACAGCCCCGCGCTGTCGAACAGCCCGCTCTCGGCGCCGATGAAGATCTGCACGCCTTCCCCACGCTGGGCGAGGTCCAGCAGCCGCAGCATCGTCTCCTGCTGCTCCAGCCGTTCGAACAGCCGCTTGATCTCGGAGACGCGGGCCGCCTGGTCGATGGTCTCCAGCAGCCGCGCCTGGCCGCGGATGATCAACGACCCGCCCTGCCCGCCGGTCCAGGTGCCGAGGCCCGCCTCGATCACCTGTTGAGTCAACGCGTCGAGCGCGGTGCGGTTCGCCGCGACCTCGCCGGCGATCAACCCGCGCGCTTCCTCGAGCGTCCGGCCCGTCAGCCGCGCATTCAGGTAGTTGGATGCCTGCACCAGCGCCGACGGCGGCAGGCCGGCCGGCACCTCGATGACGCGGTTCTCGACCTGCCCGTCGTCATGCACCAGCACGACAAGTGCGCGGCCCGGCCCGAGCGCGACGAATTCTATGTGCCGCACCGCGCCGCCCTCGGCGGTCGGGGCCACCACCAGCCCGGCGGCGCCGGCGAGGCCAGAGAGCATCTGCCCGGCCTCGCCCAGCGTCTCCTGCAACGACCGGCCGGAGGCGGCACAGCGGGCGGCGATCGCCCCTCGCTCCTCCTCCCCCAGCGCGCCGAATTCCAGCAGCCCATCCACGAACAGCCGCAGCCCGCGTTCGGTCGGCAGCCGTCCGGCCGAGGTATGCGGCGCATAGAGCAGCCCGGCATCCTCGAGGTCGGCCATGGCATTGCGGATGGTGGCCGGGGAAAGGCCGAGCGGGAGGCGCCGCGACAGCGTACGCGAACCAACGGGTTCACCCGTCTCGACAAAAGTCTCGACCAGCTCGCGCAGGATCATCGCGCTGCGGTTGTCGAGGCCCGGAACGGAGAACCCCGCTGGGCCGGCTGGCGGCTTCGTCTGCGGTCCCATCGCGTCTTTCACGCTTCGCAAGGCCGGAATAGTTGAGGTCCTTGCACAGTCGACTAAAGCTAGGGAGGCACCATCGCGGCGTCAATCGTGACGCTCGGCGGCGGTCAGTTGCGGCCGCCGGCCAAGGGAGAATGAGATGTCCGATACACCCCGCCAGCCGGTCGCCGGCATCCTGGTCTTTCCGGGCGTCACCCAGCTCGACATGACGGGCCCGTTCGAGGTGCTGGCCCGCATGCCCGGTTGGCGGGTCGAGGTCGTGGCCAAGGCCCGCGGCCCGGTGCGCTCCGATCGCGGCTTGGTGCTGCATGCCGACACCGATTTCGCCGCCGCGCCGCAATACGACCTGCTGGCCGTGCCCGGCGGGCCGGGCACCGACGACGCGATCCTCGACGCCGACACGGTGGACTTCGTCCGGCGCCAGGGCGCGGGGGCAGGGCATGTCTTCGGCATCTGCACCGGCTCCCTTCTGCTTGGTGCCGCCGGGCTGCTGCGCGGGCGCCGGGCCGGCAGTCACTGGATGGCCCGCGATCTCCTCCCCCGCTTCGGCGCGACGGTCAGCGACGCGCGCATGACGCAGGACGGCACGATCTACACCGCCGGCGGCGTTACCTCCGGCATCGACATGGCGCTGCGCGTGGCTGCCGACCTCGTCGGGGAGGAGGCGGCACAACGGATTCAGCTCGCGATCGAATACGACCCCGAACCGCCTTTCCGTGCCGGCACCCCCTTCGTCGCGCCGCCCGCCCTGGTCGCCGGCGTACGGGAGGCCGCGGCGGCCAACCGCGCGCGCCGTGCCGCCGCGGTCGAAGAAGCAGCGCGCCGGCTGGATGCCGCAGGCGGCTGACCGCCCGCACCGTTCCCGCCCCGGGCGGTCTTGCTCTAGAAGAGCCGCACCCACCACTTTGCCGATTGGATATCCCCATGCGCCCTTCAGGCCGCACCCCCGGCGCGCTGCGCACCGTCAGCCTCGAACCCGGCTTCGCCCGCCACGCCGAAGGGTCCTGCCTGATCCGCATGGGCCAGACCGAAGTGCTCTGCACCGCCTCCGTCGACGGCAAGGTCCCGCCCTTCCTGCGCGGCCAGGGCCAGGGCTGGGTCACGGCCGAATACGGCATGCTGCCCCGCGCCACCCACACCCGTGGCGACCGTGAGGCCGCCCGCGGCAAGCAATCCGGCCGCACCCAGGAAATCCAGCGCCTGATCGGCCGCTCGCTCCGCGCCGTCACCGACATGAAGGCGATGGGCGAAATGTCCGTCCTGATCGACTGCGACGTGCTGACCGCCGATGGCGGCACCCGCTGCGCCTCGATCACCGGCGCCTGGGTCGCCCTGCACCTGGCCTTCGAGCACTGTCGCAAGATGAACATCCTCACGAAGAACCCGCTGAAGGACCAGGTCGCCGCCGTGTCCTGCGGGGTGTGGGAAGGCACGCCCGTGCTCGACCTCGACTACGCCGAGGACAGCAAGGCCGACGCCGACGCGAACTTCGTCCTGACCGGCGCCGGCGGGATCGTCGAAGTACAAGGCACCGCCGAAGGCGCGCCGTTCAGCGACGCCGAGCTGATGGCGCTGCTCGGGCTGGCGCGGGCCGGAACAGCGGAGCTGTTCGCGATGCAGCGGCAGGCGGTTGGGTTGTGAGGGTGGTTGAAAAGAAAGGTCGGGGGAGAGAACTCCCCCGATCCCCCTCCTTTTTTTGTCTGTTGGGGACTGACAGCGGCGGGCAGCGCCAAGAGTCAGAAAACGGGTGGGGGTTCGGAGGAGGTTCTCCTCCCCCGACCTTCAAGCCATGACGCGCCGGAGCCTCACGCGGGGCGAACACATCGTCATCGCCACCCACAACAAGGGCAAGCTGCGCGAAGTAACTGCCCTGCTGGCACCGCATGGCATCGAGACGGTCTCGGCCGGCGAGCTCAACCTGCCGGAACCGGACGAGACCGAGGACAGCTTCGCCGGCAACGCCACGATCAAGGCGATGGCCGCAGCCCGCGCGTCGGGCCTGCCGGCGCTCGCGGATGATTCAGGCTTCTCGGTCGCGGCGCTCGATGGTGCGCCGGGCGTGCGCACGGCCGATTGGGCGACGCAGCCCGATGGGTCGCGCGACTATGCAGACGCCATGCGGAAGGTGATGGACGCGGCGCAGGAATTCGAGGACCGGACGGCCTGGTTCACCTGCGCGCTGGTCCTCGCCTGGCCGGATGGGCATGTCGAGGCCTTCGAGGGGCGCGCGACAGGGCAGTGGGTCTGGCCTCCGCGGGGCGGGAACGGGTTCGGCTACGATCCGATGTTCCAGCCGCAGCATGGCGGCGAGACCTTCGGCGAGATGGACCCCGCCCGAAAGCATGCCATCAGCCACCGCGCCGCGGCGTTCGCACTGCTCGCTTCGGCTTGCCTGCCGGCGGCATAGCGGCGGCTTCCTTTTCGGCCGGCGTGTGCATCCGCTCGCGCGCCGGCTGGCGCTTCGGCTTCACCGGCGGGGCGGGCGGCGGCAAGGGAGCGGCGGGCGGGCGGTGGGCCTCCAGCCCGCGGCGGACAAGGCTCGCCCAGGCTTCCTCGGGCGTGTCGACGATCTCGAACAGGCCGAGGTCGTCCGCATCGATCATGCCCTCGTCGATCAGCAGCTGGAAATCGACCGCCTTTTCCCAGAAGGATCGCCCGACCAGCACGACCGGGCGCGGCGTGGCCTTGCGGGTCTGCACCAGGGTCAGCAATTCGAACAACTCGTCGAATGTGCCGAAGCCGCCGGGGAAGACCGCGAGAGCGTTGGCCCGCATGGCGAGGTGCATCTTGCGCATCGCGAAGTAGTGGAAGCGGAACGTCAGCGCGGGCGTGGACCAGGTGTTGGGCGCCTGTTCGTGCGGCAGTGTGATGTTGAACCCGATCGACGGCGCACCGACCTCCGCCGCGCCGCGGTTCGCGGCCTCCATGATGCCCGGCCCGCCGCCCGTCGCGATCACATTGTCCCGCGGCGCGCCGGAGGCGGCGAGTGCCCCGCCGCGCAGGGAGACGATGCGGGCGAAGGCCCGCGCATCCTCATACCAGCGCGACTGCTCGGCGGCGCGCTTGGCCGCGCGCTTCTCCGCGGCCGTCGTCGCCGCGGCGGCTAGCGCCTCGGCCCGCTCGGGGCTCGGGATACGGGCGGAACCGAACACCACCACGGTCGATCGCACGCCCCAGTCGCGCAGTTCCAGCTCGGCCTTGGCGTATTCCATGCCGAAGCGGAAGGCGCGCATCTCATCGCGCAGCAGGAATTCCTGGTCCTCCACGGCGAGCAGGTAGCTGCGTGACGTCTTCTGCGCGCCCTTAACCGGCATCCATCGTTTCCTTCGCGCCTCTCCGGTCGGGATTGCCCGGGTCGCCCGCGTCTTTCGTGGAGAGGCGACGCGCGGATGACAAGGGGCTTGCGGCTCCATCGCGATCGGAACGCTGTCGTCGCGATTTCGGCTTGCCCGGCGCCTCGCCGCATCGGATCGTTGACCCGCCGCGGCCCGAAGCCGACAGGCGGGGAGAGAAACCGGATGATCCGCTTCGCGGCCGCGCTTGGCGCGGCGCTTCTGTTGGGCGTTGCCGCGCCGCCGGCCCAGGCCCAGAGCCGTGGCGACCCGAATGCGCTGCGCATCAAGACTTTCGGCGACCTGCGGTCGATCGACCCCTTCATCAGTCCCGAATACATGGCCCGCAACCATGGCTACATGGTCTACGACACGCTGTTCGCGCTGGATTCGCGCTTGGCCGTGCGGCCGCAGATGGTCGAACGCTGGACCACCAGCGAGGACGGCAGGACCTGGACCTTCACCCTGCGGGAGGGGCTGAATTTCCACGACGGCGCGCCGGTCACCAGCGAGGACGTCATCGCCTCGCTCCGCCGCTGGGCGGTGCGGGACGGGCTCGGACAGCAGCTGGTCGCGCTGGCGACGGCCATGGAACCGGTCGATGCGCGCAGCTTCCGCATCGTGCTGCGCGAACCCTTCGGACTGATGCTCCAGGCGCTGTCGAAGCCATCGGGCCAGCCGCCCTTCATCATGCCGGCGCGCGTGGCGGCCACCCCGCCCGCGACGCCGATCACCGACCCCACCGGTTCCGGCCCATTCACCCTGCGGCGGGAGGATTGGCGCGTCGGCGACCGCGTCACCTATCGCCGCAACGCGGCCTATGTGCCGCGGGCCGAGGCGCCGGACGGCCTCGCCGGCGGCAAGCGCGCGGGGATCGAGCGCGTCGAGTGGGTCTATCTGCCCGATGCGCAGACGGCGCTGAACGCGCTGACCACCGGCGAGATCGACATCTTCGAGGAACTGCCGCCCGACCTGTTCCCGGTGGTCCAGCGCAACCGCGCGCTCCGCCTGGGCCCGCAGGACAGCGTGGGCGTGCAGGCAATCTTCCGCATGAATCAGGCGGTGCCGCCCTTCGACAATCCGCGGCTGCGCCAGGCGATGCGGCTGCTGGTGGACCCGGCCCACGCAATGCCGGCCTACATGACCGAGCGGAACCTGTGGCGCGACTGCCGATCCTTCTACACCTGCACGTCCCCCTACCACACCGAGATCGGCTGGGTGACGCCGAACCTCGACGCCGCGCGGCGCGCGGTGGCGGAAAGCGGGTATGACGGCACGCCGGTCGTGGTGCTGGACGCGCAGGATTCGACCATCAGCCACACCTTCGCGCTGGTCTCGGCAGACCTGCTGCGGCAGGTCGGCATCAATGTCGATGTGCAGGCAATGGATTGGGCGACGCTGATCCAGCGGCGCCTGTCGCGCAATCCGGTCAACCAGGGTGGCTGGGGGCTGTTCGTCTCGGCGCCGACGGGCCTCGATGGCATGGACCCGTCCGGGCACAACGCGATGCGGTCCGCCTGCGAGCGCACCGCCCTGCCCGGCTGGCCCTGCGATGCGGAGATGGAACGCATCCGCGACGCCTTCATCAACGCGACAAACGATTCCCAGCGCGGGGAGGCCGCCCAGGCCTATCACCGCCGGGCGACCGAAACCGTGCCCTACGTCCCCCTCGGCCAGTTCTCCCTGGTGCGAGGGTATTCCGCGCGGCTGCAGGGGATCCTCGACTCGCCGGTTCCGGTGTACTGGAACATCTCAAAGGCAGCGCAGTGAGGGTGCCATGAAGGAAGCGACGCGGGCGAAGCTCGCCGAGGTATCGACGGCCACGCTGACGACCGTGCTGTTCAAGCGCGGCTTCCGCAACGTGTTCCTCTCGCTGTCTCCACTGAGCATGGATGCGCCGCGCATGGTGGGGCCGGCCTACACGCTGCGCACCATTCCGGCGCGCGAGGACCTCGATGTCCTCGATGCCTTCAAGGACCCCGAGCATCCGCAGCGCAAGGGTGTCGAGGAATGCCCGCCCGGCGCGGTGTTCGTCATCGACAGCCGCGGCGATGCGCGGGCGGCTTCCGCCGGCGGCATCCTGATCACCCGGCTGAAGGCGCGGGGTGTCGCCGGTGCCGTCACCGATGGCGGCTTCCGCGACAGCCCCGAGATGGCGGAGCTGGACTGGCCGACCTATCACGCGACGCCGTCCGCACCGACGAACCTGATCCACCACCACTGCGTGGATCTGAACGTGCCGGTCGCCTGCGCCGGCGTCGGCGTGCATCCGGGCGACATCATGGTGGGCGATGGGGAGGGCGTGGTCTGCATCCCCGCCAACATCGCCGACGAGGTCGCGGACGAGGCCTTCGAGCAGACGGTGTTCGAGGATTTCGTGCAGGAGCGCGTGGCTGACGGCCACACGATCCGCGGGCTGTATCCGATGACCGATCCGGCGAACAAGCCGATCTACGAGGCGTGGCGCAAGGCGAACGGGCGCTGATGCGGCGGCTTCTGCTGGCCGGCCTGGCGGTTGCAGCCGCCCTGCCGGCGATGGCCGAGGAACTGCCGACCTGCCCCGAGCGCGTCACCGTTGCGGATGACTGGTAGGGCGGGGTGCCCGAGGGCTGGGAGAACCTGCGACGCGAGTCGCAGCACCAGCTGATCGACATCCGCTTCTATGCCGGCCCGCCGGCGAGTGCCCAGGCGGTCGAGGCGGTCGGTGCCAGCAGCCGCGGCACGCAGGTCAGCCTGCGGTATAGCCTGCCGTCGGTGCAGGGGGAGATCTGGATGTCCTGCGTCTATGCCCATACGGCACATACGCTTATCCGCCGGGTCGAGGGACCCTTCCCGCCGCATGTGCGCGTCAATCACGACCGCGCCGATGGGCGGACCTTCATCACCTACAACTAATGCCAACGGCCGCTATTCGGGACCGTTCGCATCAGTTTTTTCATGCCCTCAGGCGCCGGGCACGGCCATACGGCCGCTTGGCTTGCGCCGGACTACCGGCGGGCCGCATTCGCGGCCTCGGACCGGTCAGCAGACCGGCCCGTTGGTATGAATCGACAGGAAGCGGTTCTCGCCGCTCGCGACATAGTCGCCGAAGGGCTCGCAGGGGGTGAAGCCGTGGCGCAGATACAGCGCCACGGCGGCCTGGAAATAGGCGCTGGTGCCGGTTTCCAGGCTCAGCCGCGTCATGCCGGCAATTCGCGCCTGCTGCATCACATGCGCCAGCATCGCGGCGCCGACGCCGCGGCGGCGCGCGGGCTCGGCCGTGTGCATGGATTTCAGCTCGCCATGGTCCGGCGCCAGCCGCTTCAGCGCGCCGACGCCGAGCAGCGTCTCGCCATCCCACGCGCTGAAGAAGCGGATGGCCGGCACGCGCAGCCCCGACAGGTCCAGCGCAAAGGCGAACCCCTCCGCCGTCGCTTCCCGCGCCTTCGCCAGATGCGTCGTCAGCAGCGCCTGCACCCGGGCATCGTCCAGCCCGCCCTCGATGATCGCGATCGTCACAGGTACTTGCCCCGCTCCATGATCTCGAGCGTGTATTCGCGATAGGTCATGCCGAGTTCCTCGGCGCGGGCCAGGCGACGCAACGCGATTTCCCGTGGCGGGGTCTTCCACGCCTTCTTGTGCGCCCGGTGCCAGATCCAGGACCGCCAGCTGGCGTTCTTGTCCTCGTCATCGTCGAGCGGCGGGCCACCATTGTGACCCGTAGGCGGTGTGGTCATGAGCGCCAGTATCCACTATCATGATCGTATGTCCACTATGATGGATGCACCGCAACTCGACACGCTGATCGCCGCCCGCATCCGGCGCGAGCGGGAGGCGCGCGGCTGGTCCATCGCCGATCTCGCCGCCGCCTCCGGCGTGTCCCGCGCCATGATCAGCAAGGTGGAACGCGCGGAGGCGAGCCCGACCGCGACCCTGCTCGGCCGGCTGTCCGGGGCCTTCCACCTGACGGTCTCGACGCTCCTCGCGCGGGCGGAGGCGGATGCCGGCCCCGCCCGCATCGCCCGCATGGACGCGCAGCCGCTCTGGACCGACCCGGCCACCGGCTATCGTCGCCGCGCCGTCTCCCCGCCCGGCGCCGAGCCGGAACTGGTTGAAATCGAGCTGCCGCCCGGCGCCCGCGTCGCCTACACGGCGGACTCCCTTGCCTTCATGCGCGGCCACGTCGTGTGGGTCCTGGCCGGGCGCCTCGTCATCGAGGAAGGGGCGGGGGAATCGGCCCTGGCTGCGGGCGACTGCCTAGCCTTCGACCTGGTCGCGCCGAAAGGGCACGCCTACCGCAACCCGTCGGCAAGCCGCGCCTGCCGGTATCTGGTGGCGTTGCATCGGCGGTGAAGGCTGGTGGCGTTGCGGAATGTCAGAGGGGCTTTGCCCCTCCGACACCTCCCCAGCAAAGGCCGAAAGGCCTTTGCAAACCTCCTTCTGGCGACTTGCGCAACAGTCAGCATCGTTTCCGAGGGCCGCCCTTGCGCCCGGAACGCGCTTGGGGGGCATCGGGCGACTGCCGCGCCGGCACCAAAAGATTGCGGTCCAGGTGCTCCAAGCACCTGGCGGGGTGGTCCGGAGGGGCGGCGCCCCTCCGCCCGCAGCCCCCGCTTGACGCCCGCCCGGCCGCCTCCCCATAAGCCTGCCATGTTCCGGGTCGCGCAGCGGCGAATTACCGTCCCGGCCCTTCCCTAGGGGCCGGGTTACAGCGCGCGCGCATTCCCTCCGACACGCTGCCTGGCGCGACACTGACCGCCGCCGGGCGCACCGAGACAGGCATCCATGACCGACAGCCCCGCCGAGGCCCGCGACTACCGCAGCACCGTCTTCCTGCCGAAGACGCCGTTTCCGATGAAGGGCGACCTGCCGAAGCGGGAGCCTGCGATGCTGGAACGCTGGGCGAAGCTCGGCCTGTGGGAACGGCTCCGCAGCCAGTCCAAGGGCCGCGAAACCTTCGTCCTGCATGACGGCCCGCCCTATGCGAACGGCAACCTCCATATCGGGCACGCGCTGAACAAGATCCTGAAGGACGTGATCAACCGCGCGGCGCAGATGGCGGGGTATGACGCCAACTACGTGCCGGGCTGGGACTGCCACGGCCTGCCGATCGAGTGGAAGGTCGAGGAGGAGTACCGCTCCAAGGGCCGCGACAAGGATGCGGTGCCGGTGCTCGACTTCCGCGCCGAATGCCGCGCCTACGCGACGCACTGGCTGGATGTGCAGCGGGAGGAGTTCAAGCGCCTGGGCGTGGCCGGCGATTGGCCCGATCGCTATGCGACGATGGACTTCGCCTCGGAAGCCGCGATCGCCGGTGAGATCGGCAAGTTCCTGATGAATGGGTCGCTGTATCGCGGCCTGCGCCCGGTGATGTGGAGCCCGGTCGAGAAGACCGCGCTCGCCGAGGCCGAGATCGAATACCACGACCATGTCTCGCCGACGCTGCACGCGAAGTTCCGCGTCCTGTCGGCGAAGGCCGAGGATCTGGTCGGCGCGGACATCGTGATCTGGACCACGACGCCCTGGACCATGCCGGGCAACCGCGCGGTCGCGTATGGCGAGGAGATCGACTACGCGCTGCTGCATGTCGAGGGCGTGACCGAGACCTCGCTGGTCAAGGTCGGCGACCGGCTGCTCGTCGCGCTGCCGCTGCTGCCGGCCTTCGAGAAGGAAGCGGGTATCGGTCCGCACACGATCAAGCGCGTGCTGAAGGGCGCGGAGCTGGAAGGCGCGCTCGCCGCCCATCCGCTGCGCGGCTACGGCTATGATTTCGACGTGCGCGTGCTGCCGGGTGATTTCGTCACGACCGATGCCGGCACGGGCTTCGTGCACATCGCGCCGGGCCACGGCGAGGACGACTTCAACCTCGGTCGCCAATACGGGCTGCCGATCCCGGAGACCGTGAACGACGACGGCACCTTCACCCAGCACGCGCCGGGCTTCGCGGGCATCCACGTCTTCAAGGCGCATACCGCGATCTACGAAGCGATGCGCGCAGCCGGCACGCTGGCGGCGACCAGCAAGATCACGCACTCCTACCCGCATTCCTGGCGCTCCAAGAAGCCGGTGATCTTCCGCGCGACGCCGCAATGGTTCATCGCGATGGATGATGGCAACGAGATCCGCGCGAAGTCGCTGGCCGCAATCGACGCGACGTATTTCGTGCCGGATGCCGGTCGCAACCGCATCGGGTCGATGGTCGCGGCGCGGCCGGATTGGTGCATCTCCCGCCAGCGCGCCTGGGGCGTGCCAATCCCGGTGTTTGTGTCGAAGCAGTCGGGCGAACCGCTGCGCGACCTGGCGATCATTGAGCGCGTGGTCGAAGCCTTCAAGACCGAGGGCGCCGACGCCTGGTACAAGCCGGGAGCCGCCGCGCGCTTCCTCGGCCCGGACCGCGACCCCAAGCTTTATGAGCAGGTCATGGACATCGTGGATGTGTGGTTCGAGTCGGGCTCGACCCACGCCTTCGTCCTGCCGCCGCGCGGCCTGCCCTTCCCGGCCGACCTCTATCTGGAAGGCTCGGACCAGCATCGCGGCTGGTTCCATTCCTCGCTGCTGGAATCGGTCGGCACCAATGGCGTCGCGCCGTTCAAGGCCATCCTGACGCATGGCTTCGTGCTCGATG
The DNA here is from genome assembly GCF_018129025.1 of Neoroseomonas terrae. Classification (GTDB taxonomy): domain Bacteria; phylum Pseudomonadota; class Alphaproteobacteria; order Acetobacterales; family Acetobacteraceae; genus Neoroseomonas; species Neoroseomonas terrae. The sequence continues at coordinate 25,446 of NZ_JAAEDI010000029.1, read as the reverse complement.
AGCAGGGCCGGAAGATGTCGAAGTCGCTCGGCAACGTCACCGCGCCGCAGGAGGTGACGAAGCAGTACGGCGCGGACATCCTGCGCCTGTGGGTGATGAACTCCGACACCACGCTCGACCTGCGCATCGGGCCGGAGATCCTGAAGCAGCAGGCGGAGCTCTATCGCCGCATCCGCAACACGCTGCGCTGGCTGCTCGGTAGCCTGGAAAACTTCACCGACGCCGAGACGGTGCCCTACTCTGAGCTGCCCGAGCTGGAACGCTGGGTGCTGCATCGCGTGACGGAGCTCGACGCGAAGATCCGCGCGGCGGCGGACCCGACCTCCGCCGACCGCTTCGCCTGGACCGGCGTCTATCCCGAGATCCACAATTTCTGCGCGACGGACCTGTCGGCCTTCTACTTCGACATCCGCAAGGACGCGCTCTACTGCGACCGACCCGACAGCCTGCGTCGCCGGTCGGCCCGCACGGTGCTCGACATCCTGCACCGCCATCTCTGTGCGTGGCTCGCCCCGGTGCTGTCCTTCACCGCCGAGGAAGCTTGGCTCGCCCGCTTCCCGGACGAGGAGGGCAGCGTCCACCTGCTCGACTTCCCCTTCGTGCCGGAGGGCTGGAAGGACGAGGCGCTCGCTGCGAAGTGGACGCGCGTCCGTGAACTGCGCGGCCTGGTGACAGGCGAGCTGGAGAAGGCCCGCACCGCAGGCACCATTGGATCGAGCCTGCAGGCCGCACCCAGCCTCGCGGCGCCGGAAGCCGATCGCGCGCTGTTGGACGAGGCCGGCTGGGCCGAGACCTGCATCACGTCGGGCTTCACCGTCGCCGACGCCGAGGCCCCAGTCGCGAGCTTCGCCCCCGCCCCCGGCACCAAATGCGCCCGCTGCTGGCGTGTCCTGCCGGAGGTCGGCCGCTCCGCCGCCCATCCCACCCTCTGCCTCCGCTGCGAGGACGCCGTGGAGGCGATCGGCGCATGAGCCTGCGCCTCGGCCTGCCGGTCGCCGCCGGCATCCTCATCGCGGATCAGGCCTCCAAATGGTGGATCCTGGATGTCGCCCGCCTCCCTGAGGTCGGTCGCATCCCGCTGCTGGAGGCCGGTCCCTTCGCACTCGACCTCACCATGGTGTGGAACCGCGGCGTGACCTTCGGGCTGCTGTCGGGGGAAGGCAGCTGGAACCACCTGGCCCTCGCCCTGCTGGCGGCCGCTATCGCGGCCTTCCTCATCCGCTGGATGACCCGCGCCGAAAACCGGCCGACCGCCATCGCGCTCGGCGCCGTGGTGGGCGGCGCTATCGGGAATGTGATCGACCGGGTGCGGTTCGGCGCCGTCGTCGACTTCGTGGACGCCTCGGCGTGGGGCTGGCACTGGTATGTATTCAACATCGCCGACGCCGCCATCGTGTGCGGCGTTCTCGCTCTGGTCGCGGATGCCTTGTTCCGGCCCAAGCCCGAGCCTAAGGAGAGGACATGAGGAAGCGCCTCCCCCCCGTTTTCGTCGCCCTGGCCCTGGCAGCCCTGCTGCCGGCCTGCGGCGACAGCACCGCGCGCACGCTCGGCCTGGTGCGCGACGCGCCGGATGAGTTCCAGGTGACGACCCGCGCGCCGCTGTCCATGCCGCCCAACATGACCACCCTGCCGAGCCCGAGCCCCGGCTCGCCGCGCCCGCAGGAACGGTCGGCCAGCCAGCAGGCCGAGGCGCTGCTGTCGCCGAGCCTCGCCCTGCAGGACCCGCGCCGCGCCCCTGGCGCGGCCCCCAGCGTGGGCGAGGCCGCGCTGATCGCGCGCGCCGGTCCCAGCGCCCCGGACAATATCCGCCGCCGGGTGGATGAGGAGAGTCTGCGGCTCGACCAGCCCGATCGTGCCCTGACCGACCGGCTGATCTTCTGGCGCGACCCGCCGCCGCCGGGCACGCCCGTGGACCCGGCACGCGAGCAGCAGCGCCTGCGGGAGAATGCAGCGCTGGGACGCGACGTCGAATCCGGCGAGACGCCGGTGGTGCAGCCGCAACGCCGCAGCTTCTGGAGCTGGCTCGGGTTGTGAGGAGTGATCGGAGAGCGGCGCCGCCACTCTCCGAGCCTTAAGAGGCCGACAGGCCTCTGGTCACCTCAATCTGGTGCCACCGCGCGGATGGGCCGATGATCGACGCGCGTGAAGGACAGCGCCCGGAAGCAAACCCTGCGATGGCGTCCGGTTCGACCCCCGTTCCTGCAGAATCCTCCTTCTGCCCACCGCCACACGTTGGTTTCCACAGGCGCTTCGGCCTTTGGTCGGATGGGGCGCGGAGAAGGGCAAAGCCCCTCTCCGTCTCCCCCGCCCACTTCGTCCCAGCCATACACTTCGGTAAGGCCCGCTCGTCGCGCTTCACCTCCCGGACGGCCGGGGCCATCTTGCGCCCATGCCCGAGATCACCCGCCGCCACACGCTCTGCGCCGCCGCCGCTGCGTCGCTCGCCGTGACACCCCTGGCCCGCTCCGCCGCCCAGCCCGCGCCGCCGGCGCCCGCGTCGGTTCCACCGGTGCGCACCACGGCGCCGCTGTTCGGGGCGAAGCTCTGGACGCTGCCGAACGGCCTGACCGTCGCGCTGGTAGAGAATCGCCGCGCGCCGGTTGTCGCGCAGTACCTCTATTACGCGGCCGGCGGCGGCGAGGATCCGGCGGGCCGCTCGGGCGTGGCGCATTTCCTTGAGCACATGATGTTCAAGGGCAGCCCCAACGTGGCCTCCGGCCTGCTTTCCCGGCGCGTGGCGCGGGAGGGCGGCAACGACAACGCCTTCACCTCCCGCGACGTCACCGCCTACTACCAGCAGGTCGAGGCATCGCGCCTGCCGATGATCATGGCGATGGAGGCCGACCGCCTGGAAGCCGCGCTGATCCCGGCCGACGAGCTGGAGAGCGAGCGCCGCGTCGTGTTGGAGGAGCGCAACCAGCGCACCGATTCGAACCCCCGCGCCCGCTTCCAGGAAGCCTTCCGCGCCGCCCTGTGGGGCCCGCAGACCTGGGCCGGCCGGCCGATCATCGGCTGGGCAGACGAGATCCGCGCCACCACGCGGGAAGACCTCGCTGGCTTCCACAGCCATTTCTACGCGCCCGCCAATGCGACGCTGGTGATCGCCGGCGCGGTGGGTGAGGCCGAGGTCCGCGCCCTGGTCGATGAACATTACGGCAAGGTCCCGGCGCGCGAGGTCCACCGCCGCAACCGCGCCGCGCCGCCCACCGCGGCGCATGAACCGCGCCTGACGGTGCGCGAGCCCCAGGCGCGCGAGGCGCTGTTGCTGCGCGCCTGGATGGCGCCGTCGCTGACCACGCCGAAGGCCGAACAGTCCCTGCCGCTGGAGGTGCTGGCGCATCTGCTCGGCTCCGGCCAGGGGTCCCGGCTGCACGCGGCGCTGGTCGAGACGGGCCTGGCCGTGCAGGCCGGTGCGTCCTACGACAGTGAGGCCTACGGCGTGACCGAGTTCATGGTCTATGGCGTGCCGCGGCGCGGCGTGACCCCGGAACGGCTGGAGGAAGCCGCGAACGCGGCGATCACCACGCTGCTGCAGGACGGCCCGTCCGATGCCGAGGTGGCGCGCTCGATCCGCCAGATGTCCTCCGGCGCGCTGCTGGCGCTGGACAGCTTCGGCGCCGCGCCGCGCATGCTGGGCGGGGTGCTCGCCATCGGGTTGCCGGCCGACGTCGTGGAGTACTGGCCGGCCCGGCTGCGCGCCGTGACCCGCGCGCAGGTGATCGAGGCCGCGCGCGCCGTCCTCGGCGGCGCGCCGAACACCACCGCCTGGCTGCTGCCGGAAGGGGCCTGATCCGATGACCGACGCCTTCACCCTGCCGATCCAGGTGGTCGGGGCCGGCCCGCTCTCTGCCTGGCTGGTCGAGGACCATTCCGTTCCCGTCGTCTCGGTCGCCTGGGCCTGGCCGGGCGGCGCCTCGATGGACACGGCCGGTCATGAGGGCACCGCGGCCCTTGCCGCCGCGATGCTCACCGAAGGTGCCGGCGACCTTCGCGCCTTGGCCTTCGCCGACGCCCTGCGCGATTCCGCGATCGGGCTGAACTTCACCGCCGGGCGGGACAATTTCGAAGGCAGCTTCCGGTGCCTCGCCGATGCTCTGCCCGAGGCGCTGCGGCTCGCGAAGCTCGCGATGACGGCGCCCCGCATGGATGCCGATGCGCTGGAACGGGTGCGTGCCCGCGCCATTGCCGGCGCCCGCACCCAGTTGGAAACGCCGCGCGGCCAGGCCGGTCGGGCCTTCTGGGCCTCTGCCTTCCCCGGTCACCCGGCGGGCCGGCCACCGAACGGCACGGCGGAAAGCCTGACGATCATCCGGCCCGAGGCGCTGTCGGCAACGCTCGATGCGCAGCTCCGGCGAGATGGGCTGCTGGTGGCCGTGGCCGGCGCCATCCGCCCGGCGGAGCTTGCCGAGCTGATGCAGGACCTGTTCGGCGCCCTGCCCGCCGGGGCCCCCGCGACGCCGCCGCCGCTGCCGCGCTTCGCGAGCTTCGGCCGGCAGGTGGTCCCGGTGCCGGGGCCCCAGTCACAGGTGGTGTTCGGCCAGCCTGGCATCCCACCGCAGGACCCGTCGTGGGAGACGGCGCAGATCGTGCTGCGCGTCCTCGGCGGCGGCGGTTTTTCCTCTCGCCTGATGGAGGCGGTGCGGGTGCAGCGCGGGCTGACCTACGGCGTCGGCGTCGGCATCGACACGCTGTTCGGCGGCGGCGTCATCGCCGGCAGCTTCGCCACCGAGAACGGCAAGGTCGCGGAGGCGCTCGACGTGACCCGCGGCGTCTGGGCCGAGCTGGCCCAGCAGGGCCCGACCGACGCGGAGCTCGAGGAATCGGTGGCCTATCTGACCGGCTCGCTGCCGCTGCAATTCACCGACAGCCGGCGGATCGCCGCGACGCTGCTGGCCATGCGGCGCAACGACCGGCCGCTTGACTGGCTGTCCGGCCGGAACGACCGGCTGCGGGCGATCACCCGGGCGGACGCGGTGCGCTGCGCCGGAACGTTGCTGAAGCCGGACGCGCTGGCGGTCACGGTCGCCGGGGAACCGGTGGGGCTGTAGGCGGGCGCTGCTTCAGCCGCAATTGTGAAAGCCGCCTCCGGGCAGCGGCGCCAGGTCCAGGATGCCAGGGACGCGGAAACCGCCCGCGTCCCCGGGCGTGATCACCAGCGCGGATCCTTCCGGAAAGGCGCGGCCGCCCACGGCGTCGCCGGCCACCATGATGGCCGGCGTCCGGTGGCCGACGAGCACCAGATTCGCCCCCATGGCCACGGGCGACGTGAACAACCGGCGATGCTCCGCCAGCACCCAGGCGAGGCGATCTCCGGCGTAGTCGTCGGCGAGCAGGCTGTCGGTGACCGTCACCCGGTCCGCGCCGAAGGCCAGTTCGGCGGTGTCGCGGGCGCGATAGACCGGCCCCGCCAGCACCGGCCGGGCGACGGGAATGCCGAGTTCCGCCAGCCGCTGGCCGATGCGCACGGATTGGTCGCGTCCGGCGGGCGACAGGTTACGCTGCCCGTCGCGGTCGCCGATGCGGAAGGAACGGTCGCAGGGTTCGCCCCGCGTATCGGCATGGCGAAAGAACAGCACATGGCCGCCGCCGCGCAGCGCCTGGACCAGCGCGAAACCCGCCGGGGTCTCCGGCGTTGCCGCGGTCAGGCGCTGCGCCTGTGCACCGGTCGGCAAGGCCGCACACGCGAGGATGATGCCACGACGACGCCACATGCCGGCGATGTGCTGTACGTTGTGCCGCATGCCAAGCCCCGGCCGCGACGAAGGAGCACACGAAAGCACGATGCCCCGCAGCGACGTTGAAGCGGCCTGGGCCGCGGTGGAAGCGCTCGGCCGGCGGCCGGGCGCCGCGGCGATTCGTTCCCTCTTCACGGCCGATCCGGACCGCCCCGCACGGATGACGCGGCAGGCCGGCGATGTGCTGTTGGACCTCTCGCGCACTGCGATCGGGCCGGAGGTACTGCCGGCCCTGCTGGCCCTGGCCCGGGCCGCCGGTGTGGAGAGGTTCCGCGATGCCATGGCTGGTGGGGAAGCGGTGAACGTCACCGAAGGCCGCGGCGCGCTGCACATGTCGCTACGCATCCCGGATGGGGCGCCGCCCTACCCGCCCGGCCGGGGGCATAGCGAGGCGAGCGACGCCGGCGCGAACCAGTCCGGTACCGCTCTGACCCAGGCGCAGCAGACGCGCGCGCGCATGCGCGCCTTCACGGCCGAGGTGCATGAAGGCCGTTTCCTTGGCGCGACCGGCGAACGCTTCACCGATGTGGTGAATATCGGCATCGGCGGTTCGGACCTCGGCCCGGCGATGGTCGCACGCGCGCTGTGGACGCCCGGCGCGCCGATGCGGGCGCATTACCTCGCCAATGTCGATGCCCATGCCTGGGAGGCGATCCGGCCGCAGCTCGACCCGAAGCGCACGCTCGTGCTGATCGCGTCGAAGACCTTCACGACGCAGGAGACGATGACCAACGCCGCGCTGGTGCGCGGCTGGCTCGCCGAGGCGCTGGGCGACGGCGCAGCAGCCGGGCACTTCGCTGCGCTATCCACGAACCTGAAAGGCGCGGCCGAGTTCGGCATCCCCGAGGCGCGGGTCTTCGGCTTCTCCGACACGGTGGGCGGGCGCTTCAGCCTGTGGAGCTCGATCGGGCTGTCGCTGGCGCTGGCGCTCGGCTGGCCGGCATTCGAGCGGCTGCTGGCCGGCGGTCGCGCGATGGACGAGCATTTCCTCGCGGCGCCACTGGAAGACAACCTGCCGCTGCTGCTGGCGCTGACCGAGGCCTGGCACGTCAACGGCCTCGGCTATCCGTCACGCGCGGTGCTGCCCTATGACGAGCGCCTCGCACGCTTCCCGGCGCATCTCCAGCAGCTCGAGATGGAGAGCCTCGGAAAGGGCGTCCACGCGGACGGCTCTCGCCTGTCCCGCCGCAGCGGGCCCGTGGTGTTCGGCGAGCCGGGCACCAATGCGCAGCATTCCTTCATGCAGCTGATCCATCAATCGCCGGTGCCGGTGCCGGTGGACTTCGTGCTGGTCGCTAGGGCCGATCACTCGAACCCGGACAGCCATCGCAAGCTCCTGGCGAACGGCCTCGCGCAGGCGGAGGCGCTGCTCGTCGGCAAGGACGAGACGACCGTGCGGCAGGAAATGGCAGCTTCGGGCGCCGCGCCGGGATCGATCGACCTCGTTGCCTCCCATCGCGTCTTCTCGGGCGATCGGCCGAGCACTGTGATCCTGGTGCCTCGGCTCGATGCCTTTACCCTCGGCCAGCTGGTGGCGCTGTACGAACACAAGGTCGCCTGCCTCGGCGCGCTGTGGGGGATCAATCCCTTCGACCAATGGGGGGTTGAGTTGGGCAAGGTTGTCGCCGGCCATGTAGGGGCGCGGCTGGAAGGCCGGTCGGCGGGCGTGCACGCCGCGACCGAGGCGTCGGTCGCGGCGATCATGCGGCTTCAGGGCGAGCGCTGACCGGGGGCGAGGCGGCGCACCGCCGCCTCGCAGCGCGCGGCCACATCCTCCCACCCCGCGCGCGTCGCCGGCGCCTCCGTGAAGACCAACGGCGCCCCGATCGCGAGCCGCAGCTTCCCGGGCGCCGGAAAGCCGCGGTGCGGCGGCCAGGCGGCGTGGGCGCCATCCAGGTAGGAAGGCACGACCGGCACCGCCGTGCCTGCCACCATCACGCCGATGCCGGGCTGGAACCGCCCCATCACGCCGTCCCGCGCCCGGGTGCCCTCGGGGAACAGGATGTAGGCGAGGCGATCCTCGACCAGCCTTTCGCGCAGCGTGGCGAGTTCCCCGGCCCGCGTCCGCTTGCGCCAGACCGGCAGCGCATTCACGGCATAGGCCGCGAAGACCGAAGACAGCGTCGATCCGAAGAACGTGTCGCCGGCGGCCAAGGCATGGGCGTGCCGCGCCGCCTGTCCTCGCAGCACGCCCGACAGCGTCAGCGCGTCGAGATGGCTCGTGTGGTTGGCAATCAGCACGAAGGGCGGTTCGGGCAGGTTCTCCCGCCCCGTCACCTCCAGCCGGTGCCAGGTGGCGAGGTAGACGCGCACTAGCGCCCGCCACGCGTTGCCGAGCATGATGCTGCCGAGCCCGCGTTCCCGCGACAGGCTGCGCAGCCGGTCGCCGGTATCGAGCCCATGGTCGCGCGCCGGGCGCAGCGTGAACTTCACGGCCCGCCCGTGATCAGCCGCGTCGGCTGGTCCAGCCCGAAGCCGACGAAGTATCCGATGAAGTGGAAGGACGCAGGCGCAACCAGCAGCAGCGAGTTGAACCGGTCCAGCACGCCGCCGTGGCCGGGCAGGATGGTGCCCATGTCCTTGATGCCGATGTCGCGCTTGATCGAGGACAGCATCAGGTCGCCAGCCTGCGCGCCGATGCCGACGATCAGCCCGAAGGCGATCAGCCAATGCGGCTGCGCCATCGGCGTGCCGCGGAAGATGACGGCCGACAGCGCGGCGACGATGATCGTCGTCACCGTCAGCGCGCCGAGCGCGCCCGAGATCGACTTGTTCGGGCTGGTCGCCGGCAGGAGCTTCGGCCCGCCTATCAGCTTCCCGACGGTGAAGGCGGCGACGTCGGACAGCGCGACGGTTGCCAGCAGCATCAGCAGGATCGGGCGGTAGTTCGGCTCGTTCGCCATGTAGGACAGATGTGCGAGGCCGGCGCCGAACAGCATGTAGGCGAAGATGCCAAGGGCGGTGCGTTGGATGTAGCCCTCCGGCCGGTCGCGCGGGATGGTGCCGATGACGATGACACCGACGGTAAGCGGCCAGAGGGCGACGAAGAACCCATACCAATGATCGAGCGCGGCGAAATTCGCCGCCAGGATGCCGAGCACGACGATGGCGGTGACCAGCGGCTCGCGGAACAGCCCTGTCGCGCGGTCGAATTCGCGCAGGCAGGCGAGGCCGAGCAGCGTCACCGCGCCGATCACCCATTCGCGGCCGAGCAGCACAGGGCCCATCATCAGCGGCAGCAGCAGGCACCAGGAGCCGGTGCGCAGCCAAAGCTCGCGCCGCAATGCCGGCGTACCGCGGTTCGTCAACTGCATGGCGCCGATGATGGCGAAGGCGACAAGCAGCGCGGCGACGGTCGCGCCGATGATGCCGATCGTCACCGGGTGTTCGAGCGCGGGATAGCGGATCATGCGCGCCCCCGCAGCGCGACGGCGGCGCGCGACAGGCGTAGCCAGGCGGTCAGCAGCGAGCCAAGGGTGATGACGGCAAGCGTCGCCTGCACCGCGACGGGGCCGCCCCAGGCGCCGGGGACCACCGCGCACCAGATGGCGAGCGCCGTCACCAGCGCCATGCGGTGCTGCTTGGCCATCGGCCCGCCGAAGTCGGAGGGCGCGCCGGCGGCCCGCGCCGTGGTGCGGATATAGGCCGTCAGCATCGCCGCCAGCGCCGCCCCGACGCCGAGCGACAGGCAGCCCGCCGCGACGCCAAGCCCGACCAGCACGGCGGTGTCCGAGACGCGGTCGGGCACTTCGTTGAACAGCTCGCCCACCGGGGAGGCAACGCCGCGGCCGATCGCCACCATGCCGTCCAGGAGGTTCGCCATCAGCCGCGCCTGCACCAGCAGCGCGCCGAGCAGCCACAGGAGCCAGGCGAGCCCGGGCAGCCAGCCGGTTGCCGCGAAGGCCAATCCCGCCGCCAGGCCCGCCATCATGCCGGCCACGGAAATGCCGTTCGGCGAGGCGCCGCGCGCCACCAGCGCCGCGGCCATCCGCTGCGTCACCCCCAGATTGCGCGCCGCGATGGGCCGCCGGTCCGATTCGTCCACCCCGATCCCCCTGCCGTGACCCATGACCATGGCGCAGCGGCGCAACCGGCGGAAGGAAAGGCTTCGTGGTGCATGTTATGGTCGTCACATGTTCGCCGCCGCGGCCGAGTCGTTCACCCGGCCCCTGATCCGCCGCCTCTCCGAGACCACCGCCAATCGCATCGCCGCCGGCGAGGTGGTCGAGCGCCCGGCCGCCGCGGTGAAGGAGATCGTGGAGAACGCGCTCGATGCCGGCGCGACGCGGATTTCCGTCGTGCTGGAAGGCGGCGGGATGGACCGCATTCTGGTCGAGGATGACGGCATCGGCATGGGGGCGGAGGACCTCGCCCTGGCCATCGAACGCCACGCGACCTCGAAACTGCCCGAGGAGGCGACGCTGTTCCGCATCGCCACGCTGGGCTTCCGGGGGGAGGCGCTGCCATCCATCGGCGCGGTGGCGCGGCTGTCGATCACCTCGCGGCCGGCCGGCGCAGCGGCGCATCGCATCGCGGTGGAAGGCGGGCAGGTCGGCGCGGTCGCCCCGGCTTCCGGCGCGCCGGGCACGCGCGTCGAGGTGCGCGACCTGTTCTTCGCCACCCCGGCCCGTCGCAAATTCCTGCGCCACCCGCGCACGGAAGCCGAGCATGCGGTCGAGGCAGTGCGACGGCTCGCGCTCGCCTGGCCGGCCGTGACGTTCCGCGTCGAGAGCGACGGGCGGGAGGCGCTGTCCCTGGCGGCCTCGGATTGGGAAGGCCGCATCCGGCAGGTGCTCGGCCCGGGCTTCGCGGTGGCGGCGGTGCCGGTGGAGGCGGTCGGCGTGACGCTCGACCTGCGCGGGCTGGCGGCGCTGCCCTCCTTCACCCGGCCAACGACGATGGGCCAGCATCTGGTGGTGAACCGGCGGCCGGTGCGGGACCCGCTGCTGCGCGTGGCGCTGCGCGTCGCCTATCGCGACCTGATCGCGCAGGGGCGGCACCCGGCCGCCGCGCTGTTCCTCGACGTGCCGCCCGAAAGCGTGGACGTGAATGTCCACCCGATGAAGACTGAACTGCGCTTCCGCGAGGGTGACCAGGTGCGCGGTGCGGTCATCTCGGCGCTGCGGCGGGCGTTGGCGGTTGGCGCCGGCACGGCGGTGGCGATGCCCTCGCTCACCATCGTCGCGCCACCACCACCCGGGCCAGAACCATTGCCGGCCACTGGCTTCGCCGAAGCCTTCGCGCCACTGACGCCACCGCCGCCGATGCCGGCGGTGCAGCGCGCGCTTGGCTTGGCGCCGGCGCCGCAGCCCTTGCCGGCTGTGCAGCGCGAACGGGCGCCGGAGGCGCACCCCCTCGGCCGCGCCGTGGCGCAGATCCTGGAAACCTACGTCATCGCCGAGGCGCCGGACGGCGCCCTGGTGCTGGTGGACCAGCACGCGGCGCATGAACGGCTGACGCATGAGGCGCTGAACGCCCAACTCGTCGATGGCGGCGTCCGCGCCCAGCCGCTGCTGCTGCCTGCCGTGGTGGATCTGCCGGCCGACGATGCGGACCGGCTGATCGCGCATGCGGACACGCTGGCGCGGCTGGGGCTGGAGATCGAAGGCTTCGGCGGCAGCGCGGTGCTGGTGCGCGCGGTGCCCGCCCTGCTCGGCAACCCGGAACCTGCGCCGCTGCTCCGTGATCTCGCCGAGGAGCTGGCCGAGCTGGGCGAGGCGGCCTCATTGCAGCGGCGGCTGGATGCGGCGGTGGCGCGGCTTGCCTGCCACGGCAGCGTGCGCGCCGGGCGGCGGCTCAACGCCGCGGAGATGGACGCGCTGCTGCGGCAGATGGAGGCGACGCCGCGCGCCGCGACATGCAGCCACGGCAGGCCGACCGTGCTGCGGCTCGATGCGGCAGCCCTGGAACGGATGTTCGGGAGAAAGTAGCGCGCGCTACTGCGCGTCCTCCGCCTGCTCGCCCGGCGCGCGCAGCACATGCAGCGTAGCAGCGCCATGGCTGCGGTTCGCCACCGCCACATAGCCCGGCAGGTCGAGCGCCTCATCCTGCGCGGTCTCCGCAACCAGCAGCGCCCCCGGCGCGATCCAGCCTGCGGCGTGCAGCCCGACCACCGTTTTCGGAACCAGCGCCTGGCCGTAGGGCGGATCGAGGAACACCAGTCCGCACGGCACGCGGGCGCGCGGCGGGCGCGTGGCATCGGCCGTCAGCACGGCGCTGCGCGGTTCCTCCTTGCAGGCGGCGATATTCGCGCGCAGCGCGGTCAGCGCCGCGCGATCCGTCTCGATGAAGGTGGCGTGGTTGGCCCCGCGCGACAGCGCCTCCAGCCCCAGCGCGCCGGTGCCGGCGAAGGCATCGAGTACGAGCTGGTCCTGCACCACGGTGCGTCCGCCCCAGGGAGCGTGCCACAGCATGTCGAACAGCGCCTGGCGCACGCGATCGGCGGTCGGTCGCGTTGCCGCGCCCTCCGGCGCGCGCAGCACCCGGCCGCGATGCCGCCCGGCGATGATCCTCATGCCACCGCCGTCGCGCCGAGGCCGCGTAGCAGCAGCGTGGTGATGCGGGAGAGTTCCGCCTCGGCCGTCGCGGCGTTGCCGCCATCGCGCACCAGGTCGGGGTGGTGGAAGCGCGCGGTCGCGACCAGCACGGCGCGGGCATCGTCCTGCGGCGCCGCGACGCCGGGCAGCGTGCCGTCAGCCTTCCCTGCCGCGAGGATGGCGGCGATCTGGTCCACCAGATGCGCGACATGCGCCGCGATAACCTCCGGGCTTTCCGAGGCGACACGGTGGAAGCCGGCGAACATCTCCGGGTCCTCGAGCACCTTGCGGCGCTTGATGACGGCGAGCGCGGCCAGCCACTCACGCAGCCGGGACGGCGGCGCCGCCTCGCCCGCCGCGATCAGCGCGAGCGGCGCGGTCACATCGGACAGCCATTCCTCCGCCACCGCCGCACGCAGCGCCTGCTTGCTGGGGAAGTGGCGATAGACGTTGCCATGGCTCATGCCGAGCCGCTTCGCGACGTCGAGCACGGTCAGCTTGTCCGGCCCGTGCCGCCGCAGCAGCGCCGCGGCGGCATCCAGGATTCTGGTGCGGGTATCGGGGGACGGAAGGTCCATCCCTCTCCTATGCCGCCGGGGCGCGCTCGCTGTCGAGCATCGCCATCTGCTCGGCCGCGTAGCGATCGCCCGCGACGGCGCCGTTGGGGATCGCGGCTTCGAAGGCGGCGATGGCCTCGGGCGGCAGGTCACGCGTCACCGTGGCAAGCGCCTCGGCGAGCCGTTCAGGGCGCCGCGCGCCGATCAGCGGCAGGATGTCCTCGCCGCGCGACAGCACCCAGGCGATGGCAGCCTGTGCCGGCGTGACGCCGAAGCGGGAGGCTGCGGCGGCGAGCGCGTCCGCCAGGGCGACGTTGCGCGCCAGGTTGTCGCCCTGGAAGCGCGGCGAATGGGCGCGGAAATCGGTCGCACCGCCTGGGCGGCTGCCGCCGAGCAGGCCGCGCGACAGCACGCCATAGGCGGTGATCGGGATGCCGCGTTCGCGGCAGGCGGCGAGCACGCCGCTCGTCTCGATGCTGCGGGAGGTCAGCCCGTATTCGATTTGCAGCGCGGCGACCGGCGTGACGGCGTGGGCCTTGGCGATGGCGCCGGCACCGGCCTCGGACAGGCCGAAATGCCGCACCCATCCGGCCTTGATCAGGTCGCCGATGGCGCCCGCCACCTCCTCGATCGGGGTGTCGGCCAGGATGCGGGCGGGCATGTAGAGGTCGATGTGATCCAGGCGCAGCCGCTTCAGCGTCATGGCGAGGAAGTTGCGGATGGCAACCGGCCGTGCATCGAAGCCGCCGAAGCCGCCGGCCGGATCGCGCAGCGCGCCGAACTTCACGGCCACGAAGGCCTTGTCCCGGCGGTCGGCAAGCGCCCGGCCAAGCAGCATCTCGTTATGGCCGGAGCCATAGAAATCGCCGGTGTCGAAGTACGTCACGCCAGCGTCGAGCGCGGCATGGATGGTGGCGATGGAGGTGGCCTCGTCGGCCGGGCCGTAGAAATCGCTCATCCCCATGCAGCCGAGGCCGAGGGGGAAATGATCGCGGCCGCCGAGGCGGCGGGGGGTGGAGAAGGACATGGGTCGGCACTCCGGTTGCGATGACCGGAAGCTAGCGTCGCACAAAAGAAATGACAATATCTGTTTTATGTCATCGCTTGATTGTCATGTTTCGCGCGGCTTGCGCCCCGCCCGTCCATGCACCGGCCGGCGCGATCCCATCGAGGCGTTGCGCGCGCGTGGTGCCCGGCGCGGACCTTCGGGCGGTGCCTCCTCGGTCACCACGGTCTGCGCGACTTCCCGGAGGCGCTTCGGCGCATCGAGGCCGAGCTGATCGCGCAGCACCTTGGCGTTGACCTCCTCAACCGCGCCGCGCGGCAGTGCGCCGAGTTGGAACGGTCCGTAGGCCGTCCGGATCAACCGCGTCACATCGAGGCCGAGATGCGCCATCACGCGCCGCACCTCGCGGTTCTTGCCTTCCTTGATCGAGACGGTGAGCCAGGAATTCGTCCCCTGCCGCGCATCGAGCCCGGCCTCGATCGGGCCATAGACGACGCCGTCGATGGTGATGCCGCGGACGAGCCCTGCGAGCGCCTGCTCATCCACGCGTCCATGCACCCGCACACGGTAGCGGCGCAGCCAGCCATTCGACGGCAGTTCCAGCTTGCGGGCGAGTTCCCCGTCATTGGTCAGCAGCAACAGCCCCTCGCTGGTGATGTCGAGCCGACCCACGCTGACTAGGCGCGGCAGGCCGGCCGGCAGGCGCTCGAACACGGTCGCGCGGCCTTCCGGGTCGCGATGCGTCGTCACCAGCCCGTCCGGCTTGTGATAGCGGAACAGCCGCGTGCGCTCGGGCGCGGCGACCTGCTTGCCATCGACCGTCACATGGTCGCCCGGCGTGATGAAGGTCGCGGGCGTCTCCACCACCTTGCCGCCGAGCTTCACGCGGCCCTCGGCGATCATCTTCTCCGCATCTCGGCGCGACGCGACACCGGCGCGCGCCAGCCACTTCGCGATGCGTTCCCCGCGCTTGGGGTCGTCCTGGTCGTCGTCGCTCACCGTGCCGCCTCGATAAAGGCTGTGAAGATGGACGGATCGCGCGGATCGACCGCGTATTCCGGGTGCCATTGGACGCCGAGCGCGAAGCGATGGCCGGGATGCTCCACGCCTTCCACCACGCCATCCGGCGCGACCGCGTTGACGATGCCGGACCCGGCCGTCGCGACCGCCTGGTGATGCGCGGAATTCACCGCCATGCGCGGCGCACCGACGATGCGCGCCAGCAGCGTGCCGTCGGTGATGCGGATGTCATGGCCGGGTTCGGTGCGCGGGTTGGGCTGTTCATGCGCGAGTGCGCCGGCGACCTCGTCCGGGATGTGCTGGATCAGCGTGCCGCCGAAAGCCACGGCAAGAAGCTGCTGCCCGCCGCAGATGCCGAGCACGGCCTTGTCCCGCTTCAGCGCCGAGCGCGTCGCGGCCAGTTCGAAATCCGTCCGGCCGGGCTTCAGCGTCACCTTGGGATGCGGCGGTCCGCCACCCCACAGCGCAGGATCCACATCGAAGGCGCCGCCGGTGACGAGCAGGCCGTCGATCTCGTCCATGTAGGATTCCGCGAGATCGGGCCGGTGCGGCAGCGCGACCGGCAGGCCGCCGGCGGCGACGACCGCGTCGAAATAGTTCTGCCGCAGGGCATACCAGGGCAGCTTGGACCAGCCGCCGGCAGGCTCCGAATCCAGGGTGACGCCGATCAGGGGACGGGTGCGCATGGCGCTTGGTAGCGAGGGCGGCCGCGCCGCGTCCAGCGCGCCGCGCAGGGCATCTGGGATGCAGGCAAGGAATTCGCGCCAGCCACCGAAGCGGCGCCATCGCCCTGATAGGACCGCGATCCGGGCGCCCTGTTCCCTTTCAGACGGGAGAGGGGCGCCGCCCCTCTCCCGAC
Source organism: Neoroseomonas terrae (assembly GCF_018129025.1). Taxonomy (GTDB): domain Bacteria; phylum Pseudomonadota; class Alphaproteobacteria; order Acetobacterales; family Acetobacteraceae; genus Neoroseomonas; species Neoroseomonas terrae. The sequence continues at coordinate 9,733 of NZ_JAAEDI010000029.1, read as the reverse complement.
CTCACCTCGCCAGGCCATCGTACGGCCTGGATGGCCGGTACCTGGCATCGGGCAAAGAGCATCCGGCCTTCAGCAAAGGGTGTTCCGGGCACGGGGATAGGTTTCGGCACTCGTCCTGCCAGCTGCGCTCAGCGCCAACTGGCGGTTTGCAAAGGCCTTTCGGCCTTTGCCGGGTTGGGGTTCGGGGAGGGGCAGAGCCCCTCCCTGATCCAATCGATGAGGCTCATCTCCGCGCCAATGCGGCAAAGCACCGTCGACGCCGCAGCGGCAGCCGTCAGAGCCGGCCGCATCATTCTGCGCGAAGGTCTTGGCGCCGCGCCGCCGGCAATGCAAATGATCCTCACATGTCCCGGTTCGGCGAAAAACGCGGCTACCATCACGGCAACCTGCGGGAGGCGCTGGTCGCCGCCGCCGGCGAGCTGATCGCCCGGCACGGCCCCGCCGGCTTCACGGTGGCGGAGGCCGCCCGCCTCGCCGGTGTTTCCCCTGGCGCGCCCTATCGCCATTTCCGCGATTCCGAGGCGCTGCTGGCTGAGGTCGCACTCCGCGGCTTCGACCGGTTCGCTGAGGCGCTCACCGCGGCCTGGGCCGGCGGCCTCCCCGATCCGCTGCGCGCCTTCGAAGCGCTCGGTCGTGCCTATCTCGACTTCGCGCGGCGTGAACCGGCCTTCTATGCGGCAATGTTCGAGACACATCTCGACAACGCCACGCATCCCGGGCTGTCCGCCGCCGGGGACCGGGCCTTCGGCGTTCTGCGCGAGGCGACGGAGCGGCTGATTGCCGACCTGCCGGAAGGAAAGCGCCCCCCGGCGCTGATGGTCGCGCTGCATATCTGGTCGATGGCGCATGGCATCGCGGCGCTGTTCTGCCGGCCGGACGGCGCGCGGCGGCGGCTTCCCATGCCGGCGGAGGACCTGCTGGAGGCCGGCCTGCTGATCTACCTGCAAAGCCTCGGTCTCGCGGGCGGACGATAGCGGTCCGTTTCGACGGAGAGCTGACGGCGCGTTTCCGTGTCCTGCGCGCACCGGTGCGCGCCTTCCATAGGAACTTCGAGCGCGGATTCCCCTTGACCGGGCTGGTTCCGATGCTCAATGTAAATGTCGCTTGCATTTACATCCCGCACGCCAAGCAGATGAGGAGCACCATGTCCGGTACCGCCTATCCCGACGCCGCCGACTATCCCGGCCGCCGCGAGCGCCGCTGGCGGGACAACCGCTACACAGCCGGCCCCTGCGCCGGCTGGACGCCCTGGAACATGCCGAAGCCGCTGATGATCGCGGGCATGATCCTCGGCTTCATCCTGTTCTGGCCGATCGGCCTCGCCGTCCTGTTCTTCATGATCGGGTCGGGCCGGATCGGCCGGCGCTGGGCGCGGCGCTACGGCATGGAGCCAGGCGCGCACGCCCCCGAGGGGCCTACCGCCTGGCCGACCTGGTGCGGCGGGCCGCGTTCCTCGGGCAATGCCGCCTTCGACGAGTACCGGCAGGAGACGCTGCGCCGGCTGGAGGAGGAACAGAAGGACTTCGCCGCGTATCTGGAGCGGCTGCGCTTCGCCAAGGATCGCGCCGAGTTCGAGCAGTTCATGACCGAACGTCGTCCGCGCCCGCCAGCGCCGCCGACCGAGCCGCAGCAGAACTGATGCGTTCCTGACGACCGCCCGGCTGACCTTTCAGCCGGGCGGCTTCCGCTGACACTTTGGCGGAAGGCGCGATCTGCTCTACGGGTCGGGCCATGACGCCCATCGAACGCGCGCTGATCGAAGCCGCCGCCGCCGCCGCGCGTGGCGAGGTGCCGGTCGGCGCAGTCGTCACCGACGCCACCGGCGCTGTGCTGGCTGCCGCCGGCAACGAAGTCGAAGCCCGCAACGACCCCACGGCGCATGCCGAGATCCTCGCCCTGCGCGCCGCCGCCGCGCGCCTTGGTTCCCCCCGCCTGCCCGACTGCACCCTGACCGTCACCCTCGAACCCTGCCCCATGTGCGCCCAGGCAGCGTCCTTCTTCCGGGTGAAGCGGATCGTCTTCGGCGCCTACGATCCCAAGGGCGGCGGCGTCGAGCACGGCGCACGCATCTTCGCCGCGCCATCCTGCCATCATGTGCCGGAGATCGTGGGCGGCGTGCGTGAGACCGACAGCGCCACCCTGCTGCGCGCCTTCTTCTCCGCACGCCGTTGACCCTCGCCACGCAAGGCGGCATTCCTCGATCGGCAGTGGGAGTGAGGCAGGACGCCATGCGCGAAGTGAACGGCAACGACCTGCTCGGCGGCAGCGACCACGAGTTCGTCGTGAACCTCTACACGCTTATCCTGAACCGCTGGCCCGACGAGGATGGCTACCGCCACCACCTCCTGCGCGTCGAGAACCGCCCCGAGATGCGCCGCCAGCTGATCGACGAGATTGTCGGCAGCCCCGAAGGGCAGAACCTAGGAATGACGGTGGTTTGGCCGGGGGAGGCCGCGGCAGCGGCCGCGCCACCCGTGCCGCCACCGGCACCGGCCGCGCCCACCGATCTGGCCGGCGCGCTGGCCCAGTTGCGCAGCGGCCTTGCGACGATGGAAGCGGCGGCGCTTGCCGAGGCGCAGCGGCTGCTGAACGAGACCCTCGCCGCCATCGCGGCGCATCAGGTCACGCAACTCGAGGCCCGGATCGCGCGGTTGGAGCAGCGCGGCGGGTAGCGGGATCCGTCCGGCGAGGTTGGGCCGTTGGAGGGGCCTTGCCCCTCCAAACCACCCCACCAAAGGCCGAAAGGCCTTTGGAAGCCTCGATTTGGCGCAGGGCAAAACGGTGGCGCGGGACCCGCGAATGGGCGCGGCGGCCCGGTAGCGCTTCCGGTGTGGGCCTCCGAGCCTCACCCTGCCCGGACGCGCGGTATTGGTTTCCAAAGGCCTTTCGGCCTTTGGTGGGGTGAAGTTCGGAGAGGGGCAAAGCCCCTCTCCGCAAATCCGTCACACTGACAGGCGAGCGCCGAAGGGCACCCCCACAACACGTCAGTTCGCGCGCGTCCCGGCCCGCCCGACATGTGCCCCCGCATTCGCGAGCGCGCCGGCGCGCTCCGCATCCTCGATCGTGCGGAAGAAGGTGTAGGACAGGGTGATGGTCGTGACGTCCCGCGTGTTCGGGTCCTCGGCGATGCGCGGGTCCACCCAGAAGGAGAGCGGCATGTCCACCCGCTGGCCGGGGGTCAACGTCTGCTCGTCGAAGCAGAAGCAGGCGACCTTGTGGAAGTAGCGGCCGACCTTCTCCGGCGTCACGTTGTAGACGGAGATGCCGGTGACCGGCGTGTCGGCGCGGTTGTTGGCTGTGTAGAAGGCGAGGCCTTCCTCCCCCAGCCGCACCGTCATGCTCGCCTGCTCGGGCTGGAAGCTCCACGGCAGGTTGCGGTCGGTCTGGGCTGCGAAGCGGACCTGGATGGTGCGTCCGGTCGCGCCGGGTGCCGCGGCGCCGGTCTGGACCGTCCCATTGTAGCCGGTGACGCGGCAGAACAGGTCGTAGAGCGGGACGGCCGCGAAGGCGAGCCCGACCATCCCGACCACCACGGTCGCAAGGCCGATGCCGGCCCGCCGGTTGCGGCGCTGGATCGCCGCGGCGCGTGTCTCATCCATGGCCGTCATCTGCGCCACCGGGGTCGGCTTGGCAAGGCTGCGTCAGCCGCGCAGCAGCCGCGCCATGCCGACGAAGTAGAACAGCGCCGCCAAGCCGATCAGCACCAGCAGGATGGCGATGCTGCGTCCCCGGCGGCGGCGCTCGAACAGCGCGCGTTCCTCCTCGGGCGTCATGCGCCAAGCACCAGGTGGTCCGCCACCAGCGCGGCGAACAGGATGAACAGGTAGTACAGCGAGTAGCGGAAGCAGGCGCGGGCCGGCGCATCGTTCGTCAGGCTGCGGCCGGTCTCATCCTGTCGGTCGCGCAGCACGGCGATGGCGTGGCGGAGGAAGAGCCCGCCCAGCACGGCCGCCACGACGGCATAGGCCGGGCCCGAGAAACCGACGAGCCACGGCACGAGCCCCAGCGGCGCCAGAACCGCGGTGTAGATCACGATCTGCCGCCGGGTTTCCCTGGCACCCGCCGTCACGGGCAGCATGGGCACACCGGCCCTCGCGTAGTCGTCATGCGCCCACAGGGCGAGCGACCAGAAATGCGGCGGGGTCCAGACAAAGACGATGGCGAAGAGGATGATCGGCACCATCGTCACGTCGCCGGTCACGGCCGCCCAGCCGATCACCGGTGGGAAGGCACCGGCCGCACCGCCGATGACAATGTTCTGCGGCGTCCGCCGCTTCAGCCACATCGTGTAGACGAAGACGTAGAAGGCGATCGACAGCGCCAGCACGAAGGCGGCTGCGACATTGGTCGCCATCCACATCATGGTGACGGAGGCGACCGAGAGCCAGATGCCGAAGGCGAGCGCCGCCCGTGGGGCGATCCGCCCGGCCGGGATCGGTCGCTTGGCCGTACGACGCATCACCGCATCGATGTCGCGATCGTACCACATGTTGATGGCGCCGGCGGCGCCGGCGGCGACGGCGATGCACAGTATGGCCGTCGCCGCGAGCACCGGGTGCATCGCGGTCGCGCCAGGTGCCACCAGCATGCCGGCCAGCCCCGAGAAGACGACGAGCGACATCACCCGCGGCTTCAGCAGGGCGATCCAGTCGCCCACCTCGGACATGTCGTAGGACGCAGGAAGGGGGGCGTTGCCCCCCTGTCCCGGTTCCATGGCGGCTTCGCTCATGGTCGCTCCGTTGCTGCGGCGTCCGGTTAACGGATGCGAGGCAGCTCATCGAAGGTGTGGAAGGGCGGCGGGGACGAAACCTGCCATTCGAGCGTCGTCGCACCCGGGCCCCAGTAGTTGTCGGCCACCTTCTCCTTCGAGCGGAAGGTCAGGAAGACGACGTAGAGGAACAGCAGCAGCGACGCGGCCGAGATGTAGGACCCCACCGAGGCAATCAGGTTCCAGGCCGTCAGCGCCTCAGGATAGTCCGGATAGCGGCGCGGCATGCCCTGGTTGCCCGAGAAGTGCATCGGGAAGAAGGTCAGGTTCACGCCGATGAAGGTCATCCAGAAGTGCACCTTGCCCCAGAACTCGGGGTACTGGTGGCCGCTCATCTTGCCGATCCAGTAGTAGAAGCCGGCGTAGATGCTGAACACCGCGCCGAGCGACAGCACGTAGTGGAAGTGCGCGACGACGTAATAGGTGTTGTGCAACACCTGGGTGATGCCGGCATTCGCCAGCACGACGCCGGTGACGCCGCCGACGGTGAACAGGAAGATGAAGCCGATGGCGAACAGCATCGGCGTCTTCAGCTCGATCGAGCCACCCCACATGGTGGCGATCCAGGAGAAGATCTTGATGCCCGTCGGCACCGCGATCACCAGCGTCGCGGCCATGAAGTAGGCGCGGGTGTTCACGTCGATGCCCGACTGGAACATGTGGTGGGCCCACACGATGAAGCCCACGAAGCCGATCGCGACCATGGCGTAGGCCATGCCGAGGTAGCCGAACACCGGCTTGCGGCTGAAAGTGCTGATCACGTGGCTGATGATGCCGAAGCCCGGCAGGATCATGATGTAGACTTCGGGGTGGCCGAAGAACCAGAACAGGTGCTGGAACAGCACCGGGTCGCCGCCGCCCTCGGGCTTGAAGAAGGCGGTGCCGAAGTTGCGGTCGGTGATCAGCATGGTGATCGCGCCCGCCAGCACCGGCACGGCCAGCAGCAGCAGGAAGGCGGTGACCAGCATCGACCACACGAACAGCGGCATCTTGTGCAGGGTCATGCCCGGCGCGCGCATGTTCAGGATGGTCGTGATGAAGTTCGACGCACCGAGGATCGAGGAAGCGCCCGCGAGGTGAAGCGAGAACAGCGCCAGGTCCATCGCCATCGACGGGTGGTACTGGTTCGACGACAGCGGCGGATAGATCGTCCAGCCCGCGCCGGGCCCTTCGCCGACGAAGGCGGAGGCGAGCAGCAGCAGGAACGCCGGCACCAGCAGCCAGAAGCTGATGTTGTTCATGCGCGGGAAGGCCATGTCCGGCGCGCCGATCATGATCGGCACGAACCAGTTGCCGAAGCCGCCGATCAGCGCGGGCATGACCACGAAGAACACCATGATGAGGCCGTGCGCGGAGACCAGCGCGTTCCACATCTGGCCGTCGGCGAAGATCTGCATCCCCGGCTGCTGCAGCTCGATGCGCATCAGCACCGAGATGCCTACGCCGATCAGCGACGCGAAGACAGCGAAGATGATGTAGAGCGTCCCGATGTCCTTGTGGTTCGTCGAGAACAGCCAGCGGGACAGGAAGCCCGGCTTGTGGTCGTGGTGGGCGTCGTGATGCGCGTTCGATGCGGTGGCCATCGTTCTTCCTCCGGATCGCGCCTTAGCGGCGCGCCTCCGCAATCTGCACGGTGTCGTCGGTCTGGGCGGGCGCGGCGAGCGCCGGCGCGGCCGGCTCCTCGGCGCGGGCGAAGCGCGTGCGCGCCTCGGCCACCCACTTGTCGAAATCAGCCTGGCTCACGGCGCGCACGGCGATCGGCATGAACCAGTGGTTGGTGCCGCAGATCTGGTTGCACTGGCCGTAGAAGACGCCTTCGCGGTCGGCCCGCATCCATGTCTCGAGCGCGCGGCCCGGGATGGTGTAGCGCTGGATGCCGAGCGCCGGGACGAAGAAGGAGTGGATCACGTCATAGCCCTGCGTGATGACGCGGACATTGGCGCCGATCGGAATCACCAGCTCGTTGTCGACCGCGAGGCGATAGAGGTGGCGCCGCTCCGGCGGCAGCTGATCCTCGGGGATCGGGTAGCTGTCGAAGGCGAAGTTGCCGTGGTCCGGGTAGCTGTAGTGCCAGTACCACTGGCGCCCCTGCACGTTGATCGTGAGGTCGGCGTTGGGCGTCCGGTCCTCGTAGTAGATCAGACGGAAGGACGGGATCGCGATGACCAGCAGGATGACCACCGGCACGACCGTCCAGGCGACCTCGAGCAGCGTGTGGTGGCTGGTGGTCGACGGGGTCGGGTTCGCCTCGGCGCGATAGCGCCAGAGGCACCACGCCAGCAGCCCCGCGACCAGGATCGTGATCAACACGATGATGATGAAGATCAGGTTGTTGAAGTCGTGGATCGCTTCCTTGATCGGGCCGCCTGCTTCCTGCAGGCCCATGCCCCAGGCGTGCGGCGCGCCGACCATGCCGCCCTCCTGCGCCAAAGCCGGCGTCCCCGCCAGCACGGCCCCCAGGCCGCCCATCGCCGCCCCGAAGCGCTTCAAGTCGCTCAACCGCATCACCATTCCCCGTGCGCGTCGCCGCATCAGCATCACCCGTGCGCGTCGCCGCGCACTCCTAGCCCGTGCGCGTCGCCGCGCAACCCCAAGAACTCCGCCTCCGCCGCCCTCGACCAGGGAACCGGTCAGGACGAAGCATGCGCCGCCAGCCCAGGGGCCCGGCGCCGCGCGCGGACCATAGTCGCGCGACCCCTGACCGCACAAGGGAGCACGCCCGCCGACGGCGCAATCCTGCGCAGCCGGAACGTTAGCGCTGGCGGTGCGCGAAGCTGGCCGCTGCTACGCCGCGGCGAGTGCGGATGGCTGTTCCGCCGGGTTGCGCATCTGCACCAGGGTGAAGATGCCGACGGGCGGGCAGGGCTCGATGCTCTCGACCGTCGTCGTCTCGGGCGAGAACAGGTCGCGCAGCGCGAAGTCCGGATGCCAGCCGAGGCGACGCGCCAGCGGCGCCATCGCCCGTTCGATCCACCAGCGCGGCCCGCCCTCGGCCGCGAAATGATTGACGAACAGCAGGTGGCCGCCCGGGCGCACCACGCGCGACATCTCGGCGAACAGCCTCTTTGCGTCCGGCACGACGGATGCCGTGAACATCGCGACCGCGATGTCGAACGACCCATCGGCGAAAGCCATGTCCTCGGCGTTCATCTCGACCAGGCCGCGAACATTGGCGAGCTTCTCGGTCGCCACGCGTTCACGCGCCTTCTCCAGCATGTCGCGAGACAGGTCGATGCCGACCACCTGATGGTCCCGCCGGTAATGCGGCAGGGCGAGTCCGGTGCCCACCCCCACTTCCAGCACGCGCGGCCCGCCGAGGCGGTTCACCGCGGCGACGGCCCGTCGCCGGCCGAAGCCCGACACCCCGCCGAACACGACATCATAGACGCCCGCCCAGCGGCGATAGGCTTCCCGCACGCTGTCGGCATCGAGCGTCGCTCGCGCATGCCCGCGTTCCTCGGCCCCCTTGGCCAGTCCGATGTCTGTCATCGATTCCCTCACGCCCGCGCCCCGGACGCCGGGGCCGCAGCACCCCGGCGGGCCGGGAGGCCACCGAAACCATGCAAGCGATGCGTCGCTTCGCTAGACCAGCGGGGGCCGCGACGCAAGATTCCCGGCAGTCAAAGACCATCCGCCACTGGGCTTTCCAGGCGTTCCCTCAGCCCAGGCGCCTCCGGTCCGGAAGCGCGACCAGAATGCCGCCCGCCGCCACGATCACCATGCCCAGCACGGTCAGCACATCCGGCACGTCCCCGAACACCAGCACGCCCGCCAGCACGGCCCAGATGATCTGGGTGTAGGACATGGGCGCGAGCAGGCTGGCCGGCGCGCGCGCGAAGGCCATCACCAGCAGCCCATGCCCCGCCCCGCCCAGCACGCCGAGCAGCACCAGCGCGGCCCAGCCCTCGGCCGTCGGCCAGGTCCAGGCGAGCGGCGTGGTCGCCGACATCACCACCGCCGCCGCCAGGCTGGTGTGGAAGATGGTGGTGTGCGGGTCGTCCAGCGCGGCGAGGCGCCGCGTCAGGATCTGGTACACCGCGAACAGCGCTGCCGTGCCCAGCGGCAGCACCATCGCCCAATGCACCGGCGCCGCACCGAACAGGAAGGGCGGGCGCAGCAGCACCACGACGCCGAGCAGCCCGATCGCCACCCCCAGCCAGCGCCGCCAGCCCACCTTTTCCTTCAGCACGATCGCCGCCAGGGCAATGGTGAAAAGAGGCGAGGCGAAGCCGACCGCCGTCGCATCCGCGAGTGGGATGTGGACCAGCGCGGTGGTGAACAGGAAATTGCAGGCCGCGAGGATGAGGCTGCGCAGCGTCTGCCAGCCTGGTGCGCGGCTACGCCAGGGAAACTGGCCGCCGGCCAGCCGCAGCGCGACTGCGACGGTGACGAAGCCGAAGAGAAAGCGTGCCCACATCACCTGCGTCACGGGGAACCCCGCGGTCAGCAGCTTGATGATGGTGTCCATGACGACAAAGGTCGCCAGCGCCGCGAGTTGCAGCGCCACCCCGGCGAGGCGTGATTGCATGTCGCGGCCAGCATTGCCGCAATGCGGCGGGAGCGGAAGGTGGCGCTTCCGAAACGCAAAAGAAAAGCGGGCGAAGGGTAGCCGGGAGGGACAGAGACCCTCCCCGGCGCGCGCAGCGCCCGGTGGCGCGACCCCTCAATCCGGGCCGCGACCAGGCATAGGGCTACGCGGCGTCCTCGCGCCGGTCGCGCGGCTTCACATAGGCCATCGCCGCATGCTCGGTGCAATAGGGCTTGCCGGCCATGGGGTCGGCGCCGCAAAAGCGGAAGCCGCTCGTCCCCGGCTCACCGATCGGCCAGCAGCAGCTGCGCGATCCGAAGCGCGGCCGGGCCGCCGGAAAGGCGCGCACCACCGGCGCCGGCGGCGCGGGCGGCACGATCGCCGGTGCCGGGATCGTCGCGGCACGCAGCATGGTCGGCGGCGGCGCGACGCGCGCG
>NZ_JAAEDI010000028.1 GCF_018129025.1 Neoroseomonas terrae | reverse complement strand
GTCCAGCCGCGCCCGGTGACGCCCGCGCCGACCGCCGCCGAGCCGTCTCCGGCCCCCCCGACGGCACCGGCGGCGCCCGCCCGGGCAGCTCGGCCGCCGCCGTCCTACCTGCAGGCGGTCGCAGCGGCGCTGGAACGGCAGAAGCGGTACCCGGAAGCGGCGCGGGCACGCCGCGCCGCCGGCGTTGCCGTGCTGCAGTTCACCGTGCTGCGGAACGGCACGATCGCGAGCTGGCGCATCGAGCGCCGGACCGGCGATGCAGATCTGGACAACGCGGTCGAGATCATGATCCAGCGTGCGCGCCTTCCCCCCATGCCATCGAGCATGGAGGTGGACACCCTGGTCATCACGGTGCCGGTGCGGTTCGAGGTGCGGTAGGAGCCGGCCGGGGCGTTGTCCCGGCCGATTGTCGTTCTGCTCCCGCACCCTGCGCGGCTCCGCGTCGGCGGCCTTGCGATGCTGTCCGTGCCGCCGCCCGCCGGTTCGGCGCCGCAACACCCGCCGGGAGCTGTTTCGGATACCGGCCGGTGCGGCGGCTCCGCAGCAACGGCAGTCGCGTGAAGGCGTTCCCCCCATCGATACGGCCTCACGGGAACTATACCGTCCGGACGGTTGAATGAACCGTCCGGACGGTATAGATGACCGCAGCGATGGACAGCACCGTTTCCACCCCCGCCGACGCCCGCACCCGCATCCTCGATGCCGTGGAAACGCTCGTCGTTCGGAAGGGCGTCACCGGATTGACCCTTGAGGCCGCGGCCCGCGAGGCTAGGGTCTCCAAGGGCGGCCTGCTCTATCATTTCGGATCCAAGGAAGCGCTGCTGAGCGGGGTCATGCAGCGCTTGGCCGAGACGGTGACGCGCGATTACGAGGACGGCGTCGCGCTGCAGCCCGAAGGTCGCGGCCGCGCCGCGCGCGCGCAACTCGCCTGGGCCTTCGGGGAGGCGGATTGCTCCCCGGGCCAGGACAAGAACGACCGCATGGCCGCGGTCTGCCTCGCCGCCTTCCACCACGATCCCGTCCTGCTCGACCCGCTGCGCGCGGTGATCGAGCGGATGAAGGCCGACCTGATCGCCGACGACATCCCCCACGGCATCGCCATGGTGGTCAAGACGGCGACGGACGGCCTGTTCATGGCGCATCTGTTCGGCATGTACCGTCCGGCCGAGGCGGACATCCTGGCGCTGCGCGCCACCCTCCATTCCCTGCTGGAGCAACGGCCGTGACCCGTCGCGGACGCATCCTGGCCGGCATCGCCGCGCTGGCGATCGCCGCCGGCGGCTACGCCGTCTTCGCCCGTAGCGAGGCCACGCGCCCCGCGCCGACCGTTGCCGCCGCGCCGGCAGGCCCCGTCGGCGTCGGCGCCCTCGGGCGCGTGGAGCCGGCCTCCCGCATCCGCCGCCTGACGCAGCCCGGCGGCATGGCGGTGACGCGGCTCGACCGGCTCCTGGTGGCCGAGGGCGACACGGTCGCGGCAGGCCAGCTCCTCGCCGAATTCGCGGATGCGCCGCAGAAGGATGCGTCGGTCGCCCAGGCCGAGGCGTCGGTCGCCGAGCAGCGCGCGAATCTCGAGCGCATCCGGGCCGCCGGCCGCCCGACGGAAATCGAATCCCAGCGCGCCCGCGTCGCCGCGCTGAAGGCGCAGGAGGAACTTGCGCTGCGGGAGGCGGAGCGGTCCGATCGCCTGGTGCCGACCGGCGCCGGTGCCGTCGCCCAGGCCGACCGCAACCGCGCCGCCGCCGTCCGCCTGACAGCCGAACGCCGTCAGGCCGAGGCCGATCTCGACAGCCTGCTGTCCTCCCGGCCGGAGGATATCGCGCTGGCCGAGGCCCGCCTCGCCGCCGCCGAGGCCGCGCTGACCAAGGCGCAGGCGGATGCCGAGCTTTCCCGCGTCCGTGCTCCCTTCGCCGGCACCATCCTGCGCATCATCGCGCGCCCCGGCGACCAGGTCGGCAACGACGGTCTGCTCGAGATTGGCGACCTGACGCGCATGGACATCGTCGCCGACGTCTATGAGACCGACCTGCCGCGGCTGCGCGAGGGTGCCACTGCCGAGGTCGTCGTCCCCGGGGAATCCCGCCGCTTCACCGCGACGGTGCGCGAGATCGGCTGGACCGTGCGCCGCCAGACGCAGGCGAACACCGACCCCGTCGCGGCGGTGGACAGCCGCACCGTCGAGGTCCGCCTTGCTCTGGATGAGGCGGGGTCCGAGGCGCTTCGGCGGCGGTCCAACATGCAGGTGCAGGTGGCGATCCGGCCATGAACGCGGTGACCAAATCCTCCCTGCTGCCGTGGGCGCCGGAGAACACCGGCGAGAGTCCGCAGGCCGCCGCGCCGCGCGCGGCGTCGCCAGGGCCGATGGCCATGCTGTGGCTGCCGGCGCGGCTTGCGTGGCGGCAGCTTCGCGCGGAGCGGGCGCGGCTGCTCTCCGCCATGGCCGGCGTGATGTTCGCCGCGCTGCTGGTGTTCATGCAGCTTGGCTTCCGATCCGCCCTGTTCGACAGCGCGACGCAGCTCCTCGCCTCGATGGAGGCCGAGGTCTTCCTGATGAGCCCGATGACGGTGGCAAGCTTCCGCCCCGAGCCCATCCCGCGCATCCGCGCGCACCAGGCGCTCGCGCTGCCCGAGGTGACGCAGGCCGTGCCCGTCTACATGACGCAGGCGACATGGCGGAACCCGGAGGACGGGTCGCGCCGCATGATCCAGATGATCGGCTTCGACGTGGAAGCCGGGGCGATGCAGTTCCGCGGCATGGACCCGCTGGTGCCCGCGCTGCGCCGCATCGACACCGTGGCCTTCGACACGCTTTCGCGGCCGGAATTCGGCGACGTGCAGCGCATCTTCAACGAGCAGGGGCCATTCGAGGTGCAGGTCGGCAACCGCATGGTCGAGATCGTCGGCCTCGTCACCATTGGCCCGTCCTTCGGCGCGGACGGCAATCTGGTGATGAGCGAGGTGAATTTCCGCCGCATGGTGCCAGTGCGGCACGCGTCCAACACGGACATCGTCGCCATCCGGCTGCGGCCCGGCACCGACATCGCCGCGACCCAGGCGCGGCTGCGCGAGATCCTGCCGGCCGATGTGATGGTGCTGAACCACGCCGAGCTGGTCGCGCATGAGCGCAAATACTGGGAAACCGCGACGCCGATCGGCTTCATCTTCGCCTTCGGCTCCGTCATGGGGCTGATCGTCGGGATGGTGATCGTCTACCAGATCCTGTTCTCGGACATCGCCAACCACCTGCGCGAATACGCGACGCTGAAGGCAATCGGCTATTCCAACTTCTACCTCGCCCGTGTGGTGATGGCGGCGGCGCTGATCCTTGCCGTGCTCGGCTTCGTGCCGGGGGCGGCGCTGTCCACCTGGCTCTACGGCGTGGTGGCGGATGCGACCTTCCTGCCGCTGACCATGACCGCCGAGCGCGCCGCCATGGTCTTCGCGCTGATCTTCGGCATGTGTGCCGCCGCCGGCCTGCTGGCGATGCGCAAGCTGCGGGACGCCAACCCGGCGGACATGTTCTGATGGACCCCATCAGCATCGATAAGCTGAACTTCCACTACGGCGAGGGCGAGCTGCGCCGCCGCGTGCTGCGCGATGTCTCGCTGACCGTCCATGCTGGCGAGGTCGTGCTGCTGACCGGCCCGTCCGGTTCCGGCAAGACGACGCTGCTGACGCTGATCGGCGCGCTGCGCGGCATGCAGGACGGATCCTGCCGGGTCCTCGGACACGAGCTGATGGGCGCAAGCGAACGCGCGCGCGTCGCATTGCGCCAATCCATCGGCTTCATCTTCCAGAACCACAACCTGCTCGGCTTCCTGACCGCGCGGCAGAATGTCGCGATGAGCCTGGAGCTGGACGCGGCACTGTCGGAGGCGGAGCGGCTGCGGCGCGCTGGGGAGATGCTCGCTGCCGTCGGCCTGTCGGGGCATGAGGACAAGCCGCCCTCCAAGCTGTCCGGCGGTCAGCGCCAGCGCGTGGCCATTGCCCGTGCCCTGGTCGGCAACCCCGGCCTGGTCCTGGCTGACGAGCCGACTGCGGCGCTCGACAAGGTCTCGGGCGGGGAAGTGGTGCAGCAGCTCCGCAGCCTCGCCAAATCCCGCGGCACGCCCATCCTGATGGTGACGCACGATCCACGCATTCTCGATATCGCCGACCGAATCGTGACGATGGAGGATGGGCGCGTGGTCGAGACGGTCACGGCCTGAGGCGGCGGTCGCGCGCAGGGACCCTGGTCCTTCGGCTTCGAGCCAAATTCGAGACAGACGCGCCGCGCCACGCCATCATGTGGCGAAACCCGCCAGGGATCGCCGCGCCATGAGCCTCACCTTCATCTCGCCGGCCGAGCCGGAATCCAACCGGAAGCTGGCCTACCTCGGTCTTGCCATCCTGCTTTACGTCGGCGTGCTGCTGCTGCCGACACCCGCTGGGCTCACCGCGTCGGGGCAGGTCGCGCTTGGCCTGCTCGTCCTTGTCATCGCGCTTTGGATCAGCGAATGCGTCTCCCCCGCCAACAGCGCCATCGTGCTGACGGGGGCGGCGGTGCTGGGGCTGATGGGGCATCCGCTGCAGGAAGGCGGGCCGCCGCTGAGTTCCACCGGCGCGCTGACCACCATGTTGACCGGCTTCTCCTCCACTGCCGTGCTGCTGGTGGCCGCCGCGCTGTTCCTGGCGGTCGCGCTGAAGCTCACGGGGTTGGATCGCCGCGTCGCCCTGCTGGTGATGAGCAAGGTCGGCATCTCTCCCTCCCGCCTCATCCTCGGCGCCATGCTGGTGGGCTTCGTCCTGGCGCTGTTCATCCCGTCCGCCACCGCCCGTGTCGGCGCTGTCATCCCGATCATGGTCGGCATCGTCGCCGCCCTGGGGCTGCCGATCACCAGCAGCCTCGGTGCCACGCTCATGATCGTCACCGCCGCCGCCTGTTCGATCTTCAACATGGCGATCAAGACCGGCGCGGCGCAGAACCTGATCAGCCTGAACTTCATGCAGCAGGCCTTCGGGCAGGCCGTCACCTGGGGCGGGTGGTTCATCACCGCGCTGCCCTTTACCATCGGCATGTGCGTGGTGCTGTATTTCGCCGCGCTGCTGATGCTGCGCCCGCAGGTGCCGGGCAAGGCGGAAGCCGAGGCGCGGCTTGGCGAGGAACTGTCGAAGCTCGGACCCGTCACGCCGGCCGAGATGCGCCTGATGGCCGTCGCCGTGCTGCTGCTGGTGATGTGGTCCACCGAAGGCTCGCTGCATCCCTTCGACACGGCCACCGTCACCCAGATCGGCATCGCGCTGCTGCTGATGCCGCGCATCGGGGTGATGCACTGGGCCCAGGCGGAGAAGCTGGTGCCCTGGGGCACCATCATCCTGTTCGCCGCGGGCATATCGCTCGGGACGCTGATGGCGACGACGGGGGCGGCCGCCTGGCTCGCGCAGGTCACGCTTGGCCAGCTCGGCCTCGGTGCGCTGCCTGTGTTCGTGGTGGTGGGCGCGCTGTCGCTGTTCAGCATCGTGCTGCATCTCGGCTTCGCCTCGGCGACCGGCCTCGCCAGCACGCTGATCCCCATCATGATCGCCTTCGCGCAGACCCTCCCGGTCAGCCCGCAGACCGCCTTCGGCATCGTGCTGATCCAGAGCTTCGTCGTGTCCTTCGGCTTCATCCTGCCGACCAACGCGCCGCAGAACATGCTGTGCTACGGAACGGGCGCGTTCAACGTCGCGCAGTTCGCCAAGGTCGGCGTCGTCGTCACCGTCGCCGGGCTGGCCCTGATCGTGCTGCTTTCTGCGACACTCTGGCCGATGATGGGAGTGCTGTGACATGGCGGGTAGGGTGGGCATCGTCGGGGCCGGGCTGGTCGGCGCGGCTGCCGGGTACCTTCTCGCCCTGACATCCGGCGTGCGGGAGGTCGTGCTGACCGACATCGACACCGCCCGCGCGGTGAGCGAGGCTGCCGACATCGCGCATGCCGCCGCCTTCGCCTCCACCGCCCAGATCGGCCCCGGGAGCTACCAGGACCTCGCCGGTGCCGATGTCGTTGTCATCACCGCGGGGGCCAGCCTCAAGCCCGGGCAGACGCGGCTCGACCTGCTGGCGACCAATGCGCGGATCGTCAGCGATATCATCGAGCGTGTGCTGGCCGTGGCCCCGGATACGGTGCTGCTGTTCGCCACCAACCCGGTGGATGTGATGCCGGCGCTGGCGGTGCGGCGCTTCGGGGTGCCGCCAGGGCGCGCGATCGGCACCGGCTGCGCGCTCGACTCTGCCCGCTTCCGCGACCGACTGGCGCGGCAGTTCGGCGTCGCGCCGCAATCCATGCACGCCTATGTCCTCGGCGAGCACGGCGATTCCGAGGTGCTGCACTGGTCCGGCGTGCATGTGGCCGGCATGAAGCTGGCGCAGTTTGCCGAACAGCTCGGCGCGCCGCTGACGCCCGAGCTGCAGGCAACGATCGCGAAGGAGGTCCGCACCTCCGCCTATCGGATCAAGGAAGGGAAGGGTGTCTCGAACTTCGGCATCGGCGGATGCATCGCCCGGCTGACCCAGGCGCTGGTCAATGGCGAACAGACGGTCTTCACCGTCTCGACCGTCATGGACCATGTGCTGGGGGTGCCGGACACCTGCATCTCGCTGCCGCATCTGTTGGGCGCGCGCGGTGCGTCGGCACCGATGATGCCGCCGTTGGATGAGGCAGAGACGGAGGCGCTGCGGCACAGCGCCGAGGTGATCCGGGAGGCTATCGCGGTCGCGCTGGCCGGCTAGAGCTTTTTTCACTGACGCTGGAGCGACGCCCGTCCGCACCCCTGCTGTCGTTGGGGGGCCGGGTGGCGGTGCGTGCGGCACCGTCTGATCGAAGAATGCTTCAGTTGCTGCCGGCGTCCACCACGAAATGCTGCGCCGTCACCATCGCGCTGTCGTCGGCCGCGAGCCACAGCACCATGCGCGCAATGTCGTCCGGCAGCAGCCGGCCCTTGAGGCATTGGTTGGCCTGGCTGCGTGCCTCGGATTCCGGCGTGACCCACAGCGAGAGCTGCCGCTCCGTATAGACCCAGCCGGGCACCACTTCGTTCACCCGGATGCGGTCGGGGCCAAGGTCGCGCGCCAGCCCCCGCGTCAGCCCCCGCACCGCAGCCTTCGCCGTCGTGTAGGCCGGCATGCCGCCGGTGCGGTTCATCCAGGATACGGAACCGAGATTGATGATCGACCCGCCGCCGGCGCGCCGCATCATCGGCACCACGGCCTGGATGCAGAAGAACTGGTGGCGCAGGTTGGTCGCCATGCGTTCGTCCCAGTAGTCGGGCTCCACCGCTTCGAACCCGTGGCGATCGTCGCGCGCGGCGTTGTTCACCAGCACCGTAATGTCGCCGAGCTGCCGGCCGGCATCGGCCACCGCCGCCCGCAGCGCGTCGATGTCCCGCAGGTCGCAGCGGATGAACAGCGCGCCGGTCTCGGCCGCGACCTTCTCGCCATTGGGGGCATCGAAATCGAGAAAGGCGACATGCGCCCCCTGCGCCGCGAAGCGCCCCACCGTCACCGCCCCGATGCCGCCGGCGCCGCCGGTCAGCAGCACGGTGCGGCCGGCAAGGCTTGGATACTGGGCGAAGCGATCGGTCATGGCGTTTCTCCGAGGCGTGCGGCGGATACGGCCGATACCGCACCGTCGCGGCGCGCATCGGCAGGGGGGAAGGACACCTTACCTGGCGAGGCGTTCGCCGCGGTCAAACGATCCGATGGAGTTTGCGAGTCCGAGGCAGCCCGATCGGAATCGTCCACGATAATACTTTCAGGAACGCCCATGGTTGCGCGGCCTGCGCTGCGGCGACATCCTGCCTCGGCCCATCGCTGAAGCTCCATCCGGGCGCTCCGACCATACCCTGGGCCGAACCTGCCGGGCCCGATGCGCAGCGTGAGAGTCGGCTGCGGCGACGGGCTCCTCCTCCTTCCTGCCGATGCGCTGGGCACCCCTGCCCGGAAATGTGCCGCACCGTGCAGTTCCGGTCTTCGCCCTGGCGTTTTGCCGTTGATGACGTCGTTGACATCGTCGTGACACCGCGGCGACCATCGGTCGTCACTGCCAAGCAACGAAAGAGGCTTCACGATCATGGTCAAATGGGGGCTTGCTGCCGCCTTCGCGGCCCTGTGCGCGACGTTTGCCGCACCGGCATCGGCGCAGAACAACATTCCGAGCCCGACGCTCGATGCGGTCCGCGCGCGGGGCATGTTGAATTGCGGCATCCACAACGGCGTGGCGGGCTTCGCGCTGCCCGACAGCCGCGGTGTCGTGCAGGGGCTCGACGTCGATCTCTGCCGCGGTCTCGCTGTCGCGGTCTTCAATGACGCGTCGAAGGTCCGCTTCATCCCGGTTTCCTCCTCGACGCGCTTCACGGCGCTCGGCTCGGGCGAGATCGACGTGCTGTTCCGGACCTCGACGCAGACCATGCTGCGCGACACCACGCTCGGCCTGCGCCACGTGACGACCTACTTCTATGACGGCCACGGCTTCATGGTGCGGGCGAATGCCGGCGTGCAGCGCGTGCGCGACATGGAAGGGGCCACGATCTGCCTGATCCAGGGCACGACGAACGAGCAGGTGACGGCGGATTACTTCCGCTCGGTCAGCGTGCGCTTCCAGCCGGTGGTGTTCGAACGCACGGACCAGGCACAGGCAGCGCTCGTCGCCGGCCGCTGCGACAGCTTCGGCACCGATGCCTCCCAGCTTGCCGGCGTGCGCGCCGCCATGCCGAATCCGCAGGAATGGACCATCCTGTCGGAACGCTTCTCCAAGGAACCCTACGGCGCCTACGTCCGGCGTGGCGACGACAACTGGTTCGACATCGTCCGCTGGTACACCACGGCGGTCATCGAGGCGGAGGAGCAGGGCATCACGCGCGCCAATGCCGAGGAACAGCGGCGCACCAGTGTGAACCCCAACACGCGCCGCCTGTTGGGCGTCACGCCGGAACTCGGCCAATCGCTCAAGCTCGACCCCGCCTGGGCCTACAATGTGATTCGGGCCATCGGGAACTACGGCGAACTGTATGAGCGCACCATGGGCGAGAGCACGCCTGTCGCCCTGCCGCGCGGCCCGAATAACCTCTGGACCAATGGCGGTCTGCTCTACGCCCTGCCGATGCGCTGATAGTCGTTCTGCCTTAGGCGCGCGGCACCGGGCCGAGGCGCCAACGATTGCAAACCCGCGGGGCGGGCGGTCAGTCCGCCCGCTTCCCATCGCCGCTGGGCCGCCAGCCCGGCGGCGCCAATTCGAAGCCCGCGAAGTCGAAGGCCGGCGATACGGTGCAGCCCACTAGCGTCCAGGCCCCCAGCGACGCCGCCGCCTGCCAGCAACCCTTCGGCACCACGGCGAAGGGTTCCTCGCCCCGCCGCAGATCGGGGCCGAGATGCACCGCCCGCACATCGACGCCATCCGGCGACATCGATAGCGCCAGCGGCGCGCCCGCATACCAATGCCACGCCTCCGCCGCGTCGACGCGATGCCAGTGGCTGGTCTCGCCTTCCGCCAGCAGGAAGTAGATCGCCGTCCCGGCGCCGCGCGACCCGTCCCCGGGCGCATCCCGCCAGATCTCGCGGTAATGCCCGCCTTCCGGATGGGGCTTCAACGCCAACGCGGCGATGACATCCACCGCCGCCACCGACGGATCGCGCAGATCCGGCATCAACCGACCGGCACTGTCCGCGCGAGCGGTGGCAACGTCGATGCCTCGGTGAACCAAGCGGCCAGCTTCGGATGCGTCTCGCGCCACGGCTCGCCCACGAAACGGAAATCGAGGTAACCGAGCGCACATCCCACCGCGATGGCGCCGATATCCGCCAGCCCCTTCGGTGGATGCTTCTCGAGCACCTCCAGCGCACGGAATACCGCCGCCTTCTGGCGCGCGTCGAAGGCCTTGCGCCCTTCATCCTGCGGATGCGGCATCGACAGCCTGCGCGCGACGGCGGCATCGAGGATACCGTCCGCCGCCGCATGCATGATCTGCGCGGCCAGCCGCGCCGCGCTGCCGGTCGGCGGGAACAGGGGCGGCGCATCGCCCAGCGTGTCGAGATACTCGCAGATCACCGGGCTGTCGTAGATCGCCGTGCCGTCATCGGCGACCAGCGCCGGCACCTTCGACAGCGGGTTGTCCGCCAGCAGGCCCGGAGGCGAGACATGCGGGTTGGTGTCCACCTTCTCGATGCGACCATCGACGCCGCGCGCGATGGCGCAGGCCATCACCTTCCGGACATAGGGGCTCGCCGGCGAAAAATGCAGCTTCATCCTGGTGTTCCTCCGTCGCGCTGGTTCAGCGGAAATTGTCCTTGGCGCTGCGAATCTGCGCGAGCGTCGCGGCATCCTTCGCCCGCAGGAAGGGGTTCGCCGCCAGCTCCTGCGAGATCGTCGTCGGCACGGTCGGCTTGCCCTCGGCGCGCAGCGCATCGACCTCCTGCGCACGTGCCTTCAGCGCCGCGTTGAGCGGTTCCACCGTCAGGGCGAAGCGCGCATTGCTCTGCGTGTATTCGTGGCCGCAGCAGACCAGCGTCTCCGGCGGCAGCGCGGCCAGCAGCTGCAGGCTGTCGAACATCTCCGCCGCCGTGCCCTCGATCAGCCGGCCGCAGCCGAGCGAGAACAGCGTGTCCCCGCACAGCACGATGCCGCCATCGGCAATGTGATACGCGACATGCCCGCGCGTATGCCCGTCGCTCGCCAGCACCTGGGCCGGCGCGCCGAGGATCTCCGTCGTCTGGCCAGGCTCGACTACGATGTCGAGCGGCGGGAGCCGATGCGCATCCGCCTTCGCCCCCATCACCTTCGACCCGTACCGCGTGACCAGCGCCGGCACCCCGGCGATATGGTCGTCATGGTGGTGCGTCAGCACGATCAGGTCGAGCTTGCCGCCCGCCGCCTCCACCGCCGCGATGACCGGTGCCGCATCCCCCGGGTCGCAGATCGCCAGCCGACCATCGGGCGCGCGCAGCAGCCAGGTGTAGTTGTCCGACAGGCAAGGCAGTCCGGTGACGGTCAGCGCCATGGCAGCGTGCTCCCGAATGGGCGCAGGGGCATCCCACGCCGCGCATCTGTCCTCTATATCCCCCGCATGGGTGGTGAGGTCCACGGGTTCGCCGCGTTCTATGCTTCGCCCGGCGGGGCGATGGCCGCGCGCCTGCTCGCGCAGCGCCTGCGGCTGCTGTGGCCGTCCCTGCGCGGCCAGGCGGTCCTCGGCGTCGGCTACACGGCGCCTTATCTCTCGCTCTGGTCGGACGAGCCTGCCCGCAGCATCGCGCTGTCCACGACCCTGCTCGGCGCCGGCCTCGGACCACCGGCCCCGCTGGTCGCGGAGGAACGGGCGATGCCTTTCCCAGACCTCAGCTTCGACCGCGTCATGCTCGTTCACGGGCTGGAGACCACCGAGAACACGCGCCGCCTGCTCCGTGAGATCTGGCGGGTGCTGAAGGATGACGGCCGGCTGCTCGTGGTCGCTCCCAATCGTCGGGGCCTTTGGGCCCATGCCGAGCACACGCCCTTCGGCCATGGCCAGCCCTATTCCCCGGGCCAGGTGACGCGGCTGCTGGAACGCCACCTGTTCCGCGTCGAGCGGCGCGATTCGGCGCTGTACGTTCCACCCTACGCCCCGTTCCTCCGCGCCGGCGGCCTGTGGGAGGCCACGGGCCGAGCCATCTGGCCGGCGCGGCATGCGGGGCTTGCGATCGTCGATGCGCGGAAGAACCTTCTCGCCGGATCACCGGCCGGGCGGGCAGCCGTGGGGCGGAAGGTAGTGGTGGAGGCGTAGGCAAGCCCCGGTAGCGACCACCCCGACACTCCCTGTCGGGCTTGCGTCGCCGCCGCTGCCGGCGAGGATGCGGTCCCGAAGGAGACCCACCATGTCCGCGACCGGCCTGCCGCCCTATGACGACGCCAACATTTTCGCCCGGATCCTGCGCGGCGAGATCCCGTGCCGGAAGATCCATGAGGACGACCATGCCCTCGCCTTCCACGACATCAACCCGCAGGCGCCGGTGCATGTGCTGGTGATCCCGAAGGGGCAGTACGTTTCGGTCGCCGATTTCAGCGCCAGCGCCACCGATGCCGAGGTCGCGGGCTTCTGGCGGGCCGTGGCCAAGGTCGCGAAGGATCTCGGCCTGGAGCAGAGCGGCTACCGCGTGCTGACCAACATGGGCAGCGATGGCGGGCAGGAAGTCCCGCATTTCCACATCCACATCTTCGGCGGACGGCCGATCGGGCGGATGGTGCCGAAGGCGGCAGGCTGACCGCGACGGCCCCATCGGCGCTGCCGGGCGGCGCCGGTGGGGCGCGTCACGTCACGGACGGGCCTCGAGCACCATGTTGAACGGCGTCTCGGCCGCCACCCGCACGGTGCGGAACCCGCCTTCGCGGATCACCTCCGACAGCCGCCGCGGCCCGGCCTGCGCCCCGAGCCCGGCCTGCCCCGGCTGGTTCAGCGACGCAGGCGTGCAGATCATGGCGGAGGCCGCGTAGTACACCCGCCCGACCGGGTTCAGGTTGTCCGCCAGGCTGTCGTGGGCCATCGGTTCCACGACCATCAGCGTACCGTCCGGCTTCAGCGCCCCGTGCAGGCTGGCCGCCGCGCCCTTCGGGTCGCCCATGTCGTGCAGGCAGTCGAAGCAGCAGGCGAGGTCGAAGGCACGCGCCGGCACCTGCTGCGCGGCGCCGACCTCGAAGGTGACGCGATCCGACAGCCCTTCCCGCGCCGTCTGCTCGCGCGCCGCGGCGACGGAGGCCGGGTGGTAGTCGAAGCCCGTGAAGCGGGACTTCGGATAGG
Organism: Neoroseomonas terrae; assembly: GCF_018129025.1. Classification (GTDB taxonomy): domain Bacteria; phylum Pseudomonadota; class Alphaproteobacteria; order Acetobacterales; family Acetobacteraceae; genus Neoroseomonas; species Neoroseomonas terrae. Next base: position 66,786 of record NZ_JAAEDI010000028.1, on the reverse strand, counting down.
CCCGCGCCATGATCAGCGTCGAGGCCCCGTGGCCGCAGCCGACATCGGCGACGCTCGCCCCTGCCTCGAGCTTGGCCACGACGCCGTCCAGCGCCGGCAGCCAGGACTGCACGAGGTTGTGTTGGTAGGACGGGCGGAAGAAGCGTTCGGTGGCGCAGAACAGGCAATTGTCCCGTTCGTGCCAGCCGAGGCCGCGGCCGCTGCGATACCCCTCCGCGATGCGGGGCTCGTCGCGCCAGGTGCTCGCCGCGATGCCGAAGGCGCCCATCATGTAAACCGGGCTGTCCTCCTCGGCGAAGACCATCGCCTGCTCGGGCGAGAGCGAAAACCGCCCCGATCCCGGATCGAACTGCACATAGCCGCTGCTTGCCTGGGCCGCGAGCCACTCGGCCACCAGGCGCGGCGAGGTGTTGGTGAGGCGCGCGAGGGTGGCGGCATCGAGCGGCCCTGCCTCCTTCAGCGCACGGTAGAAGCCGAGGTGGTCGCCCATCATCACCGTCGCGCCGGCCATGGCGGCGCCGATATCGGCGAGCATCTTCCCGACGAACAGGTCGAGCGCGGCGGGCTCCGCCGATGCAACGGCGCTCATGACCCGGCGCCCGGATGGCGGGGCGGCACGACGACGCCGTCGCGCAGCATCTGCACGTGGTCCTGCATGGTCGTTCTCCCTGTCCCGAGGCTTCGTCCGCGCGCGACGGCGGCAGGGGGGAGAAGCGCGGAACCGGCCGGGGGATTGTCCCGGACCTGCCGACAGCCGTCGCGTGGCGGCGAGCCTACGCGGTCCCGCTTCGCGACGGTATCAATCTAAACATGAAACAAACTGCACCGGGTATCCGAGGCCGCCATTTGCGGCCGCTGGCCCCTACCCGCCCTGTCCCCGGGCGACACGAGCGGATCTCCGAACCGCCTGGCTTCGCCGGGCAGCACCTGCCCCGCGCGCGCCGGGAACTCGCATCAACCGGCGTCATCCGGCGCGCCGAGTTCCAGCGCCCGCCGGTAGACGTCCCGCCGCTTCAGCCCTGTCGCCTCGGCGACGCTCGCCGCCGCGTCGCGCAGGCTGAGCCCGGCACCCATCGCAGCGCGCAGCCGGGCGTCCAATTCCTCCGCCCCGGCGGCTTCCTCCGCCTCGGCAGGGCCGACCACGATGCAGATCTCCCCGCGCGCCGCCGCCGCCGCGTAGTGCGCCGCGAGCGTGCCGAGCGTGCCGCGTCGCACCTCCTCGAACCGCTTGGTCAATTCGCGCGCCACGGTGGCGGGACGGTCGGCGCCGAGACCTTCCGCCATCGCAGCCAACGCCTCGCCGAGCCGGTGCGGCGCTTCGTAGAAGATGAGGGTCGCCGAGAGGCCCGCCCGCTCCACCCCGCGCAGGCGCGCAAGCTCGGCCTGGCGCGGGCCGCCCCGGGCCGGCAGGAAGCCCAGGAACAGGAACGGGTGCGGCGGCAGGCCCGACAGCGACAGCGCCGTCACCGCCGCATTCGGACCCGGCACCGCCGAGATCGAGACGCCCGCCTCGATCGCCGCGCGCACCAGACGGAAGCCGGGGTCGCTGACCAGCGGCGTTCCGGCATCGGAAACGAGCACGAAGCGTTCACCGGACTTCATGCGTTCGACCAGGCGAGGGGCTTGCGCCGCCTCATTGTGATCGTGCAAGGGGATCATGGTCGCCGCGACGCCCTGCCGCGCGAGCAGGCCGCCGGTGACCCTGCTGTCCTCGCACAGCACCGCGTCGGCGTCCCTGATCGCGGCCAGGGCGCGCGGAGACAGGTCGCCGAGGTTGCCGATCGGCGTCGCGACGAGCACAAGAGACGGCCGACCAGCCGGATCAGTGGGAGGATCCTCGTACCGTGTCCCTTCTGTCTCGCCTTCGCCTCCCACGCCGTGCCTCCGTGCCCGTCCTGGCCGCCCTTGTGGCCCTGGCGGGCTGCGGGCAGCAAGCCACCTCGGTCGCCTCCCGCCAGCCGCTCCAGGAACCGGTGCGGTCGCGCATCGCCCTGCTGCTGCCGCTGACGGGGCCGCAGGCGCCACTCGGCGCGTCCATGCAGCAGGCTGCCGAGCTCGCCCTTTTCGAGCGCGGCAACCGCGCGGTCGACTTCCTGCCGATGGACACCGGCGGAACGACCTCCGGCGCGGCCGCCGCGGCGCGGCAGGCCTCCACGGCCGGGGCGCGGATCATCGTCGGGCCGCTGACGGCCTCGGAAACCTCCGCGGCCTCCGGCCCCGCGCGCGCGGCGCGCATTCCGATCATTGCCTTCACCAACGACGCCGCGCAGGCCGGCCCCGGCGTGTGGACGCTCGGCGTGACGCCGGCGCAGCAGGTGCGCCGGGTCATGGGCGCGGCGCAGGGGCAGGGCGCGCGGCGCTTCGGCCTCGTCGCGCCCGACGACGCCTTCGGCCGCGCCCTGGCCGCCGCCATGCGGGCGGAAGCCTCCACCTGGGGTCTGACCGACCCGGTGATCGTGCTGCACGGCGCCCGCGCCAGCGCCGGCTCGGTGGCGCAGGACCTCGCTGCCCGTTCGCAGGGCGGGCTGGACGCGGTGATGATCGGCAGCACCGGCTCCGCAGCGCGCAGCATCGCCGCCGCGCTTGGCCCGGCCGGCTTCTCCGAGCCGTCACCGCGCATCCTCGGCCACGCTCTATGGGGGCAGGACGCCGGCATGGGCCAGGAGGTCGCGCTGCAGGGCGCGTTGTTCGCCGCGCCGGACCCGAGCAGCCGCGCCCGTTTCGACGCCCGCTACGAAGGGGCCTTCGGGCAGCGGCCGCCGCGGCTGGCCGGCATCGCCTACGACGCGGCCGGCGTCGCCGCGCGCGTGGTGCTGACCCCGCGCGGACAGATGGGACCGAATACGGGCGAGGTGTTCGACGGCGTGGATGGCCCGATCCGGCTGCAACCCGATGGTGGCGTGCAGCGCGGCCTCGCCGTGTTCTCGATCGAAGCGTCGGGCGAGCCGCGCATGGTCGAATCCGCTCCGCAGCCGGGCGGCGCCGGCTCCTGACGGCCGGCTTGCCTCGCCATGGCCGGTGAGCGGGCGAAGTCCGGCGCCTGGCTGCGGGCTTCCGCCGTCATTGCCGCGGTGCCCGTGGTTTCGCTGCTGATACTGATGGCCGCCGGCGCGCTGTCGCCGGGGCCGGGGCTTGTCGCGCTCATCGCGACGCTCGGATCATCCGCGCTGACGGCGCGGATCTGGCTCGACAACCTCGCGCGCCTCGCGGCGCGTATTCGCGCCTCCGCCGCCGGTGGGGGCGTGCCGGATCTACCGGATACGCCGCTATTGCCCTCGGTGCAGGCCGTGGCGGACGGCGTCACCCGGCTGGCGCGCAGCCTGGCCGAGCGCGGTGCGCAGGTGGAACAGCTCCGTCGCGCCGATGCGGCGATCATCGAGGCGCTGCCCGACCCGTTGCTCGTGCTTTCCGCCGACCGCTATCCGCTGCGGGCCAATCGCGCGGCGCGGGACACGCTGGGTGCGCCGCAGGGGTCCGGTAGTGCGCCGGCTGACATGGCCGTGCTGCTGCGCCACCCGGCAGTGGCCGAGGCGCTCGATCGCGCCATGGCGACGGGCCGTCCGGCCATCGCCGACCTCGCCTTGCCGGTGCCGATGCCCCGCGACCTCGTCGCGCAGGCGATCCCGCTCGACCCGCCGCTGGCCGATGGCGGGCGGATCCTGGTGCTGTTGTCTGACCGCACGCGGGAACGTGCGGTGGAACGAACCCGGGCGGACTTCGTCGCCAATGCGAGCCACGAGCTGCGCACGCCGCTCGCCAGCCTGATCGGCTTCATCGAGACGCTGCGCGGGCCCGCCGCCGATGACCCCGCGGCCCAGCAGCGCTTCCTGCAGATCATGGCGGAGCAGGCCGACCGCATGCGGCGCCTGATCGACGACCTGCTCGGCCTGTCACGCATCGAGGTGTCGGAGCACCAGGCGCCATCGGGCAGCGCAGATGCCGCAGCGATGGCGCGCTCGGAAGCCGAGGCCCTGGCGCCGATCCTCGCCGCGCGCAAGGCGCATCTGGTGCTCGACCTGCCGGCCGAGGCGGTCGCCGAGCCCGCCGATGCCGACCAGATCGGCCAGGTGATGCGGAACCTGCTCGACAACGCGATCCGCCACGGGCGGTCGGGCGGGGAGGTCCGGCTGACGGTGGCCGCGGCGCCGGGTCGGGACGGCCGCGGCGGCATCGGCATCGCGGTCTCGGACGACGGGCCGGGCATCCCGCGGGAGCACATTCCGCGGCTGACCGAGCGCTTCTACCGCGTGGACAAGGGCCGGTCGCGCAGTGCGGGCGGCACCGGACTTGGACTCGCGATCGTGAAGCACATCGTCAACCGCCACCGCGGGACGCTCGCGATCGAGAGCGAGGAAGGCGTCGGCACGACCTTCCGGGTGTGGTTGCCGGGGCGCTGAGGCGCCGCTCGGCAGGAAGCGCGCCGTCAGGCGCGTTCCCGAACGAGGCGTGCCGCCCGCGGCAACGCCGTCAGCGCGGCAGGAACCCCACGATCTCCCGCGCCTTCTCCAGGATCGGCTCAGCGACCGCGCCCGCCCGTTCGGCGCCGAGCCGCAGCGCGGCGTCGAGCGATGCCGGATCCTCCAGCAGCCGCTTCAGCTCCGCCTGGATCGGCGCCAGATGCGCGACCAGCGCATCGGTCAGCGTGTTCTTGAACGCGCCGAAGCCCTGGCCGGCATGCTCGCGCAGCAGGTTCTCCGGCAGCGTGCCGGTAACGGCGGCCAGGATGCCGACGAGGTTGCGCGCCTCGGGCCGCGCCTCCAGCCCGGCCAGGTGGTCGGGCAGTGGCTCCGGGTCGGTCTTCGCGCGCCTGATCTTCTGCGCGATGTCGTCAGGCGAGTCGTTGAGGTTGATGCGCGACTGGTCCGACGGATCGGACTTCGACATTTTCTTCGTGCCGTCGCGCAGCGACATCACGCGCGCGGCCACGCCCTGGATCAGCGGGTCGATGTGCGGGAAGAAGTCCACGCCGTAGTCGTGGTTGAACTTCTCGGCGATGTCGTTGGCCAGCTCCAGGTGCTGCTTCTGATCCTCACCGACAGGCACCTTGGTCGCGTGGTAGACCAGGATGTCGGCGGCCATCAGGTTCGGATAGACATAGAGTCCGGAGGACGCCGCCTCCCGGTCCTTGCCGGCCTTGTCCTTGAACTGCGTCATGCGGTTCAGCCAGCCCAGCCGCGCGATGCAGTTGAAGATCCAGGCGAGCTCGGCATGCGCGCGGACGTGAGACTGCACGAACAGCGTGCAGCGCTGCGGATCGAGGCCGCAGGCGATCAGCGTGGCCGCCATCTCCCGCGTCTGGCGGCGCAGGTCGGCGGGGTCCTGCCAGACGGTGATCGCATGCAGGTCGACGACGCAGTAGATCGCCTCATGCGTCTCCTGCAGCGGCACCCAGTTGCGGATGGCGCCGAGATAGTTGCCGAGGGTGGGCACGCCCGAAGGCTGGATGCCGGAGAAGACGCGGCTCATGGAAGGGTGCCTCCGGGGGCGGGCGGGAAGAAGGGGTCGCGGTCTTTCCCCCCTCGGCCCCATGGCGTCAAGCGCGCGGGGCCGTGCCGCCCGCCGCCTCCAGCAGGGCGCGGATGTGGCCGGCCGGGATGCCGACCTCGATGAAGGACGCGCTGCCCGAGATGCGCAGCCGGATGGGCGCATTGGCTTCCACCGCCTGTCGCAGCATCTCGGGCGGGAACGTCAGCATCAGCGTCTCGACGAAGACGCAGCCGGCCGCGGCGGCGCAATCTCGCTCCCGGCTCATCGTCCGTACCGGCACGGTGTCGCCCTGGCGCGTGGTCGCGCGGCTGAAGCCAGCCTGCCCCCGTGCATTGCTGACGACGACCAGGGCGCGATAGGCGATCGACCCGTCGGCACGTTGGCGTTCCGCGCCCAGGCTGGTGACGATCATCGGCAGGCTGGCGGGCGAGCCGGTCTGGAGGCGTGGCGACACGGCATAGAGGATGGTCGGGCTGCCCGGATTGTCCTGGACCTGTACCGCCGCAGGCCGCGCGGCCGCGACGCCGCGGCCCAGGCTTCGCGCATCGAGATTCGCGTCCGGTGCCAGGCTCTGAACGGCAGCGGCGTTCTGGCCGGGCGCCGGGGCACCGCAGCCGGCGACGGCGGCCAGCAGCGGAAGGGCGGCGAGCGCCCGCAGGAGATGCTTCATGGGGTGTTCCATCCTTGCACCTGTTGCGACAGGGCTGTTCAAACCACCGACCTGAATCAGGCGATGGCCCTTCGGCACGATGCTGTGCATCGGGCCGGGAGCGCAGAGCGCGACCGCGCCCGGACCATCACCCGCGTCCAGCGCAACGGTGCGGGGCGCGGAAGCCAAGCATGCGAATGCATTCGCCGGCGTCCGAGGCATGCAAACGCTCGCTCACCGTCGGCCGAAGATGGCGGTGCCGACGCGCACATGGGTGGCCCCCTCGGCGATCGCCGCTTCGAAATCGCCGCTCATGCCCATCGAGACGACGGCCAGGCCGTGCCGATCGGCGAGGTTGCGCAGATAGGCGAAATGCGGTCGCGGATCGCCCTCGGCGGGGGGAATGCACATCAGCCCGGCCACGGGCAGGCCATGTTCCTCGCGCGCGGCGCGGATGAAGGCGTCGGCTTCATCGCGCGACACGCCGGATTTCTGGGTCTCGTCGCCGGTGTTCACCTGCACGAGGCAGTCCGGCCGCCGGTCTTCCCGGGCCATGGCCGCGGCAATGGCGGCGGCAAGCTTCGGCCGGTCGACGCTCTCGATCACGTCGGCGACAGCCACCGCGTCGCGCGCCTTGTTGGTCTGCAGCCCGCCGATGATGTGCAGGCGCAGGGCGGGGTGGCTGGCGCGCAGGTCGGGGAACTTGGCCTGCGCCTCCTGCACGCGGTTCTCGCCGAACACCGTCTGGCCGGCCGCCAGCGCGGTGAGGACGGACTCCGCCGGATGGGTCTTGGAGACCGCAACGAGGGTGACGGCAGCGGGATCGCGGTTGGCGCGGATGGCGGCCTCGGCGATCCTGGCGCGGATGGTCGCCAGGTTGGCGGCGATGTCGATGGCGTCGGACATGGGATGACAAGGCTAAGGCAGATCGGCGCGGACCGGAATCCGTCCCATGGATGATGCGGCGCGAATGGCAGCGCAAGCGAGGCGGCTGGCGCCGGGCCTTCGGCATGGCCGACCGCTGCCCGCACTGTGGCTGGTGACGGACCCCCTGCGGCTGCCCGACCCGTTGCCCGCGGCCCGGCGGCTGCCACGCGGGTCCGGGGTGCTGGCGCGCAGCGTCGAGGCGGGGGTACTCCGGCGGCTCTCGTCGCTGGCGCGACGGCGGAGGCTCGTGCTGCTGGTGGCTGGAGATGGGCGGAGCGCGCTGGCCGCCGGCGCGGGGCTTCACCTGCCCGACCGGCGGATGACGCGCGGCCTGCTACCTTTCCTGCGCGCGCGGCGGGCCGGCGCGCCGCACGCGCTGCTGACGGTCGCGGCCCATGGCGGGGCGGCGGCGGCGGCCCGGACCCGCCGGCTGCGGCCGGACCTCGCCTTCCTGTCACCGATCTTCGCGACGCGCAGCCATCCCGGCGCGACAGCGCTGGGCCCCCTGCGCTGGATGGCACTGGCACGCCGGCTCGGCGTTCCCGCAGCCGCCCTCGGCGGCGTATCGGCGGCGACGGCTCCACGGGTGCCGCGGCGTGCCGCGGGTCTTGCGGCGATCGACGGGCTTGCGCCACAGGCTGTGGCGCACCCGCCACAGTGTCTCAGCTAAGTCGCGGCGGCCCCGACTGGGCGGTTGCCGCGCGGCGCCGCGGCGGGACATAGTTCGCATAGGCCACGACGCCGCCCTTCTGCCTGAATTGGCCGAATGCGGCGGCGGACCTTGTCCGGGGGGGCAGGGCGGCCGTCGGAACTGCCGGCTAGCCGGCGATGAGGAGGACTAGAATGCGCAAGATTCTGCTGGGGACGACCGCCGTTGTCGGCGCCGCCCTGCTGGCGCCGGGGGCTTTCGCCCAGACGACGTTCGGCGGCGGTGGTGCCATCGGCCAGGGTGTGACGGTTCCCACCGCTCCCGGCACCGTCGGCGTCGCGCCGGAGCCGCTGAACGTCGGCCGCCAGGCGCCGGCGACCCCGGTGGTCGTGCCCCCGACCCCGGCGATGTCCGGTGCCGGTGGCCTGAGCATCCGGCTCGGCGGCTACTTCGCCTTCGCCGCCGGCGCGGTCCAGGACGACTGGGACCGCGGCCGCAGCCGCAACACCGTGCCCGCGAACGGCACCAACGCAGCGCGCGCCCGTTCGCGGTATGACTTCCGCAACGACGCCGAGCTGAACGTCTTCGTGGACGGCCGCACCAACAACGGCCTGACCTACGGTGCGGTGTTCGAGCTCCAGATGGACAACGTGGTCGCCACCGCGGGTGACGGCACGACGGTGTCCTTCGACGAGCTGTACGGCTACATCGGCATCGACGGCTTCGGCACCTTCCGCTTCGGTCAGGAAGACAGCGCCGCCTCGCTGCTGCAGGTCCGCGCTCCGGCCTCCCAGGCCCTCGGCGGCGACGCCGAGTGGGACGAGTTCATCGTCCAGACCGGCCTGGCTGACAGCGTCCCGTACATCATGTCGGGCATCAACGACGGCAACGACGCGACGAAGATCATCTACCTGTCGCCGCAGTTCGCCGGCTTCGACTTCGGCATGTCGTACTCGCCGAACCGGAACGAGGGTGAGCGCACCAACATCGAGGGCAACACCTCGCAGGCGCAGCGCGACCGCACGGGCCTCGAGAACGAGCTGTCCGCCGCGATCCGCTACCGCGGCACGTTCGGCCCGGTGGGCGTGAACGCCGGCTTCGGTGCCCAGTTCGCCAGCCCGCCGCTGCTGAACGGCAACGGCACGGCGATCGGCATCCGCGCGCAGAACGTGTCCGCCTACACCGCCGGCCTCGTGCTGACGGGCTATGGCTTCTCGGTCGGCGGCGAATACACCTGGGGTGAGTATCGCGGTTCGGCCCCGGCCGGTTCCGCGGTCAACGCCGGTGTGGACGGCGCGAAGCACTATCTGCTTGGCGCGACCTACACGATGGGTCCGCTGGTGTTCGGCGCGGTGTTCGGCCAGGGCTGGCAGGGCAACGGTGCGTGCACCATCGGTCCCGCGAACACCAGCTGCGGTGTCGGCACGGCCGGCACGATCCGCAACCTGGATGACCGCCAGCAGACCCTGTGGGGCGTCGGCGTCGCCTACAACCTGGCGCCGGGCCTGGTGCTCTACGGCCTGTACAACAACATCAACGACGAGAACGTGCCGACTTCGGCGCCGACCAACGCCCGCTACACGGGCGGCGCCGGCACCAACCTGGCCTCGTTCAACGGCAGCAACACCCGCACGATCAACGTCGCCGTGGCGGGCATTCGCGTCGCCTTCTGATCCTTCGGGATCGAAGCAGCGGGGGCGGCAGGGGAAACCCTGCCGCCCTTCGTCTTTCAGGGGCCGGCCGCAGCGGGTCCGTCGTTCCGCGGGAAGGAAGCCGGCCATGGCCGCCGCCGATCTGAACCACTGCATCGCCCTGCATCAGGCTGGCCGGCTTGACGATGCCATCGCCTGCTACCGCCGCGCGTTGCCGCGGGACCGTGGCGGCGTTCAGGTCAACCGACTGCTCGGTATCGCACTTGCCGCCGCCGGCGATGCCGCCTCCGCCCTGCCGCACCTGCACACCGCACTGGTCGGCGCGCCGCGCGATCCCGCGCTGCTGAACGACGTGGGCAACGTGCAGCGCGCACTGGGCCGCCAGCCGGAGGCTGTCGACAGTTTCCGGCGCGCGATCCAGGCTGGCCCGGCCTTCGCCTTCGCCCATTTCAACCTGGCTGACGCGTTGCTGGAGATGGGCCGCCACGCCGAGGCGCTGGAGGTCTTCCGCACCATCCTGCTGCGCCGCTTCGACGGCATGGATGCCGATTTCCACAACAACCTAGGCATCTGCCTGATGGCACTCGGCCGCGCGGAGGAGGCGCTGACCGCCTTCCATGCGGCGCTCAAGGCCGACCCGGCCCACGCCGCGGCCGCGGCCCATGCTGGCGCCGCCCTGCAGCAGGTGGGCCGCCACCGGGATTCGGTCGAATTCCTGCGCGGCCGGGCAGGCCGCCACGGCGTCACCATCCAGATCCTGACCACGCTGGGCCAGGGTCTGCTGAACCTCAACGACAACGCCCCGGCCCTCGAGGTCTTTGACGAGGTGCTGCGCCGCGAGCCCGAACTGGAACGTGGCCTGACCGGTCAGGCGCTCGCGCTGAGCAGCCTTGGGCGCGATGCCGCCGCGATCGAGGCCATCGACCGCGCCGCCGCGCTCTACCCCGCCTCCCGCAGCGTCCAGCTCATCAGCGGCAACATCCGGCTCGGCGCCAAGGACCCCGAAGGCGCTGTCGCCGCCTTCGCCCGCGCCGCCGCCCTGCCGGCCGGGCGGTCCCCCGATGCGGCGCTGCCCATGCTGCTGTTCAACCGGTTGCGGCTGTGTGACTGGACCGACTTTGCGACCACCCGCGACGCCGTGCTGGCCGGCGCCGCCGAGGGCAGCCTTCGCCTGCCACCGTTCGAGGCGCTGTGCATCGCCGACGATCCCGCCCTGCATCTGCGCTGCGCAGGCCTTCATGCCCGGGAGAATCAACCTACCCGCCGCGCGGCCCTGCCCGCGCCGCCCGATGGCGGCCGCATCCGCATCGGCTATGTCAGCGGCGAGCTGCGGGAACACGCCGTTGGCCATCTGATGGCCCGGTTGCTGGAACTGCATGACCGCGACGCCTTCGAGGTGCATGCGATCTCACTTGGCCGGCTGACCGGGGATTCGGTGGAGGCCCGGCTGCGGGCGGCGGTGGAGAACTTCCACGATTGTTCCTCCATGCCCGATGCCGCAGCCATCGCGCATGTCCGCGGGCTGGGCCTCGATATCGCCGTCAACCTCAACGGCTATACGGGGAATTCGCGCACCGCCCTGTTCTCCCACGGCATTGCGCCGGTACAGGCGGTCTTCCTCGGCTATCCGGGAACGATGGGCGCGCCCTTCATGGACTACGTCATCGCCGACGCGGCCACCGTGCCAGAGGGCGCGGACCGCTTCTACGCCGAGAAGGTTGTCCGCCTGCCCGGCTGCTTCATGCCGACAGACGACCAGCGGGAGGTCACGATCGCCGGCCTGACCCGCACGCAGTTCGGCCTGCCCGAGGACGGCATCGTCTTCTGCTGCTTCAACAACACCCACAAAATCCTGCCCGAGGCCTTCGACGGCCTGATGCGCATCCTCGCCGCGACGCCAGGTTCGGTGCTGTGGCTGCGGGAGGAAAGCGCGGCCGCCACGCGGAACCTGAAGCAGGCCGCCGCGGACCGCGCCATCGATCCGGCGCGGCTGATCATGGCCGGCCGGGTGGACCATGCCGACCATCTCGGCCGCCACGCGCTGGCGGACCTGTTCCTCGATACGCTGCCCTACAATGCCCACACCACGGCCTGCGACGCGCTCGGCGCCGGGCTGCCGGTGCTGACGCGGGCCGGCGAGGCCTTCGCCGGCCGCGTCGCCGCCAGCCTGCTGCGCGCGGTCGGCCTGCCCGAGCTGATCGCCGACAGCGCGGCAGCCTTCGAGGCGCGCGCCATCGCCCTCGCCGCCGACCGGCCGGCGCTTACCGCCATCCGCGCGCGCCTCGATGCTGCGCTGCCGAGCTGCACCCTTTTCGACACCCCCCGCTACACGCGCAATCTAGAAGCCGCCTTCCGCGTCATGCGCGATCGGCACCGCGCTGGGGCGCCGCCGGAAGCATTCGCCGTGCCCGTGTAATACGGTGTGAAGCGTTTCGGCCGCCTTCGCCTTTTCAGCGCCACCGTTCCGGCGCTACAAGACGGCCCCATGACCCGTGCCACCCTCCGCTGGCGTCGTTCCGCGCCCCTGTTCAGCGCCCTTGCCGTCGTCGTTCTGGTCGGCGCCTGCGGCGACGATGAAGTCCGCAATGTCGGCCGGGACGAATATACTTCCCAGTCTGGCCGCGACCGCGTGCGCGGCCGCATCACAGGGCAGGATGACGGGCTCGTGCTGTTCGGCACCTCACGAAGCCGGCCGGAAGACAGCGGAGCCGGCGGCGGGGGCGCCGGGCTCGGGGTCAACGCCTATCTGTGGCGCGCGACGCTCGACACGCTTTCCTTCATGCCGCTGGCCTCGGCTGACCCCTTCGGCGGGGTGATCATCACGGACTGGTACTCGCCCCCTGGCACCACGAGCGAGCGCTTCAAGGCGACGGCCTATGTGATGGGCCGGACGCTGCGGTCGGACGGCGTGCGCGTTTCGATGTTCCGCCAGGTCCGGCAGGGCAGCACCTGGATCGATGCTCCGGTAACGCCGGCGACTGCTGCGGAGCTCGAGGACCGGGTCCTCGCCCGCGCGCGGGAACTGCGCAGCCAGACCGCGGGCGGCTGACGCCAGGGATCAGCCGACTCCAACGACGCGGTAGGCGTACCCGACTCCGTCCGGCTCGCTGACCGACACGTAGCTCCCGGGCCGCAGCGCATCCGCGCCGGCCTGGAACCGCGTCTCAGGCGCGTCGGGGCTGTCGGCCGTGGCGTGGTAGAAGCGAATCGACCACCCGTTATCCGCGTCGAACTGTACATCGCCTGTGCTTGGCGGCGTATCCGGCGCGATGCGCCGCGCCCGCCATGGCGTCGGGTCCGCCTCCCACGCTGCGGCGTCCGGCCGCCCGGCACCGTCGAGCGCCAGCTCAATCTCGTAGCGGTGGTCCGGACTCCCCCTCGGGAAGCCGGGACCGGCAGCCAGGGCGAGAAGAACCGTCACCGTCGCCATCGTCAGATCGCCACCCTTACCCCCAGTTCGACCACGCGGTCGGATGGGATTCGGAAGAACTCCGTCGCCGGTACCGCGTTGCGTGACATGATGGTGAACAGCCATTGCTGCCAGCGCGACATCTTCGGTACCGCGGCCGCCACCACCGTCTCGCGGCCGAGGAAGTAGGAAGTCTGCATCGGCTCGAACGGAATACCAACGTCCTTCAGCGCCTCCAGCTCCCGCGGGATGTTCGGGCTTTCCTGGAAGCCGTAGCGCAGGAAGACACGGTGGATGTTGGGGGACAGCTCCTCCACCTCGCGCCGGCGGTCGGGCGGCACCACCGGAATGCCCTCATTGGTGACGGTCACGAACAGCACGCGCTCATGCAGCACCTTGTTGTGCTTCAGGTTGTGCAGCAGCGCGCCGGGCAGGAAATCCGCCTGGCTGGTCATGAACACCGCGGTGCCGGGCACCCGGATGGTACGGGACTGCGGCAGTCGCGCGATGAAGGATTTGAGCGGTAGCCCGTCCTGCCGGAAGCGGGCGAACAGCAGTTCGCGTCCCCGATGCCAGGTCGTCATCATGGCGAACAGCGCGGCGCCCAGCACCAGCGGCACATAGCCGCCCTGCGGGATCTTCAGCACATTCGCGAAGAAGAACAGCAGGTCGAGGATCAGCAGCGGCCCGAACACCCCGATGACCAGCGGCCAGGACCAGCCGAAGCGCCGGTGGAAGACGAGGATCGCGAGGATCGAGGTGCAGACGAAGGTGCCCGTCACCGCAATCCCGTAGGCCGCCGCGAGGTTGTCCGAGGTGTGGAACGCCAATACCAGGATCAGCACGCCGATCAGCAGCAGCGTGTTCACCTGCGGCATGTAGATCTGCCCTTCCTCGGTCTCCGAGGTGTGGCGCACCTCCATCCGGGGGATGAAGCCGAGCTGCACGCACTGCCGCGCGATGGTGTATGCGCCCGAGATCATGGCCTGGCTCGCGATGATGGTCGCCGCGGTCGCGAGCAGCACCAGCGGCAGGCGGAACCAGTCGGGGGCGAGCAGGTAAAACGGGTTCTCGAGCGCCGAGGGTGTTCTCAGCAGCAGCGCCCCCTGGCCGAGATAGTTCAGCACCAGCGCCGGCAGCACGAACCACAGCCAGGCCCAGCGGATAGGCCGGCGCCCGAAATGGCCCATATCGGCGTACAGCGCCTCCGCCCCCGTCACCGCCAGCACGACCGAGCCGAAGGCGACGAAGGAGACGAGCTGGTATTCGAGGCAAAACTGCACCGCGTAGTGCGGCGACAGGGCCGCGAGCACGGTCGGGTTGATGACGATCTCGATCACGCCCAGCACGCCGAGCACGAAGAACCAGACGGCGCAGATCGGGCCGAACACCGCCCCCATGCTCTGGGTGCCGCGGTACTGCACCAGGAACAGCGCGACGAGGATGACGACCGCGATCGGGATCACCGCCGTCTCGAAGGTTTCGTCCACAACCTTCAGGCCCTCGACGGCAGACAGCACTGAAATGGCCGGGGTGATGATGCCGTCGCCGAAGAACAGGCAGGCGCCGACGATGCCGATCAGGGCGATGGACCATCGCGCGCGGGCGGATTCCACGCTGCGCTGTGCCAGGGCCATCAGCGCCAGGATGCCGCCCTCGCCACGGTTATCGGCCCGCAGGATGAAGACGACGTACTTCACCGTGACGGTCAGGATCAGCGACCAGATGATCAGGCTGAGGATGCCGAGGATCTCCCAGCGCTCCAGCCCGTCGCTGGAGAAATGCAGCAGCGCGGCGCGCAGTGCGTAAAGGGGCGAGGTGCCGATGTCGCCGTAGACGACACCGAGCACACCGAGAACGAGCGCCGGCGTCAGCGCGGTGTTCTTGTCGGCGCCAGTATGGGAAGGGGACACGGACCCTCATTGCGGTGCGTCACGGCGGGAAGTGATAGGCCCGCTAGCCCGGTCGCCGCAATCCTGCCCCAATGACGATCCCGCGGGACCGGATGGCTGCTGGTGGGATGGGACCTGCGCTGGAGTCCTTTGTAAACTTTTGCCTGATGCCGGGCGCCACCGGCGAATGGCGTCAAACCCGCCTGTCGCCCAGCGCGCGCAGGGTGAGGACAGCTAACCGTCGCGCCTGACCAACTTGCGGGCCGGGGCGCCCTTCGTCGTGACAGGATGGCTCGGCGGGCTTTGCCTCATTTGCGCGAAGCTTGGCGGTCGTGGGCGGATCAGGAAAGGGCTCCGCCCCTTCCCGAACCCTACCCCGCCAAAGGCCGAAGGGCCTTTGCAAACCTTGACTTGGCACCCCGCGCGCCTGGTCGGAGTATCGTCATATTTCGGCTGAGCGCACGGAAGGGTCTTGCGACCAGGAGAATTGGCTTCGCGCCCGGTGCCAAATGATGGCGGTCCAGGCCATCCATGGCCTGGCGGGGTGAGGTTCGGAGAGGGGCAGAGCCCCTCTCTGATCTAACCGTGGCGCATACGGTGCGGTGGCCCCCTCCCGCCTTCAATTGTGGGAGTAACCCAACCGGATCTTCAGGACGGCCGTTCGGCGCTGGTCGCGCGGAGCCCGGCGGCCCTTCCCGACGCCGACCTTCAGACAAGACGGCGCACGTCGGTCCCGTGACCGACGTGCGCCAGTTGTGGAGCGGTGCGCCTCAGGGGGTAGGTAAAGGCGGCTGCCGCTCCGCTCGGCGTCCCCGGCGAGTGAGGGGATAGTTGCCTCGCCGGGGGCCGTTTTCGTCACGCCGCGCGCAGCGGCACGGCGATGAAGCGGCGGGCGCCGTCGCGCTCGACTTGGAGTGCGATGGACGGACGACCGGCCTCGCGGGCGCTCTTCACCGCATCCACCACGTCCTGCGGGTTGGCGGCATCACGCTCACCGGCACGCAGCACCACGTCCCCGGCGCGCAGGCCACGCTCGGCTGCCACGCTGCCCGGCTCGACCCGGGTGATCGCCACCCCGCCCTCGCGGCGCGGCGCCAGGCCGATACCGAGGGAAGGCTGCGCCGCCGCGTCAGGCTTGCCGGCCGCCGCCACGCGGTTCGCCGGGTTGCTACCGACCTCGACGCGCTGCTCCATGGCGCTGCCGTCACGCAGCACGGCGAGCGTCGCGCTGCGGCCCGGGGCCACGTCGGCCACACCGGCGGCCAGGTCGCGGGGGCTGTCCACGCGGCGGCCGTCGATCGCGGTGATCACGTCGCCAGGGCGCAGGCCGGCCCGGGCCGCGGGGCTGTCCGCCTCCACCGCGGAGACCAGCGCACCCTTCGCATCAGCCGCACGCATCGCGGTGGCCAAGTCCTGGTCCATCGGCTGCAGGCTCACGCCCAGCCAGCCGCGCTGCACCGAGCCATGCTCGCGAAGCTGACCGACGATGTTCTGCACCATCTTCGACGGCACCGCGAAGCCGATGCCGATGTTCCCGCCGGAGGGGGAGAAGATGGCGGTGTTCATGCCGACCACGTCGCCGCCCGCGTTGAACAGCGGGCCACCGGAATTGCCCGGGTTGATCGACGCATCCGTCTGGATGAAGTCGTCATAGGGACCCTGGCCGATCTGGCGCCCACGGGCCGAGACGATGCCCGCCGTGACGGTGCCGCCGAGGCCGAACGGGTTGCCCATCGCCATGACCCATTCGCCCACGCGGGTGCCGTCGCTGTTGCCGAAGTTCAGCGCGGGCAGGGGCGAGCCGGCCTCGACCTTGATCAGCGCGACATCCGTCGCGGTGTCGCGGCCGATCACGCGGGCCTGGAACTCACGCCCGTCGGCGAGCTCGACCTTCACCTCGGCATTCTCGCCGACCACATGCGCGTTGGTCACGATGTAGCCGTCGGCGGCGACGATGAAGCCGGAACCCTGGCCGGCGCGGCGCTGCTCGGGCTGCTGCTGCTGGCCCTGGCCGAAACGGCGGAACATCTCCTCCATCGGCGTGCCGCGGAGCTGCGGCGGGACTTCCTGGCGGGCCTGGGCGACGCGCTCCGTCGTCATCACGCGCACCACCGAGGGGCCGACGCGGGCGGCGACATCGGCGAAGTCCGGGCCGGCCGGGCGCGGCAGCGCCACGCCGGCGACCGGCGTCGGGGCCTGCTGCGCGGTGCCGGGGATCGCGGTCAGCGCAGTGGTGCCGAGGGCGAGGGCCAGCACGCCGGCGATCACCGCGGGGCGACGGAGGTTGAAGCGGGACATCATCGGTGTGGTCTCTCCCAGTCGAGGGTCTCGGTGCCTTGCCGCGATGGCTTGGCGTGGCATCAGAAAGCACCCCGGCGCCTGCACGCCCCCTGTCGCGTCGCTTACTGATCCGTATGCTGGCGGCGGCGGCCCGGCAGTATCCCGCGCGCCACAAGACGCCCATGACGGACGGAGGCATCGTGAGGATCCTGCTGGTCGAGGACGACGCGGAGACGTCGGCCTATGTGGCGCGCGGCCTCGAGGAAGCGGGCCATGTCGTGGACCGCGCGGCGGACGGGCAGGACGGGCTTTTCCTCGCGACTGGCGGGGGCCATGACGTGATGGTGGTGGACCGGATGCTGCCGAAGCTCGATGGGCTGTCGATGGTGCGGGCCGTGCGCGCCGCCGGCATCGCGACGCCGGCGATCTTCCTGACGGCGCGGGCGGGCCTCGGCGACCGGATCGAGGGGCTGGACGCGGGCGGCGACGACTACCTCGCCAAGCCCTTCGCCTTCGCCGAGCTGCTGGCGCGCATCAACGCGCTGGCCCGCCGCCCGCCTCTGCAGCAGGAAGTGACGGTGCTGCGCGTCGGCGACCTGGAGATGGACCTGATCCGCCGCATGGTCACGCGCGCCGGCAAGCGCATCGACCTGCAGCCACGCGAGTTCCGCCTGCTGGAATTCCTGATGCGGCGCGAGGGCCAGGTGGTGACGCGCACCATGCTGCTGGAAGGCGTCTGGGACTTCCACTTCGACCCCAAGACCAGCGTGGTCGAAACGCATATCAGCCGGCTGCGCGGCAAGGTGGACAAGGGCTTCGGCCCGGAGCTGCTGCACACCGTGCGCGGCGCCGGCTATGTGATCCGCACCGATGGCTGAAGCCGGTTCGCGCTGGGCCTTCGCGCGAACGACGGCGTTCCGGGTCACGCTGCTGCACCTGGTGCTGACGCTGGCCGGCACGGCGCTGGTCGGCGGCGTCGCCTGGTGGGTGACGGCCGGCTTCGCGGTGCGACAGGCGGCGGACGAGGTCGAGCGCGGCATGGGCGTGCTGCTGCAATCCGGCGCATTGTCGGGCGCACGCGGCATCGCGCTGTCGATCGAGGCACGGCTCGCGGCGGATCGGAGCGGGCAGGAATACTACCTGCTCGCCGCGCCGGACGGGCAGCGGCTGGCCGGCAACCTCTCGGGCGTGTCCGCGGAACGCGGCTGGCGCGAAGGCACCATCCGCCAGCCCGATGGCGGTGCGGCACCGGTGCTGATGTATGCGCAGCCCTTGCCCGGCGGCGGTGCGCTGATCGTCGGGCGGGACATGACCGCGGCGCGGGCGCTGGAGCAGCGGCTGCTGACCAGTGCCTTCTGGGTGGGCGGGGCGGTGCTGCTGCTCGGGCTTGGCGGCGGGCTGCTGCTGGGCCGATCCGTCGCGCGCCGGGCCGCGGCGATGGAAGCCGCCCTGGCCGCGGTGCAGAACGGGGATCTCGACCGTCGCCTCGTTGAACGAACGGGCGGGGATGAGTTCGACCGCCTCGCGGGACGCATCAACGCCACGCTCGATCGGTTGCAGGCGCTGATGGCCGCACTGAGGGAAGTGACGGACGACATCGCACACGATCTCCGCACGCCCTTGACCCGGCTGCGCCAACGGCTGGACGAGGCGGCACGGGCATCGACCGTCGAAGCCATCGCGGCCGCGCAGGCCGAGGCCGATCGGCTGCTCGACATCTTCGCCGCGCTGCTGCGGATCGCCCAGGTGGAATCCGGCACGCAGCGCGCCGGCTTCACCACCGTGGACCTCTCCGCCATCGCGGAATCGGTCGCCGAGGTTTACGCGCCCGCCGCGGAGGACCGTGAGCAGACGCTCGCCACCGAGATCGCACCGGGCGTGATGCTGACCGGCGACCCGGCGCTGTTAACGCAGATGCTCGCCAATCTGGTGGAGAATGCGGTGCGCCACGGGCGGGCAGGGGGCCGTATTTGCCTGGCCCTGACGGCCGGGGAGCTGTGCGTGACCGACGACGGCAGCGGCATTCCGGAAGCCGAGCGCGAGAAGGTGTTCCAGCGCTTCCATCGGCTCGATGCGTCCCGCTCGACGCCGGGCAGCGGGCTGGGTCTCGCGCTTGTTCGGGCCGTCGCCGATTTGCACGGCATGACGATCGCCCTGGAAGACGCGGCGCCGGGGCTGCGGGTGCGGATCGCCCTTCCGCGCACCTAATGTTTCATTAGACATATTAGTGATAGCTAATAAATTTAGCGCAAACTAAATTTGAGGAATCGAGCACCAGTGACGCCGCTCCGCCGCCTGCATGTCCTCACGCTCCTGCTCTGTGCCGCCCCGCTAGCCGCTTTCGCGGATGACGGGCAGCAATCATCCTGCGACGGCGGCCATGCGCTCGCCCCCGGCGTCTGCTTCACGGCCGTCGGCACGCTGGACGCCGTGCAGAATCTGCGCGGCGGCATCCGGCCCGGCCCCGCCGCCATCGGCCTGCTGGACGTTGCCCTCGCGGTGGATCTGGACCGCGTCATGGGGCTGGATGGCTGGACCCTGGCCGTCAGTGCCTATGGCATCTACGGCCGGCAGCCCACGCCGACCCGCGTCGGCAGCCTCGCCACCGTCAGCAGCGTCGAGGCTGTGTCCACGGTCCGGCTGAACGAGCTGTGGCTGCAACGCAGCCTCGGCGATTGGGGCTCGATCCGCTTCGGCCAGCTCGCGGCGGATAGCGAGTTCATCGCCGCCTATGCCGCGGGCAACCTCGTCAACGCCACCTTCGGCTGGCCCGTCGCGATCGCCAACGCCTTGCCCGGCGGCGGTCCGGCCTATCCGCTGCCGACGCTCGGCGCGCGCCTTGCCCTCGGCGACCCCGACGATGCCACTGGGCTGCGCGCCGCGGTGTTTTCCGGCAATCCCGGCGAGCGCTATGGCGTCGACACCAACCCGCAGATGCACAACCGCTACGGCACCACCTTCAGCACGGCCGGCGGGATGTTCGCCATCGCCGAGGCAGTCACCGGCGGCGCAGCACCCGACAGCGGCGACGGCCCGCGTCCGTGGGTGCTGAAGGCGGGCGCCTGGTTCCACAATGCCGGCTTCGATTCCGTGCTGTTCGACGACACGGGCCAGTCCCTCGCCAGCCCGTCCAGCACCGGCGTGCCACAGCGTTTCGCCAACAACTACGGCGGCTATGGCGTCGTCGAGGCTACCCTGTGGCGTGGCGAGGATGGCTGGCTCGCCGTCTTCGGCCGCGCCTTCACCCAGCCGGATGACCGCAACGCCATCGCCTGGCAGGTCGATGGCGGCCTCGCCTGGCGTGGGCCGTTCAGCCGGGCCGATGATACACTGTCGATCGGCGTGTCCTGGGCACGCATCGGCAACCAGTCCCGCAGCTTCGACCGCGACGTGAACGAGTACGGCACCGCCTGGCCGATCCGCAGTGCGGAGACGGTGATCGAGGTGAACTACGACCTCTCCGCCATCAAGGACCGGCTCTCGGTCCGGCCCTTCGTGCAGTTCTACGCCAACCCCGCTGCCGGCGAACCTAACGCGCAGCGCAATCCGAACCAGTCACTGCCCGATGCGCTGGTGATCGGGCTGCGGCTGGTCGGAACGCTGTAGGGTCGATCCCGGTCCTCGCCGGCTCCGACGGGATCTTTCATCCGTCGACCCTGATGTTCCCGCGCCGGATCACCTCGGCCCAGCGCTGCCGGTCTTCCGCCACCATGGCGGTGAATTCCGCGGCGGTGCCGCCCATCGCCTCCACCCCTTGCGCGGTCAGTTTCGCGCGAAACTCTGGGCGGGACAGCAGGCCGGTGATCTCGCGGTTCAGGCGTTCGATGACCGGCGCCGGGATGCCGGTGGGACCGAAGACACCATACCAGCCGATCGCCTCGTAGCCGGCCACGCCGGTCTCGGCGATGGTCGGTATGTCCGGCAGCGCCGGGTCGCGCCGCGCGGACGACACGGCGATCGTGCGCACCCGGCCGTCGCGGATATGCGGCAGGGCGGTGGGCGTCGTGTCGAACATCATGGTCAGGCGACCGCCCACGGTATCGACCATGGCAGGGCCGGTGCCGCGGTAGGGCACGTGCGTGATGTCCACATTGGCGAGTTGCTTCAGCAGTTCCATGAACAGGTGCTGCGCCGAGCCGATGCCGGCGGAGCCATAGTTCAGCTTGCCCGGTTCGGCGCGCGCGAGGGCCAGGAGTTCCGGCAGGGTGCGGGCATTCACCGACGGATGGACGACGAGGACGGAGGCCACGGCGGCGACGGGCGCGATCGGCACCAGGTCCCGCGCCGGATCGTAGGACAGGCGCAGCAGGGACGGGTTGATCGCCAGCGGCCCGGCGCTGCCCATGACCAGCGTGTAGCCGTCAGGCGCGCTGCGCACCGCGGCTTCGGTGCCGACACTGCCGCCGGCGCCGGTGCGGTTCTCCACCACTACAGTCTGGCGCAGCACCGGGCTCAGCTCCTCGGCCAGGACGCGGGCTAGCAGATCCGCGGCGCCACCCGGCGGGAAGGGCGAGATCAGTCGGATGCTGCGATTGGGCCAATCGGCCTGCGCGCGGGCCGCCGTGGCCAGGGAGGCAGCGGCGGTCAGGCCGAGTGCGAGGCGTCTCGTTGTCATGGTCATGGCAGGTCTCCGGCTTGGGCTGCCCGGGGATGCTAAGCGGCGCCGGGTTTGCGCGCCATTCCGCCGGACGGTAGGAAACCGGACCCGCAGGCCGCCGAGGACGCATCCATGCGCATCGCATCCATCCGCCAGGGCGTGGTGCCCATCAGCAGCGCCATCGCCAACGCCTATATCGACTTCTCCAAGATGACGGCGAGCGTCGTCGCCGTGACCATCGAGGATGGCGCGGGCAAGCGGGCCACGGGCTACGGCTTCAATTCCAACGGCCGCTACGCGCAGCCGGGGCTGCTGATGGAACGCTTCGTGCCCCGGCTCGAAGCCTGCACCGAGGCGGAGCTGACTGCCGCCGACGGCAGCCTGAACGTCGCGGCCGCCTGGGCGGCGATGATGCGCAACGAGAAGCCGGGCGGGCATGGCGACCGCTCCGTCGCCGTCGGCGTGCTCGACATGGCGCTGTGGGATGCCGCGGCAAAGCTCGAAGGCAAGCCGCTGTGGCGCCTGCTGGCCGACCGCTTCCGCGGCGGCGAGGCCGACGACAGCGCCTGGATCTATGCCGCCGGCGGCTACTACCACCCCGGCAAGGGCATCGAGGGGCTGGTCGAGGAGATGAAGCGCTACCTCGGCCTCGGCTACACCACGGTGAAGATGAAGATCGGCGGCGCGCCGGGCACCGCCATCAAGGACGCGCTGCGCGAGGACATGGCGCGCATCGAGGCGGTGCTGAAGCTGCTGGGCAATGACGGCTCGCGCCTCGCCGTCGACGTGAACGGGCGCTTCGGGCTGCATGCGGCGCTGGCCTATGGCGCGGCGCTCGAACCCTTCAAGCTGCGCTGGTACGAGGAACCGCTCGACCCGCTGGACTACGCGACGCATGCGACGCTCGCCGAGCATTACGCCCCGCCGCTCGCGACGGGCGAGAACCTTTTCTCCATGCAGGATGCGCGCAACCTGATCCGCCATGGCGGGCTGCGGCCGGATCGCGACATCCTGCAATTCGATCCCGCGTTGTCGTATGGGCTGGTGGAATACCTCCGCACGCTGGAGATGATGCAGCTCCATGGCTGGTCGCCGCGACGCTGCGTGCCGCATGGCGGGCATCAGTTCGCGCTGAACATCGCGGTCGGGCTGGGCCTGGGCGGCAACGAATCCTACCCCGAGGTTTTCGCGCCCTTCGGTGGCTTCGCGACCGACACGCCGGTGGTGGATGGCCGCATCCGCATGCCGGAGATTCCCGGCGTGGGCTTCGAGGCGAAGAACGATCTCTGGACGGTGCTGAAGGATCTGTGACGCCGCCGCTGCGTGACCTGGTGCGCACGGTTGCGGCGCGCCACGAAGGCCGGGCGACGCAAGGCTTCGTGGCCGGCAAGCTGCGCGCCGATCCGATGCTGCCGGCGCTGCTCGCCATGCCGCCGCTCGGCAGGGTGGTCGATCTCGGCTGCGGGCGCGGGCAGCTCGCGCTCGCGCTGTTGCTGGCGGGCCGGGCGGACAGCATCACCGGCTTCGACCTGGATGCCGAAAAGATCGCGCGCGCGACGGCATCCGCAACGGGCTTGCCGGCACGCTTCGTCGCCGGCGATCTCGCCGCTATCGACGTTCCGGCGGGCGACACGGTCCTGCTGATCGACGTGCTGCCACAGATGCCGCATGACGCGCAGCACGCGCTGCTGGCGCGCATCACGGCGGCCGGCCCCGCGCGCATTGCAATCCGCAGCTTCGACCCTGATCGCGGCTGGCGCAGCGCGGTCGGGACGTCGCTGGAACGGCTGCGGCGATGGATGGGGGCTGACCTCGGCCGCGGCGGCAGGGTGGCGCCGCTGGCGATGGCCGACATCGCGCAACCCCTGGAATCGGCGGGCTACCGGGTCTCGATCACGCCCTGCTGGGGTGGCACGCCGTTGCCCAATGTGCTCATCCTGGCGGAACGATCATGATCAGACGCATCGCTCCCCTCCTGCTCTGCGCCGCTGCGGCCCTGCCGGCGCAGGCACAGCAGCTGCCGGTCTTCGAGGTCGGCATCGCCGGCGGCGGCGGCAGCATCCCGGCCTATCCCGCCTCCAGCCAGAACCAGCTGCGCGGGCTGGTCGTTCCCTACTTCATTTATCGCGGGGACGTGCTGCGCACGGACGACAGCGGCGTGCGCGCCCGTGCGAGCCTGGCGGACGGGATCGAGTTGTCGGTCAGCGCGTCCGGCGGGCTCAATGCATCGTCTCAGGACGTGACCGCGCGGGAGGGCATGCCGGACCTCGAATGGCTGGGCGAGATCGGCCCCAACCTGCGCTTCATCCTGTGGCGCGGCGAGGAGGAGGCCGCACCGGAGCGCGTCGTGCTCGACACGCCGGTCCGCGCAGTGTTCTCGACGGACTGGACGTCTGTTTCCTTCCGCGGCTTCACCTTAGCGCCGGACATCGCCTACGAGCGGCTGCACGTCTTCTCGCAGTATGCGCGCCTGCGCGTCTCGGCCGGCGTGCTGTTCGGCACCAGTGCCTACACCGACTACTTCTACCAGGTGGACCCGGAATACGCGCGACCCGGCCGCCCGGCCTACAACGCACAGGCGGGCTATGTCGGCGCGCGGCTGTCGCTGTCCTATCGCCTGCCGATCACCGAACGCCTGTCCGTCGTCGCCGGTGGGCGGATCGAGAACTTCTCGGGTGCGCGCAACGACGGCAGCCCGCTGTACCGCAGCGAGTGGAACGCGACAGTGGTGGCGGGGTTCGCGTTCTCCCTGTGGCGGTCGGAGGCGCGGGTGGACGTGACGAGCCAGCCCTTCGATTGAAGGCATCTCGGAGAGGGGCTTTGCCCCTCCCCGAACCCCACCCCAGCAAAGGCCGAAAGGCCTTTGCAAACCTCAACCTGGTGCGGTGCGCCGCTGGCAGAACTGATGCCGGAACCCGCCCTTGCGCACGAAGCGCGCGTTGAGGGTGCGGCGTGCCTGTTGCGCCCGCCACCAACAGATTGCGGTCCAGGGGGTCTAACCCCCTGGCGGGGTGGTTCGGAGGGGCAGAGCCCCTCCGATCTCCGGCGGCGGGCGGGTAAGGCGTGGAAGGGCGCGACGCCCGTCAGTGATGCGACGCGCCCCGCGCGCCCGCCGCCTCGACCGCCAGTTCCACCGTGACTTCCCCGCCGCGTTCGAACCGCAGTGTCAGCGGTACGCGGCTGCCCTGGTTCACCGGCGCGGTGAGCCCCAGCATCATGATGTGGAAACCGCCCG
Organism: Neoroseomonas terrae; assembly: GCF_018129025.1. GTDB lineage: Bacteria > Pseudomonadota > Alphaproteobacteria > Acetobacterales > Acetobacteraceae > Neoroseomonas > Neoroseomonas terrae. The sequence goes on along the minus strand of NZ_JAAEDI010000028.1, from coordinate 42,009 downwards.
GCGCCAGCTCGACCGAGCCGCCGGCCGGAATCGGGATGTCCTGCACGGGCCGCATGCGCATCACGTCGCCGTCGCGGACCATGCTGTGCAGTTCGACGGTCCGCGCTGCCGCGGTGGTCGCGGAGAGGAGGCGGTCGGGCTGGCTGCCACGGTTCTGGAGGCGCATGAAGCCGGCGCCGTTGCCGTTGGCGCCGGCAGCGCGGGTCCAGGGGTGGCCGATGGCGATGTCGCCGGCGGTGTAGTCATGCGCGGCGGCGGGCATCGCGGCCGCGATGGCGGCGACGGCGATCATCAGGGTGCGGCGGGTGGTGGTCATGGCAGGTCTCCTTGCCTGGTGTCAGTGTCTGGCCAGACGATCGGGCCAGATCGGGTCGGTGTTGCCGGCGCGCGCTTCGATGCGGCCGGCAAGGCGGGCGATGCGCGCGGCCTCCTGCGCGCCGGCGGCGGGGTCACCGGTCTCGCAAGCGGTCGTCGCCACCGCGATGGCACGGTCCAGTGCCGCCGCCTCCGTCGCCGAGGCCTGGCCGCGCAGCGCGGCGGCCCAACTCATCGCGGGGCGCAGCGCGGCTGTGCAGACGGTGGTCAGCTCGGCGTTCATCGCCTCGGTATCGCAGGCACGGGCCAGCGGCGGCGCGGCAAGCACGAGGGTCGCCAGGAGGAGCGAGCGCATCAGCGGGGCACCAAACGCATCGAGGCGGCTGGGTGTGGATAGTCGGAGATGCGGCGGCCTTCGGCCGGGATCTCGGACCAGTCAGTGACGGCGCCGCCCTCGCATTCCTGGCGCACGGCAAACCACAACGTGGCACCCGGCTCGTTGGGCGCGCGGAAGCGCAGCACGAACTCGTCGTAGTGCTCGTTGGGCAGGCGGCCGCTTTCCCAGGTGATGGTCGCGACCTCCGGCGCGGAACCGTGGCCCCCGGGGGCCCCGGTCGCCTCGCGCGGTGCGATGATCAGAGCCCAGCCGGGCTTCGGCATGGGGCGTGCTCCCGTTACGCCATCCGGCAGGCGCACCGTAAGCCGCGTGGTTGCCGCAGTACCGCAGCCATGGGGCACACGCAGCGCCGCGCGGACATAGGCATGCGGCGTGGCCTGCGCCGGGTCGATGGTGACATGGGCGACGGCTGGCATGGCGGGCAGGGCCGCCGCGGTGGCCAGGGCGAGAAGCATCTTGCGCATCGGTGTCGGTCCTCAGAAGCGATATTGCAGCCCGGCATAGACAGCGCGTCCGGTGCCGGGTTCGAAGAGCTGGGATTGCGGCGTTGCGCGTGGGATTACCGAGGCGGAGGCGATGTATTTCGTGTCGGCCAGATTGCGCGCTTCGACGAAGGCGGACATGCCGTTGGAGAACTCCCAGCCGGCGCGGATGCCGACCAGGAAGTAGGCGTCGGTCTTCAGCGTGTTTGCATTGTCGACGTAGTAGGCCTGGGGCACCCATTCGACATTGGGTGCGATCCAACCGCCCGAAGAATGCCGGTAGCGCAGCTCCGCGCGGTACAGGTGCCGGGGCACGCCCGGAAGCTGATTGTCGCCATAGACGGGGTCTCCGTCGAAGTAGAAGTCGCTGAAGGTATAGGCCTGCGTCAGCGTCCAGTTGTCGCCGGCCGCGAAGCTGTCGCGTAGGAAAGTCCAGGCTGCGCCGGCCTCGATGCCCTGATGAATGGTCCGGTCGGCATTGACGGCGAAATCCATGCCGTTTCCGAAGGTGAAGAGTTGGATCTCATCGCGGATCCAACTTCTGTAGAGCGCAACTTCCCATGAGAAAGCGGGTGTCGCGCCACGCGTGCCGACCTCAATCGTTGTACTGCGCTGCGCTTCGAGATTCTGGAAGCCGCCTTGCGGCACTTGAGGGATGAGATCGGTGAAGGTCGGCGGTTCCGTCGCCCAGGCGAGGTTGGCGAATACCTGCGCGTCCGGCGTCGCCTGCCACAGGAGTCCGAGACGCGGATTGGTCCAGGACCAGGTGCCGGAACCGGATTGGTCGCCATTCGAGAGGAAGTCGTCGTCGCTGTCGCGCATCGCGTAGCCGAGCGACAGGCCGGCGATGAGTTGCAGGCCGGGCAGGACCGTCAGCGAGTTCTGCGCATAGGCATCGAGGGTCGTGGCGTCGTCCACTGACCCGTAGGTTTGCTGGCCCGCCCGCCCGCCGATGTTGACGAAACGTCGGTTCACCATGCGACCCAACCCCGCATTGAAGCCAATGGTGAGGCTGTTCTCCAGCCCCGCCACGGTTCCCTCGATGCTGCTGCGCCCGAACAGGACGAAGTCGTTCGAGTTCTGCTCGAGATACTGGAAGATCGGGTGGTCCAGCGCGCGATGAACGTAGCCGCCGCCGATCTCGATCAACGCCCCTTCCTGGGGACGGATGCCGGTCACGGTGCCGACCCGGAAGCTCTCCAGGTTGCGCATGTAGTCGCCGACCAAGTTGGCCGCGTTCGCCATGCGTGGCGTCGTCAACGCCTGGGACCGCGTGAGCGAACCGGGGATCTGCTGCCAGATATTGTTGTAGGTGGCGAAGATGCGCGTCTCCGCCATGTCGGACCATTGGTAGGCGCCGTTGGCGTTGACGCGATACGACCGGCCGGCGCTATGGTCCCGGAAGCCCTCCTGCGTCATGCTGGTGAAGGTACCCCAGGTGTCCCAGCCGGTACCTGAAATGCCATAGGCCGCCTGGCCACGGGCCATGCCGAACGAACCGCCTTCGCCCCGCAGCAGCACGCCGGGATTGCTGCGGCCGGTCGGTGTGATGAAGTTGATGCCTCCCCCCAGCGTATTCGCGCCGAGCATGAAGGCGTTGGCGCCGCGGAAGACTTCGACGCGCTGAAAGGTCAGTGGGTCCAGTTCCTGGAAGTCGCCGCTGCCATCCGCCTGATTGATCGGCATGCGGTCCTGGTAGAGCCGCACGCCGCGCAGGTGGAAGTTGCGCGACGTGCCGGAGCCGCGGATCGAAAGCCGCGTATCCTCGCCCCATTTCGGCTCGGCGAAGACGCCGGGCGTGTAGAGCAGTACGTCTCGAATGGTGGTGACGCCGGGCCGATCCCGGAAGGCGTCGTCCGGCACGATCGAGACGTTGCCGGGGATCTGCCGGGCCGCGGCCTCGGCATCGGCGTTGGAGGGGTGAGTCGGTGTGCTCGGCACCCGCGGGGCGACGACGAGCATGGGCGGCAGGGTGGCGGCCTCGGGCGCGGGTTCCTGCGCAAGCGCAGGTTGGGCAAGGGCGGCCGCCGCTGCAGCCAGGACGGGCCGCGAAACGGAACGGGAAAACACGGAGAATCTCTCATCCTGAAGAACGGAACAGCAAGCGCAGGCGCGGCCGTTCCGTCGGGAACAGCCTCAGGAGAGAGCGGGTGGTCCTGTTTGCCGGTACGGCGGACCGCGCGCGCCAGTCGGCAGCGCTACCGCCGAAGCGACCTGCCAGGCCGGGCCAAGCGCGACCCGGGCCGGCGCCGGCGTGTTCGGCGGTTCCGGTAGTGCGGCCTGGGGCAGGCCGGTGCAGACGACGCAGACGCCCTGGCCGGTGTCCGGCTCCGGAAGCTGCTGGCCGTCGGGGCCGACATAGATCATCCGCTCCACACCGGCCGGGGAGCAGAGCACGGTTGCCATGCCGGCGGGCGCGGCTGCCATCGCCAGGCAATGCGCCGGCGCCAGCACGACCTGCAGCAGCAGGATCGCGGCAATCAGGCGCGCGACGGGGCGGAAGACCGGGGCCACGGCCTAGCCGTAACGCGACCGGCGACTGCGGGCAAGCGTACCGGCTACGGCCACCGCCATCCGGGCGGGTGCCCCGGCATCGGGCAGCGAGCGCACAGCACGACCGCGCAAAGATGGCGCAGGATAGTCCGGTGCCCGGCACGCGAGCCGAGCCGCCAGACGCCGGCGCTTGAGGCCGCAACGATTCAGCGTGGCGTCCGACGCGAAGCGCGCGGCGCTACGCCGCCTTCCGCGCCATCAGGTCGTACTCGACCTCGGGCGTGTAGACCGACGCTTCCTTGCCAAGGCGGGAGGAGAACAAGGTGAAGTAGTCCACCTCCACCGGCGCGGCGCGGAACAGGTTGTGGGCCTGGACGTAGGCGACGACCTTCTCGGGCGGCGCACGGTCGGTGCGGGCGATCGTGACGTGAGGCGAGAAGCGCTTGCGTTCCGGCGCCAGGCCGATGCGCTGCAGGGCGGTCTCCACCTTGTTCTGCAGATGTGTCAGCGCGTCGTTGCGCTCGGCGCCGACCCAGAGCGAATGGATCCGCCCCGCCTTCTCGAAGGTGCCGACGCCGCGCAACGACAGATCGAAGGCCGTGCCGCGGATGGCGGCGAGCGCGTCATCGACCTCCTGCGCGCGCCAGTTCTCGATCTCCCCGATGAAGCGCAGCGTGAGGTGATAGTTCTCGGCCGGTATCCATTTCGCACCGGGAATACCGCCCGCCAGGGCGGAAAGGTCTGCGCGGCACTCGGCAGGCAGGCCCAGGGCGACGAACAGGCGCAGCATCTCTCGGCCCCCATCCAGGCCGGAGCGGGTCAGCTAGCGGGCACCCGCCCCAGCAGCGACTCGACTGACGGAAGCATGCGACGGACCAGTTCCGCGACGCCAGCTTCATTCGGATGAATGCGGTCGGGCTGGTTCATCTCCGGGTTCCCGGCCACGCCATCCAGCAGAAAGGGATAGAACACGACCTCCGGCCTCGCTTCCGACAATCGCGTGAAAGTTCCGGCGAACTCACGACCGTAATCGGCGCCGAGGTTCGGCGGCGCCAGCATCCCCGCCAGCATCACCGGCAGCCCGCGCGCCTTCAGCGCATCCAGGATGGCAGCGAGGTTCGCCTCGCTGGCCCGGGGCTCGATGCCGCGCAGCCCGTCATTGCCGCCGAGGGCGACGATTACCGCCTGAGGCCGTTCCGCCAGCGCCCAGTCGAGCCTCGCCCGCCCGCCCGCCGTGGTATCCCCGGACACGCCGGCATCGATCACCCGCACGTCGTGCCCCTTGGCTCGCAGCGCGGCTTCGAGGCGCGCGGGGAGCCCCTGGCCACGCGCCAGCCCATAGGCGGCGGTGATGGAATCGCCCAGCATCAGCAGCCGGACCTCGGCCGCCTGGACCGGTGCCGCAGCCAGCAGCGGCAACAATCCGATACAGGCCAACAGTTTGCGAAGGGCGGCGCGGCGCCCATATCGGTGCGAAAGCCGCGGAACCCTGAACGACATGGATGTCCTTCCAAACACCACCCCGACGATTCCGGGGCGCCAGGCCGGCGCGTCGCTGATCATCGCCACCGACCTGCAGTTCAAGGTGAGGGCCCAGTCCGGTGAGATCAATATCCTGCACGGCGTGGACCTGGCGGTCGGCACGGGCGAGGCCGTCGGCATCGTCGGACCGTCCGGCTCCGGCAAGACATCCCTGCTCATGCTGCTCGCCGGCCTCGACCGGCCGACCGGCGGCACGCTGGCCGTTGCCGGCCACGACCTGACGCGGATGGACGAGGATGCGCTAGCGGTGTTCCGCCGCGAGACGGTCGGCATCGTCTTCCAGGCCTTCCACCTCGTTCCCACCATGACGGCGCTCGAGAACGTCGCCGTGCCGCTGGAATTCGCCGGCCGCGCCGATGCTTTCGACCGCGCGGAAGCGGCGCTGAAGGGTGTGGGTCTTGGGCATCGCCTGACGCATTACCCCGGCCAGCTCTCGGGCGGTGAGCAGCAGCGTGTCGCGCTGGCGCGCGCCTTCGTCGCCGAGCCCAAGCTGCTTCTGGCGGACGAGCCGACGGGCAACCTCGACCGTGGCACCGGCGGGCATGTCATGGATCTGCTGTTCGGGCTGCGCGAGCAGTTCGGCACGACGCTGCTGCTGATCACCCACGATCCGCTGCTCGCCGAGCGGTGCGAACGGCAGGTGCGGATCGAGGACGGACGGATCGTGTCGGACAGGGCGGAGCAGTGATGCGGATGAGGCGGCGATCGGAGGGGCCCTGCCCCTCCGAACCACCCCGCCAGGATGCTGGGCATCCTGGACCGCAATCTTCTGGTTCCGGGCACGACAGGCGTGCCACGCGCCCTCCGTATGCCTTCTACGCCCGAGCGAGCATCGCCGCCGCTCCGACATCGGAGCGCGACGCCAAGTTGAGGTTTCCAAAGGCCTTTCGGCCTTTGGTGGGGCGGTCTGGAGGGGCGAAGCCCCTCCAGCTGGCCGCGCCCCAAGGCGTCGCTGCATGAAAACCCTTTCGCTTGCGCTCCGCTTCGCCCGCCGGGACCTGCGCGGGGGGGTGAAGGGACTCCGCATCGTCCTTGCCTGCCTCGCGCTCGGCGTGGCTGCCATCACCGCCGTCGGCACGCTGCGCGCCGGCATCGAGGCGGGGATCGCCGCCGATGGCTCACGCATCCTGGGCGGAGAGGTCGAGGTCGCCTCCCAGCAGGGGCCGCTGCCGCCGGTGGCGGCGGACTGGCTTGCCGCGCACAGCGCCCGCCTGTCGCGCATCACGTCCATGCGCGCGATGGCCGTCGCACCGGGCGGCGACCGCACGCTGGTCGAGCTGAAGGCGGTCGATGACGCGTACCCGCTGTTCGGGGAATTGATGCTCGATCCGCCGGGTCGGCTCGCTCCGGGCGAGATCGTGGTGGAGCGCGTCGTGGCGGACCGGCTCGGCGTCGAGCCCGGCGCGACGATCCGCGTCGGCGATGCGCAGTTCACCCTGCGCGGCATCATCGTCGCCGAACCCGACAAGGTCACGAGCCCGGCGATCCTCGGCCCCCGGGCGATGATCGTCATGGGGGACCTGCCGGCAACGGCGCTGGTGCAACCGGGCAGCCTGGTCAACTTCGAGTATCGCGTCTCACTGCCGCCAGGCACCGATCGTCGGGCCTTCGCCGATGCGCTGCGCGCCGCCTTCCCGCAGAACGGCTGGCGCATTCGCACCGCAGATGCGGCGGCGCCCTCGGTGAATCGTTTCGTGGATCGCGCGGCCTTCTTCCTGACGCTCGCCAGCCTGACGGCGCTGCTGGTGGGCGGCATCGGCGTAGCGACCGGGGTGCGGTCCTGGCTGGACCAGCGGGCGCGCACCATCGCGACGCTGCGTTGCCTCGGCGCGGCGCCCGGCGTGATCTTCGCGACCTATCTGATGCAGGTGCTGGCGCTCGCGGCTGTCGGCATCGCCATCGGGCTGATCGTGGGCTTCGGCCTGACGGCGCTGGCCGCGAGCGCCCTGGCCGATGCGCTGCCCGTGCCGCCGCGGCTTGGCCTCTACCCCGAGGTGCTCGGGCTCGCCGCACTCTACGGGCTGCTGACTGCGCTTGCCTTCGCGCTCTGGCCGCTCGGCCGCGCGATGGAGATCCCCGGCGCGGCGCTGTTCCGCGATGCGCTGCAGCCGGCCGGGGTGCGGCCGCGGCTGGCGTTGGTGGCGGCGACGGTGCTCGCCGGGCTGGCGCTGGCCGTGCTGATCGTCGCCACGGCGGAGAACCGCGCCTTCGCGGGCTTCTTCGTCGGCGGCGCGGTCGGGACGCTCATCGTCTTCAGGCTCGGCGCGCTGGCGCTGATGGCCGTAGCGCGACGGTTCCGGGCGGTGCGGCGGCCGGCGCTGCGCCTGGGGCTCGCCAATCTCCACCGGCCCGGGGCGCCGACGCCGCTCATCCTGGTCTCGCTCGGCATCGGCCTGACCACGCTGGCGGCGGTGGCGCTGATCGAGGGCAACCTGCGCCGCCAGATCAGCGACCAGTTGCCGGAAGCCGCGCCGAGCTTCTTTTTCATCGACATCCAGTCGGACCAGGCTGGCGCCTTCGACCGCGTGGCGGCAGCGCAACCCACGGTGCGCGACATCAAGCGCGTTCCGTCGCTCCGCGCCCGCATCGTGGCCGTGAACGGCGTGCCGTCCGAGCAGGTGCGCACTACGCCGGAAACGAGCTGGGCATTGCGCGGCGACCGGGGCCTGACCTACGCCGCGACGCCGCCCGAGGGCACGCGCATCGTGCAGGGCGACTGGTGGCCGGCGGATTATCGCGGGGAAACGCTGGTATCCTTCGACGCCAACCTCGCGCGCGGCTGGGGCGTCGGCATCGGGGACACCATCACGGTCAGCGTGCTCGGGCGCGACATCCCGCTGCGCATCGCCAATCTGCGCGACATCGCGTGGCGGGGGCTGGGGCTGAACTTCACCCTGGTCGCCTCGCCCGGCCTGCTCGAGGCCGCGCCGCACACGCACATCGCCACGGTGCGCTCCGGCGCCGCGGAGGAAGGTGCCGTGCTGCGCGCGATCAGCGAGGCCTTCCCCAACGTCTCCGGCATCCGGGTCAGGGATGCGCTGGAACAGGTTGCGGCGTTGCTCGAACGCATCGGCACGGCGCTGTCGGCAACGGCGACGCTGACGCTCGCCGCCGGCGCGCTGGTGCTGGCGGGGGCGGTCGCGGCCGGCCAGCGCCGACGTGTGCGGGATGCCGTGGTGCTGAAGACGGTGGGTGCCACGCGGGCGCAGATCCGCCGGGCCTTCCTGGTGGAATTCGGGCTGCTCGGCACCACGGCGGGGGTGATCGCCGCCGCGGTCGGCACCGCCGCTGCCTGGGGCGTGGTGCGCTTCGTCATGGGGGGGGAATGGGTGTTCCTGCCGGGCACGCTGGCTGCGGTGGTGCTGGCCTGCACGGCACTGACGCTCGCCTTCGGCTACGCCGGGACCGCACTCGCGCTGCGGGCGCGCCCGGCGCCGTTGTTGCGGAACGAATAGGCGGGGAGGCCGGCGTGCCGCGGGACAGGGCCGTTGACGGACGGAAACGGCCTGCTACCGCGGCTGCGCTTGATCCGGTAAGGTCGTCGGGGCCGTATTCAACCGGTCTGACTTCCATCGAGGATCTGCCATGACGCAAACCCACCGCCGGCGCCTGACGCTGGCAGCGTTCGTCGCCCTTCCGCTGCTCGGCCTGGGCGCCTGCGCCAGCAGCCCGCCGCCGCAGCCGGTCACGCCGCCGCCGCCGGTCGTCGTCTCCACCGCCCAGGAAGCGGTGGGCGTCGTGCAGTCGGTGAACATGCGCACGCGCCAGGTGGTGATCCGCACGCCGGAGAACCGCAACATCACCGTTGTCGCGCCGGAGAGCGTGCAGAACCTCGATCGCGTCCGTCGCGGCAACCGCGTGCGCGTCCGCTTCGAGGAAGCCGTCGCCGTGCAGATGACGCCGCGCGGCACGGACCTGCCGGCCGAGGTCGATCTCGGCGCCGCCCGCGCGGGCCTCGGCGAGCGTCCGGCCGGCGCTGCGGTCGTGACCGTGCGTGACACCGTGACGGTGAACTCGGTGGACCAGGCGACCAACGCGGTGACCTTCACCTCCTCCCGCGGCGTGCGCCGCACGGTCGTGGTGCGCAATCCGGAGATGCAGGCGTTCATCCGCACCGTGCGCCCGGGCCAGCGCGTGAACGTCGCCTTCGTCGAGGCGACGGCGATCTCGGTCGAGCCGGCCGAGCGTTGATCCCCGCCGGGGCCGCGCAGAATGGCGCGGCCCCGGATGGCTCACCGGCCGCATAATGATCCGTAAGGATCGCCGGGTGAGGATGGCGCGATGCCGCCGGCGGCTTATCTGTCTAGCGCCGGGCGGTATCCGGGGTCGGCGGGGGGTATGCGATCCCCGTTGATCCGAATGAAAAAGTGTCCATATTCTGCGCCACGGGGAATCATCCCCCTTCGGAGGAGTCTTCCACACCATGGCCTTGGGTCCCGACACTCGATTTACGACGGGTGCGCCTGGCTGGGGTCGCACTGCGACCGCCGACGCGGCCGCCGTCGATGCCGGGCTGCGCACCTACATGCTCCGGGTCTACAACTGGATGGCCTCGGGGCTGCTGCTGACGGGCATCGTCGCGTACCTCGTCGCCACCACGCCGGCACTGATGAACCTGTTCTGGTCCGTCGGCGTCGCCGCCAATGGCATGCGCGTCGTGTCCCCGACGCTGCTGGGCTGGGCGGCCATGCTGTCGCCGCTGGCTTTCGTGCTGGTGCTGTCTTTCGGCATCAACCGGATGTCCAAGAGCACGGCGCAGCTGTTGTTCTGGGTTTTCGCCGCGACGATGGGCGCCAGCCTGTCGAACATCTTCCTGCGCTACACCGGCCAGTCGATCGCGACGACCTTCTTCATCACCTCGGCGATGTTCGCGGGCATCAGCCTGTACGGCTACACCACCAAGGCCGACCTGACCCGCATGGGCAGCTTCATGATGATGGGCCTGATCGGCATCATCATCGCGTCGCTGGTCAACATCTTCCTGGCCTCCAGCGCGCTGGCCTTCGCCATCAGCGTGATCGGCGTGATCGTGTTCGTGGGCCTCACCGCCTATGACACGCAGCGCATCAAGGCGGACTACGTCGCCTATGCCTACGCCGAGGGTACGGACCAGGCGGGCAAGCGCAGCGTGCTCGACGCGCTCGCGCTGTACCTGAACTTCATCAACCTGTTCCAGCTGCTGCTGTCCCTGACCGGGCAGCGCCAGAGCGAATAGTCGGGACGGGCCTTCGGGCCCGGCCTGCAACGAGAAAGGCCCCGGGGTGCACCCCGGGGCCTTTTTCATGCCGGCCTGTCCTGCGCGTCGAGCCGAAGCCCTCCGCGCGCAACGGGTCGACCTATTCCTCTGTAGTATCCGCGGCGCTTTCGGCCTTGTCGGCCTTCTCGCCCTTCTCTGCCTTGCCGAGATAGGTCATCAGCTTCTCGATCGCCTTGACCTTGTCGGTCTTGTCGATCGCCGCGACCTCGGCGGCCAGGCGGTCGAGCGCCTGCTCGTAGATCTGCCGCTCCGAGAAGGACTGGTCGGGCTGGCCGGCATTGCGGTGCAGGTCGCGCACGACCTCGGCGATCTGGAGCGGGTCGCCGGAGTTGATCTTCGCCTCGTATTCCTGGGCGCGGCGGGACCACATGGTGCGCTTGATGCGCGCCCGGCCCTTCAGCGTGTCGAGCGCCTGCTGCATGTTGGCCCCGGCGGCGAGCTTGCGCAGGCCCGACGACGCGGCCTTGTTCACCGGGACGCGCAGCGTCATCCGGTTCTCCTCGAAGGTCACGACGATGACCTGGAGGGTGTAACCGGCGGCCTCGACGGTCTCGATACCCTGGACCGAGCCCACGCCATGGGTCGGGTAGACGACGTGGTCGCCGGCCTTGAAGTCCTCCTTCGGGCGCGGCGCCGTCTTCGCGGCGGTTGCGACGACCGCCGGCGCGGCGGACGGTCGCACGGGCGCGCGGTGCGGCGGCGGCGGGGAGACGATGCCACGTCCGGGCGCCGGCGGCACAGGCGCGACGAAGGGCCTCGGCGCAACCGGTGGCGGTGATGGCGGCGCCGCGGCCTTCACGGGCGGCGGCGCGGCAACCTTCGGCGCGGCGGGGGGATGGATCGGCGGCTTGGCCGGGCTTGGCGGCGGGGCGGCGGCCTCCACCGCGCGCTGCGGCGTCGGCTTGGCTTTCGGTGCCGTCTTTGTCGGCACCTTCACCGCCTTCGCGGCGGCCTTGGGCTTGGCTTTGGCGGGCAAGGGGGCGGTCTTGGCCTTTGCGGTTGCGGTCGTCGTCGGTCTGGCGGCCGGCTTGGCCGCGGCGGTGGTGCGGGACTTGGTCGGCGCCTTGGCGCGGGCCGGTGCCTTCATTGCGGAGTCGCTCCTGCTCCCGCAACGCCTGACGGCGTCGCGGCCGGGCCCGAGCCATCAGGGGCCGGGCCGAAAATGCCAGGGCCGCAGGCGCCAGATGGCGCACCACGGCCATGCATTTGAAACCATAGCAGAAAAATCGCCCCCCGTCACCCCGCGGCAGTCGGCGGGGCGGCGTCAGCCCGGATTGGGGCTGAACAGCGCCTTCTTGTCCGGCTTGTCCTTCCATTCGTCCGCGTCGGCAGGGGCTTCGCCCTTGCGGGTGATGTTCGGCCATTCGGTGGCATAGGTGCGGTTCAGCTCAAGCCAGTCCGTCGCCTTGTCGTCGCTGTCCGGAAAGATCGCCTCGGCCGGGCATTCCGGTTCGCATACGCCGCAGTCGATGCACTCGTCCGGATGGATGACCAGCATGTTCTCGCCCACATAGAAGCAGTCCACAGGACAGACTTCGACGCAGTCCATGTACTTGCACTTGATGCAGTTCTCGGTGACGACGTAGGTCACGGGCGGAAAGCCCCCGGTGGCTCGTGGTTGCAGCGCACCCAAAATGGCTGCGCCGCGCCCCGCCCGCAAGGCGTCCCGCGCGCATCGCAGACCCGCTGCGGATCAGCCCTCCGGTGGCTCCGAAAGGTCCTCATACAGGGTGCGTGCCTCGGCGGACGGGCCGCGGCGCTCCGCCAGGGCGACAATGCGCCATACGGCGATCCGCCCTGATCCACCATGTCCCTGTGCGATGGTCAGCACATCCCCGGGTCGCACGCGGGCATGCGCCTTGTCGGTCGGCTGGCGGTTGATGCGGACGGCGCCGGCTTCCACCAGCCGGGCGCAATCAGACCGGGTCTTGCGCAGCCGTGCGCACCACAGCCAGGCATCGAGGCGTTGCGCCTCGCGCCCGTCCTCCGCCACCTCAGTCCTTCTTCAGCAGGTTGGCCAGGACGGCGAAGGGGCTATCCGGGCGAGGCATGGCGGGAAGCTGCACGCGCTCCTCGCGCGGGCGGCGGGGACGGTCGCGATCCCCGCCGAAGGACTTGCCGCCCTGGCGCTGATCGTCCCTGCGGGGGCGCTGATCCTGACGCGGCGAGCGATGATCGTCGCGGCGCGGCTGGCGTTGGTCCTGCCGGGACGCTTCGGCACCGGCCTCGGCGGGCGGCGCGCCATCGGCGGCCACGGCAGGAGCCTGCTGGTCCGGCGCCGAGCCGCGGTCGCGCCGGGGGCCGCGCTGGTCGTCCCGGCGAGGGCCGCGCTGCTGTTCGTCGCGGCGCGGGCCGCGCGGGCCGTCCTCGCGGCGGGGCCCGCGGTGGTGTTCCTGCCGCGGTGGCCGGGCGTGGGAGATGCGCGCCGGTGCGGGCGGACCGAAGGCGTTCTCCTCCAGCACCTCCGCGGGCATCAGGCGGAAGCCCATGGCGTCCAGCACCGGGCCGAGCACGTCGCCCTTGATGCCGAGCCGGCTGGCGAGGTCGCCCGGCAGCAGCGCCGGGGCGCGGCGCGTCAGGTGGCCGATCTCGCCCGCGATGCGCTCCGCGACATCAAGGCGCAGCAGTACCGGCCCGGCCGGCAGCCAGCCCATCGTCTCGGCGAAGCCGCGCGGCCATTCCTCGCGTGCCGGCACGGCGATCAGCCCCCCGCCGGGCAGCTTCGGCGTCTCGATGCCGCGCAGCAGGGACCAGAGCTGCGCGCGCAGCGCCATCGCCTTCGGCTTCATCGCCTCCGGCACGAACAGCGCGTAGCGCCCCGCGCGGATGCCGATGCCCTTCAGCTTCTGGCGCAGATCGGGGCGGATGTCCGGGTCGGTGCGGCCCATGGCCAGGCCGAGTTCCTCGCGCAGCCGGAAGGCAGGCCCGCGCAGGGTGTTGTCCTCGGCGGCCTTGCCCTCGGCGGCGAAGATCGCGCCGAGTTCGCGCTTGATCAGCGCGTCGAGCCAGGTCGCCAGCCGCTCGCGGATGCGCTCGCGCTGCGCGCCATCCAGGAACTCGGACGGCAGCACCTCGACCTGCGGCTTGGAGGGCTCCGGGCCGGGCTTTAGCTTGGCGATCTCGGCAATGTCGCCAAGGCCCGCGGGCATGTTGGGCGCGTGGGAATACGCCCAGGTGACCTTGTGGCTCGGCGTCAGCGCGAAGGCATCGTCCTTCGCGGCTTCCAGCATCGCGACGCGGCGCGGGATCTCGGCGCCGAGCGCCCGGCGGGCGGCGCGCAGCACGACGCGGCGCTCCTCCTCCTCGACCGTCGCGGAGTCGGGTTCGAAGGAGAAGCCCTTCACCGTGCCGACCGGGTGGCCCTCGACCACCACTTCGCCGCGGCGGGTGACGGCGGAGAGGAGTTCCTCCTCGCTGTCATCCATCTTGCGGATCAGATGGGCGGCGCGGCGGTCGACGAAGCGGGCGGTCAGCGTCTCGTGCAGCGCGTCGGAGACCATGTCCTCCGCCCGGTGGGCATCCGCCTGCAGCGACGGTGCGTCGTCGATCCAGTCGTTGCGGGCGGCGATATAGGCCCAGACTCGGATCGAGCTGATCCGCGCCATGAGCGTGTCGAGATCGCCATCCGTGCGTTCGAGCACGGCGAGCGAGGACGACACCCAGTCCCGCGGCAGCTTCCCGTCCTTCGCGAGGTGGGTGAACAGCTTGGCGCAGAGCGCGGTGTGGCTGTCATCCGCCAGCTTGCGGAAATCCGGCACCTGGCAGGCTTCCCACAGCAGCCGCACGCGCGACATGGTGTCCGCGAGGCCGCGCACATCCTGGTCCCGCGACAGCGCTTCGAGCGTGATGTGGTCGACCGCGTCGTGACCCTTCGTCAGCCCCGGCTGCGGCGGCGATTCGGCGAGGCTGCCGAGCAGCGCGCCGATGCTCGTGAAGTCGAGATCCGAGTTGCGCCAGGCGATCTGCGCGATCGGTTCGAAGGCATGGGTCTCGACGGCGGTGACGATTTCCTCCGGCATGGTCGGGCATTCGGCGGTGGTGCCGAAGGTGCCGTCCTTCATGCCGCGGCCTGCACGGCCGGCGATCTGCGCGACTTCCTGCGCCGTCAGCGGGCGCGGCTGCTGCCCGTCGAACTTCGACATCGCGGCGAAGGCGACATGGTCCACATCCATGTTAAGACCCATGCCGATCGCGTCCGTCGCGACCAGGAAATCGACCTCGCGGTTCTGGTACAGCGCGACCTGGGCGTTGCGCGTGCGGGGCGACAGGCGGCCCATCACGACCGCGCAGCCTCCACGGCGGCGGCGCACTGCCTCGGCGATCGCATAGACCTCGGTCGCGCTGAAGGCGACGATGGCGGAACGCGCGGGCAGCCGCGACAGCTTCGCCGGACCGGCATAGGTCAGCTGGGACAGGCGCGGCCGCGTCTCGATCTCGGCCTTCGGCACCAGGCGACGCAGCAGCGGCGCGATGGTCTCGGCACCCAGGAACATCGTCTCGACCATGCCGCGCGCATGCAGCAGCCGGTCGGTGAAGACATGCCCGCGATCGGGGTCGGCGCAGAGCTGGATCTCGTCGACAGCGAGGAATTCGACCGGTCGGTCGAGCGGCATCGCCTCGACCGTGCAGGCGAACCACTTCGCGTCGGGCGGGACGATCTTCTCCTCGCCGGTGATCAGCGCGACATGCCTTTCACCCTTCTGCGCGACCATGCGGTCGTAATTCTCGCGTGCCAGCAGGCGCAGCGGGAATCCGATGATGCCCGACGAATGCGCGAGCAGACGCTCGATCGCGAGATGCGTCTTGCCGGTATTGGTGGGGCCGAGGACGGCACGGACCCGAGGTTCGAACATGGCGCGCCAGCATTCCGAAATTGGGGGGCGCGCTTTCCGTGACACGCGGCGCGGCACTTGTCCATGGCGGGGCGGTCCGGCATGGGCTGAAGCGTGACATCCTCCGCGCCGCGTTTTGGCTTGCTGTTCATCGCGCAGTTCGGCGCCCTGGGCGTAATGCTGCCCTTCGTTCCGCCGCTGATGGCCGCGGCCGGGCTGTCGGCCGCCGAGGTCGGCGGCGTCCTCGCGGCGGGTGCGGCGATGCGGCTGCTGTCGGGGCCGATGGGCGGCCGGCTGGCCGATGCGCTGGGCCAGCCGCGTGCGGTGATGGCCGGCGGCGCGGCGATCGCCGCGGTGGCTGCCTGTCTGTACGGGCTGGCGCATGGGCTGACCGGGCTGCTGCTGGCAAACCTGCTGATGGCGCTGGGCTTCGCATCGGTGGTGCCGCTCGGCGATGCCATGGCGTTGCGTGCGGCACGGGAGCAAGGCTGGGATTACGGCCGCGTGCGCGCGCTGGGGTCGGTCGCCTTCATCGTCACGGCGGGTGCCGGCGGGTGGCTGGCCGAGCGGGCCGGCGCGGGCAGCATCGCCTGGTTGCTGGCGGGCGCGCTGGCCGCGGCAGGGCTGGCCGCGCTGGCGCTACCTGCCATGGAGACGCCTCGGCGGCGCAGCGGCGGCACCATCCGCAGCATCGCCGCCCTGCCGGGGTTCCGGCGCATCCTGCTGGTGGCGGCGCTGATCCAGGGCAGTCACGCCGCCTATTACGCCTTCGGCTCGATCCACTGGGAACGGGCGGGCGTGTCCGCGACGATGATCGGGCTGCTCTGGGCCTGGTCGGTGGTCGCCGAGGTCCTGTTATTTGCCTGGGGAAGGCCGCTGGCGGAACGGCTCGGGCCGCGTGGGCTGGCGCTGGTCGCGGCGGGCGCAGGGCTGCTGCGGTGGGGCATCACGGCGGAGACGGTAGCGCTGCCGGCGCTGGTGCTTGCGCAGGGGCTGCACGCCCTGACCTTCGGGGCGATGCACCTCGCGACCATGCGGGTGATGCAGCACGCGATCCCGCCGGTTGTCGCGGGCACGGCGCAGACCCTGCTCGCAGCCGGGATCGGCGCGATGATGATGGCCGGGACCCTCGCCACCGGGCAGGGATACGCCGCCATGGGCGCGACCGTGTTCTGGGGGATGGCGGCGATGTGCGCCGTGGCGGCCGTAGGCGCGCGCCGGCTGCCTGGACGCGGATGAGATCGCCCTTGATCGGGCGGTCGCGTCGGCCGATCTTCCGGTCATGGTGTTCACCGCCACGCTTCGTCGTCGACTTGCCCATGCGGGGTGCCTGATCGCGGGCCGCTGACCCCGGAGGCTGCGTGCGCGCTGCGCCGCCGCCGCCGGGGAACGCCTCATTCCATCATCGCGATATCCCCGGGGATACCTATGACCGAAGCCATCAACCGCCGCAGCGCGCGGCGCCGCCCGTCCATCCTGCTGTCCGAGAACGACCACGGCATCCTGGTCGGCCTTGCCATGAGCGGCGCGCGCCGCAACCCGGAGGCCGCGCGCCTGCTGATGGAGGAAGCCGATCGTGCCGACCTGGTGCCGGCGACGCGGCTGCCGGCCAATGTCGCGGCGCTCGGCTCGCAGGTCGTCTTCACCGATGAGGCGAATGGCGTGACCCGCAGCGTGCAGCTGGTGCTGCCTTCCGAGGCGGATATCGGGAAGAACCGGATCTCGGTCCTGTCGCTGGTCGGCGCCGGGCTGATCGGGCTGAAGGCCGGCCAGTCGATCGACTGGCCGATGCAGGATGGCCGGCTCCGGCGGTTGAGCGTGACGCGCGTCGGCGCCGCCGCGGACTGAGGCGAGGGGGGCCAAGCCCCTCGCCGCGCCTGCCTCACTCCAGCCGGATGTTGTTCCGCTGGATGATGCCCTGGAACAGCGCCCGCTGTTCCACGAGGTAGGTCGCGAAGGCCGCCGTCGCGCGCGGGATGGGTTCCACGCTGATGCTTTCGAAGCGGCTGCGCACTTCCGGCACAGCCATGCCCTGCACCACTTCGTTGGACAGGCGTTCGAGAATCGGCGCCGGCAGGTTGGCGGGGCCCATCAGGCCAAGCCACGCGCCGGCGTCGAAGCCGGCGAGGCCGCCGCCCACCTTGGCAAACGGTTCGATCTCCGGCGCAAGAGTGCTGCCGGCGGAGAGGGAGATGCCGAGCGCGCGCAGTGCGCCCTGGCGGACCAGCGGCATCACGGCGGCCATGGTCTCGATGCAGTAGTTGATCTGCCCGCCGATGAGCGCCGTCATCGCCGGCGCGCTGCCGGGGAACGGCACGTGCAGCGCCTCGATGCCGGCGGCGGCGTTGAAGGCCTCCGTAATCAGATGCGCCGTGGCGGCGGTGCCGGAGGAGCCGAAGGTGTAGTGGCCCGGGCGCGCCTTCAGCAGCGCGATGAATTCGGCTGTGGTGCGCGCCGGGAAGTCGGGCTTCACCGCGAGGACGTAGGGGGAGACGCCCATCATGGCGATCGGCGCGATGTCGCGCGTCACATCGAAGGGCAGGCGCTGCAGCAACGGGGCGATGGTGAGCGGCCCCGAGGAACCGGCGAGCAGCGTATAGCCGTCCGGCGCGGCCTTCGCGACCACGTCGGCGCCGATGGTGCCGCCGGCACCCGCGCGGTTTTCCGGCACGACGGGCTGGCCGAGCTTTTCCTGCAGCCGCTGCGCGATGACGCGGCCGGCGAGGTCAGTGGCCTGGCCCGGCGGCCAGGGAATGACCAGGCGGATGGGGCGGTTGGGCCAGGGGGCCTGGGATTGCGCGGCGGCGAGGCCAGGCAGCATGCCGGCCATCAGGCCGAGCGTCGCGCGGCGGGTTTGCGCCATGGGGTATTTCCTTCCCAATCGTGAATTCGCGGCGGTTGGTCCGCCTGTTCCGTGCCTTCAGCACGTCGTGGCCGGCACGGCAATGAGGGGTGCCCGGGGGCACCCTCTGCCCGGCGTCAGTTCGGCGGGACCTCCGAGAAGAAGACCTGCGTCGGAATGCCGCGCCCACGATCGTAGCTGCCGACCCAGATGTCGTACTGGCCAGACATGGGGTTGCGGAAGATCAGGCCGGGGTTCGTTCCCTGGAAGTCGTCGTTGCACACCCAGCGGCCGTCCGGAAGGTTCACAACCAGCGTGACGTCGTAGTTGGATCGCGCGCCGATCCACAGCGGCAACCCACCGCCCGCCTGGTAGTTCAGCCGCACGTCGGGCGGCTGGGCAATGGAACCCACGCACCCCGGGCCGCCGATGCGCTCGGCCGGAATGGTGCCGCCGGCCGTGACGTTCACGACGAAGGGGTCGGGCGCGAAGTTGAAGCGCAGGTTCGCCGTGCCGAAGGACGGCCGCAGATTGTAGTTCTGCGCCACGGCGACGCCGGCGCCGAGCGCCAGGACGACGGCCGCACCGGCCAGGACACGTCTCGAAAACATGCGCATTCCTCCGCAAAATAGGCGGCGGATGATCGGGCGTGGCAACGGTCGGCGCAAGTCGGCTTTGCCGGCCGATTCCGCGCGCGGTGTGGCTTGCGCGCCTAGTGCGTCTCCAGCGCCACAAGCTTCGGGCGAGGACCGTCCTCCAGAGCGTGGGTGGCCAGGACCGCTTCCCGCACGCGGGCACGCACCACCTTGCCCTGCGCGTTGCGCGGCAGTTCTGGCAATGCGAGCCACGCGCGCGGATGCTTGGGCCGCGCGAGCGACGCCACGCGCAGCATCGCATCCTCCTGCCAGCCGGGCGGCGGGTTCTCGGCGACGGCGACGATCACCTCGCCCCAATAGTCCGAGGGCAGGCCGAGCACGCAGATGGCGCGACCCCCGGCCGCGCCATCCAGCACGCTCTCGATCTCCCCAGGATGGATGCGGTAGCCGCCGGACTTCATGACGTCCGCCGCGCGGCCGGACAGGTGCAGGCGGCCGCGCGTATCGATCGCGCCCAGGTCGCCGGTGCGGTGCCAGGCGCCGGGCGGGCGCGGCACGAAGCCCGTCGCGGCGATCGTGCCGATATTCATGTGGCGGCCGCGCAGCCAGATCTCGCCTGGTTCGTCGGGCGGAAGGGCGGCCCCGTCTTCGCCACGGATCGCGACCTCGACCCCCGGCGCCGGCCAGCCGAGGCAGGCACCGAGGCCGTGGTCCGGCGCGGCCATCACCTCCACCACCTCGGGCGGTTCCAGCACGGTGATGGGGTTGAAGCACTCGCTCATGCCGTAGGTGATGCGCACGACGGGGCCGAAGGCTTCCGCCGCGCGGCGCCACAGTTCCCGCGACAGCGTCGAGGTGCCGGTGAAGATGCAGCGCACGCCGTCGAAGCGCCGGCCAGGGAACAGCGAGAGGATCTTCGCGAGGACCGTCGGCGGCGCGAAGATCGCCGCGGGGCCGGCGGCGAGGATCGGCTCGATGGCCTCGGCCTTCACGCCATCCTGGAGCACGACCTCCGCCCCCTGTTCGATCCAGGCGGCGGCGATCAGCGAGGCGCCGTGGACATAGGGCGTCATCAGCAGCACGCGGTCGCCGGGGCCGGGCGTGAAGGGCAGCACGGCACGCTGGAGCAGATGCGCGGTCCAGCGGCCGCCGTGGGTATGCACGATCGCCTTCGGCTTGCCCGTGGTGCCGGAGGTGAAGATGAGGCGGCCCCAGGCGTCGGCCGGCACCGGCGGCAGAGCAACGGGCGCGGAATCCGGCGCGATCTCCTCGATCGGCCAGGGTTCGAAGCCGAGTGCGTTCAGTCGCGCCGCCTGCGCCGCCGGCGCGAGAATGCGCCGGAAGCCGGTCAGCTCGGCGAACCATTGGATCTCGGCATCGGTGGAATGCGCGTTCACCGGCACTTCGGCCGCGCCCGAGATCGTCACGCCATAGCTGACCCAGGGCGCTTCGACGCCGTTCGGCACCAGCGTGGCGACCGGCGCGCCGGGCACGATGCCCGCCGCGCGCAGGCGGTGCGCCAGCGCATGAGCGCGGGCAGCAAGCGTCGCGACGGTCATGCCCCGCGTGCCATCGGTGACAGCGATGCGGTCGCCGAAGCGCGCCGCAAGGGTGAGTAGGTCGTTCGACCAGGCGATTCCATCCCGCATGCGGGCAGACTCGCCGCGGGGGCGCAGCGCGTCAAACCCGGGGGCTTGATCCCCACGCGCATCGCGGGCCGGATGCGCGCCAACGCTAGGAGGAATGCCGATGGACCCGCTCAGCCCCACCCACCTGCCCGCAGGCATCCGGTCCCGCATGGTGCCGGACGTCAACGGCCTGACCATGCATGTGCTCGAGGCCGGGGAGGCGGGACGGCCCGTCCTGCTGCTGCTGCACGGCTTTCCTGAACTCGCCTTTTCCTGGCGGCGCGTCATGCTGCCGCTGGCCGAGGCGGGTTTCCACGTCGTCGCACCGGACCAGCGCGGCTACGGCCGTACCATCGGCTGGTCGGATGCCTATGACACCGACATCCGGTCCTTCGCCTTCATCAACCTGGTGCGGGACCAGCTCGCGCTGCTCGCCGCGCTCGGCATCAGCCAGGTGCATTCGGTGATCGGGCATGATTTCGGCTCGCCCGTCGCGGCGCATTGCGCGCTGCTGCGGCCCGACGTGTTCCGCCGCTTGGCGATGATGAGCGCACCCTTTCCCGGCGCGCCGGCGCTCGGGTCTTCGGAGCGGGCACCAGCGCGGGAGATCGGGCCGGCCCTCGCCGCGCTGCCGCGGCCGCGCAAGCACTACCACTGGTACTACGCGCAGCGGCCGGCGAATGGGGAGATGATGGCGTCGGCGCAGGGCCTGCACGCCTTCCTGCGCGCCTACTATCACCACAAGTCAGGCGACTGGCCGGGCAACGACGTGCATCCGCTGACCGGCTGGACGGCCGAGGAGCTGGCGAAGCTGCCGACCTACTATGTGATGGATCTGGGCGAGACGATGCCGCAGGCGGTGGCGCACGAGATGCCCTCGCCTGCACAGGTCGCCGCCTGCGACTGGCTGACCGAGGCGGAACTCGCCGTCTATGCCGGGGAGTACGGCCGCAGCGGATTCCAGGGCGGGCTGAACGGCTACCGCGCCCGCTTCATCGGCACGAACATGGAAATAGAGACCTTCGCCGGCCGGCAGATCGAGGTGCCGGCGACCTTCATCGGCGGGGCGCGCGACTGGGGTGTGCAGCAGACGCCGGGCGCGTTGCGCGCGATGGAGACCAGCGCCTGCGCGAATTGGCGGGGGACCCATCTGGTGCCGGGGGCAGGGCACTGGGTGCAGCAGGAACGGCCGGGGGAGACGGTGGAGCTGTTGCGGCAGGTTCTGTTGCGGGATTGACGTCGGGAAGGGGCTTTGCCCTTCCCTGAACCCCACCCCACCAAAGGCCGAAGGGCCTTTGGAAACCTCGACCTGGCGTTGGGCAGGACGGTTGGTTCTCAATGGGGGCGGTCGTGTCGCGCGCTATGCCATGAGGGATTCCGGGCGCAGTGCCCGGTTCGCCTATCCTATCGGTCTGCCTGTCGCGCCAGGCACCAGGTTCAGGTTTCCAAAGGCCCTTCGGCCTTTGGCGGGGAGAGGCTTGGAGAGGGGCGGAGCCCCTCTCCAACTGCCCACCGATACGCCAGCACCGCCGCGGCGAGATCCTCCCCCGCCCAGCCGACCGACTTGAATGCGGTGATCTCGGCCGCGGATCGCCGGCCCGGATGCATCCCGCGGCACAGGTCGGAAAGGTCGGCAACGATCGCGCTTTCGGTCAGCGCGCCCTCCGCGATGGCCTGGACGATGTCGCCCGCCTCGGCCAGCGCGCCAGCGCGCGTGTCGACAACCAGCGTCGCGCGGGCCAACACGGCCGCGTCCGCCTCCCGCATGTCCCGGCGATAGGCGCCCACCAGGTCGACATGGGTGCCGGGGCGCAGGTCCTCGCCGCGGATCAGCGGCACGGTGGACAGCGTCGCGGCGGAGATGATGTCCGCCCCGGCCGGCTCGGGGCTGTCCACGGCACGCGCCGGCAGACCCTCGGCCGCCAGGGTCTGCGCCAGGCGGGCGGCGTTGGCGGCGGTCGGCGACCAGATCGCGATGTCGGTGATGGGGAAGCGTGCGGCGTAGCCCTCGGCCAGCGCGCGGGCGACCTTCCCGCTGCCGAGAAGCAGCAGCCTTGCGCTGTCGGGCCGGGCGAGGTGGCGCGCGGCGAGCAGGCTCGCCGCCGCCGTGCGCCGGTCCGTCAGCTCCCCGCCATCCAGCAGCGCGAGCGGCGCGCCCGTCAGCGCATCCGACAGCAGGTAGGCGGCATGCACCGCCGGTTCGCCACGCGCGGCATTCCCTGGGGCGACATGGACGATCTTCACGCCGGTATGGCTGCCGGCGCGCCAGGCCGGCATCAGCAGCAACGTCGTCTCGGTTCCCTCGGCGCCGGGCATCGCGTGGCGATGGCGCAGCGGCGCCTCGCAGCCTTCGCGGAACATGGCGTCGAGCGCCGCCACGAGGTCGTCCCATGGCAGGGCCCGCCGCAGGGCCGCCCGATCCAGTTGCAGCATGCCGCCACCTCGTTCCGGTGCCGCGCGGAACCCGGCGGCGGAGTGTCAAGGTTTGCCTGCCCGGCCCGCCATTTGCTAGGCCCCGTCCCCTGGAGGCGGTCGCCCGGGTGCGGATGGTTTGCTCGTTGATCCGTGCCGCCCTGTGGCGCAGCATGCCTTTCGGATAGGCAAGGTTGACGCGCGGCCGCCTCGAGCGGTGCCGGCGCCGAAAGGGAGATGGGACTGTGAAACACGTTTTGCGGCGCTCGATGATCCGCACACTCGGGGCAGCGTTGATCGCCTCGACGATGGCGCTGCCGGCCGTGGCGCAACAGCAGCCGGCGGCGCCGGCCGCCGCCACGCTGGATGCGATCCGGGCCCGCGGCACGCTGATCTGCGGCGTCAACACGGGCCTTGCCGGCTTCGCCCAGCCGGACAGCCAGGGCGTTTGGCGCGGCTTCGATGCGGATTACTGCCGCGCGGTTGCGGCGGCGCTGTTCAATGACCCGAACAAGGTCCGCTACGTTCCCACCACGGCGCAGAACCGCTTCACGGCGTTGCAGTCGGGCGAAGTGGACATGCTGGCCCGCAACACGACCTGGACGCTGTCGCGCGACACCTCGCTCGGCTTCGACTTCCCGGCCATCAACTTCTATGACGGCCAGGGCTTCATGGTGAAGACCAGCCTTGGCGTGCGCACCGCGCGCGAGCTGGACGGCGCCACGATCTGCGTGCAGCCCGGCACCACCACGGAACAGAACCTGACCGACTGGGCGCGGGCCAACCGCGTGAACTTCACCCCGGTGGTGATCGAACGGCTCGAGGAACTGGTCACCGCCTTCGTCGCCGGCCGCTGCGATGCCTACACGACCGACGTCTCGGGTCTGGCCTCGACGCGTTCGGCGCAGGCCCGCCCCGCAGACTACCTGATCCTGCCGGACGTGATCAGCAAGGAACCGCTGGGTCCGCTGGTGCGCCATGGCGATCAGCGCTTCTCGGACCTGGTGCGCTGGATCCATTTCGGTCTGGTGGCGGCCGAGGAACTCGGCATCACCGCCGCCAACGTGCAGCAGATGGCGGCCAATGACACGCGGCCGGAGGTGCAGCGCATGCTGGGCCGCAACGGCGATCTCGGCCGCATGCTGGCCGTGGACAATGCCTGGCTGGTCAACGTGATCCGCGCCGTGGGCAATTACGGCGAGGTGTTCGAGCGGAACCTGACGCCGATCGGCATCCAGCGCGGCCCGAATGCCGTGTGGCCGACGGCCGGCGGCCTGCAGTTCGCGCCGCCCTTCCGCTGATCGAGACCGCGGGGCGGGGAGGCTGCTCCACCGCCCCGCGCACTACCGGCTTCCCCGCGCCGCGCGCGGGCAACGACGACAGGTGAGGCTACAAAAGAATGTCCGACGCAACCGTCGACCCCCGATTCCGGCGAAAGCCGCCGAAGCGCCCCTTGCGCCTGTCCTGGGCGGATGAGCGCATCCGCGGCATTGTCTGGCAAATCCTCGTCGTCGGCGTCGTCGGCACGATTTTCTATTGGTTGTGGTCGAACACGGCCCACAACCTCGAGGTCCGGCGCATCGCGACCGGCTTCGGCTTCCTGAACCGCGAGGCCGGGCTGCCGATCGCCGAGCACGTCATCTCCTACGAGCCGACCGACACCTATTTGCGTGCGCTGACCGTCGGCGTGCTGAATACGCTGAAGGTCTCGATCGTCGGCATCGTGCTTGCCACAATCCTCGGTACGACCATCGGCATCGCGCGGCTGTCGAAGAACTTCCTCGTCTCGAAGATCGCGAGCTTCTACGTCGAAGTGATCCGCGACCTGCCGCTGCTGCTGCAGTTGCTGTTCTGGTACACGGTCATGCAGGGCCTGCCCGGGCCCCGGCAGGCCTTCCACCCGACGGAAGGCGTGTTCCTGTCGAACCGCGGCCTCCGCTTCCCCGCCTTGGAATGGGAAGGGGCGCATACCGCGGCGGTGGTCGCCTTCATCGCCGGCATCGTGCTGACCTGGCTGTATGGCCGCTCGGCGCGCGCGAAGCAGATGGCGGACGGGCAGCCGCGGCGCGTCTGGCCGGCCGCCATCGCCCTGATCGCTGGCCTGCCGGTCGTCGTCTGGCTGGCGATGGGCGCGCCCTGGACCATCGAGTGGCCGGCGCTGCGTGGCTTCAACTTCCGCGGCGGCGCCAATGTCAGCCCGGAATTCGCCGCGCTGCTCATCGGCCTCGTCACCTATACCGCCGGCTTCATCGCCGAGGTGGTGCGCGCCGGCATCCTCGCGGTCAACCAGGGCCAGTGGGAGGCGGCGCAGGCGCTCGGCCTGCGGCACGGGTCGGTGCTGCGCCTGATCGTGCTGCCGCAGGCGCTGCGCGTGATCATCCCGCCGCTGACCTCGAACTATCTGAGCCTCGCGAAGAACTCGTCCCTCGCGGTCGCGATCGGGTACCAGGACATCGTCTCGATCGCCAACACGACGCTGAACCAGACGGGGCAGGCGATCGAGGGCATCGCCATCATCATGGCGGTGTACCTGACGATCAGCCTGTCGATCAGCCTCTTCATGAATTGGTACAACGCACGAATAGCGTTGGTGGAACGGTGAGGGCCGCGTCATGAGCGATATCACCCTGAACGCCGCCGCCGCGAACCCCGAGGCGACGCCGCGCAACCCGCCGGTAGCGACCACCGGGCCCATTGCCTGGGTGCGGGAGAACCTGTTCTCCGGCTGGCTGTCCACGGCCGTCACGCTGCTGCTCGGATACCTGATCATCCGCAGCGTGGTGGGCTTCGTCGACTGGGCCTTCATCAACGCCATCTGGTCCGTGCCGGTCGTCAACGGCGTGGCGCAGACCCAGTCCTGCCGCGAGCTGCACGGCGCCGGCGCCTGCTGGGCCGTGGTGACCGAGAAGCATCGCTTCATGCTGTTCGGCACCTACCCCTATGACGAGCATTGGCGTCCGGCCATCGTCTGCGTGCTGTTCGTCGCGCTGTACATCGTCTCGGCCATGCGCCGCTTCTGGAACTGGACGCTGATCCCGATCTGGGCGGTGATGCTGACGCTGATCGGCATCCTGATGTGGGGCGGCGTGTTCGGCCTGTCCTACGTGCCCCAGGAACGCTGGGGGGGGCTACCGATCACCCTGATCCTCGCCACCTTCGGGCTTGCCTTCGCCTTCCCGCTGTCGATCCTGGTGGCACTCGGCCGGCGGTCGAACCTGCCGGCGATCAAGGTGCTGTGTGTTCTGTATGTCGAGCTGATCCGCGGCGTTCCGCTGATCTCGCTGCTGTTCATGGCGTCGGTGATGTTCCCGCTGTTCCTGCCGGAAGGGATGAACATCGACAAGCTGCTGCGCGCGCAGATCGCCATCATCCTGTTCGCCGGGGCCTATCTGGCCGAAGTCGTGCGCGGTGGGCTGCAGGCGCTGCCGAAGGGCCAGTATGAGGCCGCCGACGCGATGGGCCTGACCTACTGGCAGAAGACCGGGCTGATCATCCTGCCGCAGGCGCTCCGGCTGGTGATCCCGCCGCTGGTGAACACCTTCATCGGCTTCTTCAAGGACACGTCGCTGGTGCTGATCATCGGCATCTTCGACCTGCTGACCGCTGGCAAGACCGCGATCGTCGAGCCCGCCTGGCAGGGCTTCGGCGTCGAGGTCTATGTCTTCGTCGGCCTGATCTACCTGGTATTCTGCTTCGCGATGTCGAAGTACAGCCAGGCGCTGGAGACGGACCTGAACCGCCACAGCCGCCGCTGATGCGGGGATGCCCGGCGCCCCCGCTGCGGGCGCCGGGCCCCATGTGATGCACAACAACGTTCTGGGACACGACAACGACATGAGCGCTGCCATCGAGACGGGAGGCTTCGTCGCTTCCGCCGTCCGCACCGACGCCCCGCCGGCGATCGTGATGGACAAGGTGAACAAGTGGTTCGGCGCGCTGCACGTGCTGCGCGACGTCGACCTGCAGGTGGCGGCCGGAGAGCGCGTGGTGGTCTGCGGGCCATCCGGCTCCGGCAAATCCACCATGATCCGCTGCATCAACCGGCTGGAGACGCACCAGGAAGGCCGTATCCTGGTGGACGGCGTCGAACTGTCTGACGACGTCCGCGCGCTGGATGCCATCCGCCGCGAGGTCGGGATGGTGTTCCAGTCCTTCAACCTGTTCCCGCACCTGTCCATCCTTGAGAACTGCACGCTTGCGCCGATCTGGGTGCGCAAGATGCCGAAGAAGCAGGCCGAGGAACTGGCGATGGAATACCTGACCCGGGTGAAGATCCCGGAGCAGGCGAAGAAGTTCCCGGGGCAGCTTTCCGGCGGGCAGCAGCAGCGCGTCGCGATTGCCCGCGCCCTGTGCATGAAGCCCAAGATCATGCTGTTCGACGAGCCGACCAGCGCGCTCGACCCCGAGATGATCAAGGAAGTGCTCGACACCATGGTCATGCTCGCCGCCGAGGGCATGACGATGATCTGCGTGACGCACGAAATGGGCTTCGCCCGGCAGGTGGCCGATCGGGTGGTGTTCATGGACCGCGGCGAGGTCGTGGAATCCGGCACGCCGGACCAGGTGTTCAACGACCCGAAGACGGAGCGGCTGAAGCTGTTCCTGAGCCAGATCCTGCGCGGGCACTGATCCGGGAGGGGCGGTGCCCCTCCAGCCCATCGGGGCCGATTGACGTTGCTGCGCAACGCCAATCGGTGCCTGGAGCGCCGGGGCCGCAATCTGCTGGTGCCGGGCGCCACAGGCGCACTGCACTAAGCCCGATCCCAGGTTGCGGCTTGCCATGCCCCTTCGGCCTTTGCCGGGATGGCTTGGAGGGGTCTAACTAACCCCCTCCAACGGACCGCGGGAGTTCTCAGGTCGCGGCCTTCGGCGGCCCCAGTGGGCGGACGCCCTCCCCTGTCACACCGCCGTCCGCCATTCGGCGTGAGCGTCCGTCGTCCCGCGCACGACCGATTCATAGGCTTCCTGCAACCGCATCGTGATCGGCCCGGGCTTGCCGTCGCCGACCGGCAGCCGGTCGATCGATGCGACCGGCACCAGTTCCTGTCCCGTGCCGCAAAGGAACACTTCGTCCGCGACGTACAGCTCGCTGCGATCGGCGCGGCGTTCCTGCGTCGGGAGGTCGAGTTCGGCGGCGAGCTTCAGCACGGTATCGCGCGTCACGCTTTCCAGGATGTCGCTGTCGCGCGCCGGGGTGATGACGGCGCCGTCGCGGACCATGAACAGGCAGGCGCCGGCGGATTCGCTGACCTTGCCATCGCGCGTCAGCAGGATTGGCGCGTCGTAGCCATCGGCCTTGGATTGCAGGGTCGAGATGCGGCCGGCGTGGTAGTTCGCGGTCGCCTTGATGCGTGCCGGCGTCGTGTTGTCGGCGATGCGTGTCCAGGAGGAGACGTTGAGCGACAGGCCGGTGGAGCGCTTGGTGGAACGTTCGCGCGGTATTGCGGCACAGACCCAGCCGACCTTGCCGGTGGTCGACTGGTTGCCGAGGCTTTCGATGTGCACCTGAAGGCGGATGTAGCAATCGTCGTCCGGCGCGTTGGCGCGCACGGAATCGAGCACGCCCTGGCGCAGCTGCTCGCGTGACGGCGGGTCGTCGAAGCGCATGAACTTCATGCCCTGGTCCAGCCGCACCAGATGCTCCTCGAGCCGGAAGACCGAGAGGCGCCCCGTCGCGGGGTTCATGTAGGCGCGAATGCCCTCGAACACCGAGGCGCCATAGGCGAGGCCGACCGCGAGCGGGTGAAGCCGTGCGTCGTCGAAGGGAATCGCCTTCCCGTTCTGGATGATGGTGTGAGCGGTCCAGGCCATGATCTTCCCCAAGCTGCCGTGACGAAGCAAAGGCTGGCCCGGAGAAGCGGCAACGGCAACCCCGGGCCGAATTCCGCGGGGGCGCAAAACGGTCTACCCTGACGGGGCACGACGACGGGGAGTTGACAATGAGCGCAGCGACCGAGACGGCGCCAGCACCGATGTTGCTGCGGGACGACCGCACGGAGGGCGTGACGGTACTGACGCTGAACAGACCGGCCTCACGCAACAGCCTGTCGCTGCAAATGCTGGAAACGCTGGAGAACGCGCTCGCGACGATCGGCGAGGATGCTTCGGTCCGCTGCCTGGTCCTTGCCGCCGCAGGACCGGTGTTCAGCGCCGGGCACGACCTGCGCGAGATCAAGGCGCATCGCGCGGATCCCGATCATGGTCGCGGCTTCTACGATCGGGCGATGGAAACCTGTTCGCGTGTCATGCAGGCGATCGTCGCGCTGCCTCAGCCGGTCGTCGCGGCGGTGCAGGGGGTAGCGACGGCGGCGGGCTGCCAACTCGTTGCCACCTGCGACCTTGCGGTGGCCTCGGACCAGGCGCGGTTCTGCACGCCGGGGGTGGACATCGGGCTGTTCTGTTCGACGCCGGCCGTGGCGCTTGCGCGCGCCGTGCCGCGCAAGGCCGCCATGGAGATGCTGATGCTCGGGGACATGATCCCGGCCGAGGAGGCTTTGCGCATCGGGCTGGTGAACCGTGTGGTGGCGCCGGACGAGGTGATGCCGGTCGCGCTGGCATTGGCGGGGCGGATCGCCGCCCGTTCTGCGCTGACGGTGCGGATGGGCAAGCGCGGCTTCTACCGTCAGATCGACCTGCCGCTCGCCGAAGCCTATCGCGAGGCGGCCTGCGTCATGACGGACAATCTGATGGCGCGCGACGCCGCCGAAGGGATCGGCGCCTTCCTCGATAAGCGCCGGCCGGTCTGGGAGGATCGTTAGGAACCGCATGTCCAAGTACGAGACGGGGCTGGGCCGCGACGCCGCGAACCACCAGCCGCTGACGCCGCTGCTGTTCATGGAACGCTCGGCGCGGGTCTACCCCGGGACACTCGCCGTGGTGCACGGCGCGGTGCGGCGAAACTACGGCGAGCTGCGAGACCGCTGCGTGAAGCTGGCGCATGCGCTGACGAAGCGCGGCATCGGGCGCGGGGACACGGTCGCGGCGGTGCTGCCGAACATTCCGGAAATGCTGGAATGCCACTATGGCGTGCCGATGGCGGGCGCCGTGCTGAACACGATCAACACGCGGCTGGATGCCGCGACGATCGCCTACATCCTCGACCACGGCGAGGCGAAGGCGCTGATCGTCGACCGGGAGTTCATGCCGGCCGTGCGGCTCGCCCTGCTGCAGGCTACGGTGAAGCCGTTGATCATCGAGGTGGATGATCCGCTGGCGCCGGAGGCGGCTCGCGCCGAGACGCTGGGCGGCGTGCCCTATGACGCGCTGCTCGCCGAGGGCGATGCCTCCTTCGCCTGGCCGATGCCCGCCGACGAGTGGGACGCGATCACGCTGAACTACACGTCGGGCACCACCGGCAAGCCGAAGGGCGTCGTCTATCACCATCGCGGCGCGCACCTGCTGGCGGTGGGCAACGTGCTGTCGGCGGAGATGGTGAAGCACCCCACCTACCTCTGGACGCTGCCGATGTTCCATTGCAACGGCTGGTGCTTTCCCTGGACGGTCACGGCGCAGGCCGGCGTGCATGTCTGCCTGCGCGCCGTGCGTGGGGCCGACATGTGGCGGCTGATGGCGGAGGAGGGCGTCACGAACATGTGCGGCGCGCCGATCGTCATGGCGACGCTGCTGACCACGCCCGAACCCGACAAGCGCGCGCTGTCGAAGCAGGTGAAGTTCATCGTGGCGGGCGCGCCGCCGCCGGAGGCGGTACTCGCCGCGATGCAGGCAGCCGGCTTCGCCGTCTGCCACGTCTACGGCCTGACGGAATGCTACGGGCCCTCCGTGGTGAACGAGTGGCATGGCGAGTGGAACGCCAAGCCAACCGGGGAGCAGGCGGCGCTGATGGCACGCCAGGGCGTGCGGTACCTCGCGCTCGAAGGGCTCGACGTCATGGACCCCGCGACCATGCAGCCGGTGCCCGCTGATGGCAGGACGCTCGGCGAGGTGATGATGCAGGGCAACGTCGTGATGAAGGGCTATCTGAAGGACGAGGCCGCGACCGGCGCCGCATTCAAGGGTGGCTGGTTCCATACCGGGGACCTCGCGGTCAAGTATCCGGACGGCTACATCCAGCTCAAGGATCGCTCGAAGGACATCATCATCTCGGGCGGGGAGAACATCTCCTCCATCGAGGTCGAGGATGCGCTGTACAAGCACCCCGCCGTGGCGGTGGTGGCCGTCGTGGCGCGGCCCGACGAGAAATGGGGCGAGACGCCCTGCGCCTTCATCGAGCTGAAACCGGGCGCGACCGCGACCGCCGAGGAGCTGATCGCCTTCGCGAAGCAGCACATGGCAGGGTTCAAGGTGCCGCGCCACGTCGTCTTTGCCGAACTGCCGAAGACCTCCACCGGCAAGATCCAGAAACACGTCCTGCGCAGCCAGGCGAAGGAAACATGACCGACATCGACACCATCCTCGCCCACGCTGCCGTGCGGCGTGACGAATCCCGCGCCCGCTGGTTCGACTGGCTGCGCATTCCGTCCGTTTCGGCGCAACCGGCGCATGCGCCCGATTGCCGGCGGGCGGCGGAGTGGCTCGCGGACCAGCTTCGTAGCATCGGCTTCGTCGCGGGGCTGAAGCCCACGGCGGGCCATCCGGTGGTGCTGGCGCACCATCCCGGCCCTGCCGGCGCGAAGCGCCACCTGCTCTTCTACGGCCACTACGACGTGCAGCCCGCGGAACCCATGGAGCTGTGGACCAATCCGCCCTTCGAACCCGTGCTGGCGGACGGTCCGAACGGCAAGCGCGCCGTGGCGCGCGGCGCGGTGGACGACAAGGGTCAGGTGATGCTCTGGCTGGAAGCACTGCGCTTCTGGCACGCGGTCGCGGGCGGCCCGCCCTGTCGCATCTCCGTCGTGGTGGAAGGCGAGGAGGAGGTCGGGTCCAAGGATCTGCCCGACTTCCTCGAAGCCAATGCCGATGCGCTGCGCGATGCCGATGTCGTCGTCATCAGCGACAGCAACATGTGGGACATCGCGACGCCGTCCATCGTCACCAGCGTGCGCGGTCTGCTCTACACGCAGATCGACATCACGGCGGCGAACAAGGACCTGCATTCCGGCCTGTTCGGCGGGTCGGCGCTGAACCCGATCAACCTCATCACGCGCATCCTGGGCGATCTGAAGGATGAGGCCGGGACCATCCTGGTCCCGGGCTTCTATGACGGCGTACAGGAGATTTCCGCCGAACGCCGCGCGCAGTGGGATGCGCTGAATTTCGACGAGAAGGCTTTCCTCGGCGGGGTCGGCCTATCCGTGCCGGCGGGCGAGATGGGCCGCTCGGCGCTGGAACGGCTCTGGGCGCGCCCGACCGCGGATGTGAATGGCATCTGGGGCGGCTACACCGGGGATGGCGCGAAGACCGTCATTCCTTCCGAGGCCCATGCGAAGGTGTCCTTCCGGCTGGTGCCGGGGCAGAGCCCAGCGAAGGTCATCGCCGGCCTGCGCGACTTCATCATCGCCCGCATGCCCGAGGACGCCCAGGTGAAGATCCAGGTCTTCAGCCATGGCGAGGGGATCGAGATCCCGTCGGACAGCCCTTTCGTACGCGCTGCCCAGGCCGCGCTGACAGCGGAGTTCGGCAAGCCCGCCGTCCTCCAGGGCGGCGGCGGCTCGTTGCCGGTGGTCGAGCAGATCAAGCAGATCGTTGGGCTCGACTGCCTGCTGGTCGGCTTCGGGCTGGACGACGACCAGGTGCACAGCCCGAACGAGAAATTCGACATCGCCTGTTTCGAGCGTGGCATCGACAGCCATATCAGGATGCTGGCGGCCCTCGCCGAAGCCTAGGAGACCACGTTGGCCCAGGACCCTTACGACGTTCTCGGCGTGAAGCGCGACGCCTCGCAGGAGGATATCCGCAAGGCCTACCGCGTCTTGGCGCGCAAGCTGCACCCGGACCTGAACCCGGGCGACAAGGCGGCGGAGGACAAGTTCAAGGCCGTCGCCGCGGCCAATGACATCCTGAGCGACGCTGAGAAGCGCGCCCGCTTCGACCGCGGCGAGATCGACGCGGCGGGCAACGAACGCCCGCCGCAGCCGCCGCCCGGCTGGTATCGCGACCATGCCGGTGGCGGGGGGCCATACACCTCCGATGCCGGCTACGCCGACATGATGGACGATGACGATCTGCTCGGCGCGCTGTTCGGACGCGGCGCACGGCAGGGCCGGGGCGGGGGGCAGTTCCGCATGCGGGGCGGCGACATCCATGCGCGGCTCGACATCGAGTTCCTCGATGCGGTGAATGGCGGGACGAAGCGCGTCACCCTGCCCGACGGCAGCACCGTGGACGTGACGATCCCGCCCGGTACGCGGGAAGGCCAGATGCTGCGGCTGCGCGGCAAGGGCTCGCCGGGCATGGGCGGCGGTCCCGCAGGCGACCTGATGGTGGAGGTGAGCGTGGGCGAGCATCGTCACTTCACGCGCCGGGACGACGATATCCTGATGGACGTGCCGGTCTCGCTGCCCGAGGCGGTCCTCGGCGGCAGGATCGAGGTGCCGACGCCGGCCGGCCCGGTGATGGTGAACGTCCCGAAGGGATCGAACACCGGCACGGTGCTGCGGCTGCGCGGCCGCGGCGTGGCGCGGAAGGACGGCACGCGCGGCGATGCCTTCGTCACCCTGCGGCTGGTATTGCCCGATGCGCCGGATGCCGCGCTGGAAGCCTTTGCCGAGAGCTGGGAGGCGGGCCGCACGCAGAATCCGCGGGCCGGGATGGAGCGCTGACATGGCCGAGGACAGTGACCGTCTGCGCCGGCTGAACCTGAACGTGACCATGGTGGAGTACTGCGTTTCCGCTGGCTGGATCGCGCCCGCCGCACCCGAGTACAGCGACGCCGACCTCACCCGCGCGGCCCTGATCCGCGACCTGCGCGACGCGATGGGCGTCAACGACGAGGGGGTGGGGGTGGCGCTCGACCTTCTCGACCAGATCCACGGGCTGCGGCGCGCGTTGCGGCGCGTGGGCGATGTGATGCACGGCCTGCCCGAACCCGCCCGGCAGGACGTGCTGGTGATCCTGCGGGAACTGGACGAAGCATGAGCTCTGCGTTTCACGGCGTCTTTCCCTACCTCGTCTCGCCGGTCGCGCCGGACGGCCGCATCCTGGAGGATGAACTCCGCGGGCTGGTGGAGCATCTGATCGCGGCGGGCGTGCATGGGCTGACGCCGCTCGGCAGCACGGGGGAGTTCGCCTATCTCGACGCCGCCCAACGGCGACGGATCGTCGAGATCGTGGTGGAGACCGCGCGCGGGCGCGTGCCGGTCGTGGCGGGCGTGGCTGCGACCACGACGGCCGATGCCGTGCGCCAGGCGAAGGACTACGCGGCGATCGGCGCGGATGGCATCCTCGCGATCCTCGAAGCGTACTTCCCGCTCTCCGAGGCCGCGGTCATCGCATATTTCACCGCCATCGCCGACGCGACCGACAAGCCTGTCGTGCTCTACACCAACCCCAACTTCCAGCGGTCGGACCTGACGCTGCCGGCGATCGACACGCTCTCGCGGCATCCGCGCATCGTCGGCATCAAGGATGCGTCGACCAATACCGGCCGGCTGCTGTCCATCCTGAACCGGACGGAAGGGCGGATGGAGGTCTTCGCAGCCTCGGCGCATATCCCGCTCGCGGTGATGATGATCGGCGGAAAGGGCTGGATGGCCGGGCCGGCCTGCGCCGTCCCGCGTGAATCCGTGCGATTGTATGAGCTGTGCCGCGCCGGGAAATGGGATGCGGCGCTGACGCTGCAACGCGCGCTGTGGCGGGTGAATGAGCTGTTCGCCGCGCATTCGCTCGCCGCCTGCATCAAGGGGGCGTTGCAGTTCCAGGGCTTCGCGGTCGGCGATCCCGTGCCGCCGCAGGCGCCGCTGTCGGCCGAGGGCCGTGCGGCCGTGGAAAAGGCGCTCGCGCTCGCCGCCGAAGCGCTGGCCGCCGCCCCCGAGGCATGACCGCGCCGAGCCAGCGGCGCCTGGCGCTGATCCTCGGCGCGCTTGCCGGGATCGGGCCGTTCTCGATCGACATGTACCTGCCGGCGCTGCCGGCGCTCGGCGCGTCGCTGAATGCCTCGCCCGGCGCGGTGCAGGGAACGCTGGCGATCTACTTCCTGGGGCTCGCCTTCGGGCAGGTGCTGTACGGGCCGCTATCTGACCGGCATGGGCGGCGGGCGCCGCTGTTCGTCGGGCTCGGGCTGTACACCGTCGCGGCGATCGGTTGCGCGTTGGCGCCCGATGTCGAATCGCTGACGGTGGCGCGGCTGTTCCAAGCGCTGGGCGGCTGCGCAGGCATGGTGATCGCGCGCGCCGTGGTGCGCGACGTGACGGATGAGCGCGGCGCGGTGCGGCTGATGGCGCAGCTCATGCTGGTGATGGGCGTCGCGCCTATCGTCGCGCCGATGATTGGCGGGGCGTTGCTGCCCGCCTTCGGCTGGCGCGGCATCTTCTGGCTGCTCGTTGTCTATGGCGCCGTGATGCTGGGGGTGCTGGCGCTGTTCCTGCCGGAATCACTCCCGCCGGAGCGGCGGCGGCGGGAAGGCGTGCTCGGCGTCATGCGCACCTGGTACGGGCTGATGCGGGACCGGCGGTTCATGGGATATGCGCTGGCCGGCGGCTTCGTCATCGGTGGGATGTTCGCCTACATCAGCGGATCGCCCTTCGTGCTGATGGAACTGCATGGCGTGCCGGCGAGTGAATACGGCTTCTACTTCGGCGCCAATGCGCTCGGCATCATGGCGATGGGCCAGGCGATCGCGCGGCTGGCGCAGCGGATGCCGCCGGCCCGGCTGTTGCCGGTGGTGATCTGCGTGCCGCCGGTCGCCGGCCTTGCGCTGCTCGCCACGACGGTGAGCGGCATTGGCGGCTTCCCCGCGCTGGTCGCCGCGTTGTTCTGCTACGTCGCGATGATCGGCGCGGTGATGCCGCTGACGGTTGCGCTGGGGATGGGACCGCACGGGGCGGTCGCGGGCAGCGCGTCCGCGCTGATGGGCACGTTGCAGTTCGGGATCGGGGCGGCTGCCGGCGCGCTGCTCGGCCTGTTGCAGGACGGGACGGCGATGCCGATGGCGCTGGTTATTGCCGGATGTGGGGTGGCGGGCTGGTGTTCCCGGCGGTTCCTGGCGCCATGACGCAGTTGATCCGGCCATCCCGTGATGCGCTGGATGCGTATGTCGCGGCGCTGGAGGCTGGCTGGTCGCCGGCGAATGTGGGCGGTGATGCGGTGCCGCGCGCGCACCTCGCGGCGATCCGGCAGGATGCGGACGCCTTCTTTGCCGGCCTGCACGACCCGGAGGCACGCGGCGCGCCGATCTCGCTGCCGGACGGATCGACAGTGCCACGGCTGCCGGCCTTCACGCGCTGGATCTGGGATGGTGCATTCTGCGGCGCCATCCATCTGCGCTGGCAGAACGGAACCGACGAGCTGCCGCCGCACGTGCTCGGGCACGTCGGGTATACGATCGTGCCTTGGAAGCGGGGGCACGGGCATGCAACGCGGGCGCTCGCGCTGCTGCTGCCGGAGGCGCGGGCGGTGGGATTGCGGCATGTCGATCTGACGACGGACCCCGGCAATGCGGCGTCGCAGAGGGTAATCACGGCGAACGGCGGCTTGCTGGTGGGGCGGTTCACGAAGGACGCGGCATATGGAAACGCGGAGGAGTTGCGCTTCCGCATCGGGCTGTAGCTCGCGGTCCGGCAGTCGGAGCGCTTCAGCGGCCCAGTTTCAAGCTTCGGCTCTCAAGACCTTCCGGCTGTTCCGAAGATCGGAGGGGCGCTGCCCCTCCGAACCACCCCGCCAGGTGCTTGGAGCACCTGGACCGCAATCTTTTGGCGTCGGGCGCAGCAGGCATGCTGCACCCCCCACGGACGCTTCGTGCTCAGAGCGGCTCTCGGCACCATTCCAGCGCGCCGCGCCGGCGCCCAGTGTAGGTTTGCAAAGGCCCTTCGGCCTTTGCTGGGGTGGCTTGGAGGGGCAAAGCCCCTCCAACGACAACAGCGTCAGCACGATAGCAGTCTGAAGGCCCTCCGGCCTCTACTGCCGCGCCCGCTCCGCGTGCTTCCCCATTGTCGCGTACGGCGCATAGGGCGGCACGGGCCCGATTGCGCGCATGTCCACTTCCACCAGCGCCGGCCCCTTCACCGCGACCGCCTGGCTGACAACCTCACCGACGGTCTCCGCGCTCGACACGCGGAAGTAGGGCAGCCCGGCCAGGGTGGCGAGGCCCTGCAACTCCGGCGTCAGGAGGTTGTCGCCGAACTGGCGGCCGTCGGCGACGGCGTCCTGGATGTGGCGGATCACGCCGTACCCGCCGTCGTTCATCACCATCGTCACGAGGTCGGGCTTTTCCTGCGCGGCGGTGAAGATTTCGCACATGCCGAGGGAGAAGCCGCCATCGCCCACCATCGCCAGCGTCTTGCGCCCTTCCGCCGCGATGGAGGCGCCGAGGCCGAGTGCGAGTCCCGGCCCGATCGCCGCTCCGACCGGGTAGACTGAATCCTTCGGGTCGAAGATCGGGAAGACGCGATTGCCCCAGGTGGAGTTCGCGATGGTGATGTCGCGCACGAACACGCCGTCGCGCGGCAGCGCGGCGCGGATCGCGTCAGGGAAGCCGGCATAGGGGCCGAGGGTCGCGAGATACTCCTCCCGCGCGCGGGACTTCATGGCGGCGAAGTCGGCGGCGTAGCCTGCATCGACGCCGCTCCGCCCTGCCAGCCGGTCGGCGATGCCGGCCATCACCAACCCCGCGTCGCCATGGACGAACAGGCTGTTGCCATAGGTTCGACCATCCGCCGCCGGATCGCTGTCCACATGGATCAGCGTCTTCGGCAGCTTCATCGAGAAGTCGCCGGTCTCGTGACCGCGCAGGCGCGATCCCACGACCAGCATCGCATCGACCGATCCGTAGAAATCCTGCACGCGCGTGGACCCGTTGCCATGCAGGCCGCCCAGCGTCATCGGATGGTCTTCGGGGATGGTGCCTCGCCCGTTCCAGGAGGACACGGCGCCGAAGCCGAGGCCCATCAGCCGCAGGGCCGCATCGCGTGCCTGCTTCGCGCCATTGCCGAGCCACAGCATCGGCCGCTTCGCCCCGGCGAGGATCTCGGCCGCGGCATCGAGCGCGGCGGGGCTTGGTGGCAACGGGGCTGCGATCGGGAGCACCAGCCCGTCCAGCGCCGCCGGGCGCGCGATCGGCGCGCGCTGCAGGTCGATCGGAATTTCCACGGAAACCGGGCCGCGTGGGGCCGACAGGGCCTCGGCCGCCGCGCGCACCAGCACGCCGAAGGCCTCGTTGGCGCTGCGCACGCGGTACGCCGCCTTGCACGCCGCCGCCAGCATCGCCGTCTGGCCGGGCACGTCATGCACCGTGCCGGCGTCGCGATCGATGTGCTTCGTGGCGGTCTGGCCGGTGATATGCAGGACAGGCGACCCGGCAAAGCGTGCCTCCACCAGCCCTGGGATCGCGTTCGCCATGCCCGGCCCGGTCGAGGTGAACAGCACGCCGAGATGCCCGACCACCCGCGCATAAGCATCGGCCATGTGCGCGCCGCCCATCTCGCCACGCGCCATGACGTAGCGGAGCGCGTTGCGCCGCCCGATCGCATCCAGCATCGGGATGTTGTGGACCGAGACGATGCCGAAGACGGTCCGCACGCCGATCTGCGGCAGGATGTCCGCGACCAGATCGGCGACGGTGTACGGGCTGTTCATGCAACGTTTCCCCTATGGTTCGCGTTGAGTGTGGCACGCGTTGCACGGGCTGACAGCCCGTGTGCGCGTCATCACGCAGGGAGCACGCCTCATGAGCATTTTCCGGTCGATCATGGACGGCATCTTCCATCGCAATCCCGCGGAGCACGCGCAGACCACAAAGCCTGACGAACCGCCGAAGGGGGCCGAGGAGGAGGGAACCGGTCCGCTCTCGGCCGCCCCCGATTCCGCACCCGAGGCGCCCGGCCACACCGCCGCATCCCAGCCGGTAGACGTGGTCGCGATCCTGTCCGAGATGGAGGCGAAGTCCGGCCGCCAGCTCAACTGGCGCCAGTCGATCGTCGACCTGATGAAGCTGCTGGGGCTCGACAGCAGCCTCGCGGCGCGGGAGGAACTGGCAAAGGAGCTCGGCTACACGGGCTCCACCACCGACAGCGCCGCCATGAACATGTGGCTCCACAAGCAGGTGATGCGGAAGCTCGCCGAGAATGGCGGCAAGGTGCCGGCGGGTATGCTGGCCTGAGCGGGGAACTACCGTCGCCGTCGCAGACGGAGGGGCGCCGCCCCTCCGAACCACCCCGCCAGGTGCTTGGAGCACCTGGACCGCAACCTGTCGGCGTCGGGCGCGACGGCCCGTTCTCCTGATCTCAAAGCCCTTCCTGCGCGGAGCAGTATGACGACTATGTTCCGATCCTGCCCGCGCAGTGCCAGGTTGAGGTTTGCAAAGGCCCTTCGGCCTTTGCCGGGGTAGGGTTCGGGAAGGGGCAGAGCCCCTTCCTGATCCACCCGCTGCCGTCAATCTTCGCGCAAACCCCGCGGCGCCATCCAATCCCTGCGCCCTA
Organism: Neoroseomonas terrae; assembly: GCF_018129025.1. Taxonomy (GTDB): domain Bacteria; phylum Pseudomonadota; class Alphaproteobacteria; order Acetobacterales; family Acetobacteraceae; genus Neoroseomonas; species Neoroseomonas terrae. Next base: position 2,684 of record NZ_JAAEDI010000028.1, on the reverse strand, counting down.
TCGCGTGCGCGCTTCCGCGAGGTGATCGAATCGGCGCGTGTAGGTGCCGAGGCCCATGGTCTGCGACCGCAACTCGATGATCAGGTCGTGCAGTTCGGCTTCGGGAACCAGGGCCTGTACCTCGTCCCAGCCCGGCCAGTCCTCCTTCTCGGCGAAACCCAGGATCTGGCCGCGGCGGCCGGTCAGCAGCCGCTGCGCAGCCGGCGTTCCGTCCTGTGGCACCAGGATCGTGACGTGGTCCACGGGCTCCAGCATCACCGGTTCGGCCTTGGCCAGCGCCTCCTGCATCGCCAGGCGCGTCGCGGTGGCGAAGGCCATGTCCGATGAATCGACCGAATGGAAGGCGCCGTCGAGCAGCGTGACGGCGATGTCCACCACAGGGTTGCCGAGCGGCCCCTTGCGGGATGCTTCCTCTGCCGCGTCGCCCACTGCCGGGATGAACTTGCGGGGGATGGCACCGCCGACGATGCGGTCCTCGAAGGCGAAGCCCTCGCCGCGCGCACGCGGTGTCACCTCAAGCGTGACGTCGGCGAACTGCCCGTGGCCGCCCGTCTGCCGCCGGTGCCGCGCGTGGTGGCGCGCAGCGTGGCGGATCGTCTCGCGGAAGGCCACGCGCGGCCGGGTTGTGGACACGCGGAGGCCATGCGCCTCTGCCAGCCGCGACACCGCATGGCCGAGATGGATGTCCCCCTGCCCCCCAAGCAGGATCTGCCCGGTCTCGGCATCCTGCAGCACGGTGATGGAAGGGTCCTCCTCGGTCAGGCGCTGCAGCGCGCCGGAGAGGCGGACATCGTCCTTGCGCTCCTCGTTGGAAATGGCGAGCGCGTAGACCGGCGCCGACGGCGCCGGAAAGGGCAGCGCCGGGACGTTGCCGGAAGGCGACAGCGTGGCCCCTGTCGCGACCGTATCGAGCCGGCCGAGCGCCACTACCTCGCCCATCTGCGCCTCCGGCACCTTGCCCGGCTCGCCGGCCGGGAAGCGCGTGACGCCGCCGATCCGGGCGCCATTGACCGTGGCGCCATCCTTCAGAGCACCGCGCCAGATCCGCGCGAAGGACAGTCGACCGCCATGCCCGGCATGCACCGTGCGGAATATCTGGGCGACCGCCTCGCCTTCCGGGTCGAGACCCAGGCGCTGAGCGGTCGCAGCAGGATCTGGGGCGTCGTGTCGCAACGCCTTCCACAGCCGGGCGATACCATGGCGGCGTTCCGCCGCCCCGAGCAGGACGGGGTCCAGCCCGCCGGCGGCGACGTCCGCATGCAGCGGGCGATATAGGTCATCGGGCGTGGGCACGGTGTCCTCGATGACTTTTTCCAGCAGGGCGTCGTCGTGGTCTGCCAGCGCCTCGGCGAGCGCCGCGCGGGCTTCGACCTCGCGCGACTGCACCGCATCCGGGATGCGGATCAGTTCGGACACCTCGCCGCGACGCCAGCGATAGGCGCGCTCGCTGACCAGGTCGACATAGCCGGTGACGTCGCCGCCCTCGCGGATCGGCACCTGGCGGAGCACAAGCGGGCGGCGGGAATGCGCCTGCAGCGCGGCGATGGTGTCGCGAATGCGTCCCTCGCCCAGCGTATCGGCCTTGTTGACGAAGACCATGGCAGGCAGCCCGGCCTGTTCCAGCGCGTGGAAGGCGGGGGCAAGCGCCGCGGCGCGGGCCGGATCGGGTTCGCAGACCAGCAGCGCGATGTCGGCGACGGCGAGGGCGGCGGCGACCTCCTGCCCGAACTCGACCGAGCCGGGACAGTCGAGCAGCGCCCACTCCTCCTCCATCATGGTGCAGTGGGCGAGGCGGGTCTCGGTGCCCATGACACGGCTGCGGGCCTCGGCCCGGCGCGGCGGCGGGCTGCCGGCGGCGGTGAGCAGGGCGTCTGTCAGGGTGGATTTGCCGCTGCCCTGCGGTCCGATCAGGGCGACGGTGCGGGGCCCGGCCCCGCCGGGCGGTCTCGACCTTGGGGCGGCCTTGGCTGTTCCATTGGCGCTCATCGCGACGGTTCCTCCTGTGCCCGGCCGTGGACCGGCCGTGTGCGACGGCGGCCGGGCGGGAGGGGCCGCCGGGAGGCAGACTAGATCGTTTTGCGGCGGAAGGTGCAGCGCTTCGCGGCGGCTTGACGCGGTTCGGCGGCGGGACACCGAGGGGCCACGGTGTGGCGCGCCCGCAACACTGTCCCGCTGATATCGATCCGGCGTGAGGATCATCCCCGCAAGCCGCTGAAAGTTGTGATTTAGTGTTTCTCGAACCCCTGGAAGCAGGGGGCGCCCTGAGCACCGCGGCGACGGTGCGGATCGGATGCGAGGAATGACGATGAGCCTGAAGAACACGCTTCTTGCCGCGACGCTGCTGTCCCTGCCGATGGCCGCGACCGCGAATGCGCAGAGCTGGGACCCGCGGACGACCGGCGTCTACATCGGCGCTGGTCTCGGCACCAACTTCCTCGATGACTCGGATTCCAACCGTGGGATCTCGGCCTCCTTCGAGTGGGGCTACATCGGTGTGCTCTCCGTCGGCTACGGCTTCGGCAACGGCCTGCGCCTCGAACTCGAGGGCAGCTACCGCCAGAACGACGTCGACGGCATCAGCACGCCGAGCGGCAACGTGCCCCGCACGACCGGCACCGTCCGCAGCTACGGCCTGATGGCCAACGTGCTGTATGACTTCGTGCTCGGCCCGGTGGTTCCCTATG